>NZ_CP032155.1:2498391-3747587 GCF_008329905.1 Mycobacterium sp. ELW1 | reverse complement strand
GTCCGTCCCGGCACAACAGCAACGGGCCCAGTTGACAGTGCCCGCACCAGGCGATTCCGCATTGCATGTTGCGCTCGAGCGAGACACGGATAGCGCTGGCGAGCAGTCCTTTTCGCATCAGTTCGGTGGCGCAGTTGTGCATCATCACTTCGGGGCCGCAGAGGAAGGCGGTGGTGTTCTGGGCGCGCAGCGGCAATCTGCGCAGCGGTTCGGTGACGAACCCGATCTCACCGGACCACCCCTGCACCGGCACGTCGACAGTCAGATGCACATCGATGGTGCCGCTGTCGGCCCACCGCCGCAGCTCGTCACCGTACAAGAAGTCGTCGCGGGACCGGGCGCCGGCGATCAGGGTGACCGTGCCGAAGGCGTCACGGTCGGCAAGGATCGCGAGCACGACGGGGCGCAGCGGAGCGAGGCCGACGCCACCGGCCACGATGACCACGTCGCCTCCGGCCGCGGCACGCAGGCCCCAATCAGTGCCGAACGGACCGCGGATCCCGATCACCGTGCCCGGCTGCGCGTCGTGCAGCGCACGGCTCACCGCCCCCACCGACCGGATCGTGTGCGTGATGGTGGCGTCGGTGCCGGTGGTGAGACCGCTGACGGAGATGGCGATCTCACCGATCCCGAACGCGTACATCATCATGAATTGGCCCGGCAGCGGCGCCGGTAGCGGCCGGCCCACCGGTTCCAGCTCCACCGTCGCCGAATCGCGGTTCTCGGATACCCGGCGGCGCACCCGGTACGGGACCGGGCTCATCGCGGATGGGGATTCGGGGAAGGCCGCCGTGTCAGTCGTCGCCATCGCGCTCCTGAGCCAGGGTGTGCATTTCTTCGGTGATGTCGATCCCCGTCGGACACCAGGCGATGCACCGTCCGCAGCCCACGCAGCCGCTGCTGCCGAACTGGTCGTGCCAGGTCCCCAGTTTGTGTGAGATCCAATGCCGATATCGCGACGGTCCGGATGTGCGCACGCTTCCCTCGTGGACGAACGTGAAGTCGAATTCGAAGCACGACGCCCAACTCATCCAGCGTTCGGCGTGCTCACCGGTGAGGTCGGTGGTGTCCGTGACGCTGGTGCAGAAGCAGGTGGGACACGCCATGGTGCAATTGCCACAGGTGAGACACCGACTGGCGACCTCGTCCCAGTGTGGGGACTCGCGGGAGGCGATCAGAAGGTTACGTAGATCTGTCTCGGGCATCTGCCGGCCCATGTGGTGTGCAGCCTCTGCGACTTCGCTTCTGGCCGAATCGATCTCATCCGGTGCGGCCTGCCGGTGGGGGAGCGCCGCCAGGACCTCCGCGCCGTCGTCGCTACCGACGTCGACGAGGTAGCGACGGCCGTCGTCGTCGATGTGTTCGGTGAGTGCGAGGTCGTAGCCCGGCCCCACCTCGGGTCCTGTTCCCATCGATGCGCAAAAGCAGAGGCCGCCGGGTTCAGTGCAGTTGACGGCCACCACGAAGACCCGTCCGAGCAGCCCCGCAAATCCCTCGTCGGGGTGGCTGCCCTTGCCCAACACCGCGTTGAGCATCGCGATCGCCGCGAGGTCGCAGGCCCGCACCCCGAGGAAGGCATACCGTGCCGGTTCCTCGGGTTCGGTGCCGTCGGACGACCACAACTGCTGCCGCGGCGGGTGCAGGAACTGCTTCCACGACTGGGGACCCGCCGAATGGCCGAAGGCGGCGTCGTCGTCGCGGCGGCGCAGCCGATAACTCCCGGGTGCCACGTCGACGCCCCAGCCCAGGGGGAGGTCGCCGGCCGATGTCAGTTCGGCCAGCACGATCGCGTTCTCCGACACGCTGGGCCCGACCACCCGATAGCCGCGGTCGATCAACGCGGACACGAGTTCGGTCAACCCGGCGGCGTCTATCACCGCGTTGGTCATGGGGTAATCGTGCGCGAAAGACCGCGACCAGGCGCATGGTCTTGGGTCCTCAGTTGAGCGTCAAAGGTCCTCGCTCGTGGCCCACTGGCGGCGAGTGACGGCTCGGTGACGGCCGGGTGATCGGTGGACGACGGTACGCACAATCCCTCCGAATTCCCGTGCCGCTCGCCGGCGGGCACGGCATGCTGAGAGTCTCGGCGCGTACCGGTCGAGTCGGTCACGTGGAAGTACGGGCGGTCCCGGAGACCGAGGGGTGATCCGGGGCCACCCCTCACCGCGGTATGCGATAAAGGGCTGCGCCGGCGGTGATTCCGGCACCTGCTGCGATCAGGATGGCCAGACTGCCGCCATCGAGCTCGTGGGTTGCGCGATCGAGAGCCGCCGCCAGCGACGCGGTGTGCATGGCGTCGTCGTCGGCGACGATGATGCGCTGAGCCGGCACCCCCAGCATGGTGGCCAGCGCTGCGCGGTATCCCGGCCACGCCGGCGCGGCGACGATCGCGTCGACGTCGGCGATCGTGCGTTCGGACGCACGAAGGCAGCGCGCAGCGGCGTCGGCGGCAGCAGCGGCGAAGCGTTCGTCGCGTGCAGTGGAGTGCCGAAAGCGGAGAACATTCTTGTGGTCGACGAGACCAACTGTGGCACTGAATGTTTCGCCACCGTCTGAAATGTGCGCCCAGTGGACCTGTTCGATCCCGTCATCGTCGCCGGTCCGGCTGCAGAGCAGTGCCGCCCCGGTGGGGGAGAACGGGAAATGTTCGCTCATGCCGTGGCCAGGATCGGCGTCGCTGGCCACCACCATCGCGCAGTCGATGGTTCTCGATGTGAGGAAGCCGTCGACGATCTGCAACGCAGTGAGGACACCGCACGTGCCGTTCGCGACGTCGAAGGAGAACGTGCCATGCGTGCCCGTATGCGGATCCTCGGGATTGGCGCCGACATCCTCCTGGATCAACGCCGCGAGCGCCGGCTCGCCCAGATTCCGGTCGCGGTAGATTCCCGCGTTGATCAGAAGGTCGACGTCGTGCGGTTCTCGGTGCGCCATCCGCAGACAATCCTGTGCGGTGCTCACCGCGAGGTGCAGGGCGCTGTGCCGGTGGCGCCACCGACTCCTGCCCATGGCGACCTGCTCAATTACGGTGCCCATAGTGATCCACCATCTCGTCGTCCAGTGTCAGCATGACCACGCCGATCTCCAGTCCGGATGCCAGCGCGATCAGCGCAATGGTCTCGCCGGGGCGGATGCGATTCGCTTCGAGTTCCTCGACGAGCGCCACGGTGTGGGTGGTCGACGCGGTGTTGCCGTATCGGTCGACGGTGATCACCGCGTCGTGCCGTGGATTGTCACCGAAGTCGTCGGCGATCTTGGCCATCCCCTTGCGTATCGCGCGGGCCGACGTCTGGTGGGTTATCACGTGATCGATGTCGTGTATCGAGATGCCGACCGTGTCGAGCACCTCGTGCAAGAGCAGTGGGGTGTCCGACATCGCGGCCCGATGGATGCCGCGTGCATCGGTGAACATTCGCCCGCCGGGATCGGGCCCCTTCGGATACGCCAGACATAGTCGGCTGTAGTCGGCGACGGTGGTGAAGCCGGCCATGGTGATGCCGGCCGAACCGGCCGGCGCACGCTCGAGCAGAAGCGCCGCGCCGGCGTCGCCGAGCGTCAGGCAGGCCAACTCCTTGCTCATGATGGAACGGATATGACGAGCCGCGTTCTGGCCGAGCTGCGAGATGTACTCACCGCTGACCACCAGGGCCCGCTCGATGATGCCCTGCCTGATCCAGTTGTTCGCGATCGTGACTCCGGTGAGCATTCCCGCGCAGGCGTTGGAGACGTCGAAGGTCATCGCCGTCGGGGCGCCGATCCGCGCCGCCACAGCACTGCTCATGGTCGGCTCCAGCCACTGAGTGAGACCGTCGCGAAACTTGGTGATGCTGCAGCTGATGACGGCGTCGATCGAATCGGCCGGCCGCTGGGCCTTGTTCAGGCAATCCAGGGCCGCCGCGGCGGCGAGCGTGTAGGAGTCCTCGTCGCCCACTGACACCCGGCGCTCACGGATCCCGGTCAGCCGTTCAAGATCGATGTGCGTCTGATGGCGTGTGGTCGACATCAACTCGTCGGTCGTGAGGTGGGTGGTGGGCAGGTGTCTGCCCGCGGCGGCCAGCCGGGTGTGAAACGGCGCTGTGTCACCGCCTTCCGACGGTTCCATCATCAGCCACCGCTTGCGCGTCATTGATTCATAGTGAGCCGGTGCCGTAGTGAGCTGATAGGGATCATTGGGCATCGACGGCCGGGACCTTGGGCCCTTGCCGGTCCGCTGTGGCGGGCGGATTGTGATGGTGGTGGAACAACTGACCACCTTGGATGCCGGATTCCTCGAGGCCGAGGATTCAGATCGACATGTGAGCTTGGCGGTCGGCGGCATCTCGGTCATCGAAGGACCGATGCCGGACTTCGCGTCACTGGCGGACGGTGTCGCCGAACGGATTCTCAGCGTTCCCCGGTTCAAACAGGTCGTGCATACGCACTTTCTCGACCTCGAGCCCCCGGAATGGGTGGAGGATCCCAATTTCGATCTCTCCCATCACATTCACCGCGCGGCGCTGCCCCACCCGGGGGACGACAAGACTCTGTACAGGTTCGCCGCCGACGTGATGGAGCGACGCCTGGATCGCGACCGCCCGCTATGGGAGTGCTGGATCATCGAAGGCTTGGCCGACGGCCGGTGGGCAGTTTTGATGAAGATCCATCACTGCATCGCAGACGGCATCGCGACCATGCACCTGTTCGCCGGGCTCAGCGACGACGGGGAAGGCGAAACCTTCGCCACCGAGATTCGCGCCGCCAAAGACTCGACAGATCACCGTGGTCGATTCGCAGGAGTCAGTCTGAATCCGCTGGATTGGGCATCGGGCATGTGGCGGACCGCTGTCGACGTGACGAACGCCGCGTCGTTGGCCGTCGAGGGTGTCATCGAGATCACCGGTAGCCTGCTAAGCCCGGCCAGCCCCTCGTCGCTGGCCGGTCCCATTCGCAAGATGCGCGGCTACAGTGCTGCGCGGGTGAGCCTCGACGAGGTGACGGCGATCTGCGATGAATTCGGCGTGACCGTGAACGATGTTGCGCTGACCGCCATCACCGACAGCTTCAGGTCAGCGCTGGTGCGGCGGGGCGAACAGCCACGACGAAACTCGTTGCGGACGCTGGTGCCGGTGTCGGTCCGCTCCAACGACGCGCGGGAGATGATCGACAACAGGGTGTCGATCATGCTTCCGTGCCTTCCCGTCGAGAAGGACGACGTGGTCGAGCAGCTCCGCGAGGTGCATACCCGCTTGACGAGCGCCAAAGGCAGCGGTCAGCGCCAGGCCGGCAGCGCCTTCGTCTCGGCGATCGGTTCGCTGCCGTTCCCGGTGACGGCGTGGGCGATCCGGGCGTTGACCCGATTGCCGCAACGCGGAGTCGTCACGGTCGCCACGAACGTCCCTGGGCCGCGCAGCCGATCACGAATCTTGGGTCGAGAAGTTCTGAATGTCTTGCCGATTCCGCCGATCGCGCTTCAACTTCGCACCGGCATC
The DNA here is from genome assembly GCF_008329905.1 of Mycobacterium sp. ELW1. Taxonomy (NCBI): domain Bacteria; kingdom Bacillati; phylum Actinomycetota; class Actinomycetes; order Mycobacteriales; family Mycobacteriaceae; genus Mycobacterium; species Mycobacterium sp. ELW1. The sequence continues at coordinate 3,742,119 of NZ_CP032155.1, read as the reverse complement.
GCCATTCTCAGCTATGCGGACAGCCTGGTGTTCGGCATCATCGCCGACTACGACGCAGCTCCTGACGTCGACGAGCTGGCGCGAGGCATCGAGCAGGCGGTCGCGCAGTTGTCCGCGGCGGCAAATGCCGTCGGCTGACACTCCTGGCAAGGAGGCACCGTGACACCACCCTCTCTCCGAGACGGCGTGCGCATGTTCAACAAGCACGTGCTGAACCCGGCGATGTTACATCTGGCGGGCCGTAAACACTGGTATGCCAGCGCCATTCGACATACCGGCCGGGTCACGGGTACGAGCTATGTCACTCCGGTGGTGGCCGATCCGGTGCCGGACGGGTTCATCATTCCGCTGCCCTACGGCACCGGCGTGGACTGGCTGCGCAACGTACTCGCCGCGGGCCGGGCGACGATCACCTCCGGCGGCCGGACCTATGACGTCGTCGCACCGGAAATCATCGACGCGGCCTCGGCCGCACCGAAGCTGTCGGCGCGACACCGCCGGTCTTTCCACCGCTTCGGCATCTCCGAGTTCCTCCAGGTCACGGTGGAGTGAGTAAACGACTGTGGACTATTGCACCGGGGCAGGGGACTTTCGGCCGGTACGGACTCCGGCGGATCGCAATAGTGTTGTCTTACAGTCCTATTAGGCAAAGGAGCATTTATCATGACCGAAACCGGCAACCAGACCACGGTTGAGTCACCTGATCTGACCGACGAATTGCGTGAGTCTGCCAAAGCGGGTCAGCACGCGGCGGGACAGGCGTTGCGGAAGTTCCGTGACGCGGTCGACGACGCAATTCCCGAATCCGTTCAGCCCCTGCGCGACAAGATCGTGCAAGCCGCACTGGATTTGGCCGACGACCTGGTCTCCGCCCAGTACAAGTTTCACCGCAGCTTGCTCAACACGGCAGATCGCGCACTGACCAAGTCCGACACCGACCGCTGACCGGCGCGGCGGGTTCCTGGTGGGGGCGTCACGGTGGATCGCGACGCGGGGCGGGCTCGCTCTCCGCGCGATGCTTCACCCCTCGCAGGATGGCCCGCGTCACAAAGGCCTTTGGCGGCGCGATGAGTTCGGCGCCCACGACGGCTCCGGGCCGTCGCAACGGCACCCGGGTGCGGATGAGCAGCCGGGTGCCGTCGTCGCCGTGCTGCGCCACGTTCAGCGACCACACGGCGTCCCAGAAGCTATCGCCGCCTCTCGTCCGTAAGACGATCGATCGGCCCTCCTCGATCTGGGCTACCGTCACCACGATGCCGTCGTCCAGACCCAGCCATCCCCGGGGCGCCAGGCGGACGGTGTCACCCACGGCGAGGTGCTGCCACTCGGGGTGGATCCGATCGGCGTCGTGGTAGTCCAACCCGGCCAGGGCGTGCAGTGTCTCGTAGGCGTACAGGCCAGCGCGATCCAGACCGATCTGGACCAGCCACGGCCACACCGCCTCCGGCGGCCTGTCGATCGTGATCCCTTCGGTCGTCACCACCGCAGGTTGACCGACCAGGCTGTCGCCCGGCAGCGGCATCGCGCACTCGGCTTTCGTGGTGCCCCAGTTCCGGAAGAACTGCCTGGCCGCGAGCAGGATTGCGGCAGTCGCGCCCAGGCGCGTCATTGCTGTCATGGTTCGACTCTGCGGCGGGGAGTCCCGGGGCGGTAGGGCCGGTGGACCTTGATGTGGCCCACAGACGTCGACGAACGGCCTGGCCGACTGGGACTTCAGGCTCTCGTGTCCGCAGTCGCGAGAATGATGAGATCGCTTGTCGTGCAACGATCTAGGCATTCGACGACCGTGATCGACTGTGTCGGCCCGACATGTTTGGCATTGCTCGGACAGTTTCAGCAACGATCATGCCGCCGGCCGACATCGACGTCGGCAGAGGGATTTTGCGGAAAGCGGTGGTTGGTCACCCTTTCACGAGCAAGATCGGACTGTCACAATGCGGGAGATGCAGTCGGGAAGCGCAGGGGACGGGTTTGATCAGCGAAGGTAGACCCGGGGCGCAGTTCGGCCGGGAGCGCTCGGGGGATGTGCGCCGAATTCACGATCAGCTCGACGAGCTGGCCGCTGACCGCGACCAGATGGGGCTGCTGCTGCAGCTGGCGATCGAGATCAGCTCTGACCTCGAGCTGGAGCCGACGCTGCACAGAATCATCAGTGCCGCGTTGACCCTGACCGGGGCGCGCTACGGCGCGATCGGCGTGTGGGGCCCCGACGGCTTGTTGACCTCGTTCGTCCATGACGGGATGGATGAGCGCACCGTTGATCAGATCGGTCACCTTCCGGTCGGCAAGGGACTCCTCGGGGCACTGCGGGACCGGACGGATCTGTTACGGCTCGATGATCTGACTCAACATTCGGCCTCGGCGGGTTTTCCGGACGGGCACCCACCAATGCGCGCCTTTCTGGGTATTCCGATCCGAATCCGCGACGACAAGGCGTTCGGCAGTCTGTATGTCGCAGACGACCGGACCGGGCGCACGTTCAGCGAGTCGGACGAGGTCACCGGGCGTGCATTGGCGTCGGTGGCCGCGGTGGCCATCGACAACGCCCAGCTGTTCGATGCGACCCGCATTGCGGCGTTGTGGACGAGCGCAAGTCGCGAGATCACCGCTGCCGTGCTGTCCGATGGGCAGCCTATCCTTCGCCCGTTGCAGCTCATCGCGGCGCGGGCGTGCGAGCTCACCGAGGCCGAGCAGGCCATCGTGCTCTTTCCCGACGATGCTGACCAGCCTGACGACGAGGTGGACACGCTCGTGGTCTCAGCGGCGGTCGGTCGCTACGCAGACGATGTTCTCGGCCAGCGGGTTGCGGTCGACGGATCGACCAGCGGCTCGGTGTTCCGCTCCGGCGAGCCGGTGATCACCGAGACGTTCCGCAAGCCGATCCAGTCGTTCACCGACATCGGTGAACGCCCGGCGATCGTCGTCCCGTTGTGGGCCGACGGGCACAGCCTCGGGGTGCTGGTCGTCGCACGTAACGTCAACGCTGCGCGGTTCGGTGCCAAAGATCTAGACCTGGTGCGGGATTTCGCCGGCCACGCAGCTATCGCCCTGACGATTGCTCGGGCGCGGCGGTACACAGCTGAGCTCGCCTTGCTCACCGATCGGGAGCGCATCGCCCATGACCTGCACGACCAGGTGATACAGCGGGTGTTCGCCGTCGGACTGGATCTGCAGGGCGCGATCGCTCGGATCCGGGATCCCGAGATGGCCCAGCGGCTATCGCGTTCGGTCGATGAGCTGCAGGCCGTCATCACCGAGATCCGTTCGACCATCTTCAATCTGCAGCACTCGGTCGATTCGACAGGCGGCCTGGCCGCGCGCATCCACAATGTTTTCGAGCAGCTGACGAACAATCGGGACATTGCCGCACGGTTGAATCTCAGTGGCCCGCTGAGCATTGTTTCCGCCGAACTCGCCGCCAACGCGGAAGCAGTGGTCACCGAAGCCCTGAGCAATGCGGTCCGGCACTCCGGCGCCTCGGAGGTCACGGTGAGTGTCGCAGTCGGTGATGACCTGACCATCATGGTCACCGACAACGGCTGCGGGATCCCGGCGGACAACAGACGCAGCAGTGGTCTGCACAACCTCGCTCGCCGCGCGGAGTCGGCGGGCGGGGTCTTCACGGTGTCCGACGCTGAGACCGGCGGAACGAAATTGGTGTGGACGGCTCCGCTTACCTCGGAATGACGTGCGGTAGCTCGACACCGCAGTCGCGCGACAGCAGATCGGCGATGGTCTCGCGGCGGACCAGCGGGCGGCATCGGCCATCGGCCACTGCGACCAGTGGCGGCCGGCCGACCACGTTGTAGTTGGACGCCATGCTGTGGTGGTAGGCGCCGGTACACGCGACGGCAAGCAGGTCGCCGGGATGAATGTCGGCGGGTAGCTGGGCATCCCGGACGACCACGTCACCGGCCTCGCAGTGCCGGCCGACGACGGTTACCGCGGTACACGGGGTAGCGGTGTGCCGGTTGGCCAGCGCGACAGTGTATTTCGCGCCGTAAAGGGCAACCCGGGGGTTGTCGCTCATACCGCCGTCGACGGCGACGAAGGTCCGGCCGCCCGGCTGGGACTTGATCGCGACGACTCGGTAGAGGGTGACACCGGCGCGCGCACTGATCGCGCGACCGGGCTCGACGGTCAGCTGTGGTCGAGGAAAATCGGTTGCCGCACAGGCGGAGGTGAGGCTGTCTTCGATGATGTCGCCGAAGCGGGCGAGGTCGAACTCAGGGTCGCTCGAAACGTAGGGCACTGCGTGCCCGCCGCCGATGTTGAGTTCAGGCAGGGCAACACCGTAACGCCCTCGAATGTCTGCCATTACGGCGATCATCCGGGTGATCGCGTGCCCGTAGAGGGCGGGGTCGGCGACTTGGGAGCCGATGTGGCAGTGCAGCCCCGCCAGGGATAGGCACGGCTGGTTCAGGATGCGGCCAACTGCGTCCAGCGCACGGTCACCAGCGATGGTGAACCCGAACTTCTGGTCTTCGACGCCGGTGACGACGGCGGGATGTCCGCCGATGTCGACGCCGGGAATGACCCGGAGTAGCACGGTTTGGCGGCGGCGAACCTGACCGGATAGGAAGGCGATCTCCAGCGGTGAGTCCAGTACCACCCGGCCCACCCCGGCGGCCGCAGCGTCGCGCAGCTCATCAGGTGTTTTGGCGTTGCCGTGCATGATGATTCGCGCCGGGTTCACGCCCGCGGCCAATGCGACGGCCAGCTCGCCGCCCGAACAGACGTCGAGGTCGGCGCCGTGCTCCTCGACCCAGCGGGCGACGGTGGTGGTCAGCAGGGATTTGCCCGCGTAGGCGATCGACACGCCCGGCAGCGCGGCACGGTAACGGCTGATCCGGCTGCGGAAGTCCGATTCGTCCAATACGTAGGTGGGCGTGCGGAATTTGTCGGCTACCTCGGTCAGCGGCACCCCTCCGATGCAGAGCTGCCCGAGGTCGTCCAAGTGAGTGCTCGAGGGCCAGATTCGACGGTCGAGTCCGGCGTGCCCGAGGGAGGGAAGCAACTCAGAAAGCGTCATGGCTCAATCGATACGCCGGGGTGAGCCCGGTTTGTGATTTCTTGACGATGCCTTGACACCTGACGCTGAGTTTTTGATGGCCGGCGGTGCTCACGGCTCCTTGGTCGAGGTGACCGCGGCGAGCATCTCGACGATGTCGGCCTCGGCGCGCGCCTTGTCGAATCCCAGCCGGTGCAGTGTGCCGCCGTCCTCCTCGGCTTCGGCGAGCGCGAGCAGCATGTGCTCGGTGCCGATGTAATTGTGGCCCAGGCGAAGTGCTTCGCGGAAGGTCAGCTCCAGGGCCTTTCGGGCGCCGGCGTCGAATGGGATCAGGGCGGGTACTTCCGCCACCCGTGGTGGCAGAACGATGGCAGCTCGCGTCGCATCCGGGCTGATCTGCTGGGCCCGTAACAGGGGAGTGGCCAGCGCGGCCGGATCAGTGAGCACACCCAGCAGCAGGTGGGACTGGGTGATCTCGGCATTTCCAGCCCCGTGGGCCGCGTTCTGGGCGGCGACGACGGCGCTGCGGGCCCGCGGGGTGAATCGCGCGAAGCCCTGAGCGGGATCCAGATCGGCGGCGTCGAGATTGGTCATTTTCGGCACGAAGCGCTTCTGTGCCGCCTGTTTGGTGACCCCCATGCTCTTGCCGATGTCGGTCCACGAAGCACCCGACCGGCGGGCCTGATCGACGAAATGGCCGATCAGGTGGTCGGCCAGGTCACCGAGGGCTTCCGCGGTCAGCACCGCGTCGGAAAGCTGGTCAAGGGCGTCGGTGTGGACCTTCTTGATGCCGTCGATGAGGTCGTCGAGTCGGATCGGGTAAGCGATGCGAGCCTGGTCTTCCATGCGTCAACCGTAGGTTGACGATGCCACTTCGTCAACCGTGAGTTGACGGTTTACATCCGGTGGAGCGGGTACTCGCCCAGCATGCCAACGAGCGTTACGCGTGACATCGACGCGCCACGGGAACGAGTCTGGGAAGTGCTGGCCGACGGGTGGACCTACTCGCAATGGGTGGTCGGTAACAGCCGGATGCGTGCGGTCGACGCCGATTGGCCGGCGCCGGGCACCCGCATCCTGCACTCGATCGGCGTGTGGCCTGCGGTCATCGACGACGAGACTGTGGTGCTGCGCTGCACGCCGCAGGAGGAGCTGGTACTGCTGGCCCGGCTCGGTCCTGCCGGGGCAGCGCGAATCACACTGCGGCTCAGCGATATCGAGGGCGGCTGCCGACTTGAGATGGCAGAGGTGGCAGTGGAGGGGCCGATGAGATTCGTGCCGGACCGGTTACAGCTCGCCGGGTTCTGGCCCCGCAACCGCGAATCCACCTGGCGGCTGGCCAACCTCGCGGCGGATCGCGAGCCTGCCGAATTCGACCAGAACTAGACCCGGGCTTCCCGATTTCGCCACGGGCGGCGCGCCGCGACATAAACTCGCGCCATGGCAGGCCCGCGCAAGTCCGACGAGCGGCCCGACGTGAGCAAGATCGACAACCGGGCGCCGTCGGTGCCGCGGATGTTTCTCGATCGCGTCGCGGCCACCCCCAACGCTGAGGCGTTCCGTTATCCCGACCAAGACGGGTGGACCAGTGTCACCTGGGCGCAGGTCGGTGAACGGGTCGAGCTGATCGCCGCCGGGCTGATCGCCCTGGGCATCAACCCCGAGGACCGGGTGGCGCTGGCGGCGGGAACTCGCTACGAGTGGGTGGTCGTCGACTTCGGCATCCTGTCCGCGGGCGCGGCCACGACGACGGTCTACCCGAGTACCAACGCCGAGGACACCGCGTTCATCGTCGCCAACTCCGGTAGTCGCGTTGTCGTGGCGGAGAACCAGTCTCAGGTGGACAAGCTGACCGCCAACCGTGCCGACCTGCCCGCCGTCGAGAAGGTGGTGATGATCGACGGGACGAGTGACGACGACTGGGTGATCACCCTCGACGATCTCGAGCAACTGGGCAAGCAACTGCTGGCTGACAACCCCACCGCGGTGACCGAACGCATCGACGCGATCCCGCCCGAGCAGCTGGCCACCCTGATCTACACCTCCGGCACCACCGGCAAGCCGAAGGGTGTGCGCCTGCACCACGAGGCGTGGACCTACACCGCCGCAGCACTGGATTCGCTGCAGGTGTTGTCCGACAAAGACCTCAACTATCTGTGGCTGCCGCTGGCGCACTCGTTCGGCAAGGTGATGCTGGCCATGCCGCTGCTGATGGGTTTCCCCACCGTCATCGACGGCCGGGTGGACAAGATCGTCGAAAACCTGGCGATCATCAAGCCGACGTTCATGGGTGCAGTGCCGCGGATCTTCGAGAAAGTGCACGGCCGGATCACAGAGACGATGGTCGAAGAGGGCGGCGTCAAGAAGCGGCTCTTCGACTGGGCCACCGACGTGGGCCTGCAGGTTTCGCGCGCCCGGCAAGCCGGCCACCGGGTCGGGCCGTTGCTGGCGTTGCAACACAAACTCGCCGACAAGCTGGTGTTCAACACGATCCGGCAGCGGTTTGGTGGCCGCCTGCGGTTCTTCATCTCCGGGTCGGCCGCGCTGGACCGCGACATCGCGCAGTGGTTCGACGCCGTCGGGGCCATCGTCCTGGAGGGCTACGGGCTGACCGAGACATCCGCGGCGTCATCGCTGAATCGCCTGCATGCCTATCGGTTTGGGACGGTGGGCTGGACGTTGCCGTACACCGACGTCAAGATCGCTGCCGACGGTGAGGTGTTGCTCAAGGGGCCGGGTGTGATGAGCGGCTACCACGACCTGCCCGAGGCGACCGCGGAGGCCATCGAACCCGACGGCTGGTTCCACACCGGGGACATCGGTGAACTCGACGCCGAGGGCTATCTGCGGATCACCGACCGCAAGAAGGACATGTTCAAGACGTCACAGGGCAAATATGTTGCGCCCTCGGCGATTTCGGCGGCGTTCAAGGGTATCTGTCCGTTCGCCAGCGAGATCATCATCTACGGCGAGGGCAAGCCGTACTGCGTCGCACTGGTCAGCCTCGATGCGGAGGCCATCAGGGAGTGGGCGGATCGCAACGGTATGGAGGGCAAGTCCTTCGAGGAAGTCGCCCGTGACCAGAAGACCAGGGAGATGGTCGAGGGATACGTCGAGACCCTCAACAAGCACCTGAACCGGTGGGAGCAGGTCAAGCGCTTCGACATTATTGATCGCGAATTGACGGTCGAGGCGGGCGATTTGACGCCGAGCCTGAAGCTCAAGCGCAAGGCTGTCGTGGAGAACTTCCACGACAACATCGACGAGCTATACGGCTGATCGTGCGGCGTTGCGGCGTGCTGCTGGCCGCCACGGCCGCGTTGTCGTTCGGTGTGGCGACCGCACGAGCGGACGCTCCGGTGCCACAGGCGGGCGCGTCATGCCCGGCGGACTTCGCGGACGTGATGACCCGGCTGCCCGACGTGGGTGACTTCCTCGTCTGCCAGGCGTCGGGCACGTGGGTTCCGGTGCTCGGCCCGTTCGACCCGGCCAGTCGCTGGCTGAGCTATGGCGCCGGAATCACGTTGCACGGTCAGGGATTTCGTAACCCCAACCTGCGCTCGGGGCAGTGGACCGCGACGCCGCTGGACCCTTCCGCGGTGTGCAGTGCCGATCAGGTGACCGTGATCGGTCCGGGAGAGCTTGCGCCCGTGGTGCATTCACCCGGTGAGGTGGGGCAACCTCTGCACTTGGATGTGTTGCCGAAGCTGTTCACCATCACGATGAACGGTGATTGTCTGTGGTCCGAGGATCTGCCGCCGGGGCTGGGGTAGGCCCATGTTTCGGCTGACGGTGCAGGACGTGTTCGCCATCAAGGGCCGTGGACTGGTCGCCACAGGCCGCGTCGAGCTGGGTCAGGTCTCGGCCGGTGACGAGGTGCGGATCAACGACGCTCGCACGGTTCGAGTCGACGCGATCGAGAGCTTCCGCAAGACGGTGGACGAGGCGGTGACCGGCGATAACGTCGGGCTGTTGTTCTCCGGGCTCGGCCGCAGTGATCTCTCACCGGGTGATGTGCTCACGATCGGGGCGGTCGGCTCGGTCTCGGACGGCATCGACGTTCGCTTGTAGGGGCCAAGTGGTCCCCAGGGGCGGGGGGCCGGTGGCCCAAGGGGGTGGCCACTTCGCATAGCCCACCCCTGGAGACCCGCTTGTGACGGTCGGACTGCGGTGTGATTGCGCTACCGGGCCCCGACCGGTCGGCTGTGTTCTCAGCGTCGTCAGAAATGTACGACACCGGCGGTGGTCGGCGTCCGACTTCGACAGAAATATTGACGATTTGGTAAGAGTCCATCGGGCGCCGGTGCCGTCAGGGTTTCGGTGCCTTGGTGGCGGTGACCGGCATGGGGGCCGGTCCAGGTGCCGTGGGCGGGGCGGCCGATGTCTGCGAGGTGGACGAGACGCTGTGAAAGTCGGGGGGTGGAGTCGGCTTGTAGAAGTACACCGCTGCGATCGCAATGGCAGCGACGACGACCGCCGCCCCGGCGACGATCACCTCGACGACGGTGGCCCGCCGCTTCAACTTTTTGACGACCCTTTTTGCCCCCGGCATAGCGCGGACCGTAGCTGATCGACTACGGGCTGGGTAGGCCAGACAGCAGTGTCACAGTGACCAGGAAGCGTTCCCGCAGGATCGATCTGAGGGTTTTATCCCCACGTAACGGGGAGTTCAACTAGCTGTACTGACCACGGACGTTAGGGACGGCGTGGCGTGGTGACATGACGAAGACCTCCGAGTTCGCGGCGCGCGCGCGGGACGGCGTTGCGCGTCGGGCGGGGGGGGACGGTGGTGACATGACGAAGACCTCCGAGTGAAGTGCGAGCTGTCTAGGAACGCACCAACTCATCTCGGAGGTCTTCGTGTCCCACCGTAACGCCCCGTTGTCTGAAACCGGACGCCTGCGACTGGCCCGTTGCGTCGTCGAGGACGGTTGGAGTCTTCGACGCGCTGCTGACCGATTCCAGGTAGCAGTGACTACCGCCAGTCGCTGGGCGAGCCGCTACCGCGAATATGGTCCGGCCGGCATGGTCGACCGCAGCTCACGGCCTCACCGCTGCCCCAATCAGACTCCAACACGTACCGAGCGGCGCATCATCAAGGTGCGTGTCATTCGCCGTTGGGGACCGGCGCGCATCGGTTATCTGCTGGGCCTGCACCCCTCGACGGTGCACCGGGTCCTCACTCGTTACGGCATGGCCAAACTGCGCTGGCTGGACCGCGGCACTGGCTGCGTGATCCGACGCATGCAACCCGCCGAGTGCGGCGAAATGGTCCACATCGACGTCAAGAAGCTGGGCAAAATTCCTGCCGGCGGCGGCTGGCGGATGCTGGGTCGCTCGGTGGGTAACCGCAATCACCAAGCCGACAAAAGCAGTGGACAGACCAACAAACGTCGACAACCGGTACGCGGCTATCACTTCCTGCACACCGCAATCGACGGCTATTCCCGGCTGGCCTACAGCGAGATACTCAGCGATGAACGCAAAGACACGGCCGCCGCCTTCTGGCTACGAGCCAACACCTGGTTCGCCCAACATGGCATCAACGTTCGAAAAGTGTTGACCGACAATGGATCATGCTATCGATCACATCCCTTCCGGGACGCACTGGGCACCATCGAGCATCGCCGAACCCGGCCCTATCGGCCACAGACAAATGGCAAAGTAGAGCGGTTCCACCGCACGCTGGCCGAAGAATGGGCCTACGCCCGGCTCTACCGCAGCGACACCGAACGCTGCGACGAGTTCATCACCTGGCTGCACACCTACAATTACCACCGCGGCCACACCGCACTCGGCGGCCAACCACCCGCCGCCCGCGTACCTAACCTCTCAGGTCAGTACAACTAGCCCGTGGGACAGGGAATGGAAGCCCGCGGTCATCGTTGCCGGATCAGTGCGCAGCTGCAGGGTGGGGAAGCGGGGGATGAGCTGGGAGTAGACGGTCTTGAGTTCCAGGCGAGCCAGCGCCGCGCCGAGGCAGTAGTGCAGGCCGTAGCCGAAGCCGACGTGCGCCGCGCCGGTGCGGTTGAGATCCAGCCGGTAGGGGTCGGTGAAGACCTCCGGATCATGATTGGCCGCGCCGGGGTCGAGCAGGACCAGATCTCCTTCCCGGATCGTCACTCCACCGGCGTCGATGTCGCCCCGGGCATACCGTGGCACGCCGACGCCGCCGGTCATGCCGGCGCGCAGCACCTCCTCGACAGCCTTCGGGATGAGGTCCGGGTTGTGCAGCAGGGCCTGCCACTGGTCGGGGTTGCTCAACAGCAGCAGGCAGCCCACCCAGATCTGGGTCACCGTCGTCTCATGACCGGCGAAGAGCAGTTGCATCGCCAGCGTGGCGATCTCGAAGTCGGCCAGATCGGGCTCGTCGCACAGGCGGGAGATGACGTCGTCGTCCGGGTTCGCGCGCTTCACGCCGACCAGTTCCATGCCGTAGCCGAGCAGCGATTCGAGCCCCTTGAGGGAGACGTCGTCGTCGGGGGAGAACGCCGCATCGTCGACCCAGAGCCGGAAGCGGTCGCGGTCGGCGTAGGGAACGCCGAGCAGATCGCAGATCACCAGGATGGGCAGCGGCTGAGCCAGGCTGGTCAACAGGTCGGCCGGCGGTCCCTGGCGTTCCATGTCGTCGAGCAGGGCGGTGCACAGACCTTGGACCTTCGGCTGCAGGGTGCGCATGTGCCGTGGACCGAAGTGCGGCTGCAGCAGTTGGCGCATGCGGGCGTGGTCGGTCGGCTCGGAATCGAAATCACCGATCGGCCCGCCGAACAGCGCCGAGGTGCGGCTGCGCGGGGCGTTGGCGGGGTCGCGGTGCGTGCGGCCGAGGAGTTCGTTGTCCATGAGGCTGCGTACGAGTGAGTATCCGGTCACCAGCCAGGCCTCGTCACCGACAGAGGTCAGAACTTTGTGGATCGGTCCGGTGCCCTGCAGTGCGAGGAGGTCGTCGGGGGAGCGCAGCGGGTGGCTCTGACGGAACGGCAGCTGGGCGGTGGCGGTCATGGTGGGAGCGTACGACTGGCTGAGGACGCGCGGACCATTTTTTTAAGACTACTGGTCTTGTTTGCCTCGGCTTTAGTATGCAGCGATGGCTCACACCAATCTTCGCAGCTTGAGCGCCTTCGCCGGATTGTGCGCCGCGCCGGCCGCGATGGCGTTCTGGCTCGCCCCGATTGCCGCAGCCGACTCAGCATCCTGGAACGGCGAGTACGCGATCACGTTCATCGTCGGCCCGAAGGCCGGAACGAGTGTGGCCGCCGGTCAGCCCGAGCAACAGCACACCGAAACCTATGGCTTCCAATCGAACTGCACGAACGGAAAGTGCATCGCCACGATCACGAGCGGCCCTCCGCCGAGTAACCCGACGGTTCCGCAGCCTGTTCAGTTCACCTGGGATGGGTCATCGTGGGCGCAAGCCAGCGACTTTCAGTGGCAGTGTCTGATGCCCGACGAGACGATCCAGTGGAATCCGGCGCACGCCGAGGTGCGGTACACGCCTCAGGCCGACGGATCCCTGTCGGGCACGATGCACACCGAAATCTTCAGCGGCGCCTGCCAGGGCACTGTCGAGATGAATATGACGGCCGAGCGCGCTTAGCCGGCGCGGCATCTGCTGCTCGTACTCGATGTGGACGGGGTTCTAGCCCGATCCGCCTCGACGGCCTCTACGGCAAAGCTAAAAGTCTTGTAGGTTTCAAGCAGCTTTCGGGCAGATTCACAAGTCTCGGATCCTGCGCTTCGCGGTAGGCCTTGGCCGCTTCGGCGCACTGCCTCACGTGCTCGATTGAGTTGTTGTGAGTGCTGCGAGTGTCGCTGGCGAAGCTGGCGAACATGACCACCGTCACCAGCGACGCAACGAACAAGAGCATGGCGGCGATCGTCCCGCCGCCGCTGGTCGCTTCATTCACGCGCATCCGGATGACGTGGGCCATGGCTTTTGCTTGAGTCGCGTAGACCTCGGCACGAATTTGAGCGGCGCGAGGAAGACGCCGCTGGCCGACAGCTTGTATGTCGGGGTCCGCGCTTTCCGCTTTGCGCTCGATATCCAGCGCGATCTGCAGGTAGTCCTTCAGCGTGTACTTCTGTTCCAAAGGAAGGGAATTCGGTCTGTTGAGCTCGGCGAAAACGTCGTACACCGCGGCTATCGTCTCAAGTTCAGCTTCGGTGAAGGAGTTGTCGTCGAGGTGCTTAACGTGCGGAAGAGCGGACTCGTCGTTCTTGTCCCGCCGCGCCCGCATCACCTCTAGGTCTGCCGACATCACGATCGTCCGGCTAGCCCGGGATAACCGGCGCGACAGCCAAATAGCGGCGACCGCCATCATAAGAATCGATGCCAGCGCGAGTGAGGCGTAGAGCCAGGCCAAGTGGCCATCGATGGGAAAGATTCCGGTCACGCTCGATAAACCGAAGCCGCCGATGATCACAGTTCCTACTGTGAGAACACCTTTGCCCCAGGCAGTTGCACTGGCACGCAGGTCGTCACATTGTTTGGACCAACGGGCGGCCACCGCCTGCGCCTGTTCTGCCAAAAATTCATGCGGGTCTCGTGTGGCAACCCCGCTGATGCCTTGTATCACGTTGGCCTTCTTCCTTCATGCCGCTCCGCCGCAAGATTCTCTTGGGTGCTCGGCTTCAGCCGACCGGTTCGAGAATGGCCATATGGTCGCTGATCGGCGCGGCGATGTCTGGATCGGCTAGGTAGTCGATGATCGCGTGGGGGCCGGTTGGGTTGTAGGTCCGCTCGTCGGAAAGTCGGTCTGTGCCCTTGAACTCCGGGGCGAGTGGATGAATCAAGGCAACGATGTCTAGCACGTCGTAGCCGTTGAGCCAGCGGGCGTTGCTTTCGATGACCTTGAGTGGTGCACCGGCGGGCACTGCTGGTTGTCTACCGTGAAGACGGGCTTTCACCAGCTTCAACCCCAGCGGACTGCCGACAGTGACGAATAGTTTCACTCGACGATCGCCCAAGGCGTTGTCCTGGTCTGCGAGCAGGTCGTAGGCGACGACGCTACCGAGACTGTGTGCGATCACTACCAGGTCGTCGTCAGCCGAGGTGTGCGAGAGAATTTCTCGTCGGACGACATCAAGGACCTTGTGGCGCATTGATTCCATGCCGATGTAGTAGGCGACGTCTGCCAGGTGGTTGCGGATGATCGCGGCTGGGACTCCCGTCTTGCGGCTCAGGAACTGCAAGGCCCCAGTCACGAAGGGGACCCCAAGTACGTCGGACACGGCCAGCTCGTCCGCGCTGCCGCCTTGGTAACGGAGCTCGCGCACGGCGTCGTAGTCCAGATGACCCGCCATGTCCTGCAACAGGTTCGCCTGCAGAGTAGACAGCGCGCGAATCTGGTCCTGGTCGCCACAGGTGTTCACCTCGAGTTCGGTAGCAGGATCTGCCGCCTCCAAGTGGGGCGGAATGCCGCCGCTGCGCTCGTAATCGGCGATGGAATCACGGAATACATTGCCGTAGAAGGGGAAGATCACCTCGCCCTCCACTATGGGAGGGCGGTTTGCGAGGACCAATCCCTTCGCAAGACCGGCCAGGAATTGGCGCTTTTTGTTGTCGACGTAGGCCGCCAATTTGGCGGGGTCGTCAGCTGTCTGCTGGTCACTAGCCTGGTTGCGGCCATGGATCATGACGAGTTTTGTACTCATGGTGGAACCTGCTCTCGTTAGTCGGGCGGTGGGGCGGGAGTTCAGAGAATGGCGGCGGAGATCAAGGCGCGTTGTTGGGGCGACATCTGCCGGCGCGCGAGATCGGCGACGATCGCAGAGATACGTATCCATCCCTCATTTGCTACCCAATAGCGCAGTGCCTCGGGAGTTTCCGCCGTTACCGGGTCGCCGTTGAGATCGATCCTGTTGCCGTGATCATCAATGAAGTCTCGGCTGCCGTGGTGCAGCGCGACGAGGTCGAAGTCGTCGTCGAGCACCGGTGAGCCGGACGAGCCGGGAGTCGTATCGCCGAGATACACCAATAGGTTCGGAGTTTCCGCGTCGGTCATCAGATTGTTGCGGAACGCGATCTGCTTGTAGTTACCGCCGGGGTGCTGAATGATGTTCAGTGCGCTTCCCGGCAGTGCTTTGCTCGACGCTTTGATCAGGGGAAGTCGCCCATACTTATCCCCAGGTAGCTGTCGGTCGGTGGTGCGACCCACTCCGACGATCGTGTAGTCGAGTTCCTCGCTCGACACAAAGAACGCCGCAGCGTCCAGCGAAATCGTCTCTTCACCGACCAAAGGTCTGTTGTCGGAGCTCTTTTCGTGGCCGAACGTGAAGTTCACCGACGGGTCGCTTGCTTCCTCGGCTGTGTGCAGCACGTGATGATTGGTCATCATCAGGCACGGTGAAATCATGAAGCCCGTGGCGCTGGCCTCCTTTCCATCCACTTTCATCGAGATCAGGCCCACCGCCGCGGCTGCGGTTCGGGCCTTGGTCAGCCAGGAGATGGGCTTCAGATCATCACCGTCGATGATGCGCTCGATCGCGGTGTTGACCTGTCGGTCTGTGGCCTGCGCAGGCACCGGCACACCCTTGGCCTTGAGGTGCTCGCGCTTCTTGCATGTTGTCGCCCTTCGGTAGTTGCCCTGGCGGTCGCGCGTCACTTGCTTCACGAAGTCGACGGACGTGGGGACGATGATCCTTGCTCGGTGCTGATCGAGTTGCGGCGCACTGACCATGAGAGCCTCCTTCGGGGGCAATGCTGCGATGGTTATGGGGGTTGTCACTTAGGTCGGCCGAACCACAACCCCGTCAAGGGGCGCTCATTAGACCGCACGCAGCCGGTGGAGGTGTTGCTCTCCACGGTGATGACCCGATCGCGCAGAGAACGAGCGACGAGTCCGATGTGATTGCCGCCGAGTCCGAACATGTCGCCACGCAGTGGTGTCCCGACGAGGCGTCGGTTGTTGGCCGCCCATGCGTAGATCGACTGCACCCAGCCGGGGTTGTTCCACGGCGGCCGGCTGCCCGTCGTCTGGAGATAGCACCAGGAGACGAAGAAGGCGCACCATGGAACGCCGGGAGACCCCGGTGCGAACGGATGGACATATCGGGTGAGTGGAATGCCGCCGTTATTGGCGGTTTCGCACACGCCTATTTGCCCTGTCGCGATCTCGACCATCCGAAGACCTATCGGTGAATGACCGGATGGTGCTGACGCGGCGATCTCGAGCACGTTGTCGTCGTGTGTCTCAGCTGGATCGAGTCCCACGCGCGAGGCGACGGAATCGACATCGAAGCCTGGTGGTGGCATCGCCACCCTTCCGGAATAGTCCTCGCTCACAAGCAAACTGGCCATGGTTTACCCCCGTCGATTGGCAGTTCGGGGCCAGGTCGGCGAGCAGTGGTCCGAGCGAGTTCGGTCTCGCAGACGATCGCTGATCTGGCCTGACGCGAACCTACGGCGAGCCGTACCCGCCCTATCGAGTAGCGCGATACTCGACTTCGCTGAGGAGGCCGGAGAACCATCTACGTAGTCGAGGTGTGCGCTCGCCAGGGTGCGTCCGCATCTACAGGGTGCTCGGCGCGGTTCCCAGCACCCATGTCGGCTGTGTTCCCGCGGTGAGGACACCACGGTCGTCACTGTCTAGGTGCGTGGTTGCGACGAAAGGGTGGCGACCGGCGTCCGGCCAAATGACTTCGGCTGCGATGACCAGCTGAAGCGTGTGGGTGCGCGGTCGACTGAAGCATTCACGCGGATCAGTAGGTTGATGTCGAAAGATTTCGCTTTACCGGCATTGACCTGCTATAACGCTGGTGCGCGATACTGGGATTGAATCTCACCTAGAGTTTGCTGGCGAGAAGCGCGCGGAGCGCACCTGGCGTCACGGTATAGCATCTGAACAGCAAATATGACCGTCCAGGCGTGCAGCAATGTGCGGCAATAAGTGTGCTAGCTTTAGCCCAAATTCAGCCCGTGAGGCACTTGCGGCCCACCGTCAGCCCACGTCAGTATCGCGGAGGCAGCACTCAGTGACGCGCACGCCAGGCACCTTCGGAGCGGTCGAGCGCGATATCAAGCAACGCACCCGCGAGCATTACGAACGGCTGTTTGAGCAGCAGTTGCGCAAGCCCTTCGGCGCGATGCCGCTGGCGTCGATCAGCCCCGACGACGTGCGGGCCTGGTACGCCACGTTCGGAACCAAGACACCGACGCTGCGCACGCACGCCTACGGCCTGTTGCGGACCATCCTCGGCGCCGCGGCCAGCGACGGCAAGATCAACAGCAATCCGTGCGTAATTCGCGGAGCGGGAACGGCCAAGCGTGTCAAGAAGATTCGGCCCGCGACCCTGCCAGAGCTGGCGACAATCGCCGGAGCGATACCTGATCCGTGCCAGGCCATGATCTTGCTCGCGTCATGGTGCGCGCTGCGCTTCGGCGAGCTGACTGAGTTGCGCCGCCGTGACGTGGTGCTGGCGACGACCACCGACGACGACGGGGTAGAGCTGCATACTGGGACTATTCGCACAGAGCGGGCCATGGTGCGACTCAACGACGGGTACGCAGTCTCAACGCCCAAGAGCGACGCCCAGACCCGCGACGTGGCGATTCCGCCGCACCTGGTGCCTGCCACCCGCGAGCATCTCGCCACCCATGTGAAGCCGGCGCCGGACGCTCTGTTGTTTCCAGCCGTTCACGGCGGCCACCTCGCGCCGGCCACGCTCTACCGGCAGTTCTACAATGCGCGCGAGGCAGCCATGCGGCCGATCTGAGGTTTCACGACTTACGGCATTCAGGTGCGGTTCTCGCGGCGGCCACGGGGGCCACCCTGGCCGAACTGATGGCTCGCCTCGGGCATGCAACTCCGCAGGCCGCGATGCGGTACCAGCACGCGGCACAGGGCCGAGATCAGGCGATTGCGGCGGCGTTGTCTAAGATCGCGCTGAACGAATAGCGGTACAGTAGATGATATGGCCGTGACCAGGGAGTATGGGCACAGTGATGTGCGCCAAATATGGGCAGATTGACAGTGTGGCGTGAGCGCGTCAGTGCAGTTTGCCGGTTGCTCTGGCTCTAGCTGGTGCGGTCGTGGATGATGTACGAACTATCTGACCAGAGGGGTGCCGTGGCAGACGACGAATATCAGAGCATCGACCTGAAAGTCGAATGGCCGACTGATATCTATCGGGATGCAGCCATGACGAATATTTTTGTGCTGTCCGACGACGGCCAGGGGATATACCTCGGCATGGGGCACATCCCGCCGTTCACGACCAGCCCACCGGCCGGAGGTGCCACAGTGGTGCCTGACGTTCGTGCGGCCGTGCACCTCACATACCGCAACGCGAACGAACTTGCCCAATTGCTGAACGAGATCGTCGACCGCAAGAAGCGGGAGATTAAGGAACGCAGAGAGGCAGGGGCCAGTAATGCCGACTGATCATGCGCCGCTGCGGCCCGATCGCAAGCATGGACGCGACACGTGGCGGTTCGATGCACCGATCGTAGCGGGGTCCATTTTCGCTTCGCATGGTGGCGGAGTTCCGAGCCCGGCGACGGTTGTTTCCAGGGTGCCTGAGATCCATACGAACGTGGGTCAATTTTGGGAGAGCGTGTTTTGGGCAGCGCGCCACTCACCTCAAGGTGAGGTGAATCCCGCTGACGAATTTTTGCCAGACGATCGCTTGATTGCGGTTGCGATGCCCGAGGTTCGTACCAACGTAGGTCAATTTTGGGAGAGCGTGTTCCTGGCGGCGCGCCATTTGCCTGAGGGTGAGGTGAATCCCGTTGAGGTTGAGGAACTTAGGTCAGATGATCGCTTGATTGCGGTGGTCACTCGTTCTATCCAAGGCGGCGCCAACGAAGCTCGAACACGAGAGCTGGTCGGGCGCAAGATGGGTCAGGTGTGGGCGCTGAAAGACGGTTGGCGCGGGCCGGGATCGTTGGCGCCAAGCAAGGTTGCGCGAGACTTCTATCTGTCTGTTGTACAGGTTCTCCCGGGGCGGCTCCTCGGGCCAGCACAGCCGACACCGACTGCCGACGGCGGCATACACATGGAGTGGCGGCGCGGCGATTACGATTACGAAGCCGAAATTACATGTGACGGTGAACTTATCTTGACGGTGCTTGGGCCGGACGACGACGATGAGACGGTGATCCAATCGCCGACCACCGCCGATCTCGTAGAGTTTGTTTGTCACGGAGCCTGACCCAGATTGGCTTCTGGACTACCCTTTAACGGTCATACCCGGTTGCTTCGGGCTGTATTCGATACAGAAGTCGACGTGATAACAGGGGAAATTAGCAGTCTTGCTTTTACCCCCGACCCGTCGATAACGGCCTTTGGTCGACCGAACACGGAGACCGGCCCGGTGGTGCTAAGACGTATCTCGAAACACTCGAACTTAAAGGGGTCGCGGGCATTTGGGCTCCAACGGTCACCGAATGCGAGGCTGAGGAATTACCTCTCATCGATGACGGTGGCGAAGACGGGCGCTCGGCGTGGCATGTATCTGTTGACTACACGGCGCACCTAAATGACTCCAAGCGGGTCAATACCGCAGGCAAGAAGAAGGCAAAACGTCTTCGCGATCGCGCGCAAGCGCGCGGCCAACTAGCCTGATCCAGGGCAACCTTCGGCCCACAGTTCGGCGTCGATCAGGCCTTGCACGGTCTCGTGCGTGACCACCTGGTCGGTGCTTAAAGGGCGGCCAGCTGGGGAATGACGGGCCAGAGGGAGTCGAGATCCTCGTGCCATTCGCTGGTGAGCTTGCGGCCGCTGTTGACCACCGCGACGGCGTAGGCGGCCTCAATGATCATCGGCGGCGACCTCACACACCCGGCTCACTTTGCCGTCCGCTACGGCGGTGTAGAGCTGCGTAATAGCCACGCTGGCGTGACCGAGTGCGTCACGTACGGCCAGCAGGTCACCGGTGCCGGCCAAACCGCGGCTGGCGAACCGGTGGCGCAGCTTGTGCATGGACCAGCCAGGCGGCAACAGGTCCGAGATGCACTTGCCGACCCGCTCGGGGGTGAGATGGCCACCGACCCCATTCGGGAACAGGTAGCCCTGTGGGCAGAACAACGTGATCTCGACGGCCAGGCGGTCAGTGATCGGCACGACGCGCTGCTTATCGCCCTTGCCGTGCACCAACAGTGCCCACCGGTGGTCAACCGTCGTGGAGTAGGTCATCGCGTCGTCACCGAGCCACCTCAGCGCGGCGCATCCCGCCCTCGCACGCGAGTTTGGCCATCATCAGCTCGCGCGGGTTGGCCGCCGTCTTCAGCTCGCGCCAGATGTGTTCGGGCACCGGCCGGGGGTGTGGCTTGCTGCCGGGACTTTGGGGAATCCGGCGGCGGGATTGGCGACGGCCAGCCGATGATGCACGGCCCAGTCGTAGAAGTCGATGAGCGATCGGCGGACGCTGCGGCGGTGCTCGTTTGACCACGGTTGGGTGTGGCAGATGCGGTCCATCATGGCCAAGTTCGGCTCGGCCGGGTGGCTGGTGTGACTGTGGCGGGCGATGAACCGGAGGTGACCGCGGCGCAGTCGGCGTGTGGTGGGGGGTGTACCGCCGACCGCAAGCCAGGTGAGCCAGTTCGTGATGGCGTCCTCCCAGGCGATAGGGGGCGTGTATTGCCATCGCGGAAACGCGTTGCATTGCAGCCACTGTCGCGTCACCGCGGGTGACGTAATGCGTTGCGCAGCAGTTGAATTCGACCACCAATGGCGAGAGGCCGCCTCGGGTGAGTCCCCACCGGGCGGCATCGCCATTGCCTCCGCGGGAGCCGGAAGAGGCCAAGCTAAATCGTCGTACACCCTGAGCATTGGGAAGTTCATCACCGGGCGCGGACGACGTGCGGGGATAGTGCATATTACAGGCTGTCTAGATCACGGCGGCGATCAGACGGGGGCGTCATAGGTGCCGAAGCTACCGCGAGTAGAGAAGCGCCGCGAGTACGCGCGGCGTACCCCCGATAATCTCTCACCGCTACGCACGGCACCCCCTCGGCACCCACTGGTGGCAGCTTGAGGTGTCGTGTCACCTAGATCGCGAATCGTAAACTCTGCCAGGGAATCTCAACATCGCACGTCGGTTAATGGAGGTGCTTTAGGTCATTGACGACGCCAACGGTGGTCTAACTCGCGCTGGCTCAGGGAGCCGTCCTGCTTAACCTGCGGGCCGTAGATGCGGGTCTCCACCACACCTTTCGCGTCGAACTCCACGTCTATGTGGGTTGGCCTAAATGAGGTCTGCTGCGCGACCCCGTTGACGCCGCAGGCCATGTCGGGCAACTGTCCGTCCGACAGCTCGATGCGATGTACCGAGATGCCCGCTGACGACCGAATCCTCTTCTCGCCCCGTTGAATATCTTCGTGCCGTCTCATGACGCTGTTTTGCCCAGCTTTGGGAAAGGGCCGTACGTCTTCCACCAATCGTCAAGTTCAGCCTCAGTCGGTCGGGCCAGGTCCGCCCCGCCGATGTCTGTGTCACAGATGGGCTGCCACTTGTCATCAACGACAGTGTTGGGGATGAAGACTCCCAGGCGGGGGGAGTGGCGTAAGCCCTTAAGCAGGCCGGAGCCTCTAGCGGATAACGCCAAGAGCTTTTGGGATAGGTGGAGGAGCGTAACCGCGTCGGCAGGTGTGGGCTCCTGGGTGCGCATGTGTACGAGGTGCGGCTCCCACACGGAGCCGTCGAATATCTTGACGCCCACTGAGTGGAGCACTTCGTCGCGCTGCTTCAGTGCGTCCCGCACCTCGTCAGCCCACTTCACGATGTCTGGTCCGGTTGCCGTCGCATGGGCTGGAAGGTTCGGCTGCGCGCCACATCGCCGTATGTGCTTGACCAGGTCACTGGTGCGGCTTTTGCCGGGGTATTCGTACAGATCGGCGGCGATGACCCGAACAATGTTTTCGAGTCGTCCAGCGCCGAGCGTGATGGCACCGATCGCGTAGACAGCATCGGCGGGAACTCCCGCTACATCCTGATGATTCACGCAAAGGAGGCTACGCAGACCAGCGCCGGCCGAGACGCAAAATAACGATGTCGTTAGTTCGTGCAGTGGTCATATCCGCCATCGGCAGGCGACTTCTATATCGCGGTATGCGACGCCATGTTGCATGAAAGTTGTATGAGATTCGCGTAGGTCGGCTAAAAGCGACTGTTGACCTGCATAAACTCTGGTGCGCGATACTGGGATTGAACCAGTGACCTCTTCCGTGTCAGGGAAGCGCTCTCCCGCTGAGCTAATCGCGCGGGTCGAAACTCTTGGAGGTGGAGACGGGAATCGAACCCGTGTGCACGGCTTTGCAGGCCGTTGCCTCACCACTCGGCCACTCCACCGTTGGGTCTGATGCCGCACTTGCACCTTCGAGCGGATGACGGGATTCGAACCCGCGACCCTCACCTTGGCAAGGTGATGCGCTACCAACTGCGCTACATCCGCGCGCTTCGGACGAGATCGTCGCCCGCTGCGAAGGACGACAATAGTCGACTTAGGCGAAGCGGCACAAATCCCCTCGCCGCAGCGCCGCGACGAGCGCATTCCGGCCGGACGGGTGTGCCGTGATAATGTTCCTCCTCGGCGAATCGGGCACCATTCTCATGGTGCGCGCACCGGGTCTCGTAGCTCAGTGGGAGAGCGTCCGCCTCACACGCGGAAGGTCGCTGGTTCGATACCAGCCGGGACCACTTCACAACATTTCATCAGTCCACGGTGGTTGGGCGCCTCAGTCGACAACAGGCTCGGCGAGCTCTTGAACGGCCGTCACGTCGGCGTAGATCCGGCCAGGCACCCGTAGAACACCAACGGCGCCCTTCACGGTGGCGTGCTTGCACTCCTCGTCAACACCAATGCCGCCTCGTTGTAGGGGAACAGGCGATAGAACGGCCGGAAACCCGGTGTGACGAGGTTCGCCGCCTCAGCCTTGCGGCAGATCTGCGGGTCGGCCAACGGCACAGCTCTGTTCCGCTTGCGCAGCACTGTCGGGCCGCCGGCCATGACATTCTTCAACCAGTCCGATTCAAGCCCGTAGCCGATGAGAACGACGACGCCGTCTCGGGTCGGGAAAACCAACAGCGGTGTTCGGTATCGCGTACCGGACTTGCGTCCGACATGCTCGAGGGTTCCCAGCCCCGGGAGCCATGGGGTGATCGACTGAGCCACTCGATTGGTGACGTGGCGATTGAAGTGTGCGACAGCGCGCGGTACTCGCATGAAAGTCCTTCCCTCACAGGATGGCTCGCCATCGACACATCGTCGCGTCTAACCGGCGACAGCGCAGCGAGTTACGCGATCATCGGGTCGATCGCAGACCGGGGCACCAGAACATGCAGGGCGCCGGCCGAAGCGGGCAACACCGATCCCTGATCGAAGAAGAAGATCACGCCGTCGTTGACCACTGCGAAATTCTGATAGTTGGCCGAGTTGTAGAGCGCTCCTGGCACGAACGCCAATGGCGGCGGAGGTGGCGGGGTGGTGGACGACGTGCTGGTCGGTGTGGTCGTCACCGGCTGCCCGGGTTGCGTGGTCGGCGCTGCCGGTGGCGGCGGCGGCGGCGCGAGCTGCTGCTGCAGTTCGGACGCGACGATGGGCGCGACGGTCTTCAGCGGATCGTCCACCCGCCACAACGGCGTGTTCAGCTTGTCGTCGGGGGCGGCGGTGTAGGTGATCGCCTTGCGGTAGCTCTGGTCCCAGTTGAACGCCTTGTACGTCGTCTGGGAGGCCCCACCGCCGACGTTCTGGGTCACCGTGAACACCACGGCCTGCGTGCCGCGCGGGGGAACCGCTGAGTTGTACTCCGTCGGCTTGATGCTCAACGTGGCGGGCGTGCCGCTGGGCGCGCCGGACTTGGCCGTGTTGAGGAACGCGTCGCGCGTCTGGGAGATGTAATCGGCGACTGACTTCTGGTCCGGGTAATCCAGCGGGATGCTGATGTCGACGCTGTACGCGGGGTCGGAGAGCTGGATCTCGCAGGTACTGCCGGTGTTGCCGCCTTTGAGGTCGGCGCAGTAGTCCTTCGGGGCGGCGGTTGCCAGTCCGGATGAAAAGGACACAGCGGCAACTGTGAGAACCACTGCCGCGCTGAAAGAACGCATGGGAAAAACCTCCAGGCACACGCGGCGCACGCCGCGACCAACGATCATCGTCACCACGCCAGCAAAGCGCCCCCGACGGCATCGGCGCTGTATAGCCTAGTTGAGGTGCAGATCGGGTCACGCCGCGGCCTCGAGCCGGTCCGCTACCGGAAGTGCCCTAGAAGGCGCGTTCACCGCCACAAACACGGGTACTCGGCTGAGCACCATGACTGAATCGTCCTTCCCCAGCGCGGACACTATCGACCCGTGCGTGCGGGTTTACGGGACTCGGGTCCACAACCTGCGAGGTGTCGACGTCGCAGCACCGCGCGACGCTCTGGTCGCGTTCACGGGCATCTCCGGGTCCGGCAAGTCGTCCCTGGCCTTCGGCACCATCTATGCCGAAGCCCAGCGCCGCTACTTCGAATCGGTCGCGCCCTACGCGCGCCGGCTGCTATTGCCCACCGGCGCACCCAAAGTCGATGACATCACCGGGCTACCCCCTGCAGTCGCATTGCAGCAGCGCCGGGGCTCGGCGACGTCGCGGTCGACGGTCGGCACCGTCACCACCCTGTCGAACCTGCTCCGAATGTTGTTCTCCCGAGCCGGAACCTACCCGCCCGGGGCGACTGAACGATTGGACTCCGATGCGTTCTCCCCGAACACAGCCGTCGGAGCGTGTCCTGAGTGCCACGGGTTGGGACGAATACACCGGGTCACCGAAGAGACGCTGGTACCCGATCCGTCACTGACCATCCGCGAAGGCGCCGTCGCCGCATGGCCAGGCGCATGGCAGGGGCAGAACCTACGCGACATCCTCGTCACGCTGGGATATGACATCGACAAGCCATGGAAGAAACTTTCGAAGCGCCAACGCAATTGGATCCTGTTCACCGACGAACAGCCAACGGTGGAGATCGATCCGAGCCAACATCCCGTGCAGGCCGACTACTACTACAACGGCACCTTTTCCAGCGCCGAACGTCACGTCCGCCATACGTTGGCCAACTCGCAGAGCGCGATGATGCGCCGCCGCGTATTGCAGTTCGTCGACAGCGTCGAGTGCCCGTTGTGCGGCGGTTCCGGGCTGCGGCCGGAGGCGTTGCAGGTGACGTTCGCCGGACGCACCATTGCCGACTACATGGCGATGCCGTTGACCGATCTCGCGGAAACGTTGCACCCGACGGCTTCTCGGACCGATGCCGCCGCAGCATACGAGTCGACGAACTCCGGTGAATTGACCGAAGTGGCGACGATGATTGCCGCCGACCTCGTCGCACGCTTGCAGGTACTCGTCGATCTCGGCCTCGGTTATCTCACCCTTGCTCGCCGCACTCCGACGGTGTCACCGGGCGAACTGCAGCGACTGCGGCTGGCCACTCAATTGCGTGCCGGCTTGTTCGGCGTGCTCTATGTGCTTGACGAACCATCGGCCGGACTGCATCCCGCCGACGTCGAACCGCTCCTCGACGTCCTCGACCGGCTACGGCGCGCAGGAAATTCACTCTTCGTCGTCGAACACGACATGGACGTCGTGAGCCGCGCCGACTGGATCGTCGACGTGGGGCCCGGGGCTGGGGAGTGTGGCGGCGACGTGCTGTACAGCGGGCCGGTGCCGGGCCTCGCTCAGGTCGAGAAGTCGGTCACTCGTCGGTACCTCTTCGAGGGGGCCGCGCGGCAGTCTCGTCCGCTGCGCACGCCATCCGAGTGGCTGCGGCTGCGCGGGATCCGATTCCACAATCTGAAAGACCTCGACGTCGACGTGCCACTCGGTGTGTACACCGCCGTCACCGGAGTGTCCGGATCGGGGAAGTCGACGCTCGTCGTCAAAGTCCTCGGCGATGTCGTGAGCAGCCACCTCGGCACGGCACACGCCGCCGAGCCCGCAGAACCCATCGACGACGAAACTGAGGGTGGCATAGTCGATCTCGATCATGATGCGAGCATCGGTGTCACAGCATCGGGTGTCGAAGAGATCAGCAGGCTGGTATCGGTCGACCAGCGACCGATCGGACGCACGCCGCGCTCGACGTTGGCGACCTACACCGGCTTGTTCGATGCGGTTCGCCGTGAGTTCGCCACGACTCCGAAGGCCCGTCGCCGCGGCTGGACGGCTGGCAGGTTTTCGTTCAACGTGGCTGAAGGTCGCTGCTCCACCTGTCAGGGGAGGGATTCGTATCAGTTGAATTATTGTTCCTGCCAGGCACGTACGCCACCTGCCCGGCATGCAAGGGCGCGCGCTACTCCGATGAGACACTCGAAGTGCGCTATCGCGACCGGACGATCGCCGACGTGCTCGCAATGACCGTCGACGAGGCATCGGAATTCTTGGTCGACGTAGCGAGCGCCGCGCGGAGCCTGACCACGCTGCGAGAGGTCGGCCTGGGGTATCTCCGACTGGGACAGCCCGCGACCGAGTTGTCCGGCGGCGAGGCACAGCGGATCAAACTCGCCTCCGAACTGCAGAGACCCCGCCGCGGACACACCCTCTACGTCCTTGACGAACCGACGACCGGACTCCATCCGGCCGATGTGGATCTGCTCGACCGCCAGCTTCACCGCCTGGTCGACGCGGGTAACACGGTGGTGGTGGCCGAACACGACATGCGGATGGTCTCGGGTGCGGACTGGGTGATCGACCTGGGACCCGGTGCCGGCAACTCCGGCGGTCGGGTCGTCGCGGCGGGGCCGCCCGAGGACGTGGCGCGTGCGACGGACAGCCGCACGGCACCGTTTCTGGCGAAGCGACTGGCGTCATCGGCTATGCGGTGACAAAGGTCCGCACTACGGCGTGAGACGGCTGGTTTCCGTCGGTACCAGTGCCGTCATCCGCGGATAGAGAATCGCCGGACCGAGCCATCGAGTAATGAAGCGCCGCAGTTCGATTCCTTTGAGTGGCCGTTGGCCAGGATCGGTCAGGATGGATTGCACGGTGCGAAGCGTCATTTCGGCGAGTTCGCCCAGTGCGGCGGTGTCGTAACCGTGCAGGCCCCAATCCACATCGAGGCGGCGAAAAACGGACAGGCAGAACGTCGTCGCGGTCTGCGACGTCAGCGAGGTCACGGCCTCGCCGTCCTGCCGCTGGGTCAGCAGATTCTCCAGCTGCGGATCGCCGGCGAGCTTCTCGATACCGAACGACAAGCTTTCGACGATCGCGGTTACCGGATCTTTGAGCCCGCTGGCGTGCTGTATCACCTGGTCGATGAACCCGTCGACCGCACGCATCGCGCTGGCCATGAGCAGCGCATCACCGTTGGGAAAGTAGCGGTATACCGTCTGGCGCGTGACTCCGAGCGTGCGGGCGATGTCGGCAATGCGTATCGCTGAGCCGTTCTCGGCGACCACCTGGTCCACGACGTCGAGTATTCGGGCGATCGCCTCCTCGTCCGAGGCGGGTGTCACGCCCGCCCAACCTCGGCTACGCATGCGTTGTCGCCAGCATGTCGACGTCGAACTCGATGGGAAGTGTTGTCGGGCCGGTCATTCCCAGCACGGACTTCCACGGGGCCGGACCGGCGCGGTGGGGTGCGGGTAGACGGCGGGTGAGGACGACGAGTGCTTCCGCCAACTCCCGGCGCGCGAGATTGGCCCCCAGACAGTAGTGCGCGCCGCCGCCGAAGGTCAGAATCGCCGGTACGTCCTTGCGTGAGATGTCGAAGCGGTCGGCGTCGTCGTAGATCGCCGGATCCCGGTTGGCCACAAACGTATTCGCAAACACAAAGGTGCCCGCAGGGAACAGATAGCCGCCGAATTCGGCATCCTCGACGGCTGCCCGCGGCACGATGCAGGCCGCGGGGGAGTGGCGCATGCTCTCCTCGACCGCCTGCATCGCAAGCTCGGGTTGTTCGCCCAGTCTCGCCCACTGGTCCGGGTGCTCGCAGAGCACCTGCACCGACGCCGCCAACTGGTTTCGCGTCGTGTCCGTTCCCGCCATCAGGAAGCCGGCCACGAGCCCGCGGAGTTCGTCGAGATTCAGACGGTCGCCGTCGCTTTCCGCGCGGATGAGCTCGGAGAGCAAGTCGTCGGTCAGATTGTTCCGGCGGGCAGCGACCATGTCATCGACGTAGGCGTCGAGTTCGCCCCACGCGCGCATGATCTCGGACTCGTCGAAGTTGGCATCCGGCTGGAAGTTGAAGGCCTTGAAGATCTGTTCGGTCCAATCCGAGAACAGCTGCCAATCCTCCGGAGGCGCACCTATCAGCGCGCACATGATCGGAGTGGGGTAGGGCCGCGCGATGTCGGTCACGACGTCGCAGCGGCCGGCGTCCATCACCCGATCGATCAGCCCGTTGACCACCTCGTGGATCGTGTCGGTAAGACGTGACGTGGCGCGGGGTGTGAACGCCTTGGACACCAGTTTGCGCAACCTCACGTGTGGTGCGCCGTCCAGCCCCAGCAGGCTGGTCGCGAGCTTGTCGAACAACGGACCTGACGTGATGCCCTGCGCTGCAAGCGTAATGCCGGGGGGTAGACGGAATCGGTTGTCGCGCAGTATTTCCCGGGTCAATTCGTAGGACAGGATCTCCGGTCCGAGCGGCCCGATGGCAATAGGCGCACGGGATTGGGCCGCCCGAAGATCGTCGAAGATGTCGCTGGGTGTGGCGTCGAGCCCGTAACTGAAGGTGGGCAGGTCAGCATCAAAGACGCTCGGGGCGGTGTTGTTTACGGACATCGAGGTTCCAACTTCCCATCACGCCGGACATACGGACAGATATTGGTGAAGCGTATGACCACTGGCCTTAATCGTCAATGGGAGACTGCATAGATCCAGATCAAGCGGTGCGCCGTGTGCGCATCGTCATACATCTTTGCTCGAAGTGTCCGTACAGGAGGCTCCGCCCCGCATGTTCTTCACTTGCGCTGCGGCACAATTCTTCTGACGCCCCGAGTTACGCACGCACAAGAATGGGGTCCGCCAAGCTGGCGAACCCCATCCGCGGCGTCGGCCCGTAGGCCGGCAAAGTCGCTTAGCCGTGCGGCGCCTCGGAAATCTTGGTGTCTTCCTTGCCAAGCGTCTGGCAGTACAGCGTCACCGAAGTCTTGGTGGCGGTGATCTCCAGGTTCGCCGGATCCTGCCCGCTCTTGTCCTTGAGCATCTTGCTGACTTCGTCGTTCTGCTTCTTCTCGTCTTGAGTGAGGAAGTCCTTGCACTTGGTGTCGCCGCCGGTGTTCACGACCTCCGAGGCCGAGCAGCTGCTCAGGACGGCTGCCGCCGCCGATGCCGCCAGGATGGGGTACACGATTCGCTTCACTGGGAACCTCTCTCGGTTGGGAACAGCACGCAGATAGTTCACAGATTTGACCGATTTGAAACTCAGGGTGCGGCGTCACCTGCCGGTAGGCGGCGTCAGTCCAGCTCGGCGAGCGCCTGGCGAGCCGCTTCCAGCTCAGCCTCGAGTGCGGCGACTCGGGCTGCCTGCTCTGAGCGCGCCTCCTCGATGACCTCGTCGATCGGGGTCGCCAAGTCCTGGTGCAGCTCCTTGGCGGCCCGTGACACCGCTGCCGCCGCGATAGCGAGGTTGCGGGCCACGTACGTGGTGCCCCGCTTGAGCTCGGCGCGCCATTCCCCGTCGGCGGTACCGGTGACGGTGAGGGTGAGCTCGAGCGTCTTGGTCTTCTTACCGGCTTTCTTGGCCGGCGCTTTCGCAGGCTCGGTGGATTCGGCAGGAGTGGGCGACACCGGGTTTTCGGGGACTGTCGTTTCGATCGAGCGAAGCAACGCGTCCGGCATGTCAGCGTGGGCAGACGGCGCTTCGGTTGCCTGGGTGTCTAGGGTCGTGGTCACGTCGAGGTCCTCCTGGACAGCTTTCGCGGCGGCTTGCAAGTGCGTTCAGTAGAACATACGTTCGACGGATGGCAAAGCGGTCCGCGGGGCGTGTCGTCCGAGACAGGGGTCGACCGGCCACCGAATTACGTTGTTGCTGCGGTGTTTTCGTGACCCACGATCGGGTGGGGTGTCCGCCGTCCTGTCACCGTGATCCGGCCACCATGCTCGGGGGTGAGGATGACATGTTTGACGCGCTGCCGTTCGCCACGTTCCGTCGTCGTCGCCAGGTTCACCCGCTGCAGCACTTCACGCAGGACCACCCGCATTTCGGCCATCGCGAACGTTGCGCCCAGGCACCGGCGGGCCCCGCCACCGAACGGCAGCCAGGTCGTCGGGCTCAACGTCGCGCCGATCATCCGATCCGGGTCGAAGCGGTCCGCGTCCGGGTAGATCCGGTCGTCGGAATGCACCAGTCCCACCCCGGGGGCCACCATCACACCGGTCGGCAACAGATACCCGGCGATGTCGACGGGCTGCTTGAGGATCCGGCCCACGTCGAACACCACCGGTCGACTACGCAGCGTCTCCTTGGCCACCGCATCCAGGTACTCATCGTCTCCCGACTCGGCGGCCCGCACCGCTTTGGCCAGCGCGGCGGGATGGCGGGTCAGGCGTTCCAGCGCCCAGGACAGCCCGGTCGCCGTGGTGTCGTGCCCGGCGACGAGCAATGTCATCAATTGATCGCGCAGCTCCGCGTCGGTCATCGTCCGGCCGGCCTGATCGGCCGCGCGCACCAGCATGGCCAGCGCGTCGGTGCGGGATGCCAGGTCGGGATCGGCGCGGCATTCCGCGATCTCGGCATACAGCAGCCGGTCGGCCTCCTCGATGCGGCGGCGCACCCCGCGCCACGGCAGCCGCTGCTGCAGGCTGGGCGTCCCGATCGCCAGCAGCTGGAACGCCGACAGGTTCAGCAGCCGCGGCAGCACCGCGCGCAGTGCGGCGAGCCGGGCCGGATCGCTGGCGCCGATCACCAGCCGCATGATCACTTCGAGGGTGATCTCCGACATCTTCGGTGCCACCGCGAACGCCGTAGCCACCGGCCAACCGGCGATGTTGGCGGCCGCGATCTCGGCCATGATCTCAGTCTGGCGCGCCACCGCATCGCGGTGGAACGGCTCGAGCATCAGCCGCCGGCGATCGCGGTGCACCTCGTCGTCGACCACCAACACCGATGCCGGGCCCAGCAGGCCGGACAGCATCGAGTTCGCCTCGCCCGCATGGTAAATCGCGGGATCGCCGGCGAACACCTGCTTGATGTCGGCCGGATCGTCGAGATACACGAGCGTGCCCATTCCGGCGATCCGCAGTGTGAAGGTGTGGCCGTAACGGCGCCGGCACGCCGAGACGAATCGCGGCCAGTAGCGCAGCATCAGCATGGCTTGGGCCACGGGTGGCAGCGCAGGGCCGGGTGGCAGCGTCGACGGCGTCTTATTAGACATGAGTCCAGTATAGGAAGACCGATGCAGCGGTTTCCCGGGATCGGACGAAAAACCTGTGGACGGCGCGAGATGGTCGACGCGCGTAGGGTTGGATCGGCAACTAACCGGACGGCCGAAAGCCCATGGTGACCACTGATTTCACTTCACGCAGCAGTGCAGACGTGGAAAGCGAACGACTGCGGGCCTTGCGCCGCTACGCAATTCTCGACACTGCACCCGACGCGGCGTTCGACCGCATCGCCCGGGTGGCCGCCCGCTCGTTGGACAAGCCCATGGCGTCGATCACCTTCGTCGACGAGCACCGGATCTGGTTCAAGGCGACGTACGGTGTCGAGGGCCTCACCGAGATCCCGCGCGATGCCGGGCTGTCCAGCCTGGCGATCGGCGACAACCGGACCTACGTGGTTCGCGATACCTCCGCAGACCCATACGTGTCCCGAAACCCCAGCGTCGCAGGTGAATTCGGAATCCGGTTCTATGCAGCCGCGCCCGTCACCACCGACGACGGTCATCAGCTGGGGACCGTCAGTGTTCTCGACTCCGAGCCGGGTGACGTCACCGACGACCAGCTGGCCACCCTGGAAGACCTCGCCGCGATCGTGATGAAGGCACTCGAGCTGCGACTGTCGGCGCTGACGACCGTGCGTGCCGAACGCGAACTGCGCGACACCGCCCAGCAGTACGCCTCGGTGCTGCAACGCGCCCTGCTGCCGTCTGCGCTGCCTTCGATCCCCGGCCTGTCGATGGCCGCGCACTATCACCCGGCCGCCTCCGGTCGGGTGGGCGGCGACTTCTACGACGTGTTCGGCGTGGCTCGTGACGAGTGGGCCTTCTTTCTCGGTGATGTCGAGGGGCACGGCGCCCCCGCGGCGGCGGTCACCGCATTGGTCCGCCACACCCTGCGTGCGGCGGCTCTGCACTACGACGACCCGACCGACGGCTTGGACGAGCTCAACGCGGCGCTGATCGCCGATGCGGGAGAACGCCGGTTCTGCACCGTCTTGTCCGGCAAGCTTCGGCCCGAAGCCGACGGCTTCCGCATCACCCTGGCGACCGGAGGGCACCTGCCCGCCCTGCTGCTGGATCGCGACAGTGGATCGATCCGTCCGGTTCGCTCATCTGGCGGCATGTTGATCGGTGCCGTTGCAGACGCCACGTTCGAAGCGTGCGAGACGTTGCTGAGCCCGGGTCAGACCCTGCTGCTCTATACGGACGGGATCGTGGAGGCCCGGCCCGACGGGCACACCACCTTCGGTGAATCGGCCTTCCGGCTTTTCCTGGCTGAGCGGGTCGGAATGCCAGCCGCCCAGCTCGTGGCCGAGTTGGCCGAACTGGTCGCTGTACTGCGTCCCGACGACGACGTGGCGTTCCTGGCGTTGACTGTCATTGACGCATCCGCAGGCGAGGTGCGTTAGCCTTGGGCGGTCGGTCCCGTAGAATTTGGGGCGATGACAACGCGTCGCGAGCAGATCGGCGCACACAGCTAGTAAGTTCTTGCCAGGTTCAGACGGAAGCCTCGCAAGCCTTTTGTGATTGCGAACGCGCCGTCTGGCGCGCGTAGTGAGGTGAATCTTGGACGAGCAAGCCACTGCAACCACCGGGACGACGACCGCGGCCAATACCGGCTGCGTCATCGCCGAAGAGTGGTTCGGGCGAACGGTCGTCATATCTGCAACCGGCGTGGTCGACATGCTGACATCGCCTCAGCTCGAGGCCAGCATCACCACCTCTCTGACAAAGAACCCGGCTGCCATCATCGTCGACCTGTCAGGTGTCGACTTCCTGGCGTCGGCGGGGATGGGTGTTCTCGTCGCCGCCCGTGACAAGGCATCGGCGGAAATCGGCTTCGGTGTCGTGGCCAGTGGGCCCGCCACAAGCCGGCCGCTGAAACTGGTCGGCCTCGCCGACATCATCGGCCTCTACGCAACATTGGATGAGGCGCGCGCCGCACTTGGTGAGTAATTCTCGGAAGTTGGGTATAAGAGATTTGCCATGACGACACCGAGTTACCCAAGTCACACACCCGAAGGTGACCGCTTCGCGCGCAACGATGTCGTCGCTGATGCGCACAACGCAGCAAAGGTTCGCGACGAATTCGCCACCTGGCTGCGGGCCTGCGGAGATATTGACCGAGTTCGTTTCAGCGACGTCGTGCTAGCGGTCAACGAAGCGCTGGCCAATACGGCCGAGTTTGCCTATCTCTTCAAGGGCGGGGTGGGCACCATCGACGTGGAGGCCGTGCGCGACGGCGACACCCTGACCATCACGATCGCTGACCAAGGCCAATGGCGTGAGTCCACCCCCGCCACGCAGAGCCGTACGCGGGGTCGCGGCATCCCGTTGATGCGCGCGCTCGCCGACGACCTCACCATTGACTCGTCGGCGCTGGGCACCACGGTCTGCCTGCGATTCGAGCAGGTCCATGCCGTCCAGCAGTCCGACGACGACGCCCGAGTCGGGTAGTCCTCAGGCCGGTTCGTAGCGCAGCATCGTGACGCCGGCGTCGGGATAGTCGTAGAACACCGGGTTCAGTCGCATCCCGATTTCCAGCTCCGTCGGATCGGCATTCACGATCTCGGTGGAGAACCGCGGCCCCTCGTCCCACTGCGCGACCGCCAATAGCTGAGGCACGTCACCGGCAAAGTGTGGTGCCACCGGTCGATATGCCACCGTGAACGTATAGAGCGAAGCGGCGCCGGAAATCTCCCGCCACTCCAGATCATCGGCCAACGTTCCCGGTGCCAGCACACGCGGATAGAACACGTACCGCTGAGCCGACGGCGAATACTGGATGCGGATTCGGTGCTCGGCCAGGGCATCCCAGAACGGCTGAGTGGTCGGCGTCGGGATCGGCATCGGCTTGTCGAAGTCGCCCATGACTAGTCGCCTTCCAGTACGAGAGTGGTCTGTTCGCTCAAGATGCCGCCATTGCCGGAGACGAAGGCGCGGTTGCAGTCCTTGACCTGGGTGGCGCCCGAGCGGCCCATGATCTGGCGGGTGGCGTCGCAGATGTGGTGCATGCCGCCGGCAGTGCCGGCCTGCCCGTAGCCCAGCTGGCCACCGCCGGTGTTCATCGGGAAATCGCCACGGAACGTGAGGTCGTGCTCGGCGACGAACTGCAGGCCCTTGCCCTTCTGGCAGAAGCCGGCGTCCTCCAGGCTGAGCAGCACGGTGATCGTGTAGCAGTCATAGATCGACACCATGTCCATGTCGGCCGGCGTCAGCCCGGCCATCGAGAATGCCGACGCGGCCGCTTTGATCATCGGAGTCTGCAGCAAATCCTGCGCATAGGTCGGCGTCTTGTACGGCACCCGCTCACCGAACCCTTTGATCCACACCGGACGGTTGGAGCTCCGACGGGCCACATCGGCTCCTGTCACCAGCACAGCGGCGCCGCCCATCACCGGCATGACGATCTCCAGCATGTGCAGAGGTGCGGCGATCACCGGACTGTTGAGCACATCGTCGACGGTGATCGGCGAGTCACGGAAGATCGCCCCGGGTGTGTGATTGGCGTTGACCCGCTGGTCCACGCTGATCTTGGCCATCGCCCGTTCGTCGTAGCCGTACGTGGCGCCGTAGAGCGTCGCGACCTGACCATAGGGACCGTTCTGGCCGAGATTGCCGTAGGGAATCTCGAACTCGGCTTGCGGCGAGCCGTACCGGTTGCTCGACGCCCCGAAGTACATCAGCTCGGTGACATCCAGCGGCTTCTGCGCACTGACCGGCGTCATCGGCGTCGCGGGGATCACGCACAGCACGGCGTTGCACAGGCCCAGCTCGATGGCTGCCGCCGCGCGCCACACCATCGCCACCGCGCTGGCCCCGCCGAGGTCGACCATCTCGGCGAAATTGGCTTTGATGCCGAGATATTCGATCACCGTGGACGGCACGAAGATCTGGGACTCCTGCACGTGGGTGGTGCAGATGCCATCCACATCGGAGGCCGACAGACCAGCATCGTCGAGTGCGGCTTTCGCCAGCCGAGCCCACTGCTCGAGGGTGAACTCAAGTGGGCCGGTCGGCCGTTTTGTGGAGGGAAGTTCGGTGTAGCCGACGATCGCGGCCTCTCCGCGCAGACCCATGCCGCTGTCCTCCAAAGTCATTGCCCAATAACATTGAGCATGTAATCATATTGAGCGCTTAATGAGAATCGGATCCGGCGAGAGGTAGCTCACAGTGGCATCACCCCTGGACGGCAAGGTCGCCGTCGTCACCGGCACCAGCCGCGGCGTGGGACTGGGTATCGCGCACGAATTACTGCGCGCCGGTGCCACTGTCGTCGGCTGCTCGCGCCGACCCCTCGATGCCATGCCCGGGGTGGCCGACAATCCGGAGTGGTTGGCCCGTTCCTCGCAGCGGGTGTGCGACCAGGGCGACTACCGGGCCATCGACCACTTCGTCGACGACGTGGTGGCCGACTACGGCCGCATCGACATCCTGGTCAACAACGCCGGTGGCACCGTGCCCGCGCCGAACGTCGAAAGCATCCCGGGGCTGGTCTCCCACATCCAGGGCGCGCCGACCTCGGACGACGAGTACGAACGCACAGTCCTGTTCCACGCCTTCGCCATTCAGATGAACCTGATCAGCCCGATGTGGTTCGCCATCCGGGTGTACCGGCAGATGCGCGAACAGGACGGCACCGGCTCGATCGTCAACATCTCCAGCGGCGCAGGACATCCCGCCGGCTCGCCGACGCTGGTGTCCTACGGGGCGGCCAAATCCGGCCTCAACCATCTGACCCGATCGCTGGCCGTGGAATGGGGACCGAAGGTGCGGGTGAACTGTCTGGCGCTGGGGCCGACGATGACCGACAACTTCAAGTCGTTCGTATTGCCCAAGGACGATCCGAACGGCGAGAAGTACTTCCACGCCGTGCCCCTGCATCGCGCCGGAGAGCCCGAGGAGGTGGGCCGTGCCGTGGTGTTCCTCTGCGGTGGCACAGCCGATTTCATCAACGGCACCACCATCGAGATCGACGGCGGCATGATGCCCGGCGTGCTCTACGAAGCCGGCCTCAAGACGATCACGGATCTGCTGTGAAGCGCGTCATCCAGTTCGCCACCGGCAACGTCGGCAAGCATGCGCTGCCGATGATCATCGAGCGGCCCGGCCTCGAGTTGATCGGGTTGCACGCTCACGGTCCCGACAAAGTCGGCCGCGACGCCGCCGACATCTGCGGCCGGCCCGAGCCCACCGGCGTCATCGCCACCAATGACATCGACGAGCTGGTGGCTCTCGGCGCCGACT
The DNA here is from genome assembly GCF_008329905.1 of Mycobacterium sp. ELW1. Classification (NCBI taxonomy): domain Bacteria; kingdom Bacillati; phylum Actinomycetota; class Actinomycetes; order Mycobacteriales; family Mycobacteriaceae; genus Mycobacterium; species Mycobacterium sp. ELW1. Next base: position 3,705,569 of record NZ_CP032155.1, on the reverse strand, counting down.
GCGTCGTGTACACCTCCCAGGCCGAAATGCGCCCACAGCAGGCCATCGAGGAAATCTGCCGGTTCCTGCGGGCCGGCACCAATGTGGTTGGTACATCGATGGTGTGGCTGGTCGCCCCGCACCACGCTGACGCGTGGATCAGCGAACCGCTGGCCGCGGCCTGCGCCGAAGGTGGCACCTCGCTGTACATCAACGGCGTCGACCCCGGCTATTCCGGGGACAGCCTGGTCTACACCGCGCTGACGCTGGCCGGGCGGGCCACCGCGATCACAGTCTCGGAAATCTGTGATTACGGCAGCTATGACGACGCCGAATTCACCGGTGTCAGTTTCGGTTTCGGCACCACACCGGACCACACGCCGATCATGTTCGCCCCGGGTGTGCTGTCCTCACTGTGGGGTGGCCAGGTCCGCTCGCTTGCTGATGTCCTGGGGGTCACGCTCGACGAGGTGCGGGAGTGGCACGAAAGCTGGGTGACGCCCGAACCGATCGACTGCACGATGATGAGCGTTGCACCCGGTCATGTCGCCGCCGTCCGGTTCGCGGTGGAGGGAATCCGGGACGGACAGCCGGTGATCACCATGGAACACGTCAACCGGCTCACCCCGGTCACCGCGCCGGACTGGCCCTATCCGCCGGACGGCCGCCTCGGCGTACACCGCGTGGTGGTGCACGGCAATCCCGGGGTGGAGATCAACACCCACCTGGGCCTGGACGGTGTTGACCACAACGACGGTGGTGTCATCTCGACCGCCGCGCGAGCCGTCAACGCGATCGACGCGGTGTGCGCCGCGCCGCCGGGCCTGTTGTCGGTCAAGGATCTGCCTGCCGCGCACGCCGACACGGTGATGTGGTGACACCCAAGATCGCACCGCGACGGCCACCCGGCGGCAGTCAGCAGCGTGCCGACCGAACCCGCGAGGCGGTGCTGGACGAGACGGTGCGCTGCGTGGTCGAGGAGGGCTTCGCCGCCGCCAGCGCCAAGCACATCGCCGAACGAGCCGGCGTCACCTGGGGCGTGGTGCAGTACCACTTCGGTGACCGCGACGGCCTGCTGATGGCCGTTGTCGACCGCGGTTTCACCGAACTACTGGAATTGCTCCGCAGCCTGCCACCGCCGTCGCCCGCCCAGACCCGGCGCAAGCGGGTCGAACTGGTGGTCCACGCAGCGTGGGCGGCGTTCTCCAGCCCGACGTCACGCGCGTCGCTGGAAATTCTCATCGGCACCCGGGCCATGCGCGACAAACGGGGCACCCGTCACCTCGTCGAATTGCAAAAGGCCATCTCAGATTTGAGCCGTGATATTGCTGAGGGGCTGGACAATCCACACGCCGCGGCCATCGGTGACCTGATCTGGGCCACCATGCGTGGGCTGGTGATCACCGAGTTGGTCATGGCCGGCGCTGCCCGCAGCAATCGGGAGCTCACCGCGCTGGTCGATGTGATCTGTTCCTACCTCGATTGCCATGGGCAAAGGCAATGAGCACCAAGCTAAGTCACAGTTAGGTCATAGGGGTGTGCCGAATCGGCGCGCCTGGGTGACTTTGGCACCGAGCCTTGGTGATCATGGCCGGATGACCGAACCGCTGGGTATCTCCGTGGGCACAGCCAGCCTGGTCGCCGCGCGGGCCGGGGCAGCGCCGGTGATCCGTCCCGCCGAGGTCACGCTCGGTGATCAGCTGTGGACCGATTTCGTCGACCGCGTCGGTGATGCGATCCCCGTGACCGGAGCCGACGGCTTCTCCTATCGCGCCGAGCAGCTGCTCGCCGCGGCGCTATCCGGGCTGGCCGACGCCGAGGGCTCGGGCCTGGCCGCGGTGTCAGGTGTCGCGGTCCCGGCGCACTGGGGGCCCGGTCGCCGTGACGCGCTGCGGGACGCGCTCTGGAATATGCCGGCGTTGGCGTCGGCGGCCGCACCGCCGCTGCTGGTTTCCGACGCGACCGCGGCGCTGCGCTCGCTGCAGAGCGACCCCGGGCTGCCTCGCCAGGGGGTGATCGTGGTGTGCGACTTCGGTGGCGGCGGCACGTCGGTCACCCTGGCCGACGCGGCCGCCGACTACCGCCAGATCGGGGAGACGACCCGCTTCGCGGAACTGTCCGGCGAGGACACCGACTTCCTTTGCGCACTGGACGGCACGCTGGAGCGCGCCAGGATCGGCCGTGCCGATGTCAGCGCCGTCGCCGTCATCGGCGAATCGGTGACACCGGCGGCCACCCACCACCTTGCCGAGCACCTGCAGATGCCGGTCACGGTCTCAGCACACCCGCATCTGGATGCGGCCCTGGGAGCGGGCCTGGCCGCCGCCCGGCAGCTGGCTGCCGACGCGCCGACCGGCATGGCGCCCGCGCCGCTGATCGCTGACCTCGGTCCGCAGTCGGCAACGATGGCCGCTCCGCTGGCCTGGTCCAACGACGACACGCCGGACGACACCAACGGGTACGACCAGTCCTACGGCTACAGCGACGCCGACTACCGCGGTTACAGCGACATCGAGGACGACGACCTGTCGATCCTCGGCGGGGAACCGCCTCAGAAGCGCGGGTCCAGCCTGACCCGCAGCGTGCCGCTGCTGCTCGGTGGGGCGGCCGCCGTCGCGGCAGTCGCCGTCGGCGGCTTCGCCTACACCCTCACCGGGACCAGCACGCCGAGCACGCCGTCGGTCAAACCCCTTCCGGCCACTGCGGTTTCGTCGATCGTGAGCGCGCCGCAAGCGCCGCCGCCGGCGGAGACCGTCACGATGACCAACCCGCCGGTCCAGACTGTCACGGAGCAGGCGCCCGCGCCGCAGGCCCCGACCACCGTGGTGACCGTGGAGACCACCACCACGACCCCGCCGACCACGACCACGACGACCACCACGACGACAACCACCACAACGACCACCACGACGACGACGCCGACCACCACGACCACGATTCCGACGACCACCACCGAGTGGGACACCACGACCACCTCGACACGTCGGCCGCTGATCCCCGGGCTGCCGCCGCCGCCCCGGATTCCCGGCCTGCCGCCGGCGCCGAATCTCAATGTGGCGCCCTGACGCTTCTTCAGCGGGGTTCGGCTCCGGGAACGCTCGTGCGCGCTGCGACCGACTGTGCCGAACCGGTGTCGAACACCTCGATGATGACGTCGTCGTCCCGGTAGCCGCCGATCCGGTGCAATCCGGGTGTGGCGGCGATGATCGCGGTGACGGCATCACCGGACAGCGGATAGTCGGACACCGGGTGGCGCCAGTGCGCGCTGAGGATCGTAGCGTTCGGCTGCAGCCTGGGGAGTTCGCGCGTCAACGTGTCGCGCAAGGTCTCAGCGTCGAAGTAGTAGCCGACCTCGGAGATCATCACCAGATCGAAATCAGTTGCCGGCCAGTCAGTGTCGAATGAGCTGTTCACCAGTGTCACTGCGTCGCGCTGTCCACTGGCGCGCAGCCGGGCGTCGGCGTGCGCCAGCGCGGCGTCGGCGACGTCGGCGGCCGTCACGTGATCGCATCGGGTGCTCAGCTGCTCGGTGAGAACCCCGATCGAGCATCCCGGTTCGAATGCGTGCCCGTACCGCTCGTGGGGGAGTAGGGCCAGCGTGATCGCGTACTTACGCCGTTCGTACCACCGTGAGCCGAGCTCCCAGGGATCGGCCGACTCCTCGTAGAGAGCGTCGAAGTAGCTGCGGGGCAGACCGGATGTCATTGGAACACCACCTCTCCCACGCGATCCAACCGCTCCACCACGTACGGCGGAAGGATCGGCTCACGGCCGGCATCGCTCTCGAATTGGCTTCGGAACGAAGCAACCGCCTCACGTTTGCGTTGCACCGCAGTCGGATCCGCGACAAGCCGTGTTGCGTGCCGCCACGGCACAGCCTGATCACCGGGTCGGGCCCAGTGCCACATCCAGATCGGATACTCCAGTAGCACCGCTCCGGTACGCGACGTGGCCACGGCGGCGGCCCGGCCGACCGCCTCGTGATCGGGATGACCATCGCCGCGCCACGTCGCCGCGCACCAGGTGCCCTCGGGGCGGCCCGCCAGAACCTCGGTGAGAATATCGGCGAGTCGGGATTCGTTCTCGGCGAGCATGCCGTCCGGCAGCCCGAGAAAAACAGGCGCCGGAAGGCCGAGAACCGCTGCCGCGGTGCGTGACTCGCAACGCCTGGACTCCTCGAGTCGGGCCTGCTCGGACGCCGACAGGCCAGGCCACGCTGCACCACCGTCGGTGGCGATGACCGTGTGCACGTCGACGCCGCGGGCCGCGACCCCGCAGGCTGCCGCGCCGAAGCCGAGCGTCTCGTCGTCAGGATGGGGTGCCACCACGACCAGACCCGGGCACTGATCCAGCGGCAACGACGGAAACGCATCCCCGCGCCGGAGCCATTCCTCGGTGGGTGTGCCACCACCGGAGATCGGCACGGCCGCGAACCGAGCGGCGTTGCCGGACGGCGCGCTCACCGGGCCACCAGCAGGCCCAGCGCCGCGAGATCCTTCTCGGCGTGACTCTGCCTGACGTACATGGTCAGATCGGCGACACGCTGGGCGTGCAATTCATCCATGGCCAGCGGCGCGGGTCCCAGCGCGCGTGCCGTCCGGGCGATGGCCTCGTCCACCGCGGTTTCGACGGCTGCCCGTAGCCGCCGAGCCGCCACTTGTCCGGCGCTGTGTGGGGCCGCGTCGACCTGTTCAGCGGTGCTCGCCATCAGGGCGCCGGCTGCGGCCAGGGCGGTGTCGACGGCACCGAGATGTGCTGCAGCATAGGGGTTCTCGCTCTGGCGATCGGCGACGGCGCGGTAGAGCGGTGTCGCCACCGCGCGGGCCGCACCCAGCCAGCAGGCCGCGACGCCGGCCGCGCCGTGCCAGAACCCGGGCCGTGTCAGGTACTCGTCGGGACCGCCGACCGGGGTGGCCGGCGCGGCGCTGAACTGCACGGCTCGGGTGTCCGAGCCGGCCATACCCGCGTTACGCCACGTGCTCGGTTGCGGCTCTACGCCCGGCCCGCGCAGGTCGACCGCGTAGAGGCCGCGGGCACCGGTCTGGGTCTGGGCCGTCACCAGCGCGTCGGCGCACAACCCGGCCCCGGAGCACCACGCCTTGATGCCGCTCAACGTCACGCCGTCGTCGTCGCGATGGGCGGTGACGGTGGCGCCGGGGGCTTCGGCTGCCCACACACCCCACAGCCGGCCTGGCTGCGCCCGCGGCCCGTGAAGCTCGGCAAGGATCGCAATCGCGTCGGTGTGCGCCTCCGCCAGCCGGCCGGCCACCACATCGCGTTCGCACAGCGCGGCCAGTGCCTGCCAGCGGGTCAACGTGGCGCCCGAGCCGGGTAACGGCAGGTTCAGCTCGCCGGCGTCCAGCCAGCGCAGCACAGTAGAAGGTGTCATGCTGAGTCGCGTTGCGGATCGGCCAGCACTCCGCGCAGATGCGCAGCGAATCCCGTTGGGGCCCGACCGATCTGGCGTGCCGACGTCACCACCGACAGGCGCGTGTCGCGACGGATGCGGTAGCCGGCGACCTCGAACCGGCGGACCAGATCGACGTCCTCGTCGCTGGTCAGCGCCTCGAATCCGCCGACGGCCCAATAGGCGTCGGCCGCGAAGCCCATGTTCGCGCCGTGAATGTGGTCATGCCCGCGGTCGGAGTGGATCTTGGCGCGATACGCCCGAAGGTAACGCCGGACCGCGTTGCCGGGGATCTGCCGCCAGTTCGTGATCCGCACGACCCCGAGCACCATGTCGGCCGCCGCCGTCAGTTGCCGCACCAACCAGTTCGGGTCGACGCGGCTGTCCGCGTCGGTGGTCGCATACCAGGTGGTCGGACTACTCAGACCTTGGTCGCGGGCGAATGAGAAGCCGGCTGCCCGCGCCTTGCCCACATTGTGTGCGTCGATCTCGAGGAAGTGCACACCGGTGCCGAAACGCTCCGCCAGTGCGCTGCTGCTGTCGTCGCAGCTGTCCAGGACGATCACCACGGTGACCGGGAGGTCCGCCCGCTCGGCCGCAGCCGCAATCGCCGTCAGGCATTCCGGCAACGCCGACGCCTCGTTGTGTGCGGGGACGACGATCACCGCGCGGTCGAAATCAGCAGCAGGCACGTCAATTCAATAGCCGGTCTGGGGTGGTTTCACACTTCGCCGGTCTGGGGTCCGCAACGGGGAATCCTCGCGCGACCGACATGACAGCTGCCATTCCCGCCACGATGGGTGGTGCAACATCGGCGCAGAGGAGATTCGATGACCGAACAGACCCGCGTGCGGCGCGGACCGATCACCCGTAACGCCACTGGTCTGACGTCGGCCGAGGCGTTCGTCATCATCGCGATCGCGACGATCCTGCTGACCCGGCTCTACCTCCAACTCACCGGCTACCCGCAGGTCGGGGGCGGAGACCTGCACATCGCGCACGCGCTGTGGGGCGGTGCGCTGATGATGGTCGCCCTGCTGATCGGGTGGATGGTCCTGGGCTCGGGCCCGAGGTCGCTGGCCGTGGTGCTCGGGGGGATCGGCTTCGGGCTGTTCCTCGACGAGGTGGGCAAATTCGTCACCAAGGACAACGACTACTTCTACGGGCCGGCCGCCGAGATCATGTACATCCTGGTCTGCCTGATCCTGGCCGGCGCCCGCCTGGTGCGGGCGATCCGACCGCTCAGTGCGCGTGAATGCCTGGCCTCCGCGGCGACGATCGCCGCCGACGGTGTGGCCCGCGGACTGCCGGACCACCGCCGCGAGATCGGTGTGCGACTCGTCGAATACGCCCGAGCCAGGGGAGCGTCGACCGACGACGTCGAGCACGTCCGCGCGCTGTTGCTTTCGGCGGCGCACGCCACCGATCGCGGCTATCGGGCACGGCGTTGGGCACAACGATTGATTCCCAACGTATTTCGAAGCCCGAAGTTGGTGCCCTGGGTGGGCTGGCTGTTGGTGGCCGGCGCGGTGCTCGGCTTGCTCTTCCACGCGCTGGGCATCGCGTTGGGCGGCTACTTCTATCAAGACGGCCACGTCTCGGTTCACCTGGCCGGCAAGACCCCGGCCACCATCATCCTGATGATCGGCGCCGCGCTGACCCTGGCGATGGCGTTGCCGGCGATGATCGCGCTACCGCGGACGGCAAAGCTGTGGCCGCTGCGGCTGCTCCGCACCGCCGCCCTGGTGTTCACCTTCCTCAGTGCGCTGGTGCATTTCGCGACCGAAGGATTCGCCGCTCTGATCACCCTGTCGATCGGCCTCTTCGGCCTGGCGATCCTGTCCTACCAAGTGGACGTCGCGACGGAGCGGGCGGCGCCTACACCACCGACAGGTAGCGCCGAGTGATCACCCGCTGAACCAGGGACGCGACCGGCGCCCCGACCTGACTCCACCACGTGGCCGGCGTGGAGAAGGCCACCACCTCGGCGTGCACCGACTCATCGCCGGGGTTGAAACGCACGCCGAACATCTCCTCGCCGGAGACGGCGTGGCCGGGCAGGCTGCCGTAGGCGAAGCCGCGACGGTTGGTCTCGTCGACCACGTACACCACCCGACACGGTGCGGAGAACGGTCCGAGCCTGCCGAGCACGTCGGTGCCCACCTCGGCCACCTCGGTGGTGGCGGTGACCCGCAGACCTGCACCGCGCAGCATCCCGTAGCGCATCACCGAGTCCGCTGCGCGCTCGAAGCGTGCCCGCCCGCTGCCGATGCACGACGACAACCGCACGTGGTGGTAACCAGCAGGCAGACCTGCGGCCGTCGCGCCCACCTCGGCGTAGGTCAACGGGCGGCCGGCCAGGTCGCTGAGCTTCACCGCTACAGCCTGCCATCCGTTACGTACTCTCGAAGTGAGCAACCCGCATCCGGGGCGCATACGGTAACCAGGTGGTAGAGGACATGACGGCGGCGCTGCATCCCGGTGGCGGATTCAACCCGCCGGTGCCGACGGGCCGGGGCGGCCCCGATTACGGCCGGTTCATCGATGCGGTGCGCGACATGCAGGACCACGCCCGCGCCGTCGACGCGCCCGACGACGTGATCACACAGGCCGCCGACCTCCTCGAGCGGGCGTCGGCGCTGCTGAAGCCGTACGACGCCGACGAATGGACCACACCATCGGGCCGCCGTACCGACCTGCCGATGCGGGGCAACATCCTGTCCATTCCCAACGAGACAGAGGTCGGTGAGGACGGGCGGCTGCGCGGCTGGGCCCGGTTCCGCCGCTACCACCTGGGCCGCAACGGCGCCGTGCACGGCGGTCTGATCGCCCACCTCTTCGACTCGGTGCTCGGCAAGACATCGTTCGTGCTGACCGGCGGCCCGTATCAACGCACCGCCTACCTGCACGTCAACTACCGCAAGATCGTGCCCATCGAAACGGAACTCCAGGTCGAGGCCGGTGTCGTGCGCACCGAAGGCCGCAAGATCTACGTCGACATCCGGCTGTGCGACGGCGACGACCTGCTGGCCGACGGCGAAGGGCTGTTCGTGCTGCTGAAACCGGGTCAACCGTGAAGCGATTCCTGCACCAGTGGAAGGACCGGCGGGAGCGGCTGAGGCACCGCCGGGTCGCCGACTTCGTCTATCGGGCGGTGGTCGGCGTCGTCGGGCTCGCTGTTCTTGCCGTCGGGATCGTCGCCATTCCCTACCCGGGCCCAGGCTGGGCGATCGTGTTCGTCGGGCTCGCGATCCTGGCCAGCGAGTTCTATTGGGCGCATCGAACCCTGTCGTTCACCCGGGACCGCTACGACAGTGTCATGGCATGGTTCCGCAGGCAGGGCAGGTGGGTGCAGGCGCTGGGTGCGGTGTTCACCGCCGCGGTGGTGGTCGCCACGCTGTGGCTGTTCGGCGCGGTGGGCTGGTCGGCGGGACTGCTCGGGTTTGACCATCCGGCCTTGGACAGCCCCATCGGCCTCGGTGCCTGACCAGCACCCCGATAGCATGGTCGGCGATTACGCCTGCCCCGGCGAGAATCCGATCGAGCCCCACGACGCCGAAAGAGGCCCGCAATGACCGCCCCCGCACACCCCGCCCCAGCAGCACCGATCCGGGTGCCTGCCGGGACTACCGCGGGCGCTGCGGTGCGCGACGCAGGACTGCCGAGCCGCGGCGAACCCGGCGCGATCGTCGTGGTGCGCGACGGCGAGGGCAAGCTGCGTGACCTGAGCTGGACGCCGGACGTCGACGTCGAGGTGATCCCGGTGGCCGCCGACACCGAGGACGGCCGCAGCGTGATCCGGCACTCGGCTGCCCACGTTCTGGCGCAGGCCGTGCAGGAACTCTTCCCGCAGGCCAAGCTCGGCATCGGCCCGCCGATCACCGACGGCTTCTACTACGACTTCGACGTGCCCGAGGCGTTCACGCCCGAGGACCTGGAGAAGCTCGAGAAGCGGATGCAGAAGATCGTCAAGGACGGTCAGCTGTTCTCGCGCCGGGTCTACGAGTCCAAGGACCAAGCCCGTGCCGAACTCGCCGATGAGCCCTACAAGCTCGAGCTCGTCTCTGGAGATCTGACCAAGTCCGACGATCCTGAAGTCATGGAGGTCGGTGGCGACGAGTTGACCGCCTACGACAACCTGAATCCCCGGACGCGGGAACGGGTTTGGGGTGACCTGTGCCGCGGCCCGCACATTCCGACCACCAAGTACATCCCCGCGTTCAAGCTCACCCGCAGTTCGGCGGCGTACTGGCGCGGCGACCAGAACAACGCCAGCCTGCAACGTATCTACGGCACGGCCTGGGAATCGCAGGAAGCCCTGGACCGCCACCTCGAACTGATCGAGGAGGCGCAGCGTCGCGACCACCGCCGGCTCGGCGTCGAGCTGGACCTGTTCAGCTTCCCCGACGAATTAGGCTCCGGCCTACCGGTTTTCCACCCCAAGGGCGGCATCATCCGACGCGAGCTCGAGGACTATTCGCGCCGCAAGCACGAGCAGGCCGGCTACGAGTTCGTCAACACCCCGCATATCACCAAAGAACAGCTCTACATCACCTCCGGCCACCTGGAGTGGTACGCCGACGGCATGTTCCCCCCAATGCACATCGACGCCGAGTTCGACGAGGCCGGCAAGCTGCGCAAGCCGGGGCAGGATTACTACCTCAAGCCGATGAACTGCCCGATGCACCACCTGATCTACCGGTCGCGGGGGCGGTCGTATCGGGAACTTCCGTTGCGGCTCTTCGAATTCGGCTCGGTGTACCGCTACGAGAAGTCCGGCGTGGTGCACGGGCTGACCCGGGTGCGGGGCATGACCCAGGACGACGCCCACATCTACACCACCCGCGAGCAGATGCGCGACGAGTTGGCCTCGCTGCTGCGGTTCGTGCTCGACCTGCTCGCCGACTACGGCCTCGACGACTTCTATCTGGAGCTCTCCACCCGGAATCCGGAGAAGTCCGTCGGCTCCGACGAAATGTGGGAAGAGGCCACCGAGACGCTGCGGCAGGTCGCCGAAGAATCCGGTCTGCAGCTGGTTCCCGACCCCGGTGGCGCCGCGTTCTACGGGCCGAAGATCTCCGTTCAGGTCAAGGATGCGCTGGGCCGCAGCTGGCAGATGTCGACAATCCAGCTGGACTTCAACATGCCGGACCGGTTCGAGCTGGAGTACACCGCTGCCGACGGCACCCGTCAGCGCCCTGTGTTGATACACCGCGCACTGTTCGGCTCGATCGAGCGGTTCTTCGGGGTGCTCACCGAGCACTACGCCGGAGCCTTCCCGGTGTGGCTCGCGCCGGTACAGGTGGTCGGCATCCCCGTCGCCGACGCTCACATCCCGTACCTGGAAGACGTTGCCGCCGAGCTGAAGTCGCAGGGCATTCGGGTCGAGGTCGACACGAGCGATGACCGGATGGCCAAGAAGATCGTCAATCACACCAATCAGAAGGTGCCGTTCATGCTTCTCGCGGGGGACCGCGACGTCGAGGCCGGCGCGGTGAGCTTCCGGTTCGGGGACCGCACCCAGATCAACGGCGTACCCCGGGCGCAGGCGGCCGCAACCATCAAGAAGTGGATCGGCGAGCGCGAGAATGCCGTCCCCACAGCCGAACTGGTCAAGGTCGACGGTGGCTGACAACGCGGAGGCGTTCATCGATCGAGGCGCGGGCGAGCCCGACCGCCTGCAGCGGCTGTGGACACCGCACCGGATGAACTACATCCTCGACGTCCCCGCGAAGAAGGCCGAAGGCGGATCGGCGGGTTCCGCTGGATCTTCGGAGCCGTTCAGCTTGATACCCACCCTGCCCGACGAGGACGGTCTGGTGGTGGCCCGCGGCGAGCAGGTCTACGTCGTGCTCAATCTCTACCCGTACAACCCGGGCCATCTGATGGTGGTGCCGTACCGGCGGGTGTCGGAGCTGGAGGATCTGTCCACCGGCGAGAGCGCTGAGCTGATGGCGTTCACCCAGAAGGCGATTCGTGTCATCAAGTCGGTGTCGAGCCCGGACGGCTTCAACGTCGGGCTCAACCTCGGCAAGTCCGCCGGGGGGTCGCTCGCCGAACACCTGCACATGCATGTGGTGCCCCGCTGGGCCGGCGACGCGAATTTCATCACCGTCGTCGGTGAGACAAAGGTGATCCCGCAGCTGCTGCGCGATACCCGCAAGCTGCTGGCCGACGAATGGGTGGCGCAGCCGTGAGCGACTTCTACCTGATGACCCGCGCGGCGTACGCCAAGCTCAGCACGCCGGTGGCGAAGGGGGCGCTCAAGATCGGGCTGACCCCCGACATGGTGACGATCATCGGCACCGCGGGTTCGGTGCTGGCCGCGCTCATCATGTTCCCGATCGGTCAGCTCTGGTGGGGCTCGGTGGCCGTGTTCGTCTTCGTCCTGGCCGACATGCTCGACGGCGCGATGGCACGCCAGCGCGGCGGCGGCACCCGGTTCGGGGCGGTCCTCGATGCCACCTGCGACCGGATCAGCGACGGCGCGATCTTCTGCGGGCTGCTGTGGTGGGTGGCGTTCAGCATGCACAGCTCGTCGTTGGCGGTGGCCACGATGATCTGCCTGGTGACCTCGCAGGTGATCTCCTACGTCAAGGCCCGCGCGGAGGCCAGCGGTCTCGAGGGCGGCGGCGGTCTGATCGAGCGGCCCGAACGGCTGATCATCGTTCTGGTCGGCGCCGGCTTCTCCGACCTCCCGTTCTTCCCGATGCCGGTGGTGTTGCCGATCGCGATGTGGCTGCTGGCGGTGACCAGCCTGGTGACGGTCGGCCAGCGGGTGCACTCGGTGCGTTCCAGCCCGGGCGCCATGGACAAGATCGCGCCGGCCGCGCCACAGCCGGTCGGCGACGAAACCGAAGGCACCGAGCCGTGATCAGCACCCCGGGGCAACTCTGGGCGGCCGGACGCAACCGGCTGCCACGCACCGACCTCCTTAGTGACCTCGGCTATGCCGCGGGGTGGCGGGTGGTGCGGGCTATGCCGGAATTCGTGGCGCGCAACGCTTTCGACGCCGGAGCCTGGTATGCGGCGCAAGGCGGAGGTCCCGAGCAGCTGCGCAAGAATCTGGCCCGGGTCATCGGCACCACACCCGCCGAGGTGCCGGACTCGCTGGTTCGTGCTTCGCTGGCCTCCTACGCCCGATATTGGCGGGAGGCCTTCCGGTTGCCGACGATGGACCACAAAGCGCTGGGCGCCCAAATTGATAAGGCGGTGACCGGCAAGGAGCACCTGGAGGCCGCGCTGGCCGCCGGGCGTGGCGCGATCCTCGCGCTGCCGCACAGCGGCAATTGGGATATGGCCGGGGTGTGGATGGTGCAGACCCACGGACCGTTCACCACTGTCGCCGAGCGCCTCAAGCCGGAGTCGCTGTACAAGCGCTTCCTCGATTACCGCGAAAGCCTCGGTTTCGAGGTGCTGCCGCTGACCGGCGGCGAAAGACCCGCCTACGAGGTGCTCGTCGAACGGCTGCGGGCCAACGGCATGGTGTGCCTGATGGCCGAGCGCGATCTGAGCCGCTCAGGCGTGCCCGTCGATCTGTTCGGGGAGGCCACGCGCATGCCGGCCGGTGCTGCCAAGCTGGCGATCGAGACCGGCGCGGCCCTGGTGCCCGTGCACTCCTGGTTCACCGACGACGGCTGGGTCGTCGACTTCTATCCCGAGCTGGACTGCTCCAGCGGCGACGTCGGCGAGATCACCCAGGCCCTGGCCGACCGGTTCGGCGCGAATATCGCTGAGCATCCCGAGGATTGGCACATGATGCAGCCGCAGTGGCTGGCCGACCTGTCCGATGAGCGGCAGGCCCGCTTGAGGGATGGAGAAGGCCCGAGCTGATGCGGATCGGGATGGTCTGCCCGTACTCGTTCGACGTGCCCGGTGGGGTGCAGTCGCACATTCTGCAGCTGGCCGAGGTGATGCGCGAGCGCGGCCACGAGGTCAGCGTGCTCGCCCCGTCGTCGCCGCATGTGCAGCTGCCCGAGTACGTCGTCTCCGGCGGCAAGGCGGTCCCGATTCCCTACAACGGGTCAGTGGCCCGGCTGCGGTTCGGCCCGGCCACCCACCGCAAGGTGAAGAAGTGGCTCATCGGGGGTGACTTCGATGTGCTGCACCTGCACGAGCCGAACGCGCCAAGCTTGTCGATGCTGGCCCTGCAGGCGGCCGAAGGGCCGATCGTCGCGACCTTCCATACCTCCACCACAAAGTCGTTGACGCTCAGCGTGTTTCAGGGAATCCTGCGGCCGTATCACGAGAAGATCGTCGGCCGGATCGCGGTGTCCGACTTGGCGCGGCGCTGGCAGATGGAGGCGCTGGGTTCCGACGCCGTCGAGATCCCCAACGGCGTCGACGTGTCCGCCCTGGCCTCGGCACCCCGGCTCGACGGCTACCCGCGCCCGGGAAAGACGGTGTTGTTCCTCGGGCGGTTCGACGAACCACGTAAAGGAATGGCGGTCCTCACCGGGGCGCTACCCCGGCTGGTCGAGCGGTTCCCCGACGTCGAGATCCTGATCGTCGGGCGAGGCGACGAGGACAAGCTGCGGGAGGAGTGCGGTGAGCTGGCCGGTCACCTGAGGTTCCTCGGTCAGGTCGACGATGCCGAGAAGGCGGCCGCACTGCGCAGCGCCGACGTCTACTGCGCGCCGCACACCGGCGGTGAGAGCTTCGGCATCGTGCTGGTCGAAGCGATGGCCGCCGGCACCCCGGTGGTGGCCAGCAACCTCGACGCGTTCCGGCGGGTGCTGCTCGACGGCAAGGCCGGCCGGCTGGTTGCTGTCGACGACTCCGCTGCCATGGCCGACGCGCTGATCGAGCTCCTCGACGACGAAGCCTTGCGCGCGCGGTACGTGAAAGCGGCCAATGTCGCGGTGCGCCGCTACGACTGGCCGGTGGTGGCCGACCAGATCATGCGGGTCTACGAAACCGTCGCAGGGGCCGGGATCAAAGTTCAGGTGGCGGGCTCGGCGGGCAGAAGCGAAGCGACTCGGGGGTCGAGCTAAGTGCCTGCCCCGCTGTACTGGGTGCTGACCGCGATCCTGATCCTCGTGCTGGTGGTCAGCGCAATGCTGGCCTTGCAGACCGCCAGCCGGCTGAACCGTCTGCACATCCGCTACGACCTGTCCTGGCAGGCGCTCGACGGGGCCCTGGCCCGGCGCGCGGTGGTGGCCCGCGCGGTCGCCGCCGACAGCTATCGCGGACGACCTGAAGGAAAGCGGCTCGCAGCGCTGGCCGATGCCGCCGAGCGCGCACCCCGAAGCGGCCGCGAGGCCGCCGAGAACGATCTGTCCGCCGCGCTGGCGATGGTCGATCCGATCTCCATGCCGGTGTCGCTGGTGGCCGAGCTCGCCGACGCCGAGGCCCGCGTGCTGCTGGCCCGCCGGTTCCACAACGACGCCGTGCGCGACACCCTGGCGTTGCGGGAACGGCGTCCGGTGCGGTGGTTGCGGCTGGCCGGTACGGCACCGCTGCCGACCTACTTCGAGATCGCCGAGCGCGTTCCCGAATCCACCCCGGATGCTTCCGATCAGGTTGATCGCCGCACCTCGGCGCGGGTGGTGCTGCTCGACGAGCAGGGTGCCGTGTTGTTGTTCTGCGGATCCGACCCCGCGTTCACCGGCGGGGAGGCGCCGCGCTGGTGGTTCACCGTCGGCGGGCAGGCGCTGCCCGGGGAACGGCTGGTCGACGCCGCGGTCCGGGAGATCCTCGAGGAGACCGGACTGCGTGTCGACCCGGACGCGATGGTCGGGCCGGTGTGGCGGCGCGAGTCGATCATCGATTTCAACAGCACCGTCGTCGCCAGCCAGGAGTTCTACTTCGTGCACCGCACCGCCCGGTTCGAACCGACCGCGGCCGGGCGGACGCCGCTGGAACTGCGGTACATTCACGGCCACAGATGGTGTGACTCCAGCACGATCGGTGAGCTGGCCGCGAGCGGGCAGCGGGTATATCCGCTGCAGCTCGGGGAGCTTCTCGAGGAGGCGAACTCGCTGGCCGACGGCCGTGGCGGGCCGCGCGCAGAGTTGCACCCGATCCACTGAGCAGGGTGATTCCCGGGTCGCTTCGCTCCTGCCCACCGGTGAAATATTCAGTTTGGAATCGCCCTTTAGACTGGATCCGTATCAAACGAAGGGACTAACAGTGGAAACCGGAGCTAACGCGGCTGGATCCAACGGCTCGGCCAGCGCGCAGACGGGTACCGCTCGGGTCAAGCGCGGCATGGCGGAGATGCTCAAGGGCGGCGTCATCATGGATGTCGTCACCCCTGAACAGGCGCGCATCGCCGAAGGCGCCGGAGCAGTGGCCGTGATGGCGCTCGAACGCGTCCCGGCCGACATCCGCGCCCAGGGCGGCGTGGCCCGGATGAGCGACCCCGACCTGATCGAGGGCATCATCGCCGCGGTCACCATCCCGGTGATGGCCAAGGCGCGCATCGGGCATTTCGTCGAGGCACAGATCCTGCAGAGCCTCGGGGTGGACTACGTCGACGAGTCCGAGGTGCTGACCCCGGCCGACTACACCCACCACATCGACAAGTGGAAGTTCACCGTGCCGTTCGTCTGCGGTGCGACCAACCTGGGCGAGGCGCTGCGCCGCATCACCGAAGGCGCGGCGATGATTCGCTCCAAGGGCGAGGCCGGCACCGGCGACGTCTCCAACGCCACCACCCACATGCGCGCGATCGGCGCCGAGATCCGCCGGCTGTCGTCGCTGTCGGAGGACGAACTCTACGTCGCCGCCAAGGACATGCAGGCGCCGTATGACCTCGTCGTCGAGGTCGCCCGGGCAGGCAAGCTGCCGGTGACGCTGTTCACCGCAGGCGGCATCGCCACTCCCGCCGACGCCGCGATGATGATGCAGCTCGGCGCCGAAGGTGTGTTCGTCGGCTCCGGAATCTTCAAGTCCGGCGACCCCGCCGTGCGGGCGGCCGCCATCGTCAAGGCCACCACGTTCTACGACGACCCCGATGTTCTGGCGCGGGTGTCGAGGGGTCTGGGTGAGCCCATGGTCGGAATCAACGTGGAGGAGATCGCGGAGCCGCACCGACTCGCTCAGCGCGGCTGGTAAACCCCGTGGCAATCGAAGAGATCCTCGATCTGGAACAGCTCGAGGTCAACATCTACCGCGGCCGGGTGTTCAGTCCCGAATCCGGTTTCCTGCAGCGCACATTCGGCGGTCACGTGGCCGGCCAGTCGCTGGTGTCGGCGGTGCGTACCGTCGACCCCAAGTTCCAGGTGCACTCGCTGCACGGGTATTTCCTGCGGCCCGGCGACGCCACCGCTCCGGCGGTGTATCTCGTCGAGGCGCTGCGTGACGGCGGCTCCTTCGTCACCCGGCGGGTCAACGCCGTCCAGCACGGCGAGACCATCTTCTCGATGTCGGCGTCGTTCCAGACCGACCAGAGCGGCATCGAGCACCAGGACGAGATGCCCGCCGCGCCGCCGCCCGACGACCTGCCCGGCTTCATCTCCAAGGGCGGTGTGTTCGACGAGGCGGGATTCGCGCAGTTCGAGGAGTGGGACGTCCGGATGGTCCCGCGCGACCAGGTGACCCGGCTGCCCGGCAAGGCTTCTCAGCAGCAGGTGTGGTTCAAGCACAAGGACCCGCTGCCCGACGATTCGGTGTTGCACATCTGCGCGTTGGCCTACATGAGCGACCTCACGCTGCTCGGCTCGGCGCAGGTCAACCACGTCGAGGAACGCAAGCACCTGATGGTCGCCTCGTTGGACCACGCCATGTGGTTCATGCGGCCATTCCGCGCCGACGAGTGGCTTCTCTATGACCAGTCCTCGCCGTCGTCGTGCGGTGGCCGGTCGCTGACCCAGGGCAAGATTTTCAACCAGTACGGCGAGATGGTCGCGGCGGTCATGCAGGAGGGGCTGACCCGCTACAAGCGCGGGTACGCCGGGCCGTGACGCCGTCCGATGTCGCCGGCCTGGCGGCTCCGGTCCACGTCGGCGTGCTGGCCCTGCAAGGCGACACCCGCGAACACCTGGCCGCCCTGCGTGAGGCCGGCGCCGAAGCCTCGACCGTGCGCCGCGCGAGCGAGCTCGACGCCGTCGACGCCCTGGTCATCCCCGGTGGCGAGTCGACCACCATGAGCCACCTGCTGCGCGAATTCGAGCTGCTGGAGCCGCTGCGCACGCGGCTGGCCGACGGCATGCCGGCCTACGGTTCGTGTGCGGGCATGATCCTGCTGGCCACCGAGATCCTCGATGCCGGCGCCGAGGGGCGCGAGGCGGTTCCTCTCGGTGGCATCGATATGACCGTGCGGCGCAACGCGTTCGGCCGACAGGTCGATTCCTTCGAGGGGGACATCGACTTCGAGGGCCTCGACGGCCCCGCGCACGCGGTGTTCATCCGGGCGCCATGGGTGGAGCGGGTCGGGCCGGACGTGCAGGTCCTGGCGCGCGCAGGGGACCACATCGTCGCGGTTCGGCAGGGCCGGGTGCTCGCCACCGCATTTCACCCCGAAATGACTGGTGACAGGCGGGTGCACAAGCTGTTTGTGGACGTGGTCGCCCGCCGCGCCTGAGGGCATGAAAAACTCCGTGTAGAGACCGCCGGTACCGGGTATTCCGGCGGACAGTTTCAGGCCGATACCGGCATGACTTCGACGGCGGAGTGGATCAACGATGATCGGTGGGGAACGTACGACGATTCTGGCGGCGGCATCCGAGGGCGGTGGCGCGGCGCTGGATCAGGTGATCGGCTTGTCTGTGGTTGCGGCAATCGTGACCGCTGTGCTGCTGTGGATCGGTTATCAGCACCGCACCAAGCGCATCACCTGGTTGAACAACATCGCCGAGCGCGGCGGCAACAGGTTCAAGCGTCCGCCATGGGTGGCGCTGAGCATCATGCTGTTCTCCGCGACGTTGATCTGTGCATTGTTCGGGTTCATCTGGGACGTGAGCCTGCACATCGGTAAGGGTCGCGACCCCGGACCGCTGGCCAACCCGGCGCACTACTTCATCCTGTTCGGACTGTTCCTGCTGTTCATCGCCGGAGTCCTGGCGGTCGTCCTGCCCTACGACAAGCCCGGCTCGGCTGCCGTGCGGATCACCCGGCACTGGTACGCCCCGGTCGGCGGGCTGCTGATGGCCGGCTGCGGGCTGTACGCCTTGATCGGCTTCCCCCTCGACGACGTCTGGCACCGGATCTTCGGCCAAGACGTCACGCTGTGGGGACCCACGCACCTGATGCTGATCGGCGGCGCCGGGCTGTCCCTGGTGGCTGTGCTGTACCTCGAATACGAGGGGCGCCGCGCGATGGGCGCCGACGCGCCGGCGGACAGCCGGTTCGTCACGTTCCTGCAATACCTGTCGTTCGGCGGCCTGGTGGTCGGTCTGTCGGTCTTCCAGATCGAATACGACTTCGGTGTCGAACAGTTCCGGTTGGTGCTGCAGCCGATGATGATCGGCGCCGCGGCGGCGATGGCGCTCGTGGCCGCGAGACTGACGCTGGGCCGCGGGGCGGCCATCATCGCCGCACTCCTGGCGATCGGTCTGCGCGGCGGAGTCGCACTGGTCGTCGGCCCGGTTCTGGGCGCACCGACCAGCTGGTTCCCGCTCTACCTCGGGTGCGCGGTGGTGGTCGAACTCCTCGCCCTGACCGCGTTGGCCAAGCGCCCGATCCTGTTCGGCGCCGTGGCCGGCCTGGGTGTGGGCACGGTCGGGCTCTGGCTGGAGTCGTTGTGGATCGGGGCGGTCTACCACTATCCGTGGCCGACGAGCATGTGGCCCGAAGCGTTGGCGATCGCGATCCCCGTCGCGGTCACGATGGGGCTGTGCGGGGCGCTGCTGTCGATCGTCCTCACCGGGCAGCGACTGCCCAGACCCGCGATCGGCATCACCGTCGTGGTGGTGACGGTGCTGGCCATCGGCGGTGCCGTGGCCACCGGGCTGCGCACTGAGGTTCCCCAAAATGACACCGCCACAATCACATTGACTGATCTGCCGAGTCCGCAGGGGGAGCGGATGGTCAACGCCGACGTGCGGATCAACCCGCCGGGTCTGGTCAGCGACAACCCGGAGTGGGTCACCATCCTGTCCTGGCAGGGCGGGCTGGCCAATGAGCGGGGCCTGGTCGTCGACCGGCTCGAGCGAGTCGGCCCCGGCCATTACCGCTCGACGCGCCCGGTTCCGATCTGGGGCCAGTGGAAGACCTTGCTGCGCGTACAGGACGGGACCCTGATGGCCGGTGTTCCGATCTATCTGCCGGAGGACCCGGGCATCAACGCGCCGGGAGTGCCCGCGGAGCTGAACAGCACCCGCCCGTTCGTTCCGGAGATCACCATCCTGCAGCGCGAGCGCAACCTCGACCACCCGTCGTGGCTGTTCGCCGCCGGGGGTGTGGTGGTGCTGATCTGCACACTGATCCTGATCGCCGCGCTGACGTGGGGCGGCGGCCGGATCAATCGGACCGAAGAGGAGCCTGCGCGCCTCGAGGAGCCGCGACCGAAGGTGGGGCCGCAGGTGTGATCGTCACGTACGGCGCCCACCATGCGCTCGTGCTGGCACTACCGGCTCTGACCCCGGCTGTGGTCTTGGTGGGTGTGGTGTTGTTCATCGCCATCCGCGACCGCCGTCGCGGTGAGGCTGGCGTCGACTCTGAAGGGGACGAAAAGTGAAGGTGGGCAAGCTGATTGCCGTCAGCGCTGTGCTGGCGACCGCGGTGGGGTGCAGCTCGGCCACACCGCCGGTGCCGCAGGCCGCCGGGCCGGTCGTCGAGATCACCATCGCCAAAGGCGCAGTCACTCCCACCAACGCGACGCTGACCGCCAAAGTGAACCAGCCGATCACATTGCGGGTCACCAGCGACGCCGATGATGAACTGCACGTGCACTCCACCCCCGACCACGAGTTCGAGGTCAAACCCGTCGCCGACCAGGAATTTTCGTTCACCGTCAGCGTTCCGGGCAGCGTCGCGGTCGAACTGCATCACCTCGACCGAACGGTGGCGACCATTCAAGTCCAGCCGTGACCCAGCCGTCCGTGGCGGTGCTCGCACACGGCCTCGGTGGCTCCACCGATCTACCGATTCCGTATTCCTACGCGCTGATCGGCGCGGCATGGGCGCTGACGCTCACCTTCGCGGTGGTGGCGTTTGCCTGGCGTACACCACGATTCGACCCTGACCGGCCGGGCCGCCCGCTGCCGCACTGGCTGACGACGGCGGTCGATTCACCGATCACCCGTGCCCTGGTGGCCGGGGTCGCTCTGGCGCTGGCGATCTGGGTCGTCGTTGCCGGCGTCATCGGGCCGCAGGATGGTGGCAACGCGCTACCGGGCGCGTTCTATGTGCTGCTGTGGGTGGGTGTTCCGGCGTTGTCGGTGCTCATCGGTCCGGTGTGGCGGGTGATCTCGCCGATACGCACCGTTGTTCGGCTGATGCCGTCGGGCGCGCTGCGCCACTACCCGGAGGCGCTCGGGTATTGGCCGGGCGCGGTGGGACTGTTCGCATTCGTCTGGCTGGAGCTGGCCAGCCCGAATCCGGGATCGCTGACAGCGATCAAGATCTGGCTGGCGTGCTACGTCGTCATCGCGCTCGGCGGCGCGCTACTGTGCGGCCCACGCTGGCTGTCCCGCGCCGACCCGTTCGACGTCTACAGCGTGGTGGCATCCCGGCTGGCGGTGTTCAGCCGCAACCGCGACAGCGGCGAGTTGGCCTTGGTCAACCCGTTCAACCATCTGCGGACACTGCCCGTGCGGCCGGGAACGCTTGCCGTGCTGGCGGTTCTGCTGGGTTCGACTGCGTTCGACAGCTTCTCGGCGAGCCCGGACTGGCGAAACTTTGCCGACGGTCTCGGGGTCAACCCTGCCGTGACACGCAGTGTCGGGCTCCTGGTGTTCGTGCTCGTGGTCGGTTTCAGTTTCTGGGGCGCCGCGCAGGCCACCGGAGGCATCGACCGCGCGCGCCGTCGCGAGCTGCCCGGGCAGATGGCCCACTCGCTGATCCCGATCGTCGTCGGATATGTGTTCGCGCACTATCTTTCGTACCTCGTGGAGAAGGGGCAGCAGACGGTCATCGCGCTGTTCGGGCTCCACGACGTCGAGGTCGGTTATGTCCTGTCCGCTCACCCGGGCGTGCTGGCCACCCTCAAGGTCTGCTTCGTGGTGGCCGGCCATATCGCGGGGGTGGTCGCCGCGCATGATGCGGCGATCCGGCTGCTGCCGTCCGGTCACCAGATCACCGGACAACTGACGATGATGCTGACGATGGTGGCCTACACATTCACCGGGTTATATCTGCTTTTCGGTGGCTGACCCCGCCAATTTGTCGCGCGACGTTTAGACGACGTCAATCTGGGCAGTCCCGCTATGCCGGGCGAGACGCCCATACTTCGAGGTCTCGGCGCGCGGCGCGGTGGTAGGAGGTCGTGGTGATGTCACACAACTGGGTGATTCGTCGGATTCATCGAGTACTCGAGCATCAGGGCGCTAAATCGACCGCGGGTTTGTGGCGCCCGGCCTGGCAGAGTAACCCCGCTGCGGAGCGACCGATCAGCTGGTGGCGTGCGCTGTAGCTGATCACCTACGCCGGAGGACCAGTCGGTTTTCCGCGACGTGGAACGCGCTGTCGGTGAGCTTTCCGAGTAACGCCAGCAGCAGGATCGCCAGGATCATCACGTCGGTCCGGCCGGTGTTCTGGCTGTCGATCAGCAGGAAGCCCAGTCCCTTCGACGACGCGATCAGCTCGGCTGCGACCAGGAACAGCCATCCGTTGGCCAGTCCCAGGCGCAGACCGTTGATCAACTCGGGTGCGGCGGCGGGCAGCGAGATGGTCCCCAGAAGCCTCGCGCCGCCCCGCCCGTAGGCCCGTCCGACCTCGAGCAGGTGCGGATCGACGTGCGCAAGCGCCGAGGCGGTGGTGGTGTAGACGGGGAAGAAGGCGCCGATCGCGACGAGCAGCACCTTGGGTTCCTCGCCGATGCCAAACCATAAGAGCAGCAGCGGAACCCAGGCCAGGGATGGCACGGTACGGATGGCTCCGACGGTCGGTCCGAGAAGTCGACGGACCGTGACCGACAATCCCACCAGCGATCCGAGTGCCAGCCCGGCCGCGGCTCCGGACACGTACCCCAGGAACACCCGGCCCAGGCTGGCCTGCAGATGCACCCAGAGTTGGCCACTGCCGAGCAGCACCACCGAGGCTTGCGCCACATCGACGGGCGGGGGTAACTGGCTGGGAGAGAACACGTGCGCATCCGCCACGAGCTGCCACACGCCGAGCAGTGCCAGCGGGACGATCACGCCGGCGATGATGACGGGCGTGCGCCGCAGCGCCGCCGCACCGGCCATTATTGCGCCCGTTGCTGGGCGAACTTCGGCTCGATGATGGTGTCGAGTGCCTTCTGACCCTCCTGCTGCGACTTGATGTCGTTGTCGGCCACCGCGAGCGGCAGAATCTTGGTCAACACCGCCTGCAACGCAGGGCCCGGGGTGGGATCGATGTTGAGGTCGGTCCGGGCCAACTCGTCCTTGGCGACGTCGGGAGAGACCTTCGCCTCGCGGGCCAGCAGTGCGGCCAACTCGTCGGGGTGACTCTTGGCCCAGCCGCGGGCCTGTTCGTAGGCATCGACGACCGCCTGCACCGTGTCGGGTTTGGTGGTGATGACGTCCTCGCGCGCGTTCAGCACGCCGAAGCTGTTGAAATCGGCGTTGTGGTACAGCAATCGGGACCCGCGCTCCAGCACGGTCTGGGCGATGAACGGATCCAGACCGGACCAGGCGTCGACGTCCCCGCGCTCCAGTGCGGTCTTGCCGTCCGCGTGCTGCAGGTTGACGATCTCGACATCCGACGGCGACAAGCCCGCGGTGGCCAGCGACTGCAGTAGGAAGAAGTAGGGATCCGTGCCCTTGGTGACGGCGACCTTCTTGCCCTTGAGCTCGGCGACCGAGGTGATCGGGGAGTCCTTGGTGACGACGAGTGCCGTCCACTCCGGCTTGCTGTAGACATCGACGATCTTGATCGGCGAGCCGTTGGCGCGGGCCACCAGTGCGGCTGCGCCCGCGGTGGAGCCGAAGTCGAGCGCATTGGACCGCAGGCCTTCGTTGGCCTTGTTGCTGCCGGCCGACAGTACCCAGGTGACCTGATACCCCTTGTTCTCCAACAACTTCTGGTCCCGGACCACCAGGCTCAGCGGGTTGTAGTAGGCGTAGTCGAGGTGCACTTCCTTCGCTGTTGCCTGCCCGCTGTTGCTGCTGCACGCTGATGCCGCCGCGATCACGGCGCTCAGCACGACAACTGCCAGCCAACGAACTCTCATGTCAGAGCCTCCTGCAGATGGGAATCGGTCGAAACGCCGCGGCCGCGAAGGCCCAGCTCGCCGAGCAAGCGGTGGCGCAGTGCGGCCAGTGCGGGATCGGTGCGATCCCTGGGTTTGGGTACGGTGACGTCGATGGCTACCGCGATGCCTGCGCCGTTGCTGCCGTCGGAGCGCAGTACCAGGACACGGTCTGCCAGCACGAGCGCCTCTTCCACGTCGTGGGTCACCAAAACGGCTGTCGCGCCGGCTTCTTGGCGCACCTGGCCTAGCAGGTCCTGCATCTGGATGCGGGTCAGCGCGTCCAGTGCCGCCAGCGGCTCGTCGAGCAGAAGCACGCCGGGCCTGCGTGCCAGTGCGCGCGCCAGTCCGGCACGCTGGGCCATCCCGCCGGAGACCTGGCGAGGTCGATGGCTCTCGAAGCCCTGCAGGCCGACCACTTCCAGCCAATGCTGCACGGCAGCCTGGCCGTCGGATCGGGACGTGCCCGCGGGCAAGCCGTATGCGACATTGCCGGCCAGCGTGCGCCAGGGGAGCAGGCGCGGTTCCTGGAATACCACCGCACATCGGGAGTCGATGCCGCGCACCGTTTTCCCGTCGATCTCGATCCGGCCGTTCGTGGGCTGGTCCAGCCCGGCGACCAGGCGCAGCAATGTTGACTTGCCGCTGCCCGACGCTCCGAGCAGGGCGATCATCTCACCTGGTGCGATGTCGAGCGTGATGTCGCGCAGTACGGTGCGCGGTCCGAATACTCGGCCGACTCCGCGCAGCGCAACGGCTGCCGGCTGTCGCCGGGGTGAACTCACTGCCGCAGAGTATGGGGCCTGTGGGAGGCTGAACCAGCCTTAACGCCAAGGTGATTCGAAGTCTAGTTCCGCGGCTCCACAATCACACCCGCAGCCGCCTCGATGGGCTTGATCGCTGCGGTGAAGTCGGATTCAGGCCCCTCTTCGCGCATGACCAGCTCCCACAATCGCCCGACGGCCGCGGCCACCTCCGTGGGTAGCCCGAGCGCCTCGGCCTCCTCCAGATAGAGCCGGACGTCCTTCACCATCAAACCGGTGGCGAACCCGTAGTCGAAGCTGCGCGGCAGAATCGACTTGGGGAACTTGTCGCGGCTGGCGTTGGTGGCTCCCGACCCGGCGTTGATCACCTCGATCATCACCGACGGGTCCAGCCCGGCCTTGACGCCCATCACCACCACCTCCGAGGTGGCGGCCAGCGCGGTGGCGGCCAGCAGGTTGTTCACCAGCTTCATCGTCTGGCCCGCACCGGGTTTGGTGTCGACGAAAAACGGCGTGCCCAGCCGGGCCAGGATCGGCTCGACGATCTCGAACTCGTCGCGCGGGCCCGAAACCATCAGCGCCAGCGTCCCTTTGGCGGCACCGCCGACACCACCGCTGACCGGGCTGTCGAGCATCGCGATACCGCGCTCGGTCAGCTGTGCCTGAATCTGCTGAGCGGCGGTGCTGCCGACGGTGGACAGGTCGACGAACCGTTCGACGCGGCGTCCTTCGATCACTCCGTCCGCGCCAACCGCCACATCACGGGAGGCCTGCACCGACGGCAGGCTCGCCAGTACGGTCTCGGCGCGGTCGGCGACGTCGCGCGGGGACGACGCGGCCTGGGCGCCCAGATCGACCGCCGCGGCGACGATCCCCGGGCGGGTATCGAATACCACCAGCGGGTGGCCGGCCTCGATCAGGCGAGTGGCCATCGGCAAGCCCATGTTGCCCAGGCCGATGAAGCCGAGGTTCATGGGGTGGCTCACGAAGCGTCGAGTTCGGCGAAGGCATCTCGGGCGACCCGGAAGCCGTCGACGGCTGCGGGCGCCCCGGCGTAGATCGCCACCTGCAGCAGGATCTCGCGAATCTCCTCGCGGGTGACCCCGTTGGTGAGTGCCCCGCGCACATGAGTTTTCAGTTCGTGGGGGCGGTTCAGTACCGAGATCATCGCCAGATTGAGCATGCTGCGGGTTTTCAGCGGCAGCTCCTCACGGCCCCACACCGCACCCCAGCAATACTCGGTCAGCAGATCCTGCAGCGGTTTGCTGAAGTCGTCGGCCTGCCGCTCGGCGTCGGCGACGTACTCCTCGCCGAGCACCGCGGCGCGGATCTGTCGTCCCTTGTCGTATGTTGCCTGGTCCATGGCGTCCATGATCGCACCGGGTCAGGTGAGGACGGGCAGCGCCAGCCGCGAGGACGACCGCACGGTGTTGAGGCTGCTGGTGCCGACGCCGGCATGCCGGAAGTTCATGATCGCCGGGGTGTCCGGGTCTTGGTCGTCACTGGTGATCGTGATCTGGATGCGGTGACCCGAGTCGAAGCGACGGGCGTTGGGGACCAGGGGGATTCGGTACTCGACGTCGTCACCGACGGGTACTGCCTGCGGATGACGACACGGCAGGATCGGTGCGCCTGGCCGGCTGGCGGCATCGTCCACCTCGCGCAGGCCGGCCCGCAGCCAGCCGGCGGTCACCGGTTCCGTCTCGCCGTCGGGGGAGACGTCGGAGAGCGTGACGATCCACGCGGTGTCGGCGGCGGTGGCGGCGGCGGTCAACCGCAACTCGATGTTGCCGACGACGTCGATCGCCGCGGTCAGTGGTTCGCTGATCCAGGTCAGCGCGGAGGGGGGATCGATCGAACTGGGTTTGGCCCGGCCCAGCCCACCGCCGAGCGCCATGAAGTCGCGCGCGCCGGGGGTGCCTTCGTCATCGTCGAGGGTGCCGTCGGCGCGCAGTGCCAACTCGCGGACGGTGCTTGCCGGCGGCCAGGATTCGCTCGTGCGCCACTCGCCGGTGCCGGGTAGGACGTAACGAACCGCCGGGCCGTCGAGGATCCCGGTGTCTCGGCCTTTGAGCCAATGGTCGTACCAGGCCAGCGCTTCGATGTGCAGGCTTTCCCACGGCCAGGTCAGGCCGTACTCGTCGAGCATGCCGATGCGCACGCAGGGGCTGTTGGTCAGCCCGGCGTAGGTGGTGAACGTCGAGGGCAGGTGCAACGGTACGTTCTGCCAGTCGCAGCCCAAATAGGCCGGGATGTCGACTTTTTCGAGTAGTGGCAGCAGGTTGCGTTCGTCCCACCACGCGTCGCGGGTGGGGTGCTTGACCGCCGCGTCGAGCCACAGCTCGTCCCAGGGGTGCGGGTCGTGCGGAAGTTTGAGCAGCCCGCGCATCATCGTCACGGCCGCCTCGCCGTTCATCGTCGCGAACTTGTGGTGCACCCGCGGGGTGTTGAGGACCCAGCGTGCCGCTCCCAGCGGTCGGCTGTGCCAGAACGTGTCGCTGCGGGCGGCGGTGAGTCCGAGCATCGACAGGAACGGCGTCACGAACGACGCACTGAACAGGCCGTGGTGCATGGCGGCCTCGTAGAGGTCTGCGGTGACGGCCACCGGGAAGATCGCCTTGAGATGCGGCGGCCGTTCGACGGCGGCCTCGAGCTGGGTCATCGCGAAGTAGCTGATACCGATCATCCCGACGTTCCCGTCGCACCAGGGTTGCGCCGCCACCCATTCGACGAGGTCGTATAGGTCGCGGCGTTCTTGGGAGTCGAAGAACCCGAAGGTGCCGCCGGATCCGCCGGTGCCGCGCAGGTTGGCGATGACGTGGGTGTAGCCGCGCGGCACCCAGAAGTCGGTGGCGCCGGCCTCGATGAAGCCGGCTGGGGCGCCGAGGTCCTGGATCTGGCGCGGATAGGGCGATGCGGCGATCAGCGCGGGGAAGCGGCCGTTAGTCTCGGGGCGGTGGACGTCGGCGAGCAGCATGACACCGTCGCGCATCGGGACCGCGATGTTGATGTCGGTGGTGATGCGGTGGTCCGGCGTGCTCAGGTTGCGGTAGTCCCGGCCGGTCGTCTGTGGCCCATTGAGTGTGCGCTGACCCGGTTCGATGCCTGAAACGCTGGTGATTGTCATCCCGATCCTTTTTCACGTCCTCTTGAGACTAGTTTCACGCTACGATGAAACTAGTCTCAACGCAATATGAAACCCTTGAGGTGATGCGGATGGCGAAGAAAGTCACGGCGCCGGGACCCAGAGACGAGAAGGGGGTGCTGGCCGGCCGGATTGTCGACGCCGCGCGCGCCGAGTTCGCTCAGCATGGGTCGGCAGGCACCACGATCCGGGCGGTGGCCCGAGCCGCCGACGTCGACCCGGCACTGGTCTACCACTACTTCGGTTCCAAGGAAGGCCTGCTGGATGCGGCCACCGATCCGCCGCAACGCTGGCTGGCCGACGTCGCGAAGACCTGGACGACACCGGTGCCACAGCTCGGGACCGCGCTGCTGCGGTTGATGCTGGGCGCGTGGGCCGATGACGAGATCGGCCCGGTGTTGCGGGCGGTGCTGCAGACCGCCGCGCACGAGCCGAGTACCCGCGAGAAGCTGCGCAGAGTGGTCGAGGGTCAACTGATGGGCGTGTCTCAGCTAGGTGTCGACGAGGCGGACCGGATGAGGCGTAGCGGGTTGATCTCGTCGCAGATCATGGGCTTGGCGATGATGCGCTACATATGGCAGATCGAACCGCTGGCGTCGATGAGCGACGACGACATCGTCGCCGCAGTCGCACCGAACGTGCAGCGCTATGTCGACGGCGACCTGGATTAGGAAGTCCCAGCGATCCGCTCTGCGGCCCAGGCCCGCGCCTGCGTGATGGGCTCGGTGGACCGCGAGATCTTGGAGCCCACGAGTGCGCCGTCGTAGAGCAGCTGGATCTGCCTGGCCAACTCGTCGGGATCGCGCGCACCCGCGTCGGTCAGCAGCGCGGAGATAGTCCGGACCAGCCAACGGCGGTGCGCGACAACTGGTTCGAAGTCCACGCCGGGAAACTCGGTTGCGGCGTTGGCGTAGAGGCAGCCGCGGAAGTCCCGCGCGCTGGCGGCCCTGGCGGCCAGATCGAAGAACAGCAGCACCTTGGCGACCGGATCGGTCAGTTCTGCAGCCGCCTGCAGCCAGCGGTTGCGATCAGCCTGATCCAAATCGGTCAGGTAGGCCAGCACCAGAGCGTCTTTGGACCCGTAGGTACTGTAGAGACTGGCTTTGGCGACCCCGGCTTCACGCAATATCTGATCGATTCCGACCGCCCGAATGCCTTGTGATGCAAACAGTTTCGCCGCAGTCCGCAGCAATCGATCTGCCGGCCGTGAACTCGGCTCGGCCTGCAGCGGCCCGGCTGCGGAGGTCTTCACGGTCGAACTCATAGCAGCAGGGTAGCCCAGCCGGGCCAATAGACAGACCGGTCTGTCCGTGGAAGCGTCGTCGGTGCACTCACGACGACGACGAAAAGAGCCACCGTGCCCCTTCATCTCTACGAGATCAATGCTGTGGAGTCCGACACAGACCACGTCCTCAAAGAGATTGACGCCCTCACGCACCGCCTCGGCGGCGAGCTGATCGAGGTCCAGATCACCACCGCACAGCGGATATTCGCGGTGGCGGAGTTCGAGAACGAGGCGCCGACCCTGGATTCCGCCGCGCTGGGCGGCGCCGAGATCACCGGGCCGCACCAGGTCCGGTTGGTGGGTGCCGCGCTCGAGGACCTCAAAGCGGTCCGCCCCGCGGCGGGCTACCTGGCCGAGTGGGATCTTCCCGCCGAGCTCGACATGGATTCTTACCTTGCCCGCAAGAAGGCCAATGCACCCCGCTACGCCGACGTGCCCGAGGTGAGTTTCCTGCGCACCTATGTGCGCGAGGACATGGACAAATGCCTCTGCTTCTACAACGCACCGGACGAGGAGGCGGTGCGCCGTGCTCGCGACGCCGTCTCGACGCCGATCGACCGGCTGCACCGCCTCGATGAGGATCGTCGGTGACAACGTTGGTGGCTGACCGCCGGGCGGCGGTGGCCACGGCGGTCCAATGGGTGGCGCGGCGCGCCGCCGTGTTGGATGAGGAGGGCGCCGACGTGCGGGCCGATATCGCCGAGCTCGGTCGGGCCGGTTTGTTCGACTCCGCGTTGTCCGATGCCGGGCTGCCCGACATCGCCGGACTCATCGACGAAATAGCCACGGAGAGTCTGACTGTCGCGTTCAGTGCCTGGGCGCACGTCATGGCGCTGACCTATCTGGGCCACGGCTCCCCACCCCTTCGCGACAGGTATCTCGACGAGGTGCGGACCGGTGCTCGCGTCGGCGTCACGGCCATGGCCACCGGCCTCAAGCAGGTAGCCGGCCTCGGTCAGGTGCCGGTGATGGCCCGTCGGGCTGGTGACGGCCTGGCGATCAACGGACCGATTCGCTGGGCCTCCAACCTGTTCGACGATGCGGTGATCGTGCTGCCCGCCCGCGACGAGTCGGGCACCAGCTACGTGGTGGCCGTCGACGCCAGCGCCCGGGGTGTCACCGTCGACCTGCCACCGGCCTTGATGGCGCTGAACGCGACGGTCTCGAGTTCACTGCAGTTCCAGGACGTGAGAGTCGGTCCGGACCAGATCATCAGCTCCGACCTGGCCGGATTCTGCGCAGGCATCCGACCGGCTTTCCTGTTGGCGCAGACGGCGTTCTGTGTCGGCGTAACTCGCGCGGCCCTCGCCGGTGCGGATCGCGCCGGCGGTGTGCTGGCCGACCAGTTCACCGACGATCTCACCGCGCTCGGCGAGCACAGCGGTGCACTGCGCGCGCGACTCTACGAGTTCGCGCATAAGCCGGCGCGAGTGGGCATCGCGGCTCTGATCCGATTGCGACTCGACGCGGCCGGCGCCGCGCTCGCCGCGACCCGGCTGGAATCCACCTTGGTCGGTGGCGCCGGCTACGCGCGCGGCAGCAGTGCCAATCGACGGTTCCGGGAAGCGGCTTTCCTGCCCGTTCAATCACCTTCGGAAGGACAATTGCGGTGGGAACTGAGTCGGTACGAATAA
Source organism: Mycobacterium sp. ELW1 (assembly GCF_008329905.1). Lineage (NCBI taxonomy): Bacteria > Bacillati > Actinomycetota > Actinomycetes > Mycobacteriales > Mycobacteriaceae > Mycobacterium > Mycobacterium sp. ELW1. Next base: position 3,675,078 of record NZ_CP032155.1, on the reverse strand, counting down.
GGGCCGGCATCAAGCGGTTCGGGGCGGCGGTCGCGCTGCGCGATATCGATCTGAGTATCGAGGAGGGCGAATTCCTGGCTGTGCTCGGTCGAAGCGGTAGTGGAAAGTCCACCCTGCTGCGGGTGCTCGCCGGACTCGACACACTCTCGGCCGGGGACATCAGCTGGTCCACCGACGGCGGCCGGCCCCGCACCGGGGTGGTCTTCCAACAGCCCCTACTCATGCCGTGGTTGACGGTGGCCGAAAACGTCGCGTTTGCAAAGCGATTCGCTGCTCACCGGGATGCCTTCGACGACGAGCACGTGGCCCGGCTGCTAGAGCGCTTCGGTATCGACTCGTTGGCGTCGCGCTACCCCGACCAGCTGTCGGGCGGCCAGGCCCAGCGGGTGGCAATCCTGCGTGCCGTCGCCACCAACCCGGTGCTGCTCCTGCTGGACGAACCCTTCAGCGCGTTGGACCCGGCCACCCGAGACGATCTGCAGCGCTGGCTGGCCGACGTTGCGGCAACCCTCACGGTCACCGTCGTGCTCGTCACCCACGATGTCGACGAGGCGCTCGGCCTTGCCGACCGGGTGGTGCTGCTGGGTTCCGATGGAGCCGTGCACGGCCGGTGGCACCTGAGCGGTGCCGCCACTCCGGACGCGACCGCCGAGGTTCGCCGGGAGATCCTGGACCGCTACCGGCAGACCGCGGAAGCCCTGCGGTGACCGGACTTTCACGGCGGCAGCTGCTGGCCGGCGCTGCCGGGCTGGCAGCCGCCGGTGGTCTGGTCGGGATCGGGGATCTGTCCCGCAGCGCCACCAGCAACGCCGCCAATCTGAGCGGGCAATTGCGTGTCGGCTATCTGCCGATCACCGACGCCGCACCACTTCTGATCGCGCACAGCGCAGCGTTGTATCCGGCCGGTGTGGTCAGCTCCGCCAAACCGGTGCTCTTTCGCAGCTGGGCCTCGCTGGCCGAAGCGTTCATCAGCCGTCAGGTTGACGTCGTGCACCTGCTGATGCCGATGGCGGTGCAACTGCGCTACGGGCTCGGCGGGGGAGTGCGGATCCTCGGCTGGAATCACACCAACGGCTCGGCGCTGACCGTGGCGCCGAACATCCACGACCTGTCCGACCTCGCGGGAAAACAGGTCGGCATCCCGGGGTGGTGGTCGATACACAACATCGTCTTACAACAGCTGTTGCGGGCCAACGGAATACGGCCGGTGGTGCGCCGCAATGCATCCAAGACCGACCGCACCGTCGAACTGATCGTGATGAGCCCCTCGGACATGGTGCCGGGTCTGGCCAACGGGTCCATCGCCGGATACGTCGTCGCCGACCCGTTCAACGCGATGGCTCAGATCAAGAAGATCGGCCGCATCCACACCTTCCTGGGCGATGTGTGGCGAGATCATGCCTGCTGCGTGCTGATCACCCGCGACGACGTGATCGCCAAGAATCCGGTCGCGGTGCAAGCCGTCACCGACGCGGTCGTGGCAGCACAGTCGCGCATCAACGGTGACCGCAAAGCTGCTGCGGCCGCCCTTGCCGGTCGCTACCTCCCGCAGCCACTGCCCGCAGTACAGACGGCACTGACCTATCCCAAGCCGCCGTATGAGTTCACCCATCCGGACTGGCAGCCGCAACGACTCGGCTTCCAGCCCTTCCCCTTTCCCAGCTTCACCCAGCGCCTGTTGGAAGCGATGGGCGAGACCGTCGTCGACGGCGACCGGCGCTTCCTCGAGCGACTTGACCCCGCTCAAGTTCACACCGATCTGATCGACGACCAGTTCGTCCGTCACTCCCTGTACTCCCACGGCGGGCCGGCCGCCTTCGGCCTGCCCACAGACCTCACCAGAATTGAAGAGGTGCAACCGCTATGACCACAACCGAGGCCGGCCCGCGCGACCCGCTCGTCGACAGCTCCGTCTCCCTGCGCAGTTCGGGCCGCCGGTCCTGGTGGAGCCGGGTGTGGCCGCCACTGGCGGCTGTCACGATCGCGGTCGGTCTGTGGTGGCTGGCCACCTCGGTGCTGGCTGAACCGACGTCGCTGCTGCGCCAGACCGCACCGCAGAAGGCGCTGCCGGCCATCGGGGACCTGCTCAGTCGCGGGGTGCTGTTGTCCGACACCGGCTATAGCCTCTATCGCCTGGTGGTCGGCCTGCTGGTCGCCGCCGTCGTCGGTATCCCAGCGGGGCTACTGATCGGGCTCAACACCACCGTCGAACGGGCGGCCACCCCGCTCGTACAGTTCCTGCGGATGATCTCGCCGCTGTCGTGGACGCCGATCGCGCTGGCCGTGTTCGGTATCGGCAACCAGCCGGTGATCTTCCTCATCGCGGCGGCAGCAGTGTGGCCGATCCTGCTCAACACCGTGGCGGGTGTGCACGCGATCGAACCCGGCTTCCTCCACGTCGCCCGGTCGTTCCATGCCACCCGCACCGAACTGCTCACCGCAGTCGTTCTGCCGGCCGTCCGCGGCCACATCCAGACCGGCCTGCGGTTGGCTCTCGGCATCGCCTGGGTGGTTCTGGTGCCCGCGGAGATGCTCGGCGTGCGTTCAGGCCTGGGCTACCAGATTCTCAACGCCCGGGACCAGCTGGCCTATGACCAGGTCGTCGCCGTTGTGCTGGTGATCGGCGTCGTCGGCTACCTGCTCGATCTGATCGCCCGCCTCGCGCTGGGCGGGCGGAAGGGCCGCAGCCTGGACGGATAGCTCGACCGTGGCCACCGGCCAGTAGACTCATCGGGTTACGGCAGAACGGACAGTACGGAGAAGAACCCGATGAGCGGCCATTCCAAGTGGGCTACCACCAAGCACAAGAAGGCCGTCATCGACGCCAAGCGCGGCAAGATGTTCGCCAAGCTCATCAAGAACATCGAGGTCGCGGCGCGCGTCGGCGGCGGCGACCCGGCCGGTAACCCCACCCTGTACGACGCCATCCAGAAGGCCAAGAAGTCCTCGGTCCCCAACGACAACATCGAGCGCGCCCGCAAGCGTGGCGGTGGCGAGGAAGCCGGCGGCGCGGACTGGCAGAACATCACCTACGAGGGCTACGGGCCCAACGGTGTCGCCGTGCTGATCGAATGCCTGACCGACAACCGCAACCGTGCGGCCGGCGAGGTCCGGGTCGCGATGACCCGCAACGGCGGCAACATGGCCGACCCCGGCTCGGTGGCCTACCTGTTCTCCCGCAAGGGCGTGGTCACGCTGGAGAAGAACGACCTGTCCGAGGACGACGTGCTGCTCGCCGTCCTGGATGCCGGCGCCGAAGAGGTCAACGACCTCGGCGACAGCTTCGAGGTGATCTCCGAGCCGACCGATCTGGTCGCCGTGCGCACCGCGCTGGTGGACGCCGGCATCGACTACGACTCCGCGGAGGCCGGATTCCAGGCATCGGTCACGGTGCCGCTGGACGCCGAAGGCGCCCGCAAGATCATGAAGCTCGTCGACGCGCTGGAGGACAGCGACGACGTGCAGGACGTCTACACCAATGCCGACATCCCCGACGAGGTTCTGGCTCAGCTCGAGGACGACTGAGGTCAGGCCGGGTGCAGGCTGACCGGCACCCCTGAATAGCGGGTCATCCCGGTCGCCGGATCCAGGTCGTCTTTGCTCGTCAGCAGGTTGACGTTGGCGCCGACGTGCGCGTGCGGCACCGACACCACGCCGCTGCGCACCGACGGGTCCAGTTTCGCGATCCCGGTGACTTCACCGTATTCGGTGCGCACCACCAGCTTCTGGTTGTCGGCGATACCGGCGGCCGCGGCGTCCTGCGGGCTCAGCAGTATCTCGGGCTGCTCGCCGAGATACTCCAATTGCGCATTGACTCTTCGCAATTGGCGGCGCGGAACCAACACCGGCCCGGTCGTGTGACGCAGGCCGTGCAACTGGTCGATCAGGAGCTGCGGCGCCAGGCGCCAGCCGCCGAGACGCTCGACGTGGCGTTGCATCCATGCCGCGGGTAGCTCCCGCTCGGCCTGCGCCCAGCCGGTGGCGACCAGACCCTCGTAGCTCGTGCGGCCGCCACCGTTGAGCGTGGCCAACATCTGTTCGTCGGTCATGGCGGTGTCGGCGATGTCGTGACCGAGCCGGGTGCCGATCTCGGCGAGCACCCACCACATCGAGCGGCGGTCGCCGATCGGGGCGATCATCGCCGGGGTGTGCTGCGCGGAGATCCGCGGGCTCATGAAATCCCACAACGTGACGTCGGGCCGCTCGAGTTGGCCTTTGGTCGGCAGGACGTGGGTGGACAGCGCGGTCGTCTCGGTGGGCAGAATCTCGGTGGTGGCCAACACCTCGAGCTTGGCCAGTGCCGGGCGCAGGGTATCGGTGGCGGGGAAACCGGTGAGCAGGCTGCCGCCGAGGTTGAGCAGCGCGCGAATGTTACCGGCCTCGATCTCGTCGGGCAGTGTGGCACAGGGCCATTCCCGCATGAAGGCCTTCGTCTCCGGCCGGCTGCGCGGTCCCGGTCGGGTTTTGCCCTCCGGCGGCGCGATCGGCAGCTCGAACATCTCCAGCTGATAGCCGTAGCCGGGATGGAACCACTCACCGCCGGGCACGTTCATCGACCCGGTCAGGATCAGCAGCGCCCACGAAAACCATTGCGTCACATTGGCACTGGCCGACATGGTGACGCCGGTACCGGTGTCGATCGCGATGTGCCCGGCCCTGCGGACGGCGGCCAGCAGATCGTCGAGATCGGCAGGGTCGGCGTCAGCGAGTTCGGCGGCATGCTCGCGGGTGAACGGTTCGACGGCGGAGGCCAGCAGGTCGAGGTCCTGGACGGCGACGTCCGGATCGGCACCGTCGCGCAGTATTTCGCGCACCAGGTAGGCCAGCACCGCGTAATCGGTGCCCGGTCGCGGCGCGAGATGGCGGGTCGCCAACCGGGCGGTCTCGGTGCGGCGGGGATCGACGACCCAGAGCTGAGCCCGGGCGGCGAGGTCGCGAAACACCCCGCGAGGATTCGGCATGCCGACGGTATGGCCATGGGAGACAACAGGATTACTGCCGATCAGTATGACGAGTTCGGCATTCTCGTAGTCGGGGCGCCCGGTGAGGCCGGCCGAGCCGCCCATCAGCTCCGCGATCAGAACCTTGGCGGTGCCATCGATCGTCAGTGGGCTGAATTTCGCGGGCGTGCCGATCGCGCGGTGCAGTGCCTCGGCGGTGCGGTAGCCGGCGGCGTCCATCCCGATGCCGGTGCCGAAGTTGACGGCGACCGCCGCCGGACCGTGCTCGGCGATGATGTCGCGCAATCGGGCGCCGAGATCGTCGAGGCAAGCCTCCCAGCTGGTTTCGGTCAGCTGCCCGCCGTCGCGCATCATCGGCCGCTCGAGTCGGTCCGGATGGTGGTGGATCAGCGGCAGCGCGCGGCCCTTCGGGCAGGTGTAGCCACCGGAGAAGGGATTGTCCCGGTCGCCGTGGACGGCCACCACCTGCTCATCGTCGATCTCGACGAGGATGCCGCACACCGACGGGCACACCCGGCAAAAGCTTCGTACTGTGCGGGAATCGCCCGTCGCCATGGAACAAAACCGTACGCTGCGGGCAACGAATCGGAGGTGACGATGTCTCAGCTGACGGTGACCGACCCTGACGGGTCCAGCTGGTCGGTGCGTCGCTGGTGGTGGAAGACGATCCCCTGGGAGACCGGCTTCGCCACCCTCGACGCGCTGATCTTCCTCATCGTGCTGCCGTTCATGGTGATGTGGCCGTTCTGGCTGTTGGCCAAATGGTGCGGGGTGCCGTGGACGATCATCACGACGCGAGACGGTGAGGAAATCGGCCGCGAGAAGGTGAAGGGTTGGGCGCGCTCCCGTGCGCGGATGGAGGAGATCATCCAGACGCTGCGCGATGGCATGCCCTACAGCGTGTCCTGACCGGTCCTGTCCGCGCGGGAGGGGTCGCTGACCCCGTTCACCACCGAGGTCTGATCAACGCATTCCGTGGCCGGATCCGTCGTGAAAGATCAGTCCGCCGCCGAGCAGAAACGGATATAGCGTCGGGTACGGCACATCCTGTGGTGAGGCGGTGAGCTGGGCGTTGCCCGGTGTCTCGCATTGGCTGTTGCCATCGCTGACGACGGTGCAGACCATGTGCGGATCGTCGGCCGCCGCGGCAACCGGAGCGGAGAGGACCGCGCCCGCGATGCCCGCGGCCACGAGGCCGGCGGCGAGACGGATGGTGAGTGTCATGAGGACTCCTTCAAAACTGAACGTACAGTTTCGAAATGTATAGCGCCCGCGCTGTGGCGATTAGTCCCATCCGCGCCGGTGAACTGGCTCACCGGGACAGCCCGCGCAACGCCGCGTCGACGATCGCATCGGCGGCGGTGTCATCCAGTTCCGCGTGGCCGGCCATCAACCGGTACAGGGCGGGTCCGATGATCAGGTCGATCGCGACCCCGGCATCGATATCGCCGCGTAGCTCGTCGCGGGCCACCCCGCGCTCCCAGATGGATTCGAGCGCGGCACGGCGCGAGCGGATCAGACCGTCACGCAGAGCGGTGGCGACCTCGGGGTCGAATTGCGCTTCCCCGAACAGTTGCGCGAACACCCGCCCGCTGGGGCCGGAATAGAAGCGGCACAGTCCCCGCAGCCAGACCGTGAAATCCGTTCGGGCCGAACCGGTGTCGGGGTCGGGGGAGTCGGCTTGCAGCTCCGAGAAGAACGCGTCGATCGCCACGCCGTACTTGTTGGGCCACCACTTGTAGATCGTGGCCTTACTGGCGCCGCTGCGGGCCGCTATCTGCTCGGTGGTCATGGCCCGCAGACCGAACTCGTGCAACAACTCCGACGTCGCGCGGACGACCGCCGAGCGGGACTGCTCACTGCGCGGCCGTCCGTGGTCTTCGGTGATGTCGTCGAGGCTCACAGCGGATACAGCCGCTCCAGATTGACCACGATGGCCTCCTGCGTGCTGCGCGAGATCACGACGACGGCCGGCTCCTCCAGGTCGGGGTTCTCCTCGCGGTGCGGCAGATGCGGCGGCACGAAGATGTAGTCGCCCGGCGCGGTGCTGATTCGCACTTCGTCCACACCGTCGTGGAAGACGAACTGCGGGTGCCCGCTGCGCACGAAGATGGCGGTCTCCGACTCCCCGTGGTGATGGTTGGCCGACGCCACGCCGGGCCCGACGTGGGTCTCGCCCATCCACAGCTTTTCCGCCCCGACCGTCGCGCCGCTGATCGCGGCGAAGCGCTGCATGCCGTCGGTCTGACCGGTGCCGCCGTCGAGGTCACCGGCGCGGATATGGCGCACTTGATTGCGAACCGGCTCGGTTCCGGACAAGTCGGGATGGAATGCGTCGGGGCCGCCCATGGACCGACCATAACCACGCGCGGGAGACAGCGTGTCCTGACCGGTCCTGTCCGCGCGGCCCGCTACTGTGATCGAACAGCTGTTCGTAGTCGGAAGGCGATCCGTGCGGGTGATGGGAGTCGACCCTGGGTTGACGCGCTGCGGACTCTCGATGATCGAGAGCCGAGGTGGCCGCCAGGTCATCGCGCTGGACGTCGATGTGGTGCGCACGCCGTCCGACGAGCCGTTGCAGCGTCGGCTGCTGACCATCAGCGACACCGTCGACCATTGGATGGACACCCATCAGCCCGATGTCGTGGCGATCGAGCGGGTGTTCGCCAACCAGAACGCCAACACCGCGATGGGCACCGCGCAGGCCGGTGGGGTGATCGCACTGGCCGCCGCCCGCCGCGGTATCGACGTGCATTTCCACACCCCCAGCGAGGTCAAGGCAGCCGTCACCGGGAACGGGCGCGCCGACAAGGCCCAGGTCACCACGATGGTCACCCGCATCCTGCAGCTGCAGCAGAAACCGACCCCGGCGGACGCCGCCGACGCACTGGCCCTGGCGATCTGCCACTGCTGGCGCGCCCCGATGATCGCCCGCATGGCGCAAGCCGAGGCGATGGCCGCCGAACAGAAGCGGGCTTACCAGGCCCGGCTGAAGTCGGCGCGCACCCTGAAGGCAGCCAAGTGATCGCCTCGGTACGGGGCGAGGTCCTCGACATCGCCCTCGATCACGTCGTCATCGAGGCCGCCGGCGTCGGCTACAAGGTGATGGCCACCCCGTCGACGCTCGCGACGCTGCGCCGCGGCAGTGAGGCTCGGTTGATCACCGCGATGATCGTCCGCGAGGACTCCCAAACCCTGTACGGATTCGCCGACTCCGATGCGCGCGACCTGTTCTCGACCCTGCTCGGGGTCTCCGGCGTCGGCCCCAAGATCGCATTGGCGACACTGGCCGTCTATGACGCGACCGCGCTGCGTCAGGCGCTGGCCGACGGCGACGTGACGGCATTGACCCGGGTGCCCGGCATCGGCAAGCGTGGTGCCGAACGTATGGTGCTGGAACTGCGGGACAAGATCGGCGCGGTCGCCGGTGGTGCGGGCGTGGCCGCGGCCACCGGGCACGCGGTGCGCACCCCCGTGGTGGAAGCCCTTGTCGGACTTGGCTTCGCGATCAAGCAGGCCGAGGAGGCCACCGACAAGGTTTTGGCGGCCGACGGTGAGGCCAACACCTCCACGGCATTGCGTGCGGCGTTGTCGCTACTAGGAAAGACCAAGTGAGCAGATTCGACGACGAGGACGACGAGGCAGTCGATCGCGACGTGTCGCCGGCGCTGACCGTCGGTGAAGGTGACGTCGACGCCAGCCTGCGGCCGCGCTCGCTGGGCGAGTTCATCGGCCAGCCGCGGGTGCGCGAGCAGCTGCAGCTGGTCCTCGAGGGCGCCAAGAACCGCGGCGGCACACCGGATCACATCCTGTTGTCCGGGCCGCCGGGGCTGGGCAAGACATCACTGGCGATGATCATCGCCGCCGAGCTGGGCTCCGCGTTGCGGGTGACGTCCGGGCCGGCCCTGGAACGCGCCGGTGACCTCGCCGCGATGCTGTCCAACCTGGTCGAGGGCGACGTGCTGTTCATCGACGAGATCCATCGCATCGCCCGGCCCGCCGAGGAGATGCTGTACCTGGCCATGGAGGACTTTCGGGTCGACGTCGTCGTCGGGAAAGGCCCTGGGGCGACGTCGATTCCGTTGGAGGTTGCGCCGTTCACCCTGGTCGGCGCGACCACCCGCTCCGGTGCGCTGACCGGACCCCTGCGTGATCGCTTCGGGTTCACCGCGCACATGGACTTCTACGAACCGCCGGAACTGGAACGGGTACTGGCCCGCTCGGCCGGGATCCTCGGCATCGAACTGGGATCCGAGGCCGGCTCCGAGATCGCCCGCCGCTCGCGGGGGACACCCCGTATTGCCAACCGCCTGCTGCGGCGGGTGCGCGACTACGCCGAGGTGCGCGCCGACGGGGTGATCACCCGCGATATCGCCAAGGCCGCGCTGGCCGTCTATGACGTCGACGAACTCGGCCTGGACCGGCTGGATCGCGCGGTGCTCTCCGCGCTCACCCGGAGCTTCGGCGGTGGCCCGGTCGGGGTGTCCACCCTGGCCGTCGCGGTGGGGGAGGAAGCCACCACGGTCGAAGAAGTGTGCGAGCCGTTCCTGGTCCGCGCCGGAATGATCGCGCGGACTCCCCGTGGGCGGGTGGCCACGCCATTAGCCTGGACCCACCTGGGTATGGTTGCGCCGCCGCGGGCCAGTGGGCTCGGCCAGTCCGGCCTATTCGAGTGATGGGAGCGCCGATGATCATCGCCGCCTTGGTTTTCGCCGGCCTCGCCGCGCTGCTGCACGTCTACATCTTCACGATGGAGTCGTTGACCTGGACGTCGCCGCGCACCCGCAAGACGTTCGGCACCACCGCCGAGGAAGCCGAGACCACCAAACTGATGGCGCTCAACCAGGGTTTCTACAACCTGTTCCTGGCGATCGTCAGCATCGTGGGTATCGTCGCAATCACCTTGGGGCACACCGGGATCGGCGCTGCCCTGGTGTTCGCGGGTGTCGGTTCCATGCTCGCGGCGGCGGCAGTGCTGCTGGCGTCGGCCCCGGACAAGGCGCGGGCCGCGATCACCCAGGGGGCGTTCCCGTTGGTCGCGGTCGTGCTGTTGGCGATCGCGCTCGTCTGACCTTCGGGGCCCGCGTCCGATCGGACTACGCGGTGCTCGTCGCGGCCCGGTGGCGGATTTGGTTTCCGCCCGCCCGCTTGGCGTCGTACATAGCGGCATCGGCTGCGTCCACCAGCCCGGAGAGCGTCGCAATCGCGCCGCTGCCGATATCGCTCAGTGCGATCGATGCGACTCCGACGCTGGCGGTCACTCCGCCGGGCGCGGTCGCGACGGCCTTGCGGATGCGTTCGGCGGTGCGTTCGGCGTCGTCCGGCTCGATCAATTCGGCAATGAGGAACTCTTCACCGCCGAGACGGGCCACCACCGAATTCATGGCGCTGGCGCGGCGCAGGTTGTCCGCTACGGCGACCAGGACCACGTCGCCGTAGCCGTGGCCATGGGCGTCGTTGATCTGTTTGAACCCGTCCAGATCCACCAGAATCACGGCCAGCCACTGCGACTGCGCCCTGTCCGCGGCGACGATCAGCTTCAGCGCTGACTCGTCGTACCCGCGACGGTTGCGCAGCCCGGTGAGCGGATCGGTGTTCGACATCCTCGCGTCCAGGCTCAGCAGATGCAGGAGCAATTGACTTCCGAACGGCACAGCCAGCACCGCGATCAGCACACCGAGGACATGGCCGATCGCCATCGCGGTGTCACCGCCCGCGGCGATCCGTGCCCCGGCCAGGACGGTGGTGACGACCGCGTTCAGCAGCGTCGCCGCCAGCAGTCGACCGGAGTGGTACAGCCCGACGTATCCGGCGATGGGAGCGAAGGTGGCACACGCCAACAAGCCCGTGGCCGGCGTCCCGGCGATCAGGCACGCCAGGGTCACACCCACGTTGGCGCCGACGGCGAACAGCGCGGATTGACGGCGGCTCGGCCAGCCGACCACCCAGGTGGCCGCCCCGCCGAACGACAACGCCGACATCACGACCGCGGCAGTCCGGTGCACCTCACCCTGCGGACCCGACGGGCTGAACAACATCACCAAGGGGATGACCCCGAGGACGACGACGACCGACACGATCAGAATTCGGCTGAAGCGCAGCAGGTCGCGCGACGCAAGATACTCGGACAACCAGTCGTACTGGCCGGGTTGGTCCCACCACCGCCGAACCCACGCGGCCATGCCCACGTGCTTGTGCATATGCTCCCGAACCGGCCGCAGCCTGCCCCCCGAGGGCTGGAAGCCTCAGCGGATAGTACCCGCGCAGGCGGGTGTCCGTCGGGTAAGGGTCTTTGCAACCGAAACGACACCAGGATCGTCGATCGACGACCCTGGTGCCGGATGCCGCCCCGCTTACAGCAGACCGAGCAGCTGCAAGTCGGTGATGTACTTGACGATGACCTCCGCCGACACGTGCGGAATGTCCTTGTCCGGGCCGATCTTCGCGTCCTGGACCGCGGCGCGGAACCGCTCGGTCGGAGCGATCGATCCGCGGACCGGCCGTTCCGGGTGCTGGTAGTTGTGCAGCAGCGGCAGCAGCGAGTACTGACGCTGCCGGTCGGGCAGCGCCCGCATCGCCGTTTCGAACCGCTGCAGCCAGTCGCCGTAGTCCGCGATCCGCTGGATCGGGTAGCCCGCGTCGATCAGCCAGTCGACGAATTCGTCGAGCCCGAGGCCGTCATCGTAGGGATTCATGACGTGGTAGGTCTCGAACCCCTGGGTCACGTGCGCACCCAATGTGGAGATCGCCTCGGCGATGAACTCCACCGGCAGGCCGTCATAGTGCGCGCGCTGACGGTTGCCGTCGGCGTCGAGTTCGTAGAACGACGCCGGGGCGATGCCGGTGGCCACCAGGCTCAGCATCATCCGGGTGAACATGTCGGGCAGGTTGAGCTGGCCGCCATAGGTGGTGTCGGCGAGGATCATGTCGCAGCGGAACACCGAGACCGGTAGGCCGCACAGGTCGTTGGCCTCGCGCAGCAGCACCTCGCCGGCCCACTTGCTGTTGCCGTAACCGTTGGCGTACGAGTCGTCCACTGCCCGGGTCGCGCTGATCTCGCGGATGTCGCCGTCCTCGACGAAGCGTCCCGGCGCGATCCCCGCACCGACACCGATCGTCGACACGTAGACGAATGGCTTCTGCTTCGTGGTGAGTGCGATCCGGATGAGCTCGGCGGTACCGACAGCGTTGGGCCCGAACAACTCCCGGTAGGGCAGCACGTGGTTGACCAACGCGGCCGGGTCGACGATCAGGTCGACGGTGTCGGCCAGACGCTGCCACGTCGCCGGGTCGAGGCCGAGGTTCTCCTCACCTTTGTCGCCGGCGATGACCTCGAGGTGTTCGGCGGCCAGTTTCCGGTAGTGCGCCAGCAGCGTGGGATCGCCGCTGTCGAACGTGGCATCCAGCCGGGCGCGCGCGGAATCGTCATCCTTGGCGCGGACCAGGCAGATCACCTTGCCGTCCACCAGGTCCATCCGCTCGAGCCAATCCAGCGCCAGGTAACGGCCCAGGAATCCGGTTGCGCCGGTGAGTAATACGGTGCGGATTTCTTTCGCAGGGCCGGGCAGCTGCGGTGCGGCGGCCAGGGTGGCCGCGTCGATGAAGCGGTCCAGGGTCAGATCACTGGCATGCGCTTCTGTGGCCCCGGCGCCGTGGACCGAGGCGAATGTCGGGCGCTTGCTGCCCGAGCTGCGCTCGCTGTCGATGTAGCGTGCGATGGCCTGCAGGTCGTTGGCCGGGCTGACGATCACGCCCACCGGGACCTCGATGTCGAAGATCTCGTTCAGCAGGTTGGCGAATGTCAACGCCGACAGCGAGTCTCCGCCGAGATCGGTGAAATGTGCATCGGGCTGCAGGTCCGCTGCGGCGGCACCCAGCAGCGCGCCGGCGGCGCGCGTGATGGTCGCCAGCGCGGGGGCGTCGGCTCCGCTCTGTCGAAGCGCCCGCAGCTCGTCGGCCTGACCTTCGGCCAGATCGACGTAAAGCTGCTCGAGGGCCGAGCCGTAGCGTTCCTTCAGTCGCGGCCAGGCCAGCTTGCGGATGCCGGTCAGCAGACCGTTCTCCACGGTGAAAGGTGTTGTCTCGAGCAGGAAGTCACGCGGGATCTCGTAGGACTGCAGCCGTGCGCTGCGCGCGGCATCCTGCAGCGAGTCGGCGATCAGTGCCTTGAGCTCGGCCGCGTCATGGCCGGCCACTGCCTCGGCGGTAGGCACCACGACGGCCAGCAGGTAGGGCCGGGCGCTGTTGCCGTACAAGTAGATCTGGTGCACCAGCGGGCTGCGGCCGAACGCGGCCTCCAGCTTGGAGACCGTGACGAACTCGCCCTGCGACAGCTTGAGCACGTTGTTGCGGCGGTCCACATACTGCAGATGGTCAGGCGCGGTCTCGGCAACGATGTCGCCGGTTCGGTAGAAGCCGTCCTCATCGAACATCGCGGCGGTGACCTCGGGGCGCTTGTAATAGCCCGGGAACAGCTGCGTCGACTTCACCAACAGCTCGCCGCGCGGATGCGGCAGGTCGGTACCGAAATACCCAAGCTCCGGCACATCGACCAGCTTGTAGTCGGTCACCGGTGGGCGGCGCACCATACCGTCGACGAACACCGCGCCGGCCTCGGTGGAGCCGTAGCCCTCGACCAGGTGCATGTCGAGGAACTTCTCGACCCACTCCTTGAGTTCCGGTGCGATCGGCGCCGAGCCGGTGAGCGCGGAGACGAACCGGTCACCGAGCAGGCTGGCGCGCTTCTCCGCCAGTACCTCGGCCTCGGTGGCCTCGCCTGCGCGGCGGTCGACGTCGCTTTGCACTTCTTGATGGATCATGTCCCACACCCGGGGAACGAGGTTCAGCTGCGTCGGGCGGGTCAATGCCAAGTCCTCGAGGAACGTCGACAGATCGGGCCGTGCAGCGAAATAGACTGTGCCACCGGTGCTCAACGCTCCGTACAGCGCGCCGCGGCCCATCACGTGGCTCATCGGCATGAAGCTCAGCACGATCGACGGGTAGGCGCCCTGTTTGTCGTCCCAATGCGCCGCGGCGGCCAGCCACATGTCGGCGACCTTGGACGCCGGGTACATCGCCCCCTTCGGGGCGCCGGTGCTTCCGGAGGTGTAGATCAGCACAGCCAGCGGGTCATCCCCGGCGTTGTCCACGGTGACAGCGGAACCACCTGAGCCGCGGGCGATCTCGTCGGCGAGGGTGGTCACGGCGACATCGGTTCCGGTCAGGCGGTCCCGGGCGGCGGCCAACGCGTCGCGCTGATCGTCGACCTCCGGGCGATAGTCGAAGACCACGAGGCTTTGTGGTGCCGGGCCCGCGAGAACGAGCTCGACGGCGTCATCCAGGTTGTCGATGCTCGAGGCCACCACCACGGGTTCGGTCTCGGCGATGATCGGCGTCAGCGCGGCCGCGCCGGCACTGGTCTGCAGCGGAACGGATACCGCGCCGAGCTGCGTCAGCGCGAGGTCGATGGTCGTGTAGTCCACACTGGTGAACCCCAGGATCGCGACGCGGTCGCCCACGGCGACGGGGTCGGCGGACCAGGCTCCGGCGACGGCCTGCACCCGGTCCCACAGCTGGCGGTAGGTGATGGTGTCGAACGCCGGTGTCAGCTCGGCGGTGGTGCGATGGGTGTGCGGATCCTCGACGAATCGCACCGCGCGCTGGCCCACGGCGGGGCGGTCGGCGTAGCCGTCGAGAACGGTCTTGATGATGGCGGACAGGGGCAAACCGGGTTGGCTGGCGGCTGCGGTCACCTGGGGATCGGGCGCGGCCGCAGCGAACTGCGGGTCGGTGGCGTAGAGATCGGCAACGCGCTGCTCAAACCGGGCTTCGCGAGTATCAGTCGGCATGACGAGACTCCATCGATGAACTAGAGAAAGAAGATTGGCGGGCGCTTCGTTGCGCCCAAATAAAACTACGTTAGCAAAACTAACGTTATTCCTCGGTCACGGTTGATGCTAGAAACCAGTCCTGTGAACTTGCTCTCTGTCCGCCGCCTCAGCTCCGTTAGAGGCCTGCGACACACGGGTACCCGTCCCTCATCTCGGGATAGACCCTTGAGTCAAGGAGGCGTCATGAAAGACGTGGACACCCGTCTGGATCCGCGCGCGGGCCGGATGGAGATCGCCCGCAGCCGCGGTGCGGCCAGTGGATTTCTGCTCGTAGTGCTGGGGCTCTGGGGAGCGTTGATTCCGTTCGTCGGGCCGTACTTCGACTTCGCCTACGACCCGGACACACCATGGACCTGGACCTCGGCCCGCGGCTGGCTCGAGGTTCTGCCCGGCGCGGTCGCGGTCATCGGCGGAGTGCTGTTGTTGATGTCGCGCAACCGGGCGACGGCTCTGCTCGGCGGCTGGCTGGCCGTCATCGCCGGCGCCTGGTTCGTGATCGGCCGGCTCTTCGCCAGCCCCTGGGGTCTGGGCGACTTCGGCGCACCGGTGGCCAGCAGCACGGCCGGCCAGGTCGCACTCGAGCTGGCGTTCTGGAGCGGGCTCGGCGCACTGATCATCTTCTTCGGGGCGATGGCATTGGGACGGGTATCGGTGCACAGCGTGCGCGACGTGCGCTACGCGACGCGGCCGGTGGTCGCCGAACCCGTTGCCGCCGAGCCGGTTGCCGTGGCCACGACGACTGAGCCGGTCGTCGAGGGGCATCATCGCCGGGCCGGCGACGTCGTCGAGGAGGAGCCACGCCGTCGTCGCGGCTTGCGCGACATGTTCGGCAGATCTCGCCGGACTCCCGTCGCGCACTAGAAATTAGGTTGAGCGCCATCCACCGCCCATCCGGTGCGGTGGGTGGCGCGTAACCCGTATCACTGTGCGATGTCCGCCACAACTGATGGGATCCAGCGGCATTCGGGACACAGTGGTAGTCATGGCCGAAACGTTCGTTCCCGACGCCGACTTCACCCGGATTGCCGACATCTGCACCGCGTTGGGTGTGCCGGACGACGATCGGGTGCTGTTCTGGCGATGGGCCGACGAACTGCCCGGCGGCCGGGCCATCGACGAATTGAATCATTACCTTGACGTTCTCATCGCCGAACGGTGCCGGCGAACGACCGACGACGAACTCGGCCGGCTCGTCATGTCGGGCCTGACCGACGACCAGATCCGCTGCCGTGTCGCCGAACTGGTGACGAATCCCGACGCGCGGCTCAGCCGGTGTAGGCCATCACGTGCTTGATGCGGGTGTAGTCCTCTAAGCCGTACATCGACAGATCCTTGCCGTGGCCTGACGACTTGAAGCCGCCGTGCGGCATCTCGGCGACCAGCGGGATGTGCGTGTTGATCCACACGCACCCGAAATCCAGCACATTGGACACCCGAAGCGCCCGCGACACGTCCGACGTCCACACCGACGAGGCCAGACCGTATTCCACGCCATTGGCCCAGCGGAGAGCCTCATCCTCGTCGGCGAAAGACTGCACGGTGATCACCGGCCCGAAGATCTCCTCCTGGACGTGCCGGTCCTCCTGGCGCAGGCCGCCGATGACGGTTGGCTCGATGTAGAAACCCTTGTCGCCCTGGCGGTTTCCGCCTGCTGCGACGGTCGCGTGAGCCGGAACGTCGGACAGGAACCCCAGCACCCGGTCGAGCTGATTGGTGTTGTTGACCGGCGGCACCCAGGCATCCTCGTCGTCGGCGGCGCGTCCGAACGTCGTGGCAGCGGCCTTGGCCTGTTCGGCCAGTGCCGCGGTGAGGTCCTCGGCGACGCCCGCGCGGGCCAGCACCCGGGTGGCCGCGGTGCAGTCCTGGCCGGCGTTGAAGTAGCCGGCCGTCGCGATTCCCTCTGCGGCGGCGGCGATGTCGGCGTCGTCGAACACGATCACCGGCGCTTTGCCGCCGAGTTCGAGGTGGGTTCGTTTGAGGTGTCCGCCGGCGCTGACCGCGACCGCGCGCCCCGCGGCGACCGATCCGGTGATCGACACCATCTGCGGGGTCGGATGCGCGACGACGCCGGCGCCGGTCACCCGGTCACCGCACACGACGTTGAGCACACCGGGCCCGAAGTGCCTGGCGGCGATCTCGGCCAGCATCACCGTGGTGACGGGGGTGGTGTCACTGGGTTTGAGCACGACGGTGTTGCCGGCGGCGATGGCGGGGCAGAACTTCCAGATCGCCATCATCATCGGGTAGTTCCAGGGCGCGACCTGCCCGATCACCCCGACCGGCTCACGACGGATCCACGAGGTGTGGTCGGCCAGGTATTCGCCCGCCGACTTGCCCTCCAGAATCCTTGCCGCACCGGCAAAGAACCGGATCTGGTCGAGCATCGGAGGGATCTCTTCGGCCATTGTGACGTGGTTGGGCTTGCCGGTGTTGCGCCCCTCGGCGGCAACCAGGCTTTCCGCATGCTTCTCAACATCGTCGGCGAAATCCAGCAGTGCCTTCTGCCGCTGTGAGGGCGTGGTGCGCTTCCATTCGGCGAACGCCCGGCTCGCCGCGGCGTATGCATTGTCGATGTCCTGTTCAGTGGAAATCGGTGCGGTGCCGTACTTTTCGCCGGTGGACGGGTCGACGATCGGCATCGTCGCCCCGCTCACCGAGTCGACGAGCTCGCCGTCGATGAAGTTCTGCGTCATCGGAGGCCGGCGAGAATCTCAGCCAGCACGTCGAGTCCCTCGGTCAACAGCTCGTCGCTGATCGCCAGCGGCGGCAGGAAGCGCAGCACATTGCCGTACGTCCCACAGGTCAGCACCACCACACCCTGGGTGTGCGCGGTGGCCGCCAGCGTTTTGGCGAGCTCCGGATCCGGTTCGGCGGTACCGGATTTCACCAACTCGACGGCGATCATCGCGCCCCGGCCACGGACGTCACCGATGCGGTCGTCGTCGGCCTGCATCCGGCCGAGCTTGTCCTTCATCACCGCTTCGATCTGCTTGGCCCGATCCACCAGGCCGTCGAGTTCGATGGTCTCGATGGTGGCCAGCGCGGCCGCACAGGCCAGGGGATTGCCGCCGTAGGTGCCACCGAGGCCGCTGACATGCGGGGCGTCCATGATCTCGGCGCGCCCGGTCACCGCCGAGAGCGGCAGACCGTCGGCGATGCCCTTGGCCGTCACGATCAGATCCGGCTCGATGCCCTCGTCCTCGCAGGCGAACATCGTGCCGGTGCGGGCGAACCCGGTCTGGACCTCGTCGGCGATGAACACCACGTTGTTCTCCGAACACCACGCCCGAAGCGTCGGCAGGAACCCGGGGGCGGGAACGATGAAGCCGCCTTCACCCTGGATCGGCTCGATGATGACCGCGGCCAGATTGGCCGCGCCGATCTGCTTGTCGATGATGTTCAGTGCCCGCTCGGCGGCCAGTTCGCCGTCGGTGGCCCATTCCTTGTCGATCAGCCCGTCGCGGAAGGGGTAGGAGAGTGGGGCGCGATAGATCTCGGGGGCGAAGGGGCCGAACCCGCTCTTGTAGGGCATCGACTTCGCGGTCAGCGCCATCGTCAGGTTGGTGCGCCCGTGGTAGGCGTGGTCGAAGGCCACCACCGCGGTCTTGCGGGTGTAGGAGCGGGCGATCTTGACGGCGTTCTCCACGGCTTCGGATCCGGAGTTGAACAGCGCGGAGCGTTTCTCGTAGGAGCCGGGGGTGAGCCGGTTGAGGTGCTCGGCGACGGCGACGTACTCCTCATAGGGCGTCACCATGAAGCAGGTGTGGGTGAAGTCGGCGACCTGCGCCTGCACGGCTTCGACCACCCGCGGCGACGCGTTGCCGATCGTCGTGACCGCGATGCCCGAGCCGAGGTCGATCAAGCGGTTGCCGTCGACGTCTTCGATGATTCCGCCACCGGCCCGCGCGGTGAAGACGGGCATCGTGACGCCGACGCCGTGCGACACCGCGGCGACCCTGCGCTTGCTCAGTTCGATGGACCCGGGGCCGGGAATCTCGGTGACGAGTTTGCGGCTCTGCTCGAGGGTGGTCACTTTCGGTCTCCTAGACGAGGGCTGGCGCGACGAGGGCATTCCGAGCCTAGTCGCGTGACAGCGCGATGCAACTGAAAACTTAGCCTCAAGGCCTATTGGGCAATGGATTACGTCGCTGGCGGGTACGTAATCAACGCAATCAGTCGGAGCTGACTGCGGGGAAGGGTGTGCCGTCCAGCCGGTCGATCGTGGTGAACGACTCCACCGGCTGGCGGGTCAGCCGTCTGACCTGGCGAACCGGGTGGCCCAGCGCGATCACCGCCGCAAGCGCCAACGGTCCCTCGGCGCCGAGTAGGCGCTTGACCTCGTCTTCCTCCCTGATGAGCATCGTGGTCAGCACGCCGCCCATCCCTTCTGCGCGAGCGGCCAGCAGGATGTTCCACGCGAACGGATAGACCGAGGCGCCGCCGGCCAGTGAATAGCGGTCGAGGTCTCGGTCGACGGCGGCCAGCTGGGACAGGTCGGCGAACAGTGCCAGCAGCACGGGAACCTCGTCGAGGTGGGCGGCCAATCCGCTCGCCGCGGCCTGCTCGGCCTGCCCGGTGCCGGCGGCCAGGGCGGACGTCTCGGCGGCGGGGTCGTTCACCGGTGACCACGGCCGCAGCCCGGCCGCGGTGAGGGCCAGATACTCCACCCACGGCCGGCGATACAGATCGCGCAGACGGGCCCGGATCTCCGGATCCTTGACCACGACCAGGCGCCAGGCCTGCGCATTGGCGCCGCTGGGGGCGAAGCGCGCGGTGTCGAGGATGCGTCCCAGCACGGCGTCGTCGACCGGTTCGTCGGTGAACTCGCGCACCGACCCGGTGCTGCGCAGGGCATCAATCAGGTCCATCCGACCATCTTCCACCGGCGGTGGCGGTCCACGCCGGACCGGCGCAATGGCACACTGGTCAGCTATGAACCCCGTGACCTGATGGTCGCGGCGCGCTGAACCCGGCATCCGATACGAAAGATTGTTCCGCCATGGACCTGCTCGTCTTCCTGCCCCTGATCATCATCATGGGCGCATTCATGTACTTCGCCTCCCGGCGTCAGCGCAAGGCCATGCAGGCCACCATCGACCTGCACGAGTCCTTGTCTGTCGGCGACCGGGTGCACACCACCTCCGGCCTTCAGGCCACGATCACCGCGATCACCGACGACACCGTCGACCTCGAGATCGCCCCTGGTGTCGTGACCACCTGGATGAAGCTGGCCATCCGCGACCGCATCGAGGATGAGGCCGACGACACCGACGACGAGACAAGTGAGGCCACCGAGCTCACGGAGTCCGACGCGGACCGCCTGACCAAAGACTGATCGCCAGGCTCGCCACGTACCCTCTAGCGGGAGTTGAAGAGGACCGCATCCGCGGGACGCGGCACAACGACCCAGCGGGTCGCGGCACAACCTAGGAGAGACAACAACGTGGCATCGTCTTCAGCGCCGGTGCATCCTTACCGATGGCTGGCGCTGTTCCTGGTCTTGCTCATCGGGGTGTACCTGCTGGTCTTCCTCACCGGAGACAAACGCTCCAGCCCCAAGCTGGGCATCGACCTGCAGGGCGGAACCCGCGTCACCCTGACTGCGCGCACCCCGGACGGCTCCCGTCCAACCCGCGACGCGCTGAACCAGGCTCAGCAGATCATCGGCGCCCGCGTCAACGGCCTGGGTGTCTCGGGCTCGGAAGTCGTGATCGACGGCGACAACCTCGTCATCACCGTTCCCGGTAACGATGGCAACGAGGCCCGCAACCTGGGTCAGACCGCCCGGCTGTTCATCCGACCGGTGATCGGTCAGCCGATCCCGGTCGAGGCCATCAAGCAGCAGATGCAGGCGGCGGGCGTGCCCGGCGCCGGCGGGCCCGGAGGTCCGGTGCCGGCACCGGCACCCGGCGCACCGCCAGCGGGAGCGCCGGCCCCCGGAGCACCGCCACCCGCGGCCGGTGAGCCGGCCGCCCCACCGCCGGCGGCACCCGCGCCCGCGCCACAGCCGCGTCCCTACCCGGAAGAGCCGGCGCCGTCACCCACTCCCGCACCGCCCGCGCCTGCACCTAGCCAGCCGCCGACGGCTGCCCCGGCGCCGCCCGCCCCCGGGCAGCCGGCCCCGCCCGCGCAGCCGGCCCCGCCGGACCCGCGCAAGGACCTGGCCGCGCGCATCAGCTTCGAGAAGCAACTGCGGCAGAGCACCAACCAGAACCTGCTGCTGATCGCGGTGCAGTACATGGCGGGCAAGTGCGACCAGCCGGACATCCTGGCCGGTAACGACGACCCCAACCTGCCGCTGGTCGCGTGCTCGCAGGACCACAAGTACATCTACGTGCTGGACAAGTCGATCATCAGCGGTGACCAGATCAAGGACGCCACCTCGGGCATGGACCAGCAGAGCGGCGCCTACGTCGTCAACGTGGAGTTCAAGGAGCAGGCGTCGACCACGTGGGCGGACTTCACCGCCGCCAACATCGGCACCCAGACGGCGTTCACGCTGGACTCCCAGGTGGTCAGCGCCCCGCAGATCCGCGAGGCGATCCCGGGCGGGCGTACCCAGATCAGCGGCGGCAACCCGCCGTTCACCGCCGACACCGCCAAACAACTGGCCAACGTACTGAAGTACGGCTCGCTGCCGTTGTCCTTCGAATCCTCGGAGGCTGAAACCGTTTCGGCGACACTGGGATTGGCATCGCTTCGGGCGGGCCTGATCGCGGGCGCCATCGGCTTGGGCCTGGTGTTGCTGTACTCGCTGCTCTACTACCGAGTGCTGGGACTGTTGACGGCGCTGTCGCTCGTCGCCTCCGGCGCCATGGTGTTCGGCATCCTGGTGTTGCTCGGCAGATACATCAACTACACCCTCGACTTGGCCGGTATCGCCGGTCTGATCATCGGTATCGGCACGACCGCCGACTCGTTCGTGGTGTTCTTCGAACGCATCAAGGACGAGATCCGAGAAGGGCGGTCGTTCCGCTCGGCGGTGCCACGCGGTTGGGCTCGCGCACGTAAGACGATTCTGTCCGGCAACGCGGTCACCTTCCTGGCCGCCGCGGTGCTGTACTTCCTGGCCGTCGGCCAGGTGAAGGGCTTCGCGTTCACCCTCGGCCTGACGACGATCCTCGACGTTGTGGTGGTGTTCCTGGTGACCTGGCCGCTGGTCTACCTGGCGTCGAAGTCGCCGACGATGGCCAAACCGGCGTTCAACGGTCTCGGCGCGGTGCAGCAGATCGCCCGAGAACGGCGAGCCGCCGCCACTGCGACGGGACGGAGGTAACTCCCATGGCTGAGAAAACCACCGAGGACGCTGCGGACGTCGCCGAATCCACCGCCGTCGAAGCGCCGGACCTGGAAGCAGCCGGCAGCGGCGCGCCCAAGCACGGCTTCTTCGTCCGCCTCTACACCGGCACCGGTGCCTTCGAAGTCATCGGCAAACGCAAGCTCTGGTATGCCATCAGCGGGCTGATCGTCCTGCTCTGCATCGCCAGCATCGCGATCAAGGGCTTCACCTTCGGTATCGATTTCGAGGGCGGCACCAAGGTCGGCATGCCGGTCGCCGGCCAGAACGGCACCGCGACCACCCAGCAGGTGGAAAACGTCTTCTCCAAGACGCTGGGCAAGGCGCCGGAGTCCGTGGTGCTGGTCGGCAACGGCAGCTCCGCCACGGTGCAGATCCGCTCGGAGGCGCTGACCAACCAGCAGACCGAGCAATTGCGTGACGCGCTGTTCGAGGCGTTCAAGCCGAAGGCCGGCAATGGTCAGCCCGATAAATCGACCATCAGCGACTCGGCGGTCTCGGAGACCTGGGGCGACCAGATCACCAAGAAGGCGCTGATCGCGCTCGCGGTGTTCTTGGTGCTCGCGGCGATTTACATCACCTTCCGCTACGAGCGCTACATGGCGATGTCGGCATTGCTGACGCTGGTGTTCGACCTCGTCGTCACAGCGGGGGTGTACTCGATCGTCGGTTTCGAGGTCACGCCGGCGACGGTGATCGGTCTGCTCACAATTCTGGGCTTCTCGCTGTACGACACGGTCATCGTGTTCGACAAGGTGGAGGAGAACACCCACGGGTTCGAGCACACCACCCGAAGAACGTTCGCCGAACAGGCGAACCTCGCGGTGAACCAGACCTTCATGCGATCGATCAACACCAGCCTCATCTCGGTGCTGCCGATCATCGCGCTGATCGTGGTCGCGGTGTGGCTGCTCGGTGTCGGCACGCTGATGGATCTGGCGCTGGTGCAGCTGGTCGGTGTCATCGTCGGCACCTACTCGTCGATCTTCTTCGCGACCCCGCTGTTGGTGACGCTGCGCGAGCGCACCGATCTGGTGCGCACGCACACCCGCCGGGTGCTCAACCGCCGCAAGCCGTCCCCGACGGCCAGCGACGTCGTCACCGGGGGAGCCGCCGATCTGGACGAGGCCGCCGGCGCGGTCCCGGCCGAAGCGGCCATCGGGGGGACTCCCGCGGTCGGCAACAAGCCCACGCCGGGTGCCCGTCCGGCCCGCCCGGGCCGGCCGACGGGCAAACGCAGCCCCCGCGGGCGATAGCGCGCCATGGCAGTCAGGCGCCGGCGCGCCGCCGCTGTCGCAGTGGCCGCTGTCCTGGGGGTGCTCGCGCCGAGCGTCCTGACGTCATGTTCGGGTAGCCCTGCGGATCAGATCAACTACGCCGTCGACGGCATGTTGCTCAGCTACAACACCAACACGGTGCGCGGGGCGGCCTCGGCGGGTCCGCAGGCCTTCGCGCGGGTGCTCACCGGCTTCAATTTCCACGGGCCCGACGGCCAGGTGCTGGCCGATCACGACTTCGGGTCGGTGTCGGTGGTGGGTCGCGATCCGCTGGTGCTGGACTACCAGATCGCCGACAACGCCGTGTATTCCGACGGCAAGCCGGTGACCTGTGACGACATGGTGCTGGCGTGGGCGGCGCAGTCGGGGCGGTTCCCGGCGTTCGACGCCGCCAGCCGCGCCGGCTACCTGGACATCGACACCGTCGACTGCCAGCCGGGCCAGAAGAAGGCCCGGGTCACGTACTTTCCGGGCCGCGCCGTCACGGACTACCTGCAGCTGTTCACCGCCACCTCGATGATGCCGTCGCATGTGCTCGGCGACGTCCTGGGAGTCGACGTCACCCGGACTATCCAGGGCGGCGACCCCGCCGCCATCGACCGCATCGCCCAGGCGTGGAACTCGGTGTGGGACCTCAAACCCGGCCTGAATGCCGACGACCTCAAACGCTTCCCGTCGTCGGGTCCGTACAAGATCGACGCTGTTCTGCCGGAAGGCGCCGTGGTGCTCACGGCCAACGACCGCTGGTGGGGCGCCAAGCCGATCACCAAGCGGATCACGGTGTGGCCGCGCGGTGTCGACGTACAGGACCGCATCAACAGTGGCACGTTCCAGGTGGTCGACGTAGCGACCGGATCGTCGGGCACACTGACCACCCCCGACAGCTACGACCGTCGCGAGCTGCCGTCCGGTGGCATCGAGCAGCTGATCTTCGCCCCGGACGGACCACTGGCCGCGACGCCGGCCCGCCGCGCGGTGGCGCTCTGCACGCCGCGTGACCTGATCGCGTTGAACGCCGAGACGCCGATCTCGAATGCCCGCCTCAACCCCGCCAACGACGACGCCTTCAGCGGTATCGAGGGGGCGGCGATCGGCCCCCAGTTCGGTGCGGCCAACCCCGACGCCGCCCGCGATGCGCTCGGCGGCCAGCCGCTGACCGTGCGGATCGGCTACCAGGCGCCCAATCCGCGGCTGGCAGCCACCGTCGGCGCGATCACTAAGTCATGCGAGGCCGCTGGCATCACCGTCGTCGATGCGACGTCGGATTCGGCGGGTCCGCAGGCGCTGCGTGACGGCAAGCTCGACGTCCTGCTGGCCAGCACCGGCGGCGCGACGGGCAGCGGCTCGACCGGGTCGTCGGCGCTGGATGCCTACACGCTGTTCGCCGGCAACGGCAACAACCTGCCGCGGTACTCCAATCCGCAGATCGACGGCATCATCTCGGCGCTGGCCATCACGTCGGATTCGAAGGAACAGGCCAGGTTGCTGGCCGACAGTTCGCCCATTCTGTGGGGCGACATGCCGACCCTGCCGCTGTACCGTCAGCAGCGCACGGTGCTGGTGTCGAAGAAGATGTACGCCGTCGAAGGCAATCCCACCAAGTGGGGTGCGGGCTGGAACATGGACAGGTGGGTGTTCGAGAAGTGACGTCTCGCGAAGCGGTGGTCGACGTCCTCAAGGCACTCACCCGGGAGGTACCGGATTTCCCGGAGCCGGGCATCCAGTTCAAGGACCTCACCCCGGTGCTGGCCGACAGGCACGGTCTGGCCGTCATCACCGCCGCGATGGCCGAGATCGCCGAGGGCGCCGATCTGGTGGCTGGCATCGATGCCCGCGGCTTCCTGCTCGGCGGGGCGGTCGCCCATCGGCTCGGTATCGGTGTGCTGGCTGTCCGCAAAGGCGGGAAGCTTCCTCCGCCGGTGTACAGCGAGACCTACACGCTGGAATACGGCACGGCGACATTGGAGATCCCGGCTGAGGGGATCGAGTTGTCCGGTCGGCGCGTCGTCATCATCGACGACGTGCTCGCCACCGGCGGAACCCTGGCCGCTGCCGCAGCGTTGCTCGCAGCCGGTGGTGCGGAGGTGCCCGCCGCCGCGGTGGTGCTGGAACTGCCTGGGCTCGGCGGGCGCGAGAAGGTGGCGCCGCTGCAGGTGACCAGCCTGCAGACCATCTGAGCCGGACGGGATCAGGGCGGACCGGCCACGCCCGGCACTCGGCTGTGGACGGGGAGATATCCTCGAAGTCGGTCCTGGTGGCGAGGAGGTGCGGCATGGCAGACGACAATGTTTCGCTGACCGCCGCGCCGGCGCCGGTTTCCGACGTCCCGCCCGCCGAGCCGCGGGCCGAGACCCCCAAAACCACCAGCAGTGCATCGCGGCGGGTCCGCGCCCGGCTTGCACGGCGGATGACATCGCAGCGCAGCACCGTCAACCCGGTCCTCGAACCGCTGGTGGCAGTTCACCGGGAGTTCTACCCCAAGGCCGATCTGGCGATCCTGCAGCGCGCCTACGAGGTGGCCGAGGCCAAGCACGCCGATCAGCTGCGCCGTTCCGGCGACCCCTACATCACCCACCCGCTGGCCGTCGCGAACATCCTCGCCGAACTCGGCATGGACACCATCACGCTGGTGGCCGCGTTGCTGCACGACACCGTGGAGGACACCGGTTACGCCATGGAGGCGTTGACCGCCGACTTCGGCGAAGAAGTCGCCCACCTGGTGGACGGGGTGACCAAGCTGGACAAGGTCGCGCTGGGCACCGCCGCCGAGGGCGAGACCATCCGCAAGATGATCATCGCGATGGCGCGCGATCCGCGGGTGTTGGTCATCAAGGTCGCCGACCGGCTGCACAACATGCGCACCATGCGGTTCCTGCCGCCGGAGAAGCAGGCCCGCAAAGCCCGCGAGACGCTGGAAGTGATTGCCCCCCTTGCCCATCGACTGGGCATGGCCACGGTCAAGTGGGAGCTCGAGGATCTCTCGTTCGCGATCCTGCACCCGAAGCGATACGAAGAGATCGTCCGGCTGGTCGCCGACCGCGCGCCGTCGCGGGACACCTATCTGGCCAAGGTTCGCGTCGAGATCAACAGCGCTCTGTCGGGGATGAAGATCGTCGCCAGCGTCGAGGGCAGGCCGAAGCACTACTGGTCGATCTACCAGAAGATGATCGTCAAGGGCCGCGACTTCGACGACATCCACGACCTGGTCGGTGTGCGGATCCTCTGTGAGGAGATCCGCGACTGCTACGCCGCTGTCGGCGTTGTGCATTCGCTGTGGCAGCCGATGCCCGGCCGGTTCAAGGACTACATCGCCCAGCCCCGGTTCGGGGTGTACCAGTCGCTGCACACCACGGTCGTCGGACCGGAGGGTAAGCCGCTGGAGGTGCAGATCCGCACCCGCGACATGCACGACACCGCGGAGTTCGGCATCGCGGCGCACTGGCGCTACAAGGAATCCAAGGGCCGCAACGGTGTTCCGCACCCGCACAGCGCCGCCGAGATCGACGAGACAGCCTGGATGCGTCAGCTTCTGGACTGGCAGCGGGAAGCCGCCGACCCCGGCGAGTTCCTGGAGTCGCTGCGCTACGACCTTGCGGTGCAAGAGATCTTCGTGTTCACGCCGAAGGGCGACGTGGTTACCCTGCCGGCCGGCTCGACACCGGTGGACTTCGCCTACGCGGTACACACCGAAGTCGGCCACCGCTGCATCGGCGCCCGGGTCGACGGCCGCCTGGTAGCGCTGGAACGCAAGCTCGAAAACGGCGAGCGGGTGGAGGTTTTCACCTCCAAGGCCCCCAACGCCGGGCCGTCGCGCGACTGGCAGGGCTTCGTGGTGTCCCCGCGAGCCAAGGCCAAGATCCGGCAGTGGTTCGCCAAGGAGCGCCGCGACGAGGCGCTGGAGGCCGGCAAGGACTCGATCGCACGCGAAGTGCGCCGAGGCGGGCTGCCTTTGCAGAAACTGGTCAACGGTGAGGCGATGGCGGCACTGGCCCAGGAACTGCGGTATGCCGACGTCTCGGCGCTGTACACCGCGGTCGGGGAGGGTCACGTATCGCCGCGGCACGTCGTGCAACGGTTGGTGGCGCGGCTCGGCGGTGCCGAGAGTGCCGAGGACGAGCTCGCCGAGCGTTCCACGCCTGCGACCATGCCGGTGCGTCAGCGCAGCAGCGACGACACCGGGGTCGCAGTGCCCGGTGCGACCGGGGTGCTGACCAAGCTGGCCAAGTGCTGCACTCCGGTTCCCGGCGACAACATCATGGGCTTCGTCACCCGGGGTGGCGGGGTCAGTGTGCACCGCACCGACTGCACCAATGCCGCGTCCCTGCAACAACAGTCGGAACGCATCATCGAAGTCACATGGGCGCCGTCACCGACCTCGGTGTTCCTGGTGGCCATCCAGGTCGAGGCCCTCGACCGGCACCGGCTACTCTCCGATGTCACGAGGGTGCTGGCCGACGAACGCGTCAACATCCTGTCGGCGTCGGTCACCACATCCAACGATCGAGTTGCGGTGAGCCGCTTCACTTTCGAGATGGGTGATCCCAAGCATCTCGGCCATGTACTCAACGCGGTCCGCAACATCGAGGGTGTCTACGACGTATATCGGGTGACCAGCGCGGCCTGATCGGCAGACCAGCCGATTACGGCCCGCCGTTGACGTACCAGGACAGGCAGCCGGGATGGTCGTGGCAGGCGATGATCGCGGTGGCATCGGGAGCGGCCCCACGGATGTGCGGCTGAGTCGACGGCAGGCTGCAGCTCTTCAGGTACGGATTCCACGGCATCACGCCGTCGTAGCAGCCCTGCGCGACGGGCGTGGCCTGGGCGGGCGCGGTGTCCAGCAGCGCGGTGGGTGCGAGTAGGAAGGCGGCTGCGGCCAGCGCGCCAAGGGCAACACGAACAATTCTTTGCAGGCTAACGGTCATAACGTGTTGTCCAACGTGTCTGCGCCGCAGATTATTTCGTCGGCGACAGCGGAATATCCGACGGGCACAACGATCTTGTACCCATACGTGTTGTCAGGTGCCAAGACCTACTTGGAAAGAGATTGACTATGAAGCACTTTCACGTGTTGTCCACCACTATCGGGGCCGGTGCCCTGGTTTCCCTCGGAGTCTTCGCCGCGGTCGCGGCCGATCCGCAGACATCCGATTCATTCATCAGTTCGGAGATGTCGACCGGGGTCACGGTCACCCAGTCGCCGGATCAGCCCAAGGGCCAGCTTCCCGCCGCGACACCCGCGATCAAGGGGCCGGCGCCGCTGCCGACCGAAGAGCAGGGCCTGCCCGGCTGAGGTCCGGGGTCAGTTCAGCCGGATCGACTTGATCGTGACCGGCCTGGCCGGCTTGCCGTCGTCAGAACCGCCGGCGATGCCGGTGGCGGCGATGTCGTCGATGACGCCGAAACCGGTCTTGTCAACCTGGCCGAACGCCGTGTAGGTCGGGGGCAGCATCGAGTCGCGGTAGACGATGAAGAACTGGCTGCCGTTGGTGTCCGGCCCGGCGTTGGCCATGGCCAGGGTCCCGCGCGGATACTTCACCGCCTGTCGCAGCGCCGGATCGAACGGGCGGAACTGGTTCGTCGGATACTCGTTGGCGAACCGGTATCCGGGCCCGCCCGTCCCTTGCCCGGTCGGGTCGCCGCACTGGAGCACCGACAGTGACGGCATGTCCGTCAGCCGGTGACATGGCGTGTTGTCGAAGTAGTTCTGCCGGACCAGGCTTTCGAAGCTGTTCACCGTGCACGGCGCTTTGGCGTTGTCGAGGTGGACGACGATCGGACCGGCGTTGGTGACGACTGTCGCGTCGACCGTCGCCGGCGTGATCGGCGTCTTGCCGGCGACCGGCGGCTTGACCGGCTTGTCGGCCGGGGTCGCCGTAGCCGGGTACTGGCAGTTCGCGCCGAGGGTGGCCGGGGGATTGAACGGCGGAAGCTGTCCGCTGCCGCCGGGGATGGTGCGCGGGATGCCGGCCCCGCCGGTCTTCTCCAGCTCCCGGCCCATCCACGAGAAGAACGCCACCCCGGCGACGATCACGACGATGCTCAACACGGTCACCAGGTAGCTGATCACCAGCCCGGCGATCGCCAGTCCCCGGCCGTCCTCGCCGGACTTCTTGATCTGCGACAGCGAGACGTGGCCGAAGATGATGCCGAGCGGCGCGAACACGAACGCGCAGATCAGCGAGGCAATCGCCATCCCGTTGGTCGGCTTCGGCGCCGGATAGGGATACGGACCGGGCCTGTACGGCGAACCGTACGGCGGCGGCGGGTAGTAGGGCGGAGGCTGGCTCATGCGGTCCTCTCGCAGGCTCGGGTCCCGCATATCCGCGGTTGATTCGCTCCGCGAGCGTCGCTCATGGCCGGCTAGTCCAGCAGGATCGACTTGATCCGCACGTCGGTTGCCGGCTTGCCGTCCTGACCGCCGCCGGCGACACCGGCCGCCGCGATCTTGTCCAGCGTCGCCAGGCCGGTCGCATCGATGGTGCCGAACGCGGTGTAGTTGGGCGGCAACTGCGAATCCTTGTAGACCAGGAAGAACTGGCTGCCGTTGGTGCCCGGGCCGGCATTGGCCATGGCCAGCGTGCCGCGCGGATAGGTCACCGGCTGCTGCAGTGCAGGGTCATTCGCGGGGTACTGGTCGGTGGGGTATTCGTTGGCGAACTGGTAGCCGGGGCCGCCGGTGCCACTGCCGGTCGGGTCGCCGCACTGCAGCACCGACAGCGACGGCGAGGTGGTCAGCCGGTGGCAGGGGGTGTCGTTGAAGTACCCCTTCTGCGCCAGGCTGGCGAAGCTGTTGACCGTGCACGGGGTCTTCGCGTTGTCCAGCACCAGGCCGAGGTTGCCCTCATTGGTGCTCATGCTGGCGGTCACCGTCGGCGGGCTGGTGGGCACCTTGCCGCTGCGGGGTGCGTCGACCTTCTTGGCAGCCGGCTCGGGCGAGGCGGGGTACTGGCAGTTGGCGCCCAGGTTCGCGGCGGCCTTGAACGGCGGCAGACCCCCGGTGGCCGGGGGACTCGTGGATGGACCGCCGCCGGCGTCGACCGGGGCGGTGCTGGTGGCGCCCGACGCGGTCTTGGTGTCCTTGCTGTCCTTGTTGGTCAACACGAACGTGGCGATCAGGGCTGCAGCCACGGCGATCGCGACCACGCCGCCGATCACGACAAACAACCGTTGGCGCTTCTCCTGTTGAGCGCGGCGCTCCAGCTGCCGCTCGAGCTTGCGCTTGGCCGTCGCACGTCGTTGTTCGTTGGTGGGCACCGTGATGATCCTCCGTTGAGATCGGGTGAGTCGGCACCGAGTGTGCCAGTTGATGCTGAAGCAAGGGGGCACGACCCTCGCCAACAGGGGATGGGAAACTGGACAACGTGTTACTCACCGGGTTCCCGGCGGGCATGTTGGCATGCAATTGCTACGTGCTGGCCCCACGCGCCGGGGCCGACGCGATCGTCGTCGACCCGGGGCAGCGCGCTTTTGCCACGCTGCGCCGCATCCTCGACGAGAACCGGCTGACCCCGGCTGCCGTTCTGCTCACCCACGGGCACATCGACCACATCTGGTCGGCGCAGAAGGTGGGCGATACTTTCGGCTGCCCGGTGTACATCCACCCCAAGGACCGCTTCATGCTCGCCGATCCGATCCGCGGGTTCGGGCCGCGACTCGGCCAGATCGCGCTGGGCGCGCTGTTCCGCGAGCCCAGGCAGGTCGTCGAATTGGACCGCGACGGGGACAAGATCGAACTCGGTGGCATCACGGTGACCGTCGATCACACGCCCGGTCACACCAAGGGGTCGGTGGTGTTCCGAGTCGATCGGGCCTCCGGACGCGACCCGATGGCCTTCACCGGTGACACCTTGTTCAAACAGAGCGTCGGCCGCACGGACCTGCCGGGCGGAAGCGGGAGAGATCTCCTGAGCTCGATCGTCGACAAACTGCTGGTGCTCGATGACGACACCCTGGTATTACCGGGGCACGGTGAATCCACCACCATCGGTCTCGAACGCCGTACCAACCCATTTCTCGAAGGTTTGAAGTGAGCGAATTCCAGGCGCCCAAGGGTGTCCCTGACTACCTGCCGCCCGACTCCGCCGAGTTCGTCGCGGTCCGCGACGGTCTCTTACGGTCCGCCCGGCTGGCCGGCTACGGCGACGTCGAGCTGCCGATCTTCGAGGACACCGCGCTGTTCGCCCGCGGGGTGGGCGAATCCACCGACGTGGTCTCTAAGGAGATGTACACCTTCGCCGACCGCGGCGAGCGATCGGTGACGCTGCGCCCCGAGGGCACGGCCGGAGTGATGCGCGCGGTCATCGAGCACGGTCTGGACCGCGGGGCCCTGCCGGTCAAGCTCTGCTACGCGGGCCCGTTCTTCCGCTACGAGCGCCCGCAGGCCGGTCGTTACCGGCAGCTGCAGCAGGTCGGGGTCGAGGCCATCGGCGTCGACGATCCGGCGCTGGACGCCGAGGTGATCGCGGTCGCCGATGCCGGTTTCCGGTCATTGGGACTGGACGGCTTCCGCCTGGAGATCACCTCGTTGGGCGACGACAGCTGCCGGCCGCAGTACCGGGAGTTGCTGCAGGAGTTCCTGTTCACGCTCGACCTGGATGA
The DNA here is from genome assembly GCF_008329905.1 of Mycobacterium sp. ELW1. Lineage (NCBI taxonomy): Bacteria > Bacillati > Actinomycetota > Actinomycetes > Mycobacteriales > Mycobacteriaceae > Mycobacterium > Mycobacterium sp. ELW1. The sequence continues at coordinate 3,643,052 of NZ_CP032155.1, read as the reverse complement.
GGACACCCGGCGCCGAGCGGAGATCAACCCGCTGCGGGTGCTCGACGACAAGCGGCCGGCGATGCGCGAGGCGACCGCCGACGCGCCGGTGATGCTCGACCATCTGTCCGATGGGGCCAAGCAGCACTTCGAGACCGTGCTGGCGCATCTCGACGCGCTCGGCGTGCGGTACGTGGTCAACCCGCGGATGGTGCGTGGCCTGGACTACTACACCAAGACCACATTCGAGTTCGTACACGACGGCCTCGGCGCGCAATCCGGGATCGGTGGCGGCGGCCGATACGACGGGTTGATGAGCCAGCTCGGCGGCCAGGATCTGTCGGGAATCGGGTTCGGGCTCGGCGTGGACCGGACCGTTCTGGCGCTACGGGCCGAGGGTAAGACGGTCGGAAACCCAAGCCGCTGCGACGTTTTCGGGGTGCCGCTGGGCGAGCAGGCCAAGTTGGTGGTGGCAACGCTGGCGGCGGCTCTGCGCGCCGAGGGCGTGCGCGTCGACCTGGCGTATGGCGACCGCGGGCTGAAGGGAGCGATGCGTGCCGCTGATCGCTCAGGCGCGCGCATCGCCGTGGTGGCAGGCGACCGGGACATCGAGGCCGGCACCGTGGGCGTCAAAGATCTCGCGACCGGCGCGCAGGTCGATATCCCCGTCGATTCGCTTGTCGCAGAAGTGATTACGCGGCTGGCCTAGAACAGGCCAGCCGCGCTCTCGGTTCGTACTTGTGTCAGCCGGCGGGGCACAGATCGGTTTTGGCGAAGTTGATCGCCGCATCCGCCTGAGCGTGACTGATTTGACCTGAGTTCTTGAAGTAGGTCTGCGACAGCTCGTTCGGGTCTGCACCCTGCGCGAGCGCCGAACAGATGGTGTGACCATCGGCGATCAGCGCCGCCTGGTCGCCGGCGATACCGGCGCTGGTCAGATCCTTGATGTAATCGGCCTCGGCGTTGGTGATCGCCCAGGCTGACGGCGCGCCGGCCAGCGCGATAGCTCCGGCGGCAGCAGCCGCCGTCAACAAACCTTTGATCATTGTCATGTCCCTAATGTGCATTGGAGTTACTGCTGCGGCAGAAGTTACTAGATTCTCAGCACACGTGCAGGGAAAGCACAAACATTTTAGGCACGACTCATCACGCCGGTATCTCGGCGCGAACACAAATGAATTCACGTTGTCGGCAGTGCACCCCTATTTAACCAATTCTCACCAGATTCTTGGCGCAACCTTGGCTGATCTGGGAACCGTGTCGTTTGTGCGGTCCGTTGGACAGACATGAACACCGCGATCGGCGCCGAGGTCATTGAGGGCTATGTGAACAGCCGCCAATTGCGGTATTTCTGCGGCCACCACGATGACGAGATTTTCTTTCTCGTGAACGCCTACCACGGTCGCCTGCATGTGCACTTGCAGCCGAGCGGGTCCGCGGTTCACATCACCATCACCGCGGAGCGCTATTACCCGGCCGATCACCGGGCCGGGGTCGCGGCGTTGGTGCAGCAATGGAACGGCGCCGACACCCACGCCACCGCCACGGTGTTCCCGTCCTCCGACCCACGGTTGATCGGTGTGGTCGCCGAGCGGCGCTATCACGCCACAGACGGCGACTTCGGGCCCTTCGTCGATCAGACGGTCCAGTCGGCGATCGATTTGTTCGGCCGGCTGGGCGCCACGGTGGCGTTGTCGCCCGGCGGTACGCATCTACTCGACGCCGGCTGAGCGCCGATAGCGGCGGTACCAGATCAACCCGCCCGCGGCGGCCAGCACCACGACGACCGCCGATGCGCTCAACGCCACCAGCAACGCACCGAGGTCGGCACCACCGTCGGGGCGGCCGATGACGCGCTGGTACGGATCGTCGTTCGGAGCCGGGGTGAAGACGAAATCTGTTGTGATCGAGGATGGTTCGGCGATCGTTGTCGAGATCTTGGTCAGGTAGGGACTCGTGGCGCTCAACTCGGTCAGCGCGGGATCGCTGGTGCGGCCACTGATCGACCCGGCGTAGTCGACCGTGACATCCTGACGGGCGGCGTCACCGTCGACGCGTTGCATCCGGTGCTGGGCCAGTGTGTAGATCACGACCCGCTGAGTCTCCTTGGCGGCAGCCGACATCCGCATCGGGTACACCATGCGGTCGGAGGTGAAGTCGAACCGCACCGGGTCGAGCTGACCGGACAGCGGCGCATCGCCGGTGAGCCGCATCGCCACGAACGACCAACCCTGCCCGAGGTACGCCTCGAGCCGGCCGAGGACCTCGGGGCGCATACGGTAGCCGTTGGAGTCCAGCCACCGTCGCACGCCGGTGAGGTCACCCCCCGTTAGTGTGGTCGCCTCCAGCGGCCCCAGTTGCACCCGCGCGACCACGGTCGGTGCGGCACCGGGGACGGCGCCGGCCTCGTCGCGACCGCTGTGTCCGGTTCCGCCGCGCTCCATGCGCGGGGCGGTGAGCCGTTCCAGTTCGCTGAACAGTCCGGGGTCGGCCGCACTCGCGGTGGCCGGCGTCGGGGTGGGCACGATCAGCGCTGCGTTGTCGGCCACCGACTGCAGATCCAGGCGCATGACAATGGTCTCGGCGGCGCCGTCGAAGGCGACCAGGCTCTGTTCGCCGGTCACCCGGGCATCCAGATCTGGGCTGACGATGCCGCCGCAGGCGCACGCGCCCGCTGTCGCTCCGGGAGTGGCGACCAGCATCCCCGCGGCCAGGACTGCCGCACCCATCATCAGCACGGGTCGCATCACGGCTCCTGTCAGTCGGCGGGTTCCGCTTCCTCGCGCCGGCCACCGAAGGTCATCCGGCTCAGCATCCGGTCGCGCAGCGTCAGCGTATGCAACAGCACCGCGGCGACGTGCGCGGCGATCGCAGCCACCAGCAGGTAGGCGAGTACCGAGTGGGTCTGGCGCAGCAGGAAGAACAGGTCGGCATCGAACGGCGCGATCCGCGGCAGTGGCACGAAACCGAACAGCACCACCGGCCGGCCGCTTGCCGACACCATCGCCCACCCCACCAGCGGCTGAGCCAGAAGCAGGACGTACAGCCCGACCTCGGAGCCGACCACCAGCAGCTGCTCGACGGACCCCACGGTGGCCGGCAGCGGCGGGGTGCGGTGGGTGAAGCGGTTGGCCGCCCGGAACACCACGACGATCAGGATCAGCACCCCGAGCGTCACGTGCGCACCCACCAGAGCGCCGTAACCGCCCAGCGAGTTGACCATCACGAACCCGATGAACAGTGCGCTGAACACCAGGGCGGCGGTCAGCCAGTGCAGGATTCGGGTGCGGACCGGGTAGCGCTCGACCGGCGTCATGCCCCGACCTCGTTGACCTGGACCGCCGACGGCGACGTCGGTTCCCCGGTGCGCTGGCGGTAGGACGCCGCATAGACGGCGCTGCGGGCGGACAGCAGAGGGTCCTCGGAGGGTTCGATGCCGTCGGGCAACACCAGCGGATCGAAGTTGATGTCGCGGGCGTTACCCGGTGCCTCGGTCGCCGCGGAGGTGAGGGTGAGCGTGCCGACCTCGACGCTGGGCCGGTCCTCCGGCCACGGCAGGGTGGGGTCGGTCAGCGGGTCGCCCGGGCCCGCGACGGTGATGAGCAGACGCCAGCGAAGCGGCCCGTCGCGCAGCTGGCGCACCACCGCGTCGAACAATCCGTTGGGGTCGCCGGATCGTGGTGCGGGTGCGCCCTGCTGCGGTATGAGCGACCACCGCACCGCTGAACGGACGCCTGCATCGTTGACGAAATAGAACGTGTTGAGACCGCGAAAGGTGCTGTCACCGAAGCCGGCTGACGGCGGGTGCTTCTTGATGATCGCCATGGCGGCCGCGGTTTCGGGGTGGTCGGTCAGGAACGCCTTCATCGCGGCGGGGTCGGGCGCTTTGGTGCCGGGGACGACCTTGGATGCGAGCAACCGGTCATAGAACCCGCGCGCTGAATTGTCCGGGAACACCGGCAGGTTCAGCATCGCGGTGCGCCATTGCCCGCTGTCGGGGAACCCGAACGCCAGCCCCAGGCCGCGGGCCGCACCCGGGGTGTCGGAGACGTGGGGGTCACCTCCGGCGAGCGAGAACCGGCCGACGACGGGCACCTGTCCCTGTCGGAACACGGTGGCGCGGCTGAGCTGTGCGCCGCTGCCGTTGCTCTCGAAATACCCGGTGACGACGACGCCTTTGGCATGGTTCTTGCGGAAGCCGAGCTGGCGTCCGTAGACGCTGAGGAACCCGTCGAGGAACGTTTTACGGGGGGACTCGGACCCGATCCATTTGTTGGCGTAGGCCACGGCGCCGAGATCGACGGCCAGGAACGCGCCGACGGCCCCGAGCCCGACCAGAATCGATCGGCGGTTGACGGCGGTGTTCATTCCCCAGCGCGGGCGGTTCGTCACTTAACCAGGGACGCGCCGTAGCAGGGTTCGGTTCACTGTCGTGACACAGCTCACGACCCGAAGTCTAGATCGCCATCGCCGCGCGGACGTCGGACTCCGACGCCGACCCGCCGGTCCCGCTGGATGTCACCCGCCCGGCCTCCAGGATGTAGTACCGCTGAGCCGATTCCAGCGCGAAACCGATGTGCTGTTCGACCAATAGGACGCCGAGATCGCCGCGGCGGGTGAGCGCCGTGATCGCCGCCTCGATCTCGGCGACCACGGACGGCTGGATGCCCTCGGTGGGTTCGTCGAGTATCAGGATCGTCGGGCTGGTGATCAGTGCTCGCGCGATGGCCAGCTGTTGGCGCTGGCCGCCGGAGAGCAGACCGGCGCGGCGAGTCAACAATTCCTTGAGTGCGGGGAACAGGTCGAGCTGTTCGTCGATCAGCTGTTTGCCGCGTTTGCGGCCGTCGGCGACGACCTGAAGGTTCTCGGCGGTGGTGAGTTGACCGAAGGACTGCTGGCCTTGCGGCACATAGGCGAGCCCGCGGGCCACCCGGGCGTTGGGACGCAGCTTGGTCACGTCCTCGCCGTGCAGCAGCACCTGGCCCGCGCTGCATTTCAACAGCCCGACCGCCGCGCGCAGCAAGGTCGTCTTGCCTGCCCCGTTGTGTCCCATCACCGCGGCCACGCCGTCGGAGGGCACCTCGATGCTGACCGAGTGGATGACCTGAGAGCGTCCGTATCCGGTACGGACATCGATGAGCTGCAACACTATTCGCTTGCCTCCAAGTCTCCGGCCGCGGCGGTGCCCAGATAGACCTCTTGCACCTTCGGGTTGGCCTGCACCTCGGTGACCGACCCTTCGGCAATCACCTGGCCGCGGGCCAGCACCGTCACCGACGTCGCGAACGCCCGCATGAAGTCCATGTCGTGCTCGACGACCACAACGGTGCGCGAGGAACCGATGCGGCGCAACAGGTTTCCGGTCTCCTCGCGTTCCTCACCGCTCATCCCGGCGACGGGTTCGTCGAGAAGCAGCACGTCGGCGTTCTGCACCAGCAGCATGCCGATCTCCAGCCACTGCTTCTGGCCGTGTGCGAGCACGCCCGCCGGCCGGTCGGCCAGATCCGACAGGCCGATGGTCTCCAGCGCCTCCTCGATGGCAGGCAGCACCCCGTGCCGCCTGCGCAGCAGCGTCCACCAGGACCGGCCCGCGCCGGCGGCGATGTCGAGGTTCTGCAGCACGGTCAGCTGCTCGAACACGCTGGCAGTCTGGAAGGTTCGCCCGACACCGAGCCGGGCGATCTGGTGGACCTTCTTGCCCAGCAGGTCCACACCCGACTTGTTGATCGAACCGGTGGCCGGCACCAGGCCGGTGATCGCGTCGATGACGGTGGTCTTGCCTGCCCCGTTGGGGCCGATCAAGAATCGCAGATCGCCCTGGAACAGGGTGAGGTCGACGTCGTTGACCGCTTTGAACCCATCGAAATCGACGGTCAGACCGCGGACTTCGAGGTATTCGGTGCCCATGCCGACATTGCCGCCGGCTACCGGTTCGGCGAGCTCGGTCACGTTGCCGCTCCCACGGTCTCGACTTCCGTCTGTTGCTCGTCGCCGGCGGGCGGAACCGCCTTGGTACGGCGGCGCCGGCGCAGCAGCGCCCCGACTCCGGCCAGGCCGGCGGGGAAGAAGCCGACGACGACGATGAACAGCAATCCCTGTGCGTAGGTCCATCCGGACGGGAACCGTTCGGAGAACGCGGTTTGCGCCCAGGCCACACCGATGGCGCCGAGAATCGGTCCGAGCAGCGTGGTGCGTCCGCCGATCGCGACGCCGATCAGGAACGCGATGGACGGCACGACGCCGACCTGAGCCGGCGTGATGAATCCGATGATCGGCGCGAACAGGGCACCGGCGATGCTGGCGAACAACGCGGCCGCGGTGTAGGCGACGACCTTGATGGTGGCCGGGTCGTAGCCGAGGAAGCGGACTCGCTCCTCGCCGTCACGAACGGCAACCAGGAGTTCGCCATAGCGGCTCTGCATCAGCTGACGCACGACGGCCACCCACCACCAGCAGCGTGCCGGCGGCGATGAAATACAGCATCTGCCGGTTCACCGGGTCGGAGAGCCGGAACCCGAAGAACGTCCGAAAGCCGTTGAGCCCGTTGCTGCCACCCAGGGTGGCCTGCCCGACGAGCAGGATCGCCAGTGCCGCGGCAAGCGCCTGGGACAGGATCGCGAAGTAGGCGCCCTTGACGCGGCGCTTGAACACACCGAGTCCGAGCAGCGCGGCGATGCCGGTCGGAATCACCACGATCGCCGCCATGGTGAAGGCGGCAGACGAGAACGGTTCCCAATACGACGGCAGCGCAGGGATTCCCGCGATCTGCATGAAGTCCGGCACCGACTGTTTGCGGATCTCGGCGTCGGCGATCTTGAGATGCATACCCATCATGTAGGCGCCGAGGCCGAAGAACACACCCTGACCGAGGGTGAGCATTCCGCCGCGGCCCCAGGCCAAGCCGATGCCGGCGGCCACGATCGCGTAGCACAGGTACTGGCCCAGCAGGCCGAGCCGGAAGCTGGTCAGCATCGCGGGTGCGACGCCGAACAGAATGACGGCCGCGACCGCGAAGCCCGCCCAGGTCTGCCACCTGCCGACAAGGGTCCTCATACCAAACTCCTTGTCCGCACGGTGAACAGGCCTTGCGGGCGCGCCTGCAGGAAGATCACGATGACCACGAACACGATGACCTTGGCCAGCGACGCGGTGGTGCTGTACTCGATGAAGGAGTTCATCAAGCCGAGTGCGAACGCAGCGATCACCGTGCCCTTGATCTGGCCGAGTCCGCCGACGACAACCACCAGGAACGCGTCGATCAGATAGCTCTGGCCGATGGTGGAACTCGTCGATCCGATCAGGGTGAGGGCGACGCCGGCCACACTGGCCAGTCCCGAACCGATGAAGAACGTGGTGATGTCGGTTCGCCGGCTGGAAATGCCGCTGGTCTCAGCCAGATCGCGGTTCTGCACGACGGCCCGGATCCGCCGGCCCATCGGGCTGAGCTTGAGCACGGCGGCCAGCACGGCGACGCAGACGACGGCCAGCACCAGGATGAAGATGCGGGTCTTGGGCACCACCGCGCCGAGGATCTCCACACCGCCCGACAGCCATGCCGGTGCGGTGACGTTCACCGCGGGTGCGCCGAAGATGCTGCGCGCGGCCTGCTGCAGGATCAGCCCGACACCGAAAGTCACCAGCAAGGTGTCCAGGGGACGGTCGTACATCCGCTGGATCAGCGTGACTTCCAGCAGCACCCCGAGCAGGCCGCCGACCACGAATCCGACCACCAGCGAAACCAGCAGTGATGCACCGGCATTCGAGATGACCTTCTGCACCACAAAGGCTGTGTAACAGCCGACCATGATGAATTCGCCGTGCGCCATGTTGATGACGCCCATCTGGCCGAATGTCAGCGACAGCCCCAATGCGGCCAGCAACAGGATCGAGCCGAGGCTCAATCCCGTCGCCAGCTGTCCGACAAGGACTTCCATGCTGTCTTAGTTTCCCGTCGCTCCGCTCGCCCGGACTAGCCCGACAGACCCTTGGCCCAGGGGTAGGACTTCAGGTACGGATCCGGGGTGATCGGGCCGGGGGACTCCCAGATCGTGTAGATCAGTCCGTCGGGATGGATCTCGCCGATCCGCGCGGTCTTGGTGATGTGGTGATTCTCGCCGTCGATGGTGACCAAACCCTCCGGGGCGTCGAACGTCACGCCGGCGCAGTTGTCCTGAATCGCCTTGACGTCGAACGACTTCCCTTTCTCGACGGTGTTCTTCCACAGGTAGACCGAAACGTAGGCGGCTTCCATCGGGTCGGAGGTCACCCGGTTCTGCCCGTACTTGTCCTTGAACGCCTTGACGAACGCCTTGTTCACCGGGTTGTCCAGCGTCTGGTAGTAGTTCCACGCGGTCAGCTGGCCGGCGATGTTCTGCGCGCCGATGCCCTGGACCTCCTCCTCGGCGATCGACACCGAGACCACCGGCATCTTCTGCGGAGTCAGTCCCGCGTTGGTGTACTCCTTGAAGAACGCCACGTTGGAGTCGCCGTTGAGGGTGTTGAACACCGCACCGGCATTCGACGAACGAACCTTGTTCACGATCGTGGAGAAGTCCGTGGAGCCGAGCGGGGTGTAGTCCTCGCCCTTGATCTCGATGCCGTTGGCCGCGGCGTACGCCTTGATGATGCGGTTCGCGGTCTGCGGGAACACATAGTCGCTACCCACCAGGTACAGCGACGTGATGCCCTTCTCCTTGAGGAAGTCCAGGGCCGGGACGATCTGCTGGTTGGTGGTGGCACCGGTATAGAAGATGTTCTTGCTGGACTCCAGACCCTCGTATTGCACGGGGTAGTAGAGCAGCGCGTTGTTGCTCTCGAAGACCGGCAGCATGGCCTTGCGGCTCGACGATGTCCAGCCGCCGAACACCGCGGCCACGCAGTCGTTCTTGATCAGCTTCTCGGCCTTCTGCGCGAACACCGCGGGGTCGGAAGCCCCGTCCTCACCGACGATCTGGACCTGCTTGCCCAGCACACCGCCCTTGGCGTTGATCTCGTCGACCGCGAGTTTGATCGAGTCACGCACGGTGACCTCGGAGATGGCCATCGTGCCCGACAACGAGTTCAGCGACCCCACCTTGATAGTGGACCCGGACGTGTCAACGCATGAATCCGACTTTGCTGTGTCGGTCTCGGTGGCCTTACTGCCGCAGCCGGACAGGAGCAGGCCCGCGGTCACCGCCACGCCTGTCGCCGCCAAAAACGATCGATTCAATGCGGAGCGCCGGAGATGCATAGAGGCCCTTTCATGTTGGGAAAGACAAGCATTGGGCCGCAACAGACCTGATGGCCCCCGAACCCACGGTTGGTGTCGACCCGGACGTTAGGACCAATAAGTTTCTGTGACATATCTGTGTGTGACGAACTCGTTAACCTGCTAGTCATTCGCTGGATGCCGGGGCAGGCCGACACGGGTAACGATGTCGGTAGCGTGGTCGATATGGCCGATATGCGAAATGTGACAGCAAGAGTCGGGGCGGCGCTGGTGTTGGCGGCCGCCGGTGTTGCAGCCACGCACGCCACGTCGAACGCTGAGCCGGCGCCCGGGCATCAGGTGACCTACACGCTCGCGACCGGTGGTACGTACGACTTCACGATCACCTATCTGACGGCGCAGCCGCCCAGCAAGGACGCTTTCAACGCGGACTCGAACCCGTTCATGAAGCGCGAGACCATCACCGTGTCGCCGGACGCTCCGTGGGTCTTCCAGACCACCCTCGATGACCCGCAGTGGGCATTCCTGCAGGTGGCGAGCACCACGCATGGCGGACAGGGTGCCCCGAACGCGCACTGCGAGGTGTCCATCGACGGCCAGGTCGCCGTCGCCCAGGACGCGCCCTACAGCCCGCAGTGCTACCTCTCCAAGTGGACGTCTTAAATCACAGGCGCTTGCTGAAGAACACCCGACGAAAGCCGTCCTGACCGCCGCGGTGCGTTTCCACATAGCCGAACCGCGGATACATCGCGACGTTCTCGGTCATCGCGGCATTGGTGTAAAGCCTGACCTCCGTGAGGCCGGCCTCGCGGGCGTCGTCCTCGGCGCGGCGTAGCAGTAACGCCCCGTACCCGCGGCCCTGAGCGTGCGGCGCGACGGCAATGGCGTCGAGCAGCAGGTGGTCGTCCATCACGCAGGTGACCAGGCTGCCGACCAGTCCGTTGTCGTCGGTCAGCACCCACACGTTGGCGGCGCCGATCAGTGCGGCGTAGTCGGTGTCCATCGGCGCCGGCCGCCGGCCGATGCGCGCGACGTATTTCTCATACGCCCGTTCGGCGAGCTCGGCGATGGATACGGCATCGGACGGTATCGCCCGGCGCAACGACGGTTCGGCCACTCAGTCACCGTAAGTATGTTGGGTGCGGTGGGCACCTCGATAGCACTCGTCGGTCCCGGCGCGATCGGTTCGACCGTCGCCGCTGTGTTGCATGCCGCCGGGCACGCGGTCACGGTATGTGGGCACACCCCGCGCGATCAGATCGAGGTCCGGCCCGATGACCAGCAGCCGATCGTGGTGCCCGGCCCGGTGCTGACCGACCCGGGTGGCGTCGACGGTCCGGTCGACGTGGTGTTCCTGGCGGTCAAGGACTCCCAGAACGAGCAGGCGGCCGGCTGGCTGGAGCGCCTGTGCGACGACCACACGATTGTCTGCGTCCTGCAGAACGGCGTCGAACAGGTCGAGCGCGTCGGCCCGTTCTGCCCGTCGGCGCATATCGTGCCCGCCGTCGTGTGGTTTTCGGCGGAGCGGCAGCCGGACGGTTGGGTGCGGCTGCGCACCGAAGCGCGTCTGGTGCTGCCCGACACCGCCGATGCGGAAATCCTTGCGGCGGTGCTGCGTTCGACGGAGATGATCGTCGAGCTCGACCCAGACTTCACCACCGCGGCGTGGCGCAAGCTGTTGTTCAACGCACTCGCCGGTTTCATGGTGTTGGCCAGACGGCGATCGGGGATGTTCCGCCGCCCCGACGTCGCGGCTCTTGCGCGGCGCTACCTGGCCGAGTGCGTGACCGTGGCTCGGGCGGACGGCGCGCGGTTGCCCGATTCGGTCATCGACGAGGTGACCGACATGTTCGCTACCGCACCCGAGGATCTGACGACGTCGATGCTCACCGACGCCGAAGCGCATCGCCGGCTGGAATGGGATATCCGCAACAACGTCATCGTGCGCAAGGCCGCCAGGCACGGGTTGGACACGCCCGTCGGTGACGTGCTGGTTCCGCTGCTGGCCGCCGCCAGCGACGGACCCGGCTGACCAAGTGGCATCCTGGCCAGGTGGGGCTGATTTTCCGGTTAGTCGAGCTGTTGCTCGTGATCGTGCCGCTGGCCGGTGCGATCTACGCCGCGGTCAAGGGCATCTCCGCCATCAGGCGGCAGAACGAGCCGGTGGCCGAGCCGACTGTCACGGTGCAGGACAGCACGAAAAGCCAAGCGGTGCAATGGCGCACGATCACCCGGGTGATCGAGGAACACAAGCGGACCGACGCTCGCTGGCTGGAGTACGAACTCGATGCCGCCAAGCTGCTCGACTTCCCGGCGATGACCGACATGCGGGATCCGCTGACGGTGGCCTTCCACCGGGCCAAGTTACGCGCCAAACTGGTGCGCCCCGGCAAGGCCGAAGACCTGCTCGACGATGGCGAGGCCGCACGGCAGTATCTCGACGCCGTCGAGGCGTACGTGACCGCGTTCGAGGCCGCCGAGAACGAGGCAAAACGGCGCCGGCGCGGTGACTTCTCCCGCCAGGATCAGCAGCGGCTGACCCGTGCCCAGAGCCTGCTGCGGGTGGCAGCCGATCGCGGCGCCACCCCGCAGGAACGCGAACGTGCCTACGACCTGGCTCGCGGCGAGCTCGACGGCCTGCTTGTGCTGCCCGACCGGACCACCGCGGCCCTCGAACGGGGAATCGCCGGGGAGCTCGACGACTAGTCGAATTCGATTCTGCGACTTGGGTTATCCCCAGTGTGAACTTGATCCACAGCGCGTTCTCATCGTCGGTTTTTGTCGGTGGCGCAGCGTAATGTTTCGAACATGAGTTCGATCGCACTGGCGCTTGACGCGCTTGACGCCGCGGTCGAACTCGTGGGTGCAGCCGACATCGGCGAATTGCCCGCGCCGGAACGCTTTGCGGCTCTGGAGCGGCTCGAGACGGCGATCCGCCGCCAGGTCGCCGTCTCGCACAGTCAGATCGCGCGCCTGGAGCGGTATGAAGGGTGCCCGCCGATCCCGTTGGTGGTGGCCGATGTGCTGCGGATCAGTCGGGGCGCTGCCCGGCGGCGGGTGCGTGATGCCGAACAGTTGGCCCCACGCACAACGCTGGCCGGGCAACCGTTGGCGCCGTTGTTGCCGGCGACCGGCACAGCCTGGAATTCCGGGCTTCTCGACGGCGAGCATGTGCGGGTCATCCAGAAGTTCTTCCGGGACCTGCCCGATCACGTCGGGCCGGTCGAGGTCGAGAAGGCCGAACGCACACTCGCCCAACACGCCCAGGCGATGCGGCCCGATCAGCTGGAGAAGATCGCCGACCGCCTCGCCGTCCACCTCAACCCCGACGGCAAGTACTCCGAGGAAGACCGCTCCCGCAAGCGTGGCTTCGTGTGGTGCGGCGGTCAGCGCGCCGACGGCATGAGTGTCGGAAAATTGGTGGCCGACCCCCGATTGCGGGGAATGCTCGACGCCTGGCTGGCCAAATTCGCCGCCCCCGAACCCGAGGACACCCGAACCCACCCGCAACGTCAGCACGACGCGCTCACCACACTGGTTCAATCCCGGCTGGGGGATCCGAAACTCGGCCGGCACAACGGACTTCCGGTGACCATGATCGTCACCACCACCCTCCAGCAACTACAAGCCGGGGCCGGTCACGCCGTCACCGCGGGCGGCACGTTGATCCCGATGACGGACCTGATCCGTGCCGCGGCGCCCTCCTACAACTACCTCGCGGTATTCGACGGCGTGACCGGCCAATCACTGTGGCTGGGCCGCAGCAAGCGACTGGCCTCAGCCGATCAACGACTCATGCTGCTGGGCAAGTACCGCGGCTGTACCGCACCCGGCTGCACCGTCAATGGCTACAACAGCCAGGTCCACCACGCCGCACAAGATTGGAAACACGGCGGCAGCACCGACATCGACGACCTCACCCTGGCGTGCAAGTGCGACAACCTGCTCGTCGAAAACGACGGATGGACCACCCGCCAACTCCCCGACGGTCACACCGAATGGACCCCACCGCCTGACGTACCCATGCGCGGCGGCAGCAACGACTACCACCACCCCGAACGCCTTCTCGGGGAGTGGGAAGATCCGTGACGTCGGCCCGCCGCGCCATTGACAGACCATCGAACGTGCGTTCGAATAGAGCGATGCGGTGGAGCGGCCAGGGGATAGCGGTCGACGACGGCGCGCTGCCCGGCCTGCAGCGCATCGGGTTTGTGCGCAGCGTTCGGACACCGCAATTCGAGGGCATCACTTTTCACGAGGTGCTGTGCAAGTCGGCGCTGAACAAGATTCCCGCCGCCTCGATGTTGCCGTTCACGTACACGGTCAACGGCTACCGCGGTTGTGCGCACGCCTGTCGGTACTGCTTCGCCCGGCCCACCCACGAGTACCTGGAACTCGATCCCGGCGACGATTTCGACAGTGAGATCGTGGTGAAGACCAACCTCGTCGAGGTGCTGCGGCGGGAGCTGGGCCGGCGGTCCTGGCGCCGGGAGACCGTGGCATTGGGCACCAACACGGATCCGTATCAACGGGCCGAGGGTCGCTACGCCCTGATGCCGGGCATCATCGGAGCGCTGGCGGACTCGGGCACGCCGATGTCGATCTTGACCAAGGGAACTCTGCTGCGCCGCGATCTCGAGCTGATAGCGGATGCGGCGCAACAAGTTCCGGTGTCAGTGGCGATCTCACTGGCCGTCGGTGACCCCGATCTGCACCGCGACGTCGAGCCGGGAACGCCGTCCCCGCAGGCGCGACTCGGCCTGATCGCCGCCGTCCGTGACGCCGGGCTGGACTGCCATGTGATGGTCGCACCCGTGCTGCCATATCTGACCGACTCCGCGGAGCATCTCGACAGCCTGCTGGGTGCGATCGCCGAGGCCGGGGCCACCGGCGTGACGGTGTTCGGTCTGCACCTGCGCAGCTCGACCAGGGGAGTGTTCATGAGCTGGCTCGCGCGGTCACATCCCGAACTGGTGGCGCCCTACCGCGAGTTGTACCGGCGCGGGGCCTACCTTCCGGCCGATTACCGGGAGATGTTGCGGCAGAGGGCCGCACCGCTGGTCGCCAAGTACAAGCTCGGCGGTGATCGCCGCTTGTTCACTCCGCCCACGCCGCCGGACCCGTCGGCTCTGCCGGAGCCGCAGCCGACGCTGTTCTGACGCAGGTACGGTTACTCCGTGGCGCACCGAGTACTTGCCGCCGGATGTGGGCCATTGCTCGTCGAGGACGACGGCCTGCGCGTGTCCGCGCGCGGGATCGTCTACGCGACCGCCGAACGGTTCGCCGCACCCGTCCTCGCGCCGCCGCACCGCGACGTTCACGATGCGACTCGCCGCGGTCCGGCATGCCCCCAGCTGCCTTCTCGCCTGGATTTCGTGACCGGCCCCGTCCTCGACGGTCTGGCGCAGAGCGAGGCGTGCCAGGTACTCAGCATCACGGCACCCAGCGACGCTCACCAACTTCCGGTGATGGTGTGGTTTCACGGTGGGGCGTACATGTCGGGTAGTGGAGAGGCGCCCAAGTATGACCCCGATCTCCTGGTCGCCGAGGGACGCGTTGTCGTCGTCAGAGTCAGTTACCGCCTCGGTATCTTCGGCTACCTCAACCCCCGGGCCGGCGCGGATGCCAACCTGGGCCTGCGGGACCAGATCGCCGCGCTGCAGTGGGTCCAGCGACACATCGCAGACTTCGGCGGGGATCCCTCGCGGGTAACGATTTTCGGCCAGTCAGCCGGTGGCGACTCGGTTTTCAACCTGATCCTCAGCTCGGAGACGACCGGCTTGTTCAATCGGGCCATCATCCAGAGCGCACCCCTCGGTCTGCGTGACGGGAGAGAGTCGATGACCGCGGCGATGCGTGTTGCCGTGGCCGAGGCGCTCGGCGGCATCGCCGCCGAGGACGCCGGCGTAGAGAATCTGCTCGACGCTCAAACCGCTGCTGTGGCAGCCGCGCAGAGCTTCGGATTGTGCAGTGGACTGCCGTTCGCGCCGATCGCGGGCCTGGACCCACTGCCCGCCGCGGCGGACACACACCGCCGCCTCGCCGAAGTCGCCCCGCGCATAGACATACTCGTGGGCTACACGCGCGATGACGCGCGCCCGTTCCTGGCGATGAACCCGCGTACCCGAAAGCTCCAGCGGCTCGGCCTGACCCGGCCCGTCGGCGCCGTCATGACGCGGCGGATCTTCGGTGCGCCCACGCTCGGACTGGCCGATACCTGGAAATCGAACGGCGGCAACGCCGCAACGTACAGCGTCGACTGGTCGCCGCCAGGCGCACCACTGGGCGCGTGTCACTGTATCGAGCTGCCGCTGTTGTTCGCTTCGCCGGCGTGGACCGATGCGCCGATGCTCGGCTCGGCGCCCCACGCCATCGACACGAATCTGGCGCGGAGGGTGCGCGGCTTATGGTCCGCCTTTGCCCACGCCGGCGTCGCAGGCCTCGGGACGTCGAATCTCCGACTGTGAGCTTCGGCGCCTAGGTCCGGCCGCGCTTGACCTGATTGAACGGCACACCCTTGTCGGCGGCCAGTTCACGGGGGAACCCGAGGATGCGCTCGGCGATCACGTTGCGAGCCATCTCGCTGCTACCGCCGCCGAGCGAGCCGGTCTGCCGCGACAGATACCGCACTCCGATATCGGCCAGGTCGGACAACTCTCCGCCCTCGTCGACGACACCGGCGGTGCCGGCGAGCGCCAGCGCGGTGTCGACCTCGAGTTCGGTGGTCTCGGCGTGGAACAGCCGAATCAAGGTGCCGGCGTTCGGCGGTAGTGAGCCGTTGCCGATCGCCCGCCCGACATGGTTGATCAGCTGTTCCTTGACGGTGCGGCGGACCAGTGCACGCCCCGCGCGCTCTTGAGCGGCCGGATCGTCGGCCTGTCCGGTGCGCTCGATCAGGCCGATGTGGTCGGGCGGCATTTCACTGGCGTTCTCCGCGCCGATACCGCTGGCGAACTCCGATCCGCCGCCGACGGCGCGACGTTCGTGAAACAGCTGGCGGGACGCCACTTCCCAGCCGTTGTTGACCTCGCCGACCACGGCGTCATCGCCCAGCTCCAGGCCGTCGAAGAACTCTTCACAGAACTCTTCGTTGCCGTTGACCTCTTTGATCCTGCGCATCGTGATGCCGGGGGAGTTCAACGGGACCAGGAACATGGTCAGGCCCTCGTGCTTGGGCACAGTCCAGTCGGTCCGCGCCAGCATCAGACCGTAGTCGGCAGCGAAGGCGCTGGTGCTCCACGTCTTGGCGCCGTTGACGACCCAGGTGTCACCACGGCGATCGGCACGCGTGATCACGCCGGCCAGATCGGAGCCTCCGCTCGGTTCGCTCAGTAGCTGGCAGAGGATCTCGTCACCGCGGATCGCTGCCGAAATACGTTCGCGTTTCTGGGTTTCGGTGCCCATGTCCAAGATGGTTGCCGCGCAGATCGTGAAGGTCGGCACATTGAGGATCAGCGGCATCTCGTAGCCGCGGCACTCGGCGTCGAACGCCTTCTGGTACGCGTGATCCAGACCCAGCCCGCCGTATTCACGGGGAAAGCAGATACCGGCGAATCCGCCCTCGTACAACCGCTTCTGGAGTTCCTTGGCGTGATCCCAGGAGGCTTGTTCGGCGCGCACCGAGAATGGCGGATGATCGGGATCGATGGTCGGCATGTTCTCGGCCAGCCAGGCGCGTGCCCTGGCGGCGAAATCCGCGACCGACTCGGTGGCTGTGGAGATCGTGGTTTCGGTCATGCCGAAGCCTCCTTCGGGCCCGCGCTCAACGCATACACCGCACGGTGGTGCTCCTCCGGCGAACCGTACAGCGCGCGGTACAGCGCAGTACGGCGCAGGAACAGGTGCAGGTCGTGTTCCCAGGTGACGCCGATGCCGCCATGCAGCTGCACGCAATCCTGCAGCATCACCGGGGCTCGTTCGGCCACATAGGCTTTGGCCACGCTGACCAGGAGGGCGGCGTCATCCGAGCGCTGCGACACCGCGGCCACCGCGCCCGCCGTCGTCGCCCGGCACGCCTCGAACCACATCTTCATGTCCGCGAGCCGATGCTTGAGCGCCTGATAGGAGGCCAGCGGTCTGCCGAAACTGTGGCGGTCGAACATCCACTGCGTCGTCATCGCCAGCACGGTCTCCAGGATCCCGACGATCTCTGCGCACTGCAGCACCAGCGCGACCTGCCGCTGCCGCTCGATGATCGCCGGCGTCTGCGCGGCTTCGCCGACCACCGCGGACTCGTCGACCTCGACACCGTCGAATTGCACTCGGGCGTAACGCTTCACCATGTCGACCGAGCGTTGCTCGGTGACTGTTGCGCGGTCGGTGGGAACGAGGAACTGGCGAGGACTGCCGTCAAGATCGGCGACCACCAGGAAGATGTCCGCGTCGGTGCCCGCTTCGACACGGTCCTTCACCCCGTCGATGCGGTAACCGGATCCGGTACGCGTCGCGGTGACACCGGGCTGCAGCGGGCTCAGCGGCAGGCCTGGTTCGTAGACCGCCCACGACGCCACCAGTTCACCGGAGACCAGCGCGTCGATGGTGTCGCCGTGTCCCTCCGGCGCCTCGACCAGACCCGCCAGCACGACGCTGACCGGATGCAGCGGACCGGGTGCCACGCTGTGTCCGATCTGCTCGGCCACCAACGCCAGATCGGCCACACCGTCGCCCGAAACACTCCCGCCGCCAAGATCTTCGGGCACCAGCAGGCTGGCCCAGCCCAGCTCGGCTGCGCGCTGCCACCAGGCGCCGTCGAACGAGGTATCCGAGGCGTGCAGTTCACGCACCCGGGTCAGCGACGCCTCCTTCTCCAGGAAGGCCTGCGTCGTCGATGCGAACAGCATCTGTTCGGGATTGGCGATTCCTGTCATGCGATGACAAGCGCAGGGACGTCGGGCTTGTGGACCGAGACGTTGGGCACGTTGAACAGGTCGACCAGATTGCCGCCCATCACCTTTCGCTGCTCTTCCTCAGTCAGGCCCTGAGCTTGCAGGTCGTCGACGAGGTTGATCGGATCGGCGAGGCCTTCGGGATGCGGCCAGTCCGAGCCGAAGATGATGCGGTCGACACCGCACAGCTCCGACATCTTCTTGAAGTCGTCCTCCCAGAACGGTGCCACGTAGACGGCCCGCTTGAACGCCTCGATCGGGTCTTCGGGAAACTCTTGCGGCATCTTCGAATACACGTCTTTGAATTGATAGAACAGGTAGGGCACCCACGACGCGCCGTTCTCGATCGACAGGATGCGCAGATCCGGGTTGCGGGTCAGCGCACCGTGGCACACCAGCGCCGCCATGGTGTCCTCGATGGGTCGCTTGCCCATCGACACCATCCGGAACGCCGTCGGCTTGAACGGCAGGAACTCGTCGGCGGGCTCCCAGTCGTTGAGGTAAGCGGCGTAGCCACTGTCCGAGGCGTGCATGCACACCGGGATGCCGGCCTTGACGCAGGCGTCCCAGAACGGATCGAACTCCGGCAGGCCGAGCGAGCGGGTTCCGCGGTAGCCGGGCACCGGGGCGGGCCGCACCAGCACCGTTTTGGCGCCGCGCTCCAGGCACCATTCGAGTTCTTCGAGCGCGCGGTCGACGACAGCCAGGTCGATGACCGGGGTGGAGAAGATCCGGCCCTCGTAGTTGAACTGCCACGTCTCATACATCCACTGGTTCAGCGCGTGGATGATGTCGAGGATCAGGTCCGGGTCGTCCTTGAGGCGTTCCTCGACCAGGCTGGCCAGGGTCGGGAACATGATCGTGTAGTCCAGGCCCAGCCCGTCGAGCACCTCGAGGCGCGCCTCGGGATTGCGGAAGGCGGGGATGGCCTTCATCGGCTTGCCCATGATCTCGCGGAAACTCTTGCCGCCGCTGCCGTGCTTGAAGTACTCCTCCTGCGCGCCCGGGCGGGCGACGACCTCGAAGGTCGGGTTGGGGATGTAGTCACTGATCGTGTTGCGCACCACGATCTTGGTGCGGCCGTGGACATCGATGTAGTCGATGACGCCCTTGCGGTTGTCCGGCAGGAATTGCGTCAGCGCTTCCTTCGGCTCGTAAAAGTGATTGTCGGCGTCGAACACGGGATAGGGAAGCTCGCGCGAGGGCATGTCCGCCTCCAGAGAGTCTGATTGGTCGATAACGGTAATGACGTTACCACGACGGTAGACGGGCCGACAGGTTGGTCGTAAAAGGGTGGTCTAGCAGCGAAGACGAGTCAGGGCAGCAGGCCGCGGACACAGAATTCGTAGATGTGCTCGCCGTCGATGGGCACCCCGTTGAGTTCGGCGCCCAGGCTCCGCAGTCGCATGGCTCCGAGCACCGCCTGCATGATCAACGCCGCCGTGGTCTCCACCTCGAGGCCCGGCCGGAAGCTGCCCTCGTCGATGCCGCGGTTCAGGATTTCGCCGATCAACTCGTGCAGCGGCGACAGCACCCGGGCGTACTCCCGCGGCAGCGACTCGGCGAGGTGGTCGTTGTAGTAGGTCAGGCCGCGGTTGATGCTGTCCTGCTTGGTGGATTCGGCCGGGGTGCAGATGCGGTCGATCAACACGCGCATCGCCTCGGCGGCGGGCAGTGCATCGGTCTCGGTGCGCCAGTGCCTGGTCGACTCGGCCATGATCGTGTCGATCAACGCCAGTAGCAGCTCATCCTTGGTGGAAAAGTGCTGGTAGAACGAACGCAACGACGTCTTTGAGCGCTCGACGACCTCGAGGACGGTGAAGTCGGTGCGGCCCGTCTCGGCCAGGATCGACAGCGCTGAGCGCATGAAGCGGCTCTCCCGGGAGTCCGGATCGGCGCGTACCGCCTCGGGCGATCGTTCGTTGGCCTTGGCCATCGGGTCAGCTTATCGGTCGGGTTACAGTGACGAGAATGACGTTACCGTCTTGGAATGCGACAAGGTGAGGAACACATGACTGCGAATTCCGGGGAAGCCGTTCAGAACCCGTGGACGGTGGCGCGGCTGCTCGAACTCTTCGACGTGGAAGCCGACAGCCAGGATCGCTACATCGCCCCGACCGGCATCGCCGACGCCGACGAACGGCAGGTCGTCGAGGGCACCCAGGTGCTCGCCCAGGTGATCGTTGCGGCCGCAAAACGGTTTGGCGGCAAATCGATTCGCTCGGTCCACAGTGTCTTCGCCCGCGCGGTCCTGGTAGGACCGCCGGTCATCCTCGACATCGACGTCGTCTCTGAAGGACGCTCGACAGCCTCGGCGATCATCACCGCGTCGCAGAACGGCAAGCGGTGCATGACGTTCACGGTGCTGGCCGACGTGCCCACCCCGGACGTGATCCGCCACCACCTGCCACGTCCGCAGGTGGCCGGGCCCGGTGAGTCCAACGTGTGCGAAATGCCCATGGACGGAAGGCAAGTCAAGCTCGTCGACGTCATCGACATCAACAGCCCCGACGAGGTCGGGCCGCCGGAGGTCTACGCCTGGCTGCACTACGACCCCATTCCGGCTCGCGACGATCTGGCCAAGGCCCTGATCGCCTACTTCACCGGGCATCTCGGTATCTCGACGACCATGCGCGCGCACGAAGGGATCGGCACCGCGCAGTCGCACTTCACGGTGTCGACCGCGCCGATGACGGTCACGGTCAGCTTCCACGAGCCGGTGAGCTGGACCGGCTGGCTGCTCTACACCCACGAAAGCACCCAGGTGGGTGCCGGCATGTCCTACATTCGTGGCGCGGTGCACACCGAGGAGGGTGAGCTGATCGCGTCCTTCACCCAGGATGCGTTGATCCGGCCGCTTCGGACCTCCGACAACGCGATCGCCGCCGAAGCACGGATCTAGCGCTCCGATGAGTCTGGTCGCCGGCCGCGGCCCGCTCGGTCCGGACCGGATCGGCTGGTTCTCCGCGCCGGTGGCAGATCCGATCGTCTACGTCGAGCCGCACCCGCGCCGGGTGCAGGCGGTGCGCGACGGGCAGACCGTCATCGACACCGAGAACGCGCTGCTGGTCCACCGCGCCGGGGCGCCGCTGAGTTACGCCTTCCCGAGCGGCGAAACAGCCGATCTGCCAACCGAACCCGAGCCCGAAGCGCCCGGCTATGTGCGGGTTCCGTGGGATGCCGTCGACACCTGGGTGGAGGAGGGCCGCACCCTGGTGCACTATCCGCCCAACCCGTACCACCGGGTGGACTGCCGGCCCACCCGCCGCCGGCTACGGGTGCTGGTCGGCGGCGAGGTACTGGTGGACACCGACGACACCGTGATCGTGTTCGAAACCGCGCTGGCGCCACGGCTTTACGTTGCGCCGAACCATGTGCGCACCGGCCTGCTGCGCCGAACGGACACCTCGAGTTACTGCAACTACAAGGGATATGCCACCTATTGGGCCGCCGGTGACGTCGACGACGTGGCGTGGAGCTACGACGACCCGCTGCCCGAAACCGCGGCGATCGCAGGCTATTTCAGCTTCGATCCCGAGCGGGCCGAGGTGAGCGCCGAGCTGCCTAGCCCAGATCGCCGGCCCTGAACGTATCGCACTGCTTGGGGTCACCGGTCTGATAGCCGGTGGTGAACCACTTCTGTCGTTCGGCCGACGAACCGTGCGTCCACTGTTCGGGATTGACCCGCCCGGTGGCCTGCTTCTGGATCCGGTCGTCACCCACCGACGCTGCCGCCGACAGCGCGTCGGCAATGTCCTTATCGGTCAACGGTTCCAGGTAGGTCACGTCGGTGCCGGGCTGCTTGGTGATGGCCGCGTAGTGCGCCCACACACCGGCGTAGCAGTCGGCTTGAAGCTCGGTGCGCACACTGCCGCCGGTGGCGCCCTGCGCCCCCTGCTGGGCGCGGCCGAGTACGCCGAGCAGGTTTTGTACATGGTGGCCGTACTCGTGGGCCACCACGTACTCCTGCGCCAACGGCCCACCGCTGGAACCGAATCGGGTCTTGAGAACATCGAAGAAATCGGTGTCGAAGTACGCGGTCTTGTCCACCGGGCAGTAGAACGGTCCGACATCGCTGGTCGCCGGGCCGCATCCGGTCTGCACCTGATTCTTGAACAACATCATCTTCGGCCGGGTGTAGCCCTTGAGCAGGTCGCTCCACACACCGTCGACGGAGTTGCCGGTGGCCACCACGCGGCATTCGACGTACTGGTTGGCGTCGGCGCCCGTCTTGCACTTACTCAGGTCGTAGCCCGACTGCTCGGCACCGGGCGGCAGGGTCTGCTGCGGAGTGGTGACCTGGCTCGGATCGATACCGAGGAACACCGCGAGCAGCACCACCACCAGGCCGCCCAGACCACCGCCGATCGCGATGCCCCGACCGCCGCCACCACCGGTCGAGGTGGTGCTGGTGTCGATCTGCATTCCCTCGTTAAAGGTCATCAGCACTCCCCGAGATCGGAACTTGAGGTGCGGTTACCCACCGCGTTCACCTTGCCACACTACGATTTCGTCGTGACCGTCGTCGCGGATCCGTCGACCGTGGCTTACACCACCCTGGGTGCATTGCGCGGAACCACCGAAAGCGGTGTGCGGGTCTGGCGCGGCATC
The DNA here is from genome assembly GCF_008329905.1 of Mycobacterium sp. ELW1. Classification (NCBI taxonomy): domain Bacteria; kingdom Bacillati; phylum Actinomycetota; class Actinomycetes; order Mycobacteriales; family Mycobacteriaceae; genus Mycobacterium; species Mycobacterium sp. ELW1. Next base: position 3,620,366 of record NZ_CP032155.1, on the reverse strand, counting down.
CCCTACGCCGAACAACCCATCGGAGAGCGCCGTTTTCGCGCTCCCGCCCCCGTGCAACCGTGGGCCGGGGTACGCGACGCCGTCGAGCACGGACCCGTGCCGCCACAGGGCCGCTCGTTCGTCGGCGGTGGACGCGACGACCCGAAGATCCGGGACGAAGCCTGCCTGACCCTGACGATCTGGGCGCCGGCCACCGACACCCCGCTGCCGGTCATGGTCTGGATTCCCGGCGGCGCCTTCGTGTACGGCGCTGGACAGTTGCAGCTCTACAACGGGTCCCGGCTGGCCGCCAACGGTGACGTCGTCGTGGTCAACGTGACCTACCGGCTCGGCGTGTTCGGCGGTTTCGAACTGGGCGATCTCGGTGCCGGATTCTCCGACAACCTGTGCCTGCGCGACCAGATCGCGGCGCTGCGCTGGGTGCAGGACAACATCGCCGCCTTCGGCGGAGACCCGCAGCGCGTCACGATCTTCGGCGAGTCGGCCGGGGCGACATCGGTGCTGGCCCTGCTCGCGAGCCCGGCCGGCGAGGGATTGTTCGCCCGTGCAATCGCGCAGAGCCCGGCGCTGCCGCTCATCGCCGACCGGGCGACCCGGGCCAAGCGCGCCCATGAATTCGTCGACCTCGTCGGCGCCGATCCCGCCGCGTTCCCGGTGCTGCCGCAGCGGGTGCTGCGCCGCGCCGCGGGGGAGATGCAGCGCCGCAGCGCCGAGGCCACCCCGACGCTGGCCTACGGGCTCACCTACGGCGTGGACCTGTTGCCGCGGCATCCGATCGACGCGGCGCGGGCCGGCGAGGTCAATCCGGTGCCGCTGATCATCGGGACCAACAGCCACGAGGCGTCGATGTTCGCGTGGTCCAAACCGCCGATGCTGCCGACCACCACCGACGGGATCGACGCCTATTTCGACCGGGTCGCGCCGGGCGCGCGGAACCGGGTGCTGGCCGGCTATCCGGACTATCCGCGCCGGCGGGCGCAGATCGCCGTGGGATCCGACGTCATGTTCGGCGCGCCGACGTGGGCCTTCGCCGACGCGTACAGTCCGCACGCCACCACACACGTATACCGGTTCGACCACACCACGTGGACCTTGCGGATGCTGGGCCTCGGCGCCACCCACGGCAGCGAGATCGTGCACATCCAGCACAGCTACGGCTCATATCTGGGCCGCAAAATCCACCCGCTCGGCCGTCACGTGCAGCCCGCGGTGGGTCGCCGGATGCAGCGCACCTGGCTGAACTTCGCCACCCACGGCGAATTGGAAGATTGGCCCCGCTACGACTCCGTGCGGCGCGCTACCCGCGTCATCCGTTCCAACCGCGACGTCTCGGTCGACGACCCCGACGCGCTGCGCAGGGAGGTCTGGGCCGGGCTGTACTAGTGGAACCGCTTGTCGGTGTAGCGGCGCAGATTGGCCAGGAACCACCGGAACGACAGATTCATCAGCGGGCCGCCCACGATGAGCCCGAACCGGGCCGGGCCGTTCGCCTTCTGTGCCACCGTCCAGGTCAGCCGGCAGCCACCCGGCGTCTCCTCCACGCGGTACTCCTCGGCGAAGGCGGCCACCACCTTGTTGGAGCAGGTGTTGAACCGAAACGCCAGGTAGGTGTAGGGCTCCCAGGCCAGGAACTCCTCGTCACCCACCAGTCCGCCGAGCATGTTGACCGTGCGTGTGGTGCCGATGCCGTACGGCTTGGGGCTGGTCCAGGTGACCCCGGTGATGACCTTGGCCCACTGCGGCCAGGAGTCCGCGTCGGAGAGGACCTCGAACAGCTGCTCAGGTGTGATGGCGAGGTCCACGCTGTTGGAGTAGCGGAACTTCGCGTCGCGAATGAACGTCAGATCGACGCGCTCACAGGGATACATCGTGGTCATCGGGGCTACCTCCGCGCTGACCATACACCGAGGTGACGTATGTCCGGTCGGGTCCACCTCATAGACTGAACCCTCGATTTCCTTTACATCCGTTTCTCGATTTTCAGGAGTTTGTGTGCTGCGCAGTCACGCCGCCGGTTCGTTGCGGGCCTCCGACGCCGGACAGACGGTCACGCTGGCCGGCTGGGTGTCCACCCGGCGCGACCACGGCGGCGTCATCTTCATCGATCTGCGTGACGCGTCAGGTGTCTCGCAGGTGGTGTTCCACGATGCCGACGTGCTCGCGCAGGCGCACCGGCTGCGCGCCGAGTTCTGCGTCGCCGTCGAGGGCGTCGTCGGTATCCGCCCCGAGGGCAACGCCAATGCCGAAATCCCCACCGGCGAGATCGAAGTCAACGCGACAGCGCTGACGGTGCTGGGGGAGAGCGCCCCGCTGCCGTTCCAGCTCGACGAGCAGGCGGGCGAAGAAGCCCGGCTGAAATACCGCTATCTCGACATGCGCCGGCACGGCGGTCCCGGTGACGCAATCCGGTTGCGCTCCAAGGTGAATGCGGCCGCGCGCTCGGTGCTGGCCGCCCACGACTTCGTCGAGATCGAGACCCCGACGCTGACCCGATCGACGCCGGAGGGGGCGCGCGACTTCCTGGTGCCGGCCCGGCTGCAGCCCGGTTCGTTCTACGCGCTGCCGCAGAGTCCGCAGCTGTTCAAGCAGCTGCTGATGGTCGCGGGCATGGAGCGCTACTACCAGATCGCGCGGTGCTACCGCGACGAGGATTTCCGCGCCGACCGCCAGCCGGAGTTCACCCAACTCGACATGGAGATGAGCTTCGTCGACGCCGACGACGTCATCGCGGTCTCCGAAGAAGTGCTGCGGGCCGTGTGGTCCACGATCGGCTACGACCTCCCGACGCCGATTCCGCGGATGTGTTACGACGAGGCGATGGGCCGATTCGGTACCGACAAGCCCGATCTGCGGTTCGCCGTCGAACTCGTCGAGTGCACCGAGTACTTCAAGGACACGCCGTTCCGGGTGTTCCAGGCGCCCTACGTCGGTGCCGTGGTCATGCAGGGCGGTGCGTCGCAGCCGCGCCGCACGCTGGACGGCTGGCAGGAATTCGCCAAGCAGCGCGGGCACAAGGGCTTGGCGTACGTACTGATCGGTGAGGACGGGGAGTTGAGCGGCCCGGTCGCCAAGAACCTGTCCGACACCGAACGCGAAGGGTTGGCCGCGCACGTCGGTGCCGCACCGGGCGACTGTGTGTTCTTCGCGGCCGGCACCCCCAAGGGCGCCCGCGCCCTGCTCGGGGCGACGCGCATCGAGATCGCCAAGCGGCTGGACCTCATCGACCCGAACGCGTGGGCCTTCACCTGGATCGTGAAGTGGCCGCTGTTCGAACCGGCCGACGATGCGACCGCCGCCGGCGACGTCGCGGTCGGGTCAGGCAACTGGACCGCGGTGCACCACGCCTTCACCTCGCCGATGCCGGAGTCGGAGGCGACGTTCGACACCGATCCCGGGTCGGCGATCGCCAATGCCTACGACATCGTCTGCAACGGCAACGAGATCGGCGGCGGTTCGATCCGTATCCACCGCCGCGACGTGCAGGAGCGGGTGTTCGCGATGATGGGCATCGATCACGACGAAGCCCGGGAGAAGTTCGGATTCCTGTTGGACGCCTTCACCTTTGGCGCCCGCAGCGCGTGTCGCGATGATGGGCATCGATCACGACGAAGCCCGGGAGTTCGGATTCCTGTTGGACGCCTTCACCTTTGGCGCCCCGCCGCACGGCGGCATCGCGTTCGGCTGGGATCGCATCGTCGCGCTGCTGGCCGGGGTCGACTCGATCCGCGAGGTGATCGCATTCCCGAAGTCCGGCGGTGGCGTCGACCCGCTGACCGATGCGCCTGCGCCGATCACCGCCCAACAGCGCAAGGAATCCGGAATAGATTTCAAGCCGGAGAAGCTGGACAAGCCATGACCGAAACCCCTGACTTTGCGTCGCTGAACGACTTCAACAAGAACATCGTCGAGGAATTCCGGGCCAACGCCGGAGTCGTCGGCGGACCGTTCGAAGGCCGCCCGCTGCTGCTGCTGCACACCACCGGTGCGAAGTCCGGCCAGCCGCGGCTGGCCCCGCTGGCGTACTTCCGCGTCGACGGCAAGCTGATCATCATCGGCTCCAAGGCCGGCGCCGACACCAATCCGGACTGGGTGCACAATCTGCGGGCCAACCCGCGGGCGCACATCGAGATCGGCACCGATGCCTACGACGTGGTCGCTCGTGAATTCTCGCGCGAGGAACGCGACGACGCCTACCCGAAGGTCGTGGCCGAGGCTCCCGGGTTCGGGGAATACCAGTCCAAGACCAGCCGGGTCATCCCGCTGTTCGAGCTCACCCGGTCGTAGCCGCGCAGCGATGACCATCGAAACGCTGACCAGCGAAGACCTGTCGTTTCTCGCGCGTCCGCTCTACGGATTCTTCTCGACCGCCGCCGGAGCGGTACCGCCGCAGCCCCGGCCGGTGTGGTTCGAGGTGACCACAACCGGTCACGTCGAACTCTTCACCGGGGCTGACACCCCGAAAGTGCGCCAGCTGCGCCGGGATTCGCGCGCATCCCTGGTGGTGGCCGCGCCGGTCGGCGAGCGAGAACGCTGGCTGTCGGTGGCTGGTCCGACAACACTGGTCTCCGACGGAGCCTGGGAACTCGTCGAGCGCTTGGCTGCCCGATACTGGGATCTCGACGATCCCATCCGGGCTCAGGATCTGGCGCAGATGCGCGACGAGGAGTGGCTGCGAGTCATCATCGAACCGGAAACCGTCCGCCGCTACGCGATGTGACACCGCGGCGCGACCTCACTCGGTCACCTTGGCGGCCAGTGCCGCCAGCTTGGCGTCGAGCGCCTCGGCGGCGCTGAGCAGCTCCGGATTCGGCTCCACCACCATCAACGACGACGGCTTGACGTAGGTCAGACTGCTGCCGTCGCCCTCGTCGAGGATCACCAGTTCGACCGGGGCGAACAGGCCCGCCGTCACGTCATGCCGAAGCATGGTGATCGCGATCAACGGGTTGCCGAGGATGACCCGCAACACTCTGCGTTCGATGCCGGCTTTGGCGATCCAGGCGCCGTGGTCGAGCAACGCGAACAGCATGAATCCGCTTGGCCCGACGTACTTCTCGACGCGCTTCTGGTAGGACTGCCAGTCACCGCCGGCCGCCCCGATGTCACCGATCGGCACCGGCTGCTCGCCGATGTCGGCGAGCAGCGCGGCAACCAGGTCGTCGTAACTCTTGGCGCTGTCGTAGCGCAGCCGAACCCCGTCGAACCGGGTCTCGGTTGCCATGTCAGAGCCGCTCGATGATCGTGGCGTTGGCCATCCCGCCGCCCTCGCACATGGTCTGCAGGCCGTAGCGCCCGCCGCGCTGCTCGAGCGCGTTGACCAACGTGGTCATGATGCGCGCCCCGCTGGCACCCAGCGGGTGACCGATCGCGATCGCGCCGCCGTTGACGTTCGTCTTGCCCAGGTCGGCTCCGGTGTCGCGGGCCCACGCCAGCACCACCGGCGCGAACGCCTCGTTGACTTCGAACAGGTCGATGTCGGCCAGTGTCAGCCCGGCCCGGGCCAGCACCTTCTCGGTCGCGGGGATGACGCCGGTCAGCATGTACAGCGGATCCGAGCCCACCACCGTCGTGGTGTGGATGCGCGCCAACGGTTTCCAGCCGTGCCGATGCGCGACCTCCGATGTGGTGATCAACACCGCGGCACTGCCGTCGGACAGCGGTGAGGAGTTGCCCGGCGTGATCTCCCAGTTGATCTGCGGGAAGCGCGCGGCGTACGCCTCGCTGTAGAACGCCGGCTTCAATCCGGACAGCGTCTCGACCGTCGTTCCGGGACGGATGATCTCGTCGGTCTGCAGTCCCGCGATCGGTGCCAGCTCGTTGTCGAACAAGCCGTCCTTGGTGGCGTGCGCGGCTTTCTCGTGGCTGGCGGCGGAGAACTCGTCGAGTTCGGTGCGCGACAGTCCCCATCGTGCGGCGATCAGCTCCGCGCTGATGCCCTGCGGCACCAGGCCGTCCGAATACCGCTCGGCGAACCGGGTGCCGAACGGATCGCTGCCCGGCAGCACCGACGACCCCATCGGTACCCGGCTCATCGATTCCACGCCACCGGCGATCACCACGTCGTAGGCGCCCGCGATGACGCCCTGCGCGGCGAACGAGATCGCCTGCTGGCTCGAACCGCACTGCCGGTCGACCGTGGTCCCGGGAACCGACTCCGGGAAGCCCGCGCCCAGCAGCGCGTTTCGGGCGATGTTGACCGCCTGGTCGCCGACCTGTGTCACGGCGCCCGCGATGACGTCGTCGATCTCGGCCGGGTCGACGCCGGTTCGCGCGACCAACTCGGAGAGACTGTGCGCCAGCAGATCGGCGGGCAGCACACCGTGCAACGCGCCGCCGGGCTTGCCCTTGCCGATCGGCGTGCGGACCGCCCCCACGATGACGGCGTCCCGCCCTGAGAAACCGGCCATGTTGTCCTCCTGAACTCGTCGCTGAGTATTGCTTTCTGTACTCAGCTATAACACCTAGGTATAGTGAAAACAACTCAGAAATGGAGTGACTTACGTGACACTGCTGCAGGGGCCTCTTGCCGATCGCGACTCCTGGTCGGCGGTCGGGAAATGTCCGATCGAGAAGACCATGGCCGTCATCGGAACCAAGTCGGCGATGCTGATCCTCCGGGAGGCCTATTACGGCACCACCCGGTTCGACGACTTCGCCCGGCGGGTGGGTATCACCAAGGCCGCCACGTCGGCGCGGCTCACCGAACTCGTCGACGCCGGCCTGCTGACCAGGCGGCCCTACCGCGAGCCGGGGCAGCGGGTGCGCGACGAGTACGTGCTCACCGACGCCGGCACCGAGCTGATGCCGGTGGTGTGGGCGATGTTCGAGTGGGGCCGGCGGCACCTGGCCGAGGACACCCGGCTGCGGTTGACCCACCTGAACTGTGGCGCCGACGCGACCGTCGAAATCCGTTGCGCGGAGGGGCATCTCGTGCCACCTGACGAGCTGGGTGTGGAGCTCAGGCGGAAAGGCGCCGCGCCTACGTCGCGGTGACACCGCCCCCGCCTACGATGGCCGGTGTGGACTCCACGCTGGCGTACATCGATCAAGGATCCTTCCTCGGACTACGGGCGCTCGGGCGCGGGCCGCTGGCCCAGTACGCCTGGATCTATGAGCGCCCGGTCGACTTCGACGGGCTGCGTCGCTTCCACCACAATCTCGGCCGCGGCCTGCTGGGGCGGCGCATCGAGCGCTCGCCTTTGCCGTTCGGCCGCGACCACTGGGTGGCGTGGACCGGCCCGGCTGACATCGACGTCGCGGCTGCCGCCCGCCCGCGCGCGCCGAGGCGCTGGACTGGCTCGACGAGCAGATCAGGGTCCCGATCGATCCCGAAGGCGGCCCGTCGTGGCGGCTGGCCGTTCAGCCGTTCACCGAGGGCGGGGCCGTGGTCACGCTGATCGCCTCGCATTCGATCTGCGACGGACTGGCGATCACCCTGGCCATCAAGCAGGCCGCGAGCGGGGAGACCTGGGACCTCGGCTATCCGAAACCCCACTCCCGTACCCGCGGGGAGGCCCTGCGCGAAGACGCCGCGGGCCTGGTGCGCGCGGTGCCGGACTTCGCCAAGGCGATCGCTGCCGCGGTGAAACTGGCCCGCAACAACCGCACTGAACTCACCTCATCGGCCGGACGTTCGGCGCCGGCGCCGGCCAAGATCGACGAAACCCGGCTCGTCACCGTTCCCGCGCTGGTTGCCTACATCGACGAGACGCAATGGCAAGAGCGCATGGAAAGCCTTGGCGGAACCAGCAATTCATTGTTCGCCGGAATCGCTGCGAAGCTGGGGCAGGAGCAGGGGCGGGTCGACGACAACGGTCGGGTTCGGCTGCAGTTCCCGGTCAGCGAACGTACCGAGGGCGACACCCGGGCCAACGCCCTGACCGGGATGACGGTGAGCATCGACCCCGCCAACGTCACGCAGACCCTGCGTGATGTGCGTGCCGAACTGAAGAAGAACCTGGCCGCGCTGTCGGAGAGCCGCTTCGAGCTGCTGGGTCCGGTGGCGCTGGCGCCGCTGATCCCGCCCGGGCTGGCCCGTCGGCTGGAGGGGATGGCGCTCGGCGCGGGCGCGCCGATCGGCTGTTCCAATCTCGGGAAGCTGGACCCGGCGGTGAATCGGCCCGACGGTACCGACGCCGACCACATCGTCGTGCGTCAGCTCGAGTCGCGGATCACCGCGGACATTCTCGATCGGCTCGGCGGCACCCTGTTCCTGGCGTCGGGTCAGGTCAACGGTGAGGTTTCGCTGTCGGTCTCGGCGTGGCGTCCCGGTGGCCCGAACAGCAAAGACCTGCTGAAGGCCTCGGTGGGCGAGGTCCTCGACGAATTCGGGCTCACCGCCACCATCGAGTAACCGGAATCGTGTGACGCCTGTCAGAAATTGTGGTGACCCATGAGGCTGATCACACGGGTTATGCTGACGAGATCCGTTAGTCCTACTATGTAGCGGTGCTAAATGGGGCCGCGGTGAATCGACAGGCTGATCTGCGAGGCCAGAAGGGGGTCCGGTCGTGACGCTGGAAAGCCAGACCTACGCATCCTCGGGCGCGCCGGCCGATGACGCCCCCGCCGGCCCGGATCAGAAACAGGCTCACCCCGCAGGTCACCGCACCAAGCGCCGTGGACCGCTGCACCTCCTGCGCAAGGTATGGCTGCCGATCGTGATCGTTCTGGTGATCGCCATCGCCGCCTTCGGCGTTTTCCGCCTGCACGGGGTGTTCGGAAAGACCGAGACGACCCGTCCGGGTAGTGGTCTGGCCAATGACACCAAGCCGTTCAACCCGAAGACCGTGGTGTACGAGATCTACGGCCCGCCGGGAGCCGTCGCCACCATCAACTACCTCGACCTGGACGCCCAGCCGCAGATCGTGCGAGACGTCACCCTGCCGTGGTCGCTCACCTTGACAACCACCGCGCCGGCCGCCTCGGCCAACATCGTCGCCCAGGGCGACAGTGACACGATCGGTTGCCGGATCACCGTCAACGGCGAACTCAAGGACGAGAAGACCAACACCGGTGTGAACGCGCAGACCTTCTGCCTGGTCAAGTCCGCATGATCCTGCTGAACAAAGACGAAAAGCCGCAGGCCGAACCGGGGAGGCGGCCGCACATCGCGCAGTGGGTCCGCTGGCTGTCCGTCCCGATCATCCTGGGCTGGCTGGCGCTGACCGTCATCACGAACATCGTCGTGCCCCAGATCGAGGTCGTCGGTCAGGAGCAGTCGGTGCCGATGACGGCGATGGACGCGCCGTCGTCCGTCGCGATGAGCACGATCGGCAGCACGTTCCAGGAGTTCAAGTCGAACACCTCGGTGATGATCGTGCTGGAAAGCGATCAGCCGCTCGGCGACGCCGCGCACCAGTACTACAACGAGATCGTCAAGAAGCTCGAGGCCGACAAGAAACACGTCGAGCACATCCAGGACTTCTGGAGCGATCCGCTGACCGCCGCCGGATCCCAGAGTTCTGACGGCAAATCCGCCTATGTACAGGCCTATCTGTCCGGCAACATGGGTGAGGGTCTGGCCAACGAGTCGGTCGAGGCCGTCAAGACGATCGTCGAGAGTGTGCCCCCACCACCGGGGATCAAGGCCTACGTCGCCGGATCGTCGGCACTGATCAACGACACCCACATCGCCGGTGACCGCAGCCTCAAGATCATCACCGGTCTGACGTTCGGCGTCATCACGGTGATGCTGCTGGTCGTCTACCGCTCGATCGTCACGGTGCTGATCGCGCTGGTGATGGTGTTCCTCGAATTGGCGGCGGCCCGTGGCGTGGTGGCCTTCCTGGGCTATCACCACCTGATCGGGCTGTCGACGTTCGCGGTCAACCTGCTGGTGATGGTTGCGATCGCGGCCGGTACCGACTACGTCATCTTCCTGTTCGGCCGCTATCAGGAGGCGCGCAGCAAGGGCGTCGACAAAGAGTCGGCCTACTACGAGATGTATCACGGCACCGGGCACGTGATCGTCGGCTCCGGCATGACCATCGCCGGCGCGTTGTTCTGTCTGCACTTCACCCGCAGCCCGATGTTCCAGTCGATGGGCGTTCCGCTGTTCGTCGGCATGGTGGTGGTGGTCGCCGCCGCGATGACGCTCGGCCCCGCCGTTGTGACCGCGGCCAGCCGCTTCGGCCTGTTGGAGCCCAAAGCGGCGTCCCGCGAACGTTTTTGGCGGCGCATCGGCACCGCCGTGGTCCGCTGGCCCGGACCGATCCTGGTGGCGACGACCTTCGTCTGCCTGATCGGGCTGCTCGCGCTGCCCGGCTACCGGACCGACTACAACGACCGGCACTATCTGCCCGCCGACATTCCGGCCAGCGAGGGGTTCGCCGCCGCCGAGCGGCACTTCCCGGAGGCTCGGCTGAGCCCCGAACTGCTGATGCTGCAGAGCGATCACGACCTGCGCAACTCCGCCGACTTCCTGGTGATCGACCGGGTGGCCAAGGCCATCTTCCACACGCCGGGCATCGGTCGGGTGCAGACCATCACCAGGCCGCTGGGTACCCCGATCGAACACAGCTCGATCCCATTCCTGCTCGGTATGCAGGGCACCACGCAGACGCTGAACCAGTCCTACATGCAGGACCGGATGAAGGACATGCTGAAGATGGGCGACGACATGAACGTCTCCATCGCCACGATGACGCAGATGTACGACCTGCTCGGGCAGCTCAACGCCGTCACACACAGCATGGTCGGCAAGATGGACCTGACGCTGGCCGACATCCAGACGCTGCGTAACCACATCGCCGACTTCGACGACTTCTTCCGGCCGATCCGCAACTACTTCTACTGGGAACCGCACTGTTTCGACATCCCGGTGTGCTGGTCCATCCGGTCGGTGTTCGACACCCTCGACGGCATCGACACCATGACGGACGACTTCCAGGTCCTGGTGCCTGATCTGCACAAGCTGGACCTGTTGACGGCCCAGATGCGCACGCTGATGCCGCCGATGATCGACACGATGCGCTCGATGCGGACCATGCAGCTGACCCTGCAGAGCACACAGTCCGGTCAGCAGGACCAGATCGCGGCCATGCAGGACAACCAGAGCGCGATGGGCAAGGCGTTCGACGAGGCCAAGAACGACGACTCGTTCTACCTCCCGCCGGAGGCGTTCGACAATCCGGACTTCAAGCGCGGCATGAAGATGTTCTTGTCACCGGACGGAAAAGCGGTGCGGTTCATCATCTCTCACGAGGGTGATCCGATGTCGCCGGAGGGTCTCAGTCATATCGACCCGATCAAGAATGCGGCGTTCGAGGCGATCAAGGGCACCCCGCTGGAGGGCTCGAAGATCTTCCTCGCCGGTACCGCGGCCAGCTTCAAGGACATGCAGGACAGCGCCGACTACGACTTGATGATCGCCGGATTGGCGGCGCTGTGCCTGATCTTCATCATCATGCTGATCATCACCCGAGCCGTGGTGGCCTCCGCAGTGATCGTCGGCACGGTGGCGTTGTCGCTGGGCACGTCGTTCGGTTTGTCGGTGTTGATCTGGCAGGACCTGATCGGCCGTCCGCTGCACTGGATGGTGATGGTGATGGCGATCGTCATCCTGCTCGCGGTCGGTTCCGACTACAACCTGCTGCTGGTGGCGCGCCTCAAGGAGGAGATCCCCGCCGGGCTCAAGACAGGCATCATCCGCGCCATGGGCGGCAGCGGTTCGGTGGTCACCTCCGCAGGCCTGGTGTTCGCCGTGACGATGGCGGCCATGGCCTTCAGCGAGCTGACGGTCATCGCCCAGGTCGGCACCACCATCGGCATGGGTCTGCTGGTCGACACGCTGGTGATCCGGTCCTTCATGACGCCGTCGATCGCCGCCCTGTTGGGCCGGTGGTTCTGGTGGCCACAGCGGGTGCGTCCACGTCCGGTGCCGAGCCCGTGGCCGTCGCCTGCGACGAGAGCGGCCGACACCGAGCCGATCTCGGCCCAATCCCAGCAGTAGCCAACCGCTTTCGACGCGGTCCGGGTCAGTGCATGGCGTTGTGGGCGCCGTCCACGCAGCCGCGCTGGTAGCTGGCGGCGTGGTGGGCGGCTTGGCCCGCGCAGTACGCCGCGATCGACTCCTCGTGCGCCTGGTAGCCGCCCGCGTCGACCCACCGCTGCCCGTCGGTGTAGCCGGCCCAGTAGGCGGTGTCCTTGCGGTCCGAGGTCATCATGAAGACCACGCCGAGGATGGCGAACAGCGCGATCACGAGTACGGCCTGAACCCAGCGGTTGCCGAGCCAGGGCCACAGACGGTCGGGTATCCACCGCGGCTTGGGCCGATCCACACCGAAGATTCTTGCACCCCTGGGGAAGTAGTCTCGCGGTTGTGCTGCATCTGCGGGTCATCGCGCCGGTCGAGGTTCGTGACGACGTGTTGGCTGTCCTGCAGCGGCAGGTCGGGGTGACGCACCTGGTGGTGCATCGCGGGGCGGCGCTGGACCCGCCGGGCGATGAGATCTCCGCCGACATCGCACGGGAATGCGCCAACGACGTCATCGACGACCTGAAGGCACTGGACTTGCACCACAAGGGCGCCATCACCCTCGATCTGGTGGACACCGTGGTCTCCACCGCGGCCTACCGCGCCGAGAAGGAGGCCGACGGCGACCCGGGGGACGCGATCGTCTGGGAGGAGCTGTCGGCCCGCACCCGCGAGGAGTCCACGCTCAACATCACCTTCCTGTTGTTTCTGTGCCTGGCGTGCATGATCGCCGCGGTCGGTGTGGTGACCGACTCTCCCGTCACGGTGGTCGGCGCCATGGTCGTCGGCCCGGAGTTCGGCCCGCTGGCGGCCCTGGCGGTGGCGCTGGTGCGCCGCAGGCTGGACCTGGCCCGCCGTGCGTCACTGGCGCTGCTGGTCGGGTTCCCGGTCGCCATGGCCGTCACCGCGGCGTTCGTGCTCGGCGGCGAGGCGCTGGGCTGGATCAAGCTGGGCAGCACCCGCCAACTCACCGACGTCGACTTCATCTTTCAGGTCGGCCCGTTGTCGTTCGTCGTCGCGCTGCTGGCCGGTGCGGCAGGCATGCTGTCGCTGGTGTCGGCCAAGTCCGCGGCGCTGGTCGGGGTGTTCATCTCGGTGACCACCGTGCCCGCCGCGGGTTTCGCGGTCGTCGCCGCATCGGTCGGAGAATGGGACGTCGCTGTCGAATCCGCGGCGCAACTGGCGATCAACCTGGTCGGCATCACCCTGGCCGGAGTGCTGGTGCTGGCGATGCGCCGCCGCCACGAGACTCGCCGCCACGGTGCGGGCTGACCGTGGCGGGACTGTTGACCGACTAGTGTCTAGCGCCTGTGGGGTGGATGATCAACATCGCAAGTCTGAAAGACCATGTATCGCGCCGCGGAATCGCAATGACGGTCTTTGCCGCCGTGGTTGCAGGCCTCGCGGTCGCCACGTTGCTCCACGTGCCGACCCCGCCCGACGTCGGCCCCGCCTCACCTGAGCCGAGCCGTTCCAACGCCCCCTGGATCGAGCCTGCGACGGCGCCGAGACCTGCCATCGAGACGCCGAATTCTGGTGCGGCTGCGTCACCGGCGGTCCCGCCACCGCCGCCACCGCCGACCCCGGAACCCGTTCCGACAGTCACACAGGCGCCGATTCCGAGCCCGACCTACACGCCGACTCCGACCGAGACGGTGATCCCGACTCAGACAGTGGCTCCGACGCAGACGGTGACGGAGGCGACCACCAGCCCGACCGAGACATCCACCACGCCCAGCGAGCAGCCGGCCTTCCCCATCCGGCCCAGCCGGGCGCCCTCAACCCTGCTTCCCAACGGCGGACGGCGTAGCTGAGAAGATCGGGCCAGTCGCACCGCGCCATGCGTTGTCGAGGGTCTTGTGATGGGATTAGCGGCCTATGGGCATCAAAGTGGCGCTCGAGCACCGCACCACCTACACCTTCGACCGATTGGTGGAGGTGCACCCGCATGTCGTCCGGCTTCGGCCTGCGCCGCACTCGCGGACGCCCATCGAGGCCTACTCGCTTGAGGTCGAGCCCGCCGATCATTTCATCAACTGGCAGCAGGACGCGTTCGGCAACTTCCTGGCCCGGCTCGTGTTTCCCACCCGGACACGGGAACTCACCATCAAGGTCGGGCTGATCGCCGACCTCAAGGTCATCAACCCGTTCGACTTCTTCATCGAGGACTACGCGGAGACCTTCCCGTTCGTCTATCCCAAGGCGCTCAAGGACGACCTGGAGCCCTACCTGCGCCCGGTCGACGAAGGCGACGAGGGATCGGGGCCGGGGGACCTGGTGGGTTCGTGGGTCCGGGATTTCGTCGTCGCACCCGGGACCCGGACCATCGACTTCCTGGTGGCGCTGAACCGCGCGGTCAACGGTGACGTCGGATACAGCGTGCGGATGGAGGCCGGGGTGCAGACCCCGGATCACACCCTGCGCACCGGGATCGGATCCTGCCGCGACTCCGCGTGGCTTCTGGTGTCGATCCTTCGGGGACTGGGCTTGGCGGCCCGGTTCGTGTCGGGTTACCTGGTGCAGCTGACCTCCGACGTCGAGGCGCTCGACGGTCCGTCCGGGCCGGCGGCTGATTTCACCGACCTGCACGCCTGGACCGAGGTGTACGTCCCCGGCGCCGGCTGGATCGGGCTGGACCCCACCTCCGGTCTGTTCGCCGGGGAGGGCCACATTCCGCTGGCCGCCACTCCACATCCGTCGTCGGCGGCGCCGATCACCGGTACCACCGGGATCGCCGAGGCCACCCTGGATTTCGCGAACATCGTCACCCGCGTGCATGAGGATCCGCGTGTCACGCTGCCCTACACCGACGCCGCCTGGGCCGCGATCAACCAGCTCGGCGCCCGCATCGACGAGCGGCTGGCCGATGCCGATGTGCGGCTGACCGTGGGCGGCGAGCCGACCTTCGTCTCGGTGGACAACCAGCTCGACGAGGAGTGGATCACCGCCGCCGACGGCCCGCACAAACGGGAGCGCGCCTCGGTGCTGGCCGCGCGGCTGAAGGCGGTGTGGGCGCCCGGTGGTCTGGTGCAGCGCAGCCAGGGCAAGTGGTATCCGGGAGAACCGCTGCCGCGCTGGCAGATCGGAATCCACTGGCGGCGCGACGGCGAGCCGCTGTGGGCCGACGCCGCACTGCTGGCCGACCCCTGGGGCGGTGACCGCGGCGACGTCAAACCCGAGGCGGCGCAACAGATCCTGTCGGTGATCGCCGACGGTCTCGGACTGCCGGCCACCCAGGTGCGCGCGGCGTTCGAGGACCCGCTGAGCCGGTTGGCGCACGCGGTGCGCCTGCCCGTCGGCGAGCCTGTCGAACCCGGCGACGATCTGGAGACCGACACCGCGGCCGCGCGCGCGGCGCTGCTGGCCCGCCTGGAAGAGCCGGTGACCGAACCGGCCGCCTACGTGCTGCCGTTGCACCGCCGAGACGACGACGCCGGCTGGGCCAGTGCCGACTGGCGGCTGCGCCGGGGCCGGGTGGTGCTGCTCGAGGGGGACTCGCCGGCCGGCCTGCGACTACCGCTGGACTCGATCAGTTGGGAGCCACCGCGCCCGTCCGCGCCTGCCGACCCGATCGCCAGCGGCGCCCGCGCGTTGCCGGCCGATCCCGAGACCACCGAGGCCGCCGTGGAGGATTCGCCCACCGCGCCCACCACCGCGATGGTCGCCGAAGTCCGCGACGGCGTGCTGTACATCTTCATCCCGCCCACCGAAGAGCTCGAACACTTCGTCGACCTGATCACCCGGGTGGAGGCGGCCGCCGCGAAGATCGCCTGCGCGGTGGTCGTCGAGGGCTACGGGCCGCCGCCCGACGGGCGGCTGCAATCCATGTCCATCACGCCCGATCCCGGTGTCATCGAGGTCAACGTCACGCCCGCCGCCAGCTTCGCCGAGCAGCGCGACCAGTTGCGCACCCTCTACGACGAGGCTCGGCTGGCCCGGCTGTCGACCGAGACGTTCGACGTCGACGGGACGCACGGCGGCACCGGCGGCGGCAACCACATCACTTTGGGCGGCATCACCCCGGCCGACTCGCCGCTGCTGCGCAGACCCGATCTGCTGGTGTCACTGTTGACCTATTGGCAGCGCCACCCGGCGCTGTCGTATCTGTTCGCCGGCCGATTCATCGGCACCACGTCGCAGGCTCCCCGGGTCGACGAGGGCCGCTCCGAAGCGCTCTACGAACTCGAGATCGCCTTCGCCGAGATCGCCCGCCTGACCGCGGAAGAGGGCGCCGCTCCCGATCATGGTCGCTCCGCAAGCGTCGCGCCCGATCATGGTCGCTCCGCAAGCGTCGCTCCGTGGATCGCCGACCGGGCGCTCCGCCACCTGCTCACCGACATCACCGGCAACACCCACCGCGCCGAGTTCTGCATCGACAAGCTGTACAGCCCCGACAGTCCCCGCGGCCGGCTGGGCCTGCTGGAGCTGCGCGGCTTCGAGATGCCCCCGCACTACCAGATGGCGATGGTGCAGTCGCTGCTGGTGCGTGCGCTGGTCGCACGGTTCTGGGACCAGCCGCTGCGGGCGCCACTGATCCGACACGGGCTCAATCTCCACGGGCGATACCTGTTGCCGCACTTCATCATTCACGACATCGCCGATGTCTGCGCCGATCTGCGCGCGCATGACGTCAACTTCGACACCAGCTGGCTTGACCCGTTCACCGAGTTCCGCTTCCCGCGGGTGGGCACCGCGGTGTTCGACCATGTCGAGATCGAGCTGCGCGGCGCCATCGAACCGTGGAACACCCTCGGCGAGGAATCCACCGGCACCGGCACCGCGCGCTACGTCGACTCGTCGGTGGAGCGCATCCAGGTCCGCACCATCGGCGCCGACCGGCAGCGTCACATCCTCACCTGCAATGGCTACCCGATCCCGATGCTGGGCACCGACAACCCCGACGTCTTGGTCGGCGGCGTCCGCTACCGGGCCTGGCAGCCGCCGAGCGCGCTGCACCCGACCATCACCGTCGACGGCCCGCTGCGGTTCGAACTGGTCGATATGGCCACCGGTACGTCCCGCGGCGGCTGCACCTATCACGTCTCCCACCCCGGTGGACGGTCGTACGACACCCCGCCGGTCAACGCGGTAGAGGCCGAATCACGCCGCGGACGGCGCTTCGAGGCCACCGGGTTCACCCCCGGCAAGGTCGATATCGGCGATATCAGGGAGAAACTGGCCCGGCAATCCACGGATGTCGGTGCGCCGGGGATCCTCGACCTGCGACGGGCCCGCACAGTGCTGCAGAACTGATGGGGACCACCGACCCGAATATGCTCGGGGCGGGCCATGCGTGCGCAGGAGTCTGGAATCAGGAGGTGGGCCGTTGTCGCTGTCCGCTGCCGGTTCTGGATTGAGCCGCTCAAGTCATGACCCGGACCGTCTGCTCGCCGGATACCGCGCCGCACGCGCCCAGGACGCGTTGTTCGACCTGCACGGCGGTGGGGCGGGTGCCTTCGGTGACACCGGGTACGACGAGTTCGTCGACGCCACCGGTGCCATCCGACCGTCGTGGCAGGAACTCGGTGATCTCATCGGCGAGCGCGGCCGGGCCGGACTGGAACGGCTGCGCGGCGTGGTGCGCGGGTTGGTCGACAACGACGGCATCACCTACATCGAGGTCGACGACTCGGGAGCCGCCCCCGGCGAGGGCATCGCGACGCCGGGCACCTGGCATCTCGACGCGATACCGCTGGTGGTGTCCGCCGCCGACTGGGAGACGCTGGAAGCCGGTGTGCTGCAACGGTCCCGGCTGCTCGACGCCGTCCTGACCGATCTCTACGGTGAGCGGCGGGCGATCACCACCGGGATCCTGCCGCCGCAGTTGCTGTTCGGGCATCCCGGGTACATCCGGGCCGCCCGCGGCATCGAGAATCCCGGGCGCCATCAACTGTTCATGCTCGGCTGCGACGTCAGCCGGGCCGCCGACGGCCGATTCGTGGTCAACGCCGACTGGGCGCAGGCGCCGTCGGGGGCCGGGTACGCACTGGCCGATCGCCGGGTGGTCGCCCACGCCGTGCCCGACGTCTACGAACGCATCGGTCCGCGCCCGGCCTCGCCGTTCGCGCAGGCGCTGCGACTGGCACTCATCGAGGCCGCGCCCGAGGCCGCCGAAGATCCGGTGGTGGTGGTGCTCAGCCCCGGCATCCACTCCGAGACCGCCTTCGACCAGGCCTACCTGGCGTCGGTGCTGGGTTTTCCGCTGGTGGAGAGTGCAGACCTGGTGGTGCGCGACGGCAAGCTGTTGATGCGGTCGCTGGGCACCCTCAAGCGCGTGGACGTGGTGCTGCGCCGGGTCGACGCCGACTACGCCGACCCGCTGGATCTGCGACCCGATTCCCGGCTCGGCGTGGTCGGACTGGTCGAGGTGCAGCGGCGGGGCGCGGTGACGGTGGTGAACACCCTCGGCGCCGGGATTCTGGAAAGCCCTGGGCTGCAGCGCTTCCTGCCTCAACTGGCGGAACGGTTGTTGGGGGAGAAGCCGTTGCTGGACACCCCGCAGCTCTACTGGGGCGGATTCGACCGGGAGCGCTCCCATCTGGTGGCGCGGCTGAACACGCTGCTGATCAAGTCGACGGTCGGGGGCGAGACGATCGTGGGGCCCGCGCTGTCGGCGCAGCAGCGCCAGGAGCTGACCGCGCGCATCGAGGCCCACCCCTGGCAGTGGGTGGGCCAGGAGCTGCCGCAGTTCTCCTCCGCGCCCACCGACCGCTACCCGGGCGGGGTGTCGGCAGCCAGTGTCGGTATGCGGTTGTTCACGGTGTCTCAGCGCGGCGGGTATGCGCCGATGATCGGTGGGCTGGGCTACGTGCTGGCGCCCGGCAACTCCGCCTATGTGCTGAAAACCATTGCCGCCAAGGATGTCTGGATCCGACCGCCGACGCGGGCCAAGGCCGATACGTTGACCGTGCCGCCGGTGGAGCTGCCCAGCGGCACCCGCTCGGTCAGCTCGCCGCGCGTGTTGTCTGACCTGTTCTGGATGGGCCGCTACGGCGAGCGCGCCGAGAACCTGGCCCGGCTGCTGATCGTCACCCGCGAGCGGTACCACGAATATCGCTACCGCCAGGACATGGACGGCAGCGAATGTGTGCCGGTCCTGTTGCACGCCCTGGGCGTGGTCACCGGCACCGAGACCGACGCCGCGGGCACCTACGCCGAGGCGGTGTCCGGCGCTCAGCGCACCCTCTGGTCGCTGACCGTCGACCGGCAGCGCCCCGGGTCGCTGGCCCACTCCGTCGAACGGCTCGGGCTGGCCGCCCGCTCGGTGCGCGACCAGATGTCCAACGACACGTGGATGGTGCTCGGCGCCGTCGAGCGGGCGCTGGCCGAGCAGGCCGGTTCGCCGCGCGGGGCGCGGATCGACGACACCCAGCTCGCTCTCGCCCAACAGCAGACCCTGGCAGGCATGCTGGCGCTGTCCGGGGTGGCCGCCGAGTCGATGGTCCGTGACGCCGGCTGGACCCTGATGGACATCGGCAAGCGCATCGAACGCGGGCTCGCGCTGTCGGCGCTGCTGCGTGCCACGCTGACCACCGTGCGCAGCCCGGACGCCGAACAGACCATCACCGAATCCGCACTGGTGGTCTGTGAATCGTCGGTCATATACCGCAGACGCAACCTGGGCCGGGTCAGCGTGGCCGCGGTGGCGGACCTGGTGTTGTTCGACCCGGAGAACCCCAGATCCCTTGTCTACCAATTGGAACGGCTGCGGTCGAATCTGCGGTTGCTGCCGGGCTCGTCGGGCTCGTCGCGGCCCGAGCGATTGGTCGACGAGATCAGCACGCGGCTGCGCCGGCTGGACCCCGCCGAACTCGAGCATGTCGACGACGACGGCCGCCGAAGCGAGCTCGACGGGCTGCTGAGTGGGATGCACACCGCGCTACGCGATCTGTCCGACGTCATCACCCGCACCCAGTTGTCGCTGCCCGGTGGGATGCAGCCGCTGTGGGGGCCTGATCAACTGCGGGTGATGCCATGACGGCGGGGGAGAGCGCAGCGCGCACGTACCGGATCACGCATCGCACCGCGTACGGCTATTCCGATGTGGTGACCAGTTCCTACGGCCGCGGCCATCTCACCCCGCGCGACACCACCGGACAGCGGTGTCTGTCCTACGAACTCGACATCGATCCGATACCCGCCGACCGCTCCACCAGCCTCGACGTCTACGGCAACATCAGCTCCTACTTCCACGTCACCGAGCATCACCGGGCGCTGACGGTGACCAGTCGCTCGGTCGTCGAGGTCGATCCGCCCGCGGCCGAGCACTATCAGGCCGGCTGGGCGCTGGCGCCGTGGGAAGCCGTCCGGCCGGTCGGCCACAACGGTGCGCTGGCATCCGAGTTCAGTCTGGACCTGCGCCCCCCGGAGATCACCGACGAAGTACGGGAGTACGCCGCGCCGAGTTTCGAGCCCGGCCGTCCGCTGGTCGAGGTGCTGCGAGATCTCAACTCACGAATATTCTCTGATTTCACCTATAAGTCGGGATCCACGACGGTGTCCACCCAGGTGGGTCAGGTTTTGGTGGCGCGAGAAGGGGTATGCCAGGACTTCGCTCGGCTGGCCATCGCCTGCCTGCGCGCCAACGGATTGGCGGCGAGTTATGTATCGGGCTACCTTGCCACCGACCCGCCGCCCGGAAAGGAACGGATGTACGGCGTGGACGCCACCCATGCCTGGGCCGCGGTGTGGACACCGCAAAATGATTGGCTCGGGCTCGATCCCACCAACGATCAGCTTGTCGATGAGCGCTACATCACCGTCGGCTGGGGGCGGGATTATGCCGACATCCCGCCGCTGCGCGGCATCATCTACACCGACTCCGAACGCAGCGTGATCGACGTCTCGGTGGACGTGGCACCCTATGACGGGGGTCTGGCGCATGCGTGACTTCATCTGCCCCAACTGCGGGCAGCATCTGGCGTTCGAGAACTCGGTCTGCCTGTCGTGCGGTAGCTCGGTCGGATTCTCCTTGGACGACATGGCATTTCTGGTGATCGCCTCCGGTGAGGAGAGTGAACACGGCGGTGCCGTCGACGCCGCCGACTTCCAGTTGTGTGCCAATCTTCATCTGGCCGAATGCAATTGGCTGGTCCGGGTGGAACCGGTCCGGCTGTTGTGCGCGTCCTGCCGGCTCACCCGGACCCGGCCCAATGACAACGACCTGCCTGCGCTGGGCGCCTTCGCGCTGGCCGAACGGGCCAAGCGACGCCTGATCGCCGAACTGCACGAACTCAAGTTGCCGATCGTCGGCCGTGACGAGGACCCGGAGTACGGACTGGCCTTCGACCTGTTGTCCAGCGCCAACGAGAAGGTGTTCACGGGCCACGACAACGGCTTGATCACACTGGATCTCGCCGAGGGCGACGACGTGCACCGCGAGCAGCTGCGTACCTCGATGGACGAGCCGTACCGCACGCTGCTGGGACACTTCCGGCATGAGGTCGGTCACTACTACTTCTATCGACTGGTCGGCACCTCACCGACGTACCTGGAGCGCTTCAACGAACTGTTCGGCGACCCGGACGCCGACTACCAGGCCGCCCTGGACCGGCACTACAGCGAAGGCGCGCCGCCCGGGTGGGAGGAGAACTACGTCTCCTCCTATGCCACCATGCACGCGGCCGAGGACTGGGCCGAGACGTTCGCGCACTACCTGCACATCCGCGACACCCTGGACACCGCCGCGGCGTTCGGTATCGCCCCGGCCAATGCCACCTATGAGCGACGAGTGTTGGGGCCCAGCGGATTCGACAACATCCTCGAGATGTGGCTGCCGTTGGCGTGGTCGCTGAACATGGTGAACCGGTCGATGGGCAAAGACGACCTGTATCCGTTCGTGCTCCCGGTGCCGGTGCTGGAGAAGATGCGTTTCATCCACACCGTCATCGACGAGGTGACGTCGTCGCCGACCAAGCTGGACGCGGCCATCAGCGGTCAGCAACAGCAGCAGAGCTGGGCGCCAACAAGCCTTCCGCGGTAGCCGCAACGGTGTCGGCGGCCGAGCGTGGGTGCCAGCCCAACTGCGTGACGGCCTTGGCGTTGCTCACCGACTTGGGTGTGCCCAGCAGGCCGGCCAATTCGCGTAGCGGTGGGACGAATCGTGCGCCGAACCGCACGGCCCAGTCCGGGACATCCCGGCTGGGCACCCGGGCGGCGCCGGCTCCCAGGCGGGAGCGCAGCACCGCCGCGATCTCGGGCAGCGTCACCGGTTGGCCCGCTGCGGCGAGGTAACGCTGACCGGCGGCCTGCGGGCTGGTCATCGCGCGCACCAACAGGTCGGCGACGTCACGAACGTCGACCACCGCGAACGATGCGCGGGCAGCAGCGGTGGTTGCCCGCGCGCGGGCGACCCGGGGTCGAACCCGGGGAACCGGTTCCGCGAGCGGACCCTGGCCAACGGGCAGCAGCGGTGGTTGCCCGCGCAGCAAGGCGTCGATGATCTGCACGGAGGTCGACAGGTTCTCGTCCAGCGGTGGCCCGAACACCCCGACCGGGTTGACCACCGCGAGTTCAGGACTGCCTGGGCGCTGCGCGAAATCCCATGCCGCGCGCTCGGCGAGCGTCTTGGACTTCACGTACGGACTGACCGCGTCGTCGGGGTTGGTCCAATCGGTTTCGTCGTACGGCGTCCCCGATGGTTTGGGGCTGTAGCCGATCGCCGCGAACGACGAGGTGATCACCACCCGGCGCACGCCTTCGGCGGCGGCGGCCCGCAATACCCGCAGGGTGCCCTCGCGCGCCGGGATGATGACCTCGTCCTCGTCGGCCGGCTGGCGGGGCGGGAACGGTGACGCCACGTGCTGCACGAACCGGCAGCCGCGCACCGCCTCGGTCCAGCCGTCGTCGGAATTCAGGTCGGCCACCACGATGTCCAGGTTTTCCACGTCGACACCGGCACCGGCCATCGTCTTGCGGAGTTCCTTGTCGCGGTTGCTGGTTCGGACGGTTGCCCGAACCAGGTAGCCGTCGGCGAGCAATCGCCGGATCAGGTGGCCCGCGACGAATCCGGAGCCGCCGGTCACCAACACCCGAACGGGTTCAGGCATGAGTCTTCTCCTCGGATATCAGTTGCGCACCCAGCGCGATGATGTCGGGCACCACCGCTTCTTCAGCAGCAATGTCGCCCCGTTCACGCGCCGCCCACAGCTGGGCTTTCGCTGCCGCATACTTCTGGCGCACCTGCAGCCGGGCGATGTCGTCGGCCAGCCGCCGGGCGTGGTCGTCGAACAGCTGCCGCTGATCGGCGGCAGCCGCCATGCCGCGGCGGATGTTGTCGACATAGGCGCGCATGTTCTGCACGCTCATGCCGGTGCTGCGCAGGCAGCTCAGGGATTCGATGGCGTCCACCAGTGCGGGCGGATAGCGGCGGTGACCGCTGCTGTCGTCGCGCGGCACCGGGTCGATCAGCCCGATCCGCTCGTAGTAGCGCAGCGCCGACTCGGTCAGACCGCTCTGACGGGAAACCTCCTGGATGGTCAGGTCCCTGGTTAACGGTGTGGTTGGCATACAGCCACTATGTCGAACTTAAAGCGCTTCAAGTCAAGTGTGCGGCTGATCACGGAAGCGGGCGATCAGCCGAGCGTCGTGCGCGGTTGCTCTGCAGCTTTACTCAGCTGGCGTCCGCGGACACCAGCTGTTGTGCGATGGTGGCGACCCATCGACGTACGTGATCGACATCGGTCCAGTCTCCGGCCCTGGTCCTCGCCATCGCGCTCGCGGGAAAGCCCCGTGCATCTGTTGCCAACGATCCACCGAACGTCTGATGGCCGCGGGCTCCAACCCGCTCGATGAGTTTCGCCACCTGGCGGGTGGGCGCGATAACGCCTCTCGCCGCTGAGTCGTCCAGCGGCCCGCTGCTGACGAGCCACACGGGCAGGTCGCGCAGCGGTGAGCTGTGTCGGCGGACGAAGCGCCTCGCGTCACGGTGCCATCTGTTCGCGTAGAGCGCCCCTGCCACGATCACCGCATCGACATCGGCCAGGCCCATGACATCCCGGGCCGGCATCACCACTGCAGTCAAGCCTGCCTCGGTGAGCGCCTCACCGATCATGGCCGCCAGTTTGGCGGTGCCACCCCGGGTTGAGCCATAGGCAACGAGTACGCGCTTCACCTCACGCCCTCCGCGTCATTCTTGATCTGGTGCAGCGTGGCTCGCATGATGTGCCCCACGAACGGGCGCACCAGCCACCAGTACCTGGCGAAGCTTCGACGAGAAGCCGGATCCGTTGTAGCCGTGCGACATTCATACGTGACCAAAGTTTCGCTTGATCCGTGGGGCAGTATCGAGAAGCCGGCAGCAATCTTGCCCCACCCGGGTTCGGTGAAATGACCGAACTCGTCGGCGTCGACGGTCCGCCAGTCGATGACAGGGCGCCAGAACCGTCCCACTGCGCCCAACACGATTTCATGTCCCTCGCGCTCGCCCAGCACCAGCCAACCCGGGATGCCGAGCCCATCGCCGACCACGACCGGTGACGAGGGTGGCGCCGCATGCCCGGTCAGCCTCATCGGCAACTGCCGCACCCACATGGCGGCGTCGAGGAGCGGGGTGTGTACCCGTAGCAGGTCCAGACTTCGAGTGGCGCGATATGTTGTGTCCGAGTCCGCCTGTACCACCGTGCTTTCGGCGATTGTCACGTCGTAGCGTGGCATCGCCTGATCGATGAGCGTGCTGTCGGTGCCGGTCGTCACCACTCCATAGTGGGTGGCATCCGACGGCCAGAGTAAGAGCCGAACTGCCCCCGACACAGGGACGATTGCCTCCAGTCGCCCCCGCCGTTGCGGGGCGAGTCATCAACTCACGTCGATCCGGTGGCCTCTCACGACTGCGGCCGCGCTCCGAGCACGTCGCGAAAGACCGCCTGCCGCAGTGCCAGTTCACGTGGATCGCTGGCCAGGTGGAAGCCGAGGCGGTTCATCACGTAGCCGAAGCCGATGCCGGTGTCGGGGTCGGCGAATCCGAACGATCCGCCGAAACCCGGTGTGCCGAAAGCCTTGTCGGACGACCCGAACTGCACCGCCGGCACCGGTTTGCAGAAACCCAGCGAGTACAGGATCTTGACGTTCATCACCCGGTCGCGGATGCCACCGCTGGGCGTCGGCGCGGGCCCGGCGAGGTCGTCCAGCACCGCGCCGGTCAAACCCAGGTCGGCACCGCCGGCCGCAGCCGCGCCGTAGAGCCGGGCCACCGCGCGGGCCGTGCCGATCCCGTTGCTCGACGGCATTTCCACCGCGCGCACCTCGTCGCGGTTGTAATCGCCATCCCACGGTTTGACGTCGCTGGGCACGCCGGTGGCTCGGGCGGCCAGTCCTACCGGGTTCAGCGCCGCCAGCGCAAAGCCGGCCGGCATCACGTTGAGGTGCAGCAGCGATTCGGCCCGCTTCCACTGATGCAGGTGCGCGACCCGGCTGCGGTCGACCTCGGCAGGCAGGCCGATATGCAGATCCAGCCCCAGCGGCGTGGCGATCTCGTCGGCCAGGAACCGGCCCACCGTGCGGCCCGCCGGGTCGGTCCGGCGAATCAATTCGGATTGGTACCAGCCCAACGTGATCGCGTGGTAGCCGTGCCGGGTGCCCGGCCGCCACGCCGGGGCCTGGCGGGCCAGGATCGGCGCCAGCCGGTCCGGATCGGCGACGTCGGCGAGGCTCGGGGCCGGGGTGAGCGCACACAAGCCGGCTTGATGGGCCAGCAGCTGGCGCACGGTCACCCCGCCCTTGCCGGACTGGGCGAATTCCGGCCAGTAGTCCGCGACCCTGGCGTCGTAGGACAGCAGCCCCTTGGAGACCGCCACCGCGAAGGCCATCGCGGTGACACCCTTGGTCGTGGAGAACATGTTGACCATCGTGTCGGCCTGCCACGGTGCCCTGGCTGTTCCGTCGCGGTAACCACCCCACAGGTCGACGACCTTGATGCCGTCGCGATACACCGCCACAGCGGCGCCGATCTCCTTGCCGGACGCCAGATTCGCGCGGAAGGCGTCGGCCACCTTGCCGTAGCCCTCGTCGACGTCGCCGCCCATCATGTCCGGTGACACCGCAACTTTGAGCACCATCGACGATCCCCTTTTGTTGCCGAGAGGATATGCCGACGCGCCGCGCGACAGGGCCGCATTCGCGGCGGCGGCCCCTACGATCGCCGGGTGGCTGATCGCTATGGCGCCGACGTACTGTCCAACAACCCGCACAGGTCGAACCGAACCCGCTCGACCGAGCAGGCCGTCGAACTTGGAATGGTCGTCGAGGACCCGCAATCAGGGTTCGTCGGCGCGGTGGTCGGCGTCGAAGGACCGCGGGTCGAACTCGAGGACCGCAACGGCAAGCGGCGGGTGTTTCCGCTCGGGCCGGGCTTCCTGTACGAGGGCAGGCCGGTGATCCTGACCGGACTGCGTCGGCAGGCACCGGCGGCCGCGCAACGCACGAAATCCGGCTCGGTGAAGGTGGCCGACACCCGCGCCAAGGTCGCCCTGGCCAGCCGCATCTATGTCGAGGGCCGGCACGACGCCGAACTCGTCGAGCAGGTGTGGGGCGAGGATCTGCGGGTCGAGGGCGTCGTCGTCGAGTATCTCGGCGGGGTCGACGATCTCGCCGGCATCGTGGCCGACTTCCGGCCAGGTCCGGGTCGTCGGCTCGGCGTCCTGGTGGATCACCTGGTCACCGGTTCCAAGGAGGCCCGCATCGCCGACGCCGTCCGGCGTGGTCCCGGCGGTGAGCACACGCTGGTGGTGGGCCATCCCTATGTGGACATCTGGCAGGCCGTCAAGCCGGAGCGCGTCGGGTTGAGTGCGTGGCCGTCGATCCCACGCGACGTCGAATGGAAGCACGGGATCTGCGCCGCGCTGCGGTGGCCGCACAACAACCAGGCCGACATCGCCCGGGCGTGGCAGCGGATCCGGTCGTCGGTGCGGGATTGGACCGATCTGGAGCCTGAACTGATCGGCCGGGTCGAGGAACTCATCGACTTCGTGACCCAGCCCGCCTGATTTCGTTGAACATGTGACGAATGTCGCAGGTCCGATCGGTTCCCACTCGGTGTACAGTCGTTCACTGTAACGATTTACCGCCGACTGCAGTCTGGTCGTCGTCACTTGGTGCGGCCGACGCGGTACGACTTGATCCGGAGCCTGCACAGCCATGACTTTCTCCCTTGAACTGCCAGAAGAAGTCGTCACCGTCCGCGACTGGGTGCACCAGTTCGCCGCCGACGTGGTGCGACCCGCGGCCGCCGAGTGGGACGAGCGCGAAGAAACCCCCTGGCCGCTGATCCAAGAGGCCGCCAAGGTCGGCCTCTACACCCCTGAGCTTTTCGCCGAGATGTCCGTCGAACCCTCCGGCCTCGGGATGATCACCGTGTTCGAGGAACTGTTCTGGGGCGACGCCGGCATCGCGCTGTCGATCCTGGGCACCGGGCTGGCCGCCGCATCGCTGGCCGCCAACGGCACCCCCGAGCAGCTGGGCCACTGGCTGCCCGAGATGTTCGGCACCCCGGGCGATCCGCACCTGGCGGCGTTCTGTTCCTCGGAGCCCGGCGCCGGTTCCGACGTCGGCGCCGTACGCACCCGCGCCCGCTACGAGCAGGCCACCGACGAGTGGGTGCTGGACGGCACCAAGACCTGGGCCACCAACGGCGGTATCGCCAACGTCCACATAGTGGTGGCCTCGGTGTATCCCGAGCTCGGAACCCGGGGTCAGGCGACGTTCATCATTCCGCCGAACACCCCCGGCTTCTCACAGGGGCAGAAGTTCAAGAAGCACGGCATCCGCGCCTCGCACACCGCCGAGGTGGTTCTCGAGAACGTCCGCGTGCCAGGCAATCTGATTCTGGGCGGGATGGAGAAGTTCGAGCAGCGGATCGCCCGCGCCCGGGAAGGCAAGCGCACCTCCGGGCAGGCGGCGATGGCGACATTCGAGCGCACCCGGCCCGCGGTCGGCGCGATGGCACTGGGCGTGGCCCGGGCCGCCTACGAGTACGCGCTCGAATACTCCTGCCAGCGCGAACAATTCGGCCGCCCGATCGGCGACTTCCAGGGCACCGGCTTCAAGCTGGCGGACATGAAGAGCCGCATCGACGCCTCCCGGCTGTTGATCTGGCGGGCCGGCTGGATGATGCGCAACAACAAGCCGTTCGCGTCGGCCGAGGGGTCGATGGCCAAGCTGTTCGCCAGCGAGACCGCGGTGTACGTCACCGACGAGGCGATCCAGATCCTCGGCGGCAACGGCTACACCCGCGACTACCCGGTGGAGCGGATGCACCGCGACGCCAAGATCTTCACGATCTTCGAGGGCACCAGCGAGATTCAGCGACTGGTGATCGCGCGGGCGCTGACCGGTCTGCCGCTGCGGTAACTAGTCGCCCAGGTCCGGCGCCCAGGCCACACCGTTGATGTGGCTGCCGCCGTCGGCGAACAGGGTGTTCCCGGTCAGGTAGCGCGAGCCCTCGCTCGCCAGAAACACTGCGATCGGGGCGATGTCGTCGTACGGGTCGCCCATCCGGCCCATCGGATTCGCGGCGTCGGCGATCGCCGCGATCTCGGGATGCTGGGCGGCCACCGCCAGGAACGCCTGACTTTTGGCGGCCGGGCAGATGGCGTTGACGGTCACCCCGGTCGGCGCCCATTCCCGTGCGGCGGTGCGGGTGAGCGTGCGCAACGCCTCTTTGGCGGCGTTGTACTCCAGCGAGCCGATGTGCGCGTTGACGCCGTTGAGGCTGCACATGTTGATCACCCGGCCCCAGCCACGTTGCTTCATGTGGCCGAACGCTTTTCGCATCGCCCAGAACGGGCCGTAGTAGCCGACGGCGAGACCATGGGCCAATTCGTCGTCGGTCTTGTTCTCCACCCGGCCGATACCGCCGCCGCCCCAGGCGTTGTTCACCAGGACATCGATCGACCCGTATTCGGTCACTGCTGCGGCGACGGCGTTCTCCACCTGGTCGCGTTGGGACACGTCAGTGGCGACGAACAGTCCGCCGATCTCCTCGGCCACCGACGTGCCTGCCGTGGAATCGAATTCGGCCACGACAACGCGGGCGCCTTCGTCGGCGAACCTGCGCGCGATGCCCGCACCGATTCCCGCGCCGGCGCCGGTGACCAGCGCGACCTTGCCCTCCAGTGCGCCGCTCATCGGGCGAGTCCTTCCGCGATCAGGGTCATGGCCTGACCGCTGCCGTCGAGTTGGCGGGCGGTGCGGCTGACGATCTCCCACCCGTGGTCGGCGCGCTGCAGGCGGATGAGGTGCACGCCGGCCCGGGCGACGGCGAAGCCGCGGGACTCCCGGCGCACCAGCAGCATCGACTGGCAAATCGCGACGGCCTCGTCGCCGTCGACGGTGACCGCGGGCGGGCCGAAGAAGTGGCAGCAGCCGCGGGCGATCAAGCCCCGATGCTCCTCCGAGCGCACCATGGCGGCGACGTCGTCGCGGCTGGACATCTGCCAGTCACCGGTGTCGTAGCCGCCGTCGACCGCCCACAGCGCGGCGACCGCGTCGGGGTCACCCGAGTCGACGAGCGGTCCGTAGGAGGCGATGAGACGGGCGATATCGCGTTCGTCTTCAAGGGTTTTCACGCGTCGCGCGAGGCTCTCCAAGGTATCGCTCACGGGCTTCCTCTCTACAGTTCGCCGGCCAGATCCCGGAGCGCGGCGAGCTGGTCGCAATAGTGCTCGGGGGAGTCGGCGCTCACCGAACAGGTGATCGCGGTGGCGCCGACATCGCGTAACGCGATGAGCCGCTTGACCGTTCGGTCGGCATCGGCGATCGGATCGACGGCACGGCCGGTCGACAGCACCACCTCGAAACCCGGCGGCACGTTCTCTTTGGCCAGCATCGCGTCGATCTCGGTGGTGGTGAGGCCGAACGGTATCCAGCCGTCGGCCAGGCGGATCGCGCGGCGCAGCGATCGCAGGGTGCGCCCGCCGACCAGAATCGGCACCCGCTCCTGCACGGCGCAGGGCTCGACGGCGAACCCGTCGAATGCGTAATGGCTGCCGCGGTAGGACGGCCGGGTGGTCGACAGCGACGCGCGCAGTGCGCGGATCGCGTCGTCGGCGCGTTCACCGCGGTCGTCGAAGGATGCGCCGAGAAGGTCGAATTCCTCGGCCAGCGACCCGACGCCCACGCCGAGGACCAGTCGGCCGCCGCTGAGCCGGTCCAGCGTGCCGAACCGCTTGGCGATGTCCAGCGGGTGGTGATAGCCCAGCACCACCACCGATGTCGTCAGCGAGATCCGGGTGGTGTGGGCGGCCAGGAAGCCGAAGGTCGAGAGTGGATCCCAGTAGGTCAGGCCGCGCTGCGCGCCGTCGCCGACCGGGACGGCGATGTGTTCGGCGCAGGTGAGGTGGTCGAAGCCCAGCTCGTCAGCGGTGCGGGCGATATGGGCCAGGTCGTCGACGCCTGCGGTGGTCTCCCATGCGGAGGACACCCCGGGCAGCTGCATCACCATCGGCGTCGACAGTCCGATCCGCACAGTGCTTGTCTAACCGGCGCCACACCGGTCGGATGCTTGCGTCCCGGTGATCGAGACCGCTACGGTGCGGTAGAACGAATTCTCCCCAACCGGACAGGAGTGCTGATGACCGCGGCTCTCACCGATACCGCGCCGGCCTCGATGCTCGACCGGTTCACGGCCATCATCGACGCGTTCGACGACACGTCAGCAGGTCTCACGCTGGATCAGATCGCCGCACGGGCGCATCTGCCGCGTTCGACCACGCACCGGATTCTCGACCAGCTGGTGCGGCTGCAGTGGCTGACGCATTCGGGTCGCGGCTATCGGCTCGGCGCGCGGACTTCGGCGTGGGGCACCGGTGACAGTGCCGACGTCCGGCTGCGGTCGGTCGCGGCGCCGGTGCTGCACGAGCTTCAGGTGCGCACCGGTGCGGTGGTGCATCTGGGCCTGCTCGACCGCGGTGAGGTCGTACATCTGGACAAGCTGGGCGGGCCGTCGGCGCGGCAGGTGCCGACCTCGGTCGGCGTGCGGATCCCGGCCCACCGGGTGGCGCTGGGCGTCGCCGCGCTGGCCGGGTTGTCGCCGGAGGACGTGGTCGCCGAACTGAGTTATGTCCAGGGCTGGGAGCCCGACGCGACGTGGTGGGGCGAACTGCACAAGGTCCGCCGCCGCGTCGTCGTGCGCCACGGTGACTACGCCGGCCCGATGGTGTCGGTGGCCGCCACGGTCGGTTCGCGTGCCGCGATCGGGCTGGTCACTTCGGACCGGGTGCTCGCGCAGCGATGTCAGCCACTGGTCGCCGCATCGGCGGCGCGGATCGCCCGCTCGTTGGCGGGCGCGACCAACTAGGCGGCTGGCTCGCCGACCGCAAATCAGGCAGCCGGGTCGCCGGTGTCTTCGGCGGGCGGGTCGACGTCGTTCCCGAGCAGCTGCTCGGGATGGTGATAGTCGTTGGTACCGCGATGCAGCATGGGTAGTTCGGGTGGTGGGATCCACTCGGTGTCGCCATTGGCGAGTTTTCGCGTTCTCCAGCCTTGGTCGAGTAGCCGGTGATCGGGTCGGCAGGTAAGGGTGAGCCTGTCGATGTTCGTCAGGCCGCCATCGGCCCATTCGTCGACATGGTGCACTTCGGTGAGATAGCCGGGTGCGTCGCATCCGGGGCGTGTGCAGCCACGTTCCTTGCTGTGCAGCATTATTCGCTGATCGGCCGAGGCGACGCGTTTGGTGCGGCCCAGCCACAACCCGCGGCCATCGACTTTGTCGAACAGGGCCAGATAGTGATACGCGTGGGCGCCGAGCCGGATGACCTCCGAGATCGGCAGCAACGTGCCGGCGGCGGTGACCCCATGCCCGGTCTTGGCCTGAATGTCCTGCAGGGTCGCCGACACGATCACTGTGACCGGTAACCCGTTGTGCTGGCCGAACTTCGGATCACCCAACGACACTCGCAGCAGGGCCTTGAGCGCATCGTGCTGACGTTGGCCATAACTGCGGAGATCCCGCTCGGCGACTTCGCCGGTTGGGGTGGTGGTGGGGCTCTCGTCGGCCGGATTACACATTCCCGGTGCGGCGAACTTTGCCATCCAAGCGTCGATCAGCGACCGCAGCTCGGGGTCGGCGATCAATCGGCCCACGCTCATGCCGTCGACCTGTTGGCCGCCGCACCAGACGAAGCCGCGTTTGCGGGCTCGGTCTTCGTCGGAGAATGTCCCGTCAGGATTGAGATGCAAGGCCAACCGGTGGGCGACTTTCTCGAGTTGATCGGGCCGCAACACCGACGCCTTGTCGGCTAATGACTTCTCGGCCTTCTCAACCTCGACCGGGGGCACGTGATCGGGTAGGTCGCGGAAAAACTTCTGGATCACCCGCAGGTGTTCACTGTCGAGTCGCCCCTCATGCCACGCCTTCGAGGTTTCCGGCAGAAGTGGCGGTAGCGGCTGACCGGTCAACGCTCGGCGGGGTGCGAGTTGCTCGGCATCCCGGATACGCCGTTTGGCCTCACGCGGGCTGATCCGCAGTACGTCGGCCAAGGTGATCGCCACCGGCGGGCAGCCTTCGACCTGTTCTAGCCGAGAAATCAATGTGTGAGATAGCGCGACCTGATGACGTATTGCGGACTCCCACTCCTCGAGCACCAAAACGGTCGGCCGAGGAAAGCTCATCGAGATCGACTGCGGCCACGCACTCGAGGTATCGAGCGCGTGCCTCCCGCATGACATCGATCCCACTCACACTTCGAACACTAGTGCGAACCACTGACAAAAAATTGATCGCGGAGCCGCCCTGGGGATGGACGCCGATCTGGGGACGGCTACGTCAGCCCCATCAACTTCTGCATCATCCGGTGCGCACCGGCCACCACCTTCGTGCGATCCGGATCATTGCGCCGCGCAACGTCTTCCGCGTTGCCGCCCGCGACGAACACCGGGCCGTTCGGCAACTGCTCCAGCCCTTCGCGGGCGACGTCGGCCGGGTCGGCCACCCGCATGCCGGGCACGTCGAAGTTCAGGCCGACCCGTTCCATCGCCGGCGTGCGGGTGACGCCGAGTACCAGCTCCAGCACGTCGACGCCGTAGTCGCGCAACTCCAGCCACAGCCCCTCGGCGAAGATGCGGCCGTAGGCCTTCACCCCGCCGTACACCGTGTGGCGCACCGAGCCCAGATATCCCGACATCGAGCCCACGAGCAGGATTCCGCCGCGGCGCCGCTGCCGCATCAGCTGGCCGTAGTGCTGCGTCAGCGCCATCATCGTGGTGATGTTCAGGTCGACCACCCGCTGAAAGTCGGCCAGGTCGGCGTCGAGAAACTCAGCACTACAGGTGTTCGCGCCCGCGTTGTAGATGAACAACCCGACCTCGAGCCCGTCGGTCGCCGCGGTCACCTCGTCGAGCGCGGCGGGCGACACGAGATCGGTTGCCACAGTGCGTACTTCGACGCCGAGCTCACGGCATTTCGCGGCCGTCACCTCGAGGGGCTCCGGTTTGCGTGCCACCAGAACGAGATTCACGCCCGACTCCGCCAACAAGCGGGCGAATTCGGCGCCGACGCCTTCAGAACCGCCGGCGATCACCGCCCATGGACCGTATTTCGCATAGGACACCTACCGATCGTTACGTGCCGTGCCCAAACCGGAGGGCAGGGTCCCGCTGATCGGTACCACTGCGCGGTCCGGTAGCTCATGCCCGATACTGAGTGACGTGCCGCGGATCGGAGAGCCCCGGGCGCCGGCCCGCCCGGCGACCGATGACCAGGAGAATCGCCGTGGCGCCATCCTCGCGGCCGCTGCCCGGCTGGGCGCTACCAAAGAGATCGACCGCATCGGGGCCCAGGAGATCGCGGCCGACGCCGGTGTGGCGCTGCGCACCCTGTACCGCTATTACCCTTCGAAGCACCACGTGTTCGCCGCGGTGCTCTTCGCCCAGGTGTCCAAGTTCCGTCCGCCGCCACCCAGCGGCGACCCGGCCGGAGACATTGCCGACCTGATGGTGGCGGCGTGTCGAAATCTATTGCGTCACAAGCATCTTGCGCACGCGATGATCACCTCGACGCAGATCGTCCGGGCGCAGGAAGACGCTCCCGACGATCCCACGCTTCGTGAGCTCATCCTCGACATCGCCGGCGTCGAGAACCCCACCGCCGAGCAGCTGCGCCGCACCCGGTTGGTCCAGCAGGCCGCGTTCGGGATCCTCACCTGGACAGTCGGCGGTGCGCTGCGCCCCGAGGACGCGCTGGCCGACGTCGACGTGGCCTGCCGACTACTCGTCGGCGACGTTTTCTGACGGATTCCGAGCTGCCACCCCGGCCGGGGTCGTCCGGCTCGCCAGCACCGAACCCGTCAGGATCAGCACCAGCCCGGCGATGTGGAACCAGGTCAGCGGTTCGCGCAGCAGCAGCACCCCGGCGACCAGCGCCACCGCCGGATTGACGTAGGTGAACAGCAGCGCGCGGGTGGCTCCCACCTCCCTGATCAGCGCGAAGAACACCACGAACGCCAGCGCCGTGCAGATTCCCGCCAGCGTCGCGATGGCCGCGTACGCGTGCGGCGTCAATGCGTGCCGGGGCCAGGTCAGGACCGCCGGGGTCAGATACACCAGTGCGGCCAGGCCCAGGCACGCCGACGTCAGAGCGGGGCCCGGCACGTCGGCCAGATACCGCGCGGCGATCAGCGGCGCGATCGCGTAGCACGTCGCGGTCAGCAGCACCTCGATCACCGGCCACGCGCCACCGGCCGACAATCCGGGCCCGGCCAGCACCGCCACACCCGCGAGCCCAACCCCGAGCCCGAACAACCGGGCGGGCCCGAGCCGCTCACCACCGGTCAGCCGGTCCAGAATCGCCGCGATGATGGGGGCGGCCGCGATCAGCAGCCCGGTCAGCGAGCTCGTCAGGTGCCGCTCGGCGTCCGACAACAGCAGCCAGGCCGCGATCATCTCGAAGAACGCGAACGCCGCCACTGCTTTCCAGTGCCGCCGCAGCAGCGTGCGGGCCTCTCGCGAGACTGCCATCGGCAGCAGCAGCACGGCGCCGACGACGCATCGGGTGAACACCAGCACCGGCACCGACACCTCGTCGACGGCCACTTTGA
Organism: Mycobacterium sp. ELW1; assembly: GCF_008329905.1. Classification (NCBI taxonomy): domain Bacteria; kingdom Bacillati; phylum Actinomycetota; class Actinomycetes; order Mycobacteriales; family Mycobacteriaceae; genus Mycobacterium; species Mycobacterium sp. ELW1. Next base: position 3,585,362 of record NZ_CP032155.1, on the reverse strand, counting down.
TCAACAGATACGGGATGCCCCAGATGACGCTCATCGCGGCGAACAGGGCCCAGCCGCGCGCAGTCACGACGACCACATTACGAACGTGGTAAGTCTGGGGGCGTGTCCGACAGCCTGTTCGACGTGCCCGGCGACGCCGACGCCCGGGTCAGCTCGGCGGCGCCGACGTCGGCCCCGCTGGCCGTCCGGATGCGCCCGGCCAGCCTGGACGAGGTCGTCGGGCAGGAGAACCTGCTGCGCCAGGGGTCACCGCTGCGCCGCCTGGTCGAAGGCTCCGGCGCCGCATCTGTGATCCTGTACGGACCGCCCGGCACCGGCAAGACCACGCTCGCGTCGCTGGTGTCTCAGGCGACCGGGCGGCGGTTCGAGGCCCTCTCCGCGCTGAGCGCCGGAGTCAAGGAAGTCCGCGCCGTCATCGACAACGCACGGCGCGCCGCGGCCTACGGCGAGCAGACCGTGCTGTTCATCGACGAGGTGCACCGCTTCTCCAAGACCCAGCAGGACGCCCTGCTCGCGGCGGTCGAGAACCGGATCGTGCTGCTGGTGGCGGCCACCACCGAGAACCCGTCGTTCTCTGTGGTCGCGCCGCTGCTGTCGCGCTCCCTGATCCTGCAATTGCAGCCGCTGACCGCCGACAACATCCGCACCGTGCTGCTGCGCGCGATCGACGACCCGCGGGGGCTGGGCGGCGCGGTCACGGTCGACGACGACGCCGTCGACCTGGTGGTGCAGCTGTCGGCAGGGGATGCCCGACGTGCGCTGACCGCGCTGGAAGTCGCCGCCGAATCCGGCGAGCACGTCACCGTCGAGGTGATCGAGCAGTCGCTGGACAAGGCGGCGGTGCGCTACGACCGCGACGGCGACCAGCACTACGACGTCATCAGCGCGTTCATCAAGTCGATCCGCGGCTCGGACGTCGACGCTGCGCTGCACTATCTGGCGCGGATGCTGGTGGCGGGGGAGGACCCCCGGTTCCTGGCCCGCCGGTTGATGATCCTGGCCAGCGAGGACATCGGCATGGCCGACCCGACGGCACTGCTGACCGCGGTCGCCGCCGCGCAGACCGTACAGCTGATCGGCATGCCCGAGGCGCAGCTGACCCTCGCGCACGCGACCGTGCATCTGGCCACCGCGCCGAAATCCAATGCCGTGACCACCGCGCTCGGTGCCGCGATGAACGACATCCGCAGCGGCAAGGCCGGTCTGGTACCGGCGCATCTGCGTGACGGGCATTACGCCGGGGCCGCCAAGCTCGGCAACGCGGTCGGCTACCGGTATCCGCACGACGACCCCGATGGTGTTGTGCCGCAACAGTATCCACCCGACGAAGTGGTGGGCGTCGACTACTACAAGCCGACGAACCACGGCGTCGAGCGTGAGATCGCCGGCCGACTGGACAAACTGCGCGCGATCATCCGGCGTAGGCGCTGAAGTGGTGTCAGTGCGGAAGCGGCGCCGGGCGAGCCGGCCGCTGCGCCCGCCGGCGAATGCCGCGCAGCATCCCGCGTTCCATCAGGAAATGCACGATGTCGAAGGCTGATTGGCCGACCGGTGCGCCGCTGCCGCGGACCAGCAGCCGGGTCGCCCCGGACTGCGGCCGCAGACAGAACGCCCATGATCCGAACGCTTTCTCGCCGCGCTGCACCCGCTCGTAGTCCGCCGCCGACATCAGCACGAGATGCGAGTTGGGCACGATCTCCGCGACCAGCTGACTGGCCCGCCGGCCATACCGTTGAGCCAGCCACACCGTGTCACCGACCTGCAGCTGCTGCCATTCCGGGTGGACGACGTCGGCGTTGTGCATCCGGGTCCCGACCAGACGCTCGAGAACGTCATAACTGTAGAAACCGCCGCGGTTCTCGCCGATCTGCACCAACCACGGCCAGACCTCCTCGACGGGCGCGTCGATGGTGATCGCCCGGGTGGTGCGGGCGCTTCCCGGTTCGACCAAGGCGTCGCCGGGCAGCTCGGCGGCGACCTCCGCATCGGTGGCACCCCACCCGTACATCGCGGGTCGGAGCACCCACCGGTAGACCGCGGCGATCCCGGCGGCCGCCATCCACGTGGCGAGGACCGGCCTCTGCTTGCTCATAGCCTGCAACGTTGCCCCGGCGAACGGGCCCGGGGCAGGGCCTTAAGTCCCGGGGTTGTCCTCTGGAACTAGGCCAGCTCCGGGACCCGCAGCCGGGCGATCGCCAGCTCGAACTCGCCGACGTCGAGCTGGTCGGCGCCCAGATCGCGCAGCAGTGCGGTCCGCAGCGACCGTGCCGCGTCGCGGCTGCGCTCCAGTGCGTCCTGGCTGTCATACGTGGTCGACACCACGGCACGGCCGGTGGAACGGTCGCACATCATGCTCGTGCTGCAGAACCCGTCGAGCTGCTCGATCTCCGGGAGCACCGTCGTCTTGTAGAACTCGACGGCCTGCTCGAACTGGTCGGGCCTGGCCTGCAGCCAGGTGGCCCGCACACAGGCACCCGCGCCGGAGCGGTGGTCGCGATGCACTGCGGCGATCTCCCACTCGTCCACCGTTGCGGTGGCCCCGAGCACCTGGGCCGCCCGATCGCGAAACAGCCGGACCTCGTCGGCGCTGGAGTGCATGGCCGCGTCGTCCGTCCAGGCGGTGGTGACGATGCAGCGGCCCGACTCGCGGTCGGTCAGCAGTGACATGCCCACACATCCGGTCATGCCCTGCAGAGCCGGCATCACCTCGTCGCGGAAGACCGCGATACCGGCATCGATGGATTCCGGGCGCGCGGCAAACGTGGTAGATCGTGCGTGCACGGTCCACCCCCTTCGACTCGGGGCGGCGCCCCGGTGGCGCCACCGGCACTGTTCACCTTCCTCCCCTCGATATGAGCTGGCAACGGTTTCGGCCAGGTCGCCTAGGCTGGAAACCGTGGACACCGACGTGCTCGACATCGACAGCTCGCGGCGCCGGATCGTCGACCTGACCGACGAGGTGCGGTCGTTCTGCCGCGGCCGCGGTGACGGACTGTGCAATGTGTTCGTCCCGCACGCCACCGCCGGCGTCGCCGTCATCGAGACCGGGGCCGGCTCCGATCACGACCTGCTCGACACCCTGGATCGCCTGCTCCCGCGCGACGACCGATACCGCCACTCGCACGGTTCGCCGGGGCACGGCGCGGATCATGTGCTGCCTGCCATCGTCGCGCCGTCGGTGACCGTGCCGGTGGCCGACGGCACGCCGCTGCTGGGCACCTGGCAGAGCATCGTGCTGGTCGACCTGAACCGGGACAATCCGCGCCGATCGGTCCGGCTGAGCTTCGTCGGCGGCTGAGGAGAAGGCGCCCGGTAATGTGGTGCGGTCGAAGCGTCCGTCGAGCCGCACCCCGAACGCAAGGAAACCCAGTGCAGACACACGAGATCAGGAAGCGATTCCTGGATCACTTCGTGCAAGCGGGCCACACCGAGGTACCGAGTGCCTCGGTGATCCTCGACGACCCGAACCTGTTGTTCGTCAACGCGGGCATGGTGCAGTTCGTGCCGTTCTTCCTCGGCCAGCGCACGCCGCCGTATCCGACGGCCACCAGCATCCAGAAATGCATCCGCACCCCCGACATCGACGAGGTGGGCATCACCACCCGCCACAACACCTTCTTCCAGATGGCGGGCAACTTCTCGTTCGGCGACTACTTCAAGCGCCGCGCGATCGAGCTGGCCTGGTCGCTTCTGACCAAGCCGGTCGAGCAGGGCGGTTACGGGTTCGACCCGGAGCGGCTGTGGGCGACCGTCTTCTACGACGACGACGAAGCCGAGCAGCTCTGGCAGGAGGTCGCCGGACTGCCGCCGGAACGTATCCAACGCCGCGGCATGGCCGACAACTACTGGTCGATGGGCATCCCCGGACCGTGCGGGCCGTGCTCGGAGATCTACTACGACCGCGGCCCGGAGTACGGCGTCGAGGGCGGCCCGGAAGCCGACGAGAACCGCTACATCGAGATCTGGAATCTCGTGTTCATGCAGAACGAGCGCGGCGAAGGCACGTCCAAGGACGACTTCGAGATCCTCGGCCCACTGCCGCGCAAGAACATCGACACCGGCATGGGTGTCGAGCGCATCGCCTGCCTGCTGCAGAACGTCGACAACGTTTACGAGACCGACCTGCTGAAGCCGGTGATCGACATTGTCAGCGGCTGGGCCCCGCGCGGTTACGGCCAGGGCTCGCATGAGGACGACGTCCGCTACCGGGTGATCGCCGACCACAGCCGTACCTCGGCGATCATCATCGGCGACGGTGTCACCCCCGGTAATGAGGGTCGCGGCTACGTGCTGCGCCGGCTGCTGCGCCGCATCATCCGGTCGGCCAAGCTGCTCGGGGTGGAGCAGCCGATCATGGCGGACCTGATGGTCACCGTCCGCGACGCGATGGGCCCGTCCTATCCGGAACTGGTCACCGATTTCGACCGCATCCAGCGCATCGCGGTGGCCGAGGAAACCGCGTTCAACCGGACACTGGCGTCGGGCTCGAGGCTGTTCGAGGAGGCCGCCGCCGCAACGAAATCGGCGGGCAAAACCGTGCTGGGCGGTTCGGAGGCGTTCACCCTGCACGACACCTACGGCTTCCCGATCGAGCTCACTTTGGAGATGGCGGCCGAGGCCGACCTGAGCGTCGACGAGCTGGGCTTCCGTGAGCTGATGGCCGAGCAGCGCCGCCGCGCCAAGGCCGACGCCGCGGCCCGCAAGCACGCCCACGCCGACCTGTCGGCGTTCCGCGAGCTGGTCGACGCCGGGCCGACGGAGTTCACCGGATTCGACGAATTGACTTCTGAAGCAAGAATTCTCGGGATCTTCGTCGACGGTAAGAGGGTGCCGGTGGTAGCGCACGGCGGGCGTGAGCAAGCTGCCGAGCGCATCGAGATAGTGCTGGACCGCACGCCGCTCTACGCCGAGTCCGGCGGGCAGATCGCCGATGCCGGCTCGATTTCCGGCACCGGTGGCAGCGCGTCGGCCAAAGCCGCCGTCACCGATGTGCAGAAGATCGCCAAAACCCTGTGGGTGCACCGGGTCAACGTCGAGTCCGGCGAGTTCGTGGAGGGTGACACCGTCACCGCGGCCGTCGACCCGGAGTGGCGCCGCGGTGCCACCCAGGGCCACTCCGGCACCCACATGGTGCACGCGGCACTGCGGCAGGTGTTGGGCCCCAACGCCGTTCAGGCCGGTTCGCTGAACCGGCCGGGCTACCTGCGGTTCGACTTCAACTACCAGGGCGCGTTGAGCGACGACCAGCGGGCGCAGGTCGAGGAAGTCACGAACGAGGCTGTACAGGCCGACTTCGAGGTGCACACCTTCAACGAGAAGCTGGAGAAAGCCAAGGCGATGGGCGCCATGGCGATGTTCGGCGAGTCCTACCCCGACGAGGTCCGGGTGGTCGAGATCGGCGGGCCGTTCTCCCTGGAGCTCTGCGGCGGCACCCACGTGCACAACTCGGCGCAGATCGGTCCGGTCACGATCCTGGGTGAGTCGTCGGTCGGCTCCGGGGTGCGCCGCGTCGAGGCCTACGTCGGCCTGGACTCGTTCCGCCACCTCGCCAAGGAACGCGCGCTGATGGCCGGTCTGGCCTCGTCGCTGAAGGTGCCCTCCGACGAGGTGCCGGCCCGGGTGGCCACCCTCGTCGAGAAGCTCAAGGCCGCTGAGAAGGAGCTCGACCGGGTCCGGCTGGCCACCGCACGCGCTGCCGCGGCGAACGCCGCCGCAGGTGCCGAGCAGGTGGGTAAGGTCCGTCTCGTGGCGCAGCGGATGTCGGCAGGGATGAACGCCGGTGATCTGCGCTCCCTGGTCGGTGACATCCGCGGCAAGATGGGCTCCGAGCCCGGGGTCGTGGTGCTCATCAGCGAGGGTGACGAAGGCACCGTTCCGTTTGTGGTCGCGACCAATCCGGCCGCGCAGGACGCCGGCCTGCGCGCCAACGAACTCATCACACACATCTCCTCGGCTGTCGACGGGCGGGGCGGCGGCAAGGCTGATCTGGCGCAGGGATCCGGCAAGAACCCAGCCGGAATAGATGCGGCACTGGGGGCGGTTCGCGCAGAGATCGCGCGGAGCTAGCGTCAGTGCTCCCCGCACAGAACCGTGTGCCCAACCGGCCCGGCGCAGACGATCCCGGGCGAGGGCGACGGCTCGGCGTCGACGTGGGCACGGTGCGCATCGGCGTGGCGGTCAGTGACCCCGACGGCATCCTTGCCACTCCGGTGGAGACGGTGCGTCGTGAGCGGACCGGCAAGCATCTGCGCCGGCTGAGCGCGCTGGTCGCCGAACACGACATCGTCGAGGTGGTGGTCGGACTGCCGCGCACACTGGCCGACCGGGCCGGAACGTCGGCGCAGGACGCGGTCGAGGTAGCCGACGCGCTGGCCGAACGCATCGCGCCGGTGCCGGTCCGGCTGGCCGACGAACGATTGACGACGGTGGTCGCCCAGCGGTCGTTGCGGGAGGCCGGCGTCCGCGCCAAGGCTCAACGCGGCGTCATCGACCAGGCGGCCGCGGTGGGGATCTTGCAGGGCTGGCTCGACCAGCGCCGGAACGCCTCGGAGGGGGAAGCGACCCGGGAAACGACGAGCGCCGGGAGCGACGATGCCTGACGGCTATGACGACCGGTCCGGTCCGGTGGCGGTCGGTCGGCCCCGGCGCAAGCTGAGCCGCCTCGAGCGTGTCCGTGCCAAGCGAAACCGCAACCGGCGCAGGATGATCGGCGCCGGGGCGGCTGCCCTGCTGGTGGTGGTCGTGGTGGCGGCGGTGTATCTGGGTGCCAAGCTCTTCAGTGGGGACAGCGGCTACGCCGGCGAGGGCAAGGACGACGTCGTCATCCAGGTGCACGACGGTGACTCCACCACCCAGATCGGTCAGACGCTGCGCGACAAGAACGTCATCTCCAACATCAAGGGATTCGTCGACGCGGCCAAGAACAACGCCTCGATCGCCGCGATTCAACCGGGCTTCTACACGGTGCGGACCGAGATGTCAGCGTCGGCGGCGGTCGATCGGTTGGCCGACCCGAAAAACCGGGTGGGCAAGCTGGTGATCCCCGAGGGTCGGCAACTCGACGACATCGCCGAGGTCGGCTCGGGCAAGGTCACCGACGGCATCTTCACCCTGATCTCGAAGTCCACCTGTATCCCGGCGAACGGTCAGCAGAAATGCGTCGCCGCCGAGGACCTGCGCCGTGCGGCCGAGCAGGCGCCGCCGGCGGAGTTGAACGTGCCGGAGTGGGCTGCGCAGCCGGTGACCGCGCTGGGCAAGAACCACCGCAGGCTGGAGGGCCTGATCGCGCCGGGCACCTGGAACGTCGATCCGTCGGCATCCCCGCAGGAGATCCTGGCCAAGCTGGTCGGACAGAGCGCCGACCACTACGTCGCCGTCGGCCTGCTGGATACCGCCGCGGTGATGCGTCTGTCGCCGTATCAGATCCTGATCGTCGGCTCGCTGGTGCAGCGTGAGGCCAAGCCGCACGATTTCGCCAAGGTGGCCCGGGTGATCTACAACCGGCTGGGCGTGCCGCAGAAGCTGGAATTCGATTCGACGGTGAACTATCCGCTGGACCGCCAGGAAGTCGCCACCACCGACGGCGACCGGGGGCAGGTCACACCGTGGAACACCTACGCCATGGAAGGCTTGCCGGCCACTCCGATCTGCTCGCCCGGCCAGGACGCGCTGGCGGCTGCCGAACGCCCCGAACCGGGGGACTGGCTCTACTTCGTGACGGTGGACACCGAGGGCACCACACTGTTCACCCGGGATTACCAGCAGCACCTGGCGAATATCGATTTGGCACGACGCAACGGCGTGCTCGACTCCGCCCGATGAACGAAGTGAAGAGGGCAAATCGAGCCGGGGCCCGATGAACGAAGTGAAGAGGGCAAATCGAGCTGGAGCACGCTAGTCATGAAAGCCGCAGTCCTCGGCTCGCCGGTCGCGCACTCCAAGTCGCCGCAGCTGCACCTGGCCGCGTACCGGGCGCTGGGCCTGACCGACTGGACCTACGAGCGCATCGAATGCACGGCCGCCGAATTGCCGCCCCTGGTGCGGGGATTCGGTCCGGAATGGGTCGGGCTGTCGGTGACGATGCCGGGCAAGTTCGCCGCGCTCGCGGTCGCCGATGAGCGAACCGAACGCGCGGAACTGGTCGGCTCGGCCAATACCCTGGTGCACACCGGTCGCGGCTGGCGCGCCGACAACACGGACATCGACGGGGTCGCCGGTGCGCTGGGACACGTCCGCCATCTGCGGCGGGCCATCGTGCTGGGGTCGGGCGGCACCGCGCCCGCGGCGGTGGTGGCGCTGGCCGACCTCGGCGTCACCGAGGTCACCGTCGTCGCCCGCAATCGTGACAAGGCGGCCCGGCTGCTGGATCTGGGCCGGGCAGTCGAGGTCACCGCGGACTTCTACGACCTGACCGACGCCGGGCTTCCGGCAGTGGTGGCGACCGCCGATGTTCTGGTGAGCACCATCCCCGCCGACGCCGCAGCCGCCTACGCCGGGGTGTTCGCCGGCGTGCCGGTGTTGCTGGACGCGATCTACGATCCGTGGCCCACCCCGCTGGCCGCAGCCGTGCTGGACAGCGGCGGTGAGGTGATCAGCGGTGTGCAGATGCTGCTGAACCAGGCGTTCAGTCAGGTCGAACAATTCACAGGCCGGCCGGCGCCGCGAGAGCAGATGGCGGCCGCACTGGGCTAACGTCCGCCCATGCGCGCTGTGGTGGTCGGGATCGTGCTGCTGTGGGCGATGGCGTTGACGGTGTTCGACGTGCGCCACCGGCGGCTGCCCAACTTCCTGACGCTCCCCGGAGCGGCCGCGGTTCTAGCTGGTGCTCTGGCGTGTGGTCGTGGGTTACCCGCGCTGGCAGGCGCATTGGCGTTGGCCGCGCTCTATCTTGTTGTGCACCTTGCGGTTCCGACTGGACTGGGTGCCGGTGATGTGAAGTTGGCGCTGGGTGTCGGGGGACTGACGGGCGCTTTCGGATCCGACGTATGGCTGCTTGCCGCTCTGGGTGCGCCGGTGCTGACGGCCGTGCTGGCGGTCGCGGTGGCTGTGCGGGACCGAACAGCGAGCGTGCCGCACGGTCCGTCGATGTGTCTGGCGAGCCTGGCCGCCGCGGCGCTGGTGGTGTTCTGACGCCGACTCCCCACCAGCTCCGAGCAGGTGCCGCCCCGCTTGACAACGTGAGAAGGTCCACACGAAAACCCCGCTCTAGCTGCGGAAATCCGGCGCTACCGTGGAATGCATGACGATCGATTCACTGGACTGGGACGGCGCCTACCGGGAAGACGGATTCTTCGACGGGCCGCCGCCGTGGAACATCGGTGAGCCACAACCCGTGATCGCCGACCTCATCCGGGCCGGCGCGTTCCGCAGCGATGTCCTCGACGCCGGCTGCGGACACGGTGAGGTGTCCCTGGCGTTGGCTGCGGCCGGCTGCACGGTGCTGGGTGTGGAGCTTTCCGAGACGGCGGTGGCATGGGCTCGGCGGTCGGCGGCCCAACGGGGCCTGTCCCGTGCAACATTCGAACAGGGCGATATCACCGCCTTGTCAGGTCAGGACGGACGGTTCTCCAGCGTGGTCGACTGCACGTTGTTCCATGCACTACCGGTGGACAAGCGCGACGCATACCTGAAATCCGTGCATCGCGCCGCTGCCGCGGGCGCCGACTACTACATCCTCGTCTTCGCCAAGGGCGCGTACCCCGCTGAGATGGAGTCCAAGCCCAATGAAGTCGACGCCTACGAGCTTCACGCCGCCGTCGGACGGTACTTTGACGTCGACTTCATTCGCCCCGCGCCCATCCTGGCGAAAGTGGAAGCGCTGCCTGGACTTCCAGATCTGGTGCTGCCTTTCGAGCGAGATGAACTCGGACGGCTGCAGTTCCCGGGATATCTGCTGCACGCGAGGAAGTCCGAGTCCGGTATCGCCTGAGCAGCCGCGTCATCCCGAGTCGCTGCCTGACGATGCGGCGTCGGTGAGCAGCTGACGTAGCCGGTCCATGGGATCGCCGCCACCGAGTTGGTGGGGCGGCGACGGCGGGGCTCCGGGACTGGGCAGCCGGTCGGGTGCGATATCGGACAATCCCTGGCCCGACGGCCCGAGTGCCGGCGGCGGTGTATCGGAATCTGCCGGTGCCGCACCGGCCGGCGGCGGCGGAGGCGGCGGGGGCGGTGGTACGGCATCCAGTTCCGGTGGCGGTGGCGGCGGAACAGATTGCAGTGCAGCGATTTTCGCCGCGAGCCGGGCGTCGGCCTCCGCGCGGACCGTCCGCCGGTCGGGTTGCGGGTCGTCATTTCCGGCGAAGCAGCCCGCGGGCGCCTCGGCGACGGCGCGCAGCGCGCTGCGATACCGTTCGCCGGCTGCGTCGGTCCGGCCCGAGGCGGCCGCAACGTCGCCCTGCGTCTCGCGCACCAGCTCCAGGTTGACGCTCACCGCGCAGGACTGGCCGCCGGCCAGGGCGCGGGAGAATTCGGTGTCGGCATCGGCGAGGCGGCCCTCCAGGACCGCGGCGGATCCCTGTGCGAACGGCGCCTTCGCGGGCTCGATCACATCGAGCACGCCCAGCCTCGACGCGTCGTTCTGCAGCGCCGCTCCGTCGCCCCGGTGAAAATGCGACACCGCCGAGTTGCCCACCACCACAACCGACATCATCTTGACAGCCGCCACCACCGCCAGCAGCACCACCGGGGCCGACCACAGCAGCAGCCGCCGGCGCAACCGCAACCGGCCGGCCGTCACCGCGCCTCCCGCCGCGATGTGCGGTGTCGCCAGAACTCCCGCACCGTCAGATAGATCTCGGGCAGCAGCAGGACGGCGGCCAGCAACGCGAGCAACCAGTACAGCTCGACGCGCTCGGGAGCCGGGGTGGACGATAACGACGCGGCCTCGTTACCGCCGTCGGGCCGCAGCGTCGGCAGGACGCGCGTCACCGGCTGAGCCGGGTCTCGATGCACGTACTGAACACCGAGTTCATCTGCGACACGGCGTAACCGGCCCTCGTCAAGTGTGGAGATCGCCGGTCCGCCGGAGCGGGCATCCGACAGGTAGGTGACCGCGCCGTCGACGTAGGCGCCCGGAATCGGGCCACCGGCCGCGGTGCCGTAGCCGAACACCGCGCCGCCGGACACCCGGTCGCCCGTCTCGAAGCGGGCCTGCGTTGCCGTCGACCCGCCGGCGCCCTCGCCGAAGTAGAACACCAGGTTCCGCGCGCCGGGGTATTGCTGGGTCGCCTGAATGAGTTGGTAGCGCAGCAGATTGGCCGCCGCCCCGGCATTCACCGCAGCGGCGGCATCCGGGGGCACACTCACGTACGGGGAGAGGCCCGCGATCGCGGCCGTCAGACTCCAGACGTCCTCGGACAGCGGCCAGTCGATTTCCGGGTCCGACGCGAAACCGATCACCGCGAACCGTGCCTTCGGATAGGTGTCGACGATCGCCGCCATATCGGCGCGGATACCGGACATCCGCGTCGCCCCGCCGTAGTCGGAGACCCGGGAATCCACGGAGCGGTCGACGACGAAGAACACGTTGGTGTTCACGCCCTGGCTGACGGCGGCCGCATCGCGATCGGGTTGGGCCTGGGCCGGCGACTCGATGCCGGGCCGCGCGGCCGCGACGACCAGCAGCAGCATCGCCACTGTTGTTGCAGCCCAGCGCAACAGCACCGCCCGTCGACGATCGCCGGGGTGGGCCAGGACCGACGACAGGGTGACGGCCCGGGCGCCGACGATGACGGCTGCCAGCACCAGCAGTATGGCGATCGGCAGCACGGGATGCATAGTCATCGGCGCGCCACCACCAGGGCCACGCCCAGCAGGGCGGCGGCCGCCAGCCCGGTGATGAGCAGCGGGCCGGGCTCGTCCGGCAGTTGTCCGCTGATCCGCGCGCCGCCGGGCAGCACCACCGGGGCAGGGTTGGCGGCGATCGCCTGCAGATCATCGGTCAGGGTGGGATCCGAACCGCCCGGCCCGGCGGAGTGATAGCGGAAGAACCGGCCGCCGGTGCGGCCGGTGAGAGCGTCGAGCTCGGCGTCACCGCGCTGGGCGGCATCGCTGACATCCACCCGGGATATGGCGTTCACCTGGATGCCCGCCTTGTCCGCCATGTCGGCCACCTGCTGCTCGGTGAACAGGGTGCGCCCGTCACCGGGCCCGAATGTGCTGGGCCCCAGATAAATCAGCGACCGGCGGTGAGTGGTGGGTTCGGTGCCGAAACCGGTCATGCACAACGCGAGGGTGTCCCGCAGGCTGGGCGCATAGTCGGTGTACGTCACCGACTTGGCGAACTGCGCGGCCTGCTGCGGGGTCGGCGCGCCGTAGTCGCCAAGACGTTGGGCGGCGTACTGATAGTCACGGGTCAGCGGCAGCACTCGCACCGTCGGGGAGGTCAACCCGATCCGCTGGGCGTCGAAAGTCGTTGCCTTTGCGGCGAAGTGATTGAGGAACTGCGCGGTGGTGCCGTCGGTGACCGGCGCCGCGACACACAGCATCACGTCCTCGGGGTGCAGCGCGTCGAATTCCCGCCCCGATCCCGACGGCCGTGCGGCGGTCAACGCGGCGGTCAGGAACAGGGCCACCAGCAGTGCGATCGTCGTTGCCGCCAGGGCGGTTTCGCGCCGCCGGATCCGGGCGTACTCGGGCAGTGCGGTCAGCCGGTCGATGTGGGCCAGCGGCCGCAGCATCCGGTCGGTTTTCGCTGTCGGCAGGGTCACGGCGATCACCACGCAGACGGCCAGGCATGCCACCCCGGTCAGGGCGATCGGCCACCACCTCAGGTCCACGAGCGGATCAACTCCTCGGCTTGCGCGCCCAACCGATCGGGGTCGGCGTCGGTACCGGCGCCGAATCGGGCGTCGCGCAACGCGGCGATCAGCGGGGCTGCCGGCGCCAGCGTCCCCGCCGCGATCTCGTTGACGTGCAGATACTGCGCACGCACCCCGGTGGCCTGATGCAGGAAGCTGCGCACGGTGTGGCTCATCTGGTCGTAGGCCTGCGCATCGGACAACTCGCCGCGGCGTCGCAGGTCGATGATGTGGCGGATGCCGCCTGCGAAGCGCCGCCGCGTCAGCCGGGCATGCAGATCGCCGAACGCGGGCAGCTCGCGAAGCCGGTCGTTGGGTAGGGTCACCACGAAAACCGCCGCATACCAGACGATCACAACCACCAGCAGGACGAGCGCGAGCCACAGCCACCACGACGAGTACGGCGTGGGGCCGCCGACGAAGCGCAACAGGTCACCCGGCACGGGCGAACACCTCCGCCATGGCGGTGAGTCGCGACCGGATCTCGTCGCTGCGCCCGATCGCGGTGAACGGGATCGCGTGGGTGGTCAGGAACGCTTCGAGCCGCGCCCGCCTGCGCTGCTCGGCGCGTCGGTAGGCGACCTCGACCCGCCGGCCCAACCGGGTCCGGCTGGGCACCACCGCACCGGTGGTGACGTCATAGCCGTCGCTGTCACCGCTGACCGCGGGCATGTCGGACACAAAAGCCCACAACACGTCGTGGCGGGCCGCCAACCGGGCGGTGATCTCGTCGAGGCCGGCGGTCACATCAGGCTCGTCGGACACCACGACCACCAACATCCGTCGGCGGTAATGCGTTGCCACATAGCGCAATTGGTCTTCGATGCTGCTCGGCCCCGGGCTGGTGGTGGTGTGCCGGTAAAAGTGGTCGAGCATGCCCTCGATATGTGTCTCACCGCGGCCGGCCCGGATGCTCACACACCCTCGGGCGTCCCCGAACACCATCCCGATCTCATCCGAGCGGCCCAGCGTGATCAACCCGAACGCGCCCAGAATGGCCTCGGCCACATCGCGTTTGGTTTCACCGCCGGCAGCCAGTGCGGTCATGTTCCGGCCCGCGTCGGCAACCAGCAGGATCTTGTGATGCTTCTCGGACACAAAACGCTTGATCAGCACCGTGCCCGATCGCGCGGTGGCCTTCCAATCGATGTCGCGGACGTCGTCGCCCGGCACGTACGGGCGCAGGTCGTCGAACTCCATGCTGCGGGTGTGCAGCAGCGCGTAGCGGCCGCCTTCCAGGAGACCGCGGGTGTCAGTGCCGAAGAACCGCTTGGCCCGGTTGAGATGCTGACCCATGCCTCAGGGCACTCGAACCGCGTGCAGGATGGCGTCGATCACCGTCTCGGAGGTGACGCCGGTGGCGGCCGCCTCGAAGCCGAGGATCAGCCGGTGCCGCAGGATGCGGTGGGCGAGTGTGGCGATGTCGTCGGGGATGACGTGGTTGCGCCCGGAGAGCACCGCGAGCGCGCGGGCGGCCCGGCAGAACGCGATCGTGGCGCGTGGACTGGCGCCGTACTCGACCAGCCGGGCCAGCTTGGGCTCCAGGTACACTTGCGGGTTGCGGCTGACAGCGACCAGTTCGCTGGCGTAGCGCATCAGCGCCGGATCCATCTGCACGCCGCGCACCACCCGCTGCAGGGCGCGGATGTCGTCGAGGCCGACCACCGCGCCGCGGCGACGGTCCTTGTCGAACAGACCGGCGTCCAACCGGTGGATCATCTCGACCTCTTCGGCCACCGACGGGTAGGCCACGACGTCCTTGAGCATGAACCGATCGGTCTGGGCCTCCGACAGCGGATAGGTGCCCTCCTGGTCGACGGGGTTCTGGGTGGCGACCACCAGGAACGGCTCGTCGATGGGGTAGACGGTGCCCGCGATGGTGGTCTGGCGTTCCTCCATCGCCTCGAGCATCGCGCTCTGGGTCTTGGCGCTGGAACGGTTGATCTCGTCGAGCAGCACGATGTTGGTGTGCACCGGCCCCAGCTGCGTGACGAACCGGTTGGTCGCAGCCTCGTACACCTGGGTTCCGATGATGTCGCTGGGCAGCAGGTCCGGGGTGCACTGAATGCGGTGGAAGCCGCCGTGGATGGATTCGGCGACCACGCGGGCGGCCGTGGTCTTGGCCAGCCCTGGCACGCTCTCGATCAGGACATGGCCGCCGGCGGCCAGCCCGATGAGCAGCGATTCCCGCAGGTTGTCCTGCCCGACCACGGTCGCGGAAAAGGCGGCCGACACCGCATCGACGGTGCGTCGGGCATGGTCGAGCGAACGCGGATCGGTCTGCGGTTGTGCGGTGGTCATCGAGTCCTTTCAGGACTAGGCGATTCGGGTGTCGTTATCCGCCGGGGCCGGGAGGGGCTCGCCGAACGGGAAGTCGTATTCACCGTATTCATCCCCTTCCGGGTCGGGCTCCGTTACGTCGCCGGTGACACCGTCGGTGATGTCGGGAGCGAAATTTTCCGGCACCAGCACGGGCGCGACGCCGGTTGACTCCTCGCCGTTGCGCTCCCGACGCAGGTCCGCGGCGACCAGTCCCAGTCCGGCCAGCGCCAACGCGATAACCCCGGCCGCGGCCCAGACGCTGCCGCTGATCAGCGCCACCAGGAACATCACGCAGCCGGCTGCGGCGACGATGACCGCGTTGCGCATGATCTCCTCCCACAGGGCGGGTTACCCGCTGGTTGCGCGGCGAACCCCTGGCGGTGGGAAAGCAGATTGGGTCTGCCGTGACCGACGTGGGAAGATGGGACGCGTGTTGCGATGGACGACCGCCGGTGAATCCCACGGCCGCGCGCTGGTAGCCGTGGTCGAAGGCATGGTCGCCGGTGTCGGCGTGACCTCGACCGACATCGCCGATCAGCTGGCCCGCCGGCGCCTGGGCTACGGCCGCGGCGCCCGGATGAAATTCGAACAGGACCAGGTCACCGTGCTGGCCGGAGTGCGCCACGGCGAGACGCTGGGCGGCCCGATCGCCATCGAGATCGGCAACACCGAGTGGCCGAAGTGGGAAACCGTGATGGCGTCCGACCCGGTCGCCGCCGAGGATCTCGATGTCGCGCGCAACGCGCCGCTGACCCGCCCCCGGCCCGGTCACGCCGACTTCGCCGGCATGCTCAAGTACGGCTTCGACGACGCCCGCCCGGTCCTGGAGCGGGCCAGTGCCCGCGAAACCGCCGCCCGCGTCGCGGCGGGCACCCTGGCCCGGTCCTTCCTGCGTCAGGCCCTCGGCGTCGAGGTGCTCTCCCACGTCATCTCGATCGGGGCGTCGGCGCCCTATGACGGACCGCCGCCGGCCGCCGGCGACTCCGACCGCATCGACGAGAGCCCGGTCCGGGCCTTCGACAAGGACGCCGAAGCCGACATGATCGCCCAGATCGAGGCGGCCAAACGCGACGGCGACACCCTGGGCGGCATCGTCGAGGTCGTCGTCCACGGCCTGCCGATCGGGCTCGGCTCGTTCACCAGCGGTGAGAATCGGCTGGACAGTCAGCTCGCGGGCGCGGTGATGGGAATCCAGGCCATCAAGGGTGTCGAGATCGGCGACGGCTTCGAGACCGCGCGCCGCCGCGGCAGCCAGGCCCACGACGAGATGTACCCCGGCCCCGACGGTGTGGTGCGCTCCACGAACCGGGCCGGTGGCCTGGAAGGCGGCATGACCAATGGTCTGCCGCTGCGGGTGCGCGCGGCGATGAAGCCGATCTCCACGGTGCCGCGGGCGCTGGCCACCGTCGACATGGCCACCGGTGATGAGGCCGTCGCGATCCACCAGCGTTCCGACGTGTGCGCGGTGCCCGCCGCCGCCGTCGTCGTCGAGACCATGGTCGCCCTGGTGCTGGCGCGCGCGGTGCTGGAGAAGTTCGGTGGTGACTCGCTGCAGGAGACGCGACGCAACGTCGAGGGCTACCTGCAGGCTGTGGCTGAGCGCATGCCCGCGGAGACGCGCGAGTCGCCAGTGCGGGCGTCGGGATAGCACGATGACGCCGAAGGCCGTGCTGATCGGATTGCCCGGCTCCGGGAAGTCGACCATCGGGCGGCGCTTGGCCAAGGCGATGGGGGTGGCGATGTTGGACACCGACGCCGCCATCGAGGAGAAGACCGGTCGCACCGTGGCCGACATCTTCGCGAACGACGGTGAGAAGGAATTCCGCCGCATCGAAGAAGAAGTCATCCGCGACGCCCTGGCCACCCACGACGGCGTGTTGTCGCTCGGCGGTGGCGCGGTCACCACCCCAGGGGTGCGTGAAGCGCTGGCCGGGCACACGGTGGTGTTCCTGGAGATCAGTGCCGCCGAAGGTGTGCGACGGACCAGCGGCAGCACGGTACGTCCGCTTCTGGCCGGGCCCGACCACGCCGAGAAGTACCGCACGCTGATGAACGAGCGGGTGCCGATCTACCGTCGGGTCGCCACGATCCGAATCAACACCAATCGCCGCAATCCCGGTGCCGTTGTGCGCCATATCATTTCGCGTCTGGAGAATCCGCAGCCGCCCCGCAGGCGCAGGCCGCCATGGCGGCGTTCATCATCGACGTCCGAAAAAGGTTCCACCCCAACGCCACCGGATGACCCGGTGGAGTCCACCCCGGTCACGCCCGCCACCCCGGCGGCGCTGGCCGCTCGCCGCGCCGGAGTTCGCAAATGACTGAGTCCCTGTCGCCGGTGACCATCGAGGTCGCCGTCGATCCGCCCTACCCGGTGATCGTGGGCACCGGCCTGCTCGGCGAGCTCGGTGAGCTGCTCGGCGGCCGGCACAAGGTGGCGATCCTGCACCAGCCCGTGCTGACCCAGACCGCCGAGGCGATCCGGGCGCACCTGGCGGAGCTGGGGGTCGACGCACATCGCATCGAGATTCCCGACGCCGAGGCCGGCAAAGACCTGCCGGTTGTCGGTTTCATCTGGGAAGTGCTGGGCCGCATCGGAATCGGCCGCAAGGATGCGCTGGTGAGCCTCGGTGGCGGTGCGGCCACGGATGTGGCCGGCTTTGCCGCGGCCACCTGGTTGCGCGGTGTGGACGTCGTGCACATCCCGACCACGCTGCTGGCCATGGTCGACGCCGCGGTCGGTGGGAAGACCGGGATCAACACCGAGGCCGGCAAGAATCTGGTCGGCGCCTTCCATCAGCCGGCGGGCGTGCTGGTCGATCTGGCGATGCTGGAGACGTTGCCGCGCAACGAACTCGTCGCCGGGATGGCCGAGATCGTCAAGGCGGGCTTCATCGCCGACCCGAAGATCCTCGACCTCATCGAGGCC
This sequence comes from Mycobacterium sp. ELW1, assembly GCF_008329905.1. Classification (NCBI taxonomy): domain Bacteria; kingdom Bacillati; phylum Actinomycetota; class Actinomycetes; order Mycobacteriales; family Mycobacteriaceae; genus Mycobacterium; species Mycobacterium sp. ELW1. Next base: position 3,567,317 of record NZ_CP032155.1, on the reverse strand, counting down.
GACCCGCAGGCCGCCGTCGACCCGGCCGGCTCGGTTCTGCCGGAACTCATCCGGCGGGCGATCGCGGTCAAAGCCGAGGTGGTGGCCGCCGACGAAAAAGAGTCGGCGCTGCGCGAAATCCTCAATTACGGGCACACGTTGGGCCACGCCATCGAACGCCGCGAGCGCTACAAGTGGCGCCACGGCGCGGCGGTCTCGGTGGGCCTGGTGTTCGCCGCGGAGCTGGGCCGGTTGGCCGGCCGGCTCGACGACGAGACCGCGGCGCGCCACCGCGCGGTGCTGACGGCGCTGGGCCTGCCGGTGAGCTACGACGCCGACGCCCTGCCCGAACTCGTCGAGAGCATGGCCGGCGACAAGAAGACCCGCTCGGGGGTGCTGCGGTTCGTGGTGCTCGACGGGCTGGCCAAGCCGGGGCGGCTGGAAGGTCCGGACCCGGCGCTGCTGGCAGCGGCCTATGCGGAGGTGGCGAAGTGACCACAGTGCTGGTGCTCAACGGACCGAATCTCGACCGGCTCGGCCGTCGTGAACCCGAGATCTACGGCAGCACAACCTATGACGACCTCGTCACCCTGATCGAGACGCAGGCGACCGAACTGGGACTCACCGCCGTGGTGCGCCAGAGCAACAGCGAAGGCCAGCTGCTGGACTGGTTGCACGCGGCCGCCGACGCCGGCGACCCGGTGATCCTCAATGCCGGCGCCCTGACCCATACCTCGATCGCGCTGCGCGATGCGTGTGCCGAGCTGACTGCTCCGCTGATCGAGGTGCACATCTCCAATGTGCATGCGCGAGAAGAGTTTCGGCATCACTCGTATCTGAGCGGGGTTGCGACCGGTGTGATCGTCGGGCTGGGCGTGCAGGGCTACCTGCTGGCGCTGCGCTACCTGGCCACCCTGGACACCGCGCCCGACCAACCGTGACCAACCGGCTGGCGCTGGGCAGGGCCGGCGTCACACGCGTCGTCGAAACTCAGGTCCAGATGCGGACATCGCTGTTCGCCGACACCCCCGCGCAGGCCTGGGCCGACAACGCAGACCTGCTGGAGCCACACTTCTGGGATCGCGGCGCCGAGCAGTGGCGCATCGCGATGCAGTCCTGGGTGGTGGAAGTCGACGGTCTGGTGGTCGTGGTCGACACCGGGGTGGGCAACGATCGCGACCGGCCGCACATGCCGCCCCTGGACCATCTCTCGACCGACTTCCTCGCCGCGTTCACCGCGGCCGGCTTCGACCCGGCCGATGTCGACATCGTGGTCAACACCCACCTGCACACCGATCATGTCGGCTGGAACACCCAACTGGTCGACGGACGCTGGGTGCCGACGTTCCCCAACGCCCGCTACGTGATGCCCGAAGCCGACTACCGCTTCTTCGGTCCCGGAGGTGACGGCGAAAACGAGGGCATGCGAACGGTATTGGCCGACAGCGTGCTTCCGGTGACCGACCAGATCCAGCTGTGGTCGGGCGACCTGAAGCTCAGCGACTCGCTGCGACTGCGCCCGGCCGCCGGACACACGCCCGGATCCTCGGTGCTGTGGCTCGACGCAGGCAGCCCTGCCGTGTTCGTCGGCGACCTCACGCACTGCCCGATCCAGATCCGCAGGCCCGACGACGCGTGCGCTTTCGACGTCGACCCGGCCGCCGCCCGCGGCACGCGGCGTCGAGTGTTCGCCGAGGCCGCGCAGGCCAAGGCGACGGTCTTTCCCGCGCATTACCCCGGACATGGGGGACCGGTGCTCGTCGCGAGCGACGACGGTTTCGACGTCAGCGGCTGGGCGCCGCTGGACGCGATCTGACTAGGACTTGTCGGACTTGCCCGTCATGTCGATCTGCTCGGTCGGCTCGTCGCGCTCGGCGGTGGCCACCGGCGAGGTGTGCGCCTCGGTGGCCGCGGACTCGTGGCTGAGTCCGGCGATCGGCCCGGTACGGTCCTCGGTCTCGACGGCGTCGAACACGTCGTGCGCCTCGCCGTAACGGCGGCGGGGTTCGTCGGGGCGCTTGCGGTCGACCAGGAAGCGCCCGATCGCCGCGGCGGCGACGGCAGGCACGAACACCATCAGCGCGGTGAACGCCGCGTAGGTGGTCACCTCGCTGATCAGGCCCTCGGCGTACACGTTCTTGTAGAACAGCGAGACGATCCAGGTGATCAGACCGCTCACGATGCCGGCGACCAGTCCGGCCAGCAGCCAGGTCATCGCCAGATCGCGGCGGCGGTCCGGATCAGGGTTGTCGTTGGCGTCGCCGCGGCCGTCGATCAGACCCCACAGGAATGCCGCGATACCGAACACCACGACCAGCACGACGCTGATCAGTGCCGCCTTGGTTTCGTAGATGTTGATCAGCGTGCCCTGCACGATCCGGACGATCACCATGCCGGCGGCGAACGCCAGTCCGCGCAACAACCACGTAGTCATGGTTAGTCAGGGTAGCGAGTACCGTCAGCGACCGTGACACATTCCCAACGTCGGGACCGGCTGGCAGCCGCACTGGCCGCCGACGGACTGGACGCAATCGTGATCAGTGACCTGGTCAACGTGCGTTATCTCTCCGGTTTCAGCGGGTCGAACGCGGCGCTTCTGGTGTTCGCGGGCGACACGCCCGACGTGTTGGCCACCGATTCGCGGTACCGGACGCAGGCCGCACAGCAGGCGCCGGACCTGGAAACCGTCATCGAGCGGGCCTGCGGACGTCACCTCGTGGGCCGCGCGGTGGCCGACGGAGCCCGCCGGATCGGGTTCGAGAGCCACGTCGTCACCGTCGACGGGTTCGACGCCCTGGCGCGCGAAGTCGACGAGCAGCCGACGGCCGAGCTGGTGCGGGCCTCCGGGACCGTCGAGGCGCTGCGCGAGATCAAGGATGCCGGTGAGATCGCGCTGCTGCGGCTGGCCTGCGAAGCCGCCGACGCAGCCCTGGCGGTGTTGGTGAGCAGCGACGGGCTGCGGCCGGGCCGCACCGAGCGGGAGGTCGGCCGCCAGCTCGAGGCGCTGATGCTCGAACACGGCGCCGACGGGCCGTCGTTCGAAACCATCGTGGCCACCGGAGCCAATTCGGCGATCCCACATCACCGGCCGACCGACGCGGTGCTGGCCAGCGGCGACTTCGTCAAAATCGACTTCGGCGCGCTGGTCGGCGGCTACCACTCCGACATGACCCGCACGTTTGTGCTCGGCGCAGCGGCCGACTGGCAGCTGGAGATCTACGACCTGGTGGCGGCCTCCCAGCGGGCCGGCCGCAACGCTCTCGAGGTGGGGGCGGAGCTTCGTGACGTCGATGGCGCGGCCCGGCAGGTGATCGTCGACGCCGGCTACGGCGAGTTCTTCGGGCACGGTCTCGGGCACGGGGTCGGACTGCAGATCCACGAAGCGCCGGGAATCAACTCCGCCGCCGCCGGTACACTGCTTGCTGGCTCCGTGGTGACCGTGGAACCCGGTGTCTACCTGCCCGACCGTGGCGGTGTCCGCATCGAGGACACCCTGGTCGTCGGCGAACGAAGCCCCGAACTACTGACCCGGTTCCCCAAGGAACTGACCGTCCTGACCTAGGAGAACGACCGACCGTGGCATCCACTGCCGATTTCAAGAATGGCCTTGTGCTGAACATCGACGGCCAGCTCTGGCAGATCACCGAGTTCCAGCACGTCAAACCGGGCAAGGGCCCGGCGTTTGTGCGTACCAAGCTCAAGAACGTGCTGTCGGGCAAGGTCGTCGACAAGACCTACAACGCCGGGGTGAAGGTGGAGACCGCGACCGTCGACCGGCGCGACGCCACCTACCTCTACCGCGACGGCTCGGATTTCGTATTCATGGACTCCGAGGACTTCGAGCAGCACCCGCTGCCGGAGCCGCTGGTGGGCCGGCTGGCAGATTTCCTGCTGGAGGGCATGCCGGTGCAGATCGCGTTCAACGAGGGCGCGCCGCTGTACCTGGAACTGCCGGTGACCGTCGAGCTCGAGGTCGCCAGCACCGAGCCCGGCCTGCAGGGCGACCGCTCCAGCGCGGGCACCAAGCCGGCGACCCTGGAAACAGGGGCCGAGATCCAGGTTCCGCTGTTCATCAACACCGGCGACAAACTCAAGGTGGATTCGCGCGACGGCAGTTATCTGGGGCGTGTGAACTCCTGATATGGCCGACCGCAAGGGTGACAAGGGTCGGCATCAGGCGCGTAAGCGTGCCGTCGACCTGCTGTTCGAGGCCGAGGCCCGGGGTCTGACCCCGGCCGAGGTCGCCGAGGGGCGCACTGCGCTGGCCGAGGCCAACGTGGACGTGTCGGCGCTGAATCCGTACACGGTGACCGTCGCGCAGGGCGTCACGGCGAACACGGCCCATATCGATGAACTGATCACCTCGCACCTGCAGGGCTGGACGCTGGAGCGGCTACCGGCCGTGGACCGCGCGATCCTGCGGGTCGCGGTGTGGGAGCTGCTGCACGCCGAGGACGTTCCGGAACCGGTGGCCGTCGACGAGGCGGTCGAGCTGGCCAAGGAGCTGTCCACCGACGACTCGCCGGGCTTCGTCAACGGGGTGCTCGGCCAGGTCATGCTGGTGACGCCGCAGATCCGTGCGGCCGCCGAGGCAGTCCGGGGCCCCAGCCCGGAGGCGTAACCTCCCCGCCATGCTGAGCTCTGCGGACTGGGTCGAAGCCGGGTTCTCATTGCTCGCCGAGCAGGGCGTCAAGGCGCTGACCGTCGGCCGGCTCTGCGAGCGGGTGGGTGCCACCAAGGGCAGCTTCTACTGGCATTTCACCGACCTCGGTACGTATCGGCGCGCGTTGGCCGATACCTGGGCCGAGGTGAACGACACCGACCGTGCCGAGTTCACCCGGCTGGCCGGGCTTGCGCCGCGCGAGCGGCTCAGCCGGATGATGGGAGCCCTTCTGGGGCAACGGCATTGGATGCTGGAGCGGGCGATGCGGGAGTGGGCACGCACCGATGCCGATGTCGCGTCGGCGGTGGCCGCGTCCGATCGGCGGGTGCGCCGTGCGGTGCGGCAGGCCTACCTCGACGACGGGTTCAGCACCGAAGAGGCCGCCGTGCGCGCCGATGCGACGTTCGCCGCCGGTGTCGGATTCCTGCACCTCTCAGCATCGGCGCCGGGCTCGAAAGCTGCTGCGCAGCAACAGCGATTCCTGGACATCATGCTGCGGCACTAAACCATACCAAAAGGTATGGTAGCGTCCGATCGATGATCAGCGACGACTTCGTGGCGTGCCTGGCGCGGCGCGCCGCAGAGGCCGAAGAGCTGCGCCGCCTGCCTGACGCCACCATCGGGGACTACCGCGCCAGCGGACTGCCGCGACTGTTGTTGCCGGCTCGCTACGGCGGGGACCAGGCGCCGTTCCCGGACATTCTGGAACCGGTGCGCCGGATGGCCCATGGCTGTGCGTCGAGCGCCTGGACGTTGGGGTTCTACACCCTGCACAACTGGATGCTGGCACTGTTCGGCGAGCAGGCGCAGGACGAGGTGTTCGCCGACGGGCCGGTGTTGTGCCCGGCGCCGCTGGCACCGACCGGTCGCGGAGTGCCGGTCGACGGCGGCGTGCGGTTGTCCGGGCGGTGGTCCTGGGCCACCGGGATCATGGCCGCCGACTGGGTGATGGTCGGCGCACTGTGCGGACCCGACGACGCCAGGTATCCCGCGCTGGCCCTGTTGCCGTTCGATGACGTTGCGGTCGAGGATGTTTGGCACACCGATGGGATGCGGGGGACCGGCTCCCACGATGTGCTGGTGAACGACGTGTTTGTGCCCGAGCACCGCCTGGTCGGCGTGGTCGACGTCTACGGCGGCACCGCGCCGGGTGCGGCGCTGCACAATGCGAGCGCCTACCGGTGGCCGATGGTGCCCGCGCTGTCGCTGCTTGCGGCGATGCCGGCACTCGGTGCCGCCGAGGCGGTCGCCGACGGGTTCGCCACCCGCCTCGGTGAGCGACTGCTGGCCTATTCCGGGGTGGCCCAGAAACAACAGCCGGCCGCGCAGATCCGCCTCGGCGATGCGCGGGTGCGGTTACGCGCGCTGCACGGCCTGCTGGACGACACGGTCGAACTGATCGAGGGCTTGGTCACCGACGGCACCCGGATCCCGCGCACGGTCCGTGCCCGAGCCCGGGTGGCGGCCGCGCACATCGTGCACGAGTCCCGTGCTGTCGTTGCCGACCTACTCGAATCCTCCGGCGCCAGTGCGCATTTCCTGCACAACCCGCTGCAGCGCGCCAAACGGGACATCGACGTCATCTCCGGCCACGTGGTGTTCGACTACGACGTGAGCCGCGAACTGGCCGGCGCGCTGGAGATCGGCGCGCCGGTCTCGCCGATCGCGATGGTCTAGCCGGCGCTCCTGGCATTGGCCATGAGCTCGGCCACCCGTTCGCGCTGAGCCGGGTTCTCGAAGATGCCGTCCTTCTTGAAGTACGTCCCGACGATCGCGCCATCGGCGACCGCCAACTGGTCGGCGACGTTCTCGGCCCTGACTCCGGTGTTGACGAACACCGGGACGGTCCCCGCGGACTTCTTGACGACGGACAACGCCTCGAGATCCGTTGGGGCGCCGGCTGTCAGCCCCGATACGCAGATGGCGTCGGGAAGCGTGGCGAACACCGTTGTGCGGGTGATCGACGCGAGATCGCGCTGAGCAAGGTACGTGGCGGACTCGGGAACGATGTTGAAGAAGAGCTTGACCCCGGCGCCGCCGATCCGGGTGCGATGACGGGCGACCTCACCGATATTGGTGTCCCACAACCCGAAATCGCTGGCGTACACACCGGTGAAGATCTCGCGGACGTACTGTGCCCCGGTGGCGACGGCGAGGTCGATCGACGCGCGACCGTCCCACAACACGTTGACCCCGTAGGGAATCGAGATGTCACCGAGCAACTGGCCGATGATGCGGGCCATGGTGATCGCGGTGATCGGTTCGGTCTTGGTGAGGTAGGGCAGGCTGAACTCGTTCGAGATCATCACACCGTCGACGCCGCCCTGCTGGAGCGCGTCGAGCTCCTCCTTGGCGCGATCCACCACGGCCGAAAGCCCGGCGCGGGTGTCGAATCCGGGGTCGCCGGGCAGCGCGGAGAGGTGAAGCATCGCGATAACGGGCTTCTGAACGGAGAAGACCTGCTGCTCGCCGGCCTGGAATCGATCCCCAAACAGCCACTGGAGGCGGCCCGCGTGGACGGCGCACCGCCCTGGTACGTGTTCTGGCGCGTTATCCTGCCGCTGCTACGGCCCGTGCTGGCCGTCGCCGTGCTCCTGCGGGCGCTGGACGCGATGAAGGTCTTCGAATACGTCTACGCCACCACCAAAGGCGGTCCCGGCACCGAAACCCAGACACTGCAGTACTTCACCTACCAGACCGGCGTGCAGTTCTTCCGGCTCGGCAGCGCGGCCTCGATGGCGTTCGTGGTGCTCGCCGTGGTGCTGACCGCGGTTGTGCTCACATTCCGGCTGCTGGAGAGGAACCGCGACGCATGAGCAGCGTGAAGGGATACACCCTGGCCCGCATCGTGGTGTTGTGGGTCGGCGTCGTCGTGGTGGTCATGCCGATCGCCTGGATCATCCTCGCGAGCCTCAAAACGCCTGTGCAGCTCAATGATCCGGCTCTGGTCCTGTTCAGCCCGAATTTGGACAGCTGGCGTTCGGTGCTGTCCTCGGGGATTCTCGACGCGGCGGCCCGCAGCTTCGGAGTGGCATTCATCAGTGTGGCGATCAGCCTGGTGGTCGGTTGCATGGGTGCCTACGCGATCACCGCCTATCGGGCCGGCGGCACCGCTACCCGATTCGGACTGCTTGCCGCCCAGATGATTCCACCGGCCGTGCTGGTTTTCCCGTTCCTGACCATGGCGTATGCGCTTCGCCTGCAGGACAGCCTGGTACCCGTGATCTTCGCGCACCTGAGCTTCGTCGCGCCGGTGGTGACGTGGTTTCTCATCGGGTTCTTCGAGGCGGTGCCGAAATCCATCGAAGAGCAGGCCCGAGTCGACGGCTTCGGCCGGTTTCGGGCATTCCTGCTGGTGGTCTTACCGCAGGTGTTGCCCGGTATCGGCGCATCGGCGATCTTCGGCTTCACCTTGTCGTGGAACGACATGTTCTACGGGCTGATCCTGGCGCCGGGCAACGCGAAGATTCTCCCGGTGGCGATCGCCGGATTCAACACGTTCCGCGGAGTGCAGATCGGATCGATGTGCGCGGCGATCCTGATCGCCGTCGTCCCGGTCGTCATCGCGAGCTTCTTTGTTCAGCGCCGCCTGGTCCAGGGCATCAGCGGCGGCGCGGTCAAGACCTAGCACGGCAGGAGAGAACGAAAACAGCATGGCTACAGTCACTTTCAGTGGTGTGAACAAGGCCTACGGCGATGCTCGCATCGTCCATGACCTCGATCTCGAGATGGCGGACGGGTCATTCACGGTGTTGGTGGGTCCGTCGGGATGCGGTAAGTCGACGTCGCTTCGGATGCTGGCCGGCCTGGAACCCGTCACCGCGGGCACCATCCGGATCGGCGACAAGGACGTCACCGCACTGGAACCCAAGGACCGCGACATCGCCATGGTGTTCCAGAATTACGCGCTGTACCCGCACCTGACCGTCGAGCAGAACATCGCGTTTCCGCTGCGCGCCAAGAAAATCGCCAAGAAGGAAGCCCGCGATCGTGCCGCGGCCGTCGCCGAGACACTCGGCCTCACCGGTGCACTGTCGCGAAAGCCGAAGGACCTCAGCGGCGGTCAGCAGCAGCGCGTCGCGATCGGCCGGGCGATCATCCGGGAGCCTTCGGTGTTCCTGTTCGACGAGCCACTGAGCAATCTGGATGCCAAACTCCGCGTCGAAACCCGCACCGAGTTGCTGCGTATCCAGCGCCGGCTGGGCATCACATCGCTGTATGTGACCCACGATCAGGAAGAGGCGATGACGCTGTCCGACCGCATGGTCGTGATGAACGAGGGCCGCATCGCGCAACAGGGCGCCCCGCTGGAGGTGTACAACAAGCCGGCCAGCACCTTCGTCGCCGGATTCGTCGGCAGTCCCAAGATGAACCTGGTGCCCGGAGTGATCGACAGCGGTGTCTTCCGCTCCGCTGACGGTCTGGTGTTCGCGGTGGGCAACGTTGTTCGACGCCAAGCGGATCCGGTGACGCTTGGCTTCCGCCCGGAGGATCTGGTGATCGAACCCGCCGACGCTGACGTGGAGCCTGCCTCGACCGGGAGGGTGGCCCTCATCGAACATCTGGGGCCGCGGGCCATCGTCGCTGTCGAGGCGCCTGGCGCCACCCTGATCAGCGTGGTCGACATGGCCGGGCTGGGTGGCCTGACCGAAGGGGCCGTGGTGACGATGTCGGTGCGGCCCGGCGGAGTCCACGCATTTGACGCGACGAGTGGCGCCCGGATCGAGTCGTGACCGGAGTCCTGAGCGCCGCTGAGTTGCTCGACGTCGCCTTGGCGGCCGCCCGCAGCGGCGCGGACGTGCTCGCCGCAGGCGCCCGAGGCGATCTTCAGATCACCACCAAGGGGGAGCAGGGCAATCTGGTCACGAACGTCCACGTCGCCGCCGAGCATGCGGTGCGCGGGGTGATCGGGGCGCGGCGGCCCGCTGACGAGATCACCGGGGAGGAACTGCCCCCGGCCGGACGACCGACGGCTGCGGTGCGGTGGTCGATCGATCCGCTCGACGGAACCACCAACTTCACCCGGGGAATCCCGTACTACGCAACATGTGTAGGGGCGGTGGATGCCGACGGCGACTGGCTCGCCGGGGCGGTGGTCGCGCCGGCGTTGGGTAAGACGTACTTCGCGCACCGCGGCGGGGGTGCCTGGCTCGCCGACGCCGCCGGAGTGCGCCGGCTCGCCGGGCCCGACAACGGCGCAGGGGCGCGTCTGCTGGGGATGGGGTACTCGTACTCCGCCGATGTCCGGCGCGAGCAGTTCACGTTGACCGCGCAGCACATGCGCGACTACACCGACGCGCGGATCTTCGGGTCGGCGGCATTGGCGATCTGTGCAGTCGCCGAGGGCGCCATCGATGGGTTCGTCGAAACCGATCTCGCCGAGCATGATTGGGCCGCCGCGGCCGTCATCGCCGAAGAAGCCGGGCTTCGGGTCAGCCGGCCGGTCCCGGGAGCGTCGGCAGTGGCCGTCGAGCTGCCGTGAGGTCAGACCAGTGCTTTAACACAATTCGCGCCGTCTCGCAGCGTAATTTGCTGCATTGATGAGCGCCAAATCGTGGGGTCGAGGGTGATGGCTGAAATCACGCTCTCTGCCTAGGTCTTTGGCCAGGCGCGTGATGGCGCACTTACTTAGATAAGTTCATCTTCGGTTGCCAAACTACCCACTGCTGTTTACAGTAACTCCGCGGGTTCGCCATCTGGTGCTGTCATTCTGCACCACGGAGGCGTCGTCTCATCGCACATCGTTATCGGGGGTTTGGGTCGTGGGAGCAACTTCTTCGCGCCAGTCGGCAATGCGCTACGCACGGATCGGTGGCTTGGCCGTCGCGACCGGACTCGGTGCCGCGCTGGCCACCGGGCACGGAATCGCCGCCGCAGCACCGTCATCCAATGACAATGGCTCGCACGGTACCGAGTCAAAGTCAGCGGGACTGCAGCGCGCGGCCGCCAAGTCGAAGCCGGCCACATCGAAGTCGGATGCCTCGAAGTCGGACACGCCGCGGTCTGGTTCAGTGCGGGCCGGCGCGGCCACCCGGCCGGCATTGCAGACCTCGGCATCGGTCAAGGCCGCCACCGTGCGATCGGCGTCCAATCCGTTGGCGTCGCTGAAAGGTGGTGGCGCTCCGGCGATTCCATCACCAGCAGATCTTGAAGCAATGCTGGGTGGCGTGCGCCGGGACCTGGAGCACATGCAATCGGCACTCTCGCAGTCGGTGACGACCTTGTTCACCAACCCCGCCGGCTCCATGACCGCGGGTCTGGCCGCGCTGCGCACGGCTGCCGCCACAATCGACACGAGGTCGTCCGATACCCCGTCCAAGGGATTCCAGCTCTACACGATCTACAACATGGCGCCGACGTCGCTCACCTTGACCGACGTGAAGATCGTCACGCCCGAAGGCGCCGGACGGTCCATCGTCAGGACGCCTCCGGTCGGCACTATCGTCGCTCCGGGCGAGAAGATCACGCTCGAACTCGCCCAGAAGCGCACCTCGATCCTCGGACTGTTCACGACCACGGCGTTCCGGGACACCGATGTGATCCTGTCGTTCAAGGACAGCGACGGCGCCATCATTGATGTCCGTGCGGAATACACCTATTGGCAGGCTCGGCCGGTGACCGGCAATGGCGGCCTGGCGATTTGCGATACCAGCCGGTGCAAGGTGGAAGGTGACGAAGGGGACGCCCGCCGGACAGTATTCGTGCTCGCTGCTGGTAACTCTGCCCTCGACGCGACCAACCTGCCGGTAGATCGCCAACAGAAGCTCGTCGGTCTCTGCAGTGCATCTGGGGTGAGCTGCCGATGGGTGGACTCGAAGGTCGTAACCGGTGGCCACGGCCAGGCGCAGGTGGTCGGTTCGGTCGTGCACAACAACACCGACAAGGACACGAGTTCACCAGTGGCCATTACGGTCTCGAAGGCGTACTCGTCCAGCCTGAAGGGCGGCGTCAAGGGTGGGTTCGACCTACTGGGCGTGATCAAGGCTGAAGTCAGCACTGAATACACCAGCACGTGGACCGACACCTTCACCACCACTCAGACGGTGCAAGTTCCGCTGCCGCCGCACACCACGGGGTGGGTCGAGGCCAAAGTTCCGGTTGACGTTGTGACCGGCACGCTGGTGGTGCAGACGCCGGTACAGACGATCTACCTGAGCAACGTCCGGGTGGAAGTTCCCATTGCGGGCGGCACTCCAGAACTCTTCATCGAGAATCGTGCGATTCCCAGAACGATCAAAGTCTAGCGTCGCGTTCTTCGAATACGACTGCCGCACAACTGAACTCAGGGGGAAATGGTAATGGCGCAAACTCGTGGCGTCCGCGGGGTCGTCGGCCGGTGCATGGGGACGTTCGCACCGCCCGTGATCACCGGCGTGGTGGTCGCCGGTTCGGTGGTCATGCCAGCCGTCACGCAGTCGGCCGCGCCTGCCGCCGAGCTGCCCGCTGCTTCCACTGCCACGGTCCCGATGGCCTACACGTCTGTTCCGGCCGCGCCTGCCCCCCTTACTCGCAGCACGGGGGCGTCGGTCGTCGCACCGTCTCGGGTGCGTCAACCCGTGCAGATGCCGGCGGTCATCGCGCATGCGACGGTGTCGAGCGTCAGCACTTCCGACGTGGCGACCTCGACGGCACCGGTCGCCGACCTTGTCTTCCTCACCCTCGCAGGGGCCCCCGTGCATGTCGGCCCCTCGACTCACAAGACTGCGGCCCTCGCGGCTGCCGTACCCGGCCCGCTCGCCGAGGTTGCCGATATGGTCCGTTACTTCATCGGCAACGGCCTTGACGCACCGGCGGACTGCACGGGTGCGGCGTGCAACGGTGGCAACGGCGGAATCCTGTTCGGCAACGGCGGCAATGGCGCCAACGGTGGCCGCGGCGGTAATGCCGGTCTGTTCATGGGGATCGGCGGCGACGGCGGCGACGGTGCGGACGCCGTGTACGACGAAGATGGCAACCAGCTGTCAGCGGCGGTCGACGGAGGCGCCGGCGGTGCGGGCGCGGCCCTGTTCGGGTACGGCGGCTCGGGCGGCGCCGGCGGTGCGGACACCCGGGCGATCGGAGACGCGTTCGGCGCCGACGGCGGAGTGGGCGGCAAGGGCGGTGTGTCCGGCTCGGGTGGCCGTGGCGGTGCCGGCGGGAAGGCCATCACCGAGAGCGGCAACGCCGTTGCCGGCGACGGCGGCGCTGGTGGCGCCGGCACGATCGGTTCCGGCGGCAAGGGCGGCAAAGGCGGCGACGCGGAGGCGACCAGCGACGACGCTACCGACGTCGCATTCGGCGGCGAAGGCGGCCGGGGCGGTGACGCGGCTTATGGGGCGTCGGGCAACGGTGGCGACGGCGGTTATGGAGACGCGTACAACGTCGCTCAGGGCGTCGGCGGGCCCGGCGGCGCGGGCGGGAAGGTCGGCATCGGTGCCGGTGGACACGGCGGCGACGGCGGCGGCGCTTACTCCGACGACGGCGGAGCTTTCGGCGGTGACGGTGGTGCCGGCGGCAGCGGCGTTGCCCTGTCGAGCGGTGGTAACGGCGGTGATGGCGGCGGGTCGGCGACCTGGGGCACAGGCGAAGCGAGCGGCGGCGCCGGCGGTGCCGGGGGCAAGGGCGGCCCGTTGGGCAGCACCGGCAGACCGGGGATGACTGGGTCGTCCGACAACGACGTCGACGGGAACATCACGGGAACGACCGCCAAAGCCTCGAAGCCGTCCGCCAAAGCCTCGAAACCGGCTGCCAACGGCCCGAATTCGGCCGCGAAGGCCCCGAAATCGGCTGCGAAGGCCAAGCGGGGCTGAGTGCGCGGGCCGCGTCGGGCCGGCTAGATGCCCAGCGCCTGGTAGGTACGGCGGACGAACTTCGGCTGCACCGACTGCAACTTGGCCAGCGAGGTGTTGCCGGCCACCGCCTCGGCCGGCGCGCTCATGTTCGGATAGTTCTGGATCAGATAGATCAGGATCAGGTCGTTGGCCGGGTCGGCCTGCCACCAGGTTCCGTACGCGCCGGGCCAGCTGAACGTGCCCAGCCCGCCGGGGCCGTACAACTGGCCGGATTTCGCCGGATCGGTCACCACCGACAGGTTCAAGCCGAAGCCACGGCCCACCCAGAACGGAAGACCCAGGAACGGGAACTGCTTCTGCTCCGCGGTGAGCCTGTCGGTACGCATCGACTGCACCGACTCCGGCGACAGGACCCGTACCCCGTCGACGTCACCGCCGCCCAACAGCATTCGGGCGAAGCGCAGGTAGTCGTCGACGGTGGTGACCAGGCCGGCGCCGCCCTGACAGAACCGCGGCTCGGTCACCGGGATTGGCCCCATGGCGTCGTGCTGCAGGCCGGATTCGGGGTCGAGGCGATACATCGTGGCGGCCCGGGCGCGCTTGTCGGGGGAGATGAAGAAGCCGGTGTCGGACATGCCCAGGGGCTCGAAGATCCGCTCGGCGAGGACCGTGTGCAGCGGTTTGCCCTCGATGCGGGAGATCGCGATGCCGAGCACGTCGGTGGCCTGGCTGTAGGTGAGCCGCTCACCGGGCTGGTGCACCAGCGGCAGCTGAGCGATCTCGGCGAGCCAGTGATCCTGGTCCTGGCGCAGCGACACCCGGCCGTAGGCGCGGCTGATCGGGCCGAGCACCGAGAACACGTAGGCCAGCCCGCTGCGGTGAGTCATCAGGTCGTCGATCGTGATCGGCCGGCGGGTTGGCACCGTCCGGTCCAGCGGGCCGGCCGGGTCCACCAGGACCTGCATGTCGGCCAGCTCGGGCAGCCACCGGGTGACCGGATCGGTCAGTGTGAGCTTGCCCTCTTCGACGAGCGCCATCGCGGCCGCGACCGTCACGGGCTTGGTCATCGAAGCGACCCGGAAGATCGTGTCGCGCTGCATCGGCAGACCGGCTTCGACGTCGCGATACCCGATCTCGTTGACCTGCAGCATGTTTCCCCGCTGCCAGGCCAGGGTGACGGCCCCGGCCAGTAGTCCCGAATCGACTGCCTGCACGACGGAGGTGCGGTTGTCCGCGAGGTTCACCGTAAGAACTCTACTGACGGGCGTGTTTCGAGATCCGCCGGCAAGGGGTGTTAGGCTGCCCGACAGTTCGACATCCTTTAACGATCCGTCCCGAGAGGCGGAGAAGGAGGTCCGGAAAGCTCGTGGGCTCCACCGACCGCGAATTGATGTCCGATGCGGACGTCGGTAGAACCGTTTCCCGCATCGCCCACCAGATCATCGAGAAGACCGCTCTCGACGGCCCCGATGCGCCCCGCGTCATCCTCCTCGGCATCCCGACCCGGGGCGTCACCCTCGCGAACCGGCTGGCCGCCAAGATCCATGAATTCTCCGGCGTCACCGTCGAGCGCGGTGGCCTGGACATCACGCTCTACCGCGACGACCTGGACTTCAAGCCGCCCCGCGCGCTGGAGGAGACCTCCATCCCGGCCGGCGGAATCGACGGTGCCCTGGTGATCCTGGTCGACGACGTGCTGTACACCGGGCGCTCGGTCCGCTCGGCGCTGGATGCCCTGCGCGACATCGGCCGCCCCACCGTGGTGCAGCTGGCGGTCCTCGTCGACCGCGGGCACCGCGAGCTGCCGCTGCGGGCGGATTACGTGGGCAAGAACGTGCCCACCTCACGCAGCGAGAACGTCAAGGTGCGGCTGGTCGAAGACGACGGCGTGGAAGGTATCTGGATCGCACCGCAGGGAGGGCCCGCCAGATGACGATCAGACACCTACTCTCGGCGGCCGACCTGACCCGCGACGAGGCCACCGCCATCCTGGACAACGCCGACCGGTTCCGGCAGGCGCTGCTCGGGCGCGAGGTCAAGAAGCTGCCGACGCTGCGCGGGCGCACGATCATCACGATGTTCTACGAGAACTCCACCCGCACCCGGGTGTCGTTCGAGGTGGCAGGCAAGTGGATGAGCGCCGACGTGATCAACGTCAGCGCCTCGGGATCCTCGGTGGCCAAGGGTGAATCCTTGCGGGACACCGCCCTGACGCTGCGCGCCGCCGGCGCCGACGCGCTGATCATCCGCCACCCGGCCTCCGGCGCCGCCCAACAGCTGGCCGAATGGACGCTGGAGGACGACGGCACCGGTCCCTGCGTCATCAACGCCGGGGACGGCACCCACGAGCATCCGACGCAGGCGCTGCTCGACGCGCTGACGCTGCGCCAGCGCCTCGGTGACATCGAAGGCCGCCGGGTGGTGATCGTCGGCGACATCCTGCACAGCAGGGTGGCCCGCTCCAACGTCAACCTGCTCGCCACCCTGGGCGCCGAAGTGGTGCTGGTGTCCCCGCCGACGCTGCTGCCGGTCGGGGTCTCCGACTGGCCGGTGACGGTGTCACACGATCTGGACGCCGAACTGCCCGGCGCCGACGCGGTGATGATGTTGCGAGTGCAGGCCGAACGCATGAACGGCGGATTCTTCCCCTCCGAGCGCGAGTACTCCATCCGCTACGGGCTGTCCGACCGCAGGCAGGCGGTGCTGCCCGGGCATGCGGTGGTGCTGCACCCCGGCCCCATGCTGCGTGGCATGGAGATCTCGTTCGCGGCCGCGGACTCGTCGCAATCAGCTGTGCTGCAACAGGTTTCCAATGGTGTGCATGTCCGGATGGCAGTGTTGTTCCATCTGCTGGTCGGCACGGACGAGGCGGTGTCGGTATGAGCGTGTTAATCAAGGGCGTGCGCCTCTACGGCGACGGCGATCAGGTCGACGTCCTGGTGGCCGACGGCCAGATCGCCGAGATCGGCCCGAAGCTTGCCGTCCCCGACGATGCCGACGTCATCGACGCCACCGGCCAGGTGCTGCTGCCCGGCTTCGTCGACCTGCACACCCACCTGCGTGAGCCGGGCCGCGAGTACGCCGAGGACATCGAAACCGGTTCGGCCGCTGCGGCTCTGGGCGGTTACACCGCGGTGTTCGCGATGGCCAACACCGACCCGGTGGCCGATAGCCCGGTGGTGACCGACCACGTGTGGCGGCGCGGTCAGCAGGTCGGCCTGGTCGACGTGCACCCGGTGGGAGCGGTGACGGTGGGCCTCAAGGGCAAGCAGCTCACCGAGATGGGCCTGATGGCAGGCGGGCTCGCCCAGGTCAAGTTGTTCTCCGACGACGGTGTGTGCGTGGACGATCCGCTGGTGATGCGCCGGGCGCTCGAGTACGCGACCGGCCTGGGTGTGCTGATCGCCCAGCATGCCGAAGAGCCCCGCCTCACCGTCGGTGCCGTCGCGCACGAAGGCCCCAACGCCGCGCGGCTCGGCCTGGCCGGCTGGCCGCGGGCCGCCGAAGAATCGATCGTCGCCCGGGACGCGCTGCTGGCCCGCGACGCCGGGGCCCGCGTGCACATCTGCCATGCGTCCACCGCCGGGACGGTCGAGATCATCAAATGGGCCAAGCAGCAAGGCATTTCGATCACCGCCGAGGTCACCCCGCACCACCTGCTGCTCGACGACGGCAGGCTCGCCAGCTACGACGGCGTGAACCGGGTCAACCCGCCGCTGCGCGAGGCCGCCGACGCCCAAGCCCTGCGCCAGGCGCTGGCCGACGGGGTGCTCGATTGTGTCGCCACCGATCACGCCCCGCACGCCGAGCACGAGAAGTGCTGTGAGTTCTCCCGCGCCCGGCCCGGCATGCTCGGTCTGCAGACCGCGCTGTCGGTGGTCGTCGAGACGATGGTGCGCACCGGCCTGCTGGACTGGCGCGGCGTCGCACGGGTGATGAGCGAGAACCCGGCCCGCATCGTCGGCCTCGACGACCAGGGCCGCCCACTGGAGGTGGGGGAGCCGGCCAACCTCGTCGTCGTCGATCCCGACGCCACCTGGGTGGTCGAGGGCGCCGAACTGGCCAGCCGCTCGGCCAACACCCCGTTCGCCGCGATGACGTTGCCGGCGACGGTCACCGCGACCTTGCTGCGCGGCGTGGTCACGGCGCGGGACGGGAAGAGCCCCGCATGAATACCGGTACGGCGATCGGATCGTTCGTCTTCGCGTTCGTGATCGTCGTCATCATCGGTGTGCTCATCGGCCGAATGCTGCGCGGCTGGAAGCAGCGCGCCCGGCGCCAGATGGATCTGCTCGGCGAGTTGCCCGCCCTGCCCGACCTGCTCGGCTCTGCCACCGTCGCGCCGACCCGCGGCCTCTATATCGGCAGTACGCTGGCACCCAATTGGCTGGAACGCATCGCCGCCGGTGACCTGGGCTACCGGTCCAAGGCGGTGTTGACCGGCTATCCCGAGGGCATCCTCCTCGAGCGTTCCGGGGCGACGCCGATCTGGATTCCGCACGAGGCCATCACCGCCATCCGTACCGAGCGCGGACTGGCGGGAAAGGTCATCCCCGGTGGCCGCAGCAAGTCCGAATCGCCGGCAGGCATTCTGGCGATTCGGTGGCGGCTGCCATCAGGTACCGAGATTGATACGGGCTTTCGCGGCGACGACCGCCGCGACTACGCCCGGTGGACGACAACAGGAGAAGCAGCGTGACGGGTAAAGCCCATCTGATACTGGAGGACGGGCGGGTCTACACCGGTACCGAATTCGGTGCTGTCGGAGAGACTCTCGGCGAAGCGGTGTTCTCCACCGGGATGTCGGGGTATCAGGAGACCCTCACCGATCCCAGCTATCACCGCCAGATCGTGGTGGCCACCGCCCCGCAGATCGGCAACACCGGCTGGAACCACGAGGACGCCGAGAGTCGCGGCGACAAGATCTGGGTCGCCGGCTACGTCGTGCGCGACCCGTCGCCGCGGGCCTCGAACTGGCGCGCCACCGGGACACTCGAGGACGAACTCACCCGGCAGGGCATCGTCGGGATCGCCGGCATCGACACCCGCGCGGTGGTGCGCCACCTGCGCACCCGCGGCTCGATGAAGGCCGGCGTGTTCTCCGGCCCGGCGCTCGCCGATACCGAGGAATTGCTGAGCCGGGTCCGCAACCAGCCCTCGATGCTGGGCGCCGACCTAGCCGGCCAGGTGTCGACCGACGCGGTCTACACGGTCTCTCCCGTTGGCGCGCAACGCTTCACAGTCGCGGCCATCGACCTCGGCATCAAGACCAACACCCCGCGCAACTTCGCCAAACGCGGCATCGCCACCCACGTGCTCCCCGCCGGGGCGACGTTCGAGCAGATCGCCGACCTGCGGCCGGACGGGGTGTTCCTGTCCAACGGGCCCGGCGACCCGGCGACCGCCGACCACATCGTCGAGGTCACCCGCGCGGTGCTCGGCGCCGGAATCCCGCTGTTCGGCATCTGCTTCGGCAACCAGATCCTCGGCCGGGCGCTGGGCCGGTCCACCTACAAGATGGTGTTCGGGCACCGCGGCATCAACGTGCCGGTGATCGATCACCAGACCGGCACCGTCGCGATCACCGCACAGAACCACGGCTTCGCGCTGGAAGGCGAAGCCGGCGAACGGTTCGACACCGACTTCGGGCCGGCCATCGTCAGCCACACCTGCGCCAACGACGGCGTCGTCGAGGGCATCAAACTGGTTGACGGACGGGCCTTCTCGGTGCAATACCACCCGGAGGCCGCGGCAGGACCACATGACGCGAACTACCTGTTCGACCAATTCATCGACCTGATGGCGGGGGAGAAGTAGATGCCACGTCGCGACGACCTCAAGCACATCCTGGTCATCGGCTCCGGCCCGATCCTGATCGGGCAGGCAGCCGAGTTCGACTACTCCGGCACCCAGGCCTGTCGCGTGTTGCGCGCCGAGGGCCTCGAGGTCACCCTGATCAACTCCAACCCGGCGACGATCATGACCGACCCCGAGTACGCCGACCACACCTACGTCGAACCGATCACCCCGGCGTTCGTCGAGAAGGTGATCGCCCAGCAGGCGGCGCGCGGCAACAAGATCGACGCCGTGCTGGCGACCCTGGGCGGACAGACCGCGCTGAACACCGCGGTCGCGCTGTACGAGAACGGCGCGCTGGAGCGCTACAACGTCGAGATGATCGGCGCCGACTTCGACGCGATCCAGCGCGGTGAGGACCGGCAGAAGTTCAAGGACATCGTCGCCAAAGTCGGTGGCGAATCGGCGAAGTCGCGGGTCTGCTACACCATGGCCGAAGTCCGCGACACCGTCAGCGAGCTGGGGTTGCCGGTCGTCGTGCGGCCCTCGTTCACGATGGGCGGCCTGGGTTCGGGCATGGCGTACTCGGTCGAGGACGTCGAGCGGATGGCCGGCGACGGCCTGGCCGCATCGCCGACCGCGAACGTGCTGATCGAGGAATCCATCTACGGCTGGAAGGAATTCGAGCTCGAGCTGATGCGTGACCACCACGACAACGTGGTGGTGGTGTGCTCGATCGAGAACTTCGATCCGATGGGCGTGCACACCGGTGACTCGGTGACGGTGGCTCCGGCGATGACGCTCACCGACCGCGAGTACCAGGTCATGCGGGATCTGGGGATCGCGATCCTGCGTGAGGTCGGCGTCGACACCGGGGGTTGCAACATCCAGTTCGCGGTGGACCCGAAAGACGGCCGTCTCATCGTGATCGAGATGAACCCGCGGGTGTCGCGGTCCAGTGCGCTGGCGTCGAAGGCCACCGGGTTCCCGATCGCCAAGATCGCCGCCAAGCTCGCGATCGGCTACACCCTCGACGAAATCGTCAACGACATCACCAAGGAGACGCCGGCCTGCTTCGAGCCGACGCTGGACTACGTGGTGGTCAAGGCGCCGCGATTCGCGTTCGAGAAGTTCCCCGGCGCCGACGCGACGCTGACGACCACGATGAAGTCGGTCGGCGAGGCGATGTCGTTGGGCCGCAACTTCGTCGAGGCGCTCGGCAAGGTGATGCGCTCGCTGGAGACCACCCGCGCGGGCTTCTGGACCGGTCCCGACGACGGCGGCCCGGTATCCGACGTGCTGGAGCGGCTGCGCACCCCGACCGAGGGGCGGCTCTACGACATCGAGTTGGCGCTGCGGCTGGGCGCCAGTGTGGAAGAGACCGCGGCGGCCTCCGGTGTCGACCCGTGGTTCGTGGAGCAGATCGCCGGTCTGGTGGCGCTGCGCCAGGAGCTGCTCGACGCCCCGGTGCTCGACGAGGACCTGCTGCGCCGGGCCAAGCACAGTGGGCTCTCGGATCGTCAGATCTCCTCGCTGCGCACCGAATTGGCCGGGGAAGCCGGTGTTCGGGCGCTGCGCCGGCGTCTCGGCATCCACCCGGTGTTCAAGACCGTCGACACCTGTGCGGCCGAGTTCGAGGCCAAGACCCCGTACCACTACTCCAGCTATGAGCTGGATCCGGCCGCCGAGACCGAGGTGGCCCCGCAGACCGAGCGGCCGAAGGTGCTGATCCTGGGTTCCGGGCCGAACCGGATCGGGCAGGGCATCGAGTTCGACTACAGCTGCGTGCACGCCGCGACCACGCTCAGCGAGGCCGGCTTCGAGACCGTCATGGTCAACTGCAACCCCGAGACGGTGTCCACCGACTACGACACCGCCGACCGGCTGTACTTCGAGCCGCTCACCTTCGAGGACGTCCTGGAGGTCTACCACGCCGAATCGCAGTCCGGGCAGGGCGGCCCGGGTGTGGTCGGGGTGATCGTGCAGCTCGGTGGGCAGACTCCGCTCGGCCTGGCGCAGCGGCTTGCCGACGCCGGGGTGCCGATCGTCGGGACCCGGCCCGAGGCCATCGACCTGGCCGAGGACCGCGGCCGCTTCGGGCAGGTGCTGCACGAAGCCGGCCTGCCCGCACCGAAATTCGGCACCGCCACCAGCTTCGAGCAGGCTCGCGAGATCGCGGCCAGGATCGGCTACCCCGTGCTGGTGCGGCCGTCCTATGTGCTGGGCGGGCGCGGCATGGAGATCGTGTACGACGAGAAGACGTTGCACGGCTACATCACCCGCGCCACCCAGCTCTCACCCGAACACCCGGTCCTGGTCGACCGATTCCTCGAAGACGCCATCGAGATCGACGTCGACGCGCTCTGCGACGGCACCGAGGTCTACATCGGCGGCGTGATGGAGCACATCGAGGAGGCCGGCATCCACTCCGGTGACTCGGCGTGCGCACTGCCGCCGGTGACGCTGGGCCGCAGCGACATCGAGGCGGTGCGTCGGGCCACCGAGGCCATCGCCCACGGTGTGGGGGTGGTCGGACTGCTCAACGTGCAGTACGCGCTCAAGGACGACATCCTCTATGTCCTGGAGGCCAACCCGCGGGCCAGTCGAACCGTGCCGTTCGTCTCCAAAGCCACCGCGGTGCCACTGGCCAAGGCGTGCGCACGAGTCATGCTGGGCGCCAGCATCTCCCAGCTCCGCGCGGAAGGGGTGCTGACCGCCACCGGCGACGGCGCCACCCCCGCGCCGAACGCGCCGATCGCGGTCAAGGAGGCGGTGCTGCCGTTCCACCGGTTCCGCAAGGCCGACGGCACCGGCATCGACTCGCTGCTCGGGCCGGAGATGAAGTCCACCGGCGAGGTGATGGGCATCGACCGCGACTTCGGTAGCGCGTTCGCCAAGAGCCAGACCGCCGCCTACGGATCGCTGCCCAGCACCGGCACGATCTTCGTGTCGGTGGCCAACCGGGACAAGCGCTCGCTGGTCTTCCCGGTCAAACGTCTCGCCGACCTCGGCTTCCGGGTTCTCGCCACCGAAGGCACCGCGGAGATGTTGCGGCGCAACGGAATTCCGTGCGATGTCGTGCGCAAGCATTTCGAGGAGCCAGGAGACGGCCGCCCGGCGATGTCGGCGGTGGACGCCATCCTCGCCGGCGAGGTCAACATGGTGATCAACACCCCGTACGGCAACTCCGGGCCGCGCATCGACGGTTACGAGATCCGGTCGGCGGCGGTGTCGATGAACGTCCCGTGCATCACCACGGTGCAGGGCGCCTCGGCGGCGGTGCAGGGTATCGAGGCCGGCATCCGTGATGACATCGATGTGCGCTCGCTCCAGGAACTGCACGCCGCGCTGGGTCATGACTGAGATGGGCCGATGACTGAGCGCGGGTTCGGCGCCCGGCTGGCGGCCGCGATCACCGAGCGCGGTCCACTGTGCCTGGGCATCGACCCGCACCCGGAGCTGCTGCGCGCCTGGGGCCTGCCGGTCAGTGCCGAGGGTCTGGCCCGGTTCAGCGAGATCTGCGTGCAGGCCTATAGCGGATTCGCGATCGTCAAACCGCAGGTGGCGTTCTTCGAGGCTTACGGCTCAGCGGGTTTCGCGGTCCTCGAGACCACGATCGCCGCATTGCGGGAGGCCGGTGTCCTGGTGCTCGCCGACGCCAAGCGCGGCGACATCGGGTCGACGATGGCGGCGTACGCCCAGGCGTGGGCCGGCGACGGACCCTTGGCCGCCGACGCCGTCACCGCCTCGCCGTATCTCGGGTTCGGTTCGCTGCAACCGCTTTTGGATCTGGCCGCGGACAACGGCCGCGGGGTGTTCGTGCTGGCCGCGACGTCCAACCCCGAAGGCGCCTCGGTGCAGCGCGCCATGGCCGGGCAGCGCACTGTCGCGCAGGCGATCGTCGACGACGCGGCCGCGATCAACCGGGCGGAGCAGCCGCAGCTGGGCTCGGTCGGCGTCGTGGTCGGCGCCACGCTGGACGTGGTGCCTGACCTCAGTCAGCTCGGCGGGCCGGTGCTGGTGCCCGGCGTCGGCGCCCAGGGCGGACGCCCCGAGGCGCTCGGCGGTCTCGGGGGCGCCCGGCCCGGGCAGGTGTTGCCCGCGGTGAGCCGGGAGGTCCTGCGCGCCGGACCGGACGTCGCCGCGATCCGGGCAGCGGGGGAGCAGCTGCGTGACGCAGTCGCCTACCTCGCCTGAGTCCCGCCGGCGCCTTACAGCGGGATCCAGATCCCGAACAGCCAGAACCCCCACGCGTTGTAGCCCTGGTCGAACACCGGGTTGACCCAGTTGCCGTTGTAGTTGAACGGCTGATGGTCCCAGCGGCCTTGGTCGATCCCGCGCCACCCGAGGTCGGGTGGCGGCGGTCCGGGTCGCCAGCCGCGGTCGTCGTCGCCGCGCCATTGCGGCCCGCCAGGCCCGCCACCGGGGCCGCCGCGCCAGTCCGCCGGGCCAGGTCCGCGCCGATCGCCTCCGGGCCCGTCAGGACCGCGCTGGCCGGGTCCCTGGCAGCCCTGGAAACCGCACTGGCCTGGTCCTGGCCCGGGGCCCGGGTCGGCCAGCGCCGGCGCCGCTCCCACCGTCAGCCCCGCGATGGTGATCCCGACGGTCAGTGCGGCAGCGCGGGTGGAATGTGTGATGGACATGGCACGCCCCTTCGAGGGTCGAATTTCTCGCTGAACACCCCGACATCGCCGACGTTAGGTAGCTGGTCTATGCAAAATCTTTCGCTCAGCTGTGTGTGCGGTAAGTGCGCGGACGGGGTCGTCTCGACACGCCCGACACGCCGCGACCTGCCTGTGAGGTGAAATTTGGCCCCGGCCCACCCCGGTGGACGGGTGTCCGGTCCTCGGCGACCCACCTGGTTGGGAAGAACATGCAGGTGGAACCGCATTTTCTGGTCTGACCGCGAAGATCCGAGCGCCGCCGCAGAGCAGGCAGACGGCTGTCCCGACAGCTGTCCGAACAAGGTGATCTTGGGCCATATCCTGCGGCTTTGCACCGGTAATCAGGGGGTGGGGTTAGATTTCGTCAGAGAGCGTGGGTACGGTCGGCGTCGCTGGCTGAAGTACCCGGCCCAGGCAAAACAATGATGGTGATGAGACGGAGGAACCCGTGGCCCTTCCCCAGTTGACCGACGAGCAGCGTGCAGCCGCGTTGGAGAAGGCTGCTGCCGCGCGTCGCGCACGAGCTGAGCTCAAGGATCGGCTCAAGCGTGGTGGCACCAACCTCAAGCAGGTGCTCAAGGACGCTGAGACCGACGAGGTCCTCGGCAAGATGAAGGTTTCCGCACTGCTGGAAGCCCTGCCCAAGGTGGGCAAGGTCAAGGCGCAGGAAATCATGACCGAGCTCGAGATCGCCCCGACCCGCCGCCTGCGCGGACTCGGCGATCGGCAGCGCAAGGCATTGCTGGAAAAGTTCGACTTCACCGCTGACTAGACAGTCGGTGAATGCCGGCGGAGGGCCGGACAGCGCGGGCGATTCGCCCGACCACCGCGGCCGTGGCCGAGTGGTGGTGCTGTCCGGGCCATCCGGGGTGGGGAAGTCGACGATCGTCCGCTGCCTGCGCGAGCAGGTGCCCGACCTGCATTTCAGCGTGTCGGCCACCACCCGGGCCCGCCGCCCGGGTGAGGTGGACGGGGTCGACTACCACTTCGTCACCCCCGCACGTTTTCAGCAACTCATCGACGATGGTGAGTTGCTCGAATGGGCAGAGATCCACAACGGTCTGCAGCGCTCCGGCACGCTGGCCGCGCCGGTGGCCGAGGCTGCCGAAACTGGTCACCCGGTCCTGATCGAGGTGGACCTGGCAGGCGCTGACGCCGTCAAACGGGCGATGCCCGAGGCGGTGAGCGTGTTCCTGGCGCCCCCCAGCTGGGAGGCCCTCGAACAGCGATTGGCCGGTCGGGGAACCGAAACGCACGAGCAAGTAGAGCGTCGCCTGGCCACCGCCCGGGCCGAGCTCGCAGCTCAGGGCAGGTTCGACGTGGTTGTCGTGAACAGCCAATTGGAGTCGGCCTGCGCCGAATTGGTATCCTTGCTGGTGGGCCGCGAAGATTCATGACAATCCAGCCCCCGAAGCCGGGGTGAGACACCGCCTCACCAGACCGAGTCAGACACACAATCCGCCAGGAAGAAGTTCTACGTGACGCAAGCCAGCACGGATCACTACGATCCGGCCCCGGGTGCCGCAACCGCCTATGACACACCGTTGGGCATCACCAACCCGCCCATCGACGAGTTGCTGGACCGGGTGTCGAGCAAGTACGCGCTGGTGATCTATGCAGCCAAGCGGGCCCGGCAGATCAACGACTACTACAACCAGCTCGGCGACGGCATTCTCGAATACGTCGGCCCGCTGGTCGAGCCCGGCCTGCAGGAGAAGCCGCTGTCGATCTCGATGCGCGAGATCCACGGCGACCTGCTCGAGCACACCGAAGGCGAGTAGCCCAGCAGCCCGGGCCAGTTGATGAACCGCAAGCGGATCATCGTCGGCGTCGCCGGAGGCATCGCCGCTTACAAGGCGTGTTCGGTCGTCCGCCAGCTCAGTGAGGCTGGTCATGACGTCCGCGTCATCCCCACCGAATCGGCACTGCGGTTCGTCGGTGCGGCGACGTTCGAGGCCCTGTCCGGGCATCCGGTCCGCACCGGCGTCTTCGAAGACGTCGACGAAGTCCCGCACGTCCGGCTCGGTCAGGAAGCCGACCTCGTCGTCGTCGCGCCGGCCACCGCCGACCTGCTGGCCCGCGCCGTCTCCGGCCGTGCGGACGACCTGCTGACCGCGACTCTGCTCACGGCCCGCTGCCCGGTGCTGTTCGCGCCGGCCATGCACACCGAGATGTGGCTGCACCCGGCCACCGTCGCGAACGTGGAGACGCTGCGCCGCCGCGGGGCCGTCGTGCTGCAACCGGCATCCGGGCGCCTCACCGGCGCCGACACCGGCCCCGGACGGCTGCCGGAGCCGGAGGAGATCACCACTTTCGCCGAACTTCTGCTGGCCCGCGCCGACGCGATGCCGTTCGACCTCAGCGGTATCAAACTCCTGGTCAGTGCGGGTGGCACCCGCGAAGCGATCGACCCGGTCCGCTTCATCGGCAACCGCAGCTCGGGCAAGCAGGGGTACGCCGTGGCCAGGGTCGCCGCCCAGCGCGGCGCCGACGTCACGCTGATCGCCGGCAACACCGCCGGGCTCGCCGACCCGGCCGGCGTGCACGTCCTGCACATCACGTCCGCCGAGCAGTTGCACGAGGCCGTCACCAAGCACGCGCCGGACGCCCACGTTCTCGTGATGGCCGCCGCCGTCGCCGACTTCCGGCCCGCACATGTGGAGGCCAGCAAGATCAAGAAGAAGCCCGATGTGGTGGATGCGCCCGCTATCGAGTTGGTGCGAACCGACGATGTGCTGGCCGGGGCGGTGCGTCAGCGTACCGACGGCCAGCTGCCGAATATGCGCGCCATCGTCGGCTTCGCCGCCGAGACCGGCGACAAAGAAGGCGATGTGCTCTTCCACGCAAGGGCCAAACTGGCTCGCAAAGGCTGTGATCTGCTCGTCGTCAACGCGGTCGGCGAGGGGCGGGCATTCGAGGTGGACAACAACGACGGATGGTTATTGAGCGCCGACGGCACCGAGCTCGCGTTGGAGCACGGGTCGAAGACGCTGATGGCAAGCCGTATCGTGGACGCGATCGCGATGCTCCTGCGGCGCGAGGCCTAGCTTCGCAAGAGAAGAAATGTGCGCATAAGCCTTGCGCGGGACGTACCGTGCCGGTTTGGTCTGTCAGGGGCGAATATATGATTCGCCGAACTAAGTTCTTGAAAGGAAAACACTGTGAGCACAGGTCGGCTGTTTACCAGCGAGTCGGTCACCGAAGGACACCCCGACAAGATCTGTGACGCCATCAGCGACTCGATTCTCGACTCGCTGCTCGCCGCGGACCCGAAGTCCCGCGTCGCGGTGGAGACCGCTGTCACCACCGGCCAGGTGCACGTCATCGGCGAGGTGACCACGTCGGCCAAGGAAGCGTTCGCCGACATCAACGACACCGTGCGCAAGCGCATCCTGGAGATCGGCTACGACTCCTCGGAAAAGGGCTTCGACGGCGAGACCGCAGGCGTCAACATCGGCATCGGCCGGCAGTCGCCCGACATCGCCCAGGGCGTGGACACCGCTCACGAGACCCGCGTCGAGGGTGCGGGTGACCCGCTGGACCTGCAGGGCGCCGGCGACCAGGGCCTGATGTTCGGCTACGCCATCAAGGACACCCCGGAGCTCATGCCGCTCCCGATCGCGCTGGCGCACCGGCTGGCCCGCCGGCTGACCGAGGTGCGCAAGAGCGGTGTGCTGGACTACCTGCGTCCCGACGGCAAGACCCAGGTCACCGTGCAGTACGAGGGCACCACCCCGGTGCGGCTGGACACCGTCGTGCTCTCCACGCAGCATGCCGCCGGCATCGACCTGGAGAACACCTTGGCCCCGGACATCCGGGAGAAGGTGGTCAACACCGTGCTGGCCGAGCTCGGCCACGACACGATGGACACCTCGGACTTCCGGCTGCTGGTCAACCCGACCGGCAAGTTCGTGCTCGGCGGCCCGATGGGTGACGCCGGCCTGACCGGCCGCAAGATCATCGTCGACACCTACGGCGGCTGGGCCCGTCACGGCGGCGGTGCGTTCTCCGGCAAGGACCCGTCAAAGGTGGACCGCTCGGCCGCGTACGCGATGCGCTGGGTGGCCAAGAACGTCGTCGCCGCCGGCCTGGCCGAGCGGGTCGAGGTTCAGGTCGCCTACGCGATCGGCAAGGCCGCCCCGGTGGGTCTGTTCGTCGAGACCTTCGGCTCCGAGACCGTCGACCCGGCGCGCATCGAGAAGGCCATCACCGCGGTGTTCGACCTTCGCCCGGGCGCCATCGTGCGCGACCTGGACTTGCTGCGCCCGATCTACGCGCCGACCGCCGCCTACGGCCACTTCGGCCGCACCGACGTCGACCTGCCGTGGGAGCGCCTCGACAAGGTCGACGACCTGAAGAACTCGGTCTAGCTTTCGTCGATTCGGGCGGTGGTTCACCGCTGTCTAGATGACGAAGCCGCCGTCGACGTTCCAGGTGACACCGGTGACGTAACCGGCCTCCGGTGACGCCAGATAGGCGACCGCACTGGCGATATCGCGCGGCTGCCCGTAGCGCCCGACGGCGATGAAGGGCCGCACCTGGTCGGAGAATCCGCCGACCTCGGGATTCATGTCGGTGGCCACCGGCCCCGGCTGGATGGTGTTGATCGTGATGCCGCGCGGCCCAAGCTCGCGTACCAGACCGCGGGTCAGGCCGGCGACTGCTGCCTTCGTCAACGCGTACACCGCCAGCCCGTTCATCGGCACCCGGTCGGCGTTGACGCTGCCGATGGTGATGATCCGACCACCCTCGCCCAGGTGCGGGACCGCACGCTGAATCGCCGCGTAGACACCGCGCACGTTGACCGCGAGCAACCGGTCGAACTCCTCGAGCGGAAAGTCCTCGATGAGTCCGGCAGACGCGATACCGGCGTTGTTGACCAGGATGTCCAGGCCGCCCAGGGCCGCGACGGTGTCGTCGACCGCGGCGGTGACGGCGGCCGGGTCGGCGCTGTCGGCCTGGATCGCGACGACCTTGCCCCCCGCGGCGACCAGTTCGTCGGCCAGTGCCTGTGCCGTCTGCGCCGACGATTGGTAGGTGAACGCCACCGCGGCGCCGTCGGCGACCAGGCGCCGGACGATCTCGGCGCCGATTCCGCGCGAGCCGCCGGTGACCAGTGCGCGCCGGCCGGCCAGGGGTGTGGTCATGGGGTTCCTCCGTTACGTTGTCCAGCTGTTGGAATGCCAAACCAGAACAAGTAGCGGACGGCCGAGATCATTCCGCGGGGACGGCCAGCCGGGTCGGCGACGAGCGGCCGCGCAGCACCACCTCGTCGCCCAGAGTCCAGAAGCGTTGCTCGGCGGCGTCGGCTGCTTCGAGGGTGGGAGCGGACGCGAGCACGCCGGCGCCGGTCTTCTTGGCCAGCTCGCACAGCCGGGACGCTTCGTGCACGGGATCGCCGATGACGGTGTACTCGAAACGGTGGTGGGACCCGATGTTGCCGGCCACCACGATGCCGGACGCCACCCCAATGCCCACCGAGATGTCGGGCACGTCGCGCCGCAGGCGATCCGCGATCGCCCGGGCGGCGGCGAGGGCGTTGGTCTCGGGGTGTTCCTGAGCCACCGGCGCGCCGAACACCGCCAGTGCGCCATCGCCTTCGAACTTGTTGATCAGACCGCCGCAGCGCTCGACCTCGTCGACCACGACGCCGAAGAATTCGTTGAGCAGCTCGACGACCTCGACCGGCGGCCGGCTGCCCACCACCTGAGTGGATCCGACGATGTCGACGAATAACACAGCGGCCGAACACTCTTCGCCGCCGAGGTTGATGTTGCGCTTTTCGGCGGCCAGCGCGACATCGCGTCCGACATGGCGTCCGAACAGGTCCCGAACCCGGTCGCGCTCGCGCAGTCCCTCGACCATTCGGTTGAAACCGCGCTGTAGTTCACCGAGCTCGGTGCCGTCGAACACCACCACGTGGGTGTCGAGATCGCCGTCCTCGACCCGCTGCATCGCCGCGCGCACGACCTGAACCGGTGTGGCGATCAACCAGGAGGAGATCAGGATGAGGATGAAGCCGAAAATCGCTGCAGCAGCGGCCAAGAGCAACACCGCCACCGAAAGCTGGGTCACCGTCATGTTGCGCAGTGTCAGGGTGAAACCCGCCGCCAGCGCGATCCCGATGACGGGCACACAGGACCCCAGCACCCACGCCATGATCGTCCGGCCCAGCACTCCCGGGCCGCCGCGGTGGTCGGGCGTACCGGTCTCCAGGGCTTGCGCCGCGACCGGCCGCAACGCGAACTCGGTGAAGAAATAACAACTCGCCGACACCACGATCCCGCTGAACGTGATCCCGAACAACATCTTCGGGATGTAGCCGGTGTCGACCATGCCGTACAGAGTGGTCAGCAGTGCCGCGCCAACGCCCCAGAGCACCAACGGGATAACGGTCAACTGCCACGGGGCACGAAAGGTGTTGCGCTGATCGCGCGGGGTCGGGGGGCGGTCTTCGATCGACCACCGCAAGGCGTCCAGGATGCGGCGGGTGGCCCACACCCAGCCGACGATCACCGCGACGACCACGTAGGCGGGAGCCACCACGGTCGTGATCAGGTGGGCGCGGCCGGCGAAAATGTTGGGCACCGGGATGGCGACGGTGATCACCGACATCGCGACGGCGACACCGATGAGGTTGGCGACCACCACGAAGACCGTGAGGATGACCTGGATTCGAATGCGCCGGCGGCGCTGGCTTTCCGAGACTCGCCCTAGCAGCCAGGAGCCGTACTCCGGTGTGGCCTGGGACTGGGTGCTCTGCTGGGTGAGCCACTCCAGGACTCGGTGAGTTCGTGGTGCGGGCATCAAACAGTCAGCCCGGCCGTCGTGTCATAACGGCCGGGCTGTACTGGTGAGGCGGAGTTGATCAGCCGACGAACTGGTCGAACGCCCACTGATACTGCGGCGGGATGACCTGGACGCCGCACTGCTTCTGCAGCGTGCCCAGCGGAGCCAGGAGTGCAGTGAACTCCTGGTATTCCTGCGGGTTCGACTGCGCATAGGCCTGCAGGGTGGCGGAGGCCTGAGCGCGCGGCTGCAGTGCCGCGGTCATCAGCACCCGCTGCCCGTCCGGGTGCGTGTTCAGGTAGCCCTGGATCGCGCCCTGAGACTGCGCAACCTGGGCATCGACGGCGGGCTTGCTGCAATCCGGTGCCGCCATGGCGGCCGGAGCGGCGATGACGGCCGATGCCAGACCGACCGCGACAGCGCCGAGACAGATGCCGAGCGTGCGCCGGGCTCCGGCGGCTTCAGCAATGTTCATGGGGTAGATCCTCCCGATTGTGGCGATTGGTGC
This sequence comes from Mycobacterium sp. ELW1, assembly GCF_008329905.1. Taxonomy (NCBI): domain Bacteria; kingdom Bacillati; phylum Actinomycetota; class Actinomycetes; order Mycobacteriales; family Mycobacteriaceae; genus Mycobacterium; species Mycobacterium sp. ELW1. The sequence continues at coordinate 3,536,147 of NZ_CP032155.1, read as the reverse complement.
CATTCTGGCCTGTCCGGACGGTCCCGACAAGGTTTGCTGCTAGCCGTGCGTTTTCGTCCGCTCAGGCGTGCAACGCTGCGCGCAGAGCGGCTAATCCACGGTCGGCCGCCTCAGTGGCGGCCGGCACCACCCCGGCGTAACCGAGGTAGCCGTGCACCAATGTGTCGGCCAAATGCAGGTCGACTGTTACACCTGCGGCGGCCAGCAGCTCGGCGTAGCGGGCGCCGTCGTCGCGCAGCGGGTCATGGCCGGCGACGGCGATGTAGGCCGGGGGCAGACCGGAGAGGTCGGCGGCCCGGCCCGGCGCCAGGCCGGCGGGCGGGTCGGTCAGGTCGACATGGCCGGCATACCACCTGGTGAACGCCTCGATGGCGGCATTGTCGAGTACCGGCGCGTCGGCGTTCTCGGCGAATGACGGCAGCGAGTTGTCCCACATCGTCGACGGGTACCAGAGCAGCTGGAACGCGATCGGCGGGCCGTCGTTGTCCCGGGCCAGCTGGGTCACGACCGCGGACAGCGTGCCGCCTGCGGAGTCGCCGGCCACCGCCAGCCGTGAGGCGTCCGCGCCGAAGCGATCGGCGTTGTCGGCCACCCACCGGGTGGCAGCCCAGACGTCGTCGACCGCGGCCGGGTAGGGGTGTTCCGGGGCCAGCCGATAGTCGACCGACACGACCAGTGTGCCTGCGGCGACGGCGTGGTCGCGGGCTGTGCCGTCGTGGGTGTCCAGGTCGCCGACGGCGAAGCCGCCGCCGTGGAAGTACATGGTCACCGGGGGATTTGTCACTGAGTCCGGCCAGTAGACCCGGACCGGGATCGGTCCTGCCGGCCCGTCGATCTGGTGGTTCTCCACCCGCAGGTCCGGATGCACCGGGCGGCGCGGGAGATCGCGCAGCCGGCGACGCGCCTCATCGATGCCGCCGTCGACGGTCAACTGGAAGGGCACTGCGTCCAGTACCTTCTGCAGGATGGCATCGACCGGCGGTTTGTCCGAACTGGGCATGAAATCACCGTACTTACGCACCCTGACAACATGGTGGGCGGCCGGTGCGGCCGTCGCGGTCGGCTACGGCGTCTTCCTGGCCGTCGAGGCGCTGCGGCTGCCCGAGAACGCTGAACTCACCGGCCGCTTCCCCGGCCAGCCCGCCGTCAAAGCACTGATGGCCGTGCTGCTGGCAGTGGCCGCGTTGTGGCATCCGCACGTGCGGGAGCGGCGCTGGCTGGTCGCGGCGCTGCTGTTCTCGGCCGGCGGCGACTTCTTCCTCGCGATGCCGTGGTGGCAGCCGTCGTTCGTGCTGGGCCTCGGCTCGTTCCTGGTGGCCCACCTCTGCTATCTGGGCGCGCTGCTGCCGCTGCGCGCACCGACCACACCGCGGCTGCTCGCGTCGGCGGTCGTAGTTGTCGCGTGTGTCGGTTTGCTGGTCCGGTTCTGGCCGCGGCTGGTGTCCGACGGGCTGACCATCCCGGTGATGGTCTACATGGCCGTGCTGGCCGCCATGGTCTGCGCGGCACTGGTGGCCCGGCTGCCCACGCCGTGGACGGCACTGGGAGCGGTGTGCTTCGCGATCTCCGACGGGATGATCGGCATCGGCCGCTTCGTGCTGGATTCGCAGGCCTTGGAAGTCCCGATCTGGTGGGTGTACGCCACCTCGCAGGTGCTGATCACGGCGGGCTTCTTCTTCGGCCGCGCCGTGGCTCACCCCAAGACGGCGGCTGACTAAACGTTTGTCGGGCCCGTCGATAGTCTTCGACGATGCCGATCCGGCGGGCCGCCGAGCACGAACCCATCGCCCGGGTGCTGCCGATGTTGTCGGTGCCGCACCTGGACCGTGAGTTCGACTATCTGGTGTCGGCCGAACAGTCCGACGACGCGCAGCCCGGGGTACGGGTACGGGTCCGCTTCCACGGCCGGCTGGTCGACGCCTTCGTGCTCGAGCGACGGTCCGATACCGACCACGTCGGCCAATTGGGTTGGCTGGACCGGGTGATCTCGGCCGAGCCGGTGCTCACCCCGGAAGTCCGCAGGCTGGTCGACGCCGTCGCTGCCCGCTACGCGGGCACCCGCCCGGACGTACTGCGGCTGGCCATTCCGCCACGCCACGCCCGCGCCGAGAAGACGCAGGTCGACGCGCCGCTGCTGCCCGTGGTCGAGCCGGTCGACCCGGCCGGCTGGGCCCGCTACGGCCGCGGCGACCAGTTCCTGACCGCCCTGAGCGAAGGCCGGGCCGCCCGCGCGGTCTGGCAGGCGCTGCCCGGTGAGCAGTGGTGTGACCGGATCGCCGAAGCCGCCGCGGCGGCGGTCAGCGGGGGCTACGGGGTGCTGGCCGTGGTTCCCGACCAGCGCGACATCGACGCGCTGTGGCAAGCCGCCACCGCCCGGATCGACCCGGCCGCCGTCGTCGCGCTGTCCGCAGGGCTCGGACCGTCGGCGCGCTACCGGCGCTGGCTGTCGGCGTTGCGCGGCCATGCCCGCCTGGTCATCGGCACCCGCAGCGCGGTGTTCGCCCCGGTCGAGCGCCTCGGTCTGGTGATCGTCTGGGACGACGGCGACGACACCCTGGCCGAACCCCGCGCCCCGTACCCGCACGCCCGCGAAGTAGCGATGCTGCGCGCGCATCAGCTGCGCTGCGCGGCGGTGATCGGCGGCTACGCCCGCACCGCCGAGGCGCATGCGCTGGTCCGCAGCGGCTGGGCGCACGACCTGGTGGCGGCCCGCCCGCTGGTCCGGGCGGCCGCGCCGCGGGTGGTCGCCCTCGACGACGAGGGTTACGCCGAGGAGCGCGACCCGGCCGCCCGCTCGGTCCGGCTGCCGTCGCTGGCCCTGCGCGCTGCGCGCGGCGCACTCGAACGCGAGGCGCCGGTGCTGATCCAGGTGCCGCGGCGGGGCTACGTGCCGTCGGTGGCCTGCGCCCGGTGCCGGACGATCGCCCGCTGCCGGCACTGCATGGGGCCGTTGTCGCTGTCGGAGCGAGACGCCGCCGGGGCGGTGTGCCGCTGGTGCGGCCGGATGGACACCGCACTGCGCTGCCGGCGCTGCGGCTCGGACGCGATCCGCGCCGTCATCGTCGGCGCGCGAAGGACCGCCGAGGAGATGGGCCGGGCTTTCCCGGGCACCACGGTGATCACCTCGGCGGGCGACGCCGTGCACACCGAGATCGAGCCGGGGCCGGCCCTCGTCGTCGCCACCCCCGGCGCCGAACCCCGGGTGCGGGGCGGTTACGGCGCCGCGCTGCTGCTGGACAGCTGGGCACTGCTGGGCCGCCAGGACCTGCGGGCAGCCGAGGACACCCTGCGACGCTGGATGGGCGCTGCCGCGCAGGTACGGCCCCGCGGCGACGGCGGCGTGGTGGCGGTGGTCGCCGAATCAGCCATCCCGACCGTGCAGGCGCTGATCAAGTGGGATCCGGTCGGTCACGCCGAAGCCGAGGTGGAGGCCCGCGCCGAGGTCGGGCTGCCGCCGTGCGTGCACATGGCCGCCATCGACGGCGGCGCGGCCGCGGTCGGCGCGCTGCTCGACCATGCCGAGCTGCCCGAGGACGCCGACCAGCTCGGGCCCGTCGATCTGCCGCCGGGAGTCCGCCGCCCACCCGCCACCGCCCCCGGTGAACCCGTCATCCGCATGCTGGTGCGGGTCGGCCGGGATGAGGGTCTGGCGCTGGCCGCCTCATTGCGCAGCGCCATCGCGATCGCCAGCGCCCGGCACGACCACGAGGCAGTTCGGGTACAGATCGATCCTTTGCACATAGGGTGAACCCCGACGAAACGGGGGAGGCGAGATGAAATTGACCGGCCGGATCATCCGGCTCTCGATCGTTTTGCTGCTCATCGTCATTGGGTTGTTGTGGCCGCTGGTGCTCACCGGCGGCTCGCAGGGCAGCCCGCCGTCGGATCCGGTGGTCATCACCGATTACCAGGCCGAGTTCGTCGTCGACGCCAACGGCAGGCTGGACGCCACCGAGATCATCACCGGCCGGTTCCCCAGCGGGCGGCACGGCATCTTCCGGTACTGGGACGTCGCAAACGTCAACAGCCCGCGGGTCCGCCAGCCACCTCACGTCAGCGAGATCCTTCTCGACGACCGCCCGGTGCCCTACGCACTGTCGTGGGAGGGCGGAAAACGGTTCCGGGTGGCCAAGATCGGCGATCCGAACAGTTACCTCGACTACGGCACCCACGTCTACCGGATCCGCTACAGCATCGACGGCGTCCTCGACCCCGGTGACACCGGCGCAGGCAAGACATTCGCGTCGTCGACCGGTGACCCGTCGTCGCGGTCGGCGTTCTTCTGGAATGTCGTTGCCCCGGGCTGGAACAACGTCATCGAGCGGGCCGACATCTCGGTCACGCTGCCCGGTGGCGTCAGCGGCGCCCAGTGCTCGGTCGGCTACGGCGTCGGCCGTGCCTGCGACGACCTCACCGTCAGCGGTGACCGGATCCGCCTGGCGGCCAGCAACCTGGATCCGCGGACGCCGGTGACCGTGCGCGCCGGAGTGGACGTACCCACCCCACCGCGCGCTGAACTGCCGTGGTCCTACCGGTGGGACCCGGTGCTGGGCCGCTCGCTGCCGCTGGTGCTGTGGCTGCTCGGGACGTCGGTGGCCGCCGCGCTGGGCGCCTACCTGTGGTGGCGGACGACGGTCGAGACCCCACCCGGGTTTCCGCTGCAGTACGCGCCGCCGCCCGGCCTGGGGCCGGTGCAATGCGAATACATCCGCACCGAGAAGGTTCCGGCCAACGGGCTGACCGCGACCCTGTTCTACCTCGCCGAGCGCAAGCTGATCACCCTGCACCAGGTCAGCGACAAGAAGTGGACCATCACCGGCAGTGCTCCTGCCGCGGCGTGGGCCGATGTCGACCCGGTCAGCATCGACGTCGGCGGCGCACTCAAGATCATCGGACCCGACGCCCGCTTCGACGCCAACGGCACCGTGACGGCAGGCAAGAAGCTGTCCAAGGCCAAGGAGGACATGGCCGCGTCGGTCAAGAAATGGGCGTTCGACGGGCTGATGGTCAAACGCTCCAAGGAGCTCTGGCTGCGGTTCTTCAACTTCCTGGCCCTCGTGCTGGCCGTCTGCGCCTTCGTCTGGGCGCCGTTCACCCTGTGGGGCCTGCCGTTCGCGCTGTTCTTCCTGCAGTCGTCCAGATCCTGGACCGACGGCGTGGGCAGCAGGCGCACCGCCGCGGGGCGCGAACTGTGGTCGCAGGTCGGCGGCTTCCACCGGATGCTGGCCACCGACTCGGCCGAGTCGCGCTTCGACTTCGCCGCCCGCAAGGACCTCTACACCGCCTATATCCCGTTTGCGGTGGCCGGCGGGGTGGCCGCGCTGTGGGCACGCAAGTACCAGACCGCGACCGGTCAGGTCGATCCGCAGCCGGACTGGTATCACTCGTCGTCGGGCACCAGTTGGCATGCCGCGACCAGCGGGGGTGCTAGTTTCGACAGCTTCGAGTCGGCGTTGTCGTCGTCGATCGGCGCCTACACCGCCTCGCAGTCCTCCTCGTCGTCCAGCAGTGGCGGCGGTGGGGGCGGCGGCGGAGGAGGCGGCGGCGGTGGCGGGGGAGGAGGCGGATCATGGTGAGCTTCGTGTTGATCGTGGTGCTGGTGCTCGCGGTCCTGGTGCTGATCGGATTTGTGCTGGGCTACAACAAAGTTCGCGCCGCCGACGTCCGGGTCGACGAGGCGTTGGGTGGCATCGACGTTCAGCTCACCCGGCGGGCGTCGTTGATCCCCAGCCTGGTGCAGACCGTCCAGGCCTTCGCGGCGCACGAGAAGGCGATCCTGGACCACGTCGCCGACGCGCAGACCGCTCTGGCGGCTGCGACCTCGGGAAAGTCTGTGGCGCAACGGAGTTCGGCTGAGAAAGAATTCGACACTGCGGTCGGTCAGGTGCTGGCGCTGGGCCAGACGTACCCGCAACTGAACTCCTCGAGCAACTTCCTCAATCTGCAGCAGAACCTCGCCGACACCGAGGACAAGCTGGCGTTCGCCCGGCAGTACTACAACGACGCTGTGGCCACCTCGAACCGGCTGATCACCACGATTCCGACGATGTTCGTGGCCGGGATGGCCGGGGTGTCGCAGCGCGAGTTCTACCAGGTGCCAAAGTAGAGGTATGCGAATCGTTTTCGCCGGCACACCAGAACCGGCCCTGCCGTCGCTGCAGCGGCTGATCGACTCACCACGCCATGAGGTGATCGCCGTGCTCACCCGTCCGGACGCGGCGGCCGGACGCCGCGGCAAACCCGCACCGTCACCGGTGGCGCGGCTGGCCGACGAGGCGGGGATCCCGGTGCTACGCCCGGCGCGGCCCAACTCGCCGGAGTTCATCGCCGAGCTGACCGAGCTGGCGCCGGAGTGCTGCGCGGTGGTGGCCTACGGAGCGCTGTTGTCCGAGGCGTTGCTCGCGGTTCCCCCGCACGGCTGGATCAACCTGCACTTCTCGCTGCTGCCCGCCTGGCGCGGCGCGGCGCCCGTGCAGGCCGCTATCGCGGCCGGCGACTCCGTCACCGGCGCAACGACTTTCCTGATCGAACCGAGCCTGGACTCCGGACCGGTGTACGGCGTGGTCACCGAGTCGGTGCGACCTACCGACACCTCCGGTGACCTGCTGGACCGGCTGGCGGTCTCGGGCGCGGGGCTGTTGGAGGCGACACTCGACGGAATCGGCGACGGAACCCTGACGCCGGTGCCCCAGCCCGCCGAGGGGATCAGCGTGGCGCCGAAGATCACTGTGGAGCAGGCGCGGATCTCCTGGGACCTGCCCGCTCACGTCGTCGACCGCCGGATCCGCGCGGTCACCCCCAATCCCGGAGCGTGGACGATGATCGGCGACCTGCGAGTCAAGGTCGGCCCGGTCAGCGTCGACGAGGCGGCGCCGGCGTTGCCGCCGGGGGAGATGACGGTGGACCGGTCCGGGGTCCGCGTCGGTACCGGGTCGCAGCCGGTTCTGCTGGGCCAGGTACAGCCGCCCGGTAAGAAGCTCATGAACGCGGCGGACTGGGCCCGCGGTGCCCGGCTCGACGCGACGGTGCGGGCGTCATGACTGACCGACCGCAGCGCGGGGGGCGCGATAAACCGCAGGGCGGCAAGCGTTTTCAAGATGGCTCCGGCCAGAAACGGGACCGCACCGGAGCGCCGCCGGGACGGGATCGTGCCCAGCAACGGCCACCGCGCCGCCCCCGGCGCACCCCGCTGGATCCGGCGCGTCAGGCGGCGTTCGACGTGTTGCGCGCGGTGTCGGAACGGGATGCCTACGCGAACTTGGTGCTGCCGTCGATGCTGGCCGAGCGCGGCATCCACGGTCGCGATGCGGCATTCGCCACCGAACTCGCGTACGGCAGCTGCCGCACCATGGGTCTGCTGGACGCCGTGATCGCGGCCGCCGCGGGACGCCCCATCGAGCAGATCGACCCGGTGCTGCTGGACCTGTTGCGCCTCGGCACCTATCAGCTGCTGCGCACCAACGTCGCCGAACATGCCGCAGTGTCCACCACCGTCGAGCAGGCCGGCATCGAATTCGACAGTGTCCGAGCAGGTTTCGTCAACGGCGTGTTGCGCACCATCTCCGGCCGCGACGAGGCCGGCTGGGTGGCCGAACTGGCCCCGTCCAAGGACACGGACCCGGTCGGTCACCTGGCGTTCGTCAACGCCCACCCACGCTGGATCGCGCAGTCGTTCGCCGATGCGCTCGGCGCCCGCGCCGGCGAGCTGGACGCGGCCCTGGCCGCCGACAACGCCCGCCCCGGTGTGCACCTGGCGGCGCGCCCCGGTGTGCTGACCGCCGAAGAGCTGGCCGCCGCCGTCGATGGGACGGTCGGCCGCTACTCGCCGTACGCGGTGTACCTGGGCGGCGGGGACCCGGGCCGGCTGGCGGCGGTGCGCGAGGACAAGGCGCTGGTGCAGGACGAGGGCAGCCAGCTGGTGGCCCGGGCGCTGACGCTGGCCCCACTGGTCGGCGACGACGGCGGCCGGTGGCTGGACCTGTGCTCGGGCCCGGGCGGCAAAACCGCGCTGATCGCTGCGATCGCCGCGCAGCAGGGCGGCACGGTCACCGCGATCGAGCCGGCGTTGCGCCGGGCCGGGCTGGTCGAGCAGAACACCCGCGGCCTGCCCGTCGAGGTGCTGCGCGTCGACGGCCGGGAGTCGGCGCTGCAGCCCGGCAGCTTCGACCGCGTACTGGTCGACGCGCCGTGCACCGGGCTGGGAGCGTTGCGTCGCCGCCCGGAGGCCCGCTGGCGCCGCACCCCGGGCGACGTACCGGTGCTGGCCAAGCTGCAGCGCGAATTGCTGGCTGCCGCGATCGCCCTGGTCCGCCCGGGCGGCGTGGTGCTCTATGCGACCTGTTCCCCGCACTTGGCCGAGACCGTCGGGGTGGTCTCCGATGCGCTGCGCCGCCATCCGGTCACCGCGCTGGACACCCGGCCACTGTTCGCCCCGGCCGACCAACTCGGCGACGGTCCGCACGTGCAGCTGTGGCCGCACCGGCACGGCACCGACGCCATGTTCGCGGCCGCTCTGCAGAAGACTGTTTAATGGCTGCCATGCGACCCCTGATCGCCCCGTCGATCCTGTCCGCCGACTTCGCGCGCCTGGCCGAGGAGGCCGCCGCGGTCGAGGGCGCCGACTGGCTGCACGTCGACGTGATGGACGGCCACTTCGTCCCCAACCTCACGTTGGGTCTGCCGGTGGTGGAGAGCCTGCTGGCGGCGACCGACATCCCGATGGACTGCCATCTGATGATCGACGATCCGGACCGCTGGGCGCCCGGCTACGCCGAGGCCGGCGCGTACAACGTGACGTTCCACGCCGAGGCGACCGACAACCCGGTCGCGGTGGCCCGTGACATTCGCGCCGCAGGAGCCAAGGCCGGCCTGTCGGTCAAGCCGGGCACCCCGCTGGAGCCGTACCTGGACATCCTGCGCGACTTCGACACGCTGCTGGTGATGTCGGTCGAGCCGGGCTTCGGCGGCCAGAGCTTCATCGCGGAGGTGCTGTCCAAGGTCGCGACCGCGCGCCGGCTGGTCGACTCGGGCGAGCTGACGATCCTGGTGGAGATCGACGGCGGCATCAACGCGGACACTATCGAGCAAGCCGCCGAGGCCGGCGTCGACTGCTTCGTCGCCGGGTCGGCGGTCTACGGCGCCGGTGACCCGGCCGCTGCGGTCGAGGCATTGCGCAGGCAGGCCGCGACCGCGTCGCAGCATCTGCGCATATGACCGCACCCACGTCGGCGGAGGTCGACGCCGCGATGCGGCTGGCCATCGATCAGGCGCAGCGGGTCAAAGGCTCGACGTATCCGAATCCGCCTGTGGGAGCGGTCATTCTGAGTGCCGAGGGTGAAGTCGTCGGCGTCGGAGGAACAACGCCGACCGGTGGCCCGCACGCCGAGGTGGTCGCGCTGCGGGAGGCGGGGGAGCGGGCGAGCGGCGGCACCGCCGTCGTCACCCTCGAACCGTGCAACCACCATGGACGCACTCCGCCCTGCGTCGATGCCCTGATCCAGGCCGGGGTGGCCACCGTGGTGTACGCCGTCGCCGATCCCAACCCGGTGGCCTCCGGAGGTGCTGATCGCCTGCGCGGCGCCGGAATCGACGTCGTCGCCGGGGTGTGCGCCGACGAGGTGGCCGCCGGCCCACTGCGGGAATGGCTGCACAAGCAGCGGGCCGGGCGTCCGCACGTCACCTGGAAATTCGCCACCAGCGTGGACGGGCGCAGCGCCGCCGCGGACGGGTCCTCGCAGTGGATCACCAGTGAGGCGGCTCGCGCCGACCTGCACGTCCGCCGCGCGGCATGCGACGCGATCGTCGTCGGCACCGGCACGGTGGACATCGACGATCCGACGCTGACGGCCCGGCTGCCCGGCGGTGGGCTCGCCGAGCGTCAGCCGCTGCGCGTGGTGGTCGGCATGCGGGAGATTTCGCCGGAAGCCAATGTGCTCAACGAGGATTCGCACACCATGGTGATCCGCACCCATGATCCGCACGAGGTGATCCAGGCACTGTCCGACCGCACCGATGTGCTGCTCGAGGGCGGGCCGACGCTGGCCGGCGCATTCCTGCGGGCCGGGGTGATCGACCGGATCCTGGCTTATGTCGGCCCGATCCTGCTCGGTGGTCCGGTCACCGCCGTCGACGACGTCGGCGTGCCCAGCATCGCGCGAGCGCTGCGCTGGCGGTACGACGGTGTCGACCGGATCGGTCCGGACCTGCTGCTGAGCCTGGTGCCCGCCTAGCCGGCGAACGTCTCGACCAGTTGCCCGCAGAACGCCGGCAGATCGTCGGGCTTGCGGCTGGAGATCAGCGTGTTCGGGCCGCCGGTGCACACCACGACTTCCTGGTCCACCCACTCGGCCCCGGCGTTGCGCAGATCGGTCTGCACGCTCGGCCACGAGGTGATCTGGCGGCCCTCGACCACGTCGGCTTCGATGAGGGTCCACGGTCCGTGGCAGATCACGCCCACCGGCTTGCCTGCGTCGAAGAAGCCTTTGACGAAGTCGACCGCCGACGAGTTGGTGCGCAGGAGATCGGGGTTGGCCACCCCGCCGGGCAGCACCAGACCGTCGTAGTCGGACGCCGAGACGGCGTCGGCAGTCTTGTCCGCCTCGAAGGTGTCGGCCGGGGTGAGGTGGTTGAACGCCTGGACCTTGCCGACCTCGGTCGACACCAGTTCCGGGGTGCCGCCGGCCTGCTCGACGGCCTCCCATGGCTTGGTCAGTTCGACCTGCTCGATGCCCTCGGGGGCGACCAGGAATGCGATCTTCTTGCCGGAGAGTTCGTTGCTCATGATCAGCCGGGTACCCGCCGACCGCGCGGTCAATACCCCGGGTTGGTCAGCGGTGCCACCGACCAGTTCGACAGCTCCGTCGGACCCAGAATGCGGTGGCGGGTCTGCCCCGCGGTGTAGAACGTGAACTTCGTAGCGCGGTAGCACTGTTCGAAGCAGTCGAAGGCCCGCCCGTCGGCGTCGAAGCTGACCCCACGTACCCGCACGATCGGGTCACCGTCCGGCATCTCGAGATGTTCGGCCTCCCAGCTGCTGGGGGTGTCGACTTCGAAGGCCTGCTCGGTGTATTCGTCGGTGAGTTGGTAGCGCTCCTCGATGAAGCGATACAGCGACCCGCCGTCGGCCAGCAGATCGTGGTCGATCGCCGGTACCCGGTCCAGCGGCAGGACGGCACGTTCGAGGATCTTGTCTGTGCCGCCGATCTCGCGTTTGCGCCAGATCTCCCAGACCGGTTGGCCCGGGTCGACGCCCAGCGCGGTCGCGATCGTCATGCTGGGCAGACCGACACCGATCGAGATCAGAGCCGTTCTGACCGTGGGTAACCCGAGTTCGTTGTCCAGCAGAGTGTGCAGCAGCTCTCCCGGACGTGTCGGGTCGCTAGCGATGCGCGGCTCGGCGACGAACGTGCCCAGACCTTGCCGTCGGGTGATCTTGCCGGCCCGTTCGAGCTCGTCGAGAGCGCGCCGCACGCTGATCCCACTGACTCCGGCGATCTCGGCCAACTCGGTGGTGGACGGCAGTCGATCTCCGGGTTGCAACCCACGCTCGGCCATGATCCCGAGCACCAGGTCATAGACGTGCTGGTAGCGGAGCTTGCGTTCGGTGGACGCCCCCGCGTGGTCGGCTCGCTTCGCCGTCGGCATCCTCACGTCCTCCCGTCCTGAAACCATGAGGTTCACGCACTCAGTATGCAGTTACCCCGGTACACCCATAATCATGCGGTAGGAGCTGGGATTTCTTGCGAACCATCGGAAAAAATTCCGAAACAATCGCGCAATTATCCGGCAATGATCTTCACTCATACTACTCTGTATACAGAGTGAGAGTGGAAGGGATTGTCATGGCTTCAGCGATGGATCGTCGGAAATTTCTCCGGACCTCGGCGGTGGTGGCGGCGGCACTCGGCGGCGCGGCCGCGCTGGCGTCGTGCGCGCCGCAGACGGCCAGCAGCACCGTGCTGCGGGTCGGTTCCACCACCGACATCGACTCGCTGAACCCGTTCACCGCCGACTCCACTCAGTCCGACGACGTTCTGCAATTGGTCTACGACCGGTTGATGGGTTACGACGCACAGCTCAACATCCAACCCTCGCTGGCCACCGACATGCAGACGACCGACGGCGGTAAGACCTTCACCTACACGCTGCGATCCGGGGTGAAGTGGCACGACGGCAAGGATTTCAGTGCCGACGACGTCGTCTTCACCTTCCTGATGGTGCGCGACAACGACTATGGCACGTACGGGGCGTACCTCAAGGACCTCACCGACGTGGTCAAGGTCGGCGACAACCAGGTTCGGCTCACGTATTCGCAGCCGCAGACACTGCAGCCCGGCGTCATCATGCCGATCGCCCCCAAGCACCTGTGGGAGGGCGTGGCCAAGGATGACCTGCCCAAGTATGCCAACGACAAACCAGTCGGAACGGGACCGTTCAGCTTCGTGTCATGGGACAAGGGCAGCGTTGCCACCGTCATCCGAAACGACTCGTGGTGGGGCACCAAACCGGCGGCGCAAAAGGTCACCTGGACCAAGTTCGGCTCCGACGACGTGGTCACGCAGGCACTGCGCACCGGAGATATCGACATCGTCCCCGAGGTCCCGCCGACGATCTACACCGGACTGCAGAACGCCGCGAACGTCAAAACCACTGCCATGGAATCGTTCTCGTTCCACATGATCGGCTTCAACTGTTCGACCGCCCCGGGATCGAAGGGCAATCCCATCCTGAAGGACCAGATCGTCCGCCAGGCGCTGGCCTGTGCCGTCAACCGGCAACAGCTCGTGGAGCTCGCCCTGGCCGGTTACGGCGAACCCGGCACCGATCTGCTGCCACCTGCCTTCGGCGATTTCCACTTCGTCCCCGCGCCCGACGCGGTCCTGGACAACAACCCGGGCAAGGCGAAAGAGCTGCTCGACAAGGCCGGCTACACCGACCGCAACGGCGACGGCATCCGCGAGTCCAAAGACGGTGCGCCGCTTGAGTTCCGGCTGCTCGTGATCGCCGATACCACCGTCGACATGAAAGCCGCCGACCTGTTCATCACGGCAGCCAAGGCTGTCGGAGTCAACCTCAAGCTCTCCAGTACCGACGCCGACAGCATGACAGCGACGATCTACAACGCCGAAACGCCGGACTGGGACGTCATGATCTGGGGCTGGGATTCCTCGTTCTACGACCCGTCCTACCTTCTGGGCATCGCCACCACCGACCAGATCGGTGGCAACAACGACACGTTCTGGACCGACCCGCGCTACGACGACCTCTACCACCAGCAGTCGACGACCGTCGATCGCGGCGCCCGGGTCGCAATCGTGCAGGAGATGCAGGCGATTCACTATGCCGCCTGCCCGTACATCGTGATGTGGTACCAGAAGAAGCTGACCGGCACCCGAACCAACACCTGGACGGGATGGCAGCCGATGAACGGCGGCATGATCTTGAACTTCCCGCGGGTGAACTACCTCGACGTGAAGCCGGCCTGAGCATCGATGCTTCGGTATCTGAGCCAAAAGATCTCGTACCTGGTGCTCACGCTCGTAGCGGTGGTTGCGGCGAATTTCGTTCTCTTCCACCTGATGCCGGGAGACCCGGTGACCCACATCGCGCGTGGTCAACACCTGGACGCCGACGCGATCGCCCGGCTGCGCACCTACTACGGCCTGGACCAGCCGATGGCCTCGCAGTTCGTGACCTATCTGCAGAACCTGCTCAAGGGTGACCTCGGCTTCTCCTACACCTACCAGGGGTCGGTCGGCCCGATCGTGGTGAAAGCCCTTGCCAACACCCTGATCCTGGTCACCGTTTCGACGCTGCTGGTGATCCTCCTCGGCGTCCTGATCGGGGTGTTCGCCGCCTCCCGGCGCGGCTCGCGCACCGACTCCGGGCTGGTCATCGGATCGCTGGTGTTCTGGAGTCTGCCCACGTTCTGGGTGGGCATGCTGCTGATCTTCGTCTTCGCTGTGTCACTCGGCTGGTTTCCGATCGCAGGCATGTACACCGCCGACGCGCTGTACCCCACCGTGTTCACCCGAATGGCGGACCTGGCAAGGCATCTCGTCCTGCCGACCGTCGCCATGGTTTTGGTCGACATCGCCCAGTTCGTCCTGATCACCCGCAGCTCACTGCTGGCGACATTGTCCGAGGATTACATGACCACTGCCCGGGCCAAGGGCCTGACCCCGCGGCGGGTGCTCTGGCGACACGGCGTGCGCAATGCGCTGCTGCCCGTGGTGACCGCCACGACGCTCTACGCCAGCGCCACCGTCGGCGGCACGATCCAGGTTGAGACGGTGTTCTCCTGGCCCGGCATGGGACAGCTGATCTACCTGTCGGTGATCCGGCGCGACTACCCGGTGATGGAAGCGTGCTTCCTGATCTTCGCGGTAGTGGTCGTGCTGGCCAACTTCGCCAGTGACCTGGTCTACCGGATGCTCGACCCGCGGGTGCGGCTGACATGACCGGACCGCTGATGAACCCCGCACTGGAACCCGAGGAACCTGCCGCGGCACACGTGCCGGGCGGCTGGCGCGGCGTGCTGCGCCAACTCTTCGCCGACCGAATGGGCCGCACCGGGCTGCTGACTGTGGTCGCGGTTATGGTCGTCGCGATCGCCGGCCCGCTGCTGGCGCCCTACGACCGTACTGACGTCGCCGACACACGCGCCGGAATCCTGTTGCGACCCAGTGCCGCCCACTGGCTGGGCACCGACGAACTCGGCCGCGATGTGCTGCGGCAGGTACTGGCCGGAACATCAGTGTCACTGGAGATCGGGCTCATCGCCACTGTCATCACAGTGCTCATCGGAACCCTGGTCGGGGCGCTGGCGGGCTGGTTCACCGGCTTCATAGACGCGGTGCTGATGCGGATCACCGACTTCTTCTTGGTGCTGCCCAACTTGCCGTTGATGATCGCACTCGGCGCGATCATCGGGCAGAGCCTGCCGATGATCGTTCTGGTCATCGCAATCACCAGCTGGCCCAGTACGGCGCGCATCGTCCGCTCCCAGGTGCTGGCGCTGCGTGAACGCGAAGTGGTGGCCCGCGCCAAGACCGTCGGCCTGTCCTCGGCAGGCATCCTGTGGCGACTGATCCTGCCCGGGGTGCTGGCGCTGGTGATCGCCAACGCCGTTCTGGTCATCGCCGGATCGATCCTCGCCGAGGCCACCCTGTCCTTCCTTGGCCTCGGCGATCCGACCCGAACCTCGTGGGGCCAGATCCTGCACAACGCGTTCGCCGCCGGCGCTGTGGGCAACGGCTTCTGGTGGTACTTCCTGCCACCGGGCGTCGGCATCGTGCTGGTGGTGCTGGCGTTCTCCCTCGTCGGGCAGAGTCTGGAACGGATCCTCAACCCTCGGCTGGCGGTGGCCGAATGAGCTTGTTGAGCGTTCGGAACCTGAGCGTCACCTACCGCGGTGGCGTGCGCGCGGTGGACGGTGTCGACCTGGATGTGTCCGCCGGTGAGGTGGTCGGGCTGGCCGGCGAGTCCGGCTGTGGGAAAAGTACATTGGCGCTCGCCGTTGCGCGTCTTCTGCCGCCCGGCGCTGTTGCGGCCGCCGACGAGATGACATTCGCCGGCACGGATCTGAGCACCGTCGACGAGGCCGGACTCCGGGCACTGCGCTGGCGGAGGCTGTCGCTGGTGTTCCAGGGCGCGATGAACGGCTTCAACCCGGTGATGACGATCGGCGATCAGGTGCGCGAGGCGATCCGGGCGCACGAACCGGAGGCCGACCGCAAAGCGGTGCGGCGCCGTGTCGCCGAGTTGCTGACCCAGGTGGGGATCGCCTCCGGGCGGGCGGCCGACTATCCCCACCAGCTCTCCGGCGGCATGAAGCAGCGCGCGATGATCGCCATGGCGCTGGCCTGCCGCCCCGACCTGGTGATCGCCGACGAGCCCACGACCGCGCTCGACGTCATGACCCAGGCCCAGATCCTGGAGTTGATCCGCGGTCTGGCCGACGAACTGGGGCTGTCGATGCTGATCATCTCCCACGACCTGACCGTGCTGTCCGAACTCTGCGACCGGGTCGCGGTGATGTACGCCGGGCGCATCGTCGAATGTGGTCGTGCCGAGGACATCTTGAGCTCGGACTCACGGCCGGCGCATCCCTACACCCGCCGACTGCTGGACTGCTATCCGCGACTGGACGCGGGGCAGGCGTCGATCTGCGGAATACCCGGCAGCCCACCCGATCTCGCACACCCGCCGGCGGGCTGCCGATTCAATGACCGGTGTGTCGAAAAGCTGGCACGGTGCGCGACCGACGATCCCGCGCTGCAGGAGGTTGCCGGCGCTGCCGCTCACCTCGCAGCATGCCATACGGTGGAGGCCCGCGCATGACCAAGCCGGTGGTCGCCGAGGTACGCGACCTGCATGTGCACTTTCCGGTCCGGCACGGTCGGCGACGGCTGACAGCACGTGCCGTCGACGGTGTCGACCTGTCCGTCCACGAGGGTGAGATCGTGGCACTGGTCGGTGAATCCGGCTGCGGGAAAACCACTGTCGCGCGCACCCTCATGCGGCTGGTCGACCCCAGTTCGGGAACGGTGTCGGTAGGCGGTGTGGACATCACCCATGCCCGCGGCGCCGCGCTGCGCAGACAGCGCCGCGAGTTCCAGATGATCTTCCAGGACCCGTTCGAAAGCCTGCCGGTCAACGCGACCGCGGTCGACCTCGTCAGCGAGGGGCTGGCGATCCATCGACGTGACCTGGATGCCGCGGCGCGACGCGGGGTGGCGCTGGCGGCATTGGAGATGTGCGGGCTGACACCGGCCGCAGCGATCGCGCAGCGCCGCATCTTCCAGCTATCCGGGGGGCAGCGCCAGCGGGTCGCGATCGCGGCCGCACTCGCGCTGCAGCCCCGGCTCCTGGTGGCCGACGAGCCGGTGTCCATGCTCGATGTCTCGTTGCGTGCCGGGGTCATCCGGGTGCTACTGGACATGCGCGAACGCCTGGACGTGGCAATCCTTTTCATCACCCACGATCTCGCACTGGCCGGTGTTTTTGCGGATCGGGTTGCCGTCCTCTACCTGGGCCGGGTGGTCGAGCAGGGTTGCGCCGCCGATGTGATCGGTACACCCCGGCATCCGTACACTCGCGCGCTGGTGGACGTCATGCCCAAGGCGGGTGGCGGCAGGCGAATGGCCCGCGCGCTGTTGACCGGTGAGCCGCCCAACGCCACCGCCACCGCTCCGGGTTGCCGGTTCGCGCCGCGCTGTCCGCTCTACCGGCAGCTCGGTGAACCCGATCGCTGCCGTGCCGAGCAACCGATGCTCACCGATGCCACGCCGGAACACCAAGTGGCGTGCCATTTTTCAGACGTCACAGAATCACCAACACCAAAGGAGAGCACCACATGACCGTCACTCGTGAGGAAGCGATCGAGCTACTCGAGGCGATGGTTCGAATCGACTCCGTGACGCCCTGGCTGATCCCGGGAGGGGCCGGCGAGGGCGACGTCGCCCGCTTCATGCGCGACTGGCTGGCCGACCTCGGGCTGGAGGCGACGCTGGAGGAGGTGGAACCCGGCCGCCCCAACGTGCTGGCCTGGTTGCGGGGCAGTGCACCTGGCCCGACGATCTGCCTGTCCGCACACAGCGACACCGTCGGCTACGCGAACTGGGCCGACAGCGCACTGCACCCCGTCGTCGACGGTGACCGGATGATCGGACTCGGCGTGGCCGACGACAAGGGCGGCTGCGCCGCCGCGATGCTCGCGGTACGCGAATTGGTGCGCTCCGGAACAGGATTGGCAGGCAACGTGCTGGTAGCCCTGGTGATCGACGAGGAGGGTGTCAGCATCGGCACGGAGCACCTGGTCGCCCATCATGCCGCCGAGATCGACCTGGCCATCAACCTCGAACCCGACGGTTCGCACACCATCTACGGCGAACATCAGGGGTTCGGCTGGATCGACATCGTGGTGCACGGCGAGCCGGCGCACGGTTCGGCGCCCGACAAGGGCGTCGACGCCATCGTCCACATGGCCGAGGTGGTGGCCCGCCTGCACCGGCTCGACGAGACGCGCTGGAAACCCAACCCCGATCCCAAGAACGGCCGCACCGTGTTCCACACCGGAACGATCCGCGGCGGCACCGACTACGCCACCTATCCCAACCAGGCCGTGCTGGGCATCGAGATCGGCACCCAGCCGGGCGAGACACTGGCCGACCGAGTCGCCGAGATCGAGGCGATCTTCGCCGAGGTCACCGAATCCGAACCGCGCTTTCGTGGTGAGGTCGTCGTCCGCCTGGACCGCGACCCCTTCACCGGTGCGGGCAACGAGGAGCTGCTGAACGCACTCGGCGACGCAACGGAAGCCGTCAACGGAGTCCGCTCACCAGTGACCGGTCTCAACGCGTGGACAGACGCCGCGCTGTTCCAAAGTGCCGGCATCCCCACGGTCCTGTTCGGGCCGGAAGGCGGCAACTACCACGCGGCCCAGGAGTGGGTGTCCATTCCGGACATGATCGCGACCGCCGAGATCCTGCGCCAGACCCTCGTAACGCTCATCGGTCGCAAGGACGGCGATTCCTGATGGCCCGGGACATGGCTGCCCCGGCTGGGGGACTGCGGTCGGGAGCACTGCGCGCAGTGGACGTGGTGGTGATGGCGCTGGCCAGTTCGGGACCCATTCAGAGCGTGGCCGTCTCGCTGGCCGCGATCCTGGCGACCGTCGCGTACGCCGGTGTCGTGCCGATTCTCATCTGCTTCGTCCCGATGCTGGGCATCGCACTCGGTTACCAACGCCTGCACGCATGGCAACCGAGTGCGGGGGCGACGTATACCTGGGTGGGCCGGGTGCTCAACCCGCATGCCGGGTTCTTCGCCGGCTGGATCATGTTGCTGTACTACACGGTCGGTACGACGAGCCTGACCATCCCGCTCGGAAGCTACCTGCTCAGCTTCTTCTCCGATCACGCCGCAGACAGCCCGGTCGCGGTGGCTGCCGTGGGAACCGTGTTCGACCTGATCGTCACCGCAGTGGCCGCATTGGGCGTGGCCCTGTCAGCCCGGTTCCAATTGGGCTGGGCCATCTTCGAATACGCGTTGCTCATCGGGTTCGCCGTCCTGGCCGTGATATTCATCGCCCGCGGCAACGGTGACGTGGTCAAGCCCAGCATCTCGTGGTTCACGGTCGAGGGGGCGGGCGGCTTCAAGTCGTTGATATCGGGCGTGCTGCTGGCGATCTTCCTCTACTCAGGCTGGGACACCGCTGCCTACGTCGGTGAGGAAGCTTCCGGCCGCACTGCCGGACGGGCCGCCGTGACCAGCGTTGTCCTGCTGTTCGTCATCTACTCGGTGTCGGTGTTGGCGTTCCAGGGGATCGCGCCGATGCAGGACATGCAAGATCACGCAGCCAACATCCTTGCGTTCGTGGGTGAACGGATCGGTGGCGGCTTCTGGGCGAACGTGATGATCGTCGCGGTACTCGGCGGCACCCTCGCGTCGTTGCTTGCGGCGATCGTCAGTGCTTCGAGGATCGGATTCGCGATGGGGCGAGACCGGGTCGTGCCGTCCTGGCTGGCACAAGTCAGTGGGAAGTACGGCACGCCGCTGAACGCGACAATCCTGTTCGGTCTGCTCAACATCGCATTCCTCTGGGGCTCAACGCTTATCGGCGCGGTGGGTGAGGCGCTGGCCAACATCGTGAGCACGCTCGGATTGATGGCGGCGATCTTCTATCTGCTGACCGCGGTGACCGCCATCTGGTGCTACCGGCGCCAGATCGTCTCCTCTGTCAAGGATTTCGTGATCGGGGGATTGATGCCGGGTCTGGGCGCGGCGTTCATGGCGTTCGTCGTCGTCTACTCGATCACCTCGGGGTCGCTGAACGGAATCGAACTCGGGTTCGGCGTCGGCCTCGCGCTGGTCGGGCTATTGCTGTCCGTCGTCTCGGCCACGGTCGGAAAGGCGCCGTTCTACACCGCGCCGCGAAATCCGCACTGACCCGCCGGCATGAGCCGGCCACTGCACTTACCACGACCTTCAACGATGAAAGAGATTCCCTGATGCACTTCACCGATGCTTATGCGGCCCGGACCCCCGTCACCAAGGCGCTGTACGAACGGGCCAAGCGAACGATTCCCGGCGGTGCGGGCTCGACGGCCCGGCTGCCGCGCAACGGGTGGAAGCCTTATCCGATCGTGATGGCGCACGGCAGCGGATCGCGCCTGACCGACGTGGACGGCAATACCTACATCGACTATCTGCTGGGGCTCGGTCCGATGATCCTCGGGCATCGCCATCCGGTGGTGACCAGCGCTGTCACCGAGGCCGTCCGCGATCTCGGCACGTGCTTCGGGTTGCCGTACGAGCTGGAGATCGAGGCCGCCGAAAAGGTGGTGGCCGCCGTACCGGGTATCGAACAGGTCCGCTTCACCAATTCCGGATCCGAGGCGGTGGGCACGGCGGTTCGGCTGGCCAGGGCCACCACCGGACGGCGAATCGTGGTCCGGTTCGAGGGGCACTACCACGGCTGGCAGGACACCGTGTACTGGTCCAACCACGTCGACCCGGTGCTGGCCGGACCGGCCGATCATCCACGACCGGTTGCGATGGGACCCGGGGTCCCGGCCGAACTGGAAGACACCCTCGTGGTGCTGACGTGGAACGACGCCGACAGCTTCGTGGAGCTGATGAACCGGCGCGGTGACGAGATCGCTGCGGTGCTCACCGAACCCGCGGTGTTCAACACCGGGTGCATCCTGCCCGAACCGGGTTATCTGGAACTTCTGCGCAGCGAAACGCGCAAACACGGCTCTCTGTTGATCTTCGACGAGGTGATCACCGGGTTCCGGTTCGCGCGCGGCGGGGCCCAGGAATGGTTCGGCGTCACACCGGATCTCACCACCCTGGCCAAGGGCCTCGGCGGCGGGTTCCCGGTCGCCGCGGTCGGCGGCTCGACGGAAGCCATGCACCTGGTCGCCGACGGCATCTACTCCCACTCGGGTACCTACAACGCCAACGTCGTGCAATGCGCCGCGGTGTCGGCGACGATGGACCTGCTGGCCGAACCGGGGTTGTATGAGCGGCAGCGGGCACTGGGGCACCGCCTGGCCGCGGGCCTCGGCGAGTTGGCCGCCGAGCGCGGCCTGGATGCCTACTGTGAAGGACTCGGCACGGTGTTCCAGTTGTGGTTCGCCGACGGTCCTATCCACAATTGGCGCGACGCGGTGAGCCGTGCCGACGAGGCTCTGTTCACCCGGTGGTATGAGGAGATGGTGATTCGCGGGGTGTTGTTCCATCCGCTGCAGTTCGAGAATCTGTTCGTCTCGCTGGTTCACGACGACCGTGACATCGACGAGACGCTCCAGGCCGCCGCTGACGCGCTGACCGTTGTTGCCCGCACCCGGACGGCCGCGTCCCGGTCGTGACCGCACCGGTAGTCATCGGCGTCGACCTCGGCACCTCGGCGGTCAAGGTCGTCGCGGTCGATCACGACGGTGCGGTCGTCGCATCGGCGCGGTCGGAGTATCCCACCCGGCGGCCCGAACACGAAGCGGCCGAACAAGATCCGCACCATTGGTGGGAGGCGCTGGGAGCGGCCGGCGACGTCGTGGCCGGCTTGGTTCCGCCGCGGCGGTGGAGTGCGATCGGGCTGAGCGCGATGCTGCCCACACTGGTCGAGCTGGACACCATGCTCGAGCCGGTGGGGGCGGCGATCACCTGGGAGGACGGCCGGGCTGAGCGGCAGGCCGACCAGTTGCGCGCCATGGTCGGGGACGCCGAGCTCTATCGGATCACCGGACAGCGGGTCGACGGGCGGTACCTGGCGCCGATGCACGCCCGGCTTCAGGGGCTGGGCTGCGCCGGTACAACCGTCGCCGGCGCCAAGGACGTGTTGTTCCACCAGCTGACCGGGTCGTTGCTCACCGACCCCAGCACCGCGGCGGGCAGCGCCGTCTTCGATCTCGAACGTGGTTGTTGGAGTGCGGAGTTGGTCGCCGCGTCCGGTCTGCCGAGCTTGCCCGAGGTGGCCCATTCGGCCACCGCACTGCCCCTCACGCAACGATGGCGGCAGCGGTGGGGAGTGCCGGGCGAGCTGCCCGTGGTGCTGGGCGCGGCGGACTCGGTGCTCGGTGTGCTGGGAGTGGGGGCGCGGGCGCACGGAGAGGTGGGGGTGATCGCCGGCACCAGTGCAGTCGTGCTGGGTGTCTCCGATCGGCCGACCCGCGATCCCGACATGCGCTACCTGGTCACCCCACTGGCCGGGTCCGGCTGGGGACTCGAAATGGATCTGCTCGCAATGGGTTCGGCGTTCGACGCCATCGCCGCGCTGTTCGGCCTGGACGGACCGGCCGATCTGCTCGAGGCGGCAGCAACGGTGGCGCTCGCCGACGCGCCGTTGTTCTTGCCGTATCTATCGCCAGGGGAGCAGGGCGCCTTGTGGGATCCCAGCCTGACCGGCACCGTGCAGGGCCTCCGGCTGGGGATGGGCGTCGGTCATATCGGCCGGGCACTGCTGACCGGCATCGTGGTCGAGTTGCGCCGGTGCATCGATGTGCTTTCCGCTGCGACGGGTGAGTCGGGTCCGGTCCGGCTCGGCGGCGGTAGTGCGGTAAGCCCGCTGATGTGGCAGGACATCGCGGATGCGACGGGACGAGAGGTGTGGGTGGATCCGGCGGTGACCGACCATTCGGCGATCGGCGCGGCGCTGTTCGCCGCGGGCGTGACCGGGAATCCGATCATCCGCGACGATGCCCCGCGGATCGTCGCGCCCCGACCAGACCGGCATGGCTGGTGGACCGACTGCCTGGCCCGCCATGACGACGCACGGCTGCGGGCGAGCGCGAAGGTGAACCGATGAAAGTGACCGTCGTCGACGACGACATGTTCGCCACCACCGCGGCCGCCGCCCTGCTGGAGCGGCTGCCGTCCGCCGCGCCCACGCTCGGGGTGGCCACCGGCGGTACCCCGATGCGGGTGTACGCCGAGTTGGCATCGCGCAGCCGTCGCGGCGAGGTCGACCTCTCCGGTGCCACGGTGCTCGCACTCGATGAGTACGTCGGTCTCGACGACGGTGACCCACGCAGCTACACGGCCTACGTGCGTTCGCGCGTCGCCGATCCGCTCGGTATCCCTATCGCCAATGTTCATGTGCCGCAAGGAGATAGCGCCGATCCGGCGGCTGTGGCGGAGGCATTCGAGCAGCGGATTGCCGAGACTGGCGGTGTCGATGTCCAGATCGCCGGGATCGGCTCCAATGGGCACCTGGCGTTCAACGAGCCCGGCTCGCCGCTCGATTCGACCACGCGGGTGGTGGAGCTGTCCGACCAGACCCGGCACGACAACGCCCGGTTCTTCGGCGGCCGGGTCGACGACGTCCCGCGCAGCGCGATCACCCAGGGACTGGCGACGATCGGTCGGGCCCGCTCCATCCTGCTGCTGGCGGCCGGTCGGGCAAAGGCCGACGCGCTGGCTGCCGCACTGCGCGGCCCCGTCGACGCGGCTGTGCCGGCATCGGTGTTGCAGCGGCACGGGGATGTCACAGTGATCGCGGACCGCGCGGCATGGAGCAGGATGGCGTGATGAACGATCCCGATGTACTCGGTTTGTTTCCGCCCGGTTCGCAGCACTCCGACGGCGTCCTGACCGTCGGGGGCTGCCGACTCGATGCGCTGGCTGCCGAATTCGGCACCCCGGTCATGGTGGTCGCCGAGGACGCCGTGCGGCAGCGGGCCAGGGACTACCTGAGCGCGTTCCGCAGCCGGTGGGCCCGAGCCGATGTGGCATTCGCGTCGAAAGCGTTCCCCTGCACCGCAATTCAACGTCTGGCCAGCGAGGAAGGGCTGCTGCTCGACGTGGCCGGCGGGGGAGAGATCGCCACCGCACTGGCCGCCGGGGCCGATCCGGCGCGGATGCTGTTGCACGGCAACGCCAAGACCGACGAAGAAATCGGTATGGCCGTCAGCAGCGGTGTCGGCCTGATCGTCGTCGACAACTTCGACGACATCGACCGGCTGGAACGCATTGTCGAGCCGGGCCGCAGGCAGCCCTGCCTGGTGCGGGTCGTGCCGGGTATCGAGGCCGATACCCATGCCGCGGTGGCAACCGGTCACGCCGGCTCGAAATTCGGCCTGCTGCCGGCAGATGCCCGGCTGGCGATCGAGAAGATCCGACGCAGCCGGGTGTTGCGCTGCGACGGCGTGCACACTCACGTCGGCTCGCAGCTGCTCGACGCCGACCAGCTCGCCGCCGCCGTGGCTCCGGTCGCCGAGCTGGGCAGCTTCGACGTATACGACTTCGGCGGCGGGCTCGGGGTGCGCTACACCTACGCCGATCACCCGCCGACGGTGGACGCCTACGCCCACACCATGATCGAGAAGGCTCGCGGCCTGGTCCCCGCCGACGCCCGCATCATCGTCGAGCCGGGCCGGTCGATGACCGCGACCGCGGCGTGCACGGTCTACCGGGTGACGACCGTCAAACACGGGGTGGTCACCCACGTCGCGGTCGACGGCGGGATGGGGGACAACCTCGAGGTGTCGTTGTACGGGCAGCGGTTCGAGGCCACCCTCGTCGACCGGGTGGGCGGGGGCTCCGAGGTCACCGTCGTCGGCAGGCACTGCGAATCCGGCGACCAGCTGATCGACGTTGTCTCCCTTGACAATCCAGTGGTCGGGGACCTGCTGGCCGTCCCGGTCACCGGCGCGTACTGCTACACGATGTCCAACCAGTACAACGGGGCGCGCCGCATCCCGGTGGTGTTCGCCGCGAACGGGGACGCCCGGCTCGTGGTGCGCCGCGACACCTGGGCCGACCTCCTGGCCCGCGACGTGTGAGCTACTGCGACGGGGTCAGCGACGACTCGGCATCCGCGGAGCCGGCGTGCGCTTGCCTGCCGCCGACGAACAGGGCCAGCCCGGCGCCGACCAGACACACGATCACGGTGACGAAGAAGATCGAGCCGTACTGCATGGCGAAGGCGGTGCGGTAGCGCTCGGCCTCGCCTGCGATCTTGGCGGCCAGGCTGTTGCCGCCCGGACTCGGCAGTGTGGCCAGGATCTGGTTGAACCGGTACAGGCCCCACGCACTGAGCGCCGCGACGCCGATCAGCATGCCGGTCATGCGGGCCACCACGACCAGCGACGAGGCGATGCCGTGCTGAGCCGCCGGCACCACCCGCAGCGCGGCAGAGGTGAGCGGGCCGATCACCAGACCCAGCCCGAAGCCGGCCAGCGCCAGGTCGGTGTCGATCACCGGCAGCGACACGAAGCCGAGATCGTGGCGGGTGGTGGCCACATTGGTACCCCAGTGCGACACCAGCAGGTAGGCGCCCGAGGCGATCAGCATGCCGACCACGGCGACGATCCGGTCGCCGATCCGGGTGGCGATCCAGCCGCCGATGAGCGCTCCGATCGGCAGCGCGATCAAGAAGTGCAGCAGCAGGAACGCGGCCTGCGTCTGGTCCTTGCCCAGCACGCCCTGGCCGAACAGTTCGACGTTGACCAGCGTGACCATCAGCGCCGCGCCCGCGCACAGCGAGGTGCCCAGCGAGGCCAGGAACGGCACGAACCGGACGCCGGCCGGTTCGATCAACCGGGTGCGGGCAAACCGCTCCCAGACGAAGAATGCGATGGCCGCGACGATCGCGCCGATGACCAGGACCAGGCCGTGCGGCGGCAGCAGCGTCTTGCCGTCGGGGTTCGGGTTGTACAACCCGATCACGGCCAGGCCCAATGCGATCGCGAGCAGGATGCCGCCGACCAGGTCGACCTTTTCGGGGTTCTCGCTGCGGTCGTGGGAAGGCAGGCTGAAGTGGATCGCCACCATCGCGATCAGCGTCAGCGGCACGTTGATCCAGAACACGTCCTGCCACTTGCCCAGCAGCAGCACCACACCGATGCCGTACAGCGGGCCGAGCACACTGCCCAGCTCCTGGGCGGCGCCGATGCCGCCGAGTACCGCGGCCCGGCTGCGGGCGGCCCACAGGTCGGCCGCCAGCGCGAGCGTCACGGGCAGCAGGGCGCCTGCGGCGACGCCCTGGACGAGCCGGCCGACCACCAGCATGGTCAGGTCGGTGGACAGCGCGGTCACCACCGAGCCGGCCGCGAACGTGACCAAGGACAGCTGCAGCATGAGCTTGCGTCCGAAGCGGTCGGACAGCCGGCCCAGCAGCGGCATCGCCGCGATGTAGCCCAGCATGTACCAGGTGATGATCGGGGTGACCTGCTGCAGCTTGTTCACCGGGATGCCGACCGTCGACATGATGTCGACCATGATCGTGACCACGACATATGTGTCGAGCGCCCCGAGCAGAACGGCGAGGCTACCCGCGCTGATCACGATCCGGCGGCTGCGGCCGGAGGTCCCCACCCGGTGTGCAGCGGTGTCCACAGACTCAGCCATCACCGGGCCCGTCAGACGGCGGGCTTGGAGACGCTGACCGGCTTATCCCACTCCGACAACGTGATCTGGATGCTGCTGCCGTTCCCGGTGTCGGCCTTGGCCTGGACCAGCTGATGCGGGTCGGCCTTCTGGATCCACACGGTGGCGGGCAGCGGGCTGGAGGCCTTGAGCGGGATCAGCTTGTTCATGGCGTCGGCGCTGACGTTGCCGGTGATGCGGATGGTGTCCACACCGTTGATGGTCTCGCTGGCCTCCGACTTGGCGTCGGTGATGCTGGCGAGCCAGTTGGCCAGCCCGTTGTCCGGGTTGAGCACCACCGAGGGGTCGTAGATGTCCTTGGCCGGGCCCATGTCGAGCCAGTTGTTGGGGGTCAGTGCGGCGTACAGGGTGCCGTCGAGCACGACCAACTGGATGTCGACGTCCGAGCCGCCCATCGAGATGGTCGAGTTCCCGGACACCGCGGTCGCGGGCACGTTGGTCAGGTCGCCGGACAGCTTCTTGACGGGCAGACCCTCGATCTTGCCGCCGACCGTGATCTCGAGGTGGGCGCTCTTGAGGGCCTTGGTGACCTGAATGGACTGCTGCAGCAGACCGGCGGCCTCCGGTAGCGGCTCGGAAGGCTTGGAGGAGGACGAGCAGCCCGCGACGAACAGGGCGGCTGTTGCGAGGAGGGCGGCAAGGACGGCGAACATTCGGCGGCACGTCGGCATAGGTGCATCGTAGAGGGTCGGGGTGACCAGACCTGCGGCGCCGGGCTGGACCGGGCTCGCGTTATAGCCCGTGAACTGCAGATTTAGTGCACCTAAGCGAGTGTCGTCACGCCGAGGCTAGATTGGGCGCGTGTTCACCGGAATCGTTGAAGAACTGGGTGAGATCGTCGGCAAGGATGAGTTGGCCGACTCGGCCCGGTTCGTGATCCGCGGCCCCGTCGTCACCGCCGATGCCCGACACGGCGATTCGATCGCCGTCAACGGCGTCTGCCTGACCGTCGTCGAGGTGCTGCCCGGCGGGCAGTTCAGTGCCGACGTGATGGCCGAGACGCTCAACCGGTCCAGTCTGGCCGCGGTCGACGTCGGCAGCGCGGTCAACCTGGAGCGCGCCGCGGCGGTCAACAGCCGGCTCGGCGGGCACATCGTGCAGGGTCACGTCGACGGGACCGGCCGCGTCATCTCCCGCGCACCGTCCGAGCACTGGGAAATCGTGCGGATCGCGCTGCCGCCGGAGCTGTCGCGGTACGTGGTGGAGAAGGGCTCGATCACCGTCGACGGCATCTCCCTGACGGTGTCCGGGCTGGGTGACGATTGGTTCGAGGTCTCGCTGATCCCCACCACGCTGGCGCTCACCACCCTGGGTCGTGCGGCGGTCGACACGCCGGTGAACCTCGAAGTCGATGTCATCGCCAAATACGTGGAACGTTTGCTCGCCGACCGCGTGCGCTGACCTGCACATTCCCAACTGATCAATTGATTAGTGGGTAAATTTGCTGCACGCTGCTTCCTGTGTGGGCTTACCAGCTTCGCTATCGCGACACGGACTCCGAAAAATACGATGAAGTTGCTGGTGGAGCCGATCTCGGAAAATCTGACCGTGGCAAACTTTGAAAATGTGCCTCGGAGAATGCTACGTTGCGGTGTCATCAAAGTGGCGTGCGTCTCTAGCGCTGCAGATCCATGAGTCTCGTCACACTGCGGATAAGCGGGAGAGCTGGTGAGTTCCAAGAAGCGCGGGGGTCGCCACCGAAAGCACGCCGGACGTCATCGCAAGCCGGTAACGCATAACGGGAAGCAGGCGGCTCGCAATGGGATCGTGGCTGCTGCTGTGGGAATCGGTCTGACGGTAGCGGCCGGTCAAGGCGTGGCGGCAGCCGCAACCGACGGCGGTTCGGCGGATTCTGGCCCGAAGGCGAGTTCGGCGAATGACTCCGGAAGCGCCTCGAGTCCCAAGCGGACGGCAGGTTCGGCTGGGTCCGCACGCAATCGCCAGTCCAGCAAGCAGTCGGCGCCAGCGCCCCGCTCCTCATCGACCACGAGCGCAACCGGATCGAGCCGGGCTGTTACCGATGCCGACATCACGCCGCCGCCGCCCTCGACCACCGCTGGCTCGACGCCTTCGACCAGCGAGGGCACGCCCGACGACACCGATGGCACGGGCGCCACCGATGGCTCGAAAACCCCGGTCTCGACGGAGCCGGCAACAGGCGCGAATGCGTCAAGCTCCTCGCCCAGCACGGAAACGCCGGATTCAGTCGAGGTGGTCACGGCCACGCCGAAGGCCGCCAAGTCCACGCTGGCTGCTGTCAAAGCCGCTCCGACCCCGCTGCCACAGCTGCCGCCACGACAGACCCGACACAGGATCCGATTTACCTCAGCGTGGTCGCGAGGGCGCTCGCTCGTCTCGTTGGCTGGCCTGGGCCGCCCCGACACTTCGTCGACATCACCAATCATCCGATCGACCAGAGTCTCGATGCGCTGACGGCCCAACTCGACCAATTGATTGCGACCGCGCCAATCGGCAGTCCGCAACGGTGGATCAAGGATTCGCTGGATTTCGCAGCCATCTTTGTCACGTCATCGATCCCGGGCTACACGTTCGCCTCCACCCTCAATGCGTGGGGCGATTTTCTGAACCGCGTCGTGCCGCCCTTCAGGATCGCCGACGGCGCCGGCGCTCTCAACATCATCTCGGTGTACAAGATCATGGGTGCCGCCGTGGCCGGGACGGCGACTGTTCTGGGCGACATGCTTAACGGCGTGTATGACATGGAGCAGATCGCGATTGACGTCATCTACACGACCACCGGGGCCACCGTCACGAGGTCCGACCTTCATAACGCCACCACGCTAGGACTCAAGGTCGGTGCCTCGGTAGCCCTGGGAGGTGGCGTTTACAGCAGTCCCGAAGAGGCATTTAACATCGTTCTGCCCACTTTGACTGCAGCTCAAGTGAATCCGTTCACTTTGGTGACGTATGTCGCCTTAGTCGCCCTATACAAGCGGTTCCAGGAGATAGCCCTCTTCCAGACGTACACAACCAATACGACGTACGAGAGCTGGCACTATAAGAACGCGCTGGGCATGTATGCCGCCGGGACGTTCCATGTGGTAGATCAGGACGGCAACCCGGTTCAGTTCTTTGGCGTCTCTCAAGGCGGGACGTATACGTCGGACGGTCACGCGCTGGTCACCGTCAATAACTCCACAGGTGGGTTCACCTACACGCCGCCGGCGGTGTGGGACTCCAAGTTCCAGGACGACGCGTTCTTCCACAGGTCCACCTCGGAGAACGAGGCCGACCGATACGACACCGTGCAGATTCCGGTCTTGTCCGCAGACGGTGCTCCGTACACCCTCACGTTCAAGATCGGGATCATCGGCGGTACAAACGCCAACCCCACCGGAACCGTCACGGTGATTGGCACCGACGGCCTTGGCGTGGTGAAGGGCAAAGTAAACGGCGGCGACGCCGATGGCGACACGCTGAAGTACTCGTTGGTCGGCTCGTCGGTCAACGGTTTGAGCAACAACTCCGCCTACACGAAGAATGGGGCTGGCAACGGCGGCATCGTCACCATAAACCCGGATACAGGCGACTTTACGTATATCTCATCGGCCACGGTGAGCGGCAGCCAGAGCTTCCAGGTGAATATCAACGACGGCCATTACGGCAACACAGTCGTCACGGTGACGGTGACTAACAGCACAGCGGCAATCACTCCGACCAACATCAACACCTCGACGCAGTATTACTACAGCGGTAAGGTGCCTGGCTCGTCGACCTACCTCCCCGGCGGATTCTCGAGCTTCTCGCTGGGCGCCCCTCCGACGAAGGGTTCGGTGACATCGTTCGATCCGACGACCGGCGCCTTCACCTATCACCGTGATGAGAGTCTGGGTCATGGCCCCACGACCGACGACTACGTGAACATACTCGCGACCGATGCCAATGGCCGTACGGTCAGTCTGCGGTTGCTTGTCCAGCCCACGATACCTAACGCCGCGCCCACGGTGACCGTCACTGGTACAGCGGGCGTCGGTAGTCGCAGCGGCACGACACAGACCGTGACCATGCCGGCTGGGACGATCAAGTGGAACGACACCGACGGCGACGCGCTGAAGATCAACGGAATCACTGTCCCGGTCGGTTCTGGGACCGTCACCCTGTCCACCCGAAACGGCGGCACCGTTGTGCTCAAGGGTGACGGATCGTTCACCTACACGCGGAACGTCTCCGATGCGCAATCCCACCAGGCGGCAAAGATCGTTGCCTCAGATAGTGATAGGAACGACTACCTCGACCTCACGGTGACCGACGGATACTCGGGCACCGCAATGGTCGCGGTGCGGCTGCCGGTCTATGCCTCCAACAACAGGCCGGTGACGTCGGGCACCTACGGCGCCGTGTTCACCAAGAACGTGACCGTAGTCAAAGTGACTGACAGCGACGGTGACGGCCTCACCTACATCTGGTCCCAGAACGGGACCTTCACCGGTGGTTACGACGGCACCGGTACGAAGTGGGGTGTCAACAACCCCGTCAGCCTCACCGTCTATGACGGCTACTACAAGGTTGTCAACGGTGTCGTCGATACGACCAGGGCGGGCGCGGTGCGGACCTGGACCAATGGCACGTCGCTTGGCGGCGGGAGTGGTTCGGAGACGGACGCCACGCCACCCTGAGATTCGATCGATGATGGTTCCCGTGCGCATTTGATGGGGGAGATCGACTGCGTGCGGCATGATTTGGCAGCCACGGTGCCGCAGGTCATGAGCGGTTGATCGGTCAGCGGGTGGGCACTCAGGGCCGGTATCGGAGTCGGGCAGCGCGACAAAGCCGACCAGTCTCTCCCGCGACATCATCCCGACCTACCGGCTTAGTTCAGCCGATCCGACCGGCCGCAGCCACGGCTCGCGGGCCAGCGGGGAGTCCAATTGGGTCGCGCCCCAACGGCGGAACGCCAAGCACTTCGACATCGAGACCGGGTCGCTTCATCGCACTTCTAATCACCACCGGCTGTGCGGTTTCATCCGCGACACACCGACGTGTGCGTATGAGACCGCACAGTCGACTCGTCGCTCACCCCGCGGGGTCAGTCCTGTCACGTACGTCACACCACAGCGTTGGCCTGCACATATCGGCGTCCCGGGCCGGGGCCGGCCGAGTGAGCGGGCCGCTCAACAGGACGGGCAATAATCACGCGGCGCAGGTGGTTCATACTGTCTGGTAGCAGCAACATTGGACAGGGGTAGGCGGCAGGGATGACGAGGCTGGACACCGTCGAACGGGCGGTTGCCGATATCGCGGCAGGCAAGGCCGTCGTCGTCATCGATGACGAAGACCGCGAGAACGAGGGCGACCTGATCTTCGCCGCCGAGAAGGCGACGCCGGAGTTGGTCGCGTTCATGGTGCGCTACACCTCGGGCTACCTGTGCGTGCCGCTGTCCGGCGAGATCTGCGACAAGCTTGGTCTGCTGCCCATGTACGCGGTCAACCAGGACAAGCACGGCACTGCCTACACGGTCACTGTCGACGCGAAACATGGTGTGGGAACGGGCATTTCGGCCGCCGATCGGGCGACGACGATGCGGTTGCTCGCCGATCCCGGCAGCGTGTCGGAGGACTTCACCAAGCCCGGCCATGTGGTTCCGTTGCGCGCGAAGGACGGCGGCGTGCTGCGCCGCCCCGGCCACACCGAAGCCGCCGTCGACCTGGCCCGGTTGGCCGGTCTGCAGCCGGCGGGCGCGATCTGCGAGATCGTCAGCCAAAAGGACGATGGTTCGATGGCCCAGACCGACGAGCTGCGAGTTTTCGCCGACGAGCACGACCTGGCCCTGATCTCCATCGCTGATCTGATCGAGTGGCGGCGCAAGCACGAAAAGCACATTGAGCGCATCGCCGAAGCCCGGATCCCCACCCGGCATGGCGAGTTCCGCGCCGTCGGCTACTCCAGCATGTACGAAGAGGTGGAGCACGTCGCCCTGGTCAAGGGTGATATCAGCGGTCCGGAGAACGACGGCCACGACGTGCTGGTGCGAGTCCACTCCGAATGCCTGACCGGTGACGTGTTCGGTTCGCGGCGCTGCGACTGCGGTCCCCAGCTGGACGCCGCGCTGGCGATGGTCGCGCGCGAAGGTCGCGGCATCGTGCTCTACATGCGCGGCCACGAGGGCCGGGGCATCGGCCTGATGCACAAGCTGCAGGCCTACCAGCTGCAGGACGCCGGCGCCGACACCGTCGACGCCAACCTCGAGCTCGGCCTGCCTGCCGACGCACGCGACTACGGGATCGGCGCACAGATCCTGGTGGACCTCGGGGTGCGCTCGATGCGGCTGCTGACCAACAATCCGGCCAAGCGGGTCGGCTTGGACGGCTACGGGCTGCACATCATCGAGCGGGTGCCGCTGCC
Organism: Mycobacterium sp. ELW1; assembly: GCF_008329905.1. Lineage (NCBI taxonomy): Bacteria > Bacillati > Actinomycetota > Actinomycetes > Mycobacteriales > Mycobacteriaceae > Mycobacterium > Mycobacterium sp. ELW1. The sequence goes on along the minus strand of NZ_CP032155.1, from coordinate 3,503,392 downwards.
GGTGCGGGCCAACGCCGAGAACATCCGCTACCTGATGACCAAGCGCGACCGCATGGGTCACGACCTGGCCGGCCTCGACGACTACGACCAGGTCGTTCCCGGTGATCTCGGTGGCGCTCTGTGAGCGGAGGCGCCGGCGTCCCGGAACTTCCGGAGATGGACGCCTCGGAGCTGTCGCTGGCCATCGTGGCCAGCACCTGGCACTCGAAGATCTGCAACGCGCTGCTCGACGGTGCCCGCCGGGTGGCCGACGACTCCGGCGTGGCCGACCCGACCGTCGTCCGCGTGCTGGGGGCCATCGAAATCCCGGTTGTCGCACAGGAACTCGCGCGCACCCATGACGCCGTCGTCGCGCTGGGTGTCGTCATCCGCGGGCAGACACCGCATTTCGATTACGTCTGCGACGCCGTCACCCAGGGCCTGACCCGGGTGTCACTGGACGAGTCGACGCCGGTGGCCAACGGGGTGCTGACCACCAACACCGAGGAGCAGGCGCTCGACCGCGCCGGTCTGCCGGATTCCGCCGAGGACAAGGGCGCCCAGGCGGCTGCCGCCGCGTTGTCGACCGCGTTGACGCTGCGTCACCTCCGCGGGCCACGGGGTGCTGCGTGCCGGCCCTGCCTATGTCGCGCGCCGCCCGCGTTGCCGTCGGCGCCCTCGGCACTCGCGGTCCCGGCGCGCGCAGTCCGCACACCGGCGATTCTGAGACGCTGCGTCACCTCCGCGGGGCATGACCGAGACCACCAGCCGCTGGGATGTCGTGCTGCGGCCTCGCCTGACGCCGTATGTCGCGTACGCCGCCGCGTTCGTGGTCGCGACCTCCGGCATCGTCGTCGGTCTCCTGCTGAAGATCCGCTACACCGGGGCGATTCTGCAGACCGCCGATCAGGTGGCGATGGGCGTGCTCGGGGTGATCCTGGCCGCCGCGATCCTGCTGCTGGCCACGCCGCGCCTGCGGATCGGACCGGCCGGTCTCGGTGTTCGCAACGTCCTGCTCGAGCGGGTGATCCCGTGGAGTGACGTGGTGGGGGTGTCGTTCCCGCAGGGCTCCCGGTGGGCCCGCGTCGATCTGGAGGACTACGAATACACCGCGGTGCTGGCCATCCAGGCGATAGACGGCGAACGGGCGGTGCACGCGATGGACACCCTGCGCGCTCAGCTCGCCAAGTACCGGCCGGATCTCACGGGATCGTGAGTCTCATCACGGCTTCGCCCGCGGCACCACAATTCGGCACCTCGGTGAACCCCAGGCTTTCGTAGACCATTCGCGCGGCGGCGTTGTCGGGTGCCACCCGCAGGGTCGCGGTGCGAACCCCGCGCCTGCGGGCCCAGTCCACCGCGGCGGCCACCAGTCTGCGGGCCAGCCCGCGCCCGCGTGCCTCCGGCTCCAGCCACAGGGAGTACACGTACGCCGCCTGAGCGCTCTCCTGATAGGCGGCGACCATGCCGACGGGCCTGCCCTCCCGAATGGCGACGAACTGCGCGTGGTCGCGCAGTCGCCGCCGCCAGTCGGTCGCGGTGAACCGGGCCTCGACGAGGTACTGCTTGTCGGTTGTTCCGAACGTCTCGGTGAGCGCGCGCAGCCTCAGCTCGGCGAACTGTTCCCAGTCCGACTCGGTGAGACGAGTGATGCGCGCTGCCGGCACGCCCACGACGGTAGTGCCTGTCGGCGCTCGGACTAACCTTGTGTACGTGCCCGACCCGTCGACGTACCGCCCGGCGCCCGGGTCCATTCCGGTGGAACCGGGCGTTTACCGATTCCGAGATCCGCATGGCCGGGTCATCTACGTCGGCAAGGCCAAAAGCCTGCGGCCCCGGCTGACGTCGTACTTCCAGGACATCTCCGCCCTGCATCCGCGCACCCGCCAGATGGTGACCACCGCGGCCAAAGTCGAGTGGACGGTGGTCACCACCGAGGTCGAAGCCCTGCAGCTGGAATACAACTGGATCAAGGAGTTCGATCCGCGGTTCAACGTCCGGTACCGCGACGACAAGTCCTATCCGGTATTGGCCGTCACCCTCAACGAGGAGTATCCGCGGCTGTCGGTCTATCGCGGTCCGCGCCGCAAGGGCGTGCGCTACTTCGGCCCGTATTCGCATGCGTGGGCCATCCGCGAAACCCTCGATCTGCTCACCCGGGTCTTTCCTGCCCGTACCTGTTCGGCTGGAGTCTTCAAGCGGCACAGCCAGATCGAGCGTCCGTGCTTGCTGGGCTACATCGACAAGTGTTCGGCGCCGTGCGTCGGAAGGGTCAGCGCCGAGCAACACCGCCAGATCGTTCTGGACTTCTGCGACTTCCTGTCCGGCAAGACCGACCGCTTCGCCCGCGAACTCGAACTGGAGATGAACGCGGCGTCCGCCGAATTGAATTTCGAGCGAGCCGCCCGGTTGCGCGACGACATCGCCGCGCTCAAGCGGGCGCTGGAGAAGCAGGCCGTGGTGCTCGGGGACGGTACCGACGCCGACGTCGTCGCGTTCGCCGACGACGATCTGGAGGCCGCCGTCCAGGTCTTCCACGTGCGGGGCGGGCGGGTGCGTGGCCAGCGCGGGTGGGTCGTCGAAAAGCCGTCGGACCCGGGCGAATCGGCCGAGGGGCGGCTGGTCGAGCAGTTCCTCACCCAGTTCTACGGTGACCAGGCCGAATTGGGTGGCGCCGCAGACGAATCCACCAATCCGGTGCCGCGCGAAGTGCTGGTGCCGTGCCTGCCGCCCAACGCCGACGAGCTGGCCGACTGGCTGTCCGGGTTGCGCGGGTCGCGGGTGGCGCTACGGGTGCCGCAGCGGGGCGACAAGAAGGCGCTGGCCGATACGGTGCACCGCAACGCGCAAGAGGCATTGCAGCAGCACAAGCTCAAGCGCGCCGGCGACTTCACCGCCAGATCTGCTGCACTGCAGAACATTCAGGAATCCCTCGGACTGGCCGATGCGCCGCTGCGCATCGAGTGCGTCGACATCAGCCACGTACAGGGCACCGATGTGGTGGCCTCCATGGTGGTGTTCGAGGACGGTCTGCCGCGCAAGTCGGACTACCGGCACTTCGCCATCCGGGAGGCCGCGGGCGAGGGTCGCTCGGACGACGTCGCCTCGATCGCCGAGGTGACCCGGCGGCGGTTCGCCCGCCACGTCCATGAACAGCAGCAGCCGCTCGACGAGCTGGCCCCGGAGGGCAAGTCGCGCAAGTTCGCCTACCCGCCGAACCTGTACGTCGTCGATGGCGGCGCTCCACAGGTCAACGCCGCCCAGGCGGTGCTCGACGACCTCGGGGTCGCCGATGTCGCGGTGATCGGTCTGGCCAAGCGCCTCGAGGAGGTGTGGGTGCCGAATGAGATAGATCCGGTCATTCTCCCCAGGAACAGCGAGGGGCTCTATCTGTTGCAGCGGGTCCGCGACGAAGCCCACCGCTTCGCCATCGCGTACCACCGCAGCAAGCGCTCCAAGCGAATGACGGCGTCCGCGCTGGACTCGGTGCCGGGGCTCGGAGAGATCCGGCGCAAGGCCTTGGTGAGCCACTTCGGATCCCTGGCCCGACTGCGTCAGGCCAGTGTCGAGGAGATCACCACGGTGCCGGGCATCGGAACCGCGACCGCCGCCGCGGTGCTGGAAGCGCTAGGCGTGACAGTGGATTCACCGGTAACGGCTGCACCGGAAGATCCGGTCGGCAAAGATCAGTCTGCTGAACAGGCGACCCGATGACAGATCACAGCACAGGCGAAGAGATGCACACCGGCCACACCGGCGAGGATTCAGGTATCGACGTGGTGTTGGTGACGGGCCTGTCCGGGGCAGGCCGGGGGACCGCGGCCAAGGTGCTCGAAGACCTGGGCTGGTACGTCGCCGACAATCTGCCGCCCGAACTCATCGCCCAGATGGTCGACTTCGGGCTGACCGCCGGGTCGCGGATCACCCAGCTGGCGGTGGTGATGGATGTCCGGTCGCGAGGGTTCACCGGGGATCTGGACTGGGTACGCAACGAGCTGGTGACCCGCGGCATCCATCCCCGGGTGTTGTTCATGGAGTCCTCCGACGACATTCTGGTCCGCCGCTACGAGAACAACCGGCGCAGTCACCCGCTGCAGGGCAACCAGACCCTGGCCGAAGGCATTGCCGCCGAGCGGGCCATGCTGGCCCCGGTGCGGGCGTCGGCGGATTTGGTCATCGACACCTCGACCCTGTCGGTGCACGGTCTGCGCGAGAGCATCGAACGGGCCTTCGCGGGCCAGACCGTCGCGCAGACCAGCGTCACGGTCGAGTCGTTCGGGTTCAAGTACGGCCTGCCGATGGACTCCGACATGGTGATGGATGTCCGCTTCCTGCCGAATCCGCATTGGGTGGACGAGTTGCGGCCGCACTCGGGGCAGCACCCGGCGGTCCGCGACTACGTCCTTGGCCAACCGGGTGCCACGGAGTTTCTGCAGACCTACCATCAGCTGCTGAGGCTGGTCGTCGAGGGCTACAGCCGGGAGGGGAAGCGCTACATGACCGTGGCCATCGGCTGCACCGGCGGAAAGCACCGCAGTGTCGCCATGGCCGAGGCGCTCGCCGGGTTGCTGGAGCACAACGAGAGCCTGACCGTCCGCGTCCTGCACCGCGATCTGGGTCGCGAATGACACGTATCGTCGCCCTCGGCGGTGGCCATGGTCTGTACGCGACGCTGTCTGCGGCACGCCGGCTCACGCCGCACGTCACCGCGGTCGTCACGGTCGCCGACGACGGTGGTTCCTCCGGACGGCTGCGCAGCGAGCTCGACATCATCCCGCCCGGTGATCTGCGAATGGCGTTGGCGGCGTTGGCATCCGACAGTCCGCACGGCCGGCTGTGGGCCACCATCATCCAGCACCGGTTCGGCGGCAGCGGCGCACTGGCCGGACATCCGATCGGCAATCTGATGCTGGCCGGCCTCAACGAGTTGCTGGCCGATCCGGTGGCCGCGCTTGACGAGTTGGGCCGCATCCTCGGCGTCAAAGGCCGGGTGCTGCCGATGTGCCCGATCGCGCTGCAGATAGAAGCCGACGTCGCCGGACTGGAAGGCGACCCCCGGATGAGCCGGGTGATCCGCGGTCAGGTGGCTGTCGCGACGACGCCCGGCAAGGTGCGCCGGGTGCGTCTGCTGCCGGGTGATCCGCCGGCCACCCGCCAGGCTGTCGACGCGATCATGCACGCCGATCTGGTGGTGCTCGGACCGGGCTCCTGGTTCACCAGTGTGATCCCGCACGTGCTGGTGCCGGAGCTGGCCGCAGCGCTGAAGGCGACCACCGCCCGCCGCGCGCTGGTGCTGAACCTGGCCGCCGAGCCGGGGGAGACGGCCGGTTTCTCCGCCGAGCGGCATCTGCACGTTCTCGCTCAGCATGCGCCGGGCTTCTCGGTGCATGAGATCGTGGTCGACGCCACCCGCGTCCCGTCTGACCGGGAGCGTGACCAACTGCGGCGTACCGCAAGCCTGCTGGAAGCCTCAGTTCAGTTTGCCGACGTGACCAGACCTGGTACACCTTTACATGACCCGGCCAAGCTGGCTGCAGCGCTTGACGGTGTGCGCACCCGAAATTCGGTGACCGCCCCGCCTTCCCATCCATCTGCTGCTTCCGTGCAGGCCGGCGGAGGGGGACAGGGGGACGGGGTGCAGGACCCGACTGGCAACGGACCGAGAGGTGACGACCTGTGGCGATGACTGCCGAGGTGAAGGACGAACTCAGCCGGCTGGCCGTCAATTCTGTGAGCGCGCGCCGGGCCGAGGTGGCCTCGCTGTTGCGATTCGCCGGTGGCCTGCACATCGTGTCGGGCCGAGTCGTGGTCGAAGCCGAGGTGGATCTGGGCATCATCGCCCGGCGGCTGCGCAAGGACATCTACGACCTGTACGGCTACAACGCGGTGGTGCACGTGCTGTCGGCCAGCGGCATCCGCAAGAGCACCCGGTATCTCGTGCGGGTCGCCAAGGACGGTGAGGCGCTGGCCCGCCAGACGGGCCTGCTGGACATGCGCGGCCGGCCGGTGCGCGGGCTGCCCGCGCAGGTGGTCGGCGGCAGCGTCGGCGACGCCGAGGCGGCGTGGCGGGGTGCGTTCCTCGCGCACGGCTCGCTGACCGAGCCGGGGCGGTCCTCGGCGCTCGAAGTCAGTTGTCCCGGACCGGAAGCCGCGCTGGCTCTGGTGGGCGCCGCCCGGCGCCTCGGGGTCAGCGCGAAGGCGCGGGAAGTGCGGGGCACCGACCGGGTCGTGGTGCGCGACGGCGAGGCCATCGGTGCGCTGTTGACCCGGATGGGCGCCCAGGACACCAGGCTCACCTGGGAGGAACGGCGGATGCGCCGCGAGGTGCGCGCCACCGCGAACCGGCTGGCCAATTTCGACGACGCGAACCTGCGTCGCTCGGCCCGCGCCGCGGTTGCCGCCGCGGCCCGCGTGGAGCGGGCGTTGGAGATCCTGGCCGACACGGTGCCCGACCATCTGGCCGCCGCGGGCCGGCTGCGGGTCGAACACCGGCAGGCGTCGCTGGAGGAACTGGGCCGGCTCGCCGACCCGCCGATGACCAAAGATGCTGTGGCCGGCCGTATTCGGCGCTTGTTGTCGATGGCGGATCGCAAAGCCAAGCAGGACGGCATCCCGGACACCGAGTCGGCCGTGACGCCCGACCTGCTGGAAGACGCCTAAGCGCTCTTCTTCGCCACGTAGGCCTTGAGTTCGTCGGACAACGCGTCGGCGGCCCGCAGCCGGGGGAGCAGGCTGGGGTCTGTCATCCGCGCGCGGAACACCAGGGCGATCGTCACATCGTGATCGGGCTTGTCCTCGATGACGATCTCGTCTCCGGCACGCACGGTGCCGGGGGAGATCACCCGCAGGTAGGCCCCGGGCTTGCCGGCGTCGGTGAACGTCTTGATCCAGCCGGCGATGTCGAGGAACGCCGAGAACGTGCGGCATGGGGTGCGGGGCGCCGAGACTTCGAGCAGCAGACCGCCGGTGCCCACCCGCCAGCGTTCGCCGATGAGCGCTCCTGTGACGTCGACGCCGGAGGTGGTGAGGTTCTCACCGAACATCCCGTCGGTCAGCGGCCGCTCGAGGCGGGCGGCCCACTCGTCGAGGTCCTCGCGGGCGTAGACGTAGACGGCTTGGTCGTCGCCACCGTGCAGCTTCTGGTTGCCGATCGTGTCCCCGACCAGGCCGCTGCCCAGGCCGCCGCGCATCGGCCCCGGCGCGCGCACCATCACCGGGTCGGGCGTCGCAGCCTTGTCGATGCCGGTGCGTCTCGCCGGCTTGTCGGGATTCGCACGGACGCGGGCCAGATTGACCGACAACACACTTGCCACCACCACAGGGTAATGGCGGGGCGGCAGTCGAGCGGGGCGGGCAGTCGAACCGACTTGGACGCAACGCCGTTCTTCTATCATCGAACCGTTGACTGATTCACTGACTCCCGCGCTGGCTCGCGCGTCGGCGCGGCTTACCCGGCCGGGAACCCCCGCCGTCAGCATTCTCATTCACCTCATGGTGTTCGCCCTGTGGGTCACGCTGTTCCTGCTGGCGTTCGGTCGCGGCGGCGTACTGGCCTGGTCGGTGGGACTGGCCTACCTCGGCTATGACGCCGCGCTGCAGGTGTTCACCGGATGGCAGATCCGGCGTATCGGCGCCCCTGCCGCGGCCGCCGCACTCCTCACCGAGACGACGGTGACGGTGACGGTCATCATCGCCGCACGCAACGAGGCCACCGCACTGCCGGACACCCTGTCCGCACTGCTGGCCCAGTCCGACCCGCCCGACGAGATCCTGATCGCCGATGACGGATCGACCGATGCGACCGCCGAAAAACTCTGTGCTGATTATGGTTTCGCGATGCTCTCCGTCGGGCAGGCCGGCGCGCCGGTGCAGGTGGGGGCCACCACGCTGCGCTGGCTGCGGCTGCCGCATGCCGGCAAGTCGGCCGCGCTCAATGCCGCCCTGCTGCGCACCGATGCCGATGTCATCGTGACCGTCGACGCCGACACCGTGCCCGCAGCGGGTGCGATCGGTGCTGTGCGGCAAGCATTTTCACGCGAGCCCGCATTGGTCGCCTGCACCGGCGTGGTCACTCCGCGCTGCCCTCCCACCGCGCTCGGCCGGGCGATGCAGTGGTTCCAGACCTATGAATACATCCGCAATTTCCTGGGTCGGTACGCCTGGATGCGGGTGGACTGCCTGCAGCTGATCTCCGGTGCCTTCGCCGGATTCCGCCGCGACGCCGTCACGGACGTCGGTGGATTCGACGACGCCTGCCTGGTCGAGGACTACGAGCTGGTCGCCCGCATGCGCCGTTACGCGGGAGAACACCACCTGGACTGGCGATTTCGGGTTCTGGGCGATGCGCAGGCCCACACCGAGGCGCCCGCGTCGGTCGGGGCGTTCCTGCGGCAACGCCGCCGGTGGTTCGGCGGTTTCCTGCAGACCCACTGGTGGTATCGCGGCATGGTCGGCGATCCCCGGTTCGGTCGGCTGGGCACCGTGATGTTGCCGGTCAAGGCGATCGACACGGTGGCGCCGCTGTACGGGCTGACCGCGTTCGGGCTGCTGATCTACTTCCTGGCGACCCGGCACGTCGCGGGGTTGGCGCCCGTGCTGGTGGTGATCGCAGGCAAGCTCGCGACCGACGCGGCATTCGGCGTGTGGGCGCTGCGCCGCTACCGCCGCTGGGTGGGTGACCCCGGCCGGGCCAGCCTGCCTGCCGCGGCCGCGGCCCTGGTGATCGAGCCGGTGACGTTCACGTTGCTGCTGCACGCCGGGGCGGTGCTGGGCTGGGCGGCGTTCCTCGGCGGCGAGCACCGGTGGGGGCGCCAGACCAGGGGCTAGCGTGCATGCCATGGCCGAGGTGTTGCGCGTCGGGGCGGCATTGCCCGACCCACCGTTCAACGACGGCGGGCCGACAGGTTCCGGCCTGGACGTCGAACTCATGGCCGCCATCGGCCAGCGGCTCGGCGCGTCGGTGGAGTTCATCCGCTACCAGGGACGCGACTTCAACGGCATCTTCGATGCGCTGGACTCCGGCGAGTTCGACTGCGTCGCCTCCGGCACCACGATCACCGGATCCCGCGCGCTGAAAGCCGCGTTCTGCGATCCGTACCTGATCTCCGGTCAGGCGCTCGCCGTCGACGCCACCCGGCTGCCCGACGTCACATCGATCGACGATCTCGACGGGCTGACCCTCGGCGTGCAGCAGGGCAACACCAGCCAGCCGATCGCCAACCGGATGCTGGCCGACGGCAAGGTCGCCCGGGTCCGCGTCTACGACTACGGCAGCATCCGCACCGCGCTGCGGGATCTGTCCACCGGACGCTGTGATGCGTTCATGAAACTCGACCCGGTGCTGACCCGGCTGGCCGAGGCAACGCCGGGAGTGGCCGTCGTTCAGCGCGGCATCACCACCGAGAAGATCGCGATCGCGGTACCGACCACCGACACCGCACTGCTGGGCCGGATCAACGTCGCGCAGGCCGCTCTCGAGGAGGACGGGACGTTGCCGGCGATCCGGGAGCGGTGGACCGGCTCGCCGCGCGCCGACCAGAGCGGGCCCCAGATCTCCTGAGGTTCCGGGCGGTCGCGCATGCCGGTGAGCAGGCCACTAGGCTGGGCGGGTACTGAGAAGCTACTAGAGGAGACAACGTGACCATCCGGGTTGGCGTTAACGGCTTCGGCCGCATCGGACGCAACTTCTTCCGGGCTCTCGACGCGCAGAAGGCGCAGGGCAAGAACGCGGATATCGAGATCATCGCGGTCAACGATCTGACCGACAACGCGGCGCTCGCGCACCTGCTGAAATTCGACTCGATCCTGGGCCGGTTGCCCTACGACGTGAGCCTCGAGGGTGAGGACACCATCGTCGTCGGCGACACCAAGATCAAGGCACTCGAGGTCAAGGCCGGCCCGGCTGAACTGCCGTGGGGCGACCTCGGCGTCGACATCGTCGTCGAGTCCACCGGCATCTTCACCAAGCGTGACAAGGCGCAGGGCCACCTCGATGCGGGCGCCAAGAAGGTCATCATCTCCGCGCCGGCCACCGACGAGGACATCACGATCGTGCTGGGCGTGAACGACGACAAGTACGACGGTAGCCAGAACATCATCTCCAACGCATCGTGCACCACGAACTGCCTCGGCCCGCTGGCCAAGGTCCTCAACGACGAGTTCGGCATCGTCAAGGGCCTGATGACGACGATCCACGCCTACACCCAGGACCAGAACCTGCAGGACGGCCCGCACAGCGACCTGCGCCGTGCCCGGGCGGCCGCGCTGAACATCGTGCCGACCTCGACCGGCGCCGCCAAGGCGATCGGCCTGGTGCTGCCGGAGCTCAAGGGCAAGCTGGACGGGTACGCGCTGCGGGTGCCGATCCCCACCGGATCGGTGACCGACCTGACCGCCGAGCTGAGCAAGTCGGCGAGCGCTGCCGACATCAACGCCGCGATGAAGGCCGCCGCCGACGGCAAGCTCAAGGGCATCCTCAAGTACTACGACGCGCCGATCGTGTCCAGCGACATCGTCACCGACCCGCACAGCTCGATCTTCGACTCGGGTCTGACCAAGGTCATCGACAACCAGGCCAAGGTCGTGTCGTGGTACGACAACGAGTGGGGCTACTCCAACCGTCTGGTGGACCTGGTCGCGCTGGTCGGCAAGTCGCTGTAGTAGCGATGGTTGTCCAGACACTCGACGACCTGCTGGCCGAGGGTGTTTCGGGTCGGGGCGTTCTCGTGCGCTCCGACCTGAACGTCCCGCTCGACGGTGGGAAGATCACTGATCCGGGTCGCATCATCGCGTCGGTCCCGACGCTGAAGGCGCTGGCCGACGCCGGGGCGAAGGTCATCGTGACCGCTCACCTGGGCCGCCCCAAAGGTGGTGTGCACCCGGCGTTCTCGCTGGCGCCGGTGGCCACCGCGCTGTCCGAACGGCTTGGCAGGCACGTCCAGCTGGCCGGTGACGTGGTCGGCACCGACGCGCTCGCCCGCGCCGAGGGACTCACCGACGGTGATGTCCTGCTGCTGGAGAACATCCGGTTCGACCCGCGGGAGACCAGCAAGGACGACAGCGAACGGCTGGCGCTGGCCAAGGCGCTCGTCGAATTGGTCGGCGAGGACGGCGCTTTCGTCTCCGACGGATTCGGTGTCGTGCACCGTAAGCAGGCGTCGGTGTACGACGTGGCCACACTGCTGCCGCACTACGCGGGAACGCTGGTGGCGGCCGAGGTCAAGGTGCTCCAACAGCTGACCAGCTCGAGTGAGCGGCCGTATGCCGTGGTGCTCGGCGGATCGAAGGTGTCGGACAAGCTCGCGGTCATCGAGAATCTGGCGACGAAGGCGGACAGCATCGTCATCGGCGGCGGCATGTGCTTCACCTTCCTTGCCGCGCAGGGTGTTTCGGTGGGTACGTCGCTGCTGCAGGAGGAGATGATCGAGACCTGCCGCCGGCTGCTGGAGACCTACGGGGACGTCATCCATCTTCCGGTGGACATCGTGGTCGCGGAGAAGTTCGCGGCCGACTCGCCGGCGGAAACCGTGTGGGCGGACAGCATCCCGGCCGACAAGATGGGCCTGGATATCGGCCCGGAGTCGGTCAAGCGGTTCACCAAGCTTTTGTCCAACGCCCGCACCATCTTCTGGAACGGGCCGATGGGGGTGTTCGAGTTCCCGGCGTTCGCCGCGGGGACCAAGGGCGTGGCCGAGGCCATCGTCGCTGCGACCGGCAAGGGCGCCTTCAGCGTCGTCGGCGGTGGCGATTCGGCGGCTGCGGTGCGCCAACTGGGTCTGCCGGAGGACGGTTTCTCGCACATTTCGACCGGCGGCGGCGCATCGCTGGAATACCTTGAGGGCAAAACACTGCCCGGCATCGAAGTATTGAACTAGGAGTCCTGTGTCCCGTAAACCGCTGATCGCGGGCAACTGGAAGATGAACCTCAACCACTTCGAGGCCATCGCGCTGGTCCAGAAGATCGCGTTCTCGTTGCCCGACAAGTACTTCGACAAGGTCGACGTGACGGTGATCCCGCCGTTCACCGATCTGCGCAGTGTTCAGACCCTGGTCGACGGCGACAAGCTGCGGCTGACCTACGGCGCGCAGGACCTCTCGCAGCACGATTCGGGCGCCTACACCGGCGACATCAGCGGCGCGTTCCTGGCCAAGCTGGGCTGCACGTTCGTGGTGGTGGGGCACTCCGAGCGGCGCACCTATCACCACGAGGACGACGCGGTGGTCGCCGAGAAGGCGGCCGCGGCGTTCCGGCACGGACTGACGCCGATCGTGTGCATCGGCGAACAGCTCGAGGTCCGCGAGGCCGGCGACCACGTCGAGTTCAACGTGAACTCGTTGCGCGGCTCGCTGGCCGGGCTCACCAAGGAGCAGCTTGCCGACGTCGTCATCGCCTACGAACCGGTGTGGGCGATCGGCACCGGCCGGGTGGCCAGCGCCGCCGACGCGCAGGAGGTGTGCGCCGCGATCCGGGCCGAGCTCGGCAACATCGCCACGCAGGAGATCGCCGGCGGTGTCCGGGTGCTCTACGGCGGCTCGGTGAACGCCAAGAACGTCGGTGAGATCGTCGCGCAGAAGGACGTCGACGGCGCGCTGGTCGGCGGGGCGTCGCTGGATGGGGAGCAGTTCGCCACCCTGTCGGCGATCGCCGCGGGCGGACCCCTCCCGTGACCGATGCCGTGACCGTGGCCCCGACCAGGTAGTCTGGTCGCCATGGTTTTGACTCTGCAGATCATCCTGGTCACCACCAGCGTCCTGGTGGTGCTCTTGGTGCTCCTGCACCGCGCCAAGGGTGGCGGCCTGTCGACCCTGTTCGGCGGCGGTGTGCAGTCCAGCCTGTCCGGTTCGACTGTGGTCGAGAAGAACCTCGACCGCCTCACGCTGTTCGTCACCGGTATCTGGGTGGTGTCCATCATCGGCATGGCCCTCCAGATCAAGTACAGCTAGTCCGTTCACCCCGACTCCTCGTCGTCCTTCCGGAGCAACCGTTCCGGGTGGTGCGCGTCGTTGACCCGTGGGGGACCGGTGCCGTCGCTCCACGCGATCCGGCCGTCTTTGGTGACAGTCGTCGTGTACGTGCCGTCGGTCGCCATCGCGTGGTCGCACGGGCAGCCGAAGTACAGGTTGTCGGCGTCGGTCGGGCCGCCGGCGCTCCACTCCAGCGCGTGATGCACTTCTGAGTGGTATCCGGGCTCGAAACAGTCCGGCTTGGTACACCCGCGGTCGCGGGCGTGGCAGATGATCCGATGATCGGCCGTCGCAAGGCGTTTCGCGCGACCGAGGTACAGCGGGCGTGCCGAGTGATCCTCGAACACCGCCAGGTAGTGCACCGCTTCGCCGGCCATCCGGATGACATCGCGCATCGGCAGGCGGCCGGTTCCGCCGGTACGGGCCCAGCCCGCCGCCTGCTCCAACTCGCCCAGTGTCGTCGTCACGATCACGGTGACCGGCAGTCCGCGATGCTGCCCCAAGACTCCCGATGACACAGCCGCCTTGAGGCCGAGCGTGATTCCGTCGTGGCAGCGCTGCTCCGGGCTTCGGTTGTCGCGTCCCTCGGCATCACCGGGGAGATGCCGCCCGGGCCGGACCGCGGCCGTCACCGCTTCGATGTAGGCGCGGCTCTCCGGATCCACCCAGCCGGAAAGCCGGCTCATGCCGTCGGGACCCTGCCGGCCCAGTCGCAGGCCGCGGCGTCGTGCCCGATCCTCGTCTGTGAACGTGCCGTCGGGATTCAGGCAGTCGGCGATCTCCACTCCGATTGCCGCGACGAACTTCGAATCCTGTTCTCGCGCGCGGCGAACCAGTGCGCGTTCCGCTGCGTCCCGGTCGGCCGGCGTGACGAAAGACGGCAGCCGATCGAGTGCATGGCACACCGCCGCAACGTGATCCTCGCCGACCTCACCGGCCTCGACCGCGGCCGCCAACACGGGCAACTCCGGCGGAAGTGTCGGCCCGGTCAGTGATCGACGCGGCCGCAGCCGAGCCGCCAGCGCGAACCGCCGCTTGACCTCCCCGGCGGTCACACGCAACCGACTGGCCAGGACGTCGCGGACCTTCGCTCCGGTAGCCAACGACGAGCCGTCGACCGGTTCGGCGATCTCGCCGAACATGCGGTAGGACAGCCCGCGGTTCACCCGGTTCCGGTCCTCGAGGCGTTCGGCCACCTCGATTCGAAAGGCGTTGCCCGCCAGATCAGTACAGATCGACCGAAGCCGGCCGTATGCGGCATCGATCGCGTCGAGTTCGGCGCGAACCCGGTCATGCACCGCCTGGGCGGTCAGGGGTTCGGCGGACATGCCACCACGGTATCGAACACATGTGCGAATAGCAGGGGCGAAGCCGCAACCTGTGGATGAAGTCGGGTCTGTGGACAACGCCACGACCCCACGCCCTGCAGCCCACAGCGAGCACCGGAATACTTGGGGGATGGCTGAAGCTCCGGACGTGTCGCTGGAACCGATCGGCGCGGTACAGCGCACCCAGGTCGGGCGGGAGGCCACCGAGCCGATGCGGGAGGACATCCGGCTGCTCGGGGCGATCCTCGGTGACACCGTGCGCGAGCAGAACGGCGACGAGGTGTTCGACCTCGTCGAAAAGGCCCGCGTCGAATCGTTCCGGGTGCGCCGATCCGAGATCGACCGGTCCGAGCTGGCCCAGCTGTTCGACGGTATCGACGTCCACCGCGCCATCCCGGTGATCCGCGCGTTCAGCCACTTCGCCCTGCTGGCCAACGTCGCCGAGGACATCCACCGCGAACGGCGCCGCGCAATCCACGTCGCCGCCGGTGAAGCGCCGCAGAACAGCACCCTCGCCGCCACCTACGACAAGCTCGATGCCGCGCAGCTGGACGCGGCGACGGTACAGAAAGCGCTCACAGGGGCATTGGTGGCGCCGGTCATCACCGCCCACCCCACCGAGACCCGCAGGCGCACCGTCTTCGACACCCAGCACCGCATCACCCAGCTGATGCGGGTACGGCTGCACGGTCAGGACGAAACCGAGGACGGCCGGCCGGTCGAGACCGAACTGCGCAGGCAGATCCTCACGCTATGGCAGACCGCACTGATCCGATTGTCCCGCTTGAAGATTCAAGACGAGATCGAAGTCGGCCTTCGGTACTACCCGGCGGCATTCTTTGACGTGATCCCGAAGGTGAATGCCGAGGTTCGCAACGCGCTGCGGACCCGCTGGCCCGACGCCGATCTGCTGCCCGAGCCGATCCTGCGGCCGGGCTCGTGGATCGGCGGTGATCGCGACGGAAACCCCAACGTCACCGCCGACGTGGTCCGGCTGGCCACCGGCAGCGCCGCCTACACCGCGCTGGGCCACTACTTCGCCGAGCTCAACAAGCTCGAGCAGGAATTGTCGATGTCGGCGCGGCTGGTGAAGACCACCGACGCTCTCGTCACGCTGGCCGACGCCTGCCATGAGCCGGCCCGGATGGACGAGCCCTACCGGCGGGCACTGCGGGTGGTGCACGCCCGGCTCACCGCGACCGGTCAGGCCATCCTCGACCGAGAACCGGCGCACACCCTCGACCTCGGTCTACCCCCGTACGAGACACCCGACGAGTTGCTCGCCGACCTGAACACCATCGACGCGTCACTGCGCGCCAACGGCAGCGCCCTGCTGGCCGACGACCGGCTGACCCGGTTGCGGGAAGCCGTGGACGTCTTCGGGTTTCACCTGAGCAGCCTGGACATGCGGCAGAACTCCGAGGTGCACGAAGAGGTCATCACCGAACTGCTGTCCTGGGCCGGGGTGCATCCGGACTATGCGTCGCTGTCCGAGGCGGAGCGGGTCGAGGTGCTGGCCGCCGAGCTCGCAACCCGCTGCCCCCTGGTCCGCGACGACTCTGAGCTCTCCGAGCTGGCTCGCAAGGAGCTCGACATCGTCTTCGCCGCCGCCCGGGCGGTGCGGGTGTTCGGTCCCGAGGCGGTGCCCAACTACATCATCTCGATGTGTCAGTCGGTCTCGGACATGCTGGAGGCCGGGATCCTGCTGAAAGAAGCTGGGCTGCTGGATGTTTCAGGTGAGGACGTCTACGCCCCGGTGGGCATCGTGCCGCTGTTCGAAACGATCGACGACCTGCAGCGCGGCGCCTCGATCCTCGAGTCGGTGCTGGACCTGCCGCTGTACCGCGCGATGGTGCACGCCCGCGGCGAGAGCCAGGAGGTGATGCTCGGCTATTCGGACTCCAACAAGGACGGCGGATACCTGGCGGCCAACTGGGCGCTCTACCGGGCCGAGCTGGATCTCGTGGAATCGGCCCGCAAGACCGGTATCCGGTTGCGGCTCTTCCACGGTCGCGGCGGCACCGTCGGCCGCGGCGGCGGCCCGAGCTACGACGCGATCCTGGCCCAGCCCCCGGGTGCGGTGAACGGCTCGCTGCGGCTGACCGAGCAGGGCGAGGTGATCGCCGCCAAGTACGCCGAGCCGCGGATCGCGCACCGGAACCTGGAGACCCTGCTGGCCGCCACGCTGGAGTCGACTCTGCTCGACACCGAAGGACTCGGCGACCTGGCCGAACAGGCGTACGAGGTGCTCGACGACCTCGCCGCTCGCGCCCAGCGGGCCTACGCCGAATTGGTCCACGAGACACCGGGGTTCGTCGACTATTTCAAGGCCTCGACACCGGTCAGTGAGATCGGCTCACTCAATATCGGCAGCAGGCCGACCTCGCGCAAACCCACCACGTCGATCTCCGATCTGCGGGCCATCCCGTGGGTGCTGGCCTGGAGCCAGTCGCGGGTGATGTTGCCCGGCTGGTATGGCACGGGCACCGCGGTCGAGGAGTGGATCGCCGATGGTGACGGCCGGCTCGAAGTACTGCAGGAGCTGTACAAGAACTGGCCGTTCTTCGCCACCGTGCTCTCCAACATGGCGCAGGTGCTGGCCAAGGCCGACATGGGCTTGGCCGCGCGGTATTCCGAATTGGTCGACGACGAGGAACTGCGCGCCCGGGTGTTCGACAAGATCGTCGCCGAGTACGGCCGCACGCTGCGGATCCATCAGCTGATCACCGGGCAGGACGACCTGCTTGCCGACAACCCGGCACTGGCCAGATCGGTGTTCAACCGCTTTCCATACCTGGAGCCGCTCAACCACTTACAGGTCGAGCTGTTGCGCCGCTACCGGTCCGGAGACGACGACGAGCTGGTCCAGCGCGGCATCCTGCTCACCATGAGTGGGCTGGCGTCGGCGCTGCGCAACAGCGGCTAGCCGATGGATCGCGACCGCGACGAGTCCGGCCGGCCCCGTAATGCCAGGGCCCGCGACGCGCTGGGCCGACCACTGCCGCCGGGCGTGCAGGGCGAACCCCGCATTCCCGACGATCTGAGTCTCCCGCCGGCCGACACCGTGGCCTATGCGCAGGATCTGCTGAGCCGAGGGCAGGCGTTCCACGCCCACGAAGTCTTCGAGGCGGCCTGGAAGAACGGACCCGAGGACGAGCGGCCGCTGTGGCAGGGGCTGGCCCAGTTCGCGGTCGGTCTCACCCACATCCAACGCGGCAATCGCACGGGTGCCGCCGCCGTGCTGCGCAGGGCATCAGCATTGCTTGCCGATGTCCCGGGAGCGCCCTACGGCATCGACATCGTCGGTCTGACCGCAACCGGGGCCGCGCTCGCACACGATCTCACCGCGGGCGTCGAGATCGATCCGCAGCAGCTGCGGCCGCGACTGACCCGGTGACGGAACCAACGGTTGGGCGCTTGCGTCAAAACCGGTATGACACAACCCGACTGCTCCCTGGAGAACACCGCCGAACTGCTCGGACCGCTACCGCAGACCGCGGCAGAGGTCTTGGGCGAGTGGTCAGGCACCGATCCCGGTGACCCCTGGTGGTGACGCGCTAGCGGCCGGCACCGCGCGGTGCGGCTCCCAGGCTGACGGGTAGGCGTTTCACGCCGCGCAGCAACGTGCTGTCGTTGAGCGCCGGTTCGCCGTCCAGCGCGAGTGCTGGAAAGCGGCGAAAGAGTGCTTCCAGGCCGATGCTGAGTTCCAAGCGGGCGAGTGCTGCGCCGATGCAGACGTGAATGCCGGAACTGAAGCTGAGGTGTTCGCGGGCGTTGGCGCGTGTGGTGTCGAATTCGTGCGGATGCTCGAAGATCGATGGGTCGCGGTTGGCTCCGGCGATGAGCACGAACACTGCCTGCCCTTCGTCGATGGTGCAGCCCTCGATCTGCACCGGCTTGGTCGCCACCCGCAACCCGATCTGGGCGACGGAGTCATAGCGGAGCGTCTCCTCGACTGCGTTGGGCCAGCCTTCGGGATGCGCTTGCAGATGCGCCAGCTGTTCCGGATGCCGCAGAAGCGCCACCACCGCGTTGCCGAATGCGTGTGTGGTGGTGATGAATCCGGCACCGAGCAGCAGGCCGGCGAACATCCTGACCTCGTCCTCGGTCAGGTCGCTGTCGTGGAGCACGGCGGACAGGATGCTGTTGTCCGCGTCGCAGAGCCGAAGCCGCTCGATATGAGCGGCGATGTAGCTTTCGAATTCGCGCAAGGCCACCGACGCGGTGTAAAAGTCGTTCCAGGCGGGGACGGTTGTGGTCAGTAGCTTGGCGGCAGGATCGGCGAAGGCGTGGAGCGCGGGTATCTCGTCGCGGGGGACTCCCAGCATCTCGGCTATGACCTCGATGGGGATTCGGGCCGCGAAGGCGGCGATCAGGTCGCAGTGCGAATGGCCGTCGAGATCGTCGAGCACCCTGTTGGTGATCTCGTGAATTCGATCCTGCAGTCCGTCGATCGCGCGCGGTGTGAAAGCACGCGATACCAGCCGACGCAGCCGAGTGTGTACTGGTGGATCCACCACCAGGAGCGAAGGCGGCTCGACGGGATTCATCATGTCCGGGGCCGTCTTGGCAGCTACCCACCGGACCGCGCGAACAGGAAACCGATCCTGCGGTTTGACGGTCCGGAATCGGTCGTCGCGCAGGACGTCTCGGACGATCTGTGCGTCCGCGGTGACCCAACCGCCTCCGATCCCGGGAGACAGTCGACCGCGCTGACGGATCTCCTCGACGAGGTGATAGGCGTTCTCGGGTCTACCGCTGTCGATGACGAGCCGGGCGAACGGGTCTCCGCGACGAGCGAGCAGCGTGAGCACCGAACGGGTGAGTCCGTAATCCAACAACCAGTGCACCCGGGTTGTGACGTGCAGGCCCATGGTGACGCGCTAGCGGCCCTGGCGGCGGATCGCGCTGACCACCCCGCGGATGGCGGACTCGGTAGCGGCCAGCGGTGAGATCACCGCTTCACCAACCCCCACGATGCGTTCGACGCGCTCGACGATCCCTTCCATGCGCGCGACCACCGCGTCGAGCCGGGGCGCCAGCTCGTCGATGCGGCTCAACGTGGAGTTGAACACGACCAGCGTCTCCTCGAAGTACTCGAGGGTCCCGTTCATTCCGCTCATCGTCTTGTTCAGATCGGTGAGCGCGTCGCTCATCCCGGACAGGATGGTGTCGAGCTGGTCGACGGTGACGTCGGCGTTGAGCGCCGCCTGGGCCAGAATCTTGATCCGGTCCCGGCCCGACCGTGGCGGGGCGGCTTGTCAACCATGGGCTCAGTCTGGCAGCTTGCCGGCCGCCTCGGTGTCGAGAAGCGCGCTCATTTTCGGTGTTCGTCGTGAGCGAGCACGACCTTGCCCACAGTGGCCTTGGATTCCAGGAGCCGGTGCGCGCGGGCGGCGTCGGCGATGGGTACCACGGTGTCGACGACGACCCGGACCGCCCCGCAGGCGAACAGCGGTAGGACGTCTCGAACGACGCCCGCCACGATCTCGGCCTTCTGCCCTGGCGGTCGTCTGCGCAGCATCGTGGCCGACACGCTGGCGCGTCTGGTCATCAGCAGCCCGATGTCCAGCGGTGCCGGCGTGGTGGCGCCGCCGATGATCACCAAATGGCCATCCTCGGCCAGGCACTGGAGATTTCGGCCGAGGTAGTCCGCCCCCACCACATCGAGGATGGCGTCGACACCGCGTCCGTCGGTGGCGGCCAACGTGGCGGCGACGAAGTCGGTGCTGCGGTAGTTGATCGCGGTGGTCGCACCCAGCTCTCGTCCTATGCGCACCTTGTCGTCGCTGCCTGCCGTGGTGATGACGCTCGCGCCGATCGCGGTGGCCCACTGGATGGCGAAGGTGCCGATGCCGCCCCCGGCGCCGTGGATCAGGACCGTGTGTCCCGCGGTGAGCCCGGCGACCATGGCCAGGTTGGAGTAGACCGTGGCGGCGACCTCGGGGATCGCTGCCGCCTCGACCAGGGTCAGGCCGGCGGGGATGGGCATGACCTGGGCGGCGGGAACGGCCACTTCGTCGGCGTAACCGCCGCCGTCCAGCAGCGCGCACACCTGGTCGCCCGGTGACCACGTCGTCACGTCGTCACCGACGGCGGTGACGGTCCCGGAACATTCCAGGCCGAGCGGGCGGGACGGCCCCGGCGGAAGCGGGTACTGCCCGCGCCGCTGGAGTAGGTCGGCGTTGTTGACCCCCGCGGCTGCCACCGCGATGAGCACCTCGCCCGGCCCCGGCCGGATCGGTGCGACCGGCCGCCACTGGAGCACCTCGGGCGGGCCGGGGCGTTCGAACATCGCGGCGTGGATGGGGTGGTTGTCCGCGGGCATCGCCTGGACGGCGGCCGCGTCAGCGCTCATGCGGCGGCCCTCGCGGTCGCGTGCCTGGCGATGCTCTGCGCGTAGAGAGGTGTTTCCTTCTCGCAGTGACGCCCAGAGGCCTCCTGGCGGGCGGCCGCGGCGTCGTCGAACGTCTGGTCCTGCGCGGCGATGAAGGACAGGAAGTCGTCGGTCGGGTGCGAGGTCACCGAGTTGGTGTATCGGCACCGCTCGCCGTCGAGTCGTTCCATGCGGAGTTCCCAGATCACCTGTGTGGTCGTCCACCCGGCCGGGGTCAACACGTCGGACAGCGAGACCATCTTGCAGTAGTGCGGCTCGGCGACCTCGAAGCGGTACTGCTGTACCACCAGTCCCGTGCCGATCATCTCGACGTTGATCGACATCGGCGTCCCGTCGTCGTCGACGGTGTACCCGGCAGCCTTGTGATCGCCGGGCGCGCACCGTTGGTATTCGTGTGTCGGCAGTGTCGTGAGCCAACCTGCGATGTCCACGTGGTCGAACGGCGCGCTCACCTCGGCGGTGACGACGGCGTGGGAGAGGACGAGGTCCTCGCGGATCGTCGGGGAAGTCATCGGGGCTCCTTCTGGTCGTGGATTCGTCCCGTGTTCCACGGGCGGGTGCATCCGACCGTAGGGCGGCTCGTCGGAGTGCACATCACCCGTCGGCGGCCCCGACATCCCCTGCGGAGGCCTGGCGTGTGCTCGAGGATGAGTGAGCGCGTGGGACCGTCGACGCAGGGCGAGGCAAGATGTGGCCGTGACCAATCCGACGCGCGCCGCCGTCACCGTGATGCCACTGCGCGGCCGCGAAGCAGCGTGGACGACGGTGCTGGCCGATTTCGCCCTGGTTGCCGCAGGCCGCAGTGTCGTGCGCATCGTCGCGGGAGAGCCTGGCGTCGGGAAGACGCGCTTCCTTCGAGAAGCGCTGCGAGAAGCCATGAATCGACGGTGGCTCACCGTCGAGTTGGCCGCCGATCCCGATGCTGCACTGCTGCCGCTGTCGACGTTTCTGGCGGGGTTTGGGCCGTTCATCGGCGATGCCGAGCCGTGGGCTACCGGTGGCGGGTCGGCAGACCGTCGTCTGAACCTGGCGATGTCCTGTGCCGACATGATCGAGCGCCATCCCGAGGGCACGCTCGTCGTCGTCGACGACGCCCAGTGGTGCGATGGGGCGTCGGCGGCGGTGCTGCGAACGATGATTCGGCGCCTCGAGGGCACGCCGGTGTACTGGCTGTGTGCAGTGCGGTCGACCGGAGCCGATCGGCCCGCCGTCCCGTTCGCCATGTCGGAGCGGGAGCCGGTGCAGCTCGAACCGGTCAGCGATGCGGCTGCCGAGCGCATCGCCGAGGACATCCTGGGCGCACCGCTGGACACGGAGCTCAAGGGCTGCCTGTCCCGCTGCGATCGCATGCCGCTGTTGATCGCCGAGATGCTCGCAGCGCTCGCCGACACCGGCTCCCTCGTACGCCATCGCGGTGTGGTGGGGGTCACCGATTCCGGCCGCGCGGTCGCCTTCGGCGAGTCAGTGAAGCAGCGCCTGGCGCTGCTGGGCCGAGACCACGAACAGATCGTCGAACTGGCTGCAGTGCTGGGGCGCCGCTTCCGGCTCGACGACCTCGTGGCGTTGGCCTCGAGCCTGGGGTATGACGCCGCGGTCCCGTCGGTACGCAAGGCCATCGACGCGGGGCTGCTCGACGAGCGGGCTGATCACCTCGAGTTCCATCACGACGTCATCCGGGAAGTCGCCGAACGTGGGCTGCCCCAGCCGATACGGCGGGTGGCGATCAAGGAAGCCATCCGAATTCGTCTGGACACCGGCGCGGATGTGCTCAGCATCGCGGCGGCCGCGGGGGCCGCGGTGCGCGCCGACGACCCGGCGTCGATCGACCTGCTCGTCGAATGTGCCCTCCGGTTGGCACCGGCGGACGCCCGCGCGGCGGCAACGCTGGCGGCCAACGCCATGGCAACCATCGGAGAGGACCTCGTCCCGTGGGCGCACAGACTCATCGACGTGATGCCCGTGCTGTGGGCGGGCGGGCGCACCCGGTCGATGAGCGCCTTGGCGCAGCGCCTTCGGCCTCACCTCGACGGGGCGCAACGCGCCCGCATGGAACTCATCACGGCGCGGGCGCTCAGCGAAGCTGCGTTCAAGGACGCCGTAGACGCGGCAGACAGAGGGCTGCGCTGCGACGATGCATCGGCTACGGTGCGGCGAGATCTGCTGGCGATTCGCATTCTCGCCATTGCCAACACCGGTGACCACGCTCGAGTGCTTCGCGAGCTCCCACAGGCGTATGCGGGCATGGGGTCCGAACCGACGCCGGCGTTGGCGACCGTACAGGCCGTTGAGAGCGTGAGTCTGCTGTCAGCCGAGAGATTCGACGCCGCGCTGCTGCTCTGCCAACGTTCGCGCCTGACCATCGGACACGCCACGGAACGCGACCGCCAACGGTGGTACCCCGAGTGTCTGTGGGAGACGTTCCTTCACGACAGCCTTGGGGACTGTGCCGAGGCGCTGCGTCTGGCGAGGGACGGTTTGGCGTCGGCCAACCGCATCGAGTCGGCCACCGGCGCGGCGTACTGGTCCATGGTGAGCGCCCGCGTGTCCTATGACCTCGGCGACCTCGACGAGGCTCAGGCGCGCGCAGAGGCGGTGTACCTGGTCGCCGACGAGGTGGGTCTCGGCGAGTTCGCCGACGCGACGGCCGGCGTCGTGCTGTTCCGGTGCGCGTTGCACCGCGGCGGTCATCAAGCGGGGTTGCCGAGCGACCTGTCGTGCCGGATGTCGGCTGCCGGTGGGGCGTCGTCCCGCGCGGCGCAGTGGCTCGCCGCGCTGTCCTACGCCTGCCAGGGGCGACCGCAGGATGCCATCGACCAGCTCGACGACATCGTCACCGCGCTGCGGGACGAGCGGCCGCTCATGAGTACGCCCGTCGACTTCGCCGACGACGTTCACCTCGCGAGGATGGCACGGGATGCGCGACGCACCGACGTCCTTCGAGCAGTCGTCGAGAGGTCGTCACGACGGGCCGGGCGGAATCCGGAGAACCTGTTGGCGCGGGCGGTGGCTGCACACGTTCGCGCTCTTGCCGACGACGACCCGCTTGTCGCACGGGACGCGATCGAGTGCTATCGACGTCTGCCTCGCGCGCTGGTGTTGGCCGATGCCCTGGCCGACCTGGGCGTACTGGACGACGGTGATGGGCGGGTCGCCGCCTGGAGGGAGGCGGCCGAACGCTATGAGCGTGCCGGCGCCGTCCACGACGCCGGCCGGGTGCGCGCGTGGTTGCGCGGCATCGGGGTGAGATCGCGGCCCGTCGTGGCGACCGTGGACCGACGTCACGGATTGACCGCCCGGGAGTGGGACGTCGTGGTCCGCGTCGCCGACGGCCGTACGACGGACGAGATCGCGAGGGAGCTCGTGATCTCGCCCCACACCGTCATCACCCACATTCGTCACGTCTACGACAAGTGGCTGCTGAACAGTCGCAAGGAGATTCAGCAGCGAGTGCGCGAACTGAACGCGTCGCTGCCGGGGGAGTGCTGACTCGTCACAGCCGAGCACGTCGATGGTGGCGACGTCGACGAAGGCAGCGTTGCCGCTGGGTGGATCAGAGTTTGGCTGCCGCGGCTTCGTCGAGAAGCCACACCGTGGCGTCGCGGCCTTTCGCGCCGGCCGCCGGCCAGTCGGCGGGCTTGGCGCCCCCGACCGCCTCGGCGACCGCCTCGGCCTTGCCCTCACCCGATACCACCAGCCACACCTCGCGCGACCGGTTGACGGCGGGCAGGGTCAGCGTGATCCGCCGGGGCGGCGGCTTGGGGGAGTCCTCGACGCCGACCACCAGCCGCTTGGTCTCCGCAACCGCCGGGGTGTGCGGGAACAGCGAGTTGATGTGGCCCTCCGGCCCCATCCCCAGCAGGTGCACATCGAATACGGGTGTGGGGTCGCCCGGTCCGGCATTGGCGGCGAGCACACTCTCATAGGCCAGTGCGGCGGCGTCCAGGTCGTCCCCGAACTCGCCGTCGCTGGCCGCCATCGGGTGCACGTTGCTGTCCGGGATGTCGATGTGGTCGAGCAGCGCCTCGCGCGCCTGCTTGTCGTTGCGCTCGTCGTCATCGGCCGGGACGTAGCGTTCGTCGCCCCAGAAGATGTGCACCTTCGACCAGTCGATCGCCTCGTCGTGTGCGCCGACATGCTTGAGCAGGTTGATTCCCGTTCCGCCGCCGGTCAATACGATGAACGCCTGCCCGCGCGCGGCGATGGCAGCGGTGATCGCCCCGACCAGCCGGTCGCCGACGGCGGCCACCAGCGCTGAGGTATCCGGATAGGTCTCGACCATCTGGTTCACATCGCGACCTTTCGATTCGACGCGGCTCGACTAGACGTACTGCACCTTTTCAATACCCGCCAGCGCCTCGTGGTAAATCTCGTCGGCGTCGAGCCGGCGCAGATCCTCGGCAAGGCATTCGCGGGTCTCCCGCCGCGGCAACGGCAACAGCGCCTCCGGCCGGGAGGTGCGGGTCAGGGTGGCAGTCACGCCCTCCTGTGGGCGGGCCAGTGTCACGGTCTCGGAGGCCCGCACCAACTCGACCTTCAACTCGCCGACGGCGCGGGTCACGGTGCCGTCGATCCGGCTGGCCAGCCAGCCCGCCAGGATGTCGAGGGCCGGCTCGTCCTTCAACCCCGACACCGACGCCGACGTCAGCGGCTCGTACGGCGCCTGGTCCACCGCCGACGCGAGAAGCGCGCGCCAGTAGGTGATTCGGCTCCACGCCAGGTCGGTGTCGCCGTCGGTGTAGCCCTTCAGCCGGCTCTTGATCGCGGCAAGCGGGTCTTCCGTCCCGGTCGCATCGGTGATCCGGCGAAGCGCCAAGCGGCCCAACGGATCCTCGGCGGGGTTGGCCGGCGCGACGCCGGGCCACCAGGCCACCACCGGGGTGTCGGGCAGCAGGAAGGGCAGCACCACGCTGCTGGCGTGGTTGGACAGCGGACCGGAGATGCGCAGTACCACCACCTCGCCGGCACCGGCATCGGCGCCCACCCGCAACTGACCGTCCAACCGTGCTTCGGCGGCCAGCCGGTCGGCGGGAACCACCACGATGATGCGGCAGGGATGTTCGCGGCTCGCCGCCACCGCCGCCTCGATGGAGTCCTCCACCCGGGCCTCGGTGTCGGGCGCGACCACCAGCGTCAGCACCCGGCCCAGCGTGATCGCGCCGCCCTCTTCGCGCAGGGCGGTGATCTTCTTGTTGAGTGCGTTGGTCGTCGTATCGGGCAGATCGACAATCATTACGGGCGCCTCCATTCGCGACCGGACCGCTGCAGCACCTCGAACGCCGAGTCGGGTCCCCAGGTGCCCGACTCGTAAGGATCGGGCTTGCCATGCGCAGCCCAGTAATCGAGCACGGGATCCAGGATCTCCCAAGACAATTCGACTTCGGCGTTGCCCGGGAACAACGACGGCTCGCCGAGCAGGACGTCGAGGATCAGCCGCTCGTAGGCCTCCGGCGAATCCTCGGCGAACGCCGAGCCGTAGGAGAAGTCCATGTTGACGTCGCGGACTTCCATGGCACTGCCGGGGACCTTGGACCCGAAGCGCAGCGTGATGCCCTCGTCCGGCTGGACGCGGATCACCAACGCGTTCTTGCCCAATTCCTCGGTCATCGTCGCATCGAACGGCAGGTGCGGAGCACGGCGGAACACCAGCGCCACCTCGGTCACCCTGCGGCCCAACCGCTTTCCGGTCCGCAGATAGAACGGCACACCGGCCCAGCGCCGGGTGTCGACGTCGAGGGTGATCGCGGCGAACGTCTCGGTGGTGGATGTCTTCGAGAAGCCCTCCTCGTCGAGCAGTCCGACGACTTTCTCGCCGCCCTGCCACCCCGCGGTGTACTGGCCGCGTGAGGACGTGGCGTCCAACGGCTGCGCCAGCGAGGTCGCCGACAGCACCTTGATCTTCTCGGCTTTCACCTCGTCCGGGTGGAAGCTGACCGGCTCTTCCATCGCGGTGAGCGCCAGCAGCTGCAGCAGGTGGTTCTGGATGACGTCGCGCGCCGCACCGATTCCGTCGTAGTAGCCGCCGCGACCACCGAGGCCGATGTCCTCGGCCATGGTGATCTGCACGCTGTCGACGTAATGGTTGTTCCAGATCGGCTCGAACAGTTCGTTGGCGAAGCGCAGTGCCAGGATGTTCTGCACCGTCTCCTTGCCGAGGTAGTGGTCGATGCGGAACACCGACTCCTCGGGGAAGACGCTGTTGACCACCTTGTTGAGCTCGATCGCGCTCTGCAGGTCATGGCCGAACGGCTTCTCGATGACCACCCGGCTCCAGCGGCCCTCCTGCTGACGTGCCAGGCCGGACTTCTTCAGCTGCTCGCACACCACCGGGAAGGCCTTCGGTGGAATCGACAGGTAGAAGGCGTGATTGCCGCCGGTGCCGCGTTCCACGTCGAGCTTTTCCAGCGTTTCGGCCAGCCGGCTGAACGACGCCTCATCGTCGAAGGCGCCCTGAACGAACCGGAAGCCCTCGGCCAGCCGGTCCCACACCTCTTGGCGAAACGGGGTGCGGGCGTGCTCGCAGACCGCGTCGTGCACGATGGCGCCGAAATCCTCGTCGGCCCAATCCCGCCGGGCGAAACCGACCAACGAGAACGACGGCGGCAGCAGGCCGCGGTTGGCCAGGTCGTAGATCGCCGGCATCAGTTTCTTGCGGGCCAGATCGCCGGTCACACCGAAGATCACCACCCCGCACGGGCCGGCGATCATCGGCATCCGCTTGTCCCGCTTATCGCGCAGCGGGTTGCGCCAGCTGGTCGGGGCGGGCGCTACCACCCCGGGTACGGGACGGTCCGTCATTTGGCCGCGGCGTTGAGCTGTTCCTGCGTGGCGTCGATCAGTTCCTGCCAGGACTTCTCGAACTTGTCGACGCCCTCGTTCTCCAGCAGCAAGAAGACGTCACGCAGGTCGATGCCGATGGCATCGAGCTTGTCGAACACCTCCTGCGCCGCGCCCGCGGTGCCGGTGATGGTGTCGCCGGTGACGACCCCGTGGTCGGCCACTGCGTCCATCGTCTTCTCCGGCATGGTGTTCACCGTGTTGGGGGCGACCAGCTCGGTGACGTAGAGGGTGTCGGAATAGTCCGGATTCTTGACACCGGTGGACGCCCACAACGGACGCTGCACGCGGGCGCCGGCATCGGCCAGCGCGCGGAAGCGGTCGCCGCCGAGGAACACCTCTTCGTAGGCGGCATAGGCCAGCCGCGCGTTGGCGACTCCGGCCTGGCCGCGCAGGGCCAGCGCGTCATCGGACCCGATTTTCTCCAGCCGCTTGTCGATCTCGGTGTCCACCCGGGACACGAAGAACGACGCGACGGAATGGATCTTGGACAGGTCGTGGCCGGCTTCCTTGGCCTTCTCCAGGCCCTGCAGGTAGGCGTCCATCACCAGCCGGTAGCGCTCCACGGAGAAGATCAGGGTCACGTTGACCGAGATGCCCTCGGCCAACACCGACGCGATGGCGGGCACGCCCGCCTCGGTGGCTGGGATCTTGATCAGCAGGTTGGGCCGGTCGACGATCTTCCACAGCTCGATGGCCTGCAGGATGGTCTTGTCGGTGTCGTGCGCCAGGCGCGGGTCGACCTCGATCGAGACCCGGCCGTCGACGCCGTCGGAGGTCTCCCACTGCGGGCGCAGTACGTCGCACGCCTCTCGGACATCGTCGGTGGTGACGGTGCGGATCGTCGCGTCGACGTCGGCGCCACGCTCGGCGAGCTCGGAAACCTGTGCATCGTAAGCGTTTCCGTTGGACAGGGCGGCCTGGAAGATCGACGGGTTGGTGGTGACCCCGACGACGCTGTGGGTGTCGATCAGCTCCTGGAGGTTGCCCGACCGCAGCCGGTCCCGGGACAGGTCGTCGAGCCAGACGGACACACCGGCCGCCGACAGCGCGGCGAGGTTCGGATTCTGTGCCATGACGTTCCCTTCAATTGGTCGTACGGGGTTAGTTGTCGATCACGCGTTCCGCGGCGTCGGCGACGGCTTCGGCGGTGAACCCGAACTCGCGGAACAAGGTCTTGTCGTCGGCGGATTCGCCGTAGTGCTCGATGGAGATGATCTCACCGGTGTCGCCGACGAACCGGTACCAGCTCTGCGCCACACCGGCTTCCACCGCGACCCGGGCGGACACGTCGGGCGGGAGAACGCTGTCGCGGTATTCCTGGGGCTGCGAGTTGAACCACTCGACACACGGCATCGACACCACATAGGCGTTGATGTCCTTGGCCGCCAACAACTTCTGCGCGTCGACCGCGAGCTGCAACTCGGATCCGGTGGCGATGATGATCACGTCGGCGTCATCGGCCGGGTTGCCGCCACCGAGCACGTAACCACCTCGCTGGACACCCTCGGCGCTGGTGCCTTCCAGCACCGGAATGCCCTGGCGGGTCAGGATGAAACCGACCGGCCCGGCGTCGTTGCCGCGGGCGATGATGCTGCGCCAGGCGTAGGCGGTCTCGTTGGGGTCGCCGGGACGCACCACCGACAGCTTCGGGATCGCCCGAAGCGCGGCCAGGTGCTCGATCGGCTGGTGGGTGGGGCCGTCCTCGCCCAGGCCGATCGAGTCGTGCGTCCAGATGTAGATGGTGTCGATGTCCATCAGCGAGGCCAGCCGCACCGAGGCCCGCATGTAGTCGGAGAACTGCAGGAACGTCCCGCCGAAGGCGCGGGTCGGCCCGTGCAGCACGATGCCGGACAGGATGGCGCCCATCGCGTGCTCGCGGATACCGAAGTGCAGCACCCGGCCGTACCAGTCGGCGGTGAAGTCCTCGGTGGAGATCGACGGCGGCCCGAACGACTTCACACCCTTGATCGTGGTGTTGTTACTGCCCGCCAGATCGGCTGAGCCACCCCATAATTCGGGCAGCTTGGGCGCGACGTCGTTGAGTACCTGGCCGAAGGCGGCGCGAGTGGCCACCGCCTTGGAGCCGGGCTCCCAGTAGGTGATGTCGGAGTCCCAGCCGTCGGGCAACTCCTGTGCCAGCAGCCGGTCGAGCAGCGCCTTGCGCTCCGGTTCGCGCTGCGCCCACGCGTCGAAGTCGCCCTGCCACTTCTCGTGCGCCTCGCGACCGCGGTCGACGAGCTTGCGGGTGTGCGCGATGACGTCGTCGTGGACCTCGAACTTCTTGTCCGGGTCGAAACCGAGGACCTTCTTGGTGGCGGCCACCTCGTCGTCGCCGAGCGCGGCGCCGTGCACCCCACCGGTGTTCATCTTGGTCGGCGCCGGATAGCCGATGATCGTCCGGACCGCGATGAACGACGGCTTGTCGGTCACCTTCTTGGCCTCGGCGATGGCGTGCTCGATACCGACGACGTTCTCGCCGCCCTCGACTTCCTGCACGTGCCAGCCGTAGGCGCGGTAACGGGCCGGGACATCCTCGGACAGCGCGATGTCGGTGTTGTGCTCGATCGAGATCTTGTTGTGGTCGTAGAACACGATCAGGTTGCCCAGCTGCTGGGTGCCTGCCAGAGACGACGCCTCGCTGGTGATGCCCTCTTCGATGTCACCGTCGGAGGCGATCACGTAGATGTAGTGGTCGAACGGGCTGGTGCCGGCCGGAGCGTCGGGGTCGAACAGGCCGCGCTCGTAGCGGGCGGCCATCGCCATGCCCACCGCGGAGGCCAGGCCCTGGCCCAGCGGGCCGGTGGTGATCTCCACCCCGAGGGTGTGCCGGAACTCCGGGTGGCCGGGAGTCTTCGAACCCCAGGTGCGCAGCGACTCGATGTCGGAGAGCTCCAGGCCGAATCCGCCCAAATACAGCTGCAGGTACAGCGTCAGGCTGCTGTGCCCGCAGGACAGGATGAACCGGTCGCGCCCGAGCCAGTGGGTGTCGCTCGGATCGTGCTGCATCACCCGCTGGAACAGCGTGTAGGCCAACGGTGCCAGGCTCATCGCGGTGCCGGGGTGGCCGTTGCCGACCTTCTGCACCGCGTCGGCGGCCAGGACCCGCACCGTGTCGACGGCCTTGGAGTCAAGCTCCGTCCAGTCGTCCGGGTGGTGGGGCTGGGTCAGCGTGGCGATCTCTTCGACAGTGGTCACAAACTCGCTCCTGGCTTAGTCAACATGCGGCAAGCTGGGGTGGTCCTCTTCACCCTAATGCCGCGTGGTGCTTGGCTGCATAGTGCTGCTACCAGCGTTGCCCGCGGGTGAAGATCTACACCTGGAACTGTGTCATCACGGTGGAATCGCCGTGAATCGACCCTTCGGTGTCGAACGCCCTCCGGGGCCGACTACCATCCTCTGTAGTAGATCGTCTGGTCAGGAGTCAGTTGCGTGAGAGTTCGCGAAGTGCACCTCGTTGACGGGGCGCCCATTCGGTTCCGCGACAGGCTCCTGGGATACCTCGCCCTGACCAAACCGCGGGTCATCGAACTGCTGCTCGTCACCACCATTCCGGCCATGCTGTTGGCCGGCCGCGGCACCGTCGACCTGCCGCTCATTCTCAACACCCTGTTCGGTGGTCTGCTGGCCGCAGCCGGCGCCAACACGCTCAACTGCGTGGCCGACGCCGACATCGACAAGGTGATGAAGCGCACCGAACGGCGGCCGCTGGCCCGCGCGACCGTGCCCCGCAGCCACGCCCTGGTGTTCGGGCTGACGCTCTCGGTCGGATCGTTCTTCTGGCTGTGGTGGACCACCAACCTGCTCTCGGCGCACCTGGCCGCGGCAACCATCGCCTTCTACGTGCTCGTCTACACCCTGCTGCTCAAGCGCCGCACCTCGCAGAACGTGGTGTGGGGCGGGGCGGCCGGCTGCATGCCCGTGATGATCGGCTGGTCGGCCGTCACCGACACGATCGGCTGGCAGGCGCTGGTGATGTTCGCGATCATCTTCTTCTGGACGCCGCCGCACACCTGGGCGCTGGCGATGAAGTACAAGGACGACTACCGCGCCGCCGGCGTGCCCATGCTGCCGGTGGTGGCCACCGAGTTGCAGGTCACCAAGCAGATCCTGATCTACACCTGGCTGACCGTGATCGCCACGCTGGCGCTCGCGCCGGCCTGCGGCTGGCTGTACGGCTCGGTGGCCGCACTGGCCGGCGTCTGGTTCCTGATCATGGCGCACCGCCTGCATGCCGGTGTGCGCCGCGGCAACCCGGTCAAGCCGCTGCGACTGTTCCTGCAGTCGAACAACTACCTGGCGCTGGTGTTCGTCGCACTCGCCGTCGACTCGGCGCTGGCGCTGCCGACGCTGTTCAGCTAGTTCTGAGGCAGCAGCACGATCGAGCCGGTCGTCTTGCGGCCCTGCAGATCCCGGTGCGCCTGGGCGGCTTCGGCCAGCGGGTAATGGCCACCGACCGTGATCGTGATGGCGCCGGACGCGATCGCATCCAATAGTTCACCCGCGCGCCACGCGAATTCGTCCGGCGTGCGGGTGAAGTGGGCGAGGTTGGGCCGTATGAGGAACACCGACCCGGCGGCATTGAGCCGCTGCGGATCCACCGGCGGTACGGGTCCGCTGGAGGCGCCGAACAACGCCAGCGTGCCGCGAATCGCCAGGCTCGCGAGGCTGGCGTCGAATGTGGTCTTGCCGACACCGTCGTAGACGGCGGCCACGCCGTGCCCGTTGGTGAGGTCGCGGATCGTGGCGGCGAACTCGGCGGGGTCCTCGGGGTAGTCGAGCACCTCGATCGCGCCTGCCTGCCGGGACAGCTCCGCCTTCTGCGGGCTGGAGGCGGTGGTGATCACCCGGGCGCCCAGGCTGGTGGCCCACTGGGTCAGGATCAGGCCGACGCCGCCGGCCCCGGCGTGCACGAGGACGAAATCGCGGGCCTGCACCGCGTACACCGACTTGATCAGGTAGTGCGCGGTCATGCCCTTCAGCAGCGCCGAGGCGATGGCGTCCGACGGCACCGAATCGGGCACGTAGGCAACGAAATCGGCCGGGGCGGTGCAGAACTCGGCATAGGCGCCGGATGCCACCGCGGTGACCACCCGGTCGCCGGGCGTGATGGCCGCGACGTCGTCACCGACCGCGACGATCGTGCCGCACACCTCGGTGCCCACCACGAACGGCAGCTCCCGCGGATAGAGGCCGGACCGGAAATAGGTGTCGATGTAGTTGACGCCGATCGCGTCCGCCTGGATGAGCACCTCGGCCGGGCCGGGTGTGGGCTGCGGCTTCTCGACGTAGTTCAGGACCTCGGGGCCGCCCGTCTCGGCGACTTCGATTGCGTGCATGTCACTATCATCCCCGCTGTGAGCCCTCGCCCGAATCTGGCACGTCCCGATGTCTTCCATCCGAGCATCGTGCTGGCGGGCTGTCCGCAGCTCGTCTCCGGCGACGGCGACGACGACGGCCTGATCGCCGCCCTGCGCACCCGCGGGCTGCACGCCCGCTGGCTGTCCTGGGACGACCCGCAGACCGAGACCGCCGACCTGGTGATCCTGCGCGCCGCCTGGGATTACGCCGAACGCCGCGAGGAATTCCTGGCCTGGACCCGGCGGGTCCGCCACCTGCTCAACGCCCCCGATGTCGTGGCGTGGAATAGCGACAAGCACTACCTGCGGGATCTTGCCGAGGCCGGGGTGCCCACCATCCCGTCGCACTTCGTCGAACCCGGCCAGAAGGTCACGCTGCCCAAGGGCGAGATCGTGGTCAAGCCCGCGATCGGCGCGGGCTCGATCGACACCGGCCGGTTCGTGGACCGGGCCGCGGCGCGCGCACACGTCGCCGCACTGCAGGACTCCGGGCGCACCGCGTTGGTGCAGCCGTACGACGCCCGCGTCGAGCAGGGGGAGACCGCGCTGGTGTTCCTCGGCGGACGGCAGTCGCATGCCTTCACCAAAGGGCCGATGCTGCCGCCCGAAGGCGAGCAGGCCCTGTTGGACGAGTCGGGCACCTACGTCGCCGAGAAACTGACATCGGCCGATCCCGACTTCGCGATGTGGGATGTCGGCGTCGCCGCGCTGGACGCCGCGTGCGCGCACCTGGGCATCGCCACCACCGAGCTGCTCTACGCCCGCGTGGATCTCATTGGTGGCGCGGAAAATCCGGTGCTGCTGGAGCTCGAGGTCATCGAGCCCGGGCTTGGCTGGGGACAGCTCGACGAGCGGACCCGCGACCTGCAGCAGCGTGCGTTCGCGCTCGAGGTGGAGTCAGCGTGTGAGCGTCTTGGGCTCGGCCCGCTGTCGCATCGACGCCCATAGCGCCGCGGTGGCCGCGGTGCAGGCCGCCGCGCCCGCGACGTGCACGGCCACCAGTGCGGCAGGCACGCCGGTGAAGAACTGCACCGCGCCGACCAGTCCTTGGGCCAGCACCAAACAGACGAGCACCGCCAACCGCTTCATGATGGACCGCGGCGCGAACACCGCCTGCAAACCGGCGGCCAGCCCGACTAGCAGCGCCAGGTAGGCGATCAACAGCGTCGAGTGCATGTGCACCAGCGTGAGGATCTCGACCTCGAGGCGCGGTACCGAACGCTGCGGACTCTTGTCGCCGGCGTGCGGGCCTGCGCCGGTGACCAGGGTCCCAGTCGTCAGCGTCGCGGCCAGCGTCAGTGCGCCGAGCACGGTCAGATGGCGCAGCGGTTTGGGCACCAGCGCGGTCGAGATGCCGTCGTCGGGCTCGCCGATCTTGACGTAGAGCAGGGTGGCCAGCCACACCATCGCCATCGACGCGAGCAGGTGGATCGCGACCGTCCACCACGCCAGCCCGGCCAGCACGGTGATCCCGCCGAGCACCGCCTGCACCACCGTCGACGCCGGCATCAGCCAGGCGTAGATCAGCACCTCCCGGCGGCGGCGGGCGCGGGTGACGGCCAGCACGGCCAGGATCGCGGTGAGCACGACGAGGAAGGTGATCATCCGGTTGCCGAACTCGACGGCCTGGTGGATGACCGGCACTTCGGCGTGCGGGACCGGGACGAAGCTGCCGGGGAAGCACTGCGGCCAGGTGGGGCAGCCCAACCCGGATGCGGTGACCCGGACGATGGCACCGGTGACGGCGATCCCGCCCTGGGTCAGGATGACCGCGGCGGCGATGATGCGCTGGACGCACAGGCTCGGCAGTGGCAGCAGGTCCACCAGCCGCAGAAAAAACCGTCCGACGGGCACGGCCTGATCGTAGAGGACGTCTAACTACGCCCTGTAGTAGGGATCAGCTCAGGTGAACCGGAACCAGCGCAGTGCCGCCAGCGCCGACACCAGGCCCCACACCGCCAGCACCGCGATACCGAACCAGTCCACGGACAGCGACATGGCCCGGGTCAGTGCTTCGGTGAGCGCCCCGGACGGCGTCAGCCGCGCCACCCAGGCCACCCCGCGCGGAATCGCCCCGGTCTCCAGGGTCAACGCCCCCAACCCGGCGAACACGAACCACAGCAGGTTGGCGACGGCCAGCACGATCTCGGCGCGCAGCGTGCCGCCCAGCAGCAGGCCCATCGCCGCGAACCCCGCGGTGCCCAGTGCGATCACCACCGCGCCGAGCAGCAGGCCGACCGGATGCGGACGCCAGCCCAGCCCCAAACCGATGCCGCCGAGCAGCAGTGCCTGCAGGAACACCACCGTCACCACGGCCAGGGATTTACCGGCGATGATGCCCCACACCGGAAGTGCGGTGGCGCCCAACCGTTTCAGCGCCCCGTAGCGGCGGTCGAACGCGACGGCGATCGCCTGGCCGGTGAAGGCCGTCGAGATCACCGCCAACGCCATGATCGCCGGAACGAACACCGCGACCCGGTGCGCGCCGAACGAGCCGAACGGCAACAGGGTGAGCCCGATCAGCAGGGTGATCGGGATGAACATCGTCAGCAACAGCTGTTCGCCGTTGCGCAACAACAGCTTCAGCTCGAGGCCGTACTGCGCGGCCAGCATCCGCGGCACGGTGCTGGGCCGCGGGTCGGGCGCGAAGGTGCCCGGCGGGAAGAGCTCACTCGTCATGACCGCAACTCCCTACCGGTCAACTCCAGGAACACGTCTTCGAGGCTGCGCTGCTCGACCCGGACATCGGTGGCCAGCACGTCGAGCCGCGCGCACCACGCGGTGACGGTCGCCAGCACCTGCGGGTCGATCTTGCCCTCCACCAGGTATTCGCCGGGCGAAACCTCTTTGGCCGCATAGCCTTCCGGTAACGCAGCGATCAACAGCGACAGGTCGAGCTGACGGGGTGCCGAGAATCGCAACTGACCTTCGGCGCCGGAGTTCATCAGCTCCGCGGGCGTGCCCGACGCGACCGCCGAGCCGTGGTCGATGATCACGATCCGGTCGGCGAGCTCCTCGGCCTCCTTGAGCTGGTGGGTGGTCAGCACCACCGTCACGCCGTCGCGGCGCAGCGCGTCGATGAGCTCCCACACCACCAGCCGCGCGTGCGCGTCCATGCCGGCGGTGGGCTCGTCGAGGAAGACCAGCTCGGGCCGGCCGACCAGGGCGCACGCCAGCGCCAGCCGCTGCTGCTGGCCGCCGGAGAGCCTGCGGTAGGTGGTGCGGGCGGCCTCGGTCAGCCCCAACGTGTCCAGCAGCCAGGCCGGGTCGAGCGGGTTGGCGGCGTAGGAGGCCACCAGGTTCAGCATCTCGCCGGCCCGCGCGGCCGGGTAACCGCCGCCGCCCTGCAGCATGACGCCGATCCGCTCGCGCACTCGCGCGTTGTCGGTGACCGGGTCCAGGCCCAGCACCTCGATGGTCCCGCCGTCGGGCCGGGTGAAGCCCTCGCACATCTCGACGGTCGTGGTCTTGCCCGCCCCGTTCGGGCCCAGCAGGGCCAGCACTTCGGCCGCGTGCACCTCGAGGTCGAGATTCGCCACGGCCGTCGTCGACCCATAGTGCTTGGACACCCCGCGCAGTCGCACGGGGATTTCGCGGCCGGAACTCACGGTGAGTCAGCGTATGCGCCGGGCGCCGGGCGCGGCGCCGGTGGTTCGGTCGGTGGCTCCGGCGAGGGTGTGCCGGACTCCGGGGTGGCCGAGGTGTCGGGCTCCTGACCGCTGAACGTTTCGTTGGTCCCGGGCACTGTGCGCCAGGGCAGCCGGTGGAACGTCACCGCGATCAGCATCAGCACGATCACCGTGCTGGCCAGGGTGGCGTCGACGATCTGGAACAGTGCGAAACGGTCGCCGTTGGCGGTGGGCCCGAATATCCCGACGACGAGCGACACCGCGATGGTCGCGATGCGGAAGCCCGGCCTGGTGGCCCAGGCGGCCAGCGGGATGATCGCCCACAGCAGGTACCAGGGCTGCACGACCGGAAACAGCAGGACGGTCGCGCCCAGCGCCACACCGAGGCCGCCGACCGGATGCAACCGGCCTCGCATCACGGCCAGCAGCAGCCAGGTGACGGTGATCATGATGATCAGCACACCCATGGCGCGGGTCAGCGACAGCACGGCGGTGGTGTGGTCACCCAGCCCGAGCAGAATTCCCACCTGGCCGGTGCCCAGCGCCAGCAGCGTCGGCGGGGACATCCAGCTGCGCACCACGTTGGCGGTGCCGAGTGTGAAAACCCAGCCGAAGCCCAGGCCGCTGGCCCAGCCGATAATCGCCATCACCACCAGCGACAGCGACCCCATGAACGCGCTGGCCAGAAGGAACGCCGTGATGGTGGACCCCCAGCGGTACGCCAGGGCCATCCCCACAAAGCCCAGGGCCAACAGGCCCGGCAACTTCACCTGGGACGACATCGTGATCAGCATCGAGCCCAACACCAGCATCGCCGGCGGCATCCACTGCGCCCACTGGTCCCGCCCGTGCGGCCAGTGCATCGGCCGTGGCCACAGTGGCTTGGCGGAGTCGATGCCGCGCAGCGCGAATTCGGTTCCGGTGAGCATCAGGCCCAGCATCAGCGCCTCGTTGTGGATGCCGGCGACCAGATGCATCAGCAGCAGCGGGTTGGCCGCACCGAGCCACAGCGCGCTGACCTCGGCGACGCCGCAGCGGCGGGCCAGGCGCGGCACCGCCCACACGATCATCCCGACGCCGAGCAGCACCACCACGCGGTGACTCAGGACAGCGGCGACGATGTTCTCCCCGGTCAGGGCCGAGATCCCGCGTCCCACCCACAAGAACAGCGGGCCGTACGGCGCAGGCGTCTCGCGCCACAGGCTGGGCACCGACAGGGTGAAGACGTGGTCCAGACCCAGTCCGGGGGCGGGCCCGACCTTGTAGGGATTGAGCCCATTGGCCGAGATCTGGCTCTGCGCCAGATAGGAGTAGACGTCCTTGCTGTACATCGGCGGAGCGATCAGCAGCGGGATGACCCACAGCAGCAGGGTGTGATCAAGCTGACTGCGCGACATCCGGCGGCTGCCCAGGGCGAAGCGGCCGAGCATCAGCCAGGCCAACGCCATCATCACCGCACCGGTGGTGGTCATGGTCAGTGAGACGGTCTGGATGCGCGACGGCAGGTTCAGCAGCCGCACCCCGAAGGTGGGGTCCTGCACGACGGGGCGGGCGCCGGCGCCGAGCGCACCGATTGCCATCAGTACTGTTCCGGTGGCACCGAACAACCGGGTCCGGCGCATGGCGCGGAATTCGGCGTCGTTGAGTGGTGCGCCAACGGTGCGTTCATCGCCGTGCAGACGGGCGATTGAGGAACTCAGCGAAAGCTGGCGGGCTGCCACCACAGCACTCTAACGGGCGGCTTTTTCGCCCTCAGCTTGCTAAGGGTGCCCTTGCTAGACCTGTTCGGGCAATTGCGTAACACTGGTGTTGTGAAATTCCCGTCCGATGCTGACGCTGTGCCCGTGGTGGGCACCGCTGTGCATGACGGGCAGACCCGCCGGGCAATTGTGCAGCTCCTGCTCGAGTCGGGATCGATCACCGCCGCCGAGATCGGCCGGCGGCTGGGCATCTCCGCCGCTGGTGTGCGCCGGCACCTCGACGCTCTGATCGAGGCGGGCGACGCCCAGGCCAACGCGGCGGCGGCGTGGCAGCAGGCAGGCCGCGGCCGGCCCGCCAAGCGCTACCGGCTCACCGCGGCCGGACGGGCCAAGCTGGAGCACACCTACGACGACCTGGCGTCCGCCGCGATCCGCCAATTGCGCGAGATCGGCGGTGACCAGGCGGTGCAGACGTTCGCCCGGCGCCGTATCGACGCCATCCTCGCGGGAGTAACCCAGGGCCCCGACGACATTGAATCCACTGCGGAGCGGGTCGCCGACGCGATGACCAAGGCCGGCTATGCGGCGACGACGACGCGGGTGGGCGGGCCCATGCAGGGGATCCAGATCTGCCAGCACCACTGCCCGGTCTCGCATGTCGCCGAAGAGTTTCCGGAACTGTGCGAAGCCGAGCAGCAAGCCATGTCGGAGGTACTCGGCACCCACGTCCAGCGCCTGGCGACGATCGCCAACGGCGACTGCGCCTGCACCACCCACGTGCCGCTCACCCCGGCACACCACTAGACCAGAAGGGCGTCACCATGACACTCACACCGGAAGCCAAGACGGCCGAGCCGCTGACCCAGGAAGAAACCATCGCTTCGCTGGGCAAGTACGGCTACGGCTGGTCGGACTCCGACGTTGCGGGTGCCAGC
Source organism: Mycobacterium sp. ELW1 (assembly GCF_008329905.1). Classification (NCBI taxonomy): domain Bacteria; kingdom Bacillati; phylum Actinomycetota; class Actinomycetes; order Mycobacteriales; family Mycobacteriaceae; genus Mycobacterium; species Mycobacterium sp. ELW1. The sequence goes on along the minus strand of NZ_CP032155.1, from coordinate 3,464,267 downwards.
GCACAGCGCGGGCTGTCCGAGGCTGTGGTGCGCGACATCTCCGGCAAGAAGAGCGAGCCGGACTGGATGCTCGACATCCGGCTCAAGGCATTGCGCACGTTCGACAAGAAGCCGATGCCGAACTGGGGATCCAACCTCGAGGGCATCGATTTCGACAACATCAAGTACTTCGTGCGCTCCAGCGAGAAGCAGGCCGCCACCTGGGATGACCTGCCCGCCGACATCAAGAACACCTACGACCGGCTCGGTATCCCGGAGGCGGAGAAGCAGCGCCTGGTCTCCGGTGTTGCCGCGCAGTACGAGTCCGAGGTGGTCTACCACTCGATCCGCGAGGACCTCGAGGCCCAGGGCGTGATCTTCCTGGACACTGACTCGGGCCTGCGTGAGCACCCGGAACTGTTTCGGCAGTACTTCGGCACCGTGATCCCGGCCGGGGACAACAAGTTCTCCGCGCTCAACACCGCGGTGTGGTCGGGCGGTTCGTTCATCTACGTCCCCAAGGGCGTGCACGTCGACATCCCGCTGCAGGCCTACTTCCGGATCAACACCGAGAACATGGGCCAGTTCGAGCGGACGCTGATCATCGTCGACGAAGACGCCTACGTGCACTACGTCGAGGGGTGTACCGCGCCGATCTACAAGAGCGACTCGCTGCACTCCGCGGTCGTCGAGATCATCGTGAAGCCCGGTGGCCGTTGCCGTTACACGACCATCCAGAACTGGTCGAACAACGTCTACAACCTGGTCACCAAGCGTGCCCGCGCCGAGGCCGGCGCCACCATGGAGTGGGTCGACGGCAACATCGGTTCGAAGGTCACGATGAAGTACCCGGCGGTGTGGATGACCGGCGAGCACGCCAAGGGCGAGGTTCTCTCGGTGGCCTTCGCCGGCGAGGGACAGCATCAGGACACCGGCGCCAAGATGCTGCACCTGGCCCCGTACACGTCGAGCAACATCGTGTCCAAGTCAGTGGCCCGTGGCGGTGGCCGGGCGTCCTACCGCGGCCTGGTCCAGGTCAACAAGGGCGCGCACGGATCACGTGCGAGCGTGAAATGCGATGCGCTGCTGGTCGACTCCATCAGCCGTAGCGACACCTACCCCTACGTCGACATCCGCGAGGATGACGTCACGATGGGCCACGAGGCCACCGTGTCGAAGGTCAGCGAGGATCAGCTGTTCTACCTGATGAGCCGCGGCATGACCGAGGACGAGGCAATGGCGATGGTCGTGCGCGGCTTCGTCGAGCCGATCGCCAAGGAGCTGCCCATGGAATACGCACTGGAGTTGAACCGGCTGATCGAGCTGCAAATGGAAGGCGCTGTCGGCTAGCTCGGGCGAGCGAAGCGACGGGAAACATATATGAGCAATCTGACTAAGGCAGTGGAGGGTTCGCGCCTCACTGCCGCCAACAAGGGCGAGCAATTCAGCTCGTTCGACGTCGACGCCTTCGAGGTGCCCGGCGGTCGCGACGAGCTGTGGCGGTTCACCCCGCTGAAGCGACTTCGTGGCCTGCACGACGGTTCGGCCGTCGCCAATGGCACCGCCGCGATCACGGTGACCGAGCGTCCCGGTGTCACGGTCGAGACCGTCCGGCGCGGTGACGAGCGACTGGGCCAGGGCGGGGTGCCCAGCGATCGGGTTGCCGCGCAGGCGTTCTCGTCGTTCAACTCGGCGACGGTGGTGACCGTCGCGCGCGACACCGAGGTGGCCGAGCCCATCGAGATCACCGTCGACGGCCCCGGTGAGGGCGCCGTGGCCTACGGTCACCTGCAGATCCGGGTCGAGGAGTTGTCCCGGGCGATCGTCGTCGTCGACCTGCGCGGCAGCGGTACCTACGCCGACAACGTCGAGATCATCGTCGGCGACTCCGCCGGCCTGGGCGTCATCTGGATCGCCGACTTCGCCGACGACATGGTGCACGTGAGCGCGCACCACGCCAAGCTCGGCAAGGACTCGGTCCTCGGCCACGTCAACGTCACCCTCGGCGGTGACGTGGTGCGGACCTCGACCACCGTGCGGTTCACCGGCCCCGGCGGCGACGCCAAGCTGCTCGGCACCTACTTCGCCGACGCCGGGCAGTTCTTCGAGTCGCGGCTGCTGGTCGACCACGCGCAACCGAACTGCAAGTCGGACGTGCTGTACAAGGGTGCGCTGCAAGGGGATCCGGATTCCAAGAAGCCCGATGCGCATACCGTCTGGGTGGGCGACGTGCTGATCCGGGCCGAGGCCACCGGCACCGACACCTTCGAGGTCAACCGCAACCTGGTGCTCACCGACGGCGCGCGTGCCGACTCGGTGCCCAACCTGGAGATCGAGACCGGCGAGATCGTCGGCGCCGGGCACGCCAGTGCCACCGGCCGTTTCGACGACGAGCAGCTGTTCTACCTGCGCGCCCGCGGCATCCCGGAGGCGCAAGCCCGCCGGCTGGTGGTGCGCGGTTTCTTCAACGAGATCATCGCCAAAATCGCGGTCCCCGAGGTGCGCGAGCGCCTGACCGATGCCATCGAACGAGAACTTGCCATCACTGAGTCGAAAGCCACACAGCCATGAGCACTTTGGAAATCAAGGATCTTCACGTCAGCGTCGCCAACGAGGACGGCACCGAGAAGGAGATCCTCAAGGGCGTCAACCTGACCGTGAATTCGGGGGAGACCCATGCGGTCATGGGCCCCAACGGTTCCGGGAAGTCCACGCTGTCGTATTCGATCGCCGGTCATCCCAAGTACCACGTCACGTCGGGATCGATCACGCTCGACGGTGAGGATGTGCTGGCGATGAGCGTCGACGAACGCGCCCGCGCCGGCCTGTTCCTGGCCATGCAGTACCCGGTCGAGGTGCCCGGGGTGTCGATGTCGAACTTCCTGCGCACCGCGGCGACCGCGGTCCGCGGCGAGGCCCCGAAGCTGCGGCACTGGGTCAAGGAAGTCAAGTCGGCGATGACCGATCTGGAGATCGACCCGCAGTTCGCCGAACGCAGTGTGAACGAAGGCTTTTCCGGTGGCGAGAAGAAGCGCCACGAGATCCTGCAGCTGGGTCTGCTGAAGCCGAAGATCGCGATCCTCGACGAGACGGACTCCGGCCTGGACGTCGACGCCCTGCGCGTGGTCTCCGAAGGTGTCAACCGCTACGCCGAGGCCGAACATGCCGGTGTCCTGCTGATCACGCACTACACCCGGATCCTGCGCTACATCCACCCGCAGTTCGTCCACGTCTTCGTCGACGGCCGGATCGTCGAGTCCGGCGGCGCCGAGCTGGCCGACGAGCTGGAAGAGAACGGCTACGTGCGCTTCACCCAGGCGGCGGCAGGAGCCTGACATGACCGCCTCGGTCGATCTGGACGTCGTGGGTATCCGCGCGGATTTCCCGATCCTCAGTCGGGTGATGCGGGGCGGACACCAGCTGGCCTACCTGGATTCCGGGGCGACGTCGCAGAAACCGCTGCAGGTTCTCGATGCCGAGCGGGAGTTCCTGACCACATCCAACGGCGCGGTGCATCGCGGTGCGCACCAGCTGATGGAGGAGTCGACCGACGCCTACGAGCAGGGCCGTGCCGATATCGCGTCCTTCGTCGGTGCCGACACCGACGAGCTGGTGTTCACCAAGAACGCCACCGAGTCGCTCAACCTGGTCTCGTACGTGCTGGGGGACAAGCGATTCGAGAAGGTGGTCGGTCCCGGCGACGTCATCGTCACCACCGAGCTGGAACACCACGCCAACCTGATTCCCTGGCAGGAGCTCGCCCGCCGCACCGGGGCGACCCTGCGCTGGTACGGCGTGACCGACGACGGCCGCATCGATCTCGATTCGTTGCAGCTCGACGAGCGAGTGAAAGTCGTTGCGTTCAGCCATCATTCGAACGTCACCGGCGCGGTGGCACCCGTCGCCGAGATTGTCCGGCGGGCCCGGTCTGTCGGTGCGCTGACCGTGCTGGACGCCTGCCAGTCGGTGCCGCATCAGCCGGTGGACTTCCACGGCCTTGACGTCGACTATGCCGCGTTCTCCGGACACAAGATGCTCGGCCCCACCGGTATCGGCGTGCTGTACGGCCGACGTGAGCTGCTCGACGCGATGCCGCCGTTCCTCACCGGTGGGTCGATGATCGAGACCGTCACGATGGAGGGCGCCACCTATGCGCCCGCACCGCAGCGATTCGAGGCGGGCACGCCGATGACCTCGCAGGTGGTCGGATTGGGTGCGGCCGCACGGTATTTGGACAAGATCGGGATGGCCGCGGTCGAAGCGCACGAGAACGAGTTGGTGGCCGCCGCGCTGGAAGGTCTCGGAGCGATTCCGCAGGTGCGCATCATCGGGCCGACCAGCATGGAACACCGCGGTTCGCCGGTGAGTTTCGTCGTCGACGGTGTGCATGCCCACGACGTAGGCCAGGTGCTCGACGACGACGGCGTGGCCGTGCGTGTCGGGCACCACTGCGCGTGGCCGCTGCACCGCCGGTTCGGCATCGCCGCCACCGCCCGCGCATCGTTCGCCGTCTACAACACCGTCGACGAGGTGGATCGTCTGGTGACGGGCGTCAAGCGGGCCATCGAGTTCTTTGGGCGGGATTGAGTGAAACTCGAGCAGATGTACCAGGAAGTGATCCTGGACCACTACAAGCACCCACACCACCGCGGGCTGCGTGAGCCGTTCGGCGCCGAGGTGCATCACGTCAATCCGACGTGCGGCGACGAAGTGACGTTGCGGGTGGCGCTGTCCGAGGACGGCGAACAGGTCATCGATATCTCCTACGACGGCCAGGGGTGCTCGATCAGCCAGGCGGCCACCTCGGTGCTGACCGACCAGGTGATCGGGCTGACCGTCGGGGACGCCCTGAAGACGGTGGCGGCGTTCACCGAGATGGTGTCGTCGCGGGGAACCGTCGAGGGCGACGAGGACGTGCTCGGCGACGGAGTGGCGTTCGCCGGTGTGGCGAAGTATCCGGCCCGGGTGAAGTGCGCGCTGCTGGGCTGGCTGGCGTTCAAAGACGCGGTGGCCCAGGCATCGCATCGAAAAGACTTGGAGGACAAGCGATGACTGATTCCGATCAGCTGCCCAATCCGCTGCTCGACGACATCGAGGAAGCCATGCGCGACGTGGTGGATCCCGAACTGGGGATCAACGTCGTCGACCTCGGCCTGGTCTACGACCTCAACGTCGAGAAGGGCGACGCCGGAACGGTGGCGCTCATCGACATGACACTGACCTCGGCGGCCTGCCCGCTGACCGATGTGATCGAAGACCAGACGCTCACCGCGCTGGTCGGGGCCGGCCTGGTCAGTGAGGCCAAGATCAACTGGGTGTGGAACCCGCCGTGGGGCCCGGACAAGATCACCGAGGACGGCCGCGAACAGCTCCGCGCGCTGGGATTCACTGTCTAATCTGAGCTGATGCTCACCGTCCCCGCCTTCATGTGGCGCGGCGGCGCAGTCATGCGGGCTGTCATGGTCGGCGTGGGCGCCGGTGTCGTCATCGGCCTGTTGGCGTGGCTGGACTCCGGCTGGTGGTTCGCCGGATTGCTGGCCGGCGCCATCGTCGCGGTGATCTACGGCATCTGGCTGGGACTGCGGATGGCCAGGTACTGGCCCGGCGCCACGGCGCTGACCGGGGAGCATCGAGTGCGCGTAGCCGGGGTCACCCGCTGGGGCGGCCGTATCGGCGACCCCGCCCTGGCGCAGCCGGTGGTGGACTACGCCGACGGCCTGCGCAGGTCCGCCGAGACCGGGCGGCCATTCCGGTGGGTGCTGCCCCTGATCCTCGTGGTCGCGATCGGAATTACCGCGTGGGACGCGGTATTCGGCTCGACGCGTGACCTTATCGCGTCCTGCGTGTACCTGGTGCTGCTGGGCTTCGAGCTGTTCTGGTGGCCCGGCCGCCGAGATCAATTGCTCACCAACGCCGATCGCGCCCGCGAGCGTGCGGTGGCGCTGATCGAGCGCACCCGAGGAACGGCGCAGTGATCGCAGAACCCACAGTGGTGGCCGCCCGGCGTCAATTGCACGGCGTCGCCGAGAGTTTCCTTGCCGGGCCGCAGTACCGCGCGACGGGGACGATCCGGCTGGCTGTTCGTCCGGATGGCTTCACCGCCACCACGCTGGCGGTCGCGGTGCGCGGGACCACGCTGGTGTGGCCGGATGGCAGCATCCCGCTGGCGGGCCGGGTGCGTGACCTGGCCGCCGCCACCGGGCTCGATGTCGGTCCGCCGCCCGCCTCGGTGTATCGCGCGGTCGCCGAATTGGAGCCCGACACCGTTCTCGACATCGACACCGGCGCCGCCGACACCATCTACCGCAGCCTGTACGCCGGCGGGTTCGCGATCAAAGCCGCTCTGCCAGAAGCGCATCCGGTGCTCTGGCCCGAACACCTCGACGTCGCGGCCACAGTCGACGAGGTCAATTACGGGGTCTCGGCAGGCGACGATTTCCACGAACTGCCGTACGCCTACGTCGGCCCGTGGGACTTCACCACCGCACCGCGCACCGGGCCGCTGTGGAACGCGCCCTTCGGCGCCGTGCGCGCACTCGATCTCGCCGCCGACGTCGACACCCTCGCCACCGACATCGCCGACTTCTTCCGGCGCGGAATCAACGCGGTCGACGGCGGTGTTGCACACGATCATGGATGATGCCCGCGTGCAGGAGCTGTTCACCCCGTTGACCGTCGGATCGCTGACCGTGCCCAACCGGTTTGCGATGGCACCGATGACCCGCGCCGCATCGCCGGACGGTGTCCCGGGAGCCGACGTCGCCGCCTACTACGGCCGCCGCGCGGCCGGCGGAACCGGACTGATCATCACTGAGGGCGTTCGGATCCCGCATCCCGCCGCCGGCTGGCCGGACCGCATCCCGAACCTGGACGGCGACGACGTGCTGGCCGGCTGGCGCGCAGTCACCGACGCCGTGCACGCCGAGGGTGCGACGATCGCCGCCCAGCTCTGGCATCAGGGCGTCGCGCGCGGTGTCCACGACGGGGACCGTCCCGACCAGACGCCGGTCAGCCCCTCGGGCATCGACATCGGCGGCGGAGCGACCGGCCGCGCGCTGGACGCCGAAGAGTTGCCTGCGCTCGCGCAGGCGTACGCGCTGGCGGCTGCCAACGCTGCGGCGGCCGGCTTCGACGCCGTCGAGATCCACGGCGCCCACGGCTACCTGCTCGACCAATTCCTCTGGGAGCACACCAATCACCGCACCGACGGCTACGGCGGCTCGCTGGCGGCGCGCACCCGGTTCCCGGCCGAGGTGGTCGCTGCGGTGCGTGCGGCCGTGGGTCCCGGCTTCCCGATCATCTACCGCTTCTCGCAGTGGAAGATGAACCGCTACGACGCGCAGGTGGCCGGCAGCGCAGCAGAACTCGAGCAACTGCTGGCCCCGCTGGTCGAGGCCGGCGTGGACATACTGCACCCGTCGACGCGACGGCACTACCTGCCGGGCTTCCCCGGCGAGGACCCGCAACTGAGCCTGGCCGGCTGGACCAAGAAGATGACCGGCCTGCCCGTCATCGCCGTCGGGTCGGTGGGCCTGGAGACCGAGTTCAACCCCGGTGCGGGCGGCGGGCCGATCCCGCGGTCGCCCATCGACCGGCTGCTCGACCAGTTCGAGGCAGGCGAGTTCGACATCGTCGCGGTCGGGCGTGCCCTGCTCGCCGACCCGGCGTGGGTCAACCACCTGCGCGACGGCAAGCTCGACGAGTTCGGCGGTTTCGATGCGGCCAGTGCGCTGGCCCGTTTGTATTGAGAGCCACCCCGTTTGTATTGAGAGCTACAGGGAACACACAGCGACAACCAGACGTTAGGACTGACGTGGCTACCCAAGACCTGACCGCACAGAACTTCAACGACACCATCACCGGCAACGACATCGTGCTGGTTGACTTCTGGGCGTCGTGGTGCGGACCGTGCCGGGCTTTCGCCCCGACCTTCACCGCGTCGTCGGAACAGCACCCGGACGTCGTCTACGGCAAGGTCGACACCGAGGCCGAGCAGGAACTGGCGGCCGCCGCCGAGATCCGCTCCATCCCGACGCTGATGGCGTTCAAGAAGGGCAAGCTGATCTTCAACCAGGCCGGTGCGCTTCCGCCCGCCGCGCTGGAGGACCTCATCCGCCAGGTCAAGGAGTTCGACGTCGACTCGGCAGTCTCGTCCCAGTCCGAGGACGCCTGACCTAGTAGGCGGGTTACCGTGCACGGGTGATTCGTGACACAGGTTTCGTCCTCGTCGAAAAACCGCAGCCCAACATCGCTCTGGTCACCCTGAACCGGCCCGAGCGGATGAACTCCATGGCGTTCGACGTCATGCTGCCGCTGCGGGAAGTCCTCACCGAACTCAAGCACGACAACGACGTGCGCGCGGTCGTGCTGACCGGCGCCGGCCGGGGATTCTCGTCGGGCGCCGACCACAAGTCCGCAGGCTCGGTCCCGCACGTCGCCGGGCTGACCCGCCCGTCGTTCGGACTGCGGTCGATGGACGTGCTTGACGATGTGATTCTCGCCATGCGCAAGCTGCACCAGCCGATCATCGCCGCGGTGAACGGCGCGGCGATCGGCGGCGGGTTATGTCTGGCCCTGGCCGCCGACATCCGGGTGGCGGCCAGCGGCGCCTACTTCCGCGCGGCCGGCATCAATAACGGGCTGACCGCCAGTGAACTGGGACTGAGCTATCTGCTGCCACGGGCGATCGGCTCGTCGCGGGCCTTCGAGATCATGCTCACCGGGCGTGACGTCGACGCCCAGGAGGCCGAACGGATCGGACTGGTGTCCCGTCAGGTGCCCGACGAGGAGCTGCTGCCGGCCGCCTTCGAGATCGCTGCCCGCATCGCGGCGTTCTCCCGGCCCGGAACCGAGTTGACCAAGCGGACGCTGTGGAGTGGACTAGACGCCGGTAGCCTGGAAGGGCATATGCAGGCCGAGGGCCTCGGGCAGCTTTATGTGCGCCTGCTTACCGCCAACTTCGAAGAGGCGGTTGCTGCGCGCGCCGAGAACCGCGCCCCGGTCTTCACCGACGACAAGTAAGAGCACCTCGGGGCAGGAGCGAAGCGACCCGGGGATGAAGACAGAGGAGTAGCGCGCGTGATTACCGCAACGGACCTGGAGGTCCGCGCCGGCGCGCGCACACTGCTTCTCGCCGAAGGCCCGGCGCTGCGCATCCAGCCCGGCGACCGCATCGGTCTGGTCGGCCGCAACGGCGCAGGCAAGACGACGACGATGCGCATCCTGGCGGGGGAGGGCGAGCCCTACGCGGGCACCGTCGTGCGCACCGGTGACGTCGGCTACCTGCCGCAGGATCCTCGCGAAGGCGACCTCGACGTGCTGGCCCGCGACCGGGTGCTGTCGGCGCGCGGCCTGGACACGCTGCTGTCGGATCTGGAGAAGCAGCAGGTGTTGATGGCCGAGGTGGTCGACGAGGCCGCCCGCGACAAGGCGGTGCGCCGCTACGGCCAGCTCGAGGAACGCTTCGCCGCCCTCGGCGGGTACGCCGCCGAGAGCGAAGCGGGCCGCATCTGCGCGAGCCTCGGTCTGCCCGACCGGGTGCTCACCCAGCCGCTGCGCACCCTGTCCGGCGGTCAGCGCAGGCGCGTCGAGCTGTCCCGGATCCTGTTCGCCGCCAGTGATACTGGCTCCGGTTCGGCCACCACCCTGCTGCTCGACGAGCCCACCAACCACCTCGATGCCGACTCGATCGGCTGGCTGCGAGGTTTCCTGCAGAACCACAGCGGCGGGCTTGTCGTGATCAGCCACGACGTCGACCTGCTCGCCGATGTGGTCAACCGGGTGTGGTTCCTCGACGCCGTGCGCGGCGAGGCCGACGTCTACAACATGGGCTGGCAGAAGTATCTCGACGCCCGGGCCACCGACGAGCAGCGCCGGCGCCGTGAACGCGCCAATGCCGAGAAGAAGGCCAGCGCGCTGCGTACCCAGGCCGCCAAGATGGGCGCGAAGGCCACCAAAGCCGTTGCCGCACAGAACATGCTGCGCCGCGCCGAGCGGATGATGGCCGAATTGGACGCCGAGCGGGTGGCCGACAAGGTGGCCCGGATCAAGTTCCCGACGCCCGCGCCGTGCGGCAAGACACCGCTGGTCGTCAAAGGCCTGACCAAGAACTACGGCTCCCTCGAGGTGTTCACCGGCGTCGACCTCGCGATCGACCGCGGCTCACGCGTCGTGGTGCTGGGCCTCAACGGCGCCGGTAAAACCACGCTGCTCCGGTTGATCGCCGGCACCGAAACACCCGATGCCGGTGGACTGGAACCCGGCCACGGGCTCAAGATCGGTTATTTCGCACAGGAACACGACACGCTCGACAACAACGCGACGGTGTGGGAGAACATCCGCCACGCCGCCCCGGACACCGGCGAGCAGGACCTGCGCGGCCTGCTCGGCGCGTTCATGTTCACCGGTCCGCAGCTCGAACAGCCGGCCGGCACGCTGTCCGGCGGTGAGAAGACCCGGCTGGCATTGGCGGGTCTGGTCGCGTCGACGGCGAACGTGCTGCTGCTCGACGAGCCGACCAACAACCTCGATCCCGCGTCCCGCGAACAGGTTCTGGACGCGCTGCGCAGTTACCAGGGTGCAGTCGTGCTGGTGACCCACGATCCGGGCGCCGCCGAAGCGCTCGACCCGCAACGGGTGGTGCTGCTCCCGGACGGCACCGAGGATTTCTGGTCCGACGAGTACCGGGACCTCATCGAGCTCGCCTGACAACTGGCATAAACGATTTCGGTCATTCCCCCCAACTCGCCGACCCGCGCTTCTACTCTCATGCCTATCGGCGCGGATTCACCGGGGAGGGTGATCATGAGGAAGCCCAACGAAGCTCGAGACCAGTTGCTGGACACTCTGCGAAATGCCTACGAGGGCGGCGCGAGCATTCGCACGCTGGTGGCGTCGACGGGTCGTTCGTACGGTTCGATCCACGCGCTGCTGCGCGAGTCCGGGACCACGATGCGCAGCCGCGGCGGCCCCAACCACGTCACGCGTCGCTAGCGCTCGACCCCACTGGCGCGCGTCTGCGAAAAGGTTTGGCGCACAGTGCACAACAGAAACGAGACGATGGTAAGCGACGTCGAGCGGCTCCGGTCCCTGTATCTCGACTACCTCGTCGCCTGTAACGATCATGACTTCGAACGCATGACGACGTTCTACGCCCCGATCATCTCCATCAACGACACGCCCACCGACGCGCGGACGGTCACCGCGCAGTTCGCCCCACTGGTCGCGGCGTTCCCGGACTGGCGTTGGACGGTGCGCAACATGATCATCGACGCGACGCACATCTCACTGAACTTCTCTGTCACCGGCACCCACCGCGGCGTCTTCGAGGGGATCGAGCCGACCGGCCGTACCGTGACCATCTCCGAGTTCACCATCTACCGCGTCGAGGGCAACAGGTTCACCCACGTGTGGGACCTCGCCGATTTCGCGTCCCTGCGGGAGCAGATCGGCTAGCCCGGTCGGTGGCGTGCCGTCAGGCCCGGCGGCCTGCGTCGTCGGCCCGCACCGAATCCTCCACCAGGTCCAGCACTGCCGAAAGTCGCTGGGGGTCCTCGCCCGTCGCCAGCCGTGCGACCAGTCCGTCGAGCACCAGGTCCAGGTAGCACTGCAATACGTCGGGTGCCACGTCGTCGCGCAGCCGGCCGGCCTGCTTCTGCTGGCGCAACCGCTCCGAGGTCGCCGAGGCCAACTCCGCTGAGCGCTCCACCCAGCCCTGATGAAAAACCGGGTCGTTGCGCAGCTTGCGGGCGATCTCCAATCGTGTGGCCAGCCAATCGAATTGATCGGGCGCGGCCAGCATCTCCCGCATCACCTGGATGAGGCCCTCGCGTGCCGCCACCTCGGCCATCCGAGCGGCATCCTCGCGGGCGAGGGCGAAGAACAACGTGTCCTTGTCGCGGTAGTGATGGAAGATCGCACCGCGTGACAGACCGATGGTCTGCTCCAGCCGGCGCACGGTCGCCTGCTCGTAGCCGTACTCGGCGAAGCAGCGCCGTGCGCCGTCGAGGATCTGGCGGCGGCGGGCCGCCAGATGATCCTCGCTGACCCTGGGCACGTCGGCGCTAGCCGGTCCGCAGCATGTTGCGCAACACGTACTGCAGGATGCCGCCGTTGCGGTAGTAGTCGGCCTCGCCGGGGGTGTCGATGCGGACCACAGCGTCGAACTCCACCGCGGACCCATCGGCCTTCGTCGCCGTGACGTGAACGGTCTTCGGCGTCTTGCCGTTGTTCAGCTCCTCGATCCCGGTGATATCGAAGACCTCGGTGCCGTCCAGCTTCAGCGACGCCGCCGACTCACCGGCCGGGAACTGCAGCGGGATCACACCCATGCCGATCAGGTTCGACCGGTGGATGCGCTCGAAGGACTCGGTGATCACCGCGCGCACACCCAGCAGGCTGGTGCCCTTGGCCGCCCAGTCGCGCGACGAGCCGGAGCCGTACTCTTTTCCGCCCAGCACCACCAGCGGAATGTTCTGTGCCGCATAGTTTTGCGCGGCGTCGTAGATGAACGCCTGCGGCCCGTCCGGCTGGGTGAAATCGCGCGTGTAGCCGCCGGACACGTCGTCGAGCAACTGGTTCTTCAACCGAATATTCGCGAACGTGCCACGGATCATCACCTCGTGATTACCGCGGCGCGACCCCAGCGAGTTGAAGTCCTTGGGCTCGACGCCATTGGCCTCCAGGTACTGCGCGGCCGGGGTGCCCTTCTTGATGCTCCCGGCGGGGCTGATGTGGTCGGTGGTGACCGAATCGCCAAGCAGGGCAAGCACCCTGGCCCCGGTGATGTCCTTGACCGGCTGCGGCTCGGCGGGCATGCCGTCGAAGTACGGAGCCTTGCGGACGTAGGTCGAGGCCTCGTCCCACTCGAAGGTGTTGCCCTCGGGGGTGGGCAGCGAGCGCCAGCGGTCGTCGCCCTTGAAGACGTCGGCGTAGCTGTCGGTGAACATCTCCCGGTTGATCGAGGACGCGATGGTGTCTTCGATCTCCGCGGTCGTCGGCCAGATGTCTTTCAGGAAGACGTCGTTGCCCTCGGTGTCCTGCCCGAGCGGATCAACCTCGAAGTCGAAGTCCATCGTGCCCGCGATGCCGTACGCGATCACCAGCGGCGGCGACGCCAGGTAGTTCATCTTGACGTCGGGGGAGATGCGGCCCTCGAAGTTGCGGTTGCCGGACAGCACGGCGGTCACCGAGAGGTCGTTGTCGTTGATCGCGGCCGAGATCTCGTCGGGCAGCGGGCCGGTATTGCCGATGCACGTCGTGCAGCCGTACCCGCCCAGGTAGTAGCCGAGCTTCTCCAGGTACGGCCACAGGCCGGCCTTGTTGTAGTAGTCGGTGACCACCTGGGAGCCGGGAGCCATGTTGGTCTTCACCCACGGCTTGGAGGTCAGGCCCTTCTCGACGGCCTTCTTGGCCAGCAGTGCGGCTCCCAGCATGACCGACGGGTTGGAGGTGTTCGTGCACGAGGTGATGCCTGCAACCACGACGGCGCCGTGGTCGAGGACGAACTCGCCGCGTTCGGCGGATTTCACCGTGATCGGCTTGCTCGGCCGGCCCTCGGATCCGTTGGCCGCCGACGGACGCGCATCAACCGCGCCGTCGTCGGCGAAGGACAGCGACACCGGGTCGCTGGCCGGGAACGACTCGTCGACCGCCTCGTCGAGCTTCGTCTCCGGAGTGGGGTGGTTCTCCTCGACGTAGTTGTGGATGTCCTTGCGGAACGCGTTCTTGGCGTCCGTCAGCTCGATCCGGTCCTGCGGGCGCTTCGGCCCGGCGATGGACGGCACCACGGTGGACAGATCCAGCTCCAGGTACTCGGAGAACACCGGCTCGGAGTCCGGGTTGTGCCACATGCCCTGGGCTTTGGCGTAAGCCTCGACCAGCGCCAGCTGCTCGTCGGTCCGCCCGGTCAGCCGCAGGTACTTGATGGTCTCGTCGTCGATCGGGAAAATCGCTGCGGTGGAACCGAATTCGGGGCTCATATTGCCCAGCGTGGCGCGGTTGGCCAGCGGCACCTCGGCAACGCCCTTGCCGTAGAACTCGACGAACTTGCCGACCACACCGTGCTTGCGCAGCATGTCGGTGACCGTGAGCACGACGTCGGTGGCCGTGACACCCGGCTTGATCTCGCCGGTCAGCTTGAAGCCGACGACGCGGGGGATGAGCATCGACACCGGCTGGCCCAGCATCGCGGCCTCGGCCTCGATACCGCCGACGCCCCAGCCCAGCACGCCCAGGCCGTTTTCCATCGTGGTGTGGCTGTCGGTGCCCACACAGGTGTCGGGGTAGGCGACGCCGTTGCGCTCGAAGACCACCCGGGCCAGGTACTCGATGTTGACCTGGTGCACGATGCCGGTGCCGGGCGGGACCACCTTGAAATCATCGAAGGCGCCCTGACCCCACCGGAGGAACTGGTAGCGCTCGCCGTTGCGCTCGTATTCGAGTTCGACGTTCCTCTCGAAGGCATCGGCGGTGCCGAACACGTCGAGGATCACGGAGTGGTCGATCACCATCTCGGCGGGCGAGAGCGGGTTGACCTTGTCCGGGTCGCCGCCCAGCGCGGCGACGGCTTCCCGCATGGTGGCCAGGTCGACGATGCAGGGGACGCCGGTGAAGTCCTGCATCAGCACGCGGGCCGGCGTGAACTGGATCTCGATGCTCGGCTCGGCCGAGGGATCCCAGTTCGCGATCGCCTCGATGTGGTCTTTGGTGATGTTGGCGCCGTCCTCGGTGCGCAACAGGTTCTCGGCCAGCACCTTGAGGCTGTAGGGAAGTTTCTCCGTGCCGGGGACCGCGTCGAGGCGGTAGATCTCGTAGCTGTTGTCGCCGACCTTCAAGGTGTCGCGCGCTTCGAACGTGTTCAGGGACGAATTCGACGAATTTTCGCTGCTCACATCAACTCCCGGCGTTGTCCTCGATGCCGACGGGCTGTGTCGACATCCGTCTCCATACTAACAGTACGGTTGTCCTGTTAAACGGGTGGTTCGATGCCCGCCACGGCCGGCGGGCCGACACCCAGTCTTGTCTTCTCCGGCGCGTGGTGCCACCCCGGGGTGGGCCGCGCGGTACCGTTTTGGACCGTGACGATTCCGCACGCGCCGACCTTCATCCCGGTGGAGGTGTGCAGCAGTGCCGGGCTGGCCCCGTCGACTCCGGTCGACCAGTGTCTGGCCGCGGTCAAGGCCGATGTTGCCGCCGACGGTGTCGCTGCGCCGGCCGCCGATGTCGCCGCCCTCCAGAAGGTGGTGGCCTCGGCCAAGGAACACGGCATCGATCTCAAGGTCGTCGTGATGGACAAGAGCCCGGCGATCGACACCCCACTGCGCGATATCGCCACCGAGATCGGGCAGGACACTCCCGGCTCGACGGTGCTCGTCCTCAGCCCCGGATGGGCGGGGACGTACAGCACCACCTATGACCGCGTCATCCTCGAGGCCGGTCAGGACGTGGCCAAGACCGCGCCCAATCCGGTGGTCGGTACGCAGGCATTTGTCGATCAATTGCAGACCCCCGACTTTCCTTGGATCGGATTAACGATCACGCTTGTGATCGGGGTGGCTGTAGCGGCTGTTTTGACCCGAGTTCTGCAGCTTCGGGCCCGCCGTTCGCAACCTAGCGAAATGGCGTCTGAGCAGTGAAAATAGCCATCCCTGGCAAATCAATAAGATTACTTTTCGGCAACATCCCGTAAATGACAAACATGTAATTCTTGCCGGAAGTTTCCTCTGCGACAAATGTGACGTACGGTGCAACTGTCGCCATTGTTAATGATGTGACTCATGTGACATCTGTTGCTGGCGTGACTGCACGTGTGAAGCAGAGGAGACCAGGGTCGAATGAGACGTTCCCTTCGCGGCTCTCTTGTCCGGCCGGCCATTCGGATCGCCAAGCCGGTGGGCCCGCTGGCGCTCAGCGTCGCCATGACGTTCACGATGCCCGGACTGGCCCAGGCCGAGCCCGGTGCCGCGCCCACCACCATCGCGGGGCTGATCGCCGATGTGGCCGACGCCAACCAGCGGCTTCAGGACATCGGCGCCAAGGTGCAGGCCGAGCAGGAGAGCGTCAACAAAGCACTCGTCGACGTCCAGACCGCGCGTGACGCGGCGGCCGCCGCCCAGGAGAAGGTCGACGCCAGCGCGCAAGGGGTCAAGGACGCCAACGCCGCAATTGCCGACGCCCAGAAGCGATTCGACACCTTCGCCGCCGCGACCTACATCAACGGGCCGTCCGCGTCGCTGGTGATGGCGACCAACCCCGAGGACATCCTGTCCACCGCCTCGGTGGGGCAGACCCTGGCCGTCAGCTCGCAGCAGGTGATGACCGACCTGCAGCGGGCTCGCACTGAACAGATCAACCAGGAGTCCGCGGCCCGGCTGGCCAAGGACAACGCCGACAAAGCCCTCGCCGACGCCGAAGCCAGCCAGCAGTCCGCGGTCGACGCGCTGACCGCGGCCAAGCAGACGTTCTCCGACCAGCAGGCCGAGATCAACCGGCTGGCCGCCGAGCGCAAAACCGCCCAGGACAAGCTCGACGCCGCTCGGCAGTGGTCGGCGTCCGCGAATTCGCCTGCGGCGGTTCCACAATCGGCGGCGACCGGCCCGGCGACCCCGGGGGATCGTTGGGACCCGGCCGCCCCCGGCTCGCCGAAGGCGCCGGGCGGCGGGACGATCCCGCCCTACGGCAGTGCCTCCGAATGGGACACCACCCTGCCGATGGTGCCCAGCGCCTTCGTCTCCGGCGACCCGATCCAGATCATCAACGCCGTCTTGCAGATCTCGTCCTCCTCGCTGAACGCGACCAAGCAGATGGGCAAGAGCTTCCTGCAGAAGCTCGGCATCCTGAAGCCCGACGACACCGGAATCACCAACGGCGTGATCCCGTATGCCAACGGCGCGCAGGCCTCCGAGTACGTCATCAAACGCGCCATGTCCCAGATGGGCGTGCCCTACTCGTGGGGTGGCGGCACCGCCACCGGCCCCAGCAACGGGATCGACAGCGGTGCAGGCACGGTCGGCTTCGACTGCTCGGGTCTGATCCTCTACGCGTTCGCCGGCGTCGGCATCAAGCTGCCGCACTACTCGGGGTCGCAATACAACATGGGCCGCAAGATCCCGTCCTCGCAGATGCGCCGCGGTGACGTGATCTTCTACGGCCCCGGCGGCAGCCAGCACGTGACGCTCTACCTGGGCCAGGGCCAGATGCTCGAGGCTCCCTACACCGGATCGAACGTCAAGATCTCACCGGTGCGTACCAGCGGCATGACACCGTTCGTCATCCGCTACATCGAATACTGACGGAGTTTTACCCATGTCTCGCAACACTTCTCGACGGCTCTTCGTCGGGACGATCCTGACGGCACTCACGCTGGGGTTGGGCATCGCCAGCCCGGCCAATGCCGATCCGGGCGAGTGGGATCCGACGTTGCCCAAGATCCTGAGCGCGGGCGCCCCCGGTGATCCGGTCGCGATGGCCAACGCCTCGTTGCAGGTCACACAGCAGGCCGCCCAGGCGACCATGGACCTGGGCCGCAAGTTCCTGTCCGGTCTGGGCTTCGGCGGCTCGCCGTCGGCGCTGCCCGGCAGCCGGGTCCGCGGACCGCAGGCCATCGAATACGTCATCGCCCGGGGCGCGTCGCAGCAGGGCGTGCCGTACTCGTGGGGTGGCGGCGCGATCAACGGGCCCAGTGCCGGCGTGGAGGAAGACGCCGGCAAGGTGGGCTACGACTGCTCGGGCTTCACCCGCTACGCCTTCGCCGGCGTCGGCGTGCAGATTCCCAAGTACTCCGGTGACCAGTACAACGCCGGCCGGCACATCCCGCCCTCGCAGGCGAAGCGCGGCGATCTGATCTTCTACGGACCCGGCGGGACCCAGCACGTCACCATCTACCTGGGCAACGGGCAGATGCTCGAGGCATCGTCGGCGGCCGGTCACGTGACCGTCAGCCCGGTCCGCACCGCGGGTATGACGCCGTACCTGACCCGCATCATCGAGACCTGAGAGTCCGCGCGGACGGCGAGCTCCTCGACGCGCCAGCGAATGGGGCACGTCGACGGATCTCAGAACGCCTGGAATAGTTGTGGCAGGGCACGGCGTGCCCGCCAAAACCAACAGCTCGTGGAGGAAGTCGATGACGTCACCAGGTGGGTCGCCTGCAGGCCCCGGATCGTTTGCCGGGCCGAGCGGAGCCCCGGCCGCCCCACAGTCGGGCGGTAACGGTCTGGCCGGTGAGGTGAACACCCTGGAACGGGCGATCTTCGAGGTCAAGCGCATCATCGTCGGCCAGGACCAGTTGGTCGAGCGGATCCTGGTCGGGCTGCTGGCCAAGGGCCACGTGCTGCTCGAAGGTGTGCCGGGCGTCGCCAAGACCCTGGCGGTCGAAACGTTCGCCAAGGTGGTCGGCGGTACCTTCGCCCGCATCCAGTTCACCCCCGACCTGGTGCCCACCGACATCATCGGTACCCGCATCTACCGCCAGGGCCGGGAAGAATTCGACATCGAACTCGGCCCCGTGGTGGTGAACTTCCTGCTGGCCGACGAGATCAACCGCGCCCCGGCAAAGGTGCAGTCCGCGTTGCTGGAGGTCATGGCCGAGCGCAAGATCTCCATCGGCGGCAAGACCTACGAGCTGCCCAAGCCGTTCCTGGTGATGGCGACCCAGAACCCGATCGAGAACGAGGGTGTCTACCCGCTGCCGGAAGCCCAGCGCGACCGCTTCCTGTTCAAGATCAACGTGGACTACCCGTCGCCGGAAGAAGAGCGCGAGATCATCTACCGGATGGGTGTCACCCCGCCGGAGCCCAAGCAGATTCTGGAGACCGGCGACCTGCTGCGCCTGCAGAACGTCGCGGCCAACAACTTCGTCCACCATGCTCTGGTCGACTACGTGGTCCGGGTCGTCACGGCGACGCGTCGGCCCGAGCAGTTCGGTCTGCCCGACGTCAAGGCCTGGATCGCGTTCGGCGCGTCACCGCGTGCGTCGCTGGGCATCATCGCCGCCTCCCGCGCACTGGCGCTGGTCCGCGGCCGTGACTACGTCATCCCGCAGGACGTCATCGACGTCATCCCCGACGTCCTGCGCCACCGGCTGGTGCTGACCTACGACGCGCTGGCCGATGACATCAAGGCCGAGACTGTGATCAACCGCATCCTGCAAACGGTCGCCCTGCCTCAGGTCAATGCCGTTTCGCAGCAAGGGCATTCGGCGCCGCCGGTGGTTCCCGCCGGGGCGGGTGCCAACGGTCGGTGAGCGAATCCGAAACCGTCCACCCGCCGTCCTTTCAGCGCGGTGAGATCGGTGACGCCAAGCTCTCGGCGGCGCTGCGCACCCTCGAGCTCACGGTCAAGCGCAAGCTCGACGGAGTGCTGCACGGTGACCATCTCGGCTTGATCCCCGGCCCGGGCTCCGAGCCCGGTGAGTCGCGGATGTACCAGCCCGGCGACGATGTGCGCCGGATGGACTGGTCGGTCACCGCCCGCACCACCCACCCGCACGTTCGGCAGATGATCGCCGACCGCGAGCTGGAGACCTGGCTGGTGGTCGACATGTCGGCCAGCCTGGACTTCGGCACCACCGGCTGCGAGAAGCGCGACCTGGCGGTGGCCGCCGCGGCGGCGATCACCTACCTCAACAGCGGCGGCGGCAACCGGATCGGCGCGATCATCGCCAACGGCGACAAGATCACCCGTGTGCCCGCGCTGTCCGGCCGGATGCACGAGCAGACTCTGCTGCGGACGATCGCCACCATGCCGCAGGCCCCCGCCGGGGTGCGTGGCGATCTGGCCGCGGCCATCGATGCGCTGCGCAGGCCCGAACGCCGGCGCGGCATGGCCGTGGTGATCAGCGACTTCCTCGGCCCGATCACCTGGATGCGGCCGCTGCGCGCGATCGCCGCGCGCCACGAGGTGCTCGGCATCGAGGTGCTCGACCCGCGCGACGTCGAACTGCCCCCGGTCGGCGATGTGATCCTGCAGGACACCGAATCCGGTGTCACCCGTGAGTTCACCATCGACGAGCAACTGCGCTCCGACTTCGCCCGCGCCGCCGCGGTGCACCGCGAGGAAGTGGCGCGCACGTTGCGCCGCTGCGGCGCGCCGTTGATGACCCTGCGCACCGACCGCGACTGGATCGCCGACATCGTGCGGTTCGTCGCGTCCCGTCGCCGCGGTGCACTGGCGGGCAGCCAATGACCCTGCCGTTGCTCGGGCCGATGACGCTGGGCGGCTTCGAACACCCGTGGTTCTTCTTGTTCCTGCTCGTCGTGGCCGGACTGGTCGGGCTCTACGTCGTCGTGCAGTTCGCCCGGCAGAAGCGATTCCTGCGCTTCGCCAACATGGAGCTGCTGGAAAGTGTTGCGCCCAAACGGCCCAACAAGTGGCGGCACCTGTCGGCCATCCTGCTGATCGCCTCGCTGGTACTGCTGACGATCGCGATGGCCGGCCCGACGCACGATGTGCGGATCCCGCGCAACCGCGCCGTGGTGATGCTGACCATCGACGTGTCGCAGTCGATGCGCGCCACCGACGTCGAGCCGAGCCGGCTGGCCGCCGCACAGGAGGCCGCCAAGCAGTTCGCCGACCAGCTGACCCCGGGCATCAACCTGGGCCTGATCGCCTATGCCGGGACCGCCACCGTGCTGGTGTCGCCGACCACCAACCGGGAAGCCACCAAGAACGCCATCGACAAGTTGCAGCTGGCTGACCGCACCGCCACCGGCGAGGCGATCTTCACCTCGCTGCAGGCGATCGCCACCGTCGGCGCGGTCATCGGCGGCGGCGACACCCCGCCGCCGGCGCGCATCGTGCTGATGTCCGACGGCAAGGAAACAGTGCCGTCCAACCCGGACAACCCCAAGGGCGCGTTCACCGCCGCCCGCACGGCCAAGGATCAGGGCGTGCCGATCTCCACGGTGTCGTTCGGCACCCCGTACGGCTACGTGGAGATCAACGATCAGCGCCAGCCGGTCCCGGTCGACGACGAGATGCTCAAGAAGATCGCCGAGCTCTCCGGCGGCAGCGCCTACACCGCGTCGAGCCTGCAGCAGCTCAAGGAGGTCTTCACCTCACTGCAGGACCAGATCGGCTACGAGACCACCAAGGGTGACGCGAGCACCGGTTGGCTGCGGTTGGGTGCGTTGGTCCTGGCCCTCGCGGCGCTGGCCGCACTGCTGGTCAACCGGCGCCTGCCGGGCTGATTTCGGTGAAATCGCCGGTGGCGGATTTCGGTCCGGCCGACGGCAGGCACTAAGTTGGCTCCCATGTCCGAAACCGCTGCCGCAGAATCGGCCGACGTCAAACCGGCCGGCAAACCGCCGTTTGTCTCCCGTTCCGTCCTTGTCACCGGTGGAAACCGGGGCATCGGTCTGGCGATCGCCCAGCGGCTCGCCGCCGACGGCCACAAGGTCGCCGTCACCCACCGCGGCTCCGGAGTGCCCGAGGGGCTGTTCGGGGTGGAGTGCGACGTCACCGACACCGCAGCCATCGACCGGGCGTTCACCGAAGTCGAGGAACACCAGGGACCGGTCGAGGTGCTGGTGTCCAACGCGGGCATCTCCAAGGATGCGTTCCTGATGCGGATGACCGAAGAGCGCTTCCAAGAGGTCATCAACGCCAACCTCACCGGCGCGTTCCGGGTGACGCAGCGGGCGTCGCGCAGCATGCAGCGCAAGCGGTTTGGCCGGATCATCTACATCGGTTCGGTATCGGGCATGTGGGGGATCGGCAACCAGGCCAACTACGCGGCCGCCAAGGCCGGCCTGATCGGCATGGCCCGGTCCATCTCCCGTGAACTGGCCAAGGCCGGCGTGACCGCCAACGTGGTGGCGCCTGGCTACATCGACACCGAGATGACCCGCGCGCTCGACGAGCGCATCCAGGCCGGCGCGCTGGACTTCATCCCGGCCAAGCGGGTCGGCACCGCCGAGGATGTGGCCGGGGCGGTCAGCTTCCTGGCGTCGGAGGACGCCGGCTACATCGCCGGCGCGGTGATCCCGGTCGACGGCGGCATGGGAATGGGCCACTAGGCCCCGGTAGACACAGCGCCACTAGGCCCCGGTCGGTACAACGAGAAAGAGACTTCGCATGACACTTTTGCAGGGCAAGCGGATCCTCGTCACAGGGATCATCACCGACTCGTCCATCGCGTTCCACATCGCCAAGGTGGCGCAGGAGGCCGGCGCCGAACTGGTGCTCACCGGCTTCGACCGGATGAAACTGATCCAGCGGATCGCCGACCGGCTGCCGAACCCGGCGCCGCTGCTCGAACTCGACGTGCAGAACCAGGAGCACCTGGATTCCCTGGCCGGCCGGATCACCGAAGTGATCGGCGAAGGCAACAAGCTCGACGGCGTGGTGCACTCCATCGGCTTCATGCCCCAGACCGGCATGGGTATCAACCCGTTCTTCGACGCCCCGTACGAAGACGTCGCCAAGGGCATCCACATCTCGGCGTATTCCTACGCTTCGCTGGCCAAAGCCGTTCTGCCGGTGATGAATCCGGGCGGCGGGATCGTCGGCATGGACTTCGACCCCACCCGCGCGATGCCGGCCTACAACTGGATGACGGTCGCCAAGAGCGCGCTGGAGTCGGTCAACCGGTTCGTCGCCCGCGAGGCGGGCAAGGTCGGCGTGCGCTCCAATCTCGTTGCGGCAGGTCCGATCCGCACCCTGGCGATGAGTGCCATCGTCGGCGGCGCGCTGGGCGAGGAGGCCGGTGCGCAGATGCAGCTGCTGGAGGAGGGCTGGGATCAGCGTGCCCCGCTCGGCTGGAACATGAAGGACCCGACGCCGGTCGCCAAGACCGTGTGTGCGCTGCTGTCCGACTGGCTGCCCGCCACCACCGGAACCATCATCTTCGCCGACGGCGGCGCCAGCACCCAGCTGCTCTAGTTCCGCCATCGTGCCCACCACATTTGATGCGCTGCTGATCCTGTCGTTCGGTGGTCCGGAGGGGCCGGAACAGGTGATGCCGTTCCTGGAGAACGTCACCCGCGGCCGCGGGATACCGCCGGAGCGGCTGACCGCCGTGGCTGAGCACTATCTGCATTTCGGTGGTGTCTCGCCGATCAACGGGATCAATCGCGCCCTGATCGAGGAGATCCGCGCCGAACTCGCCGAGCGCGGCGAACAGCTGCCGGTGTACTTCGGCAACCGCAACTGGCACCCCATGATCGAAGAGACCGTTGCCGCAATGGCGTCCGACGGTGTGCGGCGAGCCGCGGTGTTCTCCACCTCGGCATGGGGCGGCTACTCCGGGTGCACGCAGTACCAGGAGGACATCGCCCGAGCCCGCGCGGCGGTCGGCGACGGTGCCCCGGAACTGGTCAAGATGCGCCAGTTCTTCGACCATCCACTGCTGGTGGCGATGTTCGCCGACGCCATCGCGGCGGCGGCCGCGACGCTGCCCGAGCCGCTGCGGGCCGGCGCCCGGCTGGTGTTCACCGCGCATTCGATCCCGGTGCGGGCCGCCGATCGGTGCGGCCCCGACCTGTATGCCCGCCAGGTCCGCTACGCCGCCTCGCTGGTGGCCGCCGCGGCCGGCTACGATGACTATGACGTGGTCTGGCAGTCCCGGTCGGGTCCGCCGCAGGTTCCGTGGCTGGAACCCGATGTGGGAGATCACCTCTCAGCGCTGGCCGAAGCGGGCGCGAAGGCCGTGGTGGTCTGCCCGGTGGGCTTCGTCGCCGACCACATCGAGGTGGTGTGGGACCTGGACAGCGAACTGCGCGAGCAGGCCGAGGGCCTTGGCGTCGCGTTGGCGCGGGCCTCGACGCCCAATGCCGAGCGCCGGTTCGCGAAGCTGGTCCTCGATCTCGTCGACGAAGTTCGTGACGGCGG
This sequence comes from Mycobacterium sp. ELW1, assembly GCF_008329905.1. Taxonomy (NCBI): domain Bacteria; kingdom Bacillati; phylum Actinomycetota; class Actinomycetes; order Mycobacteriales; family Mycobacteriaceae; genus Mycobacterium; species Mycobacterium sp. ELW1. The sequence goes on along the minus strand of NZ_CP032155.1, from coordinate 3,440,459 downwards.
CGAACCCGCGAGGGTGGTTGGAGCTCAACCGGTTCCGGGTTATGGCTGCAGCGTCAACGGCGCGTTCTGCACGCCCGCGTGTGAGGTCAGTGCCAGGCCGAGTGCAGGATCGCGGTGACCGCCGCGATCCGCGCCGAGCGCACGACCGCCGCCAGCGGCCGCAGCGCGTCGCTGGCGATCTGAGCTTCCGACGCGCTCTGCGTGCCGATCGGCATGAGCCCCGAGCTGACCGTGATGATCGCGTCGACGTGCGCGGCGTTCTCCAGCACCCGAAGCGCCCGCGTCGGCGCGTGATCGGGAGCACGATGGTGGCGACCGGTTTCCAGCACCTGCTCGACCAGTCCGCGCGGATCGTCGATGCCGCCCGCGGCCCCGAGCTGCAGCGCGCCCAGCGCCTCGGCGGCCGAACGCACCGCCGACCGCAGACCGTATTCCGACTCGCCGAGGTCGAGGTGATCGACGACGGGGCGCGACGGCAGTGAGTACACCGTCCAGGACAGTGCGCACAGTTCGGGATGCCGATCGCAGTCCGGTAGTTCGTCGTCGGTGTCGTCGTACTCGAAATCGGGGACCAGGCCGATGGTGTCGCCGATCGGGCTGGTGACGATGATCGCCTCACCGGCAGACAGGGCGTCGCTCTGGAACTGGGTGCCCGCCGCCAGGCCGCGGACATCGCCGGGCACCGGCAGCGCCAGGCTGATCGCAGGCGGTCCGGCCTCGAGCGAGCGACCGGCCACGGTACGCAGCGTCTGCAGTAGCGACACCGCACCCGCATCGTCGACGTCGGGCCACGGCAGGCCGGTATGGCCGGCCGCCACCGAATCGTAGGCGATCACCGAATGCGTTGGAGCCCAGGCCGATAGCGCGTCAAGGACGTCGTCGGGTGCGGCCTTGCCGGCGAGCCAGGCATTGGCCCATACGGAGAGCGAAACACTTGGGCACCACATGATGCTCGCAGTGTAGTGGTTCGGCACCGAACCGGCTTTCCGCAACCGCTCCGCGCCGCGCGGGCTATCCTGGCGCCATGCCCGCGGCGCTGATCTGGCTCGTGTTCGCGCTGGGTCTTGCCGGTGCCGAGGCACTGACCGGCGACATGTTCCTGCTGATGCTCTCCGGCGGCGCACTGGCCGCCGCCGGGTCCAGCTGGCTGCTCGACTGGCCGGTGTGGGCCGACGGCGCGGTCTTCCTGGTGGTCTCGGTGGTACTCCTGGCACTCGTGCGCCCGGCGCTGCGGCGCAAATTCACCGGCGGGAAGGGCCTGCCTGAGCCGGTCAAGGCGCTGGAAGGCAAGAGCGCGCTGGTGCTCGACCGGGTCGCGCGCCATGAAGGCCAGGTGAAACTCGACGGCGAAATCTGGACGGCGCGGCCCTACAACGACAACGATGTCTACGAGCCGGGCGACCACGTCACTGTCATGCACATCGACGGTGCCACCGCGGTCGTCTGGAAGAACGAGTAAGGAGAACTCGTATGGACGGTGCCATAGCCGGTCTGGTTCTGCTGGCGGTGCTGGTGGTTTTCGCCATCATCGTCGTCGCCAAGTCCGTCGCTCTGATCCCGCAGGCCGAGGCGGCCGTCATCGAGCGGCTGGGGCGCTACAGCAAGACGGTCTCCGGGCAGCTCACGCTGCTGATCCCGTTCATCGACAAGGTCCGCGCCCGCGTCGACCTGCGCGAGCGGGTGGTGTCTTTCCCGCCGCAGCCGGTGATCACCGAGGACAACCTGACCGTCAACATCGACACCGTCGTCTACTTCCAGGTCACCAACCCGCAGGCGGCGGTGTACCAGATCAGCAACTACATCGTCGGCGTCGAGCAGCTGACCACCACCACACTGCGTAACGTAGTCGGCGGCATGACCCTCGAGCAGACCCTGACATCACGCGACCAGATCAACGGGCAGCTTCGCGGCGTGCTCGACGAAGCCACCGGACGCTGGGGCCTTCGGGTGGCCCGGGTCGAATTGCGCAGTATCGACCCGCCGCCGTCCATCCAGGATTCGATGGAGAAGCAGATGCGCGCCGACCGGGAGAAGCGCGCGATGATCCTCACCGCGGAAGGTAGCCGGGAGGCGTCGATCAAGCAGGCCGAGGGTCAGAAGCAGGCCCAGATCCTGGCGGCCGAGGGCGCCAAGCAGGCCGCGATCCTGGCCGCCGAGGCCGAGCGGCAATCCCGCATCCTGCGGGCACAGGGTGAACGGGCCGCGTCCTACCTGCAGGCGCAGGGCCAGGCCAAGGCGATCGAGAAGACGTTCGCCGCGATCAAGGCCGGCCGCCCCACACCGGAGATGCTGGCCTACCAATACCTGCAGACGCTGCCGCAGATGGCCAAGGGCGAGGCCAACAAGGTGTGGCTGGTGCCCAGCGACTTCGGCTCGGCGCTGCAGGGCTTCACCAAGATGCTCGGCGCACCCGGCGAGGACGGGGTGTTCCGCTACACGCCGTCGCCGGTCGACGACCATCCGGCCAAATCCGACGAGGAAGACGCAGCCGAGGTCGCCGACTGGTTCGACACGCAGACCGACCCGGCGATCGCCCAGGCGGTGGCGAAGGCCGAGGCCGAGGCCCGCGCAACCGTGTCCCCGGTGGGCGCCGCTCCGATTCCGCCGCCGCCGCAGATCGCCCCGCCGGTGTCGTATCCGCCGCTGTCCGAGCAGCAGGCCCCGCCGGCCGACCCGCAGTACGCGCCGCGGCACGGTTCCGAACAGCAGTAGGGATCTACGGGGTGTTCGCGGCGACGTCATCGCCGTCGCGCACCTCGGCCTGACCGGCCGGGTGGTGGCGGCGATGGGTCTTGACCTCGTACACCAGACCCGCGATACCGACGGCCGCGGTGCACACCGACACCAACACCAGTAGCGGGCTGACGTTGCCGGTCAGGGCATCGCCGAGGAAGACCACCGCGGTGGTGCCCGGGATCAGGCCGGCCAGCGTCGCCCACAGGTACGGCATCACCCGTACGGCCGATGCGCCGGCGGCATAGTTGAGCACCGAGAACGGTACGGCGGGGATCATCCGCAGCGAGAAGATCGCCTGCCAGCCGCGGGCACGCAACCGGGTGTCCACCGACTCGAGAGCCGGATGGCTGACCAGCTTGCTGAACTGCCAGCCCAGGGCGCGCACCAGCAGCAGGGCGAGCAGCGCGCTGAGCGCACTGGCCACCACCGCGATCCCCACGCCCAACGCGGGACCGAACAGCAGGCCGGCGGCCAGGGTGAACGCGGTGCGCGGGAACGGGAACACCGTGACGACGATGTGGGCGGCGAAGAAGGCCAGTGGGAACCAGACGCCGAGAGACGTTGCCCAGTCCCGCAGCTGCAGCGCGGTCGGCAGCGGCACCAGCAACACGACTGCGACGAGAATCACAGCGGCGACGGCGGTGACGATGAGGCGCGTCCGGGAAACCTGGCGCGCCGTGGAGATCACCGCTGAGCGCACACTGCGCCACGTGCTGCGGGTCTTCGACGTCACGTTCACCAAGGTTACGGCCCTCCGGTGAGAACGCGCCCGATGCGACGCCGGTTACCGACGGGTAGCCGTAGTCGGCCACGTCACGGCTGGAGTGATCATTTAGCCTGATGGTCTGATGGCTGGTCCCGCGACGGACTGCCCCATGCTGCGACAACAGGAGTTGCCGGTGTCAGTAGAGGTTGAGGAAGCCCGCGCCCGCTGGCGGACCGCGGTGGCCGGCGTGCTGGCCAAGAGCAGCCGGAAGGACCCGGCGGATCTGCCCGCCGAGCCCGAAAGTCTGCTGGACTCACCGACTTACGAGGGCTTTGCGATCCGGCCGCTCTACACCGCACTCGATGAGTTGCCCGAATCGCCGTTACCCGGAACCTGGCCGTTCGTCCGCGGCGGCGACGCCCACCGCGACGTGGTCGCAGGCTGGAAAGTCGCCGAAGTGTTCGGCGGGCCCGGTGTTTCCGGCACCGTCGCCGACGGCAACGCCGCGGTGCTGAGTGCCCTTGGGGACGGTGTCAGCGCGCTGGTGCTGCGCGTCGGTGACACCGGCGTGGCCCCCGCCGACCTGGACCGGCTGCTGGAGGGGGTCTTCCTCGAGCTCGCGCCGGTGATCCTGGACGCGGGGGCGCAGTTCGCCGCCGCCGCCGAGGCGGTGCTGACCCTGATCGCCGGCGCCGACGACGCCCAACGCGCCACGATGTCGATCGACCTGGGTGCCGACCCGCTCACCGCGGCGCTCAGCGGCGCCCACGCACCAACCCTCGACGAGGTCACCCGCGTCGCCGCGAACGTGGCAGGTGGCGCGGGTGTTCGTGCGATCACCGTCGACGGACCGGCGTTCCACAACCGCGGCGCCAACGCCGCGTGGGAACTCGCCGGTGCGCTGGGGGCCGCGGTGGAGTACGTGCGGGCCCTGTCCGACGCGGGCGTCGAGGTCTCCGATGCGCTGCGCCAGGTCAGCTTCCGGCTGGTGGCTGACGACGACCAGTTCCTGACGATCGCGAAATTCCGTGCGGCCCGCCAACTCTGGGCCCGGATCGCCGATGTGCTCGGCCACCCCGACAGCGGGGCCGCGACCGTGCATGCGGTCACCTCGCTGCCGATGATGACCCAACGCGACCCGTGGGTGAACATGCTCCGCACCACGCTGGCAGCCTTCGGCGCCGGGGTCGGGGGAGCGGACACCGTGACGGTGCTGCCGTTCGACGTGGCGATCCCCAGCGGGTTCCCCGGAGTCAGCGCCGGTTTCGCCCGCCGCATCGCCCGCAACACCCAGTTGTTGCTGCTGGAGGAGTCGCACGTCGGGCGGGTGCTCGATCCGGCGGGCGGTTCCTGGTACGTCGAGGACCTCACCGGAAATCTTGCCGCGCAAGCCTGGTCGCACTTCCAGGACATCGAGTCCCGGGGCGGGTTCGGCGCGGCCGTCGATCACGTCGCCGAGCAGATCGAGCAGGTGCGGGCGCGCCGGGCTGACGACATCGCCCATCGGCGGACCCCGGTGACGGGAATCAATGAGTTCCCGAACCTCGCCGAACCGCCGCTGCCGCACTACAACTCGTCGGAGACCGTCCGGCGTTACGCGGCCGGGTTCGAAGCGCTGAGGGATCGCTCGGACGCCTTCCTGGACCGCACCGGTGGGCGGCCGCAGGTGCTGTTGCTGCCGCTGGGCCCGCTGGCGGAAAACAACATCCGTGCGACGTTCGCGGCCAACCTGCTGGCCTCCGGCGGGATCGAAGCCGTCAACCCGGGCACCGTCGACGCCGCAACCGTTGCCGCCGCCGTCGCCGACAGTGGCGCCTCGGTCGCGGTGCTCTGTGGCACCGACGCCCGCTACGGCACCGACGTCTCCGATGTGGTGGCGGCCGCACGAGCCGCTGGTCTGACCCAGATCTACCTGGCCGGCCCGGAGAAGGCGGTCGCGGAGGCGGCAGCCAAGCCCGACGGTTATCTGACCGCGAAAATCGATGCGGTCGAAGCGCTTTCGTCCCTGCTCACCCGATTGGGGGCCTGATATGACTGCTTCTACCACCGGTACCGTACCCAGCTTCGCCGACGTTCCGCTGCACGGCGACCGGCCCGTGCCGGCGCCCACCGAGGCCGCCGTCACCGACCATGTCGCCGCCGCCGCGTCGGCGCACGGCTACACCGCTGAGCAGCTGGAGTGGCAGACACCGGAAGGCATCGCCGTCAAACCGGTCTACGTCGGCGCCGATCGCGCCGCCGTCGCCGCGGCCGGATATCCGCTGGACAGCTTTCCCGGGGAACCGCCGTTCATCCGCGGTCCGTACCCGACCATGTACGTCAACCAGCCGTGGACCATCCGGCAGTACGCCGGATTCTCGACCGCCGCGGAATCGAACGCCTTCTACCGGCGCAATCTGGCTGCCGGTCAGAAAGGTCTGTCGGTGGCCTTCGACCTGGCCACTCACCGCGGCTACGACTCCGACCATCCCCGCGTCGCCGGTGACGTCGGCATGGCCGGTGTTGCCATCGATTCGATCCTGGACATGCGCCAGTTGTTCGACGGCATCGACCTGTCGACGGTGAGCGTGTCGATGACCATGAACGGCGCGGTGCTGCCGATCCTCGCGCTCTACGTGGTGGCCGCCGAAGAGCAGGGGGTGTCGCCGGAGAAGCTGGCCGGGACCATCCAGAACGACATCCTCAAAGAGTTCATGGTCCGCAACACCTACATCTATCCGCCGAAGCCTTCGATGCGGATCATCTCCGACATCTTCGCCTACACCAGCGCCAAGATGCCGAAGTTCAACTCCATCTCGATCTCCGGCTATCACATCCAAGAAGCCGGGGCCACAGCCGATCTCGAGCTGGCCTACACCCTGGCCGACGGTGTGGAGTACCTGAAGGCAGGCCGCGACGCCGGTCTGGACGTCGACAAGTTCGCGCCGCGCCTGTCGTTCTTCTGGGGTATCGGGATGAACTTCTTCATGGAGGTCGCCAAGCTGCGGGCAGGCCGGCTGCTGTGGAGTGAGCTGGTTGCCGAGTTCGGCGCCAAGAATCCCAAATCGCTGTCGCTGCGCACGCATTCGCAGACCTCCGGTTGGTCGCTGACCGCCCAGGACGTGTTCAACAACGTCGCGCGGACCTGCATCGAGGCAATGGCAGCGACTCAGGGTCATACCCAGTCGCTGCACACCAACGCCCTCGACGAGGCGCTGGCGCTGCCCACCGACTTCTCGGCGCGTATCGCGCGCAACACCCAGCTGCTGCTGCAGCAGGAGTCGGGCACCACCCGGCCCATCGACCCGTGGGCGGGCTCCTACTACGTGGAGTGGTTGACCTACCAGCTGGCCGAGAAGGCCCGGGCGCACATCGCCGAGGTCGCCGAGCACGGCGGCATGGCGCAGGCGATCAACGAGGGCATTCCGAAGTTGCGCATCGAGGAGGCCGCCGCACGCACGCAGGCGCGCATCGACTCCGGTGCTCAGCCGCTGATCGGGGTCAACAAGTATCAGGTCGACGAGGACCAGGACATCGAGGTCCTCAAGGTCGAGAACAGCCGGGTGCGTGCCGAGCAGCTGGCCAAGTTGGAGAAACTCCGCGCCGAAAGAGATGAGCGCGCGACACAATCCGCACTGGCCGAACTGTCCAGGGCCGCTGAAGCTTCCGGTCCGGCCGGCGAGGATGGGCTGGGCAACAACCTGCTGGCGCTGGCGATCAACGCCGCGCGGGCCAAGGCCACCCTCGGCGAGATCTCCGACGCTCTGGAGAAGGTGTACGGCCGGCATCAGGCCGAGATCCGCACCATCGCGGGGGTGTACCGGGACGAGGTCGGGAAGGCCCAGAATGTGAGCGCCGCAACCGAATTGGTGGAAAAGTTCGCCGAGGCCGACGGCCGCAGGCCGCGCATCCTGGTCGCCAAGATGGGCCAGGACGGCCACGACCGCGGCCAGAAGGTCATCGCCACCGCCTTCGCCGACATCGGCTTCGACGTCGACGTCGGCTCGCTGTTCTCCACCCCGGAGGAAGTCGCGCAACAGGCCGCCGACAACGACGTCCACGTAGTGGGTGTGTCGTCGCTGGCCGCCGGGCACCTGACGCTGGTGCCGGCGCTGCGGGACGCGCTGGCCGAGGTCGGCCGCCCCGACATCATGGTGGTGGTCGGTGGCGTCATTCCGCCGGGAGACTTCGACGAGCTGTACGCCGCCGGCGCCACTGCGATCTTCCCGCCCGGAACGGTCATCGCCGACGCCGCCGTGGATCTGTTGCACAAGCTCGCCGAGCGGCTCGGGTACGACCTCACCTGATGCCCTCCGACGTCGCAGCACTGGCCGAGGCGATCCGCGGCGGCGATCGTGCGGCGCTCTCGCGGGCCATCACGTTGGTCGAGTCGACCCGCGCCGATCACCGCGACCAGGCCCAGCAGCTGCTCCTCGAGCTGATGCCGGACGCCGGGAAGGCGCTGCACGTCGGCCTCACCGGGGTGCCCGGGGTGGGGAAGTCGACCACCATCGAGGCGCTCGGCATGTACCTGATCGAGCGGGGTCATCGGGTCGCGGTGCTGGCCGTCGACCCGTCGTCGACTCGCACCGGCGGCTCGATCCTGGGGGACAAGACCAGGATGGCGAGGCTTGCCGTGCATCCGGACGCCTACATCCGTCCGTCGCCGACCTCGGGAACCCTCGGTGGGGTGGCAAAGGCGACACGGGAGACGATCGTGCTGACCGAGGCCGCCGGGTTCGACGTGATCCTGGTGGAGACCGTCGGCGTGGGGCAGTCCGAAGTGACCGTCTCCAACATGGTGGACACCTTCGTGTTCCTCACGCTGGCCCGCACCGGCGACCAGCTTCAGGGCATCAAGAAAGGTGTTCTCGAGCTGGCCGACATCGTGGTGGTGAACAAGGCCGACGGCCCGCACGCCACCGAGGCCAAGTCCGCCGCGCGCGAGTTGTCGGCCGCCATCCGGTTGATCTATCCACGCGAAACCATCTGGCGCCCACCGGTATTGACGATGAGCGCGGTGGAAGGCACGGGCCTGTCGGAACTGTGGGACACGGTCCTCAAACACCGCGACGTGCTGACCGAGGCCGGTGAGTTCGACGCCCGCCGGCGCGCGCAGCAGGTGGACTGGACGTGGTCGATGGTGCGCGACGCGGTCCTCGACCGGGTGCTGAACCATCCGGCCGTGCGGACGCAGCGCGCCGAGATCGAGCGCCAGGTGCGCGACGGTGAGCTGACCCCCGCGCTGGCGGCGCAGCGAATCCTCGACGCCGCCGACCAGTCAAACTGACGCCCCGCGCATCAAGCTAACGAAATGGCAACAATTCGTTACAGGTGTGCTTAGACCGATTAAATTCTCAGCTGTGACTCAGGCGACTCTCGGACACGACGCACTGCCCCACGGGCTGCAGGGCGCCGCGGATCCGCGCTTCGCCTGCGCGTTGCGCAACTTCTCCGCGATGTTTCCGCATCCCCGATTCGGGGGCGGGGCGCTGGCGGTCTACCTCGACGGGCAGCCGGTGGTCGACGTCTGGACCGGCTGGTCGGACCGACGGGGACGGCAGCGCTGGTCGGCCGACACCGGCGCGATGGTGTTCTCGGCGACCAAAGGCGTGGCATCGACCGTCATCCACCGGCTCGTGGACCGCGGCCTGATTGACTACGACGCACCCGTTGCCGAGTACTGGCCGGAGTTCGGGGCCAACGGCAAGGCTGCCATCACCGTGCGCGACATGATGCAGCACCGCGCCGGTCTGGCACATCTGCGGGGAGTCCGCAGGCGCGACCTGCTCGACCACCTGGTCATGGAGGAGCGCATCGCGGCAGCGCCGGTCGGCCGCAACTTCGGCAAGCCTGCATATCACGCGCTCACCTACGGCTGGCTGCTGTCCGGCCTGGCGCGCGCGGTCACCGGGATCGGGATGCGCGAGCTGATCCGCACCGAGGTCGCCGCGCCGCTCGACACCGATGGGATCCACCTTGGCCGGCCGCCGGCGGGCGCGCCGACGAGAGCGGCCTCGATCATCGGCCCCCAGATGAACATCCCGAACCCGTTCTTCAACAGCGTCGCGCCCAGGATCGCGGCCCTCGAGCTGTCCGCCATCTTCGGTTCCATGTACTTCCCCGGCATGAGGTCGACGGTGCAGGGCGCGATGCCGTTGCTGGACAGCGAGTTGCCCGCCGCCAACGGGGTCGCCACGGCACGCAGCCTGGCCCGCATGTACGGCGCCATCGCCAACGGCGGTGAGATCGACGGTAAGCGCTTCCTGTCCGCGGAATTGGTCGCAGGCCTGACTGGTCGGCGCAATCTGACCCCGGACCGCAATTTGATCCTGCCGTTGGCATTCCACCTCGGCTATCACGCGCTGCCCATTCCGGGCGTGCTGCCCGGCTTCGGTCATGTCGGACTCGGCGGGTCGCTCGGCTGGGCAATTCCGGAGGCCGGGCTGTCATTCAGTTTCGTGCACAATCGGCTGCTGACCCCGTTCGTGCTGGCTGACCAGGCTGGTTTCGTAACAACCGCCGCACTGATCCGGCGCGGCGCCGCGTCAGCTCGCAAGCATGGCTTCACCCCGGTCACCGAGTTCGGCGCCCGGTTCCCCCGGCCGATATCGGGGGTCGTCGCGGGTTAGCTCCGCGTCATATCGCCGTTCTGAGCCCTTGCTGTGGAACCGCGATGTTCGTGAAGTTGCCTGGTCGGAGGGTTCCGGAACGCCGCCGCCGGCCTCGCCACATGTCCCTCGTCGGGGCTCCAGCTAACTTTCACAGGGAGTTCACAAGACCCCCATACACGGGTGATAAATGTCACGGGGTGTCGGCTGAACCGCGCTAAAGATGCCTTTCCGGCAAAAGTTCGCCAAATATCTGCGAATAGCCGGTCATTTATCCAGAACCGTTTGCTGCCTCAGCCTGTGAAATATCAGTGAACCTGTAGTCGGCGCCGATGTCGGCGGCTAAATGTGGTCTGAATCACGTTTCCCTGGTTTCTGATATTGAAATCTCAGCCTACTCTCAGGTTAGTAGCCATCTCCTGTGTGACGGAGCGGTATCCGCAGGCTAGAGGGTTTTCTGATGCTGAGGCGCGGTAGCGGAAACTCTCAGGGACGCCAAGCTATCACGCAGGTGTGGTGCGCGGTTCCGGGCGATATGAGGCATTATCGAATGGCGGCTGGCAAGCAATTGGGATCCACCTGGCGAGCTTTTCCGGTGAACCCATTTCCCAAATTTGCTATAACGCTCGCGATGCCAAATTGTGGCTGAATTGCGATAGTAAACACCCTGCAACTTCGTACTTGGCCCCCGGGACGGGGTTGCCGACGGTGTACGGCGGTTTGCCCAGATGGCGAATAGTTTGCAAAACTGCAGGTAGAAGCGATTTTTAGAATCTCTCGATAAAGCGCTGCAGCTGTCTTGTCGGGTCCTGTGAGGGAAACGGCAGCAATCAGATATGCGCCGGACCAGCCAACCCCTGAGGGCCAAAGGTCACTTTGTCCAAACCCTAATCAAAAAGTCGAAACATTTGTCGCGCACTTAACGAAAAACAGCTAGGCTACCGAGGACATTGGCAACTTTGACGTGGCGCGCGGAGCTACAACGTCGGGTTGGGTTGCCTTGGCAAGTGCCAAGAGAGGTGTGAGCGGACGTGCGTCAGACATCTGTCACCCCCATCGCCGTAGTCGGCATGGCGTGCCGGTTGCCCGGTGGTATCGACTCTCCTCACAAGCTGTGGGAAGCGTTGCTCGATGGCGCCGATCTGGTCACTGAAGTTCCGGCCGACCGGTGGGATGCTGACGACCTCTACGACCCGGAGCCCGGTGTGCCCGGCCGCTCGGTGTCGAAGTGGGGTGCCTTCATCGATGACGTCACCGGTTTCGATCCCGACTTCTTCGGCATCAACGAGCGCGAGGCCACCGCGATGGACCCGCAGCACCGGGTGCTGCTGGAGACCAGCTGGGAAGCCGTCGAGCAGGCGGGTTTCACCCCGTCGTCGCTGTCCGGCACGTCGACCGGTGTCTTCATCGGAATGTCCCACGACGACTACGCCATGGTCACCAGCGACGCCGGCGCCTTCGACCAGGCCTATGCCTTCACCGGCAACCCGTTCAGCATGGCCTCGGGCCGTATCTCCCACGCGCTCGGCCTGCACGGCCCGGCGCTGACCACCGACACCGCCTGCTCCTCGAGCCTGGTCGCGGTGCATCAGGCCTGCCGCAGCCTGCACGAGGGTGAAAGCGACATGGCGTTGGCCGGCGGCGTGATGCTGATGCTGGATCAGCGCCTGTACGCCTCGTCGTCGGGGCAGGGCATGCTGTCGCCGACCGGACGCTGCCACTCCTTCGACGTCGCCGCCGACGGATTCGTGCGCTCCGAGGGCTGCGGGATCGTCGTCCTGAAGCGACTCGACGACGCCCAGCGTGACGGCGATCGGGTGCTGGCTGTCATCAAGAGCAGCGCCTCCAATCAGGACGGCCGCACCGAGAACATCCTGACCCCGTCGCGCGACGCCCAGGTCTCCGTCTTCCAGGCCGCGCTGGCCGCGGCCGGCGTCGACCCCGCCACCGTGGGCATGGTCGAGGCCCACGGCACCGGCACCCCGGTCGGCGACACCATCGAGTTCAACAGCGTTTCCACCGTCTACGGCACCGACGGTCCGTGCGCGCTGACGTCGGTCAAGGGCAACTTCGGCCACGCCGAGTCCGCCGCGGGTGTTCTCGGCCTGATGAAGGCCGTCCTGGCCGTGCATCACGGCGTTGTGCCCCAGAACGTGCACTTCACCCAGCTGTCGGAGAAGAACGCCAAGGTCAAGACGGGCATGTTCGTCCCGACCGACAACATCCCGTGGCCCAAGGACAGCGGACCGCGCCGCGCGGGCGTGTCGTCCTACGGCATGTCGGGCACCAACGTGCACCTGATTCTCGAGCAGGCGCCCGAGGCCCCCGTGGTCGTCGAGTCCGCCAAGCCCGACGCCGCGAAGGAGCTGCTGGTCTTCCCGGTGTGCTCCAGCTCCGTCGAGGAGCTGCGCAACACCGCGGCACGTCTCGCCGATTGGGTCGAGTCCGCCGGCGAGGAGCTGTCGCTGCGGGACCTGGGCTACACGCTCGCCCGTCGTCGCGGACACCGCCCGCTGCGCACCTCGGTCATCGCCGACGACCGTGCCGAACTGATCAGCGGCCTGCGCCAGATCGCCGAGGGCGACGACCCGTTCCAGCCGGCCGTCGGTCACGACGACCGCGGTCCGGTGTGGATCTTCTCCGGCCAGGGCTCGCAGTGGGCCTCGATGGGTACCGGCCTGCTGGCCACCGAGCCGGTCTTCGCCGCGAAGATCGCCGAGATCGAGCCGCTGATCGCCGCCGAATCCGACTTCTCGGTCACCGAGGCGATGACCGCCCCGAGACCGTCGAGGGCATCCATCGGGTTCAGCCCACGATCTTCGCCGTCCAGGTTGCGATGGCCGCCACGATGCGCTCCTACGGAGTCCAGCCCGGAGCGGTCATCGGCCACTCGCTGGGTGAGGTCGCCGCCGCCGTCGTCTCCGGCGCGCTGTCGTTGGAAGACGGCGTCAAGGTCATCTGCCGTCGTTCGCTGCTGTGCCTGCGGCTGGCCGGCGGGGGAGCGATGGCGTCGGTCGAGATGCCCGCCCAGCAGGTCCGTGAAGAACTCGAACAGCAGGGCATCGAGGACGTGGTGGTCGCCGTCGTGGCGTCGCCCAAGTCGACGGTGATCGGTGGCGACACCGAGACCGTCCGCCGGATCGTGGCGGGCTGGGAAGCCCGCGAGATCATGGCCCGCGAGGTCAACGTCGACGTGGCGTCACACTCGCCGCAGGTCGACCCGATCCTCGACGAACTCTCCGAGATGCTCGACGACATCAGCCCGATGGCCCCCGAGGTGCCCTACTACTCGGCGACCTCGTTCGACCCCCGCGAGCAGCCGTACTGCGACGCCGACTACTGGGTCGACAACCTGCGCCACACAGTCCGGTTCTCGGCCGCCGTGCAGACCGCACTGGAGGACGGCTTCCGGGTGTTCGGCGAGCTGTCCCCGCACCCGCTGCTGATCCGCGCGATCGACCAGACCGCCGCCACGCTGGACATCTCCGTGGCCGCGCTGGCCGGGATGCGCCGCGGCCAGGACGTGCCGCACGGCATGGGCGAGTTCCTCGGTGACCTGTACTCCGCCGGTGCGAAGGTCGACTTCTCGGTGCTGTACCCGGCCGGCCGCCTGGTCGACGCCCCGCTGCCCACCTGGGCACACCGCAACCTGGTGCTGATTCCGGACGGCGCGGAGAACCAGACCCGCGGCACCCACCTGGTCGCTGCCCACCCGCTGCTGGGGTCGCACGTCCGGCTGCTGGAGGAGCCCGAACGGCATGCTTGGGCCGCCGAGGTCGGCACCGGTGCGCACCCGTGGCTGGTCGACCACCAGATCAACAACGTCGCTGCGCTCCCCGGCGCGGCCTACTGCGAGATGGCACTGGCCGCCGCGCGCACCATCTTCGGTGACGACGCCGAGGTCCGCGACGTCACGTTCGACGCGATGCTGCTGCTCAAGGATCTGACCCCGGTCAGCGCCACCGCCTCGGCGGACGCCCCGGGCGTCCTGCAGTTCATCGTGGAGACCGATATCGACGGCGAGCGTGAGCAACGCGCCAGCGCGGTGCTGACCGCGCGTGAGGCCGGCGAGCAGCCGCAGCCCTACGACATGGACGCGCTGCAGAGCGCTCATCCCACCCGTGCTGACGGTGACGGGGTGCGGCAGTGGTTCGACGGCCGCGGCGTCCAGTTCGGCCCGGCGTTCACCGCTCTGCAGGCCGTCAACGCCGCCGACGAGAACGCCGACACCGTGCTGGCCGAGATCGGACTGCCGACCTCGATCCGCAACCAGCAGACCTCGTACGGTGTGCACCCGGCGCTGTTGGACGCCTGCTTCCAGTCGGTCGCGGCCCACCCGGGCGTGCAGGCCTCCGGCACCGGCGCGCTGCTGCTGCCGCTGGGCGTGGACCGTCTGCGCGTGCACGGCGCGGTGCGCAACGCCCGCTACTGCCTGACCCGGGTGACCTCACTCGACGGCTCCACGGTTCAGGCTGACATCGATCTGCTCGACGACTACGGCACTGTGCTGTTCACCGTCGAGGGTCTGCGCATGGGCAGCGGCATGTCGGAGAGCAACGAGGGCGACCGGGTGCTCAACGAGCGGCTGCTCGGCATCGAGTGGCGCCAGCACCAACTCGCCGAGGTCACGCAGAACAACTCCGCGACCTGGCTGCTGGTCAGCACCTCCGACACGGTGGACCTGCTGGCCTCGGCCCTCACCGATGCGCTCAAGCTCAACGACGCCGACGTGACCACCATGTCCTGGCCGCAGCAGGCCGACCATGCCGCCAACGCCGAGCGTCTCGCGTCGTACTTCTCCGAGGGCGGGTTCGACAACGTCGTCGTGGTGTCCCCGGCGCGCATCGCCGGCTGCCCGGAAGAGCAGATGCCGCTGCGCGGGGGAGAGCAGGTACGCCACCTGGTCCGGATCGCCCGTGAGCTCGCGGACACCGCAGGAGAGCCGCCGCGGTTGCACGTCGTCACCCGCAACGCCCAGACGGTGCTGGCCGACGACCGCCCCAACCTCGAGCAGGCCGGCCTGCGGGGTCTGCTGCGCGTGATCGGCGCCGAGTACCCGCAGCTGCGGCCCAGCCAGATCGACGTCGACGACGATGTCGACGCCAAGCTGGTCGCCCGCGCACTGCTGACCGGTTCGGAGGAGGACGAGACCGCCTTCCGCGCCGGCGAGTGGTACACCGCGCATCTGTTCCCGAGCCCGCTGCAGCCGGACGAGCGCTACACCACCGTCGTCGACCACTCCCGCGACGGCATGCGCCTGGAGATCCGCGTCCCCGGTGACATGCAGACGCTGGAGCTGGCGGCGTTCGACCGGATCCCGCCGGGACCGGGTCAGATCGAGGTCGCGGTCACCGCGTCCAGCCTGAACTTCGCCGACGTGCTGCTGGCGTTCGGCCGCTACCCGAGCTTCGAGGGCCTGCACCCGCAGCTGGGCATCGACTTCGCCGGTGTGGTCACCGCAGTCGGTCCTGACGTCACCTCGCACCGGGTCGGCGATCACGTCGGCGGTATGTCGCCCAACGGCTGCTGGGGCACGTTCGTGACCTGCGACGCCGATGTGGCCGTCACGCTGCCGTCCGGCCTGCGCGACGATCAGGCCGCGGCGGTGTCCACCGCCTCGGCGACCGCCTGGTACAGCCTGGTCGACCTGGCCAAGATCAAGGCCGGGGACAAGGTGCTGATCCACTCCGCGACCGGCGGTGTGGGCCAGGCCGCGATCGCGATCGCCCGCCACTTCGGTGCGGAGATCTTCGCCACCGCGGGCACCGAGGAGCGCCGCGACATCCTGCGCGGCATGGGCATCACCCATGTCTACGACTCGCGCAGCGCGGCCTTCGGCGAGGAGATCCGCCGGGACACCGACGGCTACGGCGTGGACATCGTGCTGAATTCGCTGACCGGCGCCTCGCAGCGGGCCGGCGTCGACCTGCTGGCCTTCGGCGGACGGTTCGTCGAGATCGGCAAGAAGGACATCTACGGAGACACCCGCCTCGGGTTGTTCCCGTTCCGCAAGAACCTGGCCTTCTACGGTGTCGACCTGGCTCTGATGGCCACCACGCATCCCGCGCAGATCCGCGAACTGCTGGACACCGTCTACCGGATGACGGCCGAAGGTGTGCTGCCGCAGCCGGAGACCACGCACTACCCGCTGGCCGACGCCGCCACCGCCATCCGCGTGATGGGTGCGGCCGAGCACACCGGCAAGCTGCTGCTGTCGGTGCCGAAGGTGGGCCACAGCAGCGTGGTGGTCCCGCCGGAGCAGGCCAAGGTGTTCCGCCGCGACGGCTCGTACATCATCACCGGCGGTCTCGGTGGGCTGGGCTTGTTCCTCGCCTCGAAGATGGCCGACGCCGGCTGCGGCCGGATCGTGCTGAACTCGCGGTCGGAGCCGAAGCCGGAGGCGCTGGTCGAGATCGAGCGCATGCGGGCCGCCGGAACGCAGGTCGAGGTCGTCAGCGGCGATATCGCGCTGTCGGAGACGGTCGACCGCCTGGTGACGGTGGCCACCGCGACCGGCATGGCCGTGCGTGGTGTGCTGCACGCGGCCGCCGTCGTCGAAGACGCCATCCTGCCCAACATCACCGACGAGCTGATCGACCGGGACTGGGCTCCGAAGGTCTACGGCGCCTGGCACCTGCATCGGGCCACCACCGCACAGCCGCTGGACTGGTTCTGCTCGTTCTCCTCGGCTGCCGCCCTGATGGGCTCGCCGGGACAGGGCGCCTACGCCGCGGCCAACAGCTGGCTCGACGGGTTCACCCACTGGCGCCGTTCGCAGGGTCTGCCTGCCACGGCGATCGCGTGGGCGGCCTGGGACGAGATCGGTGCGGGCAAGCACCTGGCCGCTGCCGGCGACACCACGATGATCAGCCCGGATGAAGGTGCTCGCGCCTTCGAGGCGCTGCTGCGCCACGACCGCGCCTACAGTGGTTACGCGCCGATGATCGGGACGCCGTGGCTGACCGATCTGGCTGCCCGAAGCCCGTTCGCCGAGGCCTTCAAGGCCAGCGGCGACCGTCCCGCGGACACCAGCACGTTCCGGGCGGAATTGCACGACCTGCCGGTCGAGGAATGGCCGACGCGGGTGCGTCGTCTGGTATCCGAGCAGCTCAGCCTGATTTTGCGTCGTTCGATTGATCCGGACCGGCCGATTTCCGAATACGGTCTGGACTCTTTGGGCAACCTGGAACTGAGAACGCGTATTGAAACTGAAACGGGAATACGCGTCAGATCGATGGACATAACGACTGTCCGGTCGTTGGCCGAGAGCCTGTGCGAAACACTGGCCGGCGTCATCACGTCAGCTGCATCCCGCTAACTGGGTCGAAGGGGTATTTAGGGTGGTTGCACTTACCGCAATCCATGACTGGGTGGACGCGCCAGGCAAGGTCGTGTCGTGGAGCCCGTCACCGGCGTGCCTGAAGAAGGTTCAGGACGCACCGGTCAGCGATGTGCCTGCGAGCTATCAGCAGGGTCAGCACATCCGCAGCTACCGCAATCACACGGCCAACGGCCTGGAGATGGCGCGGCTGCTGATCCCGGCGTGGAACATGCCGGGCAAGTGCGACGTGCGCGCGATGACGTTCGTCATCAACGCCTACCTTCGCCGGCACGACACCTTCCACAGCTGGTTCGAGTTCGTCGCCGACGACAGCGGCACCGACCGGCTGGTCCGCCACACGGTGGAGAACCCGAACGACATCCAGTTCGTGGCCACCAAGCACGGCGAGATGAACTCCGCGCAGTGGAAGAAGCACGTGCTCGACACCCCGAGCCCGCTGGAGTGGGACTGCTTCCGGTTCGGCGTGATCCAGCGTGACGACCACTTCACGTTCTACGTCAGCGTTGATCATCTGCACGCCGACGCGATGCTGATGATGGCGCTGTTCGTGGAAATGCACATGAACTACGAGGCCCTGGCCGGCGGTGGCGCACCGCTGCGCCTGCCCGAGGCCGGCAGCTACCAGGACTACTGCGCGCGTCAGCACGACTACACCGAGCAGCTGACCATGGATTCGCCTGATGTCCGCGGTTGGCTGGACTTCCTGGAGAGCAACGGCGGCACCATGCCGACGTTCCCGCTGCCGTTGGGCGATCCGTCGGTGCACTGCAGCGGGGACCTGCTCACCGTGCAGCTGATGGACGAGCACGAGACAGACCGATTCGAGTCGGCCTGCACCTCGGCCGGTGTGCGGTTCATCGGTGGCGTGTTCGCCGCCGCGGCCCTTGCCCACCGGCAGCTGACCGGCGACGACGACTACTACGTCATCACCCCGACCACCACCCGCAGCACGCCCGCAGAATTCATGACCACGGGCTGGTTCACCGGCGTTGTTCCGCTGTCGGTGCCGGTCGCCGCCCGCAACTTCGCCGAGGTCGCCCGCGCCGCCCAGGAGTCGTTCGACTCCGGGATGCCGCTGGCCAACGTTCCGATCGAGCGGGTCTATGAGCTCGCCGACACCGAGGACAGGCCGCGCATCCGGCCGGCCGGTCCCGGCGTGCCGATGCTGTCCTACCTCGATGTGGGTCTGCCGCCGCTGAACCCGGTCATCATGTCGCAGTGGTACGCCCAGAACGGGCACATCTACACCGATCTGGGCGCGGCCAATCAGGTCGGCATGTGGGTGAACCGTCGTACCGAAGGCACGATCATCACCGTCGCCTACCCGGACAACCCGATCGCCCGCGAATCGGTCGCCGAGTTCGTCGAGCTGATGAAGTGCATCTATCTGCGGGTGGCCGACGGCCGTTCCGAGCTGGTCTCGTCGTCTCGCGTGCCCATCGCGACGGTCTGACCCGGTGGGGAAGCCCAAAACTGACAACGTAGTGCCCTACGCCGATCAGGCGTTGTTGTTGGCGCTGCGTGGCGCCGGCCAAGAGGCCGTCATGCAGCTCATCTGGATCTACGAGCACACCCTCGACCTGGACGGTGTTCGGCGATTCCACCAGAACTTCGGCCGCGGGCTCGTCGGCCGGTTGGTCGAGACCTCACCGCTGCCGTTCGGTCGGCACCGGTGGGTGTCGGTCGCCGGGCCGCAGGCGCCGCTGGAGATCGCCGAGCAGCCGCGGCCCCGCGAGGAGCTGTGGGACTGGGCGCACGAGCAGGTGGAGTTGCCGCTCGACCCCGAATATTCACCGGCCTGGCGGATCGGCGTCCAGTCGTTCACCGACGGCACGAGCGCGGTGAGCCTGGTCGTCTCGCACACCGTCGTCGACGGCGGCGGCGTCGTGGCGTCGGTCATCGCCGCGGTCCACGGCGCCGGCAAGGACCTCGGTTATCCGCCCCGCAATTCCCGCACCCGCTCACGCGCCGTGCTGGAGGATCTGCGTCAGCTCGGGTCCGATCTGCCGGAGATCGGGCGGACGCTGGTCAAAGCGGCCAGAGTCGCCACCCGTCGCAAAGACGAGCTGGTGCGTCCGAGCGAGCCGGTGTCGGCTCCCACCCACGGTGGTGGCCAGCCGGTGATGATTGCGTTCACCACCGCGGTCATCGACAAGGAGCTATGGGATCAGCGCGCGAAAGACCTTGGTGGGAACCACTTTTCGTTGGTAGCCGGGTTCGCCGGCAAGCTGGCGCAGAACCTCGGCCGAACCCGTCCCGGTGACGGGGCGGCGACGCTGATGATCCCGGTCAGCGAGCGGGATAACCCCGGCGACACCGGCGGCAACGTCGTGACGATCGCCAACGTGACGTTCGACCCGGGCCCGGTCGCCAAGGATCTCTCCGGCGCTCGCTCGGCGATCAAGAAGGGTTTGATCACCGCGCGCGAGAAGCCCGACGAGATGGTCGAGCTACTCCCGCTGATCCCGTTTTTGCCCAAGCGGGCGATGGGTCGGATGGCCGACATGGCCTTCAACTTCTCCGCCGACCTGCCGGTGTCCTGTTCGAACATGGGTGACGTCCCCGACGATCTGCTGCAGCTCGACGGGACACCGAGCGAGCGCTTCTACTTCGGTGGGGTCGACCGCAACCTCACCCTCGACGTCCTCGAACGGCGGCGCGGCCTGATGACGGTGGCGTCGGCGCGTGTCGGCGGTATGGTCATCGTTCCCGTCATGAGTTACCAACCGGGCGCCGACAACTCACGTCAACGCCTGCGTGAGGTGATCGCCCAGACCCTGGCAGAGTTCGACCTGTCCGGCATCGTCGAGTGAGGTTTGCGCAGTGACCGCTGAAGCCCGAGACCATCGGCTCGAGTTCTTCGATCAGACGGCCTTCGAGCTGATGCGGGCCACCGGTCGCGGGCAGCTCATGCAAGCCGTGTGGGTGTACGAACATCCCGTCGACGTCGAGGGTCTGCGACGGTTCCACCGCAACATCGCCGACTCGCTCGGCGGCCGGCGCATCGAGCGCTCGCCGCTGCCGTTCGGTAGGCCGCGCTGGGTCCAACCCCGCGAGGCGCCGTCGGAGATCCAGTTCAACGAGACGCCGCGTCCGCGTGACGAACTCATGGACTGGGCCGACGAGCTCGCGACGCTCCCGATCGACCCGGAACGCGGCCCCACCTGGTACCTGGTGGTGCAGCCGCTGACCGACGGCGCCACCGCTATCAGCATCGTGGCGTCGCATGTCATCGGCGACGGCACCGCAGCGGGGCTGGCGATCTTCGAGGCGGTCACCGGCAACGTCCGCGACGGTGGATATGACCGGCCCGGCTCGCGGCCCCGGCGCCAGGCGCTGGCCGCCGACGCACGCCAGGCGCTGCGGGACCTGCCCGAGACGCGTCGGGCGCTGGCCATCGGCGCGAAGCTGCTGTGGAGCAAGCGGCGGGACGTGATCCGGTCCCGCAGGAAGCGCGTGGATCAATCCGGCCTGGACGAGATCGTCCACGTGCCCTCGGTGGCCGCGTTCGTCGACCTCGCCGAGTGGGATGCCCGTGCGGAAAGCCTTGGCGGCAACGGCTATTCGCTGCTCGTCGGCGTCACCGCGAAGGTCGCCGAGCGACTGGGCCGGCGCCGCAAGTCCGACGGCGCGGTGACGCTGGTGATCGCGATCAACCTGCGCGAGAGCCTCGAGGACGACCGTGCACTGGCAATGGCCTTCGCCAACGCCACCGTCGATCCGGAGAAGGTGACCGTCGACCTGACCGAGTCGCGTGCGGTCGTGCGTGAGTCCCGGCAGATGGCCAAGGAACAGACCGACCCGGCGATGCAACTTTTCCCGTTGATGCCATGGCTGCCACAGGTCGCCGTCAAGGGAGTGGCCGAGCTGTTGTTCTCGTACTCCGAGGACCTCCCGGTGTCCTGCTCGAACCTCGGGGATCTGCCTCCGCAGATCGCTCAGGTCGACGGCACAACCGCGGAGAAGGTCGTCCTGAGGGCCCTCGACCAGAACGTGACGCGGCGCGAGATCGAACGTTCGCACGGTCAGCTTGTCGTGGTGTCCGCGCGGATCAACGGCAAGGTCGTGATCTCGATCGAGGCTTACGAGATCGGCGCCGAGAACACCAAGCAGCGACTGCGGGGCCTGGTGGATCAGACACTGACCGAATTCGGGCTCAACGCCGTCATCGAGTGACTGGCGGGGTCACAGGCCGTGAAGGCCGACCCCGATCAGAACCACACCGACCACCGTGACGAAGATGCCCGCGTGCCGGCGGGTGCGGGTGCGGATCCATTCGTTGAAGCTCTGCACCCACACTCTGGTCTTTGCCGGCGCGACCATGAAGCTGAGCAGCGGGATCACCGCCGCCCAGCTGGCCAGCAGCAGGAAGGTGACCAGGGCCGCGGCCTGCTCGGCCGGCGGGGTCTTCGACGCGATGATCAGCGCCAGCAGCGCCATGTAGTCGACGCTCGGCATCGCCAGCGCAGCGCCGATGGACCCGGAGAACCAGGACGATTCCCCCTGCACGAAGGCGCGCACCTTGGCGGTCAGTCGCTTCCAACGGCCCGGCGCCAGCTCTTGCTCGACCTCCAGGACGGTCTCGTTGGCGCCCCCCGCGGGCACCTCGGCCATCTCCTTGCGGGAGAACTGGCGCAACGGGATTTTCGACATGAGCAGGGCGCCGAGGAGCACGGCGACGACGCCGATGCCGATCTGGATGAGGGCCGGATTGAGGTCGGCCTTGCCCAGGAAGCTGTGATGGAAGATGAACAGCACCGCGAAGCCCACGCTGAGGCTCATCGCCAGGCCGGTGCACAGGAAGACCGTCAGGTGCCGCGCGGGACGGGGCCGGGTCAGCAGCAGTGCGATCAGTGCGATTCGTGCGGGCTCGATGCTCACCGCGAGGCCGAGCAGCACCACGGTTGTCCACACAACGCCGAATTCTACCCTGCCGGGATCCGGTGGGCAGAGTGGACGTCACCCCGCGTGGCGGTTGCGGGCGGCCTTCTCCAGAAGGTCGGCCGCCGTCGCGACGCTCTCTGACGGCGTGCTCATGCGCGTGGCGAGCAAACGGGCCCGCTGTGCCATTTCCGGTGCCAGCACTGCTCTCAGGTCGGTTAGTAGCGAACCGCGCGTGGTCGCTGCGAACCGCCGGGTCGCGCCGACGCCGAGCCGCGCGACCTGTTTGCCCCAGAGCGGCTGTTCGGCCGCCACCCACAGCACCAGGGTGGGAACTCCGGCGCGAATGCCCGCCGCGGTCGTCCCGGCGCCGCCGTGATGCACCACCGCGCGGCAGGCCGGAAAAACCGCGGCGTGGTTCACCGACGGCACGATTTTGACGTGCGGCGCCGTACCGGCGGTGTCGAAGTCGGAGAACCCAGCGCCGATGAGCGCGCGCTCGCCGAGTTCGTCGCACACGTCGCCGATCAGCCGCACCGCCTCGGCGGGGGAGTCCAGCGGCATGCTGCCGAAGCCGAAGTAGATGGGCGGCGTGCCCGCGGCGATCCAGGAGCTGACCTCATCGTCGACCTCGGTGGGCATTTGCAGCGTCAGGGACCCGATGAGCGGTCGTCGGTCACCCCACTCGCCGGCCAGCCCGGGAAAGAACACCGGGTCGTAGGCCTGGATCTCCAGGCTGCCCGTGCCGACGATCCGGCCGACCGGCCGGGTCCTGGTCGCCGGCAGACCCAGGGCGCGGCGCTGCCGGGTCTCGGCCGGCCTCAACAGCTGCCAGTGCATCCACTCGCCTGCCGCATACGCGGCCCGGACCGTTGGCGCGGGTAGCCGCAGCGGCAGGACCTGGGTGTTGGCCCGGACGGGGAA
This sequence comes from Mycobacterium sp. ELW1, assembly GCF_008329905.1. Taxonomy (NCBI): domain Bacteria; kingdom Bacillati; phylum Actinomycetota; class Actinomycetes; order Mycobacteriales; family Mycobacteriaceae; genus Mycobacterium; species Mycobacterium sp. ELW1. The sequence continues at coordinate 3,417,280 of NZ_CP032155.1, read as the reverse complement.
GTAGTGCACTTCGGCCAGTGGGAGACCGCGATACTCCGCGACGTTGGCGGCGATCTCCTGATAGGCCGTCCCGCTGATGATCAGATCGGCGCCCTCGGTCATGCCCAGCAGCGTGTCGGCCATCTCGTCCCAGCCGCGGGTGGCCGCGGCTCGGGCCTTGCGCAGCGCGGTGAGCGGATTGCCCAGCCGCACCCAGTCCGCCGGGCCCGCGGCGGTCAGCGCATCCGGCCGCTCGAAGACATCGCCCTGCAGCTGTTGTTGAGAGTCGGGTCCGTAGGCCACCGTCGACGGGAGTCCGGCGGACCGGACGAAGGCGACGAGGTTCGGGGGCACGGCCATGTGTACGTCGTGGCCGCGGCGCTGTAACTCGAGTCCTACCGCCGCACAGGGTTCGACATCACCACGGGTCCCGTGGATAGTCACCGCGATTTTCATCGATCACCATTATCAGGCCCGCGGAGTCCGGGCGTGCCATCAGCTGGGCGTGTGGGTGAACCATCGAGTCTTGATGCGCCACGAATGTGCCGACGTCAGCGCAAAGCCGGCACCGCAGAAGCAGGCGAAGAACCACACCAGCACGCCGCCTTCGATCTCCTGCAGTGCGGGGACGTAGGCGGTGACGATGCGGATCGTGCAGGCCAGGATGCCGCTGGCCGACGCCACCAGGTAGATGTTGGCGATGCGCCGCGACCGCGGGTCCTGGCGCAGGACGAACAGTGCCCGCGCGCCGTAGCCGAGCAGATAGATCAGCGTTCCGCATAGCACCAGCCAGTAGGCCGACAGCCAGAAGTCGGTGGGCACGGTGAAGAAGTCGGAGCGATATATTTTCGCGCCGTTGCCCATCGAAAAGGTTGCCAAAAGCAAGGGAATGCACACCGTCGCCGGACGCTCGACATATTGCTTGAATGCCGCCTGCGTCGCATTGTCGTCCTGCAGTCGGCCCAGCGCGTTGTAGACGATCGCGGAGGCCGCCACGACATAGCAGTCGTGGCCGATGTAGTCCTCGAGGTTCCACACTCCGGTCAGTGAGTGGAGCAGTTGACCGATGGTTTCCGAGGCGAACGGCGACATCAGGAACACCGCCGCACCCTGCAGTGCGATGTTCAAGGTTGCCGCCACTTCCCAGCGGCAGGACCAGGTGAGTCGCCTGATCCACAGGCTCCACGCCACGCACGCAAGCGTGATCGCGATTAGTGCCCCAAGACCCATGCCTTCGTCGCCTTACGCCCCCGAATAACTTCAGCAAATACTACAGCGGAGGAGCGTCGAGTCGAGGCTTCAATTCTGAGAATTTCACGGGATTACGCGTCGCGGTGACGGTATCAATTGTCGCCAACGTAAATGGGGAAGATTCGACATATTGCTGAACTTCTTCACGACTCATTAGTCCGAATCGCACCTGCAAATCGGGATAGCTGAGACCGAATCGGGAAGCCACCAGGCGCAGTTCCTCGGCGTTCGGGTAGTCGTGGTCCTTCACCCGTCGGTAATAAGTGCTGCTGGAGGTGCCTAGCGCGTCATAGATGTCGCGGGCCTCGATGTCCCCGTCGAGGAGGTAGTCGAGCAGGGTTTTGAGCTGGCGTCCGTTCTCATCGGTCCTGGGCACGCCTCACAATAACCCGAACTCCCGGTATTGGGTACCGCCGCCTGCAAACGACAAATTGATAACTTAATTGACACCGTCGTCACACTTCTGGGATAGGTCTCCCATTTATGGGACACGCCCGCTACGGTGATCCCATGGTTGCTCCTGTGACCTACCCGTCTAGCAATGTGCGGGTAGTCGATGATGAGATTCCCGGCCGGCCTCGACCAGAAGATTTGGTTCGATTGTCGGCGCCCCTGTCCCACGAACTGACCGCCGAACTGGACGGAGCCGTCGAGGCTGCGCGGGTCGGTATCGAGGAAGTGCTGCTGGCCGCTCTGGGCCGGGCGATCGCTCGAACCATCGGGGTCGGTTTCGTGACGGTCAGTGGCTTGACCGCAGTGCAGCCTTTTCGGCTGTGCTGTGCCGATGAACGCGGCATGGACGCCAACGACCTGTTGGCCGAGGTCCGCGAAGCGCTGACGCCAGCCCGGCTCAGCACATCGCCGGCCGACGTCGCCTTCTCGTTCCTCGGTCTGCCGCCGGAGCCGTCGCTCGGGCCGCTGCAACTGGCCGACGGTCCCGCGCTGGGCGTGCTCGCCTACCGCGGCGACGGCGAGGTGCAGATGGACTGGTGGTACGACTCGCGCCGGCTGGACCACTGCACGGTCGAGGAACTGGCCAACCAGTTCCGGCTCGGCCTGATCAGCGTGACGTCCGAGGCCACCTGAGGTCTACCGCCCCGTCTAACGGCTAGAATCTTCGCCAGCGGCACCGATCCGGCCATCACCGGGGAGCCTTCGGAAGAAAGGCCCGCGCCGCCGGCGCGGAAACGACCGAGTAGAACCGAACGGGTGGGCCCGTCACAGCCTGTCAAGAGCGACGCACGGTCACGTGCGTAAGCGGGGTGGTACCGCGGCGCTCGCGCACCGGCGCGTCGTCGTCCCCGTGTCCAGGCACCTGGCACAGGAGACGAACGCGCGCGTGACCGAGAATGGCTACCCCAAGCCGGCTGGTGGTTCACCGAACTTCCCGGCCCTCGAACTCGATGTCCTCGACTATTGGGCGTCCGACGACACCTTCCGGGCCAGCATCGCCCAACGCGACGGTGCCGAGGAGTACGTCTTCTACGACGGTCCGCCGTTCGCCAACGGACTGCCGCACTACGGCCACCTTCTGACCGGGTACGTCAAGGACATCGTGCCGCGCTACCGCACGATGCGCGGTTACAAGGTGGAGCGCCGGTTCGGCTGGGACACCCACGGGCTGCCCGCCGAACTCGAGGTGCAACGTCAGCTCGGCATCACCGACAAAGCCCAGATCGAAGAGATGGGCATCGGGAAGTTCAACGATGCCTGCCGCGCCTCGGTGCTCAAGTACACCAATGAGTGGCGCGACTACGTCACCCGGCAGGCCCGCTGGGTCGACTTCGACAACGACTACAAGACCCTGGACCTGTCGTTCATGGAGTCGGTCATCTGGGCGTTCAAGCAGTTGTGGGACAAGGGTCTGGCCTACGAGGGCGTGCGGGTGTTGCCGTACTGCTGGAACGACGAGACCCCGTTGTCGTCGCACGAGCTGCGCATGGACGACGACGTGTACCAGAGCAGGCAGGACCCGGCGATCACGGTCGGGTTCCGGATCAACCAGGCCGGCTCCGACCTTGATGGCGCCTACCTGCTGATCTGGACCACCACGCCCTGGACGTTGCCGTCCAACCAGGCCGTCGCGGTCAACCCCGAGGTCGCCTACGTCGTGGTGCAGGTGGACGGTCGGCGCCTGGTGCTCGCGCAGGCCCGGCTGGCCGCCTACGCGCGGGAGCTGGGGGAGGAGCCCGAGGTGCTCGCCACCGTCACCGGTGAACAGCTGCTCGGGTTGCACTACCTGCCGCCGTTCCCGTACTTCCTGAACTCCGCCAACGCTTTTCAGGTGCTTCGCGGCGACTTCGTCACCACCGAGGACGGCACCGGCGTGGTGCACATGGCCCCGGCGTACGGCGAGGACGACAAGGCCACCACGGACACCGTCGGCATCGTGCCGGTGACGCCGGTGGATTCCAAGGGCCGCTTCGACGCCAGCGTGCCCGACTATCAGGGCCAGCACGTGTTCGACGCCAACCCGCAGATCATCCGGGACCTGAAGAACGGCACCGGATCCGCCGCCGTCAACGCCCCGGTGCTGATCCGCCACGAAACCTACGAGCACTCCTACCCGCACTGCTGGCGCTGCCGCAATCCGCTGATCTACCGGGCGGTGTCGTCGTGGTTCGTCAAGGTCACCGAGTTCCGTGACCGGATGGTGGAGCTCAATCAGCAGATCACCTGGTATCCCGACCACGTCAAGGACGGTCAGTTCGGCAAATGGCTGTCCGGGGCCCGGGACTGGTCGATCTCGCGAAACCGCTACTGGGGCACGCCGATTCCGGTGTGGGTCTCCGATGACCCGGGGTACCCGCGGATCGACGTCTACGGCAGCCTCGACGAGCTCGAGCGCGACTTCGGTGTGCGCCCGGACAATCTGCACCGGCCGTACATCGACGAGTTGACGCGGCCCAATCCCGACGATCCGTCCGGCAACTCGACGATGCGCCGCATCGAGGACGTCTTCGATGTGTGGTTCGACTCCGGCTCGATGCCGTACGCGCAGGTGCACTACCCGTTCGAGAACGAGGACTGGTTCAGTACCCACAATCCCGGTGACTTCATCGTGGAGTACATCGGGCAGACCCGCGGCTGGTTCTACACGCTGCACGTGCTGGCTACCGCACTGTTCGATCGGCCCGCCTTCAAAACCTGTGTGTCACATGGGATCGTGCTCGGCAACGACGGCGCCAAGATGAGCAAGTCGCTGCGCAACTATCCCGACGTCAACGAGGTGTTCGACCGCGACGGCTCCGACGCGATGCGCTGGTTCCTGATGGCCTCGCCGATCCTGCGGGGCGGCAACCTGATCGTCACCGAGCAGGGTATCCGCGAAGGTGTCCGGCAGGTGCTGCTCCCACTGTGGAACGCCTACAGTTTCCTCACCCTGTATGCGCCGAAAGTCGGCACCTGGCGCACGAATTCGACCCACGTGCTGGACCGCTACATCCTGGCCAAGCTGGCCGAGCTGCGCGACCAGCTGACGGACTCGATGGACGTCTGCGACATCTCCGGTGCCTGTGAGCAGCTGCGTCAGTTCACCGAAGCCCTGACGAACTGGTATGTGCGCCGGTCGCGTTCGCGCTTCTGGGAAGAGGATCCCGACGCCATCGACACCCTGCACACCGTGCTGGAGGTGACCACCCGGCTGGCGGCCCCGCTGCTGCCGATGGCCACCGAGGTGATCTGGCGCGGTCTGACCGGTGAGCGCTCGGTGCATCTGACCGACTGGCCGCAGCCGGGTGTGGTCCCGGCCGACCCGGCATTGGTGGCGGCCATGGACCAGGTGCGCGACGTCTGCTCAACGGCCTCCTCGTTGCGCAAGGCCAAGAAGCTCCGGGTTCGTTTGCCGCTACCGAAATTGACTGTTGCAGTGGACAATCCGCAGAGTCTCGAACCTTTCGCGGACCTGATCGCCGACGAGCTCAACGTCAAGGCCGTCGAGCTCACCGACGACGTGCCCGCCTACGGCCGCTTCGAACTCGCGGTCAACGCCCGCGCGGCGGGACCGCGCATCGGCAAGGACGTGCAGGCCGCCATAAAGGCTGTCAAAGCCGGCGACTATGTGCTCAATGCCGACGGCACGCTCACCGCGGGACCGGCGGTGCTACTGCCAGAGGAGTTCACGGCCAAACTGGTGGCCGCCGATCCGGAGTGGACGGCGGCGCTGCCCGACGGTGCCGGTCTGGTGGTGCTGGACGGCGCCGTCACCCCGGAGTTGGAAGCCGAGGGCTGGGCCAAGGACCGCATCCGCGAACTGCAGGATCTGCGCAAGTCCAGCGGCTTGGACGTCAGTGACCGCATCCGGGTGGTCATGTCGGTGCCCGCCGAACGGTCGGATTGGGCTGTGGCGCATACCGATCTGATCGCGGGGGAGATTCTGGCAACGAGCTTCGACTTCGGCGAGCCGGCCGACGGCGTGGAGATCGGCGACGGCGTGCGGGTCGCGATCGCCAAGGCCTGAGACTCACCCGGCGACGGTGGCGTTGCCGAACGGTGCAGCGGGCGAGCTGTTCTGTGCTTGGGAGAGAATGCCGCCCAACCAGAAGAAGCCGAGAAGCACGAACTGCACCATGACCAGATAGGCGGTGGCAACCGCCGTCTGGATGGCTGTCACGACGCGCCCGATCGGCGTGAGCGCGAAGGCCTCCAAGTCCAAGCCCCACGGCGGTCCGGCGATGTGGGTGGTGGCCGTGCCGGTCGTGGTGTCAAGGTTTGCGCTGAGGCCGGCGAAGGTTCTGACCACGACGTGGTGTCCGTCGGCGCTCAGCTGGGGAAGGACGGCGGGGGTGCCGGTGAGCCGGGTGGTGACGCCGACCTGATTGCCGGTCGTAGTGTCGATCACCGCGACACGGGTGCTGCTGCCGTGGGACTTCGTCGCGGCGGTCCGGGTGACGATCGTGGTGTGGTTGCCGTCGTCGCTCACGATCTGGATGCCCGGGTCGCCCGGTAGGACGAGGCCCGTGCCGGTCTGGGCGCCGGTCGAGATGTCGATCAGCACCAACCGCGTGATGTCGGCATCGTCGAGGATGAACAAGGCATGGGTGCCGTCCGCAGCGGTCGACGGTTGGGGCCAGCCGGTGAGTTCACCGGAGAAGCTCAGCGAGACCCGGAGAGGTTGACCGCTCGCGGAATCGAAAGACGTGAACCGGGTCGACCCGCCGTCGCTCGTGACCACCAGAGCATGGGTTTGGCCGGCATCGACCAGCACGTAACTCATCGTCCCGTCGATGGCGACGGCATCGCCGGTCAGTTCGCCGGTTCTGCTGTCGACCACGAACACCTGGGTCGAGTTGCCGGTGCTCGACGCGAACAGAGCGTGGATGCCGTCGATGTTGACCAGCGGACCCCTCACCTGGCCACTGAAAACCAGAGGGACGCCGGTGCGTTCGCCGGTCACGGTGTCGAGCACCGCGACCTCGGTGGAGTCCGGCCCGTAGGCGGTCATGAGTGCGTGCACGCCGTCGGCGCTCAGCAGCGGACGCTCCAGTCGGCCGTTCATGGTCAGGGTGTTGCCGGCCTCATCGCCGGTCGTGGCGTCGACCACCGCGACGCGGCTGGAGGACCCGTCGTACGTCGTGAGCAGAACGTGGACTCCGTCGACGGCCGGTAGTACGTAACCTGCCGTGCCCTGGAGGTCCACCGTAACTCCGGACTGCTCACCGGCCACGGTGTCGATGACCGCGGCATGGCTTGCCCCGGCGATGCTCGAGGTGAGAAGGACGTGGACACCGTCGTCGTTCACGATCGGATCGACCCACGGACCGCCGTCCAGGCTCACCGCGTGGCCGATCTGGCTGCCCGTCGTAATGTTCAGCACTCCCGCGCTGACGGTCGCCGTCCCTGCCCAGTAGTTCTGGTTCACGGCCCTGACCAGCAGGCGATCGCTGCCTACCCGGACCGCAGGGCCATTCCAGGGGCCACCGGCGAGGGTGAGTCCGCCGCCGAGGGGGTCACCGGAGGAGACGTCGAGAACCGTGAAGTCAGTCGCGCCACCGGTGGCGACGTCGTAGCGGTAGGCGCCGATCAACGCGAGGCCGTCCCCGACCAGCGCAACGGAAGGCGAGCCGGTGAAGTCGAGAGTCGTGCCGGTCTGAGTTCCGGTCTCGGTATCGAACACCGCGACCTGGCTCAGGTACGTGGTGGAGGTGTCCCAGCTCGTGGCGATCACGGCTCGGCCTTCGGTGAGGGCCAGCAGCGGGGGCTGCGCGATGCGGCCGGTGAGGACGAGCGTGGTTCCGGTCTGGGTGCCGGTGGTCTTGTCCTGCAACGAAATCCGGGTGGTGTTTCCTTCGCTGTCGATGACCAGGTTGTTGTTGTCGATGGGGACTGTGTCGGCAGGCGGCGGGGTCGAGGCCGCCGCCTGTACCGGTGCCGCGCCGCGAACCGCGCGAGCCGGCGTCCGCCTCGGGTCTGCCGTCGATGCGGCCATCAGCAGTGTCACCGACGAGGCAGGCGCAGCGACCTTGCGCGTCGGAACCGGCCGCATCGACGCGACCGGGTTGGCGCGCTGGGTGGGCCGCGCTGATTTCGCGGTCCCCGAGGCCGCACTGTGTGACGGCGCCGACGCATCGGCCGACGCCGCCGGCGCGCTCGCCATGATCGCGGTGCCGACACCCAGCACCACCGCCAATCCGCCGACGTAGCCGACGACATGCCCCGTACTCATCTGGTGATCGTGCGCCGCCTTGAGCCCCGGGGGATTACGTAGCCGGGTACTGCATTTATCGGCAGCCAATAGCATCGGGAGTCGTGGAGCGCTGGGTCTTGCATTTCGACATGGATGCGTTCTTCGCATCCGTCGAACAGCTGACCCGCCCGACCCTGCGTGGCAGGCCCGTTCTGGTCGGCGGGCTCGGCGGCCGCGGTGTGGTGGCCGGCGCCAGCTATGAGGCGCGGGTGTTCGGCGCCCGCTCGGCGATGCCGATGCACCAGGCACGGCGCATGGTCGGCGCGGCCGCGGTGGTGCTGCCGCCCCGAGGTGTGGTGTACGGGGTGGCCAGCCGGCGGGTGCTCGACACGGTGCGCGCCATGGTGCCCGTCCTCGAGCAGCTGTCGTTCGACGAGGCGTTCGGTGAGCCGATCGAACTGGCCGGTGCCAGTGCCGAGGAGGTCGAGGAGTTCGCCGCGCTGCTGCGTCGCCGGGTCCGCGAAGAGACCGGCCTGGTGGCCTCCGTCGGGGCCGGATCGGGCAAGCAGATCGCCAAGATCGCCTCGGACCTGGCCAAGCCGGACGGGTTTCGGGTGGTCCGCCGCGACGAGGAGCGCACCCTGCTCGACGGGTTGCCGGTACGCCGGCTGTGGGGGATCGGCCCCATCGCCGAGGACAAGTTGCACCGGCTCGGCGTCGACACCATCGGCCAGCTGGCCGCGCTGACCGACGCCGAAGCGGCCAGCATCCTCGGTGCCACCGTCGGACCCGCGCTGCACCGCCTGGCCCGCGGCATCGACGACCGCCCGGTGGCCGAGCGCGCCGAGGCCAAGCAGATCAGCGCCGAGTCGACGTTCGCCGCCGACCTCACCACCATGGACCAGTTGCGCGACGCCATCGGCCCGATCGCCGAGCACGCCCACCAGCGGCTGCAGCGTGACGGTCGCGCCGCCCGCACGGTCACGGTCAAGCTCAAGCGGTCCGACATGAGCACCCTCACCCGCTCGGCAACACTGCCGTACGCCACCGGCAACGTCGGCACACTGACCGCCACCGCGTACCGGCTCCTCCTCGATCCTCGGGAGATCGGCCCCATTCGCCTTCTGGGCGTTGGCTTTTCGGGGCTGTCCGATGTCCGTCAGGAGTCGTTGTTCCCCGATCTCGAGCAGCTGGAGGCCGAGGTCGCCGAGGCGCCGGACACCCAGGCGCCGATGCCGGTGCCGGTGCCCGAAGCCGGGGGCTGGCGCATCGGTGACGACGTCAGTCATCCCGAGCTCGGCCACGGCTGGGTGCAGGGCGCCGGGCACGGCGTGGTCAGCGTGCGCTTCGAAACGCGCGGCAGCGGGCCCGGGGTGATGCGGACGTTCGCCATCGACCAACCGGACCTGGTCAAAGCCAACCCGGTCGACAGCCTGGACTGGGCCGAGTACGTCGGGGGTCTGGAAAGCCGGGCTTCAGCCCAGGCGGGCGATGACGTCGGGCACGGGTAGTCCCGCGCTCAACGTCGCCATCATCAGCACCCGGGCCTGGCTGCTGCGCAACTGCGGCACCAGTACTGCGCCGGCACCCACCAGGTCGTGGCCCGGCCCGTAGGTCGCCGCCGTCGGCCCGCCGGGGACCCGGGTAGTGACCGCCACGGCCACCCCGCGGGCGCAGGCCCTGCGCACCGCTTCGATCACCGGCGTCCCGGCGTTGCCCGCCCCCATCGCCTCGATCACCAGGCCCGCGGCACCGGCGTCGACGAACGCGTCGATCGCGGTGCCGTCGGCGCCTGGATAGGCCGCCACGATGTCGACGCGCACGGCCTCGGCGACCGCCCCCAGGTACGCCCGCCGCGTGCCGCCGGTCCACTCGACTGCCCCGTCGCTCACCCGGCCCACCGGCGTGGTGCCGCCGAACAGGTCGGGACCGCCCACCTTGGTCGTCCCCAGCGCCGGGCGCACCCATCCGGCGAAGCAGATCAGCACGCCCCGACCGCGGGCGCGGGGGCTGGCCGCCACCGCGAGGGCGTCGCGCAGGTTGGCCGGCCCGTCGGCGTCCGGGGCGTCGGCCGACCGGGCGGCGCCGGTGACGACCACCGGGGCGTCACCGGCGTACGTCAGCTCCAGCCACAAGGCGGTCTCTTCCATCGCATCGGTGCCGTGCGTGACGACGACGCCGTCGGCCCCGGTGGCGGCCGCGGTGACGGCGTCTGCGATCCGCACCCACTCGGCCGGTGTCAGCTGCGAACTGTCCAGGGTGAACAGGTCGATCACCTGCGCATCGTGCCCGGCGACCAGCTCGGCGCCGCCATGGACCGGGCGCAGCACGCCCTCATCGTCTGCGCTGGTGGCGATCGTCCCGCCGGTGGTAACGACGACGAGTCGGGGCATGCCCAACAGACTAGGGAATGATGGGGGTGTGACCGACGAATCTCCGGACAGCACCAAGGCACCACGTCGGCTGCGGCTGCTGCTGTCGGTGGCGGGTGTGGTGCTGGCCCTCGACGTGATCACCAAGGTGCTGGCCGTGCGCTGGCTCACCCCCGGCCAGCCGGTGTCGATCATCGGCGACACCGTCACCTGGACGCTGGTGCGCAACTCCGGAGCCGCGTTCTCGATGGCTACCGGCTACACCTGGGTGTTGACGCTGGTGGCCACCGGTGTGGTCATCGGGATCTTCTGGATGGGCCGGCGGCTGGTGTCGCCGTGGTGGGCGGTCGGCCTCGGAATGATCCTGGGCGGCGCGCTGGGCAACCTGGTCGACAGGTTCTTCCGCTCGCCCGGCCCGCTGCGCGGACACGTCGTCGACTTCCTGTCCATCGGCTGGTGGCCGGTGTTCAACGTGGCCGATCCGGCGGTGGTCGGCGGGGCCATCCTGCTGGTCGGGTTGTCGCTGTTCGGCTACGACTTCGACACCGCGGGCCGCCGCACGGCCGAGCCGGCCGCCAGCGACGACAAGGCCGAGACGGCCTGATGACCGAACGGTCCATGCCGGTCCCCGAGGGTCTGGCCGGCATGCGTGTCGACGCGGGTCTGGCCCGGCTGCTGGGGCTGTCCCGGACCGCCGCCGCCGCGATCGCCGAGGACGGCGGCGTCGAACTCGACGGCGCGCGGGCGGGCAAGTCCGACCGGCTCGAGGCCGGCGCGTGGCTGCACGTGCGGATCCCCGAAGAAGCGCCGCCGCCGGAGAACACGCCCGAAGACATCGAGGGCATGACGATCCTGTACTCCGACGCCGACATCGTCGCCGTCGACAAGCCGCCCGGGGTGGCCGCCCACGCCACCGTCGGCTGGCACGGACCCACGGTGCTGGGCGGTCTGGCCGCGGCCGGATTCCGGATCAGCACCTCGGGCATCCACGAGCGGCAGGGCATCGTGCACCGGCTCGATGTCGGCACCTCCGGTGTCATGGTGGTGGCGCTGTCCGAGCGGGCCTACACGCTGCTCAAGCGGGCGTTCAAGCAGCGCACCGTCGACAAGCGCTATCACGCTGTGGTGCAGGGCCATCCGGATCCGTCCAGCGGAACCATCGACGCGCCGATCGGCAGGCACCGCGGCCACGACTGGAAGTTCGCCGTCACCGAAACCGGGCGGCACAGCATCACCCACTACGACACCGTCGAAATGTTCCGGGCCGCAAGTCTTCTCGACATCCACCTGGAAACCGGTCGCACGCATCAGATTCGGGTGCACTTCGCTGCGCTGCACCACCCGTGCGCCGGTGATCTGACGTATGGCGCCGACCCGGTCCTGGCCAAGCGGCTCGGCCTGGAACGGCAGTGGCTGCACGCCCGTTCCCTGGCGTTCGCCCATCCCGCCGACGGCAGGCACTTCGAGGTCACCGCCCCGTACCCGGCCGACCTGCAGCACGCATTGGATGTGTTGCGCGGCGAATCGTGACGGGCCCCCAACAGGACACCAAGACCGGCGGTCTGCTCTACGGCATCGGTGCCTACGGGTCCTGGGGTCTGTTCCCCGCTTTTTTCCCGCTGCTGAAACCGGCTGGGGCGCTGGAGGTTCTGGCGCACCGCGTGGTCTGGACGCTGGTGCTGATGGCCGGTGTCGTGGTCGCCATGCGCAAGCTGTCCGAACTACGGACGATCACCGGCCGTACCTGGCTTCTGCTGCTCTGCGCCTCGGCGCTGGTGTCGGCCAACTGGGTCATCTTCATCTTCGCGGTCAGCAACGGCCATGTCGTCGACGCCGCACTCGGTTACTTCATCAACCCGCTGATCAGTGTGCTGCTCGGGGTGTTGATCTTCCGGGAGCGGCTCAACCGGGCCCAGGTGGTGGCCGTGCTGATCGCGCTGGCCGCGGTGATCCTGCTCGGCATCGAGGTCGGCGGGCCGCCGATCATCGCGCTGGGGCTGGCTTCGACGTTCGGCCTCTACGGTGTGGTCAAGAAGGTGGTCCCCACCGACCCGCGGGTCAGCGTGGGGGTGGAGGCCGCGATCGCCGCCCCCTTCGCCATCGCGTACATCGTCGTGCTGCAGCTCAGTGGGCATGGTCAGTTCGCCAGCAACGGGCCGGGACACCTCGCGTTGATGGTTCTGTCCGGGCCGATCACCGCGATCCCGCTGCTGTTCTTCGCCGCCGCGGCCCAGCGCCTGCCGCTGGTCACCCTCGGGCTGCTGATGTACCTGAATCCGGCCATGCAGATGACGTGGGGCGTGCTGGTGGCGCACGAGCCGATGCCGCCGGCCCGCTGGGCCGGGTTCGCGCTGATCTGGCTGGCGCTGCTGGTGTTCAGCGGTGACGCGCTGCGGCGGGCCCGTCAGGCGCCCGCGACGCCGAGCTGACGGCGCAGCGCGCTGTACTCGGAGTCCAGCTGGGTGCGCAGCCGGTCGACGGCGGCCCGCTTGTTCGCCCGGATTGCGCGTGACTCGGCCAGCGATTCCAGAACCCGGTCGACGACGGCGGTGCCGGTCACCTGATCGGTGCGGATCAATGACCGCTCGTCGTCGATCGACATCGCGAAGTCGCGGCACTTCGGTTGGTACTCAAGGGAAACCACCGGGGTGTCGGACAGCGCGGCGAGGATTCCGGCGTGCAGGCGGCAGACGATCGCCGCCGAGCAGCGCGCGAATTCCCGAGCGGCCGCGGCGGCGTCGGCGGGCAGCACGATGTCGGCCTGCAGGCCCTCGAACGCCACCTCCACCCACTTGCGGTCGCTCGGGTTCATCAGGATGCCGACGAAGCGGTGACCCCGGCCTGCGAGTTCTCGCACCGCGGCCGCGACCTGATTGGCCACCCCGGCCGGGTCATGCCCCCACAGGTCATCGCCGTAGCCGAGATTGACCCCGATCAGACCGTCCTCGACCGGCACCGTGGGCCGCGGCAGGATCAGTGCCGGATCTCCGGTCACCTGTGCGGTCAGCCCGATATCGGCGAGCAGCTCGACGCTGCGCGGCCCGCGAACCGACACCGAGTCGAACCCGGCCAGGATCGGCTTCCACTTGGTGAGCTCGTCGTTGCCAGATCCGCTGCCACGCCCGGCATAGCCGGGGTCCTGAACACCGACGCCGATCGCGTACTTGCCGTTGTTCTTCGTCACCGCAAGGCCCGCCCTGGCCAGCAGCCGGAAGTAGCGGACCCCCACCAGCGTCCCGCCACCCATCACCAGCGTGCTGGGCGTGCGAGCCCGGTGCAGGGCCGTGCCGAGTGGGAATACGAATTCGTGCGCGAGCCGCGGAACGTCGTGGAACGTGACCCCGGGCAACTGGGATTTCACCGCGTCGTAGATCGCGTCGTCGCCGAGATTGTCCTTGTCGTGGAAGCCCAGATAGGCGACCGTCGCGTCTTGGCTCACGTGAATCGACCCTATACTCATCCGATGCCGAGCACCGCGGTCGACACCGGGAGCAGGCGGGGCTTCTTCGTCACGTTCACGGTGCTGCTGGTGGTGTGGGCCGCGGTGCTTCTGACACTGGCGATCACGGTGGTCCCCGACGGCTATTGGTATTCCTACTTCGCCATCGACTACTCGGTGGGTTTCATCCGGCGCGGACTGGCCGGCGAGTTGCTGGGGCTGTTCGGCAGCGCCCACTACTTCGGTGGTCTGGCGGTGCTGCGCTGGATTCCGACGGTGGCCTTCGTGCTCGGCCTCGCCGCGGTGGCCGCGACGATAGCCGTCAGGTCCGGTCGTTCCCAGCGACGGCGGCTGATCGCCCTGCTGATCCCGGTGCTGCCGTTCGGGTTCGCGTTCGCGCTGTTCTCGGCGCGCACCGATCTGCTGGGGGGTGCCGCGCTGGCCTTCTTCGCCGTCGTGCTGACCAGGGTTGCCACCACCCGTGCGACCGTAATCGCCAGTGCGGTCTACGGTTTGGCGCTTGCCGTGTTGACACTGATCCATGAGGCGACGCCGTTCCTGTTCGGCCTCGGTGTGCTGGTCGCGCTGACGGTGTTGGCGCGGCACCTGGACGCCAGGGCGTTCTGGACCAGTGTCGTGGCGGCGCTCGGACCGTCGGTGTTGATCGCAATGGCGTTGGCCGCATTCGGCAGGCAGAAGGTGTCCCCGCAGCTGTGCCAGCTGGTGCAGCACGGGCCGATGAACCATCCGCTGGCCGGCAAACCGACCATCGGCCAGCTGCTGAGCGGTTTCCACTACTACGTCGACTATCACGACTGGTTCTGCCGGGCTTTCCTGCCGTTGTTCGACATGACCTTCAGCGAGGGCCTGCGCTTCGTCGGCAGCATCGGCGTCGTCGCGCTGGCCGGCTCGACGGTCTACGGGCTGGCGACGCTGGTCATCGGCATGCTGGCCATCGGCCACGTCGCGGGTGTTCCGATCCGGCGGTTCACCGCGGTCGTGCGGGGGCGGCCGCTGGCCCTGCTGGTCGGCATCGTGATGATCCTGCCGGTGTTCGCGACCGGGGTGGACTGGGTCCGGTGGTGGGTGATCATCGCCTTCGACCTCGGGGTGGTCTTCCTGCTGTACACCCGCGACCAGCCCGAAATCGACGAACCACCGACTCGGCGCACGCTGATCGTGTTCGCTGTCGGCGCGATCCTGCTGGCGGTGATCCCGATCGGGATCATCCCCGGCTTCGGTGCGCCGGTTCCGATGTGAGCCAATGACATTCAGATCGAGGAGCGCATGACCGACAAGTCCCCCCGCAACCGGCGGATCATGATCGCCGTGGTGGCGGCGCTGGCCGCGGCGGCGATCGTGGTCCCCGTCCTCGGGGTGTTGCTCACCCCCGGTGTCCTGACCAAGCAGCAGGACGCCGCCTCGATGACGACCACGACCACCACTCCGCCGCCGCTGACCATCAAGCCGCTGTCACTGCGGCCGGTGACCGGGGGGCCGTTCGTCATCCGGCCCGGGGACTGCGACCCGCCGCCCCCGACGCCGCCCGAGGCCCCGCTGCGTATCTGCGACATCGTCAAGTCCGCGGTGTACGAGCTGGGGCCGCAGGCGTTGACGGTTCAACTCACCGACGTCGACTCGTTCCTGAACCCGCTGACCGCCAAACAGATGGTGCAGGTCACGATGACCCCGGAGTCGGCGCGGGCGTTCGCCGATTTCACCGCGTCCCACATCGATCAACAGGTCGCGTTCGTGCGGTCGAACCTGGTCGTGTGGGCGCCGAAGATCACCGAGCGAATCGACGGCGAGGTGTTGCAGCTCTCCGGTGACGTGACCGAGGAGCAGGCCCGTGAGATCGCCCGCATGCTCAAGGACGAGGCCTAGCTGTACTGACCTGAGAGGTTAGGTACGCGGGTGGCGGGTGGTTGGCCGCCGAGTGCGGTGTGGCCGCGATGGTGATTGTAGGTATGCAGCCAGCGAGGGAACTCCGCGCACCGTTCGGCGTCGCTGGTGTAGAGCCGCGCATATGCCCATTCATCGGCAAGGGTTCGGTGGAATCGCTCCACCTTGCCGTTCGTCTGGGGTCGATAGGGTTTGGTTCGACGATGTTCGATCTGCCCGAGTGCATCTCGGAATGAGTGGGATCGGTAACAGGAGCCGTTGTCTGTCAACACTTTCCGTACGGTGAAGCCGCATGCGTTGAACCATTCGTTAGCCCTTTGCCAGAAGTCAGCAGCTGTGTCTTTGCGTTCGTCGATTAGCAGTTCGGAGTAGGCCAGCCGGGAGTGAGCGTCGATGGCGGTGTGCAAGAAGTGATAACCACGCCGCCCGGAACGGTCGCTGCCAGTTCCTATGCTTCTGTCCTTGCGGGAGTGATGATTTCCTGCGCTGCGGCCCAACATGCGCCATCCGCCGCCAGCCGGGATCTTGCCTACCTTCTTGACATCGACATGCACCAGGTCGCCGGGGCTGGCTGACTCCATCCGCCGGATAACTCGCCCGGTGGGCCGGTCCAGCCACCGCAGCTTGGCTAGGCCGTAGCGCCTCAACACGTTGTGGACAGTCGAGACATTCAGTCCCAGCAGATAAGCAATGCGAGCCGGTCCCCAACGTCGAAGTACTCGGACTTTAATGATGCGCCGCTCGGTGCGTGTGGGGGTTTGATTAGGGCTGTGATGTGGGCGTGAGCTGCGGTCGGCCATGCCGGCTTCGCCTAGTTCGCGGTAGCGGCGGGCCCAGCGCGCAGCGGTAGTGACCGCAACCTGGAACCGCTCGGCCGCCCGTCGCAGCGTCCAGCCATCCTCGACAACGCAACGTGCCAGCCGCAGACGACCGGTTTCGGACAAGGGGGCATTACGGTGGACCATGAAGACCTCCGGAGTGAGTTGGTGCGTTCCTTAAGCAGCTCGCACTTCACTCGGAGGTCTTCGTCATGTCACTACGCCACGCCGTACTTAACGTCCGTGGTCAGTACACCTAGCTCAGGCGCCGTATTCCGAGAGCATTCCCGCCCCGACGGCCGTGATGACCACCAGCATGACCGCGGTGGCCCCGGGGACGAAGTAACGCGACAGCGGCGTCTGCCCGGCCAGCACCGCGGCGCGGACCCGTTGGTAGCGCCGCCGGACCAGAACCAGGCTGGCCAGCGCCGCCGCCACGGTGAGGACGACGCCCGGCCAGAGGGGGAACCGCTCAGCCACACTCCACCGCACCACGAGCGCGCCGACGGCGAGCACCCCGATGAACGAACGCTGCCAGGCCAGTGCCGTGCGCTCGGCGACCGCGGTGGCGTCGGTGAGCTCGGTCATCGGGTGAATTCGGCGAGGTAGACCAGAACCGCCGCGGCCACGATGACGATGGTCAGACCGGAGACGACGATCCGGGGCAGCGGGTCGGTCGGCAGCGGCCGTTTCTCCCGCATCGCCCGCTCGGTGCGGTCCCAGCGAAGGTAGGCGCCCGCGGTGACCACCAGCGCCAACGCCAGCAGCAGCACGGTGATCGCGATCCGGAACGGCCGCGGCCCGAAATCGTGGACCAGGCTGGCCAGTGCCACCGCACCGGCGAGCAGCGCCAAACCCGTCCGCAACCAGGCCAGGAAGGTCCGCTCGTTGGCCAGGGTGAAGCGGTAGTCGGGGTCGCTGCCCACACTGCGCAGCGGGGGCTTGGGCGCGAACATAGGGTTCTGCCTATCAGGAGTGGCGGGCCGGCGCGGAGAGAATCGACACGAGCCGCCAGACACGTACGCGACACGCCGAAGGCTGTCGGTCCGCGGCCCTAGACTGACGGGCCTATGGGTACTGGAACTTCAGCCGGCTCTTTTGTGCACCTGCACAACCACACCGAGTACTCGATGCTCGACGGTGCAGCGAAGATCACCCCCATGCTCGCCGAGGCGCAGCGCCTCGAGATGCCCGCCATCGGCATGACCGACCACGGAAACATGTTCGGGGCCAGCGAGTTCTACAACGCGGCCACCAAGGTCGGCATCAAACCGATCATCGGTGTCGAGGCCTACATCGCGCCCGCTTCTCGTTTTGACACCCGCCGCATCCTGTGGGGCGATCCCGGCCAGAAGAGTGACGACGTGTCGGGCAGCGGCTCCTACACGCACATGACGATGGTCGCCGAGAACGCCACCGGCCTGCGCAACCTGTTCAAGCTGTCGACGCTCGCCTCGTTCGAGGGCCAGCTCGGCAAGTGGTCCCGGATGGATGCCGAGATCATCGCCGAGCACGCCGCGGGCATCATCGCCACCACCGGCTGCCCGTCGGGTGAGGTGCAGACCCGGCTGCGGCTGGGCCACGAGAAGGAAGCGCTGGAGGCCGCCGCCAAGTGGCGGGAGATCTTCGGGCCGGAGAACTACTTCCTGGAGCTGATGGACCACGGTCTGTCGATCGAGCGCCGGGTCCGCGAGGGCCTGCTGGACGTCGGCCGCAAGCTCGGCATCCCGGCCCTGGCGACCAACGACTGCCACTACGTGACCCGCGACGCATCGCACAACCACGAAGCGCTGCTGTGCATCCAGACCGGCAAGACACTGTCGGACCCCAACCGGTTCAAGTTCGACGGCGACGGCTACTTCCTGAAGTCGGCGGCGGAGATGCGCGCGCTGTGGGACGCGGAGGTTCCTGAGGCCTGCGACTCGACGCTGCTGATCGCCGAACGGGTGCAGTCCTACGCCGACGTGTGGGCCCCCACCGACCGGATGCCGATCTTCCCGGTGCCGGAAGGCCATGACCAGGGCAGCTGGTTGCGTCACGAGGTCGCGGCCGGTCTGCGGCGGCGTTTTCCGGACGCGGTGCCGCCGGAGTACACCGAGCGCGCCAGCTACGAGATCGACGTGATCTGCGGCAAGGGTTTCCCGTCGTACTTCCTGATCGTGGCCGACCTGATCAACTACGCGAAGTCGATCGACATCCGGGTCGGGCCGGGCCGTGGTTCGGCCGCCGGGTCGCTGGTGGCCTACGCGCTGGGCATCACCAACATCGACCCGATCCCGCACGGGCTGCTGTTCGAGCGGTTCCTCAACCCGGAACGCCCGTCGGCACCCGATATCGATATCGACTTCGACGATCGTCGCCGCGGTGAGATGGTGCGCTACGCCGCCGAGAAGTGGGGAAGTGACCGGGTCGCGCAGGTCATCACGTTCGGCACGATCAAAACCAAGGCGGCGCTGAAGGATTCGGCCCGCGTCCACTACGGCCAGCCGGGCTTCGCGATCGCCGACCGGATCACCAAGGCGCTGCCGCCGCCGATCATGGCCAAGGACATCTCGGTGGCGGGGATCACCGACCCGAACCATGAGCGGTACAAGGAGGCCGCCGAGGTCCGTGCCTTGATCGACACCGACCCCGATGTGCGCACCATCTACGAGACGGCGCGCGGCCTTGAGGGCCTGGTCCGCAACGCCGGTGTGCACGCGTGCGCGGTGATCATGAGCTCGGAGCCGCTGATCGAGGCGATCCCGCTGTGGAAGCGCCCGCAGGACGGCGCGATCATCACCGGCTGGGACTACCCGTCTTGTGAGGCCATCGGCCTGCTGAAGATGGACTTCCTCGGCCTGCGGAACCTGACGATCATCGGTGACTGCATCGAGAACATCAAAGCCAACCGCGGTATCGACGTGGACTTGGATTCGCTTCCGCTGGACGATCCCAAGGCCTACGAGCTGTTGGGCAAGGGCGACACCCTGGGAGTGTTCCAGCTCGACGGCGGGCCGATGCGGGACCTGCTTCGGCGCATGCAGCCCACCGAGTTCAACGACATCGTCGCCGTGCTGGCCCTGTATCGCCCCGGCCCGATGGGCATGAACGCCCACAACGACTACGCCGATCGCAAGAACAACCGGCAGGCGATCAAGCCGATCCATCCGGAGCTCGAAGAGCCGCTCAAGGAGATCCTGTCCGAGACGTACGGTCTGATCGTCTACCAAGAGCAGATCATGTTCATCGCGCAGAAGGTCGCCTCCTACTCGATGGGCAAGGCCGATGCGCTGCGAAAAGCCATGGGCAAGAAGAAGCTCGAGGTGCTCGAGGCGGAGTATCAGGGCTTCAAAGAGGGGATGACCGCCAACGGGTTCTCCGAAAAAGCGGTGAAAGCGCTGTGGGACACCATCCTTCCGTTCGCCGGGTACGCGTTCAACAAGTCGCATGCCGCCGGCTACGGACTGGTGTCCTACTGGACGGCGTACCTCAAGGCCAACTTCCCGGCCGAGTACATGGCCGGGCTGCTCACCTCCGTCGGTGACGACAAGGACAAGGCGGCGGTCTACCTCGCCGACTGCCGGCGGCTGGGCATCACGGTTCTGCCGCCCGACGTCAACGAGTCGGTGCAGAACTTCGCCTCGGTGGAAGACGACATCCGGTTCGGGCTCGGCGCGATCCGCAACGTCGGCGCCAATGTGGTCAGCTCGCTGATCGCGACCAGGACCGCCAAGGGCAAGTTCACCGACTTCTCCGATTACCTGAACAAGATCGACATCGCGGCCTGCAACAAGAAGGTCACCGAATCCCTGATCAAGGCAGGGGCTTTCGATTCGCTGAAGCATCCGCGTAAGGGCTTGTTCCTGGTGCACACCGATGCGGTCGACTCGGTGCTGGGCACCAAGAAGGCCGAAGCGATCGGTCAGTTCGACCTGTTCGGCGGGGGAGACAGCGACGGTGACACGGGTGATTCGGCGTTCACCATCCGCGTGCCCGACGAGGAGTGGGACGACAAGCACAAACTGGCCCTCGAGCGGGAGATGCTGGGGCTGTACGTGTCCGGGCATCCGCTCAACGGGGTGGCGCACCTGCTGAACGCCCAGGTCGATACCCAGATCCCGGCCATCCTCGGCGGTGACGTCGCCAACGACACCCAGGTGCGGGTCGGCGGAATTCTGGCCGGTGTCAACCGCCGGGTCAACAAGAACGGGATGCCCTGGGCCTCCGCGCAGTTGGAAGATCTCACCGGTGGCATCGAGGTGATGTTCTTCCCGCAGACCTACTCGCTGTTCGGCGCCGAGATCGCCGACGACGCGGTGGTGCTCGTCGGCGGCAAGGTGCGCATCCAGGACGACCGGATCTCATTGATCGCCAACGAGCTTGTGGTGCCGGACTTTTCGGGCGCCCAGGCGAACCGGCCCCTTGCGGTGAGCCTGCCCACCCGGCAGTGCACGATGGACAAGGTGAGTGCGCTGAAGCAGGTGCTGGCTCGCCATCCGGGTACCGCTCAGGTGCACCTGCGGCTGATCAGCGGTGACCGGATCACCACGCTGGAACTCGACCAGTCACTGCGGGTGACGCCGTCCTCGGCGCTGATGGGCGACCTGAAGGCGCTGCTGGGGCCGGGCTGTCTGGGGGGCTAGGCCCAGCGGTCAGCTCAGCGCCACCAGTTCGTGCACCGAGTCGAACGGCAACATGCCGTCGACGACTGCGGTGACCTCCATGTTGTTGAGCGTGATCGCACCGTTGTGGTTGTCCAGAAACGCGGTGTCCGCGGCGTCGCGGCCGGTGGAGATCCGCACCATCGATTGACGTGGCGCCAGGCAGGTCGCGTCGACGACCTGCCAGGCGCCGTCGACGAACGCCTCGGCGACAGCGTGGAAGTCCATCGGGTCACAGCCCGGTGCGTAGACCGCGACCAGCCGCGCCGGGACGTTCACCGCGCGCAGCAGCGCGATCACCAGATGCGCGTAATCGCGGCAGACGCCGGCTCCCGCGAGCAGGGTGTCCACGGCGCCGTCGGTCGGATCACTGGACCCCGGAACGTAATTCAGCCGTGTCCCCACCCACGAGGACACCTTCTCCAGCACCGTGACGGAGTTCGCGTACTGACCGAATTCGGTGGCGGCGTAGCCGTAGAACTTGTCGGCCTCGGCGTAGCGGCTGGGCCGCAGGTAGGTCGAGAGATCGATATCGCGCACCGGTGGCGGATCGATCCGGCCCTCGATGGTGGCGCGATATGACGCGGTCACCGAACCCTCACCGGCGTCGAAGCGGTGAATGCGGGTGCCGTGGTCGCCGATGATCTCGTCGGGGCTGATGAGTTTTCCGTTGACGCGGTATTCCAGCGATTCGGTGAGGTGCGCTCCGGGAACCGGCGCGACCGCGATCTGGAACTCCAAAGTCGTTGGCGCAGTGACCGTCACATCGATCTCGGCGCCGACGTCGCGCTTCAGCACCCCGGTACCCGCATCGCGCACCACCTTCGCTGGACCCGTGTGCCGTTGATCTACTCACCCTAACGGCCCGCGATGGTTGTCGCTCAGTGGAGCCGGCCGGTCAGCTCGACCCGCACGATCGCGCTGCCCGGCCAGACGGTTCGGGTGCGGACCCGCTGCCATTTTTCCCGCCACGGCAGGCCGGCGTCGACGTTGTTGACGCCGGGCAGGGGTAGCAGCGGGACGAGGTTGTACTGCCAGCCGTACCGCGCGTGCAGCTGCCGGTTGGCCTGGTCGGCCTCGGCACCCGACAGCAGGTGCGCGTGCCCGTCGAACGCGGGAGCGGAGCCGGGCACGCGGCCCTTGTAGTCACACGCTCGCAGCTGCACCCGCGGGTCGTTGACGATCCGCGTGGTCTTGGGCCCCACCTTGGTGCGGAACACCAGGGTGGAGCCGTCGAGGTGGAACCAGATGGGGGTATCGACAGCGCTGCCGTCTCGGCGGTAGGTCCGCAGCTGGGCATAGCGGCTGGCGCGCAAGGTATCCATAGCGGCCATTGAAGGACTTAGAGTTGGCTCCAAGTCAAGCAGTCCGGGAAGGTGCCATGACCACAGCACTCACCATCGGCGACGTCGCTCGCCGCACCGACGTGGCGGCGACCACGGTGCGCTACTACGAGAAGATCGGGCTGCTGCCGGTGCCGTCGCGGGCCGGTGGGCAGCGCCGTTACGACGGCGCCGTGCTGACCAGGCTCGAGGTCATCGGGCTGTGCAAGGCCGCCGGATTCACCCTCGACGAGATCGCGGTGCTGCTGCAGGACCAGGCGCCCGGGCGGCCGGCCAGCCGCGCACTGGCCGAGGCGAAACTGGCCGATATCGACGCGCAGCTGGCGACGCTGGCCCGGGCTCGCGGCATCATCGAATGGGCGATGGCCTGCACGTGTCCATCGATCGACACCTGCACGTGCGGGATTCACTGCAACGAGGGAAAAGCATGACCGATGACACGAACGAGTCCCGGCACATCAGCGCGTGGATCAACAGGTCGGCACTCGACGTCTATCGCTACGCATCCGATCCGGCCAACCTGCCGCAGTGGGCGGCCGGCCTGGCGACGAGCGAGCTGACCCGGGTCGGCGACACCTGGGTCGCGCAGTCACCGATGGGGGAGATCACGATCGAGTTCACCCCGGCAAACGATCTCGGCGTGCTCGACCATGTGGTGAATCTGCCGTCGGGTGAGCCGGTGTTCAATCCGCTTCGCGTGGTGCCCGCCGGTGACCAGTGGTGTGAGGTGGTGTTCACGTTGCGGCGCAGGCCGGAGATGTCGGACGACGACTATGCGGCCGACGCGGCCGCGGTGGCGGCCGACCTGGCGACCCTGAAACGAGTTCTGGAGCGTTAGCGCCTGCGGCGCAGCCCGAACGCCAGCCACACCGCGGTCGAGGTGCCGGCGGCCAGCAGCACGGCGGGGGCGGCGCTCATCGTGACGACGCCGACGACGGCGAAGACGATCAGGCCGAGCATCAGAGCGACGAGTTTGTAGCGCGGCCACGGAACACCCGCGATCTGCACCAGATCCATGCTCGTCATGGCTCGACTATACCGCGTTTTCGGTCACCCGAAACCTAGGATTCGGCAACTGATGTTTTCGGGTGGGACGGCAGCACTGCCAGCACGAATACCGCCCCGGCCAGGCACACCCCGGCTGCAGTCAGGCACCCGGCCTGCAGGCCGGCGAGGAACGCGGTGTCGACGGCGCCGCGCAGGGCGGCACCGAATGGCGGCGGCGCCTGGCCCGCGACAGCGAGCCCTTGGGCCAGCCCCTCACGCGCGGTCGACTGCGCGGCCGGCGGCAATGCGCGAACCGTCGGACTGTCGGCCAGGTGCCGGATGTAGAGGGTGGAGAAGATGCTGCCGATGACCGCGACCCCGAGGGTGCCGCCGACCTGGCGGGTGGCGTCGTTGACCGCCGACCCCGCCCCGGCCTGCTCGGGTCGCACCACGCCCATGATCGAGTCCGTGGCCGGGGCGGTGGTCAACCCCAGCCCGCCACCCAGTAGCAGCATCTGAACGGCCATCGTCGGGTAGGTGATTGCGAGGTCGCTGGCGGCGATCCACCCGAATGAGGCCGTCAGCAGCAGAAGTCCAACGAAGACAACGAGTTTGGTGCCGATCCGGGTCACCGCCAACCGGGTGCCGAGGACCGAGCCGACGGCGATGGACAGGGCGACGGGCAGGATTCGGACGCCGGTCTCGAGCGGGCTGTTGCCCTGCAGCAGTTGCATGAACTGGGTGATCAGGAAGATGAACCCGAACAAGGCGAAGAAGGCGACGGTCACCGCACCGCTGGCGGCGCTGAATCGCAGGTTGGTGAACAGGCTGACGTCGATCAGCGGGTCGGATTGGCGGCGTTCCCACCATGCGAAGCTCACCGCGGCGATCAGCGCGACGGCGAATCCTGCCAGCGTGGGCGCGCTGGTCCACCCGCGGTCGGGTGCCTCGATGATCGTGTAGACCAGCGCGCCGAGCATGACGACCGACAGCACCAGCCCGCCGCGATCCAGCCGGTGCTGCCTGCCGGGCGTCGAGGCCGGGATGACGATCGGGGCGGCCACGGCGGCGGCCACCGCGATCGGCGCCAGCGCGAGAAACAGGCTGCCCCACCAGAACACCTCGAGCAGGGCGCCGCCGAGGATGGGCCCGATGGCCACGCCCAGGCCGGTGACCGCGCCCCAGACCCCGATGGCCGCGGCACGATGCCGGGGATCACGGAAGGTGTCGGTGATGATGGCCAGCGTCGTCGGGTAGATCAGTGCCGAGGCCACGCCCATGACCAGCCGCATGCCGATCAGCGGTCCGGTCGACGTGCACAGGGCGGCGCCGACGCTGCCCGCCGCGAACAGGGCCAGGCCCGCGATCAGGGTGCCCCGCCGGCCGAACCGGTCGCCGATGGTACCGCCGGCCAGGACCAGCGCCGCGAAGGCGAGGTTGTAGGCGTCGACGATCCACTGCAACGCCCGGGTGGACGCGCCGAGGGCCGAATTCAGGGTCGGCAGAGCAACATTGACGATCGTCGTCTCGACGTTGATGGCCAGGGCGGCGACCAGCACGACCGCGAGGATCGCGACCGGGCGGGCTCGCCGCGGGGCGCCGATCGGTGCCGGGACGGCTGACGTGTCGACGGACATGGGCAACGCCCCTTTATGTTGACGGCGATAACATCTTGGAGCATGCCAGTCGAAGTTAACGCTGTCAACATTAGGGGCTCAGCGCAGGCCGGCGCCGACGACGTCGAGCAGGCGCTCGGTGATCAGGTGCTTGCGATCGCTGGCCGCCTCGCTCAACGGCCCGTCCAGAAACAGCGACGCCAGTCCGTGCACTGCGGCCCACGCCGCCTCGTCGATCCCGTCCCGGTTGGCTTCGGCCAGAACACCGGCGGACACCAGGTCGTCCACGCAGCCACACAGGATCTGATACGGGTGATGGTCGGCGGGCACCATATCCACGCCGGGCTGGCCCACGGCGGCGAATGCGGTGCGAAACAGGCCGGGCTCGGCCAGCGCGAATTCGACATAGGCCTGTCCGGTGGCCCGCAAGCGCGCGAGCGCCCGCTCTGCCGCCGACGGCCGGCCGGAAACCTGGTCGAGTGCATCGAGCATCCTCGTGCCGAGCTCGCTCATCGCGTAGACCTGCACCGCGGCCAGCAGCGCATGCCGGTCGGCGTAGTGCCGATAGGCGGCCGAGTTGCTCACCCCGGCCAGGCGCTGGACGTCGCGCAGTACCACCGCGTCCGGCCCGCCCGCCCTGGCCAGCGCGACCCCGTGGTCGAGCAGGGCCTGCCGGAGGTTTCCGTGGTGGTAGGAGGCGGTCGCCATGTTGACAAGTGTTACATCGCCGGGCAAGTTCTCACACCAGCGTCGCCGGCGATGTGAGCGCGGTTTATCGTCGCGATAACGCGCCTCGGCGCCTCCCGTAATGTCCGCCGGGCACTGTTGCGCCGTGGCTGTCGGGAGAGATTGCGCCGACCACATCCGCACCGCCTGCTCGTACTGCGGCGTCGGATGTGGCATCGAGGTGCGCACCACACCCGGCCCTGGAGGTCCGGTCATCGCCAGTGTTGTCGGTGACCGGCTTCACCCCACCAACTCGGGTCGCTTGTGCACCAAGGGGGCCACACACGCCGAGTTGATGGCCAGTGGCGACGGCCGCGCGATGAGTGCCCTGATCCGGCCCGCCCGGGGCGAGGAATTCGAAGCTGCCTCCGTCGACGATGCCGCTGCGATCGTCGGCACCCGACTCGCTGACATCGTCGAGCGGCACGGGCCGGACTCGATCGCCCTCTACGTCTCCGGCCAGATGTCACTCGAGGCGCAGTACCTCGCCACCAAACTCGCCAAGGGTTTCATCCGTACGGTCAACATCGAGTCCAACTCCCGGTTGTGCATGGCCAGCGCGGCCACCGGGTACAAGCAATCGCTCGGAGCCGACGGGCCGCCCGGCTCCTACGCCGACATCGACTGTGCTGATCTGTTTTTCGTCATCGGCGCCAACATGGCCGACTGTCACCCGATTCTGTTCCTGCGGATGGCCGATCGCCTGCGGGCCGGGGCCAAACTGATCGTCGTCGACCCGCGGCGCACCGCCACCGCGGACAAGGCCGACCTCTTCCTTCAGATCCGGCCCGGCACCGACCTGGCGTTGCTCAACGGGTTGCTGCATCTGCTGGTGGATTCCGGCGACATCGACCGCGATTTCATCGCCGCGCACACCGAGGGCTGGGCGGCGATGCCCGACTTCCTGGCCGACTATCCGCCGGCCCGGGTCGCCGAGCTCACCGGCCTGTCCGAGGCCGACATCCGTTGTGCGGCAACGATGATCGCCGAAGCCGGCGAGTGGATGTCGCTGTGGACCATGGGGCTCAACCAGAGCACCCACGGCACTTGGAACACCAACGCGATCTGCAACCTGCACCTGGCCACCGGCGCGATCTGCCGCCCCGGCAGCGGTCCGCTGTCGCTCACCGGTCAGCCCAATGCGATGGGCGGCCGCGAAATGGGCTACATGGGGCCGGGACTGCCCGGCCAGCGCTCGGTGGCCTCCGCGGAGGACCGATCATTCGTCGAGGCGATGTGGGGTCTGGAGCCGGCGACGATCCGCACCGAGGTGAACCGCGGGACCATCGACATGTTCGAGCGGATGGCAGCCGGCGACATCAAGGCCTGCTGGATCATCTGCACCAACCCGGTGGCCAGCGTCCCCAACCGCGCCGCCGTGATCGACGGTCTGCGGGCCGCCGAACTCGTGGTCACCCAGGATGCCTACGCCGACACCGCGACCAACCGCTTCGCCGACGTGGTGTTGCCCGCGGCGTTGTGGGCGGAGTCCGACGCCGTCATGGTCAACTCCGAACGCAACCTCACCCTGGTCCGGCAATGTGTCTCGCCGGTGGGCCAGGCCAGGCCCGACTGGCAGCTGATCTGCCAGGTCGCGACTGCGATGGGCTTCGGTGCGCACTTCGACTACCAGTCCAGTGAAGAGATCTTCGACGAGATCCGCGGCTTCGCCAATCCCCAGACCGGCTACGACATCCGGGGCGTCAGCTATCAGCGGCTGCGGGAAACTCCGGTGCAATGGCCGTGCCCGCCCGGCGACACCGACGACCGGCACCCGATCCGCTACCTCGCCGACGGAATGCTGAGCTTCGCCACTCCGTCCGGCCGTGCCGTCTTCCACGCCCGGCCGCACGTGGAACCGCACGAGTGCCCCGACGATGCATTCCCGTTGCTGCTCAACACCGGTCGGCTGCCACACCAGTGGCACACCATGACCAAGACCGGCCGGGTGGACAAGCTCACCCGACTCGACAACGGCCCCTTCGTCGAAATCCATCCCACCGACGCCGCCGCTCTCGCCATTCTCGACGGCCAACTCGTGGAGGTCTCGTCGAGGCGCGGCCGCGCGGTGCTGCCCGCCGTCGTCACCGATCGGGTGCGGCCGGGAAACTGCTTCGCGCCGTTCCACTGGAACGACGAACACGGCGACGATCTGACGGTCAACGCGGTGACCAACGACGCGGTCGATCCGCAGTCGTTGCAGCCGGAACTGAAGGTGTGCGCGGTGCGGTTACACCCGGTCGGAGCGCCCCCGGTGCAGGTGCAGCCTGACCGAACGCGACTGGCGGGCGCCGGTCCGGTGGTGCTGTGGGCCTCGCAGACCGGCAATGCCGAGGACCTCGCCATTCGGCTGGTGGATCAGTTTGCGGCACAGGGCATTGACGCTGAATCAGCGGCGATGACCGATATCGACCCCGCTCGGCTGGCCGGTGTCCGGAATGTGTTCGTCGTGACGAGCACCTTCGGTGACGGCGGCCCGCCGGACAACGGTGCCGAGTTCTGGGAGAAGCTCCGCTCACCGGATGCCCCCGCTCTGGACGGGCTGGAATTCGCCGTTCTGGGCATCGGCGACCGCTCCTACGGCCAGTTCTGCGGACACGCTCGCGCGCTGGACGCCCGGCTGGCCGAACTCGGTGGCCGCCGGCTTCTCGACCGCCAGGACACCGAGATTCATGACGGGGACTCTGTCGAGGCCTGGCTCCGGCGAATCGTCACGCTTGTCAATCCTGCTGCGGTGCTGTCCATCCCGACGGTCTCGACACCGAAGCGGTTCACCCGCGCCAATCCCATCCATGCGAAGCTCAGCCGGAACGTTCGGCTCACGCCCCGCTCGGCAGCCAAGGAGGTGCGGGAGTTCGGTTTCGACATCTCCGAGCACGACGTCGGCTACTCGGTCGGCGACTCGCTGGGAGTGATGCCCATCAACGATGACGATGACGTGGCGGAATGGCTCTCCGTCACCGGCTTGTCCGGTCACGAGGTCGTCGAGGTCGACGGGGTGCAGTGCTCACTGCGGGAGGCGCTGACGACCAGCTACGACATCTGCCGGCTGACCCCGAACCTGGTGACGTTTCTCGCCGACGCCGCGACCGACAAGGCGGTGGTCAAGCATCTTCGCGCGGCGCTGGCCGACTTGGAGTCATGGCGACTGGGGCGCAATGGAATTGACGTCATCCGCGCCTTCGGTGTTCGGGCTGACGCCCAGCAGTGGCAGGATGCCCTGGTGCGGTTGGCGCCGCGGTTCTACTCCATCTCCTCCAGCCCGCTCATCAGTCCCCACGAGGTGCAGCTCACCGTGTCGGTGGTGCGCTACGACGGACCGGACGGCGCCCGGCGCGGGGGAGTGTGTTCGACCTACCTGGCCGACCGGGCGGCGGACGCCGCCACTCCGATCTTTCTGCAGCGTTCCCCGCATTTCCGTCCGCCGCAAGACCGTTGCGCCCCGATCGTGATGATCGGTGCCGGCACCGGTATCGCGCCGTTCCGCGGGTTCCTGCAGGAGCGCCGCGCGCTCGGCCATACCGGACGCAACTGGTTGTTCTTCGGCGATCAGCACCGAGCTGAGAACTTCTACTTCTCCGACGACCTGACCGGCATGGTCGAAGACGGCTTCCTCAGCCGGCTCGACCTCGCGTTCTCCCGTGACCAAGCCAAGCGAATCTATGTGCAGAACAAGATGATCGACAACGGTGCGCTGCTGTGGGGCTGGCTGCAAGACGGTGCACACCTGTACGTGTGCGGCGACGCCAACGGCATGGCCACCGGAGTGGACGCCGCGCTGAGCACGATCATCGCCACGCACGGGCGTCTCAGTCCCGCAGCCGCCCACAATTACAAGCGCGAACTCGTCGCCACCAAGCGCTATCTGCGCGACGTGTACTGACCTCACCGCGGCCCCGCCCGGAAAGTGAGCGAGTTGTGACACCAGGATCACCGCGCAGGTGCGAAGGCGCAACAAAGAATTCCTACCGTGAGCGCATGCAGACTTCACCTACCCGCAGCGGTTACGACATCGACGACTGGGACGCCGAGGACGTCGAAGCCTGGAATGCCGGCGGCTCGAAAATCGCACGCCGCAACCTGATTTGGTCGATCTTCGCCGAACACGTCGGATTCTCGGTGTGGTCCATCTGGTCGGTGATGGTGCTGTTCATGCCGCAGAACGTCTACCACATCGACGCCGCAGGCAAGTTCTTCCTGGTGGCCGTGCCCACCCTGGTCGGCGCCGTGCTTCGGATTCCCTACACGTTCGCCACCGCCCGCTTCGGCGGTCGTAACTGGACGATGTTCTCGGCCGTGGCGTTGTTGGTGCCGACTCTGCTGACGCTGTACTTCATGGCGCATCCGGGCACCTCGTACACCACGTTCCTGATCGTGGCCGCCTTCGCCGGACTCGGCGGTGGCAACTTCGCCTCCTCGATGACCAACATCAACGCGTTCTATCCGCAGCGGTACAAGGGCTGGGCGCTCGGCCTCAACGCGGGTGGCGGCAACATCGGCGTCGCCGTCATCCAGATCATCGGGCTGCTGGTCATCGCGACTGTCGGCAACCGGTCACCGCACCTGGTCTGCGCGGCCTACCTGGTGTTGGTCGCACTGGCCGCGGTGGGTGCGTCGATGTTCATGAACAACCTCACCAACCAGCGCACGGACGCGCGGTCGATGATCGAGGTTTTGGCGCATCGTGATTCGTGGCTGATCTCACTGCTCTACATCGGCACCTTCGGATCATTCATCGGATTCGGGTTCGCCTTCGGGCAGGTGCTGCAGATCAACTTCCTGGCCGGACTGTCACACGGCGGACCCGTCACCCCGGCGATGACAGCGCAGGCGTCCCTGCACGCGGCCCAGATCGCCTTCATCGGACCGGTTCTCGGCTCCCTGTCGCGTCCGGTCGGCGGCTGGTTGTCGGATCGCTTCGGTGGCGGCAAGGTCACGCTCTACACGTTCTTCGCCATGATCGCCGCCGCCGGCTGGCTGGTCGCCGCCGGTGAGATCGACGACGCCACCCCCGGCCCCGCGACGGGCGCCACGATGGCCGCGTTCATCGCCGGATTCATCGCGCTGTTCATCCTGTCCGGCATGGGAAATGGCTCCACCTACAAGATGATCCCGTCGATCTTCGAGGCCAAGTCCCGTGGCATGGACCGGCTCAGCGCGCCGGAACGCAGCGCCTGGTCGCTGCGGATGTCGGGAGCGCTGATCGGGATCGCCGGCGCGATCGGAGCCCTCGGCGGAGTCGGCGTCAACATCGCACTGCGAGCGTCGTACCTGTCGCCGGCGAAATCCGCCACCATGGCCTTCTGGGTGTTCCTCGGCTTCTACGTGTTGTGCGCGGTCATCACCTGGGCCGCCTACGTGCGCAGGCCCAAGACGGCTACCGCCATCGCCACCGGCACCCCCGCGGTCGACAGCGCAGCAGCCGCCGCATGACCGCCGCACACCGGACCGTCGTGGTCATCGGTCACGGAATGGTCGGCCACCGGTTCGTCGAAGCACTGCGAGATCGCGACCGCGATGGAAGCTGGCGGGTGGTGGTGCTCTGCGAGGAACCCACCGCGGCCTATGACCGGGTCGGGTTGTCCTCCTACATCGACGGATGGGACCGCGCCAGTCTGGCGCTGTCTGGAAATGATTACGCCGGAGACACATTGGTCGATCTGCGAGTCGGGCAACCGGCCGCCGCGATCGACCGGGACGCCCGCGAGGTCGTCACCTCGACGGGGGAGCGCATCGGCTACGACGCGGTGGTGTTGGCCACCGGCTCGTACCCCTTCGTGCCGCCGATCCCCGGCAGCGATCTGGACCGGTGCTTTGTCTACCGAACGCTGGAAGACCTCGACGCTATCCGCGCGGCGGCCTCGGCGACCAGCCCCGGGGCGACCGGCATCGTGGTCGGCGGCGGCCTGCTGGGGCTGGAAGCGGCCAACGCGCTGCGCATGCTGGGGCTGACTCCGCATGTGCTGGAACGGTCCCCGCGACTGATGCCCATTCAGGTCGACGACGGTGGCGGTGCACTTCTGAACCGGCTGATCACCGAGCTCGGCATCGTCGTGCACACCGATGTGGCGTCCACCGACATCGTCGACAACGGTGACGGCATCACGGTGTCACTGTCCAACGGTGAACAGCTCGACGCCGCGGTGCTGGTCTTCTCCGCCGGCGTGCGCCCACGTGACGAGCTGGCCCGTGACTGTGGTCTGCCGCTCGCCGAGCGTGGCGGAGTGCTGACCGACATCAGTTGCGCCACCGGCGATCCCCGGGTGTATGCGATCGGTGAGGTGGCCGCGGTCGAAGGCCGCTGCTACGGGCTGGTCGCGCCCGGCTACACGATGGCCGAGGTGGTGGCCGACCGGCTGGTCGGCGGCACCGCCGAGTTCCCGGGTGCCGACCTGTCCACCAAACTCAAACTGCTCGGTGTCGACGTTGCGAGCTTCGGCGATGCGCACGCCAGTACACCGGGCGCGCTGGAGGTCGTCCTCAACGACGCCGTCAACCAGACCTACGCCAAACTCGTAGTGTCCGATGATGTTTCGACCCTGCTGGGTGGCATACTGGTCGGCGACGCGAGCGCCTACTCGACTCTGCGCCCACTGGTCGGCCGTCCGCTTCCCGCCGACCCGGCGACGCTGATCTCGCCGGCCGGGGCCGAGGTCGGGGTCGGCGCACTGCCCGACGACGCGCAGATCTGCTCGTGCAACGCGGTGTCCAAGCACAGCATCTGTGGCGCGATCGCGGACGGCGCCCATGACGTCCCGGCGATCAAGTGTGCGACCGCCGCCGGAACCTCCTGCGGCAGTTGCATCCCGATGCTCAAGCGGCTCCTCGAGTCGCAGGGTGTCGCGATGTCGAAGGCGCTGTGCGAACACTTCCCGCAGTCCCGCGCGGAGCTGTTCCAGATCGTGGCGTCCACCGGTATCCGGACCTTCTCGACGCTGATCGCCGAGCACGGGACCGGCACCGGCTGTGACATCTGCAAGCCGGTGGTCGCATCGATCCTGGCATCCACGTCGTCGGACCACATCCTCGACGACGAGACGGCCGCACTGCAGGACACCAACGACCATTTCCTGGCCAACATCCAGCGCAACGGCACGTACTCGGTGGTGCCGCGACTGCCCGGCGGTGAGGTCACACCGGAGCAGCTGATGGTGATCGCCCAGGTGGCACAGGATTTCGGGCTGTACACCAAGATCACCGGCGGCCAGCGGATCGACCTGTTCGGTGCCCGCGTCGAGCAGCTGCCGCAGATCTGGAAGCGGCTGGTGGACGCGGGGATGGAATCCGGCCACGCCTACGGCAAATCGCTGCGCACCGTGAAGAGTTGCGTCGGCTCGTCCTGGTGCCGCTACGGCGTCCAGGACTCGGTCGCAATGGCTGTCGCGCTGGAACTGCGGTACCGGGGATTGCGTTCGCCGCACAAGATCAAGATGGGGGTGTCGGGCTGCCAACGCGAATGTGCTGAGGCGCGTGGCAAGGATGTCGGGGTGATCGCCACCGAGAAGGGCTGGAATCTCTACGTCGGCGGCAACGGCGGGGCCAACCCGAAGCATGCGCAACTGCTGGCCGGTGATCTCGACTCCGACTCCCTGGTCCGCTACATCGACCGATACCTCATGTTCTACATCCGCACGGCCGACCGCTTGCAGCGCACCGCCGTCTGGCAGGAGACCATCGAAGGTGGACTTGATCACATCCGGGACGTGGTGTGCTCCGACTCGTTGGGCATCGCCGCGGACCTCGACGACGCGATGTCGCGCCACGTTGAGGGCTACTCCGACGAGTGGGCGGGCGTCCTGAACGACCAGGAGAAACTGGCTCGCTTCGTGTCGTTCGTCAATGCCCCCGGACGAGTCGGACCCGACGGTCGCGTTCGACGAGAGCGGCCCGCGCAAGGTGCCGTTGCTGCTGGGTATGCCCGGCAGCGTCAACGCGGTGGAAAGCCGCGCGTAACAGCGGCGAAACACGACCCCTCTATCAAGGTCTTGGAGGCTTGAAACCATGACAGTTCTTGCAGATACCCGCCTGGGGCTCGACCTCGATGTCTGGACGCCCGCGTGCCCGCGCAGCGCGCTGCTCGCCGGGCGCGGCGTCGCGGTGTTGCTGCCCGGCGGTGCGCAGGCGGCGTTGTTCTTGCTGGCCGACGGCACGCTGGCCGCGGTCGGCAACATCGACCCGTTCGGCCGTGCCGCGGTCATGTCCCGCGGTCTGGTCGGGGACCGGCGCGGTGAGCCCACGGTGGCGTCACCGCTGCTCAAGCAGGTGTTCTCCCTGGTCGACGGTCGCTGCCTCGACGACGAGTCACACGCACTGCCGGTCTACGACGTCAGGGTGGTCGATGGATTCGTCGAGATCAGAAGTCGCTGACCCGCTGGCCGGTTTCACCGTCGGGGTGACCGCCGCGCGCCGGGCCGAGGAATTCATCACGCTGCTGGAGCGGCGCGGCGCGGCGGTCGTGCACGCCCCGACGATCCGGATCGTGCCGCTGGTCGACGACGTCGAACTGCACCGGGTGACCGAGCACCTCATCGCCGAGCCGCCCGATCTGGTTGTCGTGACCACCGGGATCGGTTTCCGCGGCTGGGTGGAGGCCGCGCACGGCTGGGACGTGCACGACGGGCTGCTCGCCGCACTGGGGTCGACGCGCATCCTGGCCCGCGGGCCGAAGGCGCGGGGCGCTGTGCGGCAGGCCGGGCTGTGCGAGGAGTGGAGCCCGGAGTCGGAGTCCTCGGTCGAAGTGCTGGAACGCCTGCTGTCCGAAGGGGTGGATCAGCTGCGGATCGCGGTGCAGTTGCACGGTGCGGCAAGCGAATGGGAGCCCGACACCGATATCTGCGACGCACTGACCCGGGCCGGTGCCCAGGTGGTGAAGGTGCCGGTGTATCGCTGGGAACAGCCCGAGGACACCCGGCGCATCGACCAGCTGATCGGCATGATCGTCAACTCCGACGTCGACGCGGTGAGCTTCACCAGCGCGCCCGCCGTCGCATCTCTGCTCGAGCGCGCGAAAGCCATTGGCGCACTGGACTGTCTGATCACCGCGTTACGCAACAACGTCGCGGTGTTCTGTGTCGGTCCGGTGACGGCGACCCCGCTGGCCCGCCTCGGTATCGAGCCGCGTTCTCCGCAGCGCTATCGCCTCGGCGCGCTGGCCCGGCTCATCACCGACGAATTGCCTTGCTTGGCAAAGCAATACAGTGCCGGAGGGCACCGCATCAGTGTCCGCAGCGCCAGCGTCGAGGTGGACGGTGAGCTCAAGGTGCTTCCGCCGGCCGGCATGGCGCTGTTGCGGCGGCTGCTGGTGGCACCCGGTCTGGTGGTGTCCCGCGAGGAACTGCTCGCCGAGTTGCCCGGCGGCGGTGGCGACACCCACGCGGTCGAGACCGCGATGGCGCGGCTGCGTTCGGCACTGTCCGCACCCAGGGTGGTGCAGACCGTCGTCAAACGCGGCTACCGACTCGCCGTGGATGTGGAGGCGACGTGACATCCGAGCTGATCCTGGTCGCCCACGGGACCCGAAATCCGCAGGGGCTGGCCACCGTCACCGAGATCGCGGCGGCCGTCGCCGAACACGTCGGCCCGGTGCGTACCGCGTTCGTCGACGTCCTCGGGCCCAATCCGCGCGAGCTGCTGGCCGATTCGACAGTCCCGGCGATCGTGGTGCCGGCTTTCCTAGCCTCGGGCTACCACGTCAACGTCGATCTGCCGGCGCGAGTCGCGGAGAGCGGCCACGCCGATGTCACCATCACTGCCGCGCTGGGACCCGACCCGGTACTGGCCGAGATCATGCGCACCAGGCTGCTCGAGGTCGGCTGGACTCCCGGTGACGCGGTGGTGATGGCGGCCGCCGGGTCCTCCGATCCGGCGGCCCGGCACGAGCTGGTCCGGGCCGCGGCCCTGCTGGGTGATCTGGTGGGCGAGGTGCACCTCGGCTTCGTTGCCACCGGTGTCCCGACGGTCGCCGACCTGGTGGGCCGGATCAGAGCGGCCGGGCGGCGGGTGTTCGTCGCGTCCTACCTGCTGGCGCCGGGGGTGTTCCACACCAGGCTGGCCGGTTGCGGTGCACACGGAGTGACCGATCCGCTGGGCGCGCACCCGGAACTCGTGGCGCTGTTGGCGCGCCGATTCGCGCTCACCCCGATTCCCGCATTCGGCCCTGGTGGTGGCACCATTGATCGGTGTCCGCTGAACTGACCCACAGCCGTCGAACGTCGCCGCTCTCGGCGGCCGACATCGATGAGGCCGGTCAGCGAATTGGCGACGTGGTCAGCCAGAGCCCGCTGCAGTACAGCGACCGGCTTTCGCAGGCCACCGGCGCCGAGGTCTACCTCAAGCGCGAGGACCTGCAGAGCGTGCGGTCCTACAAGGTGCGCGGCGCCTACAACCTGCTCAAACAGCTCTCCGCCGCCGAAATCGCCGCCGGCGTGGTGTGCTCGTCGGCCGGTAATCACGCGCAGGGCTTCGCGCTTGCCTGCCGGTCGATGGGCGTACACGGCAGGGTCTACGTGCCGGCCAAGACCCCGAAGCAGAAGCGCGACCGCATCCGCTATCACGGTGGGGAGTTCATCGACCTGATCGTCGGTGGGGCGACCTATGACCTGGCGGCCGAGGCGGCCCTCGACGATGTCGCCCGTACCGGCGCCACCCTGGTTCCGCCGTTCGACGATCTGCGCACGATGGCAGGCCAGGGCACGATCGCCGTGGAGATCCTCGCCCAGCTCGACACCGAACCGGACCTGGTGATCGTCCCGGTCGGCGGCGGTGGCTGCATCGCGGGAATCACCACCTATCTGGCCGAGCGGACGTCCAACACCGCGGTGCTGGGTGTCGAGCCCGCGGGCGCG
Organism: Mycobacterium sp. ELW1; assembly: GCF_008329905.1. Taxonomy (NCBI): domain Bacteria; kingdom Bacillati; phylum Actinomycetota; class Actinomycetes; order Mycobacteriales; family Mycobacteriaceae; genus Mycobacterium; species Mycobacterium sp. ELW1. The sequence continues at coordinate 3,380,735 of NZ_CP032155.1, read as the reverse complement.
GCCTCGATGATCGCGGCGCTGGCCGCCGGCGGCCCCGTGGAGCTGGACCACGTCGACCAGTTCGTGGACGGTGCGGCGGTCAAACAGATCGGTGCGCTGCCGTATCAGGCGCTGGCCGCGGCGGGCGACATGGTGTCGGTGACGACGGTCGACGAGGGTGCGGTCTGCACGGCGATGCTGGACCTGTACCAGAACGAAGGCATCATCGCCGAGCCTGCGGGGGCGCTGTCGGTGGCCGGGTTGTTGGAGGCCGGGGTGCAGCCGGGGTCGACGGTGGTGTGCCTGATCTCCGGCGGCAACAACGACGTGTCCCGCTACGGCGAGGTGCTCGAGCGGTCGTTGGTGCACCTTGGCCTCAAGCACTACTTCCTGGTCGACTTCCCGCAGGAGCCCGGTGCGCTGCGCCGGTTCCTCGATGAGATCCTCGGACCCAATGACGACATCACCCTGTTCGAGTACGTCAAGCGCAACAACCGCGAAACCGGTGAGGCGCTCGTCGGCATCGAACTGGGGTCGGCCGCCGGGCTCGACGGGCTGCGGGCCCGGATGGATGCGTCCGGGCTGCACGTCGAGCCGCTGGAGCCCGGCTCGCCGGCCTACCGGTATCTGACCTAGCCTGTTCGGGTCACCACCACCGAGTGTCCGGGCAGCGCGGTGCCGTGCTCGCCCGCCTCGGGCTCGCCCCACGCCAGGATCGCCTCGCCGGTGACCGGCACGCTGACCGACCGCTCGCCGAGGTTGCAGGCGATCGCAATGTGGCCGCGCCGCATCACGATCCAGCGTTCGTCCTCGTCGAAATCGATCACCAGATGCTGCAGCCACGCGTCGGCCATGTCGGGTTCGTTGCGGCGTAACGCGATCAGACCGCGGTAGAAGTCCAGCAACTCGGCGTGCCTGCCGTCGTCGACCTCGTCCCAGTTCAGCTTCGAGCGCAGGAATGTCTGCGGGTCCTGCGGGTCCGGGATGTCGTCGGCATCCCAGCCGTGGTCGGCGAACTCCGCCTTGCGGCCCTCCGCCGTCGCCTTCGCCAGCTCGGGTTCGGTGTGCGAGCTGAAGAATTGGAACGGGGTGGACGCCGCCCATTCTTCGCCCATGAAAAGCATTGCCGTGTAAGGCGATCCGAGGGCAAGCGCCGCCTTGATGGCGAGCTGGCCGTAGTCCAGGTTCTGCGACGGCCGGTCACCGGTCGCGCGGTTGCCCACCTGATCGTGGGTGCAGGTGTAGGCCGTCAGTCGGGTGGCCGGGATCAGGGTCTTGTCCAGCGGCCTGCCGTGCCTGCGGTGCCGGAACGACGAGTAGGTGCCGGCGTGGAAGTAACCGTTCTGCAGGGTGCTGGCCAATGCCGACATCGAGCCGAAATCGGCGTAGTAGCCCTGCCGTTCGCCGGACACCGCGGTGTGGATGGCGTGATGGATGTCGTCGTCCCACTGCGCGGTCAGACCATATCCGCCGCGATCGCGGGGAGTGATCAGCCGGGGATCGTTGAGGTCGCTCTCGGCGATCAGCGACAGCGGTCGGCCCACGGCCGCTGACAGCGCATCGGTTTCGGCGGTCATCTCTTCGAGGATGTGGATCGCGGTGTTGTCGACCAGCGCGTGCACCGCGTCCAGTCGGAGACCGTCGGCGTGGAAGTCGCGCATCCAGCGCAGTGCGCAGTCGAGGATGTAGCGGCGCACCTCGTCGGCGTCGGGTCCGGTCAGGTTGACGCCTTCACCCCAAGGGTTGCTGACCGACGACAGGTACGGTCCGTACTTGGGCAGATAGTTGCCGGACGGCCCCAGGTGGTTGAACACCGCGTCGATCAGCACTCCGAGCCCGCGAGCATGTGCGGCGTCGATCAGGCGCACCAAACCGTCTGGGCCGCCGTAGGGTTCGTGCACCGCGTACCACAGCACTCCGTCGTAGCCCCATCCGTGGTCGCCGCTGAAGGCGTTGACGGGCATCAGCTGGACGAAGTCGACACCGAGGTCCACCAGGTAGTCCAGCTTCGCGATGGCGGCGTCGAACGTGCCTTCCGGGGTGAACGTGCCGGTGTGCAGTTCGTAGATCACCGCACCCTCGATGGAGCGGCCCGCCCACTGCGCATCCGACCACTGCGCGGAGGTGGGATCCCAGAGTTGGGATCGCGCGTGCACACCGTCGGGCTGGCGGGCGGAGCGCGGATCCGGCAGCACTGTCGGGTCGTCGTCCAGGACGTAGCCGTACCGGGCGTCCGCAGCGGCGTCGACGTCGGCGCGCCACCAGCCGTTGTCGTCGACGGTCATGTCATGGAGCTGCCCGTCGACGTCGAGGCGCACCTGCTTGGGCAGCGGTGCCCACACGGCGAATTCAGACATGTGATCTCTCCAAGAGGACGACGGGCAGCTCGGCGAACAGTTCATCGGCCCGCGTCGTGCCGGTCCACCGGTTACCGGTCAGGCGGTCGGCCCACACTCCGTCCGGCAACGGCAGGGTCGTGTCGCCCCAGCCGTCGTGGTGCAGCCGGACGGTCCAGCGGCTGACGGCGACCACCACATCGACGCCGCGCTGGAAAGCCACGACGTGAGCCGCGCCGGCACCGCTGGCGAGCACCGGGTGGTAATCGCCGGACAGGAACGCCTCGGGATGGTCGCGGCGGGCGTGCAACGCCGCTCGCACTACGCGAATCTTGCTGTGCGACAGCTGTTTCAACTCCGAACTGCGCGTCGCATAGTCGACCGGCCTGCGGTTGTCCGGGTCGACGAGGCTGTCCTCCCACAACTCGGTGCCCTGATAGACGTCCGGGATACCGGGGACGGTGAGCGCCAGCAGCTTCTGGCCGAGGGCGTCGCTGTGGGCGTGCGGTTCGAGTTGGACGACCACTCCGGTCATCTCGGTGGCCACCGGCCCGTCCAGGATGGCATCGAGCCAGGTATGCACGCCGTCTTCGAATTCGGTGTCCGGATCGTTCCACGAGGTATGCCAGCCCGCTTCACGGATCGCCTTCTCGGTGTAGGCGTGCAGCCTGGTCCGCAGCTCGTCGGTGACCTGGCCATCGACCGGCCATACGCCGAAGATGTTCTGCAACAGGAACAAACCGGTGGCGGCGTCCGGTGCGGGTGTGGTGGTCTGCCAGCTGCCGACGAACTCGGCCCACAGCGACGGCACCTGCGACAGCACGCCGATGCGGGCCCGCACATCCTCGCCGCGCTTGGTGTCGTGGGTGGACAGTGTGGTCATCGACTTGGGCCACAGCCGGCCGCGGACCGCCGAGCTGCGGTGGAATTCCGCGGCGCTGACACCGAACCGGTGCGGCTCGCCGCCAACCTCGTTCAGCGACACCAGCCGGGCGTCGCGGTAGAAGTAGCAGTCCTCCACCGACTTCGCCGTCATCGCGCCGCACAGCTGCTGCAGCCGCGCGCCCGGCTCGCCTGAGTCACCGGCCAGCGCGGCCGACACCAGCTGCAGCGGCACGGCCAGCTCCGGCCGGGCGGCCACGGTGTGCGCGAACGCGGTCGACAGCACCGCCGACAGGGTGAGGTAATCCGACCGGTACACACCGACTTCGGTCAGCAGCGCCGCCACCGCATCGGGCAATTGCGGATGATCGGCGCCCACCGCGGCCACGATCGAGCGGCACAGTCGAGCCAGCTCGCTGGACAGCGTGGTGGTGGCGGTGTCGATCTTCAACTGCCGCAACAGTTCCGGCGTCCCGGCGTAGTCGAAACCCTCGGCATCGACCAGTTCGGTCAGTGCCCCGGCGCCGGTCGGGTCGACGAAGATGCCGCCGACCTCACGCAGTACGTCGTAGCCGGTGGTGCCGTCGATCGGCAGCGTGGGATCCAGCGCCTCGTCGACACCGAGAATCTTCTCGATCACGATCCAGGCCTGCGGGCCGGTGAGCTCCCGCAGCCATCCCAGGTATCCGGTCGGATCGGTCAGGCCGTCGGGATGGTCGATGCGCACCCCGTCGACCAGGCCCTCGCCGAACCAGCGGGCCACTTCGGCGTGCGACTCATCGAAGACCACCCGGTCCTCCTGGCGCAGACCCGCCAGGGAGGTGATCGAGAAGAATCGGCGATAGCCGCACACCCCGTTGCGCCACCCGATCAACTTGTAGTGCTGCTGGTCGTGCACATCAGGGCCTGAGCCGTCACCGGTTCCGGGGGCGATGGGGAACGCGAGGTCGCCGAGCCGCAGCACGCCGCCGTCGACCGTCAGATCTGCGACGTCGCTGTCAGATCCCAAGACCGGCAACAGGATTCGTCCTTCGGGATCGACGGACCAGTCTATGTCGAAATACGTGGCGTACGGGGACTGTCGGCCGTGCTGCAACACGTCCCACCACCAGGGGTTGCGCTGCGGCTGGTCGACCCCGACGTGATTGGGGACGATGTCGACGACCAGACCCAAGCCGCGTGCTTTGGCCGCCTCGGCCAGCCGCGCCAGGCCGTCGGCACCGCCCAGTTCCTCGGAGACCGTGGTCGGGTCGGTGACGTCGTAGCCGTGGGTGGAGCCCGGCGCCGCGGTCAGGATGGGGGAGAGGTAGAGGTGGGAGACGCCGAGATCGTCGAGATAGGAGACGAGTCTCTCGGCGTCGGCGAAGGTGAACGCGTCGCCCGCCGAAGCGCCGCGTAGTTGCAGGCGGTAGGTGGACAGCACCGGGTAAGCCATAGCTCAGCCTGTTCCCGCTAGGCAGTCTTTTGAAGCACCAAAACCGAGCGAGATGGGACACTTATCGTTTCGCCCGCTTTGACGACCATGTCGGTGGTGCCGGTGGCCTCCGAGGTGTCCAGGACCGCACTCCACTCTTGCGCGTATTCGCCGTCGGGAACGGTGAACTCGATCGGCTTCTTGTGGGCGTTGAAGCACAGCAGGAACGAGTCATCGACGACGCGTTCCCCCCGCAGGTTGGGCTCGGGAATGGCCTCGCCGTTGAGGAACACGCCCACGAACTTGAAGCCGGAGTTCCAGTCGTCATGGGACATCTCCTGGCCGGCGGTGGTGAGCCAGGCGATATCGCGCACCTGGTCGCCGGTGCGCAGCGGTTCACCGTCGAAGAACCGGCGCCGCCGAAAGACCGGGTGCGCCTTGCGCAGTGCGGTCACCCGGGTGGTGAACTCCAACAACTCGGCGTGGGTTTCCTTGAACGTCCAGTCCATCCAGGACAGCGGTGAATCCTGGCAGTAGACATTGTTGTTGCCCTGTTGGGTGCGACCGATCTCGTCGCCGTGGGCGATCATCGGAGTGCCCTGCGAGAGCAGCAGGGTGGCCAGGATGTTGCGCATCTGCTGATGGCGCAGTGCCATGATCGCCGGGTCGTCGGTCGGGCCCTCCACGCCGCAGTTCCACGACCGGTTGTGGCTCTCGCCGTCGCGGTTGTCCTCGCCGTTGGCCTCGTTGTGCTTCTCGTTGTACGACACCAGGTCGGCGAGGGTGAAGCCGTCGTGGCAGGTGACGAAGTTGATGCTTGCGCTGGGTCGTCGGCCGGTCGCCTCGTAGAGGTCCGACGAACCGGTCAGCCGGGAGGCGAACTCGCCGAGGGTCGCAGGCTCGCCGCGCCAGTAGTCGCGGACGGTGTCGCGGTACTTGCCGTTCCACTCGGTCCACAGGCCGGGGAAGTTGCCGACCTGGTAGCCGCCCTCGCCGACATCCCACGGCTCTGCGATGAGCTTGACCTGGCTGATCACCGGATCCTGTTGCACCAGGTCGAAGAATGCCGAAAGCCGGTCGACGTCATAGAACTCCCGGGCCAGTGTCGAGGCCAGGTCGAAGCGGAATCCGTCGACATGCATCTCCAGGACCCAGTACCGCAGCGAGTCCATGATCAGCTGCAGGGTGTGCGGATGCCGGGCGTTGAGACTGTTGCCGGTGCCGGTGAAGTCCTTGTAGAACCGTTTGTCGTCGTCGAGCAGCCGGTAGTAGGCGGCATTGTCGATGCCGCGGAAGTTGATCGTCGGGCCCAGGTGGTTGCCCTCGGCGGTGTGGTTGTAGACCACGTCGAGGATCACCTCGATGCCGGCGTCGTGGAACGAGCGAACCATGGTCTTGAACTCGGCCACCGCCCCGCCGGCATGCTGGGTGGACGAGTACTGGTAGTGCGGTGCGAAGAACCCGAAAGTGTTGTAGCCCCAGTAGTTTCGCAGTCCCAGATCCAGCAGCCGGTGATCGTGCATGAACTGGTGGACCGGCATCAACTCGATGGCCGTCACGTTGAGGCTCTTGAGGTGGTCGATGATGGCCGGGTGGCCCAGCCCGGCATAGGTGCCGCGAAGCTCGTCGGGGATACCGGGATGGGTTTGGGTCATTCCCTTGACGTGCGCCTCGTAGATGATCGTCTCGTGGTACGGCGTGCGCGGCGGATGGTCGGAGCCCCACTGGAAGAACGGGTTGATCACCACGCTGGTCATGGTGTGGCCCAACGAGTCGACCATCGGCGGGGTGCCGCCGGATGCCAGGTCCTCGGCATCGAGGTCGTAGGAGTAGAGCGCCTGCCCGAATTCGAAGTCGCCGTGGAACGACTTGCCGTACGGGTCGAGCAGAAGCTTGCTGGGATCGCATCGGTGGCCGGCCGCCGGGTCCCAGGGGCCGTGCACCCGGAAGCCGTAGCGCTGTCCCGGGGTGATCGTCGGCAGGTAGGTGTGCCAGACGAATCCGTCGACCTCGTCGAGGGTGATGCGGGTCTCGGTGCCGTCTTTGGCGATCAGGCAGAGCTCGACGGAGTCGGCGACCTCGGAGAACACCGAGAAATTCGTGCCGGCTCCGTCATAGGTGGCCCCGAGCGGGTAGGGGGTACCCGGCCACCTGGTGACCTGCGCAGGTTCGCTCGATGCCATCGTTAGACCTTATCGACGTGGCGCGCGTGATGCGCAAGTTGTCACCACCACCGGGTGGCTGCCCCCAGCTGCCTGCCCAGTTCAGGGATCAACGTGCGCATGTAGGTCGCGGAGATGTGATGAGAATCGTGGTAGACCAGCACATTTCCTTCGACGGCGCGGCACACGTCCGGACGGCACACCGCGTCGCTGAGGTCGAGGATCCGCATCTGTGGGAACTGCGTCAGGAAATCCAGTGTCTGATTGCGATCGGAGAGCACGTCGGAGCGCTTGATCCCGCATGATTCCGCGTCGCCGCCCTTGGCCAGGCAGTCGGTCGGGAAGAACGGCTCGCCGTTGCGCACCAGCCACGGGGTGTCCCGCATCGCCAGGATCGGAATGTTGTTGTCCGACAAGGTTTGCCAGACCCCGATGTAGGTGGCCGGCATCACGTCGCCGGGCTTGATGTTCCACGGCCGGGTGGACGTGGTGAACACGAAGCTGGGACGGTCGCTGATCAGCTTGGCCATCACCCGTTCGTTCCACTCGTGGCAGTTCGGGTACGGCCGGTTGTCACCCATCACCAGCGGTTGCTGCTCGGTGGTCAACGGGCAGCCCATCTTGAGATAGGTGACGATCTTGAAGTGGTGCATCTTGGCCAGCGCGTCCAGGGCGGTGATCCAGTGCTCGGCATGCGATCCGCCCGCCAGGGCGATGGTTCGGGTCGCCGACAGGTCGCCGTAGGTGCAGTTGATGACCCCGACGTTGTCGAAATCACTGATGCATCCGTCGTTGGTGGATTCGGGCAGGTCGTTTTTGGCCTCGAGCACGGTGGGCCGCATCGGCAGCTTCGGCACCCGGGCGTGTTCGGTCAGCGCCCGCGCCCCCGGGTAACCCGCGGCCGAGAGCGTCACCAGTTCCTTGCCGTGCGAGCGCTGCACGGTGACGTGCTCGCGCCAGGTGAACGACGTCGCCGTCAGCGCCACCCCGAGTAGCCCCACGGTGGTGCCCAGCGCGATCGTGGGCCGGCGCAGGCGGGTGCGCCACGGGATGCTGGGCTGCGGTGCCGCCTGCGCCGCGCCGCTGCGCCGGAACCGCAGCGGCTCCTCGATGAATCGCATGGTCAGGTAGGCCAGCACGCCGGAGATCGCGAGGATGACGGCGCCATCGACGAAGCCGGCGCGGCTGCCGTCGGTGTAGGCGAGCCAGAAGATCAGCAGCGGCCAGTGCCACAGGTACAGGGAGTAGGCCATCGCGCCGAGTGTCATCAGCGGGGCGGCCGACAATAGCCGGTTGGGCAGCGGCAGGCGGTCACTGGTCGACGGCCGCGCCTGGCGGTTCGCCGCGGCCAGGATCATCAGGACGGTCGCGCCGACCGGTACCAGCGCCCACGGACCGGGGAACTCGCGGACTCCGTCGATCAACGCACCGCACGAGACGATGGCGGCCAGCCCGACGGTCGCCGCCAGCGTGCGCAGCCACATCGGCCAGCGGATGTACGGGACCGCCGCACCCACCAGAACGCCCAACAGCAGCTCCCAGGCGCGGGCGAAGCTGTTGTAGTACGCGGCCATCTGGTCGCTGCCATGCAGCACGACGGCAAAGGTGAATGACGCGATGGTGAGGGCGGTCAGCAAAGCAACGAACGTTGGCCGCAAACGTGCGCCCAGCGGACGCCTCAGCAAATATGCGAACGCGAAAATAAGGACAAGGAACGAAAGGTAGAACTGGCCCTGAACAGACATTGACCAGATGTGCTGCAGCGGACTGACTGCTTCGCCGGCCCGCAGGTAGTTCGACTCGGTCGCCGACAGCTCCCAGTTCTGGTAGTACGCCAGGCTCGCCAGGCTCTGGTCAGCAAAGGTCTCCCAGCGGGTCTGGGGCTGGATGAGGACGGTCAAAACGGCGCCTGCGGCAAGCACCACGACCAGTGCCGGCAGCAGCCTGCGGACAAGTCGGCGGATCTCTGGCCAGGGCGACAGCGAAGAGTCAGGATTCAGCGCGGTACGCAACAGGGAACCGCCGAAGAAGAACCCGGAGAGCACCAGGAAGACGTCCACCCCGCCCGAGACGCGCCCGAACCACACGTGGAACACCGCGACGAGAGCGATCGCCAACCCGCGCAGACCGTCCAGATCGTGACGGTAGAAGCCCGATTTCCGCGATCCCATCGCCGCGTCAGGAGGGGAGTCCGCTGGCGCCATTGCTGGCGGGCGGGGCGGGCTGAGGGTGATCATGATCGGGACTCAATCTACCCAACCCAGCTATTCTTCTCATCTGCAGCGAACGGCGCGCCGAAGCTACGGAATCCGTTGAGCAAACGCGTTCTGGGGCTACTCGCGACCTCGGCTAGGCTCACACAGCGTGTCGGCGTTGACCCCCCACCAGATCAGTGAGATCGACGCCGCGCACATCTGGCACCCGTACAGCACGATCGGCGCCGAGGCGATGGCGCCGGTGGTGGCCACCGGCGCCCGCGGCGCGTGGCTGACCCTGGTTCGGGACGACGCCGAGATCAGGGTGCTCGACGCGATGGCGTCCTGGTGGACGGCGGTGCACGGTCACGGCCACCCGGTGCTCGACGCGGCGCTGAGCCACCAGTTGGCGACGATGAATCACGTCATGTTCGGCGGGTTGACCCACGAGCCCGCCGCGCGTCTGGCGCAGCTGCTGGTGGATATCACGCCGGCCGGGCTGGAGACCGTGTTCTTCTCCGACTCCGGCTCGGTGGCCGTGGAGGTCGCGGTCAAGATGGCGTTGCAGTACTGGCGCAGCGCGGGCCGGTTCGGCAAGTCCAAGCTGATGACGTGGCGTGGCGGATATCACGGCGACACCTTCACCCCGATGAGCATCTGCGACCCCGACGGCGGCATGCATTCGCTGTGGAGCGACGTGTTGTCCCCGCAGGTGTTCGCGCCCCCGGTGCCGGGTGACTACGACCCGGCCTACGTCGCGGCGTTCGGAGACCAGCTGCTCGAGCATGCCGATGAGCTGGCCGCCGTGATCGTCGAGCCGGTGGTGCAAGGCGCCGGTGGGATGCGATTCCACGATCCGCGCTACCTCGCCGACCTGCGCGCGCTGTGCGACCGCGCCGGAGTGTTGCTGATCTTCGACGAGATCGCCACCGGGTTCGGGCGTACCGGCGAGCTGTTCGCCGCCGACCACGCCGGGGTCAGTCCGGACATCATGTGTGTCGGCAAGGCGTTGACCGGCGGTTACGTCACGCTGGCGGCGACACTCTGCACGCTGGATATCGCGCGGACGATCAGCGGCAGCGATGCCGGCGCGTTGATGCACGGCCCGACGTTCATGGCCAATGCGCTGGCATGTGCGGTGTCGGTGGCCTCGGTCGAACTGTTGCTCGCGCAGGACTGGCGCGGCCGGGTCGCCGAGATCGGTGCCGGGCTGGCCCAGGGCCTCGAGCCGGCCCGCGCGCTGTCGTCGGTGGCCGATGTCCGGGTGCTCGGCGCGATCGGAGTCATCGAGACCCGGCAGCCGGTCGACCTAACCGTCGCCACCCCGGTCGCCCTGGACAACGGCGTCTGGCTGCGGCCCTTCCGCAACCTGATCTACGCGATGCCGCCGTTCATCTGCACGCCGGACGAGGTGGATCAGATCACCTCGGCGATGGTGGCCGTGGCCCGTGCTTTAACCTGAACGGTGTTCAAGTAGCGTCGGAGGAGTGCCTGTGACCCGCGTCGGTCTTTCCCCACTGGCCTGGCTCGACACCGTCGAGCAGCAGCGCCGGGACGCCGGCCTGCGCCGATCGCTGCGCACCCGGCCCGCCGTGGCCACCGAACTGGACCTCGCCTCCAACGATTATCTGGGCCTGTCCCAGCATCCCGCGGTCATCGACGGCGGGGTGGCTGCGTTGCGCACCTGGGGGGCGGGCTCGACCGGCTCGCGGCTGGTCACCGGAAACACCGAACTGCACGAGGAATTCGAAAGCGCCCTGGCCGATTTCGTCGGCGCCGAGGCCGCGCTGGTGTTCTCCTCGGGCTACACCGCCAACATCGGCGCCACCGTGGCGCTGTCCGGCCCGGGCTCGCTGATCGTGTCCGACGCGCTGTCGCACGCCTCGCTGGTCGACGCCTGCCGGCTGTCGCGGGCGCGGGTCGTCGTCGCGCCGCACCTCGACATCGAGGCGGTCGAGGCCGCGCTGGCCGGGCGCGACGAAGAGCGGGCGCTGGTGATCACCGAATCGGTGTTCAGCACCGACGGCGCGCTGGCGCCACTGCGCAGGCTGCACGAGGTCTGCCGCAAGCACGGGGCGCTGTTGTTGGTCGACGAGGCCCACGGCCTCGGGGTGCGCGGTACCGGCGGACGTGGCCTGATCCACGAGGCCGGATTGGCCGGGGCGCCCGATGTGATCATGACGACCACCATGTCGAAGTCGCTGGGCAGCCAGGGCGGCGCGGTGCTCGGCCCCGCCGCGGTGCGCGATCACCTGATCGACGCCGCGCGCACGATGATCTTCGACACCGGACTGGCCCCGGCGCCCGTCGGCGCGGCACTGGCCGCGCTCACCGTGCTGGCCGCCGAACCGCAGCGGGCGACCGCGGTGATCGCTCGGGCCGGGGAGTTGGCCGAGATGTGCGACGTCCCCGAGAAGCCCGAATCTGCCGTCGTCTCAGTCATTCTCGGCGATCCGGAGATCGCGGTGGCCGCGGCGAGTGCTTGTCTGGAGGCCGGGGTGCGGGTCGGTTGTTTCCGGCCACCGACGGTTCCCGCGGGAACCTCGCGGCTGCGACTGACCGCGCGGGCATCGTTGACCGACGACGAGATGGACACCGCGCGCGACGTCTTGACCACGGTATTGGCGGTGCACCCCCGATGAGCGTGCTGGTCGTCACCGGCACCGGGACCGGGGTGGGAAAAACCGTTGTGACCGCGGCGCTGGCGTGCCACGCGCGGGTCGCCGAGCGGGACGTCGCGGTGTGCAAGCCGGTGCAGACCGGTACCGCCGACGGCGACGACGACCTCGCCGAAGTGGGCAGGCTTTCCGGGGTCACCGAACTGTTCGGCGTCGCCCGCTATCCGGATCCGCTGGCGCCGGTGGCCGCCGCCGAAAGTGCGGGCCTGCCGTTGCCCAGCACCGGCGAGCTGCTGAGCGTCATCCGCGACGTCGACCGGCCCGGCCGGCTGACGCTGGTCGAGGGGGCCGGTGGCCTGCTGGTGGAATTGACGGCCGACGGCGCGACGCTGCGCGACCTCGCGGTCGAGCTGGCCGCGCCGGTTCTCGTCGTCGTCGAACCGGGCCTGGGCACGCTGAATCACACCTCCTTGACGTTGGAAGGGCTTGGTGCCAAAGGGCTTTCGTGTGCCGGTCTGGTGATCGGCGCCTGGCCCGCCCAGCCCGGTCCGGCGGAGAAGTCCAACCGTGACGCGCTGGCCAAGCTGGCTCCGGTCCGCGCCGCGCTCCCGGCGGGAGTGGCCGCGGTGTCCCCGAATGACTTCGCGTTGTTCAGCGCTCGGGCGTTCGACCCGGACTGGGTCACCGGCCTGGTCTGAGATGGCGCACTCGATTGAGCTGCTCCTCGACCAGCGTGCCGACGATGCCGTGCGGCACACGTGGCAGGCATTGGCCGATGCCGGCCTACCCAGCCAGCTGCGAGTGAACTCCGCCACGAACCGCCCGCACATCACGCTGATCGCCGCTGAGCGGATCTCGCCCGATGTGGACGACCGGCTCACGACATTGGCGGATCTCTTCCCGCTCCGGGCTGTGCTCGGCGCACCCCTGGTGTTCGGCGTGGGGCGGATGACGCTGGCCCGGTTGGTGGTTCCGTCGGCTGCGCTGCTGGCGATGCACGACGAGGTCTACGACGTGTGCTTGCCGTCGGTGACCAATGTCTTCGCGCACAGTGCTCCGGGCCGGTGGACGCCGCACGTCACGCTGGGGCGCCGCTTCACCCCGGCGCAAGCCGGCGACGCATTCGCATTGGTCGACGGGATCACCGTGGACATCCGGGCGAGCATCGTCGGACTGCGGCGTTGGGACAGCGACGCGCGTACCGACCACATATTGATCAGTTGATTTGCGCGGCAACATTTTTCGGAACGCACATCTTCCAGCCGTCGATCACCAGTTCGCGTACCTCGTCGAGGTCGACCGCATCAAGGCGGACGTGGATCCAGTTGTAGCGCATGTTCGATGGGCGGGGCAGTGCGAACTTGTCCGGCTCGGCGGACACCATCGCCTCGCGCTCCTCCTTCGGGAACCCGACCCCCATCACGGTCTCGTCGCGGGAGAACGCGAGGAAGACCAGCCTGCCGGCCCGGAACGTGATCCGATCGCGGACCACGGTCTCGTAGGCCCTCGGCAGGGCAAGTGCGATCGGGCGCACCTGGTCGACGGTGATCACACCGGCAGGCTCCGCCGCGCCGCGATGCCGTCGATCAGCAGCTGCACCCCGAAGCCGAACCGGCGGCTGGGGTCGGCGCCGAGCACGGATTGTTCGTCGGGGAGGTCGGCGCCGGCGGCGTCCCACTGCAGGCGGGATTGCTCGTCAGCGGTGAAGCCCAGTACGTAATAGAGGACAGTGCGGCCGGCGGTCACGGCGTGCCCGGTATCGACGCCCGCGGAGACAGCCGCATCGGCCAGCCAACCCAGGATCTGCGTCATCGCCTCCGACTGGCCCGCGGCGAAACTGGCGGACACCAGCTCGGCGCCGTCGGTGTGGGACAGCAGGGCGTCGCGCAGCTGATCGCAGATCGCCTCGACGCGGACACGCCAGTCGGCAGGCACGTCGTGGACGGTGCACAGGATTCGGTCAGCCACCGCGCCGAGCAGTTGCTGCTTGTTGGCGAAGTGCCAGTACAGCGCGCCGGGGGAGACCGCGAGCTCGCGGGCCAGCCGCCGCATCGACAGGTCGGCCATGCCGTAGTTGTCCAGCAGTGTCGTCGCCGCATCGACCACGTCGCGTTTGTGGAGCTGCACACGCGTAGCCTAGCCTGAACACTGTTCAAGTTGGCGAACGCAGGAGGACAAGCCGGTGACGCAGGCAGCGACGGACGTATTGGCACTGGCGCGCGAGCAGGTGCTCGAGCGCGGCGAGGGTCTGTCCCGCGATCAGGTGCTCGAGGTCTTGCAGCTGTCCGACGATCACCTCGAAGAACTCCTGGCCCTGGCCCACGAGGTCCGGATGAAGTGGTGCGGCCCGGAGGTCGAGGTCGAGGGCATCATCAGCCTGAAAACCGGTGGCTGCCCGGAGGATTGCCACTTCTGTTCGCAGTCCGGTCTGTTCGCCTCGCCGGTGCGCAGTGCCTGGCTGGACATCCCGAGCCTGGTCGAGGCTGCCAAGCAGACCGCGAAGTCCGGCGCCACCGAGTTCTGCATCGTGGCCGCCGTGCGCGGACCCGACGAGCGGCTGCTGGCCCAGGTGGCCGCGGGCATCGAAGCGATCCGCAACGAGGTCGACATCCAGATCGCCTGCTCGCTGGGGATGCTCACCCAGGACCAGGTCGATCGCCTCAAGGAGATGGGCGTCCACCGCTACAACCACAACCTGGAGACCGCGCAGTCCTACTTCCCGAACGTCGTCACCACACATTCATGGGAGGAGCGGTGGGGAACGCTGGAGATGGTGCGCGAGGCCGGCATGGAGGTGTGCTGCGGCGGCATCCTCGGTATGGGGGAGACACTCGAGCAGCGCGCCGAGTTCGCGGCGAACCTGGCCGAACTCGATCCGCACGAGGTGCCCCTGAACTTCCTGAACCCGCGCCCGGGCACCCCGTTCGGTGATCTGGACGTGCTGCCGGCGTCCGAGGCCCTCAAAGCCGTCGCCGCGTTCCGCCTGGCATTGCCGCGCACGATGCTCCGGTTCGCCGGTGGCCGGGAGATCACGCTCGGCGACCTCGGCGCCAAGCAGGGCATCCTCGGTGGCATCAACGCCGTGATCGTCGGAAATTACCTGACCACGCTGGGTCGCCCGGCCGAGGCCGATCTCGAGCTGCTCGAAGATCTGCAGATGCCGATCAAGGCACTGAACGCCAGCCTGTAGTGGCGATGGTCGGACAGCTGCCCGCACCGGTGAGTGCCGGGGTCTACAACGTCTACACCGGCGAGCTCGCCGGCAGCCTCGTGCCCACCGCGGCACAGCTCGGACTCGAGCCGCCTCGGTTCTGCGCGGAGTGCGGCCGCCGAATGGTGGTCCAGGTGCGGCCGGACGGCTGGTGGGCCAAGTGCTCGCGGCATGGTCGGGTCGACTCCCACGATCTGGAGGACCAGCGGTGAATCCCGAACCACGACAACGCTTTTCGAGGCGCCGTGCGGCACTTGTGGTGGTCGCCGGGTTGACCGTGGCAGGCGCGGTGATCGGCGCGGTGTGGTCGGTGCTGGCGCCGTCTGCGCACGGCGTGGTGGCGCTGACCCGCTCCGGTCAGCGGGTGCAGACCTACCTCGGCAGCGAATCCGACCATCTGTTCGTGGCGGCGGCGTTGCTCATCGGGTTGCTGACGTCGATGGCGATCGTGGCCGCCGTATTGGTGTGGCAGTGGCGTGCCCATCGTGGCCCGCTGCTGGCGACGGCACTGTGGGTGGGTTCGATCGCCGGCGCCGGTGCGGCCGCGGGTGTGGGTGCGCTGCTGGTGCGCTGGCACTACGGGCCGGTGCCGTTCGACACGGCTCCGGTCACGCCGGAGAACCGGATCTTCTACTACTCCGAGGCGCCGCCGGTGTTCTTCGCGCACGGGCCGCTGCAGATCGCGACGACGCTACTTTTTCCGGCCGCGATCGCGGCGCTGACGTATGCCTTGATGGCGGTGGCCACACCGCGTGACGATCTCGGTGCCTGGCCGCCGATGGACCGCGTCTCCGCTTAGAGCTGGGCCCTCTTTTTAGAGTGGTCGGAACGGAACCCGGCCGCCGGACACCACACGCGCGACGATCCCGCCGAGGCGCCACATGCCCGCGTAGGTCATGGGATTGAGCAGCGTCGGCCACTTCGTCCGCACGATGTGCTCGTCGATCGGGCGTTGGGCGAACCGGTCGGTCAGCCAGCGCAGCGTCATCGGCGCCGACATCGGGTGCAGCAGCATGTGCTCGCTGAACATGTCGCGGTGGTAGGTCACCCGCGCTCCGCCCGCAGAGTAGGTGTGCACCAGGTCGTCGATGTCGTCGACATCGATCACCGAATCGTGGACTGCCTGCACGATCAGCACCGGAAGGTCGGGCACCGCCTTGCCGAGCTTGATGTTGTCGAAGACGTACTGAACCTCCGGCGTCGCCAGGATCTCCTCCAGCGGCGGGTGCACCAGGTCGTCGAAGTCGGTGCGGAACAGCCGGATGACGGCCTCCGCGGTCGTCATGTTCTCGAGCCGGCGGAGCAGTGCCAGTCCGTCCTCGGTGGCGTTCTGCTCGATCACCCGGTTCAGATCGGGATAGGTCTTGGCCAGCGCGGCCACCACGAGCGCGGGCAACGCGGCCAGGTACGAGCCGTTGAGCCGGCGGAACGTGTGGCCCAGGTCGCCGACCGGCGAACCCAGGACGGCGCCGACGATGTTCAGCTCGGGGGCGTAGTCCTCGTGCACCTCGGCTGCCCACGCGGTGGCGAGCCCGCCGCCGGAGTAACCCCACAACCCGACCTGGCTGTCCGCGGCGAGGCCGAACGCCTCGAAGCTCAGCGCCGCCCGCACACCGTCGAGGACGGCGTAGCCGGGTTCGTAGGGGGCGCCCCAGATGCCGGCCGGGCCCTCGTGGTCGGGGACCGAGACCACCCAGCCCTCGGCGAGTGCGGCCGCGACGAGCAGGTACTCCAGCTGGGGCAGCGACCCGACGGCCTTGGCGTGCCGGCGCATGGCGTACGAGGGAAAGCAGCGCGAGGCCACCGCGTCGATGGCGCATTGGTAGGAGACGACGTTGCGGACCCGATCGGGGGTGTGGCCGGTCGGGATGAGCACCGTGGTGACGGTGGCCTGCGGCAAACCGTTGTGGTCGGTGCTGCGGTACAGCAGCTGGGTGGCCCGCACTCGCTGCGGGATCAGCCCGAGAAAGCCCAGCTGGACGTCACGGGAGCGCAGCACGGTGCCCGGCTCGGCGTGTTCGAAGCCGGCGGGCGGTTCGTAGAACGGGTCATCAGCCGGAAGCTGTGGATGCGCACCACGCTCGAGTTCCTCGTGCGGGGCGCGGCCGATCCATTCGGGGCTCGGCGCCCCAGCGCTTACCGGATGCATTCCACCCTTTCTACCTTAAGAATGGTCTAAGAAGCCAGCCGACTCACCCGGGTGGCCGAAACGCGGCAAACTCGTCGGTCACCCTCAAATGCGAGTCGGTGAAGCGATAGAGGGCCGCCGGGCGCCCGCCGCTGCGGCCCGGATGGGCTGTCGTCCCGGTCGGCGTGATGACGCCGCGGCGCGCGAGCACCCGCTGCAGATTGGTGGCGTCGACCTGATAGCCGAGGGCGGCGCCATAGATGTCGCGCAGCGTCGAAAGCGCGAATTCCCTTGGTGTCAAGGCGAATCCGATGTTCGTGTAGGACAGCTTGGCGACCAGCCTGGTGCGGGCGTATTCCACCATCGGGGCGTGGTCGAAGGCCATCTCCGGCAGGTCGCTGACCGGATGCCAGCGGGTATCCGGCGGCAGTTCGGGGGTGGCGACCGAGGGCACCAAACCGAGGAATGTCGAGGCGATCGTGCGAACACCGGGCACGCGGCCCGGATCGGAGAACACCGCGAGCTGTTCCAGGTGCGCGATCTCGCGGACGTCGACTTTCTCGGCCAGCTGGCGTCGCGCGGAACTGATCAGGTCCTCGTCGGCGCGCAGCCCGCCGCCGGGCAATGACCACTTGCCCCGCTCAGGTTCCAGGCCGCGCTGCCATAACAGCACGTTAAGGGCGGGTGTACGGGACTGGACGTCGCCAACCTGGAATACGACGGCGAGTACTTCGTGTTCGGTGCTAGTATGAGGCACGTTTTCGATTATAAGTCGAAAACCTCGCAAGCAAGACAGGAGGCGGAAATGACCGTCCTGGATCGTTCTGACGCCCTCGACGGCGGCATTGGGGCCGGCCTTGTCGCTCGCATCACCGACGGACCCGGTGGTTACACCGGCGTGAACGGTGACGAGGAATGGGCCGCCGAGATTCGCCGGCTGGCCACCTTGCGCAATGCGACCATCCTGGCGCACAACTACCAGCTGCCGGCCATTCAGGACGTCGCCGACCACGTCGGCGACTCGCTGGCACTGTCCCGGATCGCCGCCGAGGCCGCCGAAGAGACGATCGTGTTCTGCGGCGTGCACTTCATGGCCGAGACCGCCAAGATCCTCAGCCCGGAGAAAACGGTGCTGATTCCGGATCAGCGCGCCGGCTGCTCGCTGGCCGACTCGATCACCGCCGACGAACTGCAGGCTTGGAAGGACGAGCACCCCGGTGCGGTCGTCGTCTCCTACGTCAACACCACCGCAGCAGTGAAGGCGCTCACCGACATCTGCTGCACGTCGTCCAACGCCGTCGAGGTGGTGGCCTCCATCCCGGAAGGCCGCGAGGTGCTGTTCTGCCCCGACCAGTTCCTCGGTGCCCATGTCCGCCGGATGACGGGCCGGACCAATCTGCACGTCTGGGCCGGCGAGTGCCATGTGCACGCGGGTATCAATGGCGACGAGTTAGCCGACCAGGCTCGCAGCCACCCCGACGCCGAGCTGTTCGTCCATCCCGAATGCGGTTGCGCCACGTCGGCGTTGTATCTGGCCGGTGAGGGCGCCTTCCCGTCGGATCGGGTCAAGATCCTGTCCACCGGCGGCATGCTGGACGCCGCCAAGGCCTCCCACGCCAAACAGGTGCTGGTCGCCACCGAGGTCGGGATGCTGCACCAATTGCGTCGCGCCGCACCGGAAATCGACTTCCAGGCCGTCAACGACCGGGCGTCGTGCAAGTACATGAAGATGATCACGCCGGCCGCACTGCTGCGCTGCCTTGTCGACGGCGCCGATGAGGTCGACGTCGATCCCGAGACCGCCCGCCTGGCCCGTGCCAGCGTGCAGCGGATGATCGAGATCGGCCAGCCCGGCGGCGGCGAATGACGCGCTCCTTCGCCTGCGGCGTCGGTGCCGCGGGTGTGGACTGGCAACAGCGTGCCGACGTCGTGGTGATCGGCACCGGGGTGGCCGGTTTGGCCGCGGCCCTGGCCGCACATCGAAAGGGCAGTCGCACAGTCATTCTGAGCAAGGCGCCTGATACCGCTACGTTCTACGCCCAGGGCGGGATCGCGGTTGTGCTGCCGCACACCGATGACTCGGTGGAAGCGCACGTGCGCGATACTCTCGCGGCGGGTGCCGGGCTGTGCGACCCCGAGGCGGTACGTTCGATCGTCGCTGACGGTTACCGCGCGGTGGCCGACCTGGTCGACGACGGCGCCCGGTTCGACGAGAGCGCGCCCGGGCAGTGGGCGCTGACCCGTGAAGGCGGCCACTCCCGCAGGCGCATCATCCACGCCGGAGGGGACGCCACCGGTGCTGAGGTGCAGCGCGCACTCGACCATGCCGCCGCCACTCTGGACATCCGCCGTAATCATGTTGCGCTGCAAGTCCTCAGCGATGGCACGGCGGTCACCGGCGTACTGGTTCGCAACGCCGACGGTCTCGGCATCGTGCACACCCCGTCGGTCATCCTGGCCACCGGTGGTCTGGGCCACCTGTACCGGGCGACCACCAACCCGGAAGGCTCCACCGGCGACGGCATCGCCCTGGCGTTGTGGGCCGGCGTCGGCGTCACCGACATCGAATTCGTCCAGTTCCACCCGACCATGCTGTTCGACCGCAATGCCACCGGACGCCGGCCGCTGATCACCGAGGCGCTGCGGGGTGAGGGCGCCGTTCTGCGCGACGCCCGCGGCGAGTCGGTCACCGAGGGAGTGCATCCGCTGGGTGATCTCGCGCCGCGCGACGTGGTGGCGGGCGCCATCGAGGCGCGGCTGCGGGCGAGCGGCGACGAGTGCGTTTTCCTCGACGCGCGCTCCATCGACCAGTTCGCACAACGCTTCCCGACGGTCACGGCAGCCTGCCGCGCCGCGGGCATCGATCCCACCCGCCAGCTGATCCCGGTCGTTCCGGGCGCGCATTACAGCTGCGGCGGGGTGGCCACCGACGTGTCCGGCCGCACCGAACTGCCCGGCTTGTTCGCCGCCGGCGAGGTGGCCCGAACCGGCATGCACGGCGCCAACCGGCTGGCCTCCAACAGCCTGCTGGAAGGTTTGGTGGTCGGCAACCGCGCCGGGCGGGCCGCAGTCGAGCATTCCCGTGACGCGGGTGCGCCGGTGGCGAAAGCCGATGAGCGCCAACACAATGCACTCGATCGTACGGTGTTGCAAACGGCGATGACCGAGTTCGCCTCGGTGGTCCGCGACGCCGCCGGACTGCAGCGGCTCACCGACCTCCTCGCCGAGGCCGAGCCAAAACGGATGACCACCCGCGCCGCGGCCGAGGACGTCGCACTCACAGCCACCGCCCGCGCGGTGACCGCGGCGGCGTTGGCGCGCACCGAATCCCGCGGCTGCCACCACCGCGGCGATCACCCCGACACCGATCCGGCACAGGGGTTCAGCCGCACCCTGCACGGTGACCACGCGGCGGCCTGCCTGCAATGAAACTCACCGACGACGAGCTTGCGCAAGCTCGCACGACGATCCTTCGCGGCCTCGATGAGGACCTGCGCTACGGCCCCGATGTCACCACGCTGGCCACGGTGCCCGAGGACGCCGCCACGGTCGCGTCGCTGGTGTCCCGGGAGTCCGGCGTCGCCGCCGGGATCGACGTGGCACTGCTGGTCCTCGACGAAGTGCTCGGTCAGGACGGCTACGAGGTCGTCGACCGGGTGGACGACGGCACCCGGCTGGAGGCCGGTGCTGCCCTGCTCCGGGTGCAGGCGCCGACGCGGGGGCTACTGACCGCCGAGCGGACCCTGCTGAACCTGGTGTGCCACCTGTCGGGGATCGCCACCGCCACCGCGGCGTGGGTCGACGCCGTCGACGGCACCAAAGCCAAGATCCGCGACACCCGCAAGACCCTGCCGGGGCTGCGGGCACTGCAGAAGTACGCGGTGCGGGTGGGCGGCGGCGTCAACCACCGGATGGGCTTGGGCGACGCCGCGCTGATCAAAGACAACCACGTCGCCGCCGCCGGCTCGGTGGTCGCCGCGCTGCGGGCCGTGCGCGCCGCCGCGCCGGATCTGCCGTGCGAGGTCGAGGTGGACACCCTCGAACAGCTCGACGAGGTGCTCGCCGAGGATGTGCAGCTGATCCTGCTGGACAACTTCCCGGTGTGGCAGACCCAGATCGCGGTACAGCGTCGCAACGCCAACGCCCCCGGCGTGCTGTTGGAATCCTCGGGCGGCCTGAGCCTGGACAGCGCCGCCGAGTATGCCGGGACCGGGGTCGACTTCCTCGCCGTGGGGGCGCTGACTCACTCGGTACGGGTCCTCGACGTCGGTCTGGACCTGTAAGCCCCGAGGTCTGAGTCAGGCGATATCGGCGACGAACGCGCCGACGCCGCGCTTCACGCCGCGACGGGCAACGCCGGGAAGGGACGGATCGTCGGTGCCCGCCGGCACCACCCGGGGGTTCACCATATGAAGGGTCTTGCGGCCGTGCCGGATGTCGGCCTCGCCGGCGGCCAGGATGTTCTTGACCCAGTTCGTCTTACCGTGGCCGAGCATGACGGCCAGGGTGTCACCCTTACGGAAGGCCGAGACCACCGTCTCGTACTGCTTGCCCGAGGTGCGGCCGCGGTGCGAGATGACCGACATGCCCGGCATGAACTTGGCCAGCGGCTTCACTGCCGGATTGAAGTACTTGATCTGGAAGTTCTCGAACCAGACCGGGAACTTCATCGGCACACCGGGGGCGTTGTTCGGGTGATCCTTGGTCGACATGGCGCTCACGTTAGGCGGCCGCGCCCCGGCGCACCAGGGACAGCACCACCGCCGCCGTCGCGAACAGGCCGGAGAACGTCCGGTTCATGACTGTTTGTTGGCGCGGTGTGCGGAGCCACCGCAACAACCGGGATGCCAGCCCGGTGTAGGCGCCCATCACCACCAGGTCGACGACCACCATCGTCGCCCCGATCGCGAGGTATTGCGGCAACAGTGGGGCGGTCGGCACGACGAACTGGGGCAGCACGGCCAGCAGGAACACCAGCCCCTTCGGATTCGTGACGTTGACCAGGCAGCCACGCACCAGTAGGGACCATCGTCCGCCGCTGGCGGTGGTCTCAAGCTGTTCACCCAGCTCAAAGGGCTTGCTGCGCCATTGGCGGACGGCCAGATAGATCAGGTAGAGCACGCCGATCCACTTGATCACCGTGAACGCGACGATCGACTGCGCGACCGCCGCGCCGAGGCCGACCGCCACCGCCACGAGTTGCAGCATCAGGCCTATTTCGAGTCCGGTGATGCTCCAGTACCCGCGGCGCAGGCCGTGCGCCAGACCGGTCGCCATGGACTGGATCGCGCCGGCCCCGGGGGACACACTGATGGCGATCGCGGCGCCGATGAAGGCCAGCCACAGCTCGAATTGCATACCCGCAGTATCCGGGCCGGTGGCGGCCGCGCTCAATCGATTTTTATTCGGGTGCACCGATCGGGGACAATTGAACCGATGACCAGCTTCGCCATGAACCGGATCGACCTGCGCGGCCGCGCGCTGACCGCCGCCTCGCTGCGTGCGGCGCTTCCGCGCGGCGGCGTGGACGTGGACGCCGTGGTCCCGAAGGTCCGCCCGATCGTCGACGATGTCGCCCAGCGCGGTGCCGTCGCGGCACTGGAGTACGGCGAGAAATTCGACGGGGTGCGCCCAGCGACCGTGCGGGTTCCCGTCGCCGCGCTGGGTGCGGCGCTGGCCGAACTGCCGGCCGATGTGCGCGCCGCGCTCGAGGTGGCGATCGACCGCACCCGCGCCGTGCATGCCGATCAGCGGCGCACCGACACCACCACGCTGTTCGATTCCGGCGCATCGGTCACCGAGCGCTGGGTGCCGGTGGAGCGGGTCGGTCTGTACGTGCCCGGCGGCAATGCCGTCTACCCGTCCAGTGTGGTGATGAACGTCGTGCCCGCGCAGACCGCCGGGGTCGACTCATTGGTGATCGCCAGCCCCCCGCAGGCCGGCCATGGTGGTCTGCCGCACCCGACGATCCTCGCCGCGGCCGCGTTGCTCGGTGTCGAGGAGGTGTGGGCGGTCGGTGGCGCGCAGGCGGTGGCGCTGATGGCCTACGGCGGCACCGACACCGACGGCGCCGAGCTGGCACCGGTCGACATGGTCACCGGGCCGGGCAACATCTACGTGACCGCCGCCAAGCGGATCTGCCGCTCGCAGATCGGTATCGACGCAGAGGCCGGGCCCACCGAGATCGCGATCCTCGCCGACCACACCGCCGACCCGGTCCATGTCGCGGCCGATCTGATCAGCCAGGCCGAGCATGACGTGATGGCGGCCAGTGTGCTGGTGACCGACAGCACCGAACTGGCGCAGGCCACCGAAGCCGAGGTGGCCGTGCAGCTGGAGACCACCAAGCACCAGGAGCGGGTGACCGAAGCACTGCGCGGGCGCCAATCCGGCATCGTGCTGGTCGACGACGTCGACACCGGAATTCGGGTTGTCAATGCTTATGCCGCAGAGCATTTGGAGATCCAGACCGAGGACGCCAACGAGGTGGCCGGCCGTATCCGAGCGGCCGGCGCGATCTTCGTGGGGCCGTGGTCGCCGGTCAGCCTCGGCGACTACTGCGCCGGTTCCAACCATGTACTGCCAACCGCGGGGTGCGCCAGGCACTCGAGCGGTCTGTCGGTGCAGACCTTCCTGCGCGGCATCCACGTCGTCGACTACACCGAGGCGGCGCTCAAAGACGTGTCAGGGCATGTGATCACACTGGCGAAGGCGGAGGATCTGCCGGCTCACGGCGAAGCCGTCCGGCGGAGGTTCGAGCGGTGAGCCTCGGTGCCGGCGTGACGCTGGCCGATCTGCCGCTGCGTGATGACCTGCGCGGGAAATCGCCCTATGGCGCACCGCAACTCGACGTGCCGGTGCGGCTGAACACCAACGAGAACCCGCACCCGCCGAGTCCGGCACTGGTCGAGGACGTCACGCGTTCGGTGGAGGCGGCCGCAGCGGAGCTGCACCGCTATCCCGACCGCGACGCCGTCGCGCTGCGCGCAGACCTGGCCGCCTACCTTCGCGATCAGACCGGCGTCGAGGTCGCGCAGGAAAACCTCTGGGCGGCAAACGGATCCAACGAGATCCTGCAGCAGCTGCTGCAGGCGTTCGGCGGCCCGGGCCGCAGCGCCATCGGTTTCGTGCCGTCGTACTCGATGCACCCGATCATCTCCAACGGGACACAAACCGAGTGGGTGGAGTCGGTGCGCGCGGCCGATTTCAGCCTCGACGTCGACACCGCGGCGACCGTCATCGCCGCTCGCGACCCGGACGTCGTCTTCGTCGCCAGCCCGAACAACCCGTCCGGCCAGAGCGTTCCGCTCGATGACCTGCGGCGGCTGCTGGACGCCATGCACCACGGCATCCTGATCGTCGACGAGGCCTACGGTGAGTTCTCCAGCCAGCCCAGCGCGATCGCGCTGATCGAGGAGTACCCGTCGCGGTTGATCGTCAGCCGCACCATGAGCAAGGCATTCGCGTTCGCCGGTGGTCGGCTGGGATATCTGATCGCCGCCCCGGCGATCATCGACGCGGTATTGCTGGTCCGGCTGCCCTACCACCTCTCGGTGGTCACCCAGGCCGCCGCCCGCGCCGCGCTGCGCCACGCCGACGACACCCTGGGCAGCGTCGCGACGCTGATCGCCGAACGGGAGCGGGTCAGCGCCGCGCTGACCGACTACGGTTTCCGCGTCATCCCCAGCGACGCCAACTTCGTGTTGTTCGGCGAATTCGCCGACGCCGCACGGGCATGGCAGCACTATCTCGACGACGGTGTCCTGATCCGTGACGTCGGGATCGCCGGATTTTTGCGCACCACCATCGGGTTGGCCGAGGAGAACGACGCCTTCCTGGCCGCCAGTGCACGGCTGGCCGCCTCCGAACTGGCCCACTTAGGAGCACCATGACCCGCATCGCAAAGGTCGAGCGCAAGACCCGCGAATCCGACATCGTCGTCGAATTGAACCTCGACGGCACCGGAGAGGTCAGCGTGCACACCGGGGTGCCGTTCTTCGACCACATGCTGACCGCGCTGGGCACCCACGCGAGTTTCGACCTGACGATCTCGGCCACGGGCGATGTCGACATCGAGGGTCACCACACCATCGAGGACACCGCGATCGTGCTCGGGCAAGCCCTCGGGCAAGCGCTCGGCGACAAGAAGGGCATCCGCCGCTTCGGCGACGCCTTCATCCCGATGGACGAGACGCTGGCCCACGCCGCGGTCGACGTCTCCGGCCGTCCCTACTTCGTGCACACCGGTGAACCCGACTACATGGTCGACTTCACCATCGCCGGCTCCAGCGTGCCGTACCACACGGTCGTGAACCGGCACGTGTTCGAGTCGCTGGCATTCAACGCCCGCATCTCGCTGCATGTGCGCACGCTCTACGGCCGCGACCCGCACCACATCACCGAGGCGGAATACAAGGCGGTGGCGCGGGCCCTGCGACAGGCCGTCGAGCCCGATCCCCGGGTTTCCGGCGTGCCGTCCACCAAAGGCTCACTGTGACAGCTAGATCCGTCGTCGTCCTGGACTACGGCTCGGGCAACCTGCGCTCGGCGCAGCGGGCGCTGGAACGCACCGGGGCCGATGTCGAGGTCACTGCCGACGCTCAGCGCGCGCTCAACGCCGACGGCCTGGTGGTACCCGGGGTCGGTGCGTT
The DNA here is from genome assembly GCF_008329905.1 of Mycobacterium sp. ELW1. Taxonomy (NCBI): domain Bacteria; kingdom Bacillati; phylum Actinomycetota; class Actinomycetes; order Mycobacteriales; family Mycobacteriaceae; genus Mycobacterium; species Mycobacterium sp. ELW1. The sequence continues at coordinate 3,355,159 of NZ_CP032155.1, read as the reverse complement.
CGAGGCGTGCATGGTCGGCCTGCGCGGTATCGGGGGCGACCGCATCATCGCCGACCGGGTGGCCGCGGGCCGGCCGGTGCTCGGCGTGTGCGTGGGCATGCAGATCCTGTTCGCCCGGGGCGTGGAGTTCGGGGTCGAATCGCAGGGCTGTGGGCAATGGCCGGGCTCGGTCACCCGACTCGAAGCGCCGGTGATCCCGCACATGGGGTGGAACGTCGTCGACGCCGCACCGGACAGCGTGCTGTTCAAGGGGTTCGACGCCGACACCCGGTTCTACTTCGTGCATTCTTATGCAGCGCAGAAGTGGGAGGGCGCACCCGAGGCGAAGCTGACCTGGGCCAGCCATCACGTGCGGTTCCTGGCCGCGGTCGAAGACGGTCCGCTGTCGGCGACACAATTTCATCCGGAGAAGAGCGGTGACGCCGGTGCGGCGTTGCTCACCAATTGGGTTGAGGGGCTGTAAGAGTGCCACTGATTTTGTTGCCTGCCGTCGACGTGGTCGAGGGCAAGGCGGTCCGTCTGGTGCAGGGCAAGGCCGGCAGCGAGACCGAGTACGGCTCGGCGCTGGACGCCGCGCTGACCTGGCAGCGCGACGGCGCCGACTGGATCCACCTGGTGGATCTCGACGCCGCATTCGGTCGCGGCTCCAACCGTGAACTGCTGGCCGAGGTGGTCGGGCAACTCGACGTGAACGTCGAACTGTCCGGCGGCATCCGCGACGACGAGTCGCTCAAGGCGGCGCTGGCCACCGGCTGCACCCGGGTCAACATCGGCACCGCGGCGCTGGAGAACCCGCTGTGGTGCGCCGCCGCGATCGCCGAGTACGGCGACAAGGTCGCCGTCGGCCTGGACGTGCAGATCGTCGAGGGGGAGCACCGGCTGCGTGGCCGCGGCTGGGAGACCGACGGCGGCGATCTGTGGCACGTGCTGGAACGCCTTGACAGCGAGGGCTGCTCGCGGTTCGTGGTCACCGATGTCACCAAGGACGGCACGCTCACCGGACCCAACCTCGACCTGCTCGAAGGCGTCGCCGAGTGCACCGACGCGCCTGTCATCGCGTCGGGTGGCGTGTCCAGCCTGGACGACCTGCGCGCGATCGCGACCCTGGTCGACAGCGGTGTCGAAGGCGCGATCGTCGGAAAAGCGCTCTACGCCGGCCGATTCACGCTGCCGGAGGCGCTTGCCGCGGTGAGCCGCTAGTGGACCTCGACACCCTGGTGGCCCAGGCGGCGGTGATTCTGGACGAGGCGTCCGCACCGTTCATCGCCGGACATCGGGCCGACTCGGCCGTGCAGAAGAAGGGCAACGACTTCGCCACCGAGGTGGATCTGGCCATCGAACGCCAGGTGGTCGAGGCCTTGGAGGCCACCACCGGCATCGGTGTGCACGGCGAGGAATTCGGCGGCGCCCCAATCGACTCGCCGCTGGTCTGGGTGCTCGACCCGATCGACGGCACCTTCAACTACGCCGCCGGGTCGCCGATGGCCGCGATCCTGCTGGGTCTGCTGCGAGACGGCGAGCCCGTCGCCGGGCTGACCTGGCTGCCGTTCACCGACCAGCGCTACAGCACGGTGGTGGGCGGCCCGGTGTACTACAACGGGCAGGCGCAACCGCCGATCGGGCACGGCGAGATCGGCCAGTGCGTGATCGGCATCGGAACGTTCAACGTCGACTGGCGGGGACGCTTCCCCGGCCGCTACCGGCTGGCCGTGCTGGAGAACCTGAGCCGGGTCTGCTCGAAGCTGCGCATGCACGGCGCCACTGGCGTCGATTTCGCCTATGTGTCATCCGGAATCATGGGGGCGGCAATCAGTTTCGGCGATCACATCTGGGATCACGCCGCCGGCGTCGCGCTGGTGCGTTCGGCCGGGGGAGTCGTCACCGATCTGTCCGGTGAGCACTGGACGCCGTCGTCTCGGGCAGCGCTGGCCGCCGCCCCCGGCGTGCACGAGCGCGTCATGGAGATCCTCGACAAGGTCGGTCCGCCGGAGAATTACCTCTGATGGACGTCGCGGTGCGTGTGATTCCCTGCCTGGATGTCGATGCCGGCCGGGTGGTCAAGGGTGTGAACTTCGAAAACCTGCGGGACGCTGGCGATCCCGTCGAACTGGCCGCCGTCTATGACGCCGAGGGTGCCGACGAGCTGACCTTCCTGGACGTCACGGCGTCCTCGTCGGGCCGGGCGACGATGCTCGACGTGGTGCGCCGCACCGCCGAGCAGGTGTTCATTCCGCTCACGGTCGGCGGCGGCGTGCGATCGGTGGAGGACGTCGACGTGCTGCTGCGCGCCGGGGCCGACAAGGTCTCGGTGAACACCGCCGCGATCGCCCGCCCTGAGCTGCTGGCCGAATTGTCCCGGCAGTTCGGCTCGCAGTGCATCGTGCTGTCGGTGGATGCCCGCACGGTGCCGGCCGGTTCGGCGCCGACCCGTCGTCGGGCTGGGAGGTCACCACGCATGGTGGCCGGCAGGGGACCGGTATCGACGCGGTCGAATGGGCAAGACGCGGAGCCGAATTGGGGGTCGGCGAGATCCTGCTGAACTCGATGGACGCCGACGGCACCAAAGCCGGTTTCGACCTGGCGATGCTGCGTGCAGTCCGCAAGGCGGTCACGGTTCCGGTGATCGCCAGCGGCGGCGCCGGCGCGGTCGGCGACTTCGCGCCCGCCGTCGAGTCGGGAGCCGACGCGGTGTTGGCGGCCAGCGTCTTCCATTTCGGCGAGTTGACGATCGGTGAGGTGAAGGCGGCGATGGCTGCGGCAGGAATTACCGTCCGATGAGCCTCGACCCGGAAATCGCCAAGCGGCTCAAGCGCGACGCCAACGGACTTTTCGCCGCGATCGCGCAGGAGCGTGGCAGCGGCGACGTGCTGATGGTCGCCTGGATGGACGACGAGGCGCTGGCCCGCACGCTGGAAACCCGCGAGGCGACCTACTATTCGCGCTCCCGCGGCGAGTACTGGGTCAAGGGTGCGACCTCCGGGCACACCCAGCACGTGCATTCGGTGCGGCTGGACTGCGACGGCGACGCCGTGCTGCTGGAGGTCGACCAAGTCGGCGGGGCGTGTCATACCGGTGACCACAGCTGCTTCGACGCCGACCAGATCCTGGCGCCGGAAAGCTAGCCGCTGGTGGGCATTCGGATGGCGACTGCGGCGGACGCTGACGCCATTGCGCACATCTACGCCCCGTATGTCCGTGACACCGTGATCTCCTTCGAGCTCACACCGCCCACTGCGCAGGAGATGGCGGCGAGGCTGACGACCACACTGGAGCATTTCCCATGGCTGGTCGTCACCGACGCCGACCACGTCGTCGGGTATGCCTATGCCGGGCCGCACCGGTCACGGGAGGCCTACCGGTGGTGCGCTGAGGTGTCGCTGTATTTCGCAGCTTCGGCGCACCGTCGAGGTCATGGTCGGCGCGCCTATACGGCGTTGGTCAATGTGCTTGCCGCACAGGGGTACATCAATGCCTACGCCGGGATTGCTCTACCCAATGCGGCCAGCGTGGGGTTGCACGAGGCGCTGGGCTTCAGCCATATCGGGACCTATGAGCGCGTCGGTTTCAAGATGGGGAAGTGGTGGGATGTCGGTTGGTGGCATCGCCCGCTCTGCGCCCCGCCTGAGCGGCCCGCCGACCCGCGGCCGTGGTCCGAGCTACCGGCTGACGTCGTCGCCGCGGCGCTCGCCTAGACGTCGATCGCCGTCGCCTTGGCCCGCGCGGTCCAGCGGCCCTGCTGATAGCCGACCGCGATCGGGTGCGAGAAGGCGGCGGTGACGTTGTCAGTCGAAATCGTCTCGTGCGCCGGACCGCTCGCCACGGTGCGCCCGTCGGCGATCAGCAGCGCGTGGGTGGTGGTGGTCGGCAGCTCTTCGAGGTGATGGGTCACCAGGATCGACGCGACGTCGGGATGGGTGTGGTCGAGGCTGTCGATGGTCTCCAGCAACTGCTCGCGGGCAGCGACGTCCAGCCCGGTGGTCGGCTCGTCGAGCAGTAGCAGTTCGGGCTCCGAAACCAGTGCTCGCGCAATGAGAGCGCGGCCACGCTCACCCTGCGACAGCGTCGGCCACACGTCGTCGGACTTACGACTCATCCCCACCGCGGCGATCATCGCGTCGGCGTGCTCAGCCTGTTCCGGGCTCGGTGTCCAGCGCATCGGCAGGTCGATGGTGGCGGTGATGCCGGTCAGCACCACGTCGCGCACCGTCAGCGAATACTGAAGGCGGTGGCGGGGATTGACGTATCCGATCGATCGGCGCAGCGCGGCCAGATCGGTGCGTCCCATCTGGCGGCCGAGCACCGTGACCGTACCGGTGGTGGGGAACGTCTCGGCGGCGCAGAAACCGAGCAATGTGCTCTTGCCCGCACCGTTGGGGCCGAGCAGCGCCCAGTGCTCGCCGCGCTCCACCGTGAGCGATATTCCGTCGATGATCTGCTTGCCGTTGCGGCGGAACGTCACATCCGACAGACGCAGAACCGACACGCGTCGTCAGGCCTTCTGGCGCTGACGCAGCACCTCCAGCGCCTTGTCCGCATGGGCGTCCATGTTGACCTCGCTGGAGATGACCTCGAGCACCGTGCGATCGGTGTCGATGACGAACGTTGTGCGCTTCACCGGGATCAGCTTGCCCAGCAGCCCGCGCTTGACGCCGAACGCGGTGGCGATCGCGCCGTCGGCGTCGGACAGCAGCGGGTAGTCGAAATTCTGGGAGTCGGCGAACCGTGCCTGCTTGTCCACCGCGTCGGTGCTGATGCCGACCCGGCTGGCGCCGAGTGCGGCGAACTCCGAGCCGAGGTCGCGGAAATGACAGGCTTCCTTGGTGCAGCCGGGCGTCATCGCGGCCGGGTAGAAGAACAGCACGATCGGCCCATCGGCCAGCAATTCAGTCAGTGAGCGCACGGTGCCGGTCTGGTCCGGCAGTTCGAAGTCCGCAACCCGGTCTCCACGTTTCATGGGTGCAGGCTACGCCGGTCAATCCGGCACGGCGGGTCTGGGAGGATGTACCCGTGCAATCCAACCTCGCCGCCACCACCACGCGTGAGGAGTTCCGGGCGCTGGCCGCCGAACATCGCGTGGTGCCGGTGATCCGCAAGGTGCTGGCCGACAGTGAGACACCGCTGTCGGCGTACCGGAAACTGGCGGCCAACCGGCCCGGAACATTCCTGCTCGAGTCCGCCGAGAACGGCCGTTCGTGGTCGCGCTGGTCGTTCATCGGGGCGGGTGCACCCTCGGCGCTGACCGTGCGTGACGGCGAGGCCGTCTGGCTGGGCGCCACCCCGCAGGACGCCCCGACCGGTGGCGATCCGTTGCAGGCCCTGCACGAGACGATGACGTTGCTGTCCACCGAATCGCTGCCGGGAGTGCCGCCGCTGTCGGGCGGGATGGTCGGATTCTTCGCCTACGACTTCGTCCGGCGCCTCGAACGGCTGCCCGAGTTGGTCACCGACGACCTGGGCTTGCCCGACATGCTCCTGCTGCTGGCCACCGATCTGGCCGCCGTCGACCATCACGAGGGCACCATCACCCTGATCGCCAACGCGGTGAACTGGAACGGCACCGACGAGCGGGTGGACGAGGCCTACGACGACGCCGTCGCGCGCCTCGACGTGATGACCCAGGCGCTCGGCCAGCCCCTGTCGTCGACCGTGGCGACCTACTCCCGCCCGCAGTCTCGGCACCGCTCCCAGCGCACGATGGAGGAGTACAGCGAGATCGTCGAGCGCCTGGTCAAGGAGATCGAGGCCGGCGAGGCTTTCCAGGTGGTGCCCTCACAGCGCTTCGAGATCGACACCGCGGTCGACCCGATCGATGTGTACCGGATGCTGCGGGTCACCAATCCCAGCCCGTACATGTATCTCATGCACGTGCCGGATGAGACTGGGGGAACGGCGTTTTCGATCGTCGGGTCCAGCCCGGAATCGTTGGTGACGGTGAAGGACGGCTGGGCAACAACACATCCGATCGCCGGAACGCGGTGGCGCGGCCAGACCGAGGAGGAAGACCAGCTGCTCGAGAAGGAGTTGCTGGCCGACGAGAAGGAACGCTCCGAGCATCTGATGCTGGTCGACCTCGGACGCAACGACCTCGGCCGGGTGTGTGTCCCGGGCACGGTGCGCGTCGAGGACTACAGCCACATCGAGCGCTACAGCCACGTCATGCACATCGTGTCGACCGTCACCGGGCTGCTCGCCGATGGGCGCACCGCCCTGGACGCGGTGACGGCCTGTTTCCCGGCCGGCACGCTGACCGGTGCGCCGAAGGTGCGGGCCATGGAGCTCATCGAAGGGGTGGAGAAGACCCGTCGCGGCCTCTACGGCGGGGTCGTCGGCTATCTGGACTTCGCCGGCAATGCCGACTTCGCCATTGCCATCCGCACCGCCCTGATGAGCAAGGGCACCGCGTACGTGCAGGCCGGTGGTGGCGTGGTGGCCGACTCCAACGGTCCCTACGAATACAACGAGTCCGCCAACAAGGCCAAGGCGGTACTGAACGCGATCGCCGCCGCCGAAACTCTGAGCGCCCCGTGATCCGCATCGGACAGCTGTTGCTGGTCGTGTCGGCGGTGTTGCTGTGGGTCGCCTCCCGGCTCGCCTGGGTGTCGGTGACGTCGTTCGACGGTCTCGGCCAGCCCAAGACGGTGATGTTGACGGGCGCCAACTGGTCCAATGCCCTGCTGCCGTTGGCTGTGCTGCTGCTCGCCGCGGCGGTGGCCGGCCTGGCGGTACGGGGATGGGGCCTGCGGGCGGTCGCGATGCTGGTGGCGGTGGTGACCCTGCTGCTCGGTTACCTCGGTGTCAGCTTGATCCGCACCCCGGACGTCGGTCCGCGTGCCGCCGAACTCGCCCAGATCCCGGTGCACACGCTGGTCGCCAGCTCTCGCCAGTACCTCGGCGCCGGGTTGACCATCGGCGCGGCGGCATGTGCCCTGGTCGCTGCCGTGCTGCTGATGCGCTCGGCGGCCTCTGGACGCCAGGCCACCGCCAAATATGCGGCACCGGCTGCTCGTCGCAGCGCGGCACGTAGCGAGGACACGGATCCAAGCGTTTCGGAGCGGGGCATGTGGGATGCGCTGGACGAAGGTGTCGATCCCACGGATCGTCGTACCGACACCGAGGGTCGGTGACGTATGCGCGGCTCGATACGACTACCCTTCACTGGACGACGCAAGCGAGATCGCCAGGGCGTGAGAAGGGATCCGGCAGCCATGAGTTCGGCAAGCGTGCTCGACTCGATCATCGAGGGAGTGCGCGCCGACGTTGCCGCCCGCGAGGCGATCGTCAGTCTGGCTGAGGTCAAAGCCGCCGCGGAGGCTGCACCGGCGCCGCTGAACGTGCTGGCCGCGCTGCGCGCGCCGGGCATCGCCGTGATTGCCGAAGTGAAGCGCGCCAGCCCTTCCCGCGGGCAGCTGGCCAATATCGCCGACCCCGCCGAGCTGGCTCGGGCGTATGAGAGCGGCGGCGCGCGGGTGATCAGCGTGCTCACCGAAGAACGCCGCTTCCACGGGTCGTTGGCCGACTTGGACGCGGTACGTTCCGCTGTGCGAATCCCGGTGCTACGCAAAGACTTCATCGTCCGGCCGTATCAGATTCACGAGGCCAGGGCGCACGGCGCGGACATGCTGCTGCTGATCGTCGCCGCGCTCGAGCAACCCGCCCTGGAGTCGCTGCTGGAGCGCACCGAGTCGCTTGGCATGACCGCGCTGGTCGAGGTGCACACCGAGGAAGAAGCCAGCCGGGCGCTGCAGGCGGGAGCCAAGGTCATCGGCGTCAACGCCCGCGACCTCAAGACGTTGGAGGTGGACCGGGACTGCTTCGCGCGGATCGCGCCGGGGCTGCCGTCCGAGATCATCCGGGTCGCCGAATCCGGTGTCCGGGGCACCGGTGACCTGCTGGCGTACGCCGGCGCCGGAGCCGATGCGGTGTTGGTCGGCGAAGGTCTGGTCACCAGCGGTGACCCGCGCAGCGCCGTCGCAGACCTGGTGACCGCGGGAGCGCATCCCTCCTGCCCGAAACCCGCTCGCTGAGTCGTGGCTGATATCTCCACTCCGAACGTGCCGCGCATGAGCGCGGCCGTGGCCGAGCAGACGTTGCACGAACCCGATGCCCGCGGGCACTTCGGCGCCTACGGCGGACGGTACGTGGCCGAGGCGTTGATGGCCGTGATCGAAGAGGTGACGGCCGCCTACGAAAAGGCGCGCACCGACCAGGAATTCCTGGATCGCCTCGACAACCTGCAGACCCACTACGCCGGGCGCCCGTCGCCGCTCTACGAAGCGGTCCGGCTGAGCGAGCACCTCGGTGGGGCACGGATCTTTCTCAAGCGCGAGGACCTCAACCACACCGGCTCGCACAAGATCAACAACGTGCTCGGCCAGGCGCTGCTGGCCAAGCAGATGGGCAAGACCCGGGTGATCGCCGAGACCGGCGCCGGCCAGCACGGCGTCGCGACCGCGACCGCGTGTGCGCTGCTGGGTCTGGACTGCGTGATCTACATGGGCGCGGTGGACACCGCGCGCCAGGCGCTCAACGTCGCGCGGATGCGGCTGCTGGGCGCCGAGGTGGTGTCGGTGGAGTCCGGCTCGAAGACGCTCAAGGACGCCATCAACGACGCCTTCCGCGACTGGGTCACCAACGCCGACAGCACGTACTACTGTTTCGGGACCGCCGCCGGGCCGCACCCGTTCCCGATGATGGTGCGCGACTTCCAGCGCATCATCGGCCTCGAGGCGCGGGCGCAGATGCTGGCGCAGGCCGGCCGGCTGCCGGATGCGGTGGCTGCCTGCGTGGGTGGCGGGTCCAATGCGATCGGCATCTTCCACCCGTTCATCGATGACGTGAATGTGCGGCTGATCGGTTACGAGGCGGCCGGTGATGGCGTCGAAACCGGAAGGCATGCAGCGACTTTCGCCGGTGGAACACCGGGAGCGTTCCAGGGGTCCTACTCGTATCTTCTGCAGAACGAGGATGGCCAGACCATCGAGTCGCATTCGATCTCGGCGGGTCTGGATTATCCGGGCGTCGGACCCGAGCATGCGTTCCTCAAGGACATCGGGCGTACCGAGTACCAGCCGATCACCGACACCGAGGCCATGGACGCGTTCCGGCTGTTGTGTCGACTGGAGGGCATCATCCCGGCCATCGAATCGGCGCACGCCGTGGCCGGCGTGGTGAAGCTGGCGGCCGAGTTGGGCCCGGGTTCGATCATCCTGGTCAACCTGTCGGGCCGCGGCGACAAGGACGTGGAGACGGCGGCCAAGTGGTTCGGGCTGTTCGACCAGACCGGCCCGGGAGCCTCATGACCGTCCAGCACGCCCAGGCGGGACGGCTGGGTTCGGTGTTCGCGGCGTGCCACGACGAGGGCCGTGCCGCTCTGATCGGGTATCTGCCGACCGGGTATCCGTCCGTCGACGTGTCGATCGACGCGCTGGTGGCTCTGGTCGAATCTGGTTGTGACATCGTCGAAGTCGGGGTTCCGTACTCCGATCCGGGGATGGACGGGCCGGTCATCGCGACCGCGACCGAGGCCGCGTTGCAGGGCGGCGTCCGGGTTCGCGATACCCTGCGCGCGGTGGAGGCCATCAGCGCGGCCGGCGGTCATGCCGTTGTTATGACGTACTGGAATCTCATGCTGCACTACGGAATTGACGCGTGGTCGCGCGATCTGGCGGCCGCCGGGGGACTGGGCATGATCACCCCGGACTTGATTCCGGACGAGGCCGACGAGTGGCTGGCCGCCGCAGAAGTACACGATCTGGACCGGATCTTCCTGGTGGCACCGTCGTCGACCCCGGAGCGGCTGGCCAAAACCGTGCAGGCCTCGCGGGGTTTCGTCTACGCGGCGTCGACCATGGGTGTCACCGGCGCGCGGGACGCGGTGTCGAGCGCAGCACCGGAACTCGTGCGGCGGGTCAAAGAGGTTTCCGACATCCCGGTGGGGGTCGGTCTTGGCGTGCGCTCCCGTGAGCAGGCCGCCGAGATCGCGGCCTTCGCCGACGGGGTGATCGTGGGTTCGGCTCTTGTGTCGGCATTGACCGATGGGTTGGCGGCAGTGCGGACGCTGACCGAGGAGTTGGCCGTGGGTGTGCGACAGAAGGTGTCCGCTTCGTGACGACGACCGTCTTGGCTTATTTCCCGAGTCCGTCTCAGGGCGTGTGGCATCTGGGCCCGGTACCGATCCGGGCCTATGCGCTGTGCATCATCGCCGGCATCATCGCGGCGCTGGTGATCGGTGATCGCCGCTGGGTGGCCCGTGGTGGCGAGCGGGGCGTCATCTACGACATCGCGCTGTGGGCGGTGCCGTTCGGTCTGATCGGTGGGCGTCTGTATCACCTGATGACCGACTGGCGAACGTATTTCGCCGAGGGTGGCGCCGGCGTCGGTGCGGCGTTGCGGATCTGGGATGGCGGCCTAGGCATCTGGGGTGCGGTTGCCCTCGGCGGTGTGGGTGCGTGGATTGCCTGCCGCCGCAGAGGGATTCCGTTGCCCGCGTTCGGCGACGCGATCGCGCCGGGAATTGTGTTGGCGCAGGCGATCGGCCGGCTCGGGAACTACTTCAACCAGGAGCTGTACGGCCGCGAGACCACCGTGCCGTGGGGGATGGAGATCTTCTACCGGCGGGACTCGTCCGGGATGGTCGACGTGCACTCCCTCGACGGGGTGTCGACCGGGCAGGTCGCCGCGGTGGTGCAGCCGACGTTCCTCTACGAGCTGCTGTGGAACGTGCTGGTGTTCCTCTTCCTGATCTGGATCGACCGGCGGTTCAAGATCGGCCACGGCCGGCTGTTCGCGGCGTATGTGGCGGCGTACTGCATCGGCCGATTCTGGGTCGAGTTGTTGCGCGACGACACCGCCACCCATATCGCGGGTATCCGGGTGAATTCGTTCACGTCGGTGTTCGTGTTCATCGGTGCGATTGTGTACATCCTGTTGGCGCCCAAGGGCCGCGAGGATCCGACCACGTTGGGCGGTGAGCACGCGGCAGCCGGTGAGGCCGACGAGGAGTCGCCGGCCGAGCGGATGGCCGAGGACTTGGTGGCGGTCGCGACGGGCGGAGGTATTGTCGCCGCCGCGACCGTGGCAGCCGAACATGACTCCGAAGACGCCGCCGCTGTTGGCGATACGGAGGAGCCCGAGGTTGAGCCGGAAGCTGAGGCTGAGGCGGAAGCTGAAGCTGAGGCGGAAGCCGAGCCCGAGGCCGAGCCGGAAGCTGAGGCGGAAGCCGAGCCCGAGGCCGAGCCGGAAGCTGAGGCGGAGGCCGAGCCCGAGGCTGAGCCGGAAGCTGAGGCGGAGCCGGAGCCGGAGCCTGCAGCTGAGCCCGAGGCGGAGCCTGGGGCGGAAGCCGAACCGACTGCTGAGCCCGAGGCGGAGCCTGCGGCGGAAGCCGAACCGACTGCTGAGCCCGAGGCGGAGCCGGAGCCCGAGGCTGCAGCTGAGCCCGAGCCTGAAGTCGAACCGACTGCTGAAGCTGAGCCCGAGGCTGAACCTGAACCTGAGCCCGAGCCCGAGCCCGAGCCCGAGCCCGAGGCGGAAGCTGAGCCCGAAGCTGAAGCCGAGCCGGGGGCTGCGGCAGAGCCTGAGCCGGAGGCCCCGACCGAGCCCGACCCCGCTTCCCAACCCCGCGGATTCCGCACGGTCGTCCGCCGCGTGCTCTGGGGCGTTGAAGTCCACCGCGACTGACCTCGTCGGTCAGTACGACTGAGAATTGATGCTCCTATCTGTGTTAGGAGTCAAGCGGCGTCAATGTGGTGGGTGTTGAGCCAGTGGCGGTAGGTGGTGGCCAGGGTGTCGTGGCGTTGGAGTCCGCGTTCGAGTCGTGAGATGACGGTGGGCCAGACGCCGAGGTGTTGTGCGGCGCTGGTCAGGGTGATGTTTCGGGCTTGTCGGGTGGGTCTGAGGTCGCTGTAGTCATCGATTGGGCAGGGTGCGGTGAGGTGTTTGAACATCTCGCGGGCGATGGCGCGTTTGAGTAGGCGCAGGACGTCTTTTTTGGATCTGCCGGCGGCGAGTTGGCGGGCGGCGTAGGTGCGGGTGTGTTCGTCGTGAGACCAGCGGACCAGCGCGATGCGGTGCAGGGCGTTGTTGGCGGCTCGGTCTCCGCCGCGGGAGAGCCGGTGGCGGGTGGTTTTGCCGGAGGAGGCCGGGATAGGGGCCACCCCGGCGAGGCGGGCGAAGGCGGCCTCGGAGCGCAGTCGGTCGGTGTTGGCGCCGGCGGTGATCAGCAACTGGGCGGCGGTGTCGGGACCTACCCCGAAGGCGGCGCGTAGCGCGGGGTTCAGGGCGCGGGTCATGGTGTCGAGTTGGGTGGTCAGCTCGCCGATTTGGCGCTCGAGGAACTCGATGCGCTGGGCCAGGGCTTTGCAGGCGGTGAGGACCGCGTTAGTGGTCGGGTCGTGGTGGGCGGTGGGCCGGCAGCGCGCTAACGCCTGCACCAGCCGCAAGGTTGTCGGGTAGCGGCGGTAGCGCTCGCGCAGGTCAGCCGGTGCGGTGACGAGCAGGTCTTTGATCTGCTGGATGGCTGCGCTGCGGGCTTTGATGCCGCCACGGCGGGCGATCAGGAGGGCTTTGAGCGCACCGGTGGTGCGGTCTTTGGGAACTGCTAGACCGTGACCGGATAGCACCGCGCGGGCGGCACTGTAGGCATCCAACGGGTCGGACTTGCCGTGACGGCGCCGAGCGCCGCGGTCGGGCCGATTGACTTCGACGACGTGAATATCGTTGTCCTGCAACGCTTGGGTGAACCCGGCGCCGTAGCTGCTGGTGCCCTCCACCCCGGCAATGAACACCTCCCCGAAGCTTCGGGCCCAGGTGATCGCGACGTAGTAGCCGGTCGGGTTGGTCCTGAATTCGGCATCGCCGAGGGGTTGACCGCTATCGGTCAGTGCTGCGAGGTGAATGGTGTCGAGATGGGTATCGACGCCGATGACGACGCGGCGTGGGGATGTCACGATGGTGGGTGTCCTCTCCGTTTTGCGGCGGTGGGTGACAACCCGGCGGGACGGGCAGACAAGACATTGACGAGGGAACTGTCCAGGCTCCTGATTAAGTCATGTCCGCCCCGCCGGGCTCTCGTTTGCGGTGCCTGACCGCACGGCGCTGGTGAGACAAATCAATTGGAAGACAACCCAACAGGGCATCAGTCGGACCACGAGTCATCACCAACGGCGAACGGCCAAGACCATCTCACCCGAACCCGTTTAACAGAATCAATGTCGTAGGCCGGTGGCATACTCGAACACATGTTCGATGAATGGCCAGGTCGGCCGTTCGAGTCGCCCGACACCGATGGCTCGCGCGGCCTGGTTTACCGGCTGACCAACGCGGCGCGGCTGGAGAATCAAGCGGCCGCACTTCGGCTGCGCGCAATCGCCGACCTCTTCGAACTGCGCCGGGTAGAGCACGGTGAACGCGAAGACTGGGCCGTGGACACGTGGGCCACCGTCGGCGCCGAAGTCGCTGCCGCACTGCGGCTCAGCCTGGCCAAGGCCAACAGCTACATGAACTACGCATTGGCGATGCTGCGGTTGCCTGCAGTCGCTGCTGTATTCGAGGCCGGCGATATCGATTGCCGGCTGTATCAAACGATCGTCTTCCGAACCCATCTCGTCACCGACGTCGACACCATGGCTGAACTCGATGCGGACCTGGCCGCCCGCGTTGCCCGCTGGCCGTCGATGACCCGGGGCAGACTCGCCAGTGAGATCGACGAGCTCGTGGTTCGGCGAGACCCGGATGCGGTTCGGCGGATGAAAGATCGCGGTAGTGATCGTGATGTCACCTTCTGGGAGTCTTGTGACGGGTACGTGGACCTGACGGCACGGCTGTCCACCGGCCACGCGGCGGCCCTCGAAAAGCGGCTCAACACTCTGGCGAAGTCCGTGTGCGAGAGCGATCCGCGCACGATGGGACAACGTCGCTCCGACGCGCTGGGAGCGCTCGGCACCGGCATTGACCGACTTCCCTGCGACTGCGGCGAACCCGACTGCACCGCAACGGAAAAGCCAGCAGGGTCGGTCGTCATTCATGTCGTCGCCGAGCAGTCCACGCTCGATGGCACATCCAACAAACCCGCCTACCTGCTCGACAGCGGTGAGCTGATCTCGGCAGAAGAGCTCGCCGGGTTGAAGGCCACCGCGCGTCAGCGTCCGGTGACCATTCCCGTCGACATACTGTCCGACTGCGATTACCACCCCTCGCGTGCGCTTGCCGATTTCGTGCGAGCCCGCGACCTCACCTGCCGGGCACCTGGTTGTGACCGCCCGGCCACCCATTGCGACATCGACCACACTGTTCCGTGGCCGCGCGGGGCGACACACGCCTCCAATCTGAAGTGCCTATGCCGAGAACATCACATTCTCAAGACTTTCTGGGGCTGGAGGGATCAGCAGCTGCCCGACGGCACGGTGATCTGGACTTTGCCCAATGGCGAAATCTACGTGACGACGCCCGGCAGCCTCCTGCTGTTTCCCGGGTTGATGACTCCTACCGGTCCGCCCCCGAGTCCGAAACCGATAGCGCATCGCTGTGGTGACCGCTCGGTAATGATGCCGAAGCGTCGAACGACCCGGCGGCAGAACCGCGGCCACCAGATTGAGGCGGAGCGCGCCCGCAATCGGGCTGAACGCTCACTGTCGTCTGCCGGGCCGGCGCCACCCGATTCGGACGACCCACCACCCTTCTAGGGTGCCGCGCAGAGCTCGCGTCCGGCCAGAAGCTGTCGCGTCACCGAGGTGACGCGATGGCCAAGGTGTTCGCAGGTGCGCAGATCGGCGTCGTGTACCGCGGTCGGGTCGGCGTCGACATCGGTCGAGGCACCGGCGCCCAGCCAGAAGCCCAGCCGATTCAGGTCGAATTCGCTTGCGGCGCTGGTGTTCCATCCCGCAGTCAGGCCGAGGTTGACCCAGTGCATGTGATGCTGGGCGGCGAACACCGCAAGCGCGCTGAGGGTCTGTAGCTTGTCACCGGCCTTCGATCCGGAGTTGGTGAAGCCCGCACCCACCTTGTCGCGCCAGGTGCCCTCCATGCAGCGCCGGCCGGTGCGTTCGGCGAAAGCCTGAAAACCGGCCGACACGTTTCCCATGTACGTGGGGCAGCCGAAAATGATCGCGTCGGCCGCATCGAGTATCGGCCAATCGTCGTCGCCGAGGGTGTCGACCGCTATCCGCCGGACCTGTGCTCCCGCCGCCGACGCTCCCCGCGCCACGGCCTGCGCCAAGGTCGCGGTGTGGCCGAAGCCTGAGTGAGATGCCACCACCACGTGCGGTGTCACCATGCTTGTCCTCCGTATGCACTCTCGGCCACCTCGCGGTAGCGCTCCTGCCAGTCGGGTATCTCGCCCCCGGACATATAGGCCTCGAGGCGGTCCAGGTAGGCATGCGTCCCGGGCCGAAAACCGTTGGCGTTGCGCACACCAAGCCCGCGGTGACTGAATCGCAGCAGCGTTCCGTCGCCGTCGGGAACCAACTCGTAACGCACAACCCCGGGTTCGACGATCCGCTGGTTCCATTCGTGCTCGAAGACATGCGGCGGATCCCACACCAGGATGCGGCCCGCCATCCTTTTCTCGTCGGCCGGGATCGGTGGTGCGGCAGGGATCATGTCGATCGTCCCGCCCTCGCGGGCGTCGATGGTGGTGTCACCCATCCATTTGCTGCGTTCCTCCGGGTTGGTGATCGCGTCCCACACCCGCTCGACAGGGTGGGGGAGTCGGCGCTCGAAAGTCAGCACTGCCCGGTCATTTTCGATGCTGAGCCGGCCCTCGCGGGTGGTCATGAGCTCTCCTTGGTCGTCTTCAAGTGGCGTTCGAGCGCGTCGAGGTGGCCGCTCCAGAACTGGCGGTACTGCTCGATCCAGCTGTCGATCGCGACAAGTCCGTCGGCGCGCAGCGCGTAGATCCTGCGTTGCGCATCCGGGCGGACCTCGACCAGCCCGACTTCCCGCAGGATGCGCAGATGCCGCGACACCGAGGGTTGCGTCAGATCCGGCAGTGCCGCAACGAGTTCCCCGGCGGTGCGATCACCGGCGGCCAAGGTATCCAGCAACACCCGGCGATTTGGTTCGGCGACTGCCTCGAAGACGTCCACATCTCCGAGTATTGCACTACGTCTATATAGACGCAAGTAGATATAGGCTGCCTACCGGCGCTGCACCAGCAGCGTCTGCGCCGAGGTTCCGATGAATCCGTCGCGGTCGAACAACTCGGCCGTGGTCACCCCGATCCCGTCCGGCCCGATGGATCCGCGAGCGCGCACACCGAAATCGCTGCCCACCGGCGCGCGATGCAGATGCACCGCCGTGTCGGTGTTCATGTAGATGAACTTCTGCGGATCTATCGCGGCGCCAATGCCATTCGCGGAGTCGACCACCATGGCGAGTCGCTCGAGCGCGGTGGTGGGCTCGTCGTCCACCAGATTGGAAATGGGCGACATCCAATACACGGTGCCGCTGTCGGATCCGTCGTACTGCCGCCGCCATTCCACCGACTCGACGTAGCCGTGCGCATCCTTCCAGTGCAGCTCCAGCGGTGCGGTGGGGCCCTCGATCAGCGGTGGATAGCGATCGGTTGCGGCGTCGGCGGTATCGGAGGTGGCCAACGCCCAGGCCGTCACCCGAGCCACGGCGCGCGGCGGACCGTCGGGACGCTCCGCCGACATCTCGGCCGAGAGCAGCGCAATGCGGCTGCCCGGCCGGTCAACCCTGGCCTGCACCCGCATCTCGGTGATCGGTATCGCCCCCAGGATGTCCAGAGTCAACCGGCCGATCCGCATACCGTCGGACAGCTTCGCCTCGATCGCCTTGGTCAACAATGCCAGCGGCGGCGACCCGTGCTGGATGTCGGAATTCCAGTTGCTCCGGGTGTCGTCGGTCGACGCGAAAAGCTCTGCCTCGCCGTCGATTCCGAGCCGCCGATAGTAACAGCTCATGCGGCCGGCTCGCCGCCGATCTGTTCGGGCCAGCCGGGATAGGGCGGCGGCGTGCCGCCATACGCCGGACAGAGCGCCTGATGGCTGCACCAGTTACACAGGCGCGAGGGGTTGGCCCGGAAATCGCCTGTCGCACCGGCCGATTGGATGGCGCGCCAGATCGCCATCAGAGTCTTCTCGAAGCGAAGCAGCTCGTCGAGCGCAGGGGAGTAGTCGAGCACCTGGCCGTCCGCCAGATAGATCAGCCGCAATCGGCTGGCCAGCACCTCACGGGAACGCAGCAATGCGACGGCGTAGAACTTCATCTGAAACAGCGCCTTGAACTCCGCGAGTGCCCTGGCCTCCGGTGGTGCCTTCCCGGTCTTGTAGTCCACCACCCGGAGCTCGCCGGTGCCCGCGACGTCGATCCGGTCGACGAAACCGCGCAGCAGCGTTCCGTCGGCCAGTTCGACCTCGATCCGTTGCTCGCAGCTCTGTGGATCGAAGCGGGTCGGGTCCTCGAGTCGGTAGTAGCCGGTCAGCAGGGCGCGTGCCTCCGCGACGAGCTGGGTGCGCTGCTCGTCGGTGAAATCGCCGGCGAAGTCCGGGTGTTCGGACAGCACCCGCTCCCACGCCGGGTCGACCAACGACAATGCGGTATCCGGGCCACGCTCGGCGGCCGGCAAACCGTACAGCTGCTCGAGGGCGGCGTGCACCACCGAACCCCGCAGCTGAGCGGTCGACGGCGGCTCGGGCAGCCGGTCAACGGCCCGGAAGCGGTACAGCAGCGGGCACTGCTTGAAGTCGGCGGCCCGCGACGGCGACAACGCGGGACGCGACGCCTGCAGCACCTGATCTGACATAACTGCAGCCTAGGACGGTGTGCCGACAAGGTGACGGTATGCGGCGCGGCGAGTCCGCTATGGCAGGCTGAACGGCTGTGACCGACGATCCCGCCCCGCGCCGCACCGGCCCCTTCGTCGTCGGGGACCGCGTCCAGCTCACCGACGCCAAGGGCCGTCACTACACGATGATCCTCAACCCGGGCAGTGAGTTCCACACCCACCGCGGGGCCATCGAGCACGACGCGGTGATCGGCCTGCCGGAAGGCAGCGTGGTCAAGTCGACCAACGGCGACGCTTTCCTGGTGCTGCGCCCGCTGCTCATCGACTACGTGCTCTCGATGCCGCGCGGCGCCCAGGTCATCTACCCCAAGGACGCCGCCCAGATCGTGCATGAGGGCGACATCTTTCCGGGCGCCCGGGTCCTGGAGGCCGGAGCGGGTTCCGGCGCGCTGACGTGCTCTCTGCTGCGTGCCGTCGGCCCCGACGGCGAGGTGATCTCCTATGAGGTGCGTGACGACCACGCCGTGCACGCCCGGCGCAACGTGGTGACCTTCTTCGGCGAGGACCCGGAGAACTGGCGGCTGATCATCGGCGACCTGGTCGACTCCGACCTCGACGAGGCGTCGGTCGACCGCGTCATCCTGGACATGCTGTCGCCGTGGGACGTCCTGGACACCGTGGCCCGGCTGTTGATCCCCGGCGGGGTGCTGATGGTGTACGTGGCAACCGTGACCCAGCTGTCCAAGACCGTCGAGCTGCTGCGCGAACAGCAGTGCTGGACCGAGCCCAGGGCATGGGAATCGTTGCAGCGCGGCTGGAACGTTGTCGGCCTTGCGGTGCGTCCCCAGCACAACATGCGCGGCCACACGGCGTTCCTGATCTCGGCGCGACGGCTGGCCCCGGGCACGATCACGCCGACCCCGCTGCGCCGCAAGAAGCTCGCGCCCTAGTCGTCGCTGCGGTGTAGTCCGCGTCGCACCGAGAGCAATTCGATTTCGGGGCGCGCCGCGACCAACCGTTCCGCACCGTCGAGCACCTCGACGACGTGGGCCCGCTCGCCGGCGACCACCGCCACCCCGATGCCGGCCCGCCGGTGCAGATCGGTCGAACCCGTCTCAGCCGCCGACACCGTGAATCGACGGCGCAGTTCGGCGACGATCGGCCGCACCACGGCACGCTTTTCCTTCAACGAGTGGACGTCACCGAGCAGGACGTCGAATTCCAACCAGCCGATCCACATTCAGGGCGTCGGGGTCGGACTGGCCGGGCTCGCACCGCCACGGGCATTGCCGAAGGCCAGCAGCATGTCGGCGGTCTCACGAGAAAGCTGCCAGCCGCCGCGGTCCTGCCGGAACTCCATCGGAAAGGTGAAGTTACCGGGGTTGGCCGGGTTCGAGGTGGTGACGTTGATCGATGCCAGCGCATCGTCGGGGCGGCGATCCGACCACCGGATCTCGGAGGCGGTGAACGTCAGCGGTGTGAACCCGCCGTCGCGCAGCGCCGCCGCGAACTTGTCGATGGTCGCGGCGTCGGCCGGCGTGGTGGACTCGACCAGCTGAAGCTTGTCTGCCCCTTTCACCGCCGGATCGGCCAGCCGGTAGAGCACATCGGTCAGCGCGTCGGGTGCCGGCAGCGGAGCAGCGTTGTGGTCAGCCGGCGCCAACGGCGTCGACGACTGCTCGAACGGGCTCGGGGCCGATTTCGGCTCGACGTGGTCAGAACACCCCGAGAGGCTGAGCGCCGCCACGATTGTGGCGGCGCTCAAACCTACGAAGAACGGGTGTCGCATCCCGCGCTGACTCAGCCGGCTCCTTGCATCAGCGTTAGCGCCGACTGCTTGGTCAGCTGCCAGCCGCTGGGGCTGGGGCCTTCGACGAACTGGATGCTCTGGGTCGCGGTCTGACCATTGGGCGCGGTCGCGGTGACATTCGCCGTCGCGGTCGGGCCTTCCTGGTCGATGTCGGCGACGTTGAAGCTCAACGGGAGCAGGCCCTTGGCCGACGCGTTGTTGAACGCGCGGTCTGCGGCGATGCCCTCGAAGCGGCCCAGCCCGAACTGGATGTACGAGGCCTTGGAGCCGGAGAACGACCCGCCGCCCTGGATCCCGTTCAGGGTTTCGACAAGCTGGCTCTGGAGCTCCGGCGCCGGCGTCTGCGGCATCGGTGCGCCGAAGACGACGGGCTGCACGGCCGGTGCGGGCACCGGCGAGCTGAATGCAACCGAAGTCACACCGGCGGCAACGCCGCCGATGATGGCTGCGGCGGCAACGCCCGTGGCTAGGACTTTCAGGGTCACGGCTGTCCTCTCGATCTGCCCGACTCATTAGAGAGATTAACAGTGTTGCCAGTGTGTCGAAATTCCCCGCACGCACATGATCGAGGTTGGGCCGGTAGCGTTGAGGTATCCACCGCGCCAACTCTCGGTGTGGGAAAGGAGCGCAACATGAGCGAGGCACAAGAACCCCAGCTGTCCGGCGAAGACGCCGCCGAACTAGAAGAGCTGCGCCGCGAGGCGTCAGTGCTGCGCGATCAGCTGGAGAACGCCATGAGTGCACAGGGCGGCGCCCGCAGTGCTCGTGATGTGCATCAGCTCGAGGCGCGCATCGACTCCCTGGCATCGCGCAACGCCAAGCTGATGGACACCCTCAAGGAAGCCCGTCAGCAGTTGCTCGCTCTGCGCGAAGAGGTCGACCGGCTCGGTCAACCGCCGAGTGGATACGGCGTCCTGTTGGGCTCCCACGAGGACGACACCGTCGACGTGTTCACCTCCGGCCGCAAGATGCGGCTCACGTGCTCCCCGAACATCGACGTGAAGGCTCTGAAGCAGGGCCAGACGGTTCGCCTCAACGAGGCGCTGACGGTCGTGGAAGCCGGAAACTTCGAATCGGTGGGGGAGATCTCCACCCTCCGCGAGATCCTCGCCGACGGACATCGGGCGCTCGTCGTCGGGCATGCCGACGAGGAACGCATCGTGTGGCTGGCCGAACCGCTGGTCGCCATCGAGGACCTGCCTGCCGACGTGGCCGAGGAACTCGACGACGACGATCTGCGTCCCCGCAAGCTGCGCCCAGGTGACTCGCTGTTGGTCGACACCAAGGCCGGCTACGCCTTCGAGCGGATTCCGAAGGCCGAGGTCGAGGATCTGGTTCTCGAAGAGGTGCCCGACGTCGCCTACAGCGACATCGGCGGCCTCACCCGCCAGATCGAGCAGATCCGCGACGCCGTCGAGTTGCCGTTCCTGCACAAGGAGCTGTACCGCGAGTACGCGCTGCGGCCGCCGAAAGGTGTGCTGCTCTACGGCCCGCCCGGGTGCGGTAAGACGCTGATCGCCAAGGCCGTGGCCAATTCACTGGCCAAGAAGATGGCCGAGGTTCGCGGCGACGACGCCCGCGAGGCGAAGTCGTACTTCCTCAACATCAAAGGCCCCGAGCTGCTGAACAAGTTCGTCGGCGAGACCGAACGGCACATCCGGCTGATTTTCCAGCGGGCGCGCGAAAAGGCTTCCGAGGGAACGCCGGTCATCGTGTTCTTCGACGAGATGGACTCGATCTTCCGTACCCGCGGCACCGGTGTCAGCTCCGATGTCGAGACGACGGTCGTGCCTCAGCTGCTGTCGGAGATCGACGGTGTGGAGGGGCTGGAGAACGTCATCGTGATCGGCGCGTCCAACCGCGAGGACATGATCGACCCGGCGATCCTGCGGCCCGGTCGCCTGGACGTCAAGATCAAGATCGAACGCCCGGATGCCGAAGCGGCACTGGACATTTTCAGCAAGTACCTCACCGAGGACCTGCCGGTGAACGCCGACGATCTCGCCGAGTTCGGCGGTGACCGGGGGCTGTGCATCCGGGCGATGATCGAGAAGGTCGTCGACCGGATGTACGCGGAGATCGACGACAACCGATTCCTCGAAGTCACCTACGCCAACGGTGACAAGGAGGTCATGTACTTCAAGGACTTCAACTCCGGCGCCATGATCCAGAACGTGGTCGACCGGGCCAAGAAGTACGCGATCAAGTCGGTCCTGGAGACCGGGCAGAGGGGTCTTCGGATTCAGCACCTGCTCGACTCGATCGTCGACGAGTTCGCCGAGAACGAGGATCTGCCCAACACCACGAATCCCGATGACTGGGCGCGGATCTCGGGCAAGAAGGGCGAGCGGATCGTCTACATCCGCACGCTGGTCACCGGCAAGAGCAGCAGTGCCAGCCGGGCCATCGACACCGAGTCGAACCTGGGCCAGTACCTGTAGGTACCGGCCGGGCCGAGGGTCGCGTCGTCAGTGTCCGCAGAGCTGGGAGGCGGCGGCGCTGTAGAAGAAGGCCGCATCCTTCGGCTCGACGCCGTCGGTGGTGTTGTCGGAGATGGTCTGCAGCGTGGTCGCCTGCGGAACACCCGCGGCGATGTCGCTGCAGATGTGCTGTCCCAGCGCCACCGCGGTGTCGACGGGTCCATGCCAGCCGTCATTGGCCAGTGTCGTGATGAAGGAGTCCTGATCCGCGTATGCCGGTGAGGCGAGTGCCAACCCGAATCCCACAGCGGCGATGCCGGTGATCACGAGTTTCTTCATGGTGGTTCCTTTCACCCGGATATCGCACACCTCTGCCGACATCGGCGGCGCACGATGGCCGGAGTGTATGGCGTAGGTGAGCCTTACCGCAGCGTTATCGTCGCCACCGTCAGTTGTTACAGCAGCTCAAAACTCCAGGGAGTAGCTGTTGCCGAGGTTGTCCTGCGTGACGTGGGCATCGCGAGTGGTGGTGTCGACGCTCAGTCGTTCGGTCAAAGTGCGGGTCTCGTAACGCCACCCCTCGGGCAGATCCAGCCGGGTGGCCAAGCTCGCCAGGTTCGTGAGGTCGAGTTCGCGGTCCACCGCCTTGCTGTAGGTCTGCATGACCCAGCGTTGTCCCTGCGGGTCGACAAGCTCGAAAATCGGTCGGCCGGCATCGAAGTTGAACACGGTTCGGCGGTCGACGTGGTTGACGGTGTACGGCGCGGGGCTCATCGACGACAGCTTGACCGTGGCTTGCTTGATCATGTCGATCCCGCCGAAGGTCTCGATCTCCTGGCGATCGGGCGCGACCTTGTCGATGGTGGTCATCAGCCAATGTCGCGGGCCGTTCAGCAGCGCGGCCATCGCGCCGTGCTCCTTGGCGATCGCCTCGGCGTCGAGCTTGTCCCACAGCTCGGCCGGGCAGTCGTTGAGCGGAAAGCTGTTGTAGACGGCCGCTTCGGGCCCGTCGGGGCCGGCCGTCACCAGCAGCACCTCCCCGTACCGCTTGTCGAATACGTCATCGCGCTCGGTCATCACTTGCCTCCATCTCCAGATACGCGTCGCGGCCGGCCAGACTCACGGCGACGTCCGCGACCAACGGATCGAAGAACCGCTGCCGGTACAGCGGGTCAACGCTCGTGCTGACGGTGAAGTACAGCCCGGAGAGCACCGCCACGAACAAAGAAGTGTGCACCACCGTCTGAGGTATCGGCACGTGGATGCCGAACCACGTTCCGGCGCAGGGGGGTTGACCCACCGGGCACGACTGCTCGGCCGACCACAGCACCGTGACGTCGTCGGGAATCGCGATGGTGCCCAGCGCGAGGAAGAACGCGAACAGTCCGGTGGTGAAGAACACCACCTGGATCGCCTGCGCGACCACCATGACGGCGACGACGTTGACCTGTTCGCCCGGCGACAACGGCGTGCGCTCCGGGTCGGTCCGGGTGGCCAGGGGTGTGCGGGCCAGCAGCGCCGCCGTGTCGCGCGGACCCGAGCGGTCTTCGCGTAGCGCCGACACCTCGTCACGAATGGTCACCACCATGAACACCAGTGCGACCAATGCCAGGAAACCGATTGTCTGCCAGAGGCGTTCACGCGTCATGCGGGCCGACAGCTGCCACAGCTCGCCGGTGAAATACACCACCACGGTCAGCATCAGAAGCGGTAGCGCGCGACTCATCAGCGTTCCGAGCGCCCCGAACTGCACCCAAGCGAATCGGAACGCCCACAAGACAATCGACCCGATACCGAGATAGGTCAGCCAGATGGCGACAAGCGCGATCACCCCGAAACCGGCCACCTCCGCCGCGGTCAGCCCCGTCCAGCCCCGGTCGACCAGCGGGAAACCGATCACGAACAACGCCATCACCAACAGGGCGGCGCTTCGTCGGCCCGCCTCGCTGCGGGTGGTGCCGGCACGGTGCAGCAGATACAGCACGAACGGCGCCGCGGTCAGCACGACCGCCATGATGCCCAGCCGCACAACGGTTCCGACGTCCACCTGACCGTCGCTGACATCGGCGATCAATGCCGTCGCCGCGATCAACGCTCCGATGCCGCTGACCACCGGCGCCGACCGCGCGATCAGTTGTCGCGAACGCACCCGTCGTGTCAGGACCAGAGGCAGGCCGCGGGCCAGGAACCACTCGTGAACCTCACGGGCCGAGGCCGACGTCATGTCAGCGTCCCCGCCGCGCGGAGCGGTAACGATCCCGCGCCACCAGGGTGAGCCGGAGGTCGGCCAGCAGTGGGTCGAGGAATTGCGCGCGGTACTCCTTGTCGGTGACGGCCTTGGCCGCCAGGTACATGAACGTGATCGCGGTGAGCATCATGGTCGTCTGGATCAGCGGGTCGGGAACCGGCAGCGTCATGCCGAGGATGTGACCGTCGTTGCGCCCGCTGTCACGCGTCCACGACGCCAGCAGCGGCGGGCTGAGCACGATCAGTCCCAGTACGAAGAAGATCGTCCCGGTGGCCAGCGCGACCGTCAGCACCTGGCCGACCTGCGAGGCCGCCACGACGAACACCACGTTGGCCCGCTCGGCGCCGGACAGTGGGTCGACGCCGGGTTCGTCGGCGATGCCCTCGAATGGCGTGCCCGCCAGCCGGTCCTTGTCCTCGGAGGTGGCAGCGGTCTCGCCGAGGATCGGGCGGACCCGCTCCAGGGTGCTCGACACCAGGAAGGCGGCGGCGATCGCGAACAGGAATCCGATGGCCAGCCACAGTCGTTCGCGGCTGACGATCGCCGCCATCAGCCACACGTAGGTGTTGAAGAAGACCAGGAACGTCAGCAGCACGACCGGTAGCGCGCGGACGAACATTCCGCTGGCGAGCGCCAGGTTCGACATGGTGTCCCGCGCAGCCCAGCCCGCGATCGAGCCGACACCGGACGCGGTGGCCACCACGATGACGGCGATCGAGATCGCCACCAGGACCAGATTCACCATGATGCGCGGGCTCGGACCGCCGAAGACGCACCCGAGGATCGCGACCGCCACCGAGACGTTGGCGGCCACGACTCGCCACAGCGGACGCTCGATCCGCGACACCAACCACCCGACCAGCGCCGCCACCGGGGACACCAGCACGATCAGCGCCAGCAGGAATCCCTCGGCGACGGTCGGCCTGCCGTCGATGTCGATGGTGTGCTTGCCCGACAACGTCACCACCAGGATGGAGTTGGCGGCGAAGACGGCCACTCCGGCCAGTGCCGGTACCGATCGACCCCAGATCTGGCGCAACAGAGCGCCGCGCCGCACCACCGCGGGAAGACCGCGAACCAGAAACCAGCGTTCTTCGGCGTGGCGGTCCGGTGATGTCATCGTTGCGCGGCTCCGATATGGGCTTTCGGGTCAGGTCACCCTAGCCGGAAGTGGCACCGTCCACGCGGCAGGCGCGCAACAGCGGCGGCTAGGCTGGCGGCCATGCAGAGGATCATCGGAACCGAGGTGGAGTACGGCATCTCCTCGCCTTCCGATCCGACCGCCAACCCGATCCTGACCTCGACCCAGGCGGTGCTCGCGTACGCCGCGGCCGCCGGCATCCAGCGGGCCAAGCGCACCCGGTGGGATTACGAGGTGGAGTCGCCGCTGCGGGACGCCCGCGGGTTCGACCTGAGCCGCACGTCGGGACCGCCGCCGATCGTCGACGCCGACGAGGTGGGCGCGGCGAACATGATCCTCACCAACGGCGCCCGGCTCTACGTCGATCACGCCCATCCGGAGTACTCGGCCCCCGAGGTCACCGATCCGCGGGATGCGGTGATCTGGGACAAGGCCGGAGAACGGGTGATGGAAGCCGCGGCCCGGCATGTGGCCAGCGTGCCCGGCGCGGCCAAGCTCCAGCTGTACAAGAACAACGTCGACGGCAAGGGCGCGTCCTACGGGTCGCACGAGAACTACCTGATGAGCCGTCAGACGCCGTTCTCGGCGGTGATCTCGGGCCTGACGCCGTTCATGGTGTCGCGGCAGGTGGTGACCGGTTCCGGCCGCGTCGGGATCGGTCCGTCCGGTGACGAACCGGGTTTTCAGCTGTCCCAGCGCGCCGACTACATCGAGGTCGAGGTCGGCCTGGAAACCACCCTCAAGCGCGGCATCATCAACACCCGCGACGAGCCGCACGCCGACGCGGACAAGTACCGCCGCCTGCACGTCATCATCGGCGACGCGAACCTGGCCGAGACCTCGACGTATCTGAAGGTGGGAACGACCTCGCTGGTCCTGGATCTGATCGAGGAAGGCCCCAAATTCGGCCTCGATCTGTCGGATCTGGCGCTGGCCCGGCCGGTGCACGCCGTCCATGTGGTCAGCCGGGATCCGTCGCTGCGGGCCACCGTGGCACTGGCCGACGGCCGGGAACTCACCGCGCTGGCCATCCAGCGGATCTACCTGGATCGGGTGGCCAAGCTGGTCGATGCGCGCGACCCCGATCCGCAGGCCACGCAGGTCGTCGAAACCTGGGCGCACATCCTGGACCTGCTGGAACGTGACCCGATGGAGTGCGCTGAGCTGCTGGACTGGCCGGCCAAGCTGCGGCTGCTGGAGGGCTTCCGGCAGCGGGAGAACCTCGGCTGGTCTGCGCCGCGACTGCATCTGGTCGACCTGCAGTACTCCGATGTCCGGCTCGACAAGGGTCTGTACAACCGGCTGGTGGCGCGCGGCTCGATGAAGCGTCTGGTCACCGAGCAGGAGGTGATCGACGCCGTCGACAACCCGCCGACCGACACCCGGGCGTATTTCCGTGGCGAATGCCTGCGCCGCTTCGGTGCCGACATCGCGGCGGCGAGCTGGGACTCGGTGATCTTCGATCTGGGCGGTGATTCGCTGGTGCGGATCCCGACCCTGGAACCACTGCGCGGTAGCAAAGCCCACGTGGGCGCGCTTCTCGATTCGGTCGACAGCGCAGTGCAACTCGTGGAACAACTGACGACCTGACGTTCGTTAGACGGAGCAATACCGGTCTCGACCGGTAGGGTAGAAGAACCGGCGGCCCGTGCCGAATGGCACGACACAGTCGCCGATCCCGAGCAGGAGGCAGCGATGGCTCAAGAGCAGACCAAGCGTGGCGGCGGGGGCGGCGAGGATGACGACCTCGGTAGCACCGGTGCCGGCGGGCAAGAGCGTCGCGACAAGCTCGCGGAAGAGACCGATGATCTGCTGGACGAGATCGATGACGTCCTGGAAGAGAACGCTGAGGACTTCGTGCGTGCATACGTGCAAAAGGGCGGACAGTGACCTGGCCGTTCTCTGATCGCCTTGCCACCAGCTCACCTCTGACCGATCTGTCCTCGTTTTCCGACTATCTCCGGCGGGAAGCGCCCCAGCTGCTGCCGACCAGCACCGGCGCGAGCGGTGTGCTGCCCGGTGACGCGCTGCCGCACGGCACCACGATCGTCGCGCTGAGGTATCCGGGTGGAGTGCTGATCGCCGGCGATCGCCGCGCCACCCAGGGCAACATGATCGCCAGCCGGGATGTGCAGAAGGTGTACATCACCGACGACTACACGGCCACCGGTATCGCCGGCACCGCCGCGATCGCCGTGGAGTTCGCCCGGCTGTACGCCGTCGAACTGGAGCACTACGAAAAAGTCGAGGGCGTCCCGCTGACGTTCCCCGGCAAGGTGAATCGGCTGTCGACGATGGTGCGCGGCAATCTCGGCGCGGCACTGCAGGGCTTCGTCGCACTGCCGCTGCTGGTGGGTTATGACCTCGATGACCCGAATCCGGAAGCTGCCGGACGGATCGTGTCGTTCGACGCCGCCGGTGGCTGGAACATCGAGCAAGAGGGCTACCAGTCGGTGGGATCCGGTTCGCTGTTCGCCAAGTCGTCGATCAAGAAGCTCTATCCCGGTGTCACCGACGCGGATTCGGCGTTGCGGGCCGCTGTGGAGGCGCTCTACGACGCCGCCGACGACGACTCGGCAACGGGCGGTCCGGACCTGGTGCGCGGCATATACCCGACGGCCGTCACGATCGAGGCCGAGGGCGCCACCGACGTTCCCGAGGACCGGATCTCCGCGCTCGCTCGCGAGGTGATCGAAAAGCGTTCCACGACAAACACATTCGGGCCCGGCACAGGACCCAGCAACGAAGCACCGCGGGTGGACTAAGTGAGCTTCCCATACTTCATCTCGCCTGAGCAGGCGATGCGTGAGCGTTCCGAGCTTGCGCGCAAAGGCATTTCCCGGGGCCGCAGCGTGGTCGTGCTGGCCTACGACTCCGGGGTGCTGTTCGTCGCGGAGAACCCGTCGCGGTCCCTGCAGAAGATCAGTGAGCTCTACGACCGCGTCGGCTTCGCCGCCGTGGGCCGGTTCAACGAGTTCGACAACCTGCGCCGCGGCGGCATCCAGTTCGCCGACACCCGCGGGTACGCCTACGACCGTCGCGATGTGACGGGGCGCCAGCTCGCCAACGTCTACGCACAGACCCTCGGAACGATCTTCACCGAGCAGGCCAAGCCCTACGAGGTGGAGCTGTGTGTGGCCGAGGTGGCCCATTACGGCGAAACGAAACCCCCTGAGCTGTACCGGATCACCTACGACGGCTCGATCGCCGATGAACCGCACTTCGTCGTCATGGGTGGCACCACCGAGCCGATCATCACCGCGCTCAAGGAGTCCTACTCCGAGAACGCGCCGCTGAAGGATGCGGTCGGTATCGCCGTCGAGGCGTTGCGGGCCGGTATCAACGGCACCGGCGCCAGCGGTAGCAGCACCCCGCCGGCCGAGCCGCGGGTGCTGGGCCCGGCCACCCTGGAGGTGGCCATCCTGGATGCGAAGCGGCCGCGACGGGCATTCCGGCGGATCACCGGTTCGGCGTTGGAGGCCTTGCTGCCCAGTGCGGGTGACGAGCCCGCCGCCGAGGGCGCCGCGGAGGCCACCTCCTGAGCTCGCACGCCGTCATCTCGGGTGCGGGTATCGCCGGGCCGGCGCTGGCCGACCAACTGGCCGCGCGCGGTTGGCGCACCACGGTGATCGAGCGCTACCCCCAGCGCCGCGACGAAGGCCAGAACGTCGACATCCGTGGTGCGGCAAGGGAAGTCGTGCGCAAGATGGGCATCGAAGACGAGGTACGCCGGGCCAACACCGGTGAGGTCGGAACCCGGTTCGTCACCGCAACCGGGAAGCCTGCGGCTTCCTTTCCGGTCGGTGCACCGGGCGGCCCCGACGGCCCGACCGCGGAACTGGAGATCCTACGCGGCGAACTGTCGCGGATTCTGATCAAACGCACCGAGGGTCAGACCGACTACCGCTTCGGCACCCAGATCACCGACCTCACCGATCACGGCGACTACGTCACCACCGTGCTCGACGACGGCAGCGTGCTCGACTCCGACGTCGTGATCGTCGCCGAAGGTCTGCGCTCCCGATCGCGCCGATTCGTCAGCGCCGACGAGGTCAACGATCTGGGAATGTACTTCGCCTACGCCACCATCCCTCGGTCCGACAGCGATGACCAATGGTGGAACTGGCAGCACGCGACACGATCCCGCGGAGTGCATCTGCGACCGGACAACCTGGGCAGCACCAGAGCCATCTTGACCTTCATCTCCGATGTCCGCGGTATCGAAGATCTCGATCCGGGTGACCAGATCGCGATCCTGCGTAAGACTTTCGCCGATGTCGGCGGTGCCGCTCCGCGCATTCTGCGCGAGATCGAAGCCGGTGCGCCGATGTACTTCTCGGTCGCCGGCCAGATTCGCGTGCCCTCGTGGAGCAAGGGCCGCATCGGCCTGCTCGGCGACTGCGCGTTCTGCAACGCCACCTTCGGCGGTGCGGGCACCAGCCTGGCGCTGATCGGTGCCTATATCCTCGCCGGCGAACTGGCCGCCACCTCCGATCATGCGGCGGCCCTGGGCCGATACCAGCACCGCATGCAGCCGTTCGCGGACTCGGCGCCCGTCGTACGGCCGGGAGTGCTGCGGATTGCCAACCCGCGCAGCCGGATTGGCATCGCGACGCTCCGTGGCGTTGCCCGCGCCGCGGCAAGCCCGGCCGCCAAGGCTGCGACGGCGCTGTTGTCGCGCGCATCCGCCGGGGTGGGGCAGCGCGTGGCGCTGCCGGATTACCCAGTGGCGTAGCCGATCTCAACCGACCCGGATGTGCTCGCGGTCGCCGGTGATGACCGCCAGGATGTTGCGCCACGCGTCGGACGGCTCGTTGAGGACGTCGCTGTGCGACGACAGTCCGCCCATCGGCCCGCCGGTGAGGGTGCGTCCGGCCGCCAGCGGGATCACACCGGGTAACTGGTCGGGGTCGGCCCCGTGCGGCCCGAGCGGGATGCCCTGCACCAGGCCGATCGGATCGCCGGGCGCGGTCAGGGAGAATCGCAACACATCCGGGTTGCGGTTGTGCCAGTCCGACGGATCATGAACGCCCACACCGGCGCCCGCGGCCTCGACGTAGATCACCCGGTCGGCGGTGAGCCCGAAACATTCCGCGGTGCCCAGGATCGACCCGCCGTACGAATGGCCGATATAGGTCACGGGCATGGAACCGGCGCGGCGTTCGACGTCTTCGCTGAACGCCACCAGTCGCGGCGCCATCGTGAGCGCATAGCGCGGATCGGCGGCGTCGGCGACCCCGGCGAGCAGCTGCCCGGTGGGGAAGGGGCCACCCAGATAGGTGATCATCGCGACGTCTCCGGTGGATCCGGCGACAAAACGCCGCGCCGTCGCGACATCGTCGGCTGCGCCCTCGAAGGTGGTGTTGAGCCCGGGAACCAGCACCGCGAGTGCGTGTGCCCGGGTCAGGTCACCGGACAACTCGATGAAGCTCTCGCGCTGCGGGTCGAATGCCAGGATCTGTCTGGGCACGCGGCGATCACGGTCCACCGGATCGGGAACGTCGGCGAGCAGGCTCTCGTAGTAGGCGATGCGACTGCGTGCGTCGCGGTCGTACGCGGCAATCGCCGCGGCTCGCATGGTCGGGTCTGCGTGCAGTGTCGCCCAAAGTCGTTCGGCATCAGCTGCTTCCAGCGTCGGTGCGACGGCGGCCCGCAATTTGACCTCGTCGGGCACCTCGATGCGACGGCGTTGGTCGAGGATCGCATCGGCGATGTTGATCCGGTTGGCGGCGATCCTGGTCTCCCACGGCACGCCGTCGGTGTTGCCCACCTCGTGGGGCCTCGACTCGATCAGCCGCTGTCGGTCGGCGTCGGACATCCCGGTCACCGCCGCGGCGATGCTGTCCTGGCTCAGGTGTGGCCAGTCGGCCACCGGATTGCCTGCGGCCCCTGCCGGCCGAACCGGTGCCGGGCCGGCCGGGGTGGCATCGAACGCCGCGTCGATCGCGGTCGCCGCCTCCGCATCGGCCGCGCCGAGCGCCGACAGCGCCCCGTGCAGAACGCGAGTCAGCTCGGCCGCCCGCACGTCCAGCATCGTGCGCGCCACCGCATCGGAACCGCCGCTGCACACCACCAGAAGCTCTGACGGTGCCGCCGGGGGATCGACCGTCCCGTCCTCGTTCACCCCGTATCCGTCGCGCCGGGCGTCGGCCACCACCGCCAGGACCCGGTCGCGACAGCGGGTGATGACCGCGGCCGCGTCCCGCGCCTGCGCGGCGGCCAGGATCAGTGCCCGGCACACCCCGCGCAGACCCGCGGTGGTCGGGCCGATGGCTTCGCGTGCCGCGCTCGCGGCCGACCCGGTGAACACGCCGGCGCTGCCGGCCACCTCGTCGTCGACGGCGTCGGCCTGAGCCTGCAGCCGGCTCGCGGCGTCGTCCCACGCGCCGGCGACCTCGACCAGCGCCTGCGGCCGCCAGGTGAGCACCTGCGACACGGTCGGCGGGCTCACCGCGGCTGAAGACGTTGTGCGGTGGCGTCGTCGGCGGCGCCGAGTTCGTCCACCGACCGGCGCATCGAGCAAACCCAATCCTGCAGAGCCGTACCGAGTCGGTGCACCTCAGCCGCGATGCGCGCCGGTGCGGCCACACCGACCAGCGCAGAACCGGGTAGCTCTGCGACGCCGGGTATCGCAAGGCCTGAAAGGTGACCTGCCCTGCGGGTCAGCGCGTCCGCCAGCGCCCCCAACGTGGCGGTATCGACGACGACGCGCTCGGGCACGGCTCATGCTGGCATGCCCCGCGGCGGCGGTCTTTCCGCCATCCACAGGGATTCTGAACCCGTTTCGCGCCCCGCTTGCCCACCGCTAGTGCACAGCAACCAGTAGGCTCGGTGTCGTGCAGCGGAGAATCATGGGCATCGAAACCGAATTCGGTGTCACCTGCACGTTCCACGGCCATCGTCGGCTCAGTCCGGACGAGGTCGCCCGGTACCTGTTCCGTCGGGTGGTGTCGTGGGGCCGCAGCTCGAACGTGTTCCTGCGCAACGGCGCGCGCCTGTACCTCGACGTGGGCAGCCACCCCGAGTACGCCACCGCCGAATGCGACAACCTGACGCAGCTGGTCACTCACGACCGAGCCGGTGAGCGGGTGCTGGAAGACCTCCTCATCGACGCCGAACAGCGACTGGCCGACGAAGGCATCGGCGGGGACATCTACCTGTTCAAGAACAACACCGATTCGGCCGGCAACTCCTACGGCTGCCACGAGAACTACCTGATCGTGCGGGCCGGCGAATTCTCCCGGATCTCCGATGTGCTGCTGCCGTTCCTGGTCACCCGCCAGCTGATCTGCGGTGCGGGCAAGGTCTTGCAGACGCCCAAGGCGGCCACGTTCTGCCTGAGCCAGCGCGCCGAACACATCTGGGAAGGCGTCTCGAGCGCCACCACCCGGTCGCGCCCGATCATCAACACCCGCGACGAACCGCACGCCGACGCCGAGAAGTACCGCCGGCTGCACGTGATCGTCGGGGACTCCAACATGTGCGAGTCCACCACCATGCTCAAGGTCGGCACCGCCTCGCTGGTGCTGGAGATGATCGAGGCCGGGGTCGCGTTCCGCGACTTCTCACTGGACAACCCGATCCGGGCGATCCGCGAGGTCAGCCACGACCTGACCGGACGGCGGCCGGTGCGCCTCGCCGGTGGACGGCAGGCCAGTGCCCTGGACATCCAGCGCGAGTACTACGCCCGCGCGGTGGAGTACCTGCAGACCCGCGAACCCAACACCCAGATCGACCAGGTGGTCGACCTGTGGGGCCGCCAACTCGACGCCGTCGAGAGCCAGGACTTCGCCAAGGTCGACACCGAGATCGACTGGGTGATCAAGCGCAAGCTGTTCCAGCGCTACCAGGACCGCTACAGCATGGAGCTGTCCGATCCGAAGATCAGCCAGCTGGACCTGGCCTACCACGACATCAAGCGCGGCCGCGGTGTGTTCGATCTGCTGCAGCGCAAGGGCCTGGCGACTCGGATCACCACCGACGAGGAGATCGAGGCCGCCGTCGACACCCCGCCGCAGACCACGCGGGCCAAGCTGCGCGGTGAGTTCATCAGCGCCGCCCAGGAGGCGGGCCGCGATTTCACCGTGGACTGGGTGCATCTCAAGCTCAACGACCAGGCTCAGCGCACGGTGCTGTGCAAGGACCCGTTCCGCTCGGTCGACGAGCGGGTGAAGCGACTCATCGCCAGCATGTGACGAGCGCGCCGCAGGGGCGGCGCACCGTTTCCCGCTAAGGTTTTCCGAGTGGCGACATCCAAAGTAGAGCGGTTGATGAACCTCGTCATCGCGCTGCTGTCCACGCACGGCTACATCACCGCGGAACGCATCCGCGCAAGCGTCGCGGGCTACGCAGAGAGCCCCAGCGACGAGGCGTTCTCCCGGATGTTCGAGCGCGACAAGAACGAGCTGCGCGATCTGGGCATCCCCTTGGAGACCGGCCGGGTGTCGTCGTTCGACCCCACCGAGGGCTACCGGATCAACCGCGACGCCTATGCGCTGCCCGACATCGAACTCACCGACGAGGAGGCGGGCGCCGTCGCGATCGCCACCAAGCTCTGGGAATCGCCGGAGCTGATCACCGCGACCCAGGGTGCGCTTCTGAAGCTGCGCGCGGCCGGCGTCGACGTCGATCCCGATGCCGCTGTCGCGATCACCACCGCCTCGGGACCGCCCGGGTTGCGCGGATCCGAAGACGTGCTGGGAAACCTGTTGTCGGCCATCGACTCCGGTCAGCCGGTTCAGTTCCGGCACCGGTCCCTGCCGACCGACCCCTACACCGTGCGCACGGTGGAACCGTGGGGAGTGATCACCGACCGGGGCCGCTGGTATCTCGTCGGGCATGACCGGGACCGCAACGCCACCAGAACATTTCGGCTGTCCCGCATCGGCGCCGACATCACAACGGTCGGCCCGCCGGGATCGGTCACCAGACCCGTCGGGGTCGATCTGCGGGCGATCGTCGACCGGGCGATCGGCGAAGCCCCCAGCGGGGTGCAGGCTTCGGTGTGGGTTGCCGACGGTAAGGCTATGTCGTTGCGCCGCAACGGAAAATCCACGGGAGCGCGCAGCATCGGCGGACGCTCGGGCGAGGTGATCGAACTCGACATCGGCACCCGCGACCGGCTCGCGCGCGAGGTCGCGGGCTACGGGGCAGACGCGCTGGTGCTGGAGCCGGCCACACTGCGCGACGACGTCATCACCAGGCTGCGGGCCCAAGCCGGGGTGCAGACATGACACCCGTTTCGACGCGGCTGGTGCGGCTGCTCAACATGGTGCCGTACCTCAAGGCCAACCCCAGCATCACCTACGACGAGGCCGCCGCCGATCTGGGCGTGACCCGCAAGCAGCTTCAGCAGGACCTCGATCAGCTCTGGATGTGCGGCCTGCCCGGGTACGGGCCTGGCGATCTGATCGACTTCGAGTTCTCCGGCGACTCGATCAAGGTGACGTTCTCGGCGGGCATGGACGAGCCGCTGCGGCTGACGTCGCCGGAGGCCACCGGTCTGCTGGTCGCGCTGCGGGCGCTGGTCGACATCCCCGGTGTCGTCGACCCGCAGGCCGCGCTGAGCGCCATCGCCAAGATCGAATCGGCGGCCGGCACCGTCGGCCACGACCACACCCACGCCGTCGCCGCGGTGGACGAGCGGGCGCCCATCGAAAGTGACACCGCTGCCGCGGTGCGCGCCGCCGTCCGTGACGGTCGCGCCCTGAACATCGAGTACTACTCGGCGTCCCGGGACACCCTGACCAGCCGCGTCGTCGACCCGATCCGGGTGGTGCTGGTCGGCGACCACAGCTATCTGCAGGCCTGGGCCCGCGACGCCGAGGGAGTGCGACTGTTCCGGTTCGATCGCATCGTCGAGGCGACGGTGCTCGACCAGGCCGCCGTCCCGCCCGAACCGGCCAAGCAGGCACCCCCGGACACCTCACTGTTCGACGCCGATCCGGCGCTGCCCGCCGCGACCCTGCTGCTGGCCCCGACGGCGACCTGGATGCTCGAGTACTACCCGATGCGGATCCTCGAGGAACTGCCCGACGGCTATCACAAGGCCTCGATGACCTACGCCTCCGAGGAATGGATGTGCCGGGCGCTGCTGGGATTCGGCGCCGACGTCCGAGTCCTCGAACCGGAGTCGCTGGTGACCCGTGTCCGTGAGAGTGCGTCCGCGGCCTTGGCCGCATATTCCGAGCTGAGCGGCTGACCTGCATATCGGCTGGACGTGGGGCCGGTGGGGTAGCATCGAGACAACTTCTGGAGGTGACCAAATTGGGTGCTCTACAACCGTGGCACTGGCTGATTCTCATCGCGGTGGTCGTGCTGCTCTTCGGGTCGAAGAGGTTGCCTGATGCCGCCCGCTCGCTGGGCAAGTCGATGCGCATCTTCAAGTCAGAGGTCAAGGAGCTGCAGAACGAGCACAAGGCGGACACTCCCGTCACGCCCGCGCAGCCTCCCACTCAGGTGCAGTCCGAGCGCGTCGAGGCACCGGTGACCCCGCCGGCCCAGAGCCACACCGACGCCAAACCGGCCTGAACCGACGACAACCGGGCGCTCCGACGCCCGTAGTCTGCCGCTGCCGTGCGCACACCTAAAATTCTGTCGCGGCTGGACCCCCGTCAACGCCGCAGCCGCGTCAATCCGGACGGGACGATGTCCCTCGTCGACCACATCCGGGAGTTGCGGTACCGACTGCTGATCGCGATGGGTGCCGTCGCACTGACCACAATCATCGGGTTCCTCTGGTACAGCCACGGGTTCTTCGGGCTGGAGAGCCTGGGTGAATGGCTACGCGAGCCGTACTGCTCGCTGCCGCAGTCGGCCCGCGCCGACATCAGTGCCGACGGGGGCTGCCGCCTGCTGGCGACAGCGCCGTTCGACCAATTCATGTTGCGGCTCAAGGTCGGACTGACCGCGGGCATCGTGCTGGCCTGCCCGGTGTGGCTGCACCAGTTGTGGGCGTTCATCACCCCGGGCCTGTACCGCAACGAACGCCGCTTCGCGTCGGTGTTCGTCTTCTTCGCCGCCCTGCTGTTCGTGGCGGGCACCGTGCTGGCCTACTTCGTCCTGTCGAAGGCCCTGCACTTCCTCTTGACGGTCGGCAGCGACGTCCAGGTGACCGCGCTGTCCGGCGACCAGTACTTCGGATTCCTGATCAACCTGCTGCTGATCTTCGGTGTGAGTTTCGAGTTCCCGCTGCTGATCATCATGTTGAACCTGATCGGCGTGCTGCCCTACGCGCGGCTCAAGTCCTGGCGGCGCGGCCTGATCTTCGGCGTATTCGTCTTCGCCGCGTTCGCCACGCCCGGCTCGGACCCGTTCTCGATGCTGGCGCTGGGTCTTGCGCTCACGCTGCTCCTGGAATTCGCCATCCAGATCGCCCGGATCAGCGACCGGCGCAAAGCCAAACGCCAGGCGCAGGCCGAGATTCCCGACGAGCAGGCCGCACCCATCGAGGCGCCGGAACCGGTGGCCGCCCCGGCGACGTATGCGGCACAGCATGACGACATCACCTGACGCCGGCGGGGTCGGCAGCCTGGCGCAGTTCACCGACCTGCTGACGTTCACCCTCGATCCGTTCCAGCGCAAGGCGTGTGAGGCGCTCGAACGTGGCCACGGTGTGCTGGTGTGCGCACCGACCGGCGCGGGCAAGACGGTGGTCGGCGAGTTCGCGGTACACCTGGCGCTCACGGCAGGCCGAAAGTGCTTCTACACCACACCGATCAAGGCGCTGAGCAACCAGAAGCACAACGACCTGGTGCGCCGGTACGGCGCGGAGAACATCGGTCTGCTGACTGGCGATCAGTCGGTCAACGGCGACGCGCCGGTGGTGGTCATGACGACCGAAGTGCTGCGCAACATGCTGTACGCGGGATCTGATGCGTTGCACGGGCTTTCGCATGTCGTGATGGACGAAGTCCACTTCCTCGCCGACCGGATGCGCGGTGCGGTGTGGGAGGAGGTCATCCTGCATCTGCCCGACGATGTGCGGCTGGTCAGCCTGTCCGCGACGGTCAGCAACGCCGAGGAGTTCGGCGGGTGGATCCAGACCGTGCGCGGCGACACCACCGTCGTGGTCGACGAGCACCGGCCGGTTCCGTTGTGGCAGCACGTGTTGGTCGGCAAGCGGCTGTTCGACCTGTTCGACTACTCCGACAAAAACAGCGTGGGCAAGCAGCACCTCGTCGACCAGGACCTCGTCCGCCACATCGCGCACCGGCGTGAGGCCGAACGGTTGACCGATTGGGAGCCGCGCCGCCGCGGGTCGGGGCGTCCTGGTGGGAGATCGGGCCTGCACCGTCCGCCGTCGCGCCCCGATGTGATCGCCTCGCTGGACCGTGAGGGTCTGCTGCCCGCGATCACCTTCATCTTCTCCCGCGCCGGCTGCGACGCCGCGGTCAAACAATGCCTGCGTAGCTCGCTGCGGCTGACCGACGACGAGGACCGCAAGCGGATCGCGCAGGTGATCGACCGGCGCTGCGGCGATCTCGCCGACGCGGACCTGGCGGTGCTGGACTACTACGAATGGCGCGAGGGGCTGCTGCGGGGGCTGGCCGCCCACCATGCGGGCATGCTGCCGGTCTTTCGGCACACCGTCGAGGAGCTGTTCACCGCCGGACTGGTCAAGGCCGTTTTCGCCACCGAGACACTGGCGCTGGGCATCAACATGCCGGCCCGCACCGTCGTGCTGGAGAAGCTGGTCAAGTTCAACGGCGAGCAGCACCTGCCGCTGACGCCGGGGGAGTACACCCAGCTGACCGGGCGTGCGGGTCGCCGCGGGATCGACGTCGAAGGCCACGCCGTGGTGCTGTGGACTCCCGACGTGGAGCCCGCCGAGGTCGCCGGACTGGCGTCCACCCGGACCTTCCCGCTGCGAAGCTCGTTCGCGCCGTCGTACAACATGACGATCAATCTGGTGAACCAGATGGGCCCGGAGCAGGCCCACCAGTTGCTGGAGCGGTCGTTCGCGCAGTTCCAGGCCGACCGGTCGGTGGTGGGGCTGGTCCGTGGTGTCGAACGCGGCGAGAAGATGCTCGACGACATCGCCACCGAGCTGGGCTGGGACCGCCGCACACAGCCGGACAAAGAGCCGGCGATCCTCGACTACGTGCGGCTGCGCGCGCAGATCAGCGAGCGGGAGCGGGCGCAGTCGCGGGCCTCGCGACTGCAACGCAGGCAGGCGACCACCGATACGCTGGCGGCGCTGCGCCGCGGCGACATCATCAACATCACGCAGGGCCGCCGCGGTGGGTTGGCCGTGGTGCTGGAGGCGGCCAACGAGTCGACCGATCCGCGGCCCCTGGTGTTGACCGAAAACCGTTGGGCGGGAAGGGTTTCCTCGGCCGATTTCGCCGGTGTCGCGGCCGCGATCGGATCGATGACGCTACCCAAGCGGGTCGAGCACCGGCAGCCGCGGGTGCGTCGCGACCTCGCCTCGGCGCTGCTGTCGGCGGCGTCCGGGCTGCGGGTGCCGTCGACCAGGAAACGCCGCGGCGACGCCGAGGACGCACCCGACATCGATCCCGAGCTGCTCGCGTTGCGGGAGTCGATGCGCAAGCACTCCGTGCACGACATGGCCGGCCGGGAGGCCCAGGTTCGGATCGGCGAGCGTTATCTCCGGGTCGAACGCGACAACGAGCAGATCCGCAAGAAGGTCAGCGCGGCGACGAACTCGCTGGCCCGAACGTTCGACCGGATCGTGGGGTTGCTGACCGAGCGCGGCTTCATCGAACAGCGCGATGGCGATTTCGGCGTCACCGCCGACGGCCGGCTGCTGACGCGGATCTACAACGAAAGCGATCTGCTGGTCGCCGAATGTCTGCGCAAGGGTGTCTGGAAGGGGCTGGCGCCCGCCGAATTGGCTGCCGCGCTGTCCGCCGTGGTGTTCGAGACCCGCGGCAGCGACGGCCCCACCCCCTCGCATGCCATCGAGATGCCGACAGTCAACGTGCGGCGCGCGCTGGTCGAGATGCGGCGGATGTCCGGGCAACTGCGGGCCGACGAGAACCGGCACCGGATCAGCCCGACACGCGAGCCCGACGAAGGATTCGTCGCCGCCATCTATCGGTGGGCGACGACCGGCGACCTGGCGGCCGCGCTGGCGGCCTCCGACGTCGCCGGTGCCGGGACCCCGCTGCCGGCGGGCGATTTCGTGCGGTGGTGCCGACAAGTGCTCGATCTGCTCGACCAAGTCCGCAACGCCGGGCCGGAAGCCGGGCTGCGGAAGACCGCCAACCGTGCCATAGACGACATCCGGCGCGGCGTCGTCGCTGTTGATGGCGGGTAGGCTCATGCAAACGCTACGGTGGGAGCGGCGAATCGCTACCAGATCAAGGAGAGACGATGAGCGGACCGCAGGGATCAGAACCTAATCCCTGGCAGGCTCAACCCGGGCAAGGTCAGGATCAGCCTGCCCCCGGCTCCGAGCAGCAGCCCAGCGGCAGCGAAACCCCGGCCTGGCAGCAGCCGTCCGGTGAGCCGCCGGCGTGGCAGCCGCCCGCCTACACCCCGCAGCAATACCCGCAGTACGGCCAGCAGCCCGGTCAGCAGTACCCGCAGCAGCCGTACCAGCAGCCGACCGAGTACAACCCGGGCACCTACGCGCAGCCGGGTCAGCAGTACCCGCAGTACGGCCAGCCGCCGCAGTACGGCCAGTACCCCCAGCAGCCGGGGCAGTACCCGCAGCAGCCTGGTCAGTACCCGCAGCAGCCGGGCGACCCCAACCAGCCCGGGCAGTACGCCGCGTATCCCCAGCCGGGTGACGAGGGCGCCAAGAAGTCCTCGGCAGTGCTCTTCACGGTCATCGGAGTGCTGGCCGCGATCGTCGTCGCCGTCGTGCTGGTGCTGGGCTTCTGGAAGCCGGGCTTCTTCGTGACCACCAAGCTCGATATCGGCAAGGCCCAGCAGGGTGTGCAGAACATCCTCACCGACGAGACCAACGGCTACGGCGCCAAGAACGTCAAGGACGTCAAGTGCAACAACGGCCAGAACCCGACGGTCAAGAAGGGTGACACCTTCACCTGCGAGGTGAGCATCGACGGCACCAAGCGCCAGGTGACGGTCACCTTCCAGGACGACAAGGGCACCTACGAGGTCGGCCGGCCCAAGTAGCCGCTAGTCGAGGGCGTCCAGCGCTTTCTGCAGGCGTCCGATGGACGAGCCGACACCGTAGGCGTTGGCCAAATCCGCGACGCGTGACGGGTCGGCGGCCGCCAGCGGTAGCCGGTCGCCATCGGTGCTGAACTCCACCGGTGCGTCGCGGGCCACCTGCACCACCGGTCCGGCTGCCTCGATGTAGTCGGTCGCCGCCAGGATCTTGCTGCGAAAAGCCTTGGACAGCTTCGATTTCGGGTCGTGCGCGGCGGCCAGGATGTCCTCCAGCGAACCGTACTGGGACAGCAGCGTGGCCGCGGTCTTCTCCCCGACACCCG
This sequence comes from Mycobacterium sp. ELW1, assembly GCF_008329905.1. Classification (NCBI taxonomy): domain Bacteria; kingdom Bacillati; phylum Actinomycetota; class Actinomycetes; order Mycobacteriales; family Mycobacteriaceae; genus Mycobacterium; species Mycobacterium sp. ELW1. The sequence continues at coordinate 3,314,372 of NZ_CP032155.1, read as the reverse complement.
GCACCCCGGGCAGGCCGTCGGAGGGATCACCGCGCAGCAGAGCCAGTTCGGCATAGGCGGCGCCCGCGCGATGCGGCGGCACCCCGTACTTCTCGGCGACCTCGGCAGGCCCGAACATCGTGGCGTTCGACAACCCGCGGCCCAGATACAGAACCCGCACGGCGACCGGATCGTCGCCCACCAACTGCAGCAGGTCGCGGTCGCCGCTGACGACGACGACGGGATCGCGCGTCTCGGCGGTGGCCAGCGTGCCCAGCACGTCGTCGGCTTCATAGCCCGGTGCGCCCGCGGTGGCGATCCCGAACGCGTCGAGCAGCTCCATGATCATCTCGACCTGGTGGCTGAGCTCGTCGGGGACCTCTTCCAAATCCGTTTCCCCGCTGGGCTTTTCTTCAGCGACCCGGTGCGCTTTGTACGACGGGATCGCATCGACCCGGAACTGCGGGCGCCAGTCCAGGTCGAGGCACACGACCAGGCGGCCCGGGCGTTCCCGGCTGACCAGCGTGGCCACACTGTCCAGGAAGCCGCGCACGGCGTTGACCTGTCGGCCGTCAGGCGCGGTGATCGACGAGGGCACCCCGAAGAACGAACGAAACCACATGCTCGCGCCGTCGAGCAGCAACACCGGTGCAGACATGCGAGCCATCCTGCCAGTAGCGTCGAGGGATGTCGTTCGTCATCGAGCGGATCGACCACGTCGTGCTCAATTGCCGTGATAAGGAGGCCGTCGCCGACTGGTACGTCCAGGTGCTCGGCATGCGCCGCGAGGTGTTCTCCGGAAACCGGGTCGCGCTGCGCTTCGGCGATCAGAAGCTCAACCTGCGGCCCACCGGTGCGCCGTACTGGCCGACGGGAGCGGCGGATTCACCGGGTTCGCTCGATCTCTGCTTCATCACCACCGCCGCGCCTGACGACGTGGAGGCGCAGCTGCGGGAGGCCGGGGTGGCGATCACCGAGGGGCCTGTCACAAAGACCGGTGCGCTGGGCGCGATGACGTCGTACTACTGCCGCGACCCCGACGGAAACCTCGTCGAGGTAGCCAGCTACCCGACGTAGCGGAACAGATACGAACCGGTGGTGATCGCCTTGCCGCCGGCCCCTTCGTCATGCAGCGTGACACGCACCGCGACGGTGCCGCGAGGTCCGCGAATCGGCTCGGCGTCGGCTCGGAACGGCCCGACCTTGCCGCGTGCCAGGAACATCACGTGCGAGCTGACTCCCTGCAGGCGGTCGGTGCCCGCCACGGCGGCCGCGGCGTCCAGCGCGGCCGTCTCCAGGATCACGAACTGAGGGCCGACGTGAAGCGCGGCATCCGGCGAAGCCACCTCCACCGAGAGTTCCGGCATCGCCCACGCCCCGCCGGGCCGCCGGACCGCGCCGAAGACCTGCCATAGCGGCGGCAGGTCGGGGGAATCGACGACCTCGATCGGGTTGAGCTCCATCTTGGCCAGCCCGTCCGGTGGGACACCGATGCTCACGCCCTGGCCCTCGTTGAGCGCGAGCACCCGAGAAGGGTTGTCCGCGTCGACGATTCGCGACCGGCTGTAGGCCATCTGCCTGCCGCGCTTGAGGTCCTCGGACTGGATCTCGATGCGACGTACGTCCTGGCCGGGGTCGACCACCTGGATGGAGTGGATCACCGGGTTGGGCACCGCTTCGAGGTCGGATACCAGTCCACTGTCCGGGGAGACGATGCCCAGCACCGCCAGGAACAGTCCGCCGGCCGGATTGCGCATGTCGTGGCGGATCGTGACGGTGTCCTGGGCATCGACGTCCATCGTCGAGTAGCTGCGGCCCAGGTAGCGATAGCTGAGCAGGCCGCCCCAGCGCCGGTTGAGTTCCGCGGCGTACGCCGCCGGGTCATCGGCGAGCTCACGGATGTCGCGCAGCATCGCGTCATCGTATGCCTGCGGCTAGCCTGGCTGGCATGACCGACCGTTTCAGTAGCGACGTCTATGCCCGCCGGCTCGCCGCCGCCGCAGCGGCGGCCTCCGCTGCCGGTGTCGCCGGGCTGGTGATCACCCCGGGATACGACCTCCGTTACCTCGTCGGTTCGGCGGCGCAGACTTTCGAACGGCTGACGGCGTTGGTGGTGCCGGCAACCGGTGCGCCGACGGTGGTGGTGCCCCGGCTGGAGTTGGCGTCGCTCAAGGACTCCGCGATCCTCGAACTCGGCCTGAGCGTGCAGGATTGGGTCGACGGTGATGATCCGTACGAGGTGGTGGCAGCCGCCCTGGGGAGACACGCCCGGATCGCGGTGACCGACTCGATGCCCGCGCTGCATCTGCTGCCGTTGGCCGAACGGCTCGGCGCGGTTCCGGTGCTCGCCACCGAGGTGTTGCGGTCACTGCGGATGATCAAGGATCCGGCTGAGATCGATGCCCTTCGCAAGGCAGGCGCCGCGATCGACCGGGTCCACGCCCGGGTGCCCGAGTTCCTGCGGCCCGGCCGTACCGAAACCGAGGTTGCCGCAGACATCGCCGAAGCCATTGTGGCCGAGGGACATTCAGCGGTGGCGTTCATCATCGTCGGGTCCGGCCCGCACGGCGCCGACCCGCACCACGAACAATCCGACCGTGTCCTGCAGCCCGGCGACATCGTCGTCGTCGACATCGGCGGCCCGTACGCGCCCGGCTACAACTCCGACTGCACCCGCACCTACAGCCTGGGCCAGCCCAGCGCCGACATCGCCGAACAGTACGCGGTGCTGCAGAGCGCGCAGGCCGCCGCTGTCGAGGCGGTGCGTCCCGGCGTGACCGCCGAGCAGGTCGACGCCGCCGCCCGCGACGTGCTCGCCGAAGCGGGGCTCGCCGAGTACTTCGTGCACCGCACCGGGCACGGCATCGGACTCTCGGTTCACGAGGAGCCTTACATCGTCGCCGGCAACGACCTGCCGCTGGCGGAGGGGATGGCGTTCTCGGTGGAGCCGGGAATCTACTTCCCCGGCCACTGGGGTGCGCGCATCGAAGACATCGTGATCGTCACCGCCGACGGTGCCGAGGCGGTGAACACCGGCCCGCACGGGCTGACGGTGGTACCGGTCTAAGCCTTCGTGTGGTCCAGCAGGCCCGAGGAGCCCAGCACCCGGGTGATGTGCACCTCGATCACGACCCGCTTGGGATTGACCCGCGGCGTCCGGTAGCGCTGGGCGTACCGCAGTTCGGCGTCGCGGACCGCGGCCGGATCCCGGTTGACACTGGCCTGGCCTTCCAGGGACAGCCACCGGGCACCGTCAACCTGGGACAGCACTCCCACGCCGGACCGCTCGGCGTTGATCGCCTTCTGCGAGCCGTCGCTGGTGATGACCCGGGCAATGTGGGTCTTGGGATCGAAGGTGAAGCCGACCGCCACGACATGCGGCGAGTTGTCGGCGCGCAGTGTCGTCAGCATCGCGAGGTGGCGTTCGGTGAGAAATGCCAGCGCATCGCTGGTCAGTCGGGTCGTTGAGTTCGCCATCAACGTCCACGCTATCGCAGTGAATAATCTCGAGGTGTGAGTGACACGGGGGCCGGTTCGGTCGTGATCTTCGGCGGCCGCAGCGAGATCGGCGTCGAACTCGCGCAACGGCTGGCGCCCGGCGCCACCGTGGTGCTGGCGGCGCGACGTGCCGATCAGCTGGAGGAGCAGGTCAGGGCGCTGCGCACGGCCGGGGCCAGGGCGGTGCACACCGTCGAATTCGACGCCGACGACGTCGCGGCCCACGGTCCGCTGCTCCAGCGACTGGTGGCCGAGCACGGACCGATCGGAACGGCCGTTCTGGCGTTCGGGATCCTGGGCGATCAGGCCCGCGCCGAAGCCGACGCTGCGCACGCCGTGGCGGTGGTGCACACCGACTACGTCGCACAGGTCAGTCTGTTGACTCACCTTTCCTTGGCGATGCGCGCCGCCGGTGAGGGCGCGCTGGTGGTGTTCTCGTCGATCGCCGGGGTTCGGGGTCGCCGCGCCAACTACGTCTACGGCTCGGCCAAGGCCGGACTGGACGCTTTCGCGTGCGGGCTGGCCGACGCGCTGCACGGCAGCGGGGTGCACCTGTTGCTCGTGCGACCGGGGTTCGTGATCGGCAGGATGACCGAAGGTATGGAGCCCGCACCGCTGTCCACCACGCCCGCCAAGGTGGCCGACGCGACGGCCCGGGCCCTGCGCGCCGGGCGCCGCGAGGTGTGGGTGCCGGGGCCTCTTGCGTTGTTGGCGTTCGCGTTTCGGATGATGCCTCGCGCCGTGTGGCGGAGGTTACCGCGATGATCACCGTGGTCGGAATCGGCGCCGACGGCATGGCCGGCCTGGTGCCGGCGTCCAGCGCCGAATTGCGCAGGGCCACCGTGATTTACGGGGCGAAGCGTCAGCTCGATCTGCTCGACGAGTCGGTCACCGCGGAGCGCCGGGAATGGGGTAAGCCGTTTTTGGACGCGTTGTGCGCGGTCCGGGACTTCGACGGTGACGTGCACGTGGTGGCCAGTGGCGATCCGATGCTGCACGGTGTCGGCGGCTCGCTGATCCGGGTGTGCGGGGCTGACCGGGTGCGGGTGTTGCCGCATGTGTCGAGCGTGACGCTGGCCTGCGCCCGGCTCGGCTGGTCGGTTCAGGACACCGAGGTGATCAGCCTGATGCTGGACGTTCCGGCAGCGGCCGTGCGCAGAGGGGGTCGCGCGATTGTGCTGACCCGCGATGCTCACGGCCCGGCTCAGCTGGCGCGCCTGCTGACCGAAACCGGCCGGGGTCACTCGGAATTCACTGTCCTCGAGCAGCTCGGCGGCCCACGGGAACGCCGCCGCACCGCCACCGCGAACGGCTGGGCCACCGACCCGCCTGACGACCTCGACGATCTCAATGTCGTTGCGGTGGAATACCTGCCCGATGAGCGGCAGTCGTCAGTTCTGCCGGATGCTGCTTTCGCGCACGATGGGCAAATCACCAAGCAGGCGATGCGCGCGGTCACCATGGCCGCGCTGGCACCCCGGCCAGGTGAGTCGCTGTGGGATGTCGGATCCGGCTCGGGCAGCATCGCCATCGAGTGGTGCCGCAGCGGGCCGGGTTGTCGCGCAACGGCCTTCGAGCGCGTAGCCGAGCGCCGCGAACGAATCGCGGCCAACGTCCTGGCGTTCGGTGCGCGAGTCGAGGTGACCTTTGACGCTCCCGAGATGTTCGACACGGTGCCATCACCGGACGTGATCTTCGTCGGCGGTGGAGTCAGTCAGCCCGGCCTGATGGATGAGTGTTGGAAATACCTACCTGCCGGCGGGCGACTGGTCGCCAACGCCGTCACCGTCGAGTCCGAGGCGCTTCTCGCTCAGTGGCATTCGAAGATGGGCGGCGAACTGAGGAAGTTCCAGCATTACAAGGGTGAACCTGTCGGCGGATTCACCGGCTGGCGACCGGCCATGCCCGTCACACAGTGGGTGGTGACCAAGCAATGACGGTGTACTTCATCGGTGCCGGGCCGGGCGCGGCGGACCTGATCACGGTGCGCGGGCAGCGGCTGCTGCAACAGTGCCCGGTCTGCCTCTACGCCGGGTCGATCATGCCCGACGACCTGCTGGCGCTGTGCCCCGCCGACGCCAAGGTGGTCGACACCGGCCCGCTGACCCTGGAGCAGATCATCGCCGAGCTGGCCGAAGCGGACGCAGCCGGGCTCGACGTGGCGAGGCTGCACTCCGGTGACCCGGCGATCTACAGCGCGCTGGCCGAGCAGTGCCGGCACCTCGACGCACTCGGCATCGGCTACGAAATCGTGCCTGGCGTACCGGCGTTCGCCGCCGCCGCCGCGGCGCTCGGCCGGGAGCTCACCGTGCCCGGGGTGGCACAGACCGTGACGCTGAGCCGGGTGTCCACCCTGTCGACCGCGATGCCCGAAGGGGAAGACCTGGTCACCCTCAGCAAGCCCGGCGCAACGCTGGTGCTGCACCTTGCCGCGCACCGGATCGACACGATAGTGCCGCAACTGCTCGACGGCGGCTACCGGGCGGACACCCCGGTTGCTGTCGTCGCCTTCGCCAGCTGGCCGAAGGAGACCGTCTTGCGCGGCACGTTGGCCGACATCGCCGAGAAGATGCACGATGCTCAGATCACCAAGACCGCGGTGATCATCGTCGGGGATGTGCTTGCCGCCGAGGGCTTTACCGACAGCTACCTGTACTCCTCGGGCCGTACCCGCGGCAGCAGGCACTGATGCGCATCCTGCTGCTGGGCGGCACGGGGGAGGCGCGGGCACTGGCGGCTCGGTTGCACCCGGACCGCGACATCGTCAGCTCGCTGGCCGGTCGGGTACCGGATCCGGCGCTGCCGGTCGGTCCGGTCCGCATCGGCGGATTCGGTGGAGTGGACGGTCTACGACAGTGGTTGCGTGCCAATGACATCAGCGCTGTCGTCGACGCCACGCACCCGTTCGCCGCGACCATGACCGCACACGCCGCGCAGGCATGCGCCGAACTGAACCTGCCGCATCTGGTGCTGTCCCGCCCAGCATGGGACCCTGCCGGCGCAGTGCGGGTGCCCTCCGACACCGACGCCGCTGATCTCATCGCCGAACAAGGATTTTCGCGGGTGTTCCTCACCACCGGCCGCTCCGGAGTGAAACCGTTCACCGGCAGCGGTGCGTGGTTTCTGATCCGCGTGGTGACACCGCCCGACGCCGAGGTGCTCCCGCGTAACCACGAGGTACTGCTGTCCCGCGGACCCTACGGCTACGACGACGAGCGCACACTGCTGCGGGACAACAGAATCGACGTGCTGGTCACCAAGAACAGCGGTGGAGCGCTGACCGAGGCCAAACTGCACGCCGCCAACGATCTCGGCGTCACCATCGTGATGATCGACCGGCCGCCGCTGCCGGTGGGCGTGGCCGCCGTGGGAACAGTGGATGAAGCGGCGACCTGGGTGGCCGGCCTCTAGTAGAGCAGCTCTTCGGGGTGATGGTAGTAGTTCACCCGAGATTGTCCGCGGTCGAGGTGCGGGGGCGGGATCCATTCGGTCTTGTTGTCGCGTCGGCGTTTTCGCGTGACCCAGCCGGCGGGTCCCTTGTTGACCATCCGGTTGTCGCATCCGCAGGCCAACGTGAGTTCGTTGATGTCGGTGTTTCCGCCGCGGGCGAAGTCGCGGGCGGCGTGGTGGACTTGGGTGTGGTAAGCCGGTGCCGTGCAATCGGGCTTGGTGCAGCCCTTGTCGATCGCGAAGAGGGCGAGGCGCTGTCCCGGACTTGCCGTACGGCGGCTGCGCCCGTAATAAAGCTTGATGTCTCTTGGTGATTCGAACACGGTCAGGTAAGGATGGGCCTGGGCGGCCAACCGGATGACGGTCGGCATGGGCAGGTACGTGCCGCCGCCGGTGTGGGCCAGTCCGGCGGCGGAGGTCAGCTGCTCGAGGGTGGTGGTGACGACGATGGTGACGGGCAGCCCATTGTGCTGACCGAGCTGACCCGAGGAGAGCATGGCCATGCACGAGGCCTTGAGCGCATCGTGGTTCCGCTGTGCTGAAAAGCGCGAATGGCTTTCGATGTGATCGCGAGAGGGTGTGCCGTCCAGGCAAGGAGCTTCGTCGTCGGGGTTGCAGTAACCCGGAGCGGCAAGTTTCGCGTTTATGGCGTCCAGTGCCGCACGTAATTCGGGATCTATCCAGCCCGATATCCTGCTCATTCCGTCGACCTGTTGTTGAGCGATGCTTAGGCCGCGTTTGCGGGCCTGGTCTCGTTCGTCGTCGAGATCGCCGTCTTGGTTGATCATGGCCATCAGTTGGTGGGCGAGTTTGCGCAGCCCTTCCGGGGTGAGCCCGCCGGCCAGTGCACCCAGCTGAGCCTCTGCATGCTCGCGGGTGGATACGTCGACGGATGCGGGCAAGTGGTCCAGGAATGTGCGGATCACCGCTACGTGGTCGGCGTTGATTTCACCACGGGATTGGGCTGACGCGGTCGTCGGGAGTGCCGGTGGCAGTGCTTTTCCGGTCACAGAATGCCGTGGTCCCAGCTCGGCGGCATCGGTCAACCGCCGGCCTGCGTCGGCGCCGCTGATACCGAGGCGGTGGGTCAGGACTGCACGCCAGGACTTGGCGCCCATCTCGACAGGTGACGTCTGCGATTGGAGCTGCGTCAGGACCGTGTGTTCCACCGCGGGCAGCAACCGGCGTAGCCGCTCAACCCGTTCGAGTACCGCCAGCAGTTCGGGGGCCCTCATCCCATGTGCCGGAAGGGCTGCCACCTTGTCCCAGGCGGTCAGCACATCATCCAGCACCTCTATCACACTTCGAACATTAGTTCGATCATCCGACAGATTCGGCCCGATTGTGACGCGTGTGGTCGATGAGGCCAAAGAAATTCTTGAGGATAGGGTCAGAGATGTGGCGCATACCTAAAAAGGTTGCGGCTAAAGGGGATTCGTCCAGCGATCAGCTCGGATAACGGCGCGGCGTGAACACGGTTTCGCCGTACCACTGCGTCTGCGAGGAGCCCACGATCAGCAGACACCGCATGTCGACGTCGGCGGGGTCGAGATCGCCAAGCCGGACGACCTTCACCGACTCCTGAGGTCCGGCCACGTCGCGGCCGATCACCACGGGCGTGCCCGGCTCGCGGTGCTCCAACAGCAGATCCCGCATCGCGGCGACCTGCCAGGTGCGGCTCTTGGACGCCGGGTTGTAGATCGCCAGCGCCAGGTCCGCTTGAGCGGCCGCCGAGAGCCGGGCGGCGATGATGTCCCAGGGCTTGAGCCGGTCGGACAGCGAAATCACCGCATAGTCATGGCCCAGCGGCGCACCGACCCGGCTGGCGACAGCCTGTGCGGCCGTCATCGCCGGGATCACGCGGACGGAGACGTTCGGCCACTGCTTGGCCTCTTCGAGCACCGCGGTGGCCATCGCGAAGACGCCGGGATCGCCCGAGGACACCACCGCGACGGCGCGTCCCTGCTCGGCCAGCTCGCACGCCAGCAGCGCCCGCGCGGGTTCGTCGGTGTTGTCGCTGGGGTGGCGAATCTGCCCGGCGTGCGCCGGGACACGGTCCAGATAGGGGCCGTAGCCGATCAGATCGGTGGCCGTCGCCAGCTCCTGGCGGCTCTGCGGCGTCATCCAGTCGATGTCACCGGGACCGAGCCCCACCACCGTGACGCCGCCGGTGACCGGCTTGGCCCGGCTGCCTCCCGGCAGCATGGCCAGTGAGAAGTACGGCACCGACTCGGCGTCGACCTCACCGGCCGGCAGCACGCGTTGCGCGTCGGTGCTGGCGCGCTCGACATAGAATGCCTGGTCCAGGCGTCCCGCCATCGAAAGTGCTTCCCGCACTTGCGGATACGTCCGCCCCAATTTCATCACCACTGCGGCGTCGGCGTCGGCGAGGCGGCGGGCCAGCTCACGCACCGGCATGGTGCCGGGCAGCACCGAGAGCACCTCGTCGCCGGTCACCAGGGGAGTGGCGATCGCCGCCGATGCGGCGCTCACCGACGTCACGCCAGGAATGATCACCGCACTGAACCGCTCGGTCAGCCGGGTGTGCATATGCATGTAGGAGCTGTAGAACAGCGGATCACCCTCGGCCAGCAATGCCACGTCGCGTCCGGCGTCGAGGTGGGCGGCGATCCGCTCGGCCGCCTCGCGGTAGAAGTCCTCCATCGCGCCGGCGTAGCCGCCAGGGTGCTCCGTCGTCTCGGTGGTCACCGGGTAGACCAGGTGCTCCTCGACCTGGCCGGCCCGCAGGTAGGGCTCGGCGATGCGCCGCGCGATGCTGCGGCCGTGCCGCGCGCTGTGATAGGCCACCACGTCGGCCGCGCCGATGATCCGGGCGGCCTTGACCGTCACCAGCTCCGGGTCACCGGGACCGAGGCCGACCCCGTAGAGAGTGCCGGTCATTCGCGCTCACTCGCGATCGCGTTCACCGCGGCGGCCGCCATCGCGCTGCCCCCGCGCCGGCCCTGCACCACCAGGTACTCCATGCCCCGCGGCCGGTCGATCAGCTCCTGCTTGGACTGCGCGGAGCCGACGAATCCGACCGGTCCGCCCAGCACCGACACCGGGGCCGGCACACCGTCGTCGATGAGCTCCAGCAACCGGAACAGCGCCGTCGGCGCATTCCCGATGGCGACGACGGCCCCGGCCATCCGGTCGGCCCACAGCTCGACCCCGGCCGCCGAGCGGGTGTTCCCGGTGCGCTGGGCCAGCTCGGGCGCCCGCGGATCGGCCACCAGCGACACCACCTCGTTGCCTGCGGGCAGACGGGCGGCGGTGATCCCCGCCGCGACCATCGACGAGTCGCACAGGATCGGCGCCCCGGCCAGCAGTGCGGTATGCGTCGCGCTGACCACATCGGGAGTGAACGCAACGTGCTCGGCCACGTCGACCTGACCGCAGGTGTGGATCAACCGGACCACGACCCGCGCGACATCCTCGGGAAACGCGGTCAGATCGGCCTCGGCGCGAATCGTCGCGAACGACTGCCGATAGATCTCGGCGGCGTCGCGAATGTAGTCGAGCACGCGATCACCCTACGGCCTACCGCGATGCGGGCCGGAACCCCTCCGCTGTCGCCACGAACACCTGACCAGCCGGGGGACTGCCGCACGCCCGCTCGCATCCCACGTAGTGAACGTGGCCTTCAACATCTTCTTCGAGCGCCACCCGGGTGGCCTCCGCACGCACGTCGGCCCGCGACTTCTCACACCCCGGGCTGCCCACGCAGGCGGTGATGTCCAGCCACGGCGAGTTCTCGTCGAACACCAACCCCATCGGGGCCAGCACCCGCAGCGCCGTGTCGGCCACTCCTTCGTCCAGGTCGCAGACCAGCAGCGAGCGCCACGGGGTGATGATCACCGGCGCGTCGATCGCCGCGACGAACTCGGCTTGGCGGGACTGCAGGACGCCGAGGGGGATCGCACCGCCCAGCGTCACCCGGCCGTCGTCCTGTGCGATCCAGCCGACCGGCGGACGCAACACAGGGGGATACTCCGTCCCGGGTGCCGCCGTTGCCGAGAATCCCGCCAGCAGCGGCGACGTATCATCCAATTCGGCTACCCGCCAAGCATTTCCGCGGATCTCGACGAACCGCCGCGCAATCGTGATCAATGCGGACACCACGTCGCCCGGGGCCACCCGGACCCCGGTGTCGCGACCGGCCAGCAGCACCGCAACCCCGTCGGGGTGCACATGGACGCCGGCGTCGGCGGCCAATCCGGAAATGTCGCCGCGGCCGTCGTCCAGGCCGAACAGGAACCTTCCCGGTAACCGCGCCAACTCCGCATCGGCCTGAATGGTGATATCCAGTTCGGTCACCCACGGCCGCACATCGGCCACGCCGCCGACCCGACCCGACAACGGCGAAGCGACGATATTGCGCACCCGTTCGTGTGTCGGCGAGGGCAACAGCCCGGCAGCGGCCGACGCCTCGGCGACCGCCGCCGTATCCCGTATCCCGCGCAGCTGCAGATTGCCGCGCGCGGTGAGTTCCAGAGTGCCGTTGCCGAACTCGATCGCCGTGTGCGCCAGCGCTTCCAACTGTTGCGCGGCGATCATCCCGCCGGGCAGCCGTAGGCGGGCCAGCGCGCCGTCCGCCGCCTCGTGCACCTGCAGGGCACCGGGGCAGGCGTCATCGTCACGCAAACGCTCCACCCGTCCACCGTACGGGCGTATGTTCGGGCCATGGCGACGGCTGCCGTACACCGGGCTGCCGCACTGGTCGCGCTGGTCCTGTTGCTCGGCCTCGCCCTGCGCGGGCATCTGCCGGATGCGCCGCGGTCGCCGCGGACCCAGCCGGCCGGCGGCACCGGCAGCCTGCTGGCACTGCTGACCTTGGTGCTGGCCTGTCTGCTGGTGATCATCGTCGCGTTCGTGGCGAAGCTGCGCGACCCGCAGCGCGCCAGGCAGGCCGCGCGAATCTATGTGCCCGGCGGCGGTGGCGGGGTCGGTGTGCGACGGAGCTGGCGCTTCGTGCTGGTGATCGTCGCCGCCCTGCTGGCGTGGTTGATGGTGGCCGCACTGCTCGCTCAGCTGCGCCTGCCAGAACTGGGCGGTGGTCCGCCGCCGGCGCAGCCCGTCACCACGCCCACCGGCACCGGCCCGCCGGGCCAGGCCCCGCCCCGGCCGCCGCCGGCGCCCGAGCCCGCTGCCGACCCGCTCTTCTGGTATCTCCTGTCCGCTTTCGCGGCCCTACTGCTCGTCACGCTGATCGGCGCGATCGTGCTCCGGGCCCGCGAACGACGTCGGGAGCCGCCACCACCGCCACCCGTCGACAATCCCCGCGACGCGGCGCCGCCCGGACCCGGATCGCTCGCGCTGGCGGCCGAGCGCGGTCTGGCGGAAGTCGGCGACCTCAGCCGTGAACCGCGGGAGGCCATCATCGCGTGTTACGCGGCAATGGAACACGCACTGGCCAATGCCCCCGGCGCAGCCCCGCAGGACTCGGACACCCCGTCGGAGGTGCTGGCCCGCGCCGTCGAGCATGACGCGATCCACGCCGGCAGCGCCACCGAACTGGTCACCCTGTTCGCCGAGGCCCGGTTCTCCACCCACGTGATGAACGAGGGCCACCGTGACACCGCCGAGCGGGCGCTTCGCCTGGTCCGCAGCGAGCTGCGGAGCCCGGTGTGATCCGGCTGGTGGGAGGCGGACTCCTGCTGGTCGTGGCCGCCGAAGTGTTGGCGATCGTCCTGAGTGCCGGCCGGTGGATCATGCCGATCGCGGGGCTCGCGGTAGCGGTGTTCCTCATCGGCGCCCGGCTGACTGTCACTGCGGCGCAACGCCGTTCGGCAAGTGAACCTCCATCGGATGACCCCGCGGAGTCGTTGTGGCGCTGGCGGTCGCGCACCGAGTCGACGGTTCAGTGGGCGGATTCCACCCGGGAAGACTGGGACCGGCATCTGCGGCCGAGGCTGGCCCGTGAGTTCGTGCTCGCCACCCGCCAGCGGGATCCGGCGGCGTTACAGGCGACCGGGCGCATGGTGTTCGGCGACGAGCTGTGGCCCTGGGTTGATCCCAACAACATCGTCCGAACCCGCAGCAGTGAACCCGGACCCGGGTACGCCAGCCTCGAGGAGATCCTGCGACGGATGGAAAACCTATGACCATGCCTGCCCCGGCGATGACGGCGTACTGCGAAGCGGTGCTCGACGAGATCGAGCGGGCGGTGGTCGGAAAGCGCGCCGCGCTCACCCTGATTCTCACCACGGTGCTCGCCGGCGGTCACGTGCTGATCGAGGATCTGCCCGGCATGGGCAAGACGCTGATCGCCCGGTCGTTCGCCGCGGCTCTGGGCCTGCGATTCACCCGTGTGCAGTTCACCCCGGACCTGCTGCCCGCGGACCTGCTGGGTTCGACGATCTACGACATGCAGTCGGGCCGCTTCGAATTCCGGCCCGGCCCGATCTTCACCAATCTGCTGATGGCGGACGAGATCAACCGCACGCCTCCCAAGACGCAGGCTGCGCTGCTGGAGGCGATGGCCGAACGCCAGGTCAGCATCGACGGTCAGACCCACCGGCTGCCGGCCCCGTTCATCGTGTTGGCCACCGACAACCCGATCGAGTACGAGGGCACCTACCCGCTGCCGGAAGCCCAGCTGGATCGGTTCGCGGTCAAGGTGGCGCTGAAGTATCTGTCCGAGACCGACGAGGCGTCGATGCTGCGCCGCCGCCTGGACCGGGGCTCGGCAGAGGCCACCATCAATCAGGTGGTGGACGCCGAAAATCTGTTGGCCATGCGGGAATTGGTGGAGCAGGTGTCGGTACACGACGACGTTCTGCGCTATGTGGTCTCGCTGGCGACGGCCACCCGCAGCCATCCCCAGGTGGCTGTCGGCGCCAGCCCGCGCGCCGAACTCGACCTCGTCCAGCTGGCCCGGGCTCGCGCCCTGGTGTCGGGCCGCGACTATGTGATCCCCGAAGACGTCAAGGCGCTGGCGGTCCCCGCGATCGCCCACCGGATCAGCCTGCGACCGGAGATGTGGGTTCGCAGCGTGCACGGATCCGACGTTGTCGACCAACTCCTGCGCCGGCTGCCGGTTCCCCGGGCCAGCGGACGATGATGGACGGCCCCCGCTCGGTCGACGCTGTATTGCACTGGCGCGCATCCACGTTGACGCTGACGCTGGTGACGTGTGCCGGGGTGGGGCTGGCCGTGGCGGTGATCGCGTCGCGCTGGCAGCTGATCGCATTCGTGGCGCCGATGCTGGGGGTGCTCGCGTCGATCGGTTGGCAGCGCAGACCGGTGTCGGTGACGGTCGTCGGCCACCCGGCGCTGACCCGGTGCTTTGAGAACGAAGCGGTGCGGCTCAGCGCTGAGCTCGCGGAGAACAACGCCGACACGACACTGGAATTGCAGCCGGTGGCCGGTCTGGACATCGAGCCGATCACCGCCGACGGCAGGCGCGTGACGGTGTCCGCCACGGCGGGGCGGTGGGGCCACTACCCACTACGCACCCGGGTCCGGCTCGACGCGGCCGGCGGACTGCTCACCGGCACCGCCACCGTCGACGCCGCGGACCTGTTCGTCTTCCCGGTCGCGCCCCCGCAACCGACCGGGATTCCGCGAACCGAACTGCCCGACCGTCTCGGCACCCACCTGACCCGCCACATCGGTCCGGGCGTCGAGTTCGCCGAAATTCGCCCCTACCTGCCGGGTGATCAGCTCCGCACGGTCAACTGGCCGGTCAGTGCCCGCCGCGGCAGCCTGCACGTCACCGAACGGCTGACCGACCGGGCCGCCGACGTCGTGGTGCTCGTCGACATGAGTGCGCAACCCGCGGGCCCGGCCACCGAGGTCACCGAACGGGCGTTGCGCGGCGCGACACAGGTGGTGCAAACCGCCCTGCGCAACGGCGACCGGGCCGGCATCGTCGGGCTCGGGGGCCGCCGGCCGCGCTGGCTCGGTGCCGATATCGGCAGGCGCCAGTTCTACCGGGTGCTCGACGCGGCGCTCGGTGTGGGAAGCGAATACCAGCAGACCGCAGGCACTTTGGCGCCGCGGGCGGCGGTACCGCCGGGCGCCGTCGTGGTGGCGTTCTCGACGCTGCTCGACACCGAATTCGCGCTCGCACTGATCGATCTGTGCAAGCGGGGGCACACCGTGGTGGCGGTCGACGTGCTGGAAGGCTGGCCCTTCGCCGACGACGACGAGCCGCTTCTGCAGCGGATGTGGGCTTTGCAGCGTTCGTCGATGTACCGCGACATGCGGGTCATCGGCGTCGACGTGGTGCCGTGGCCGGCTGAGGTCACCCTCGATCAGGCGATGAGTCTGGTGCCCGATCGTGGCCGGCGGTCGTCATGACGGTGCGGCGGCTGGTGGCCGCACTGTTCGCGATGGCGATGACGGCTGCCGCCGCGCTCGGCGCCGACCACCGCGGGCTCGCCGCGGCGGCGACAGCGCTGATCGCCATCCTCGTCGGGCTGTACGTGCGCGCCGCGGCGACGGTGGCCGTCCTGGCGGCGATGGCCGCGCTCGTGCTGACCGAACCGCACCCGATTCTGGCCGCCACGTCGGGAGTGTGCGCGGCGGCCTACCTGGTGTTGACCTACGCCGCCCTCACCCGGGCGACGGCGGTCGGGATCGCGGGCTTCGCCGCGGTCGGTGCCCTGGCCACCACGGTGCCCGCCGACCTGCCGTGGCTGCCGCTGCTGGCGCCGGTTGCCGTGGTCGTCGCTGTCGGGGTGGTGCTGAGCCCGTTTGTCGATATCCCTCAGGCGGCCCGAACCGGTACTGCGGCAACCACATCCGGGGACACCACACCCGAGTAGTGCGATGCGTCGCCGGCCACCACCCGGCTGGACTGCCCGTGCACATCGACCGGAACGTCACCGGCCAATGTCACCCGGCTCAGAAAGCGGAACTGGTCGTCGTAGTCGGCCACCCCGTAATGCTGGGTGGCGCGGTTGTCCCACACCGCGATGTCGCCGAGCTGCCAACCCCACCGGACAGTGTTCTCCAGCCGGGTGATCCGATTCTGCAGCAGCGTGAACAGGCTGGCCGACTCGCTGGTGCCCAGGCCGATGAACCGCTTCACGAAGTGCCCGAGCAGCAACACCCGCTTACCGGTCTCCGGGTGCACCCGCACCACCGGATGCTCGGTCTCGTAGTAGGACGACTCGAATTCGGCCCGGTAGTCCCGGGTCTCGTCGCTCACTGTCGCTTCGGCGTGCCCGCCCGCATAGTCGTAGAGATTGGTGTGGGTGGCCCACAGATTCTCGGCAAGCGCACGCAACGCCGGCGGCAGCTGCTCATAGGCCGCCTCGGTGTTGGCGAACACGGTGCTGCCGCCGTAGGCGGGCAGCGTCACCGCGCGCAGGAGCGACGCCTTCGGGATGCGGTCGACGAACGTGACGTCGGAGTGCCACGAGTTGGCGCGGTCGAAGCGCGAATCGATGGGCAGCACCGTATCGCCGCGCGAGGTGACGGTCGGGTGGGCGATGGTCGGCACGCCGAGCAGCCGGGCCACCGCGATCTGTTCGTCGTCGTCGAGATGGTGCTGCTCGCGGAAGAAGATCACCTTGTGTTCGAGCAGCGCCGCGCGGATGGCGTCGACGGTGCCGGGGTGCAGGTCGCCGCCGAGTCGTACGCCGTGAACGACCGCGCCGATCGTGGCGCCGAGCTTCGAAACGTCCAGAGAGATGCGCATGGGTCGATGGTCTCGGCGTGCGGCCACGGCGTACACCGTTGCGCTGGCCCTGATCCGAATAGGGTGCGACGGCCGTCGTACGGTACGAATGGAGGGTGTCTAGCACCGTGTTGCTGCTGTCCACCTCGGATACCGACCTGATCACCGCCCGCGCCAGCGGGGCTGATTTCCTCCTGCGCAACCCGGCGCGACTGGTCGAGGGTGAGCTCACCGAGCTCCTCGAGGACGCCGATGTCGTGGTGGTGCGGATTCTCGGCGGCTACCGGGCCTGGCAGGACGGTATCGACGCGCTGGCGGCCAGTGGACGACCGACCGTCGTCGTCAGCGGGGAACAGGCCCCCGACGCGGATCTGATGGAACGCTCCACGGTGCCCGCCGGGATCGCGGTGCAGACCCACGTGTACCTGGCCCAGGGCGGCGTGGAGAACCTGCGGAACCTACATTCCTTCCTCTCCGACACCCTGCTGATGACCGGCTTCGGCTTCAACCCGCCGTCCGCCACCCCGGCGTGGGGTGTGCTGGAGCCGCGCTGCGAGGGGTGCGACGGCTGCGGGCTGGAGCGCGGGACAGATTCCCGTCCCACGATCGCGGTGCTCTATTACCGCGCGCAGCAACTGGCGGGCAATGTCGCCTACATCCGCGCGATGTGTACGGCGATCAGGCAGGCCGGCGGTCGCCCGCTTCCGGTGTACTGCACCTCGTTGCGCACGCCCGAACCCGAACTGCTGGAGCTGCTCCGCACCGCGGACGCCATGGTCGTCACCGTGCTCGCCGCCGGCGGTGCCCGGCCGGCCACCGCCGGTGCAGGCCACGACGACGAGAACTGGAACGTCAAACATCTTGCTGCCCTTGATGTCCCGATCCTGCAGGGGCTGTGCCTGACCAGCTCGCGGGCCACCTGGTCCGACAACGACGACGGCATGAGCCCGCTGGATGTCGCCACCCAGGTCGCGGTGCCTGAATTCGACGGCCGGATCATCACCGTCCCGTTCTCGTTCAAGGAGATCGACGAAGACGGCCTGATCTCGTATGTGCCGGACCCGGAGCGGTGCGCGCGGGTGGCCGGCCTGGCCGTCAACTACGCCACCCTGCGCCGGGTGGCGCCCGCCGACAAACGGCTGGCCCTGGTGTTCTCCGCCTATCCGACCAAGCATTCCCGGATCGGCAACGCGGTCGGCCTGGACACCCCGGCCAGCGCCGTCGCGCTGCTGCACGCCCTGCGCGACGCGGGGTACCAGATCGGCGACATCCCCGGAGTCGAGGCATCCGACGGCGACGCCCTGATGCACGCACTGATCGAACGCGGCGGACAGGACCCGGACTGGCTGACCGATGGTCAGCTGGCGGGCAACCCGATTCGCATCCCGGCCGCGCAATACAGGGAGTGGTTCGCCACCTTGCCCGCGGAGCTCACCGACGCGATGGTCACCCACTGGGGGCCGCCGCCCGGCGAGCTGTTCGTCGACCGCAGTCGGGACCCGGATGGCGAAATCGTCGTGGCCGCAATCCAATCCGGGAACGTCCTGATCCTGGTGCAGCCACCGCGGGGATTCGGGGAGAACCCTGTCGCGATCTACCACGATCCCGACCTGCCGCCCAGCCACCACTACCTGGCCACCTACCTGTGGGTGCGGCACGGTTTCGGCGCGCACGCCGCCGTGCACCTGGGCAAGCACGGAAACCTGGAATGGCTGCCGGGCAAGACGGTCGGCATGTCGGCGTCCTGCGGACCGGACGCCGCGCTCGGTGACCTGCCGCTGATCTACCCGTTCCTGGTCAACGACCCGGGGGAGGGCACCCAGGCCAAGCGCCGTGCCCACGCCACCCTGGTCGATCATTTGATCCCGCCGATGGCGCGGGCCGAAAGCTACGGCGACATCGCCCGCCTGGAACAGCTGCTCGACGAGCACGCCAACATCGCCGCACTCGACCCGGGCAAGCTGCCGGCCATCCGCCAGCAGATCTGGACGCTGATGCGCGCGGCCAAGATGGATCACGATCTGGGATTGTCCGAACGGCCCGAGGACGATTCGTTCGACGACATGCTGTTGCACGTCGACGGCTGGCTCTGCGAGATCAAGGACGTCCAGATCCGCGACGGGCTGCACATCCTCGGTGTCGCGCCTGCCGATGAGGCACAACTCGACCTGGTGCTGGCCATCCTGCGTGCCCGGCAGCTGTTCGGCGGTGAGCAACATCTTCCAGGTCTGCGTCAGGCGCTCGGGCTGGCTGAGGACGGCAGCGCCGACCGCACCGAGGTCGACGAGGCCGAGAAGCAGGCCCGCGCGCTGCTGGCCGGTCTGCAGGCCACCGGCTGGGACGCCGGCCGGGTCGCGGAGCTGACCGACGACGACGGTGTCGCGGCGATCCTGCGGTTCGCGGCAACCGAGGTGGTGCCGCGGCTGGCCGGCACGGCCGGCGAGATCACGCAGGTGCTGCGCGCACTGGACGGCCGGTTCATCCCGGCCGGCCCGTCCGGCTCGCCGTTGCGCGGCCTGGTCAACGTGCTGCCCACCGGGCGCAACTTCTACTCGGTCGACCCGAAGGCCGTCCCGTCGCGACTGGCGTGGGAAACCGGTGTCGCGATGGCGGATTCGTTGCTCGAGCGCTACCGCACCGACCACGGTGACTGGCCTGCCTCGGTCGGTTTGTCGGTATGGGGCACCTCGGCGATGCGCACGTCGGGCGACGACATCGCCGAAGTGCTTGCGCTGCTGGGTGTCCGGCCGGTGTGGGACGACGCATCCCGGCGCGTTGTCGACCTGGAGGTCATCTCGCCGGCCGAGTTGGGCCGGCCGCGGATCGATGTCACCGTCCGGATCTCCGGCTTCTTCCGCGATGCCTTCCCGCACGTCGTGACGATGCTCGATGACGCGGTGCGACTGGTTGCCGGTCTCGACGAGCCCGTCGAACAGAACTTCGTCCGGGCCCACGCCCAGGTCGACCTCGCCGAGCACGGCGATGAAAGGCGCGCCACCACAAGAATTTTCGGTTCCAAGCCGGGAACTTATGGGGCTGGTCTGCTGCAACTCATCGACAGCCGCAACTGGCGCGACGATGCGGACCTGGCAGAGGTGTACACCGCGTGGGGCGGGTTCGCCTACGGTCGTGAACTCGACGGCAGGCCGGCGGCTGAGGACATGTCCGCCCAGTACCGGCGAATCGTGGTGGCCGCCAAGAACACCGACTCGCGTGAGCACGACATCGCCGACTCCGACGACTACTTCCAGTACCACGGCGGCATGGTGGCGACCGTACGGGCGCTGACCGGTACGGCGCCGGCGGCCTACATCGGCGACAACACCCGCCCGGACGCGGTGCGCACCCGCACCCTGTCGGAGGAAACCACCCGGGTGTTCCGGGCGCGGGTGGTCAACCCGCGCTGGATGGCGGCGATGCGCAGGCACGGCTACAAGGGCGCGTTCGAGATGGCCGCGACCGTCGACTACCTGTTCGGTTACGACGCGACCGCGGGCGTCATGGCCGACTGGATGTACGAGCAGCTCACCGAGTCCTACGTGCTGGATCCGGAGAACCGCAAGTTCATGAACGAGTCCAATCCCTGGGCGTTGCACGGGATGTCGGAGCGACTGCTCGAGGCGGTCGGGCGTGGCATGTGGGAGAACCCGGATCCGGCGACGCTGGACGGGCTGCGTCAGGTGCTGCTGGAGACCGAAGGCGATTTGGAAGCACGGTAACCAGCCGGTTGCTACGAGAGCGCTAGATTGGGCAGATGGCTCCCAGTTTCGGCGAAGTGATCAAGTCTCAGTACGTCTCGCTGACCACCTTCACCAAGGACGGCAGGCCCAAGCCGACACCGATCTGGATCGCCCCCGACGGCGACCGCGCTCTGGTGATCACCGGCAAGGACTCCTGGAAGGTCAAGCGGATTCGGAACACCCCGCGGGTGACGCTGGCCGTCTGCGACCGCAGCGGCAACGTCAAGGGCGAAGCCGTGGAGGCGGTCGCGACCATCCTCGACGGCGGCCCCCAGATCGAGCGGGTCTATGACGCGATCGGAAACCGGTACGGGCTGCTCGGCAAGGTGTTCAATTTCTTCTCCAAGCTGCGCGGGGGCACCAAGCGCAACGTCGGCCTGGAACTGCGGGCCGCCTGACCCATGGCGCCCACCTTTCACGATGTCGCCCAGTCGAAATATCTGCTGCTGACCACGTTCACCAAGGACGGCACCCCCAAGCCGACGGCCATCTGGGGTGTCCCGGACGGAGACCGTCTGCTGGTCATCACCGATCGCGTTTCGTGGAAGGTGAAGCGGATCCGCAACACCCCGCGGGTCACCATCGCCGAATGTCACGTGCTCGGGAAGCCGAAGGGCCCGGCGGTGGAGGCGACGGCGCGGGTGCTGCCGGATTCGGAGACCCGCGACGTCTACAACAAGGTGCTGCGCCGCTACTGGCAGCACTCGTGGTGGTTCTATCTGCACAGCGTTGTTCGCGGCGGCATCGACAAGGTGCATGTCGCGCTCGAGATCACCGCGTAACCGAACTCTCAGGCTGCTATCAGCGGCAACCGGAACCCGACCGGTACGCGAGTCGTTGCCAGTACATGGTGATGCGGACGTTCTTCCTCTACGCCGTGGTCGAGCTGGCGGTGCTGGCTGCCCTGACCTGGTCGGTGGGCATCGGCTGGACGCTCCTGATCCTGCTGGCGACCTCGGTCATCGGTGTCGCGCTGGCCGGCTCGCAGGTCAAAAAGCAGATCCTCAAACTGCAGCGCACCCGGACCGACCCACAGGGCGCGGTCGCCGACAGCATGCTCGTCGCACTCGGCACCGTCCTGATGTTCATTCCCGGGATCGTCTCCACCGCCGTCGGCGCGCTGATGCTGCTGCCCCCGACTCGTAGGGTGGTGCGACCAGTGGCCGGCATGCTGCTCACCCGCGGCATCGCTCGCCGGGTCAGCGTCATCAACCTGACCGCGCCCGGCTACTCCAGTCGCGGCGATTACATCGACGGCGAGATCATCGAGGAACAGGTTCACGGACCGGTCCACGACGCCAACATCGTCCGCCGGTACTGATCCCGTTGCGTCTGTCCCGCAGCTGCGGGGGAGACTGACTGACCGTGACCACACTGCTTCTGGGCGGGCGCATCCACAGCCCGACGCACCCGGATGCCACCGCGATGGCGGTGCGCGACGGCGTCGTCGCCTGGCTGGGCAGCGACGAGGTCGGCCGATCCCAGTTCGCGGACGCGCAGACGATCGACCTCGACGGCGCGTTCGTCTCACCCGCCTTCGTCGACAGCCACATCCATGTCACGTCGACCGGTCTGCTGATGACGGGCCTGGACCTGACGGGTGCGACGTCCAAGCAGCACTGCCTGTCCCTGGTCGCCGAGCACGTCGCCGCCCATCCCGGCCAGCCGGTCTGGGCGCATGGCTGGGACGACACCGGCTGGGCTCGTGATGAGGCGCCCAGCACCGAGGATCTCGACGCCGTCGTCGGGGCGGCCCCGGCCTACCTTGCCCGCATCGACGTTCACTCGGCTGTGGCCTCGACCGGTTTGCGTGAGCTGGTGCCCGGCCTGCCCGCGGTCGCCGGATTTGACCCGCAGCGCCCGCTGTCGGCGGACGCTCACCACCTGGTCCGTTCCGAGGCCCGCCGCCTGCTGACCGTCCGTCAGCGTGCCGAGGCCCGGCGCGCCGCGCTCGACGCGGTGGCCGCCGCGGGCATCGTCGCCGTGCACGAGTGCGCCGGACCCCAGATCGGCGGATCTGACGATTGGCAGGAGCTGCGCGCCACCGAGCACGGGGTAGAGGTGGTGGGCTACTGGGGTGAGGCGGTGTCCAGCGCCGCCCAGGCGACCGCCCTGATCGAGACCACCGGCGCGCAGGGGCTGGCAGGAGACCTGTTCGTCGACGGCGCGCTGGGCTCGCACACCGCCTGGCTGTGCCGGCCGTACGCCGACGCCCCGGACAGCACCGGTAACTGCTACCTCGACCCCGAGGCCATTGCCGACCATTTGTTCGCCTGCACCGAGGCCGGCGTGACCGCGGGATTCCACGTCATCGGCGACGCCGCCGTGACCGCGGTGGTCGAGGCGCTGAGCCGGCTCGTCGACCGGTTCGGCGCGCCCGCCGTCGCCCGCTGTGGGCACCGGCTCGAGCACCTGGAGATGGTGAACGCCCAGCAGGCGGCCACCTTGGGCCAGTGCGGGGTGACGGCCAGCATGCAACCCAATTTCGACGCACTGTGGGGTGGCGCCGACGGGATGTACGCCCGCCGCCTCGGTATCGGTAGAGCGGCCGCGCTCAACCCGCTCGCACTACTAGCATCGGCAGGCGTGCCTTTGGCGTTCGGCTCAGATGCCCCGGTGACCAGCATCGATCCCTGGGGGACGGTGCGTGCGGCCAGCAATCACCAGACCGACGGCAGTTCGATTTCGGTGCGTGCGGCGTTCGCCGCCGCGACTCGCGGCGCGTGGCGGGCCGGCGGGGTGCGGGACGGTGTCAGCGGGACCCTGGTCCCGGGTGCGCCCGCGTCGTACGCGGTGTGGGAGCTCGGCGCCGGCGGCCTGGACGTGGCCGCTCCGGCCGACGGCGTGCAGCGCTGGTCCACCGATCCGCGCTCGCGGGTGCCCGCGCTGCCGCGGTTGGCGCCCGGCGATCCGCTGCCGCGCTGCCGTGAAACCGTGCACCGGGGTGTCGTGCTTCATGGCTAGCCGACTGCTGAATTGGATCCGCACCGCACTGCCGCCACGGATGTTCCGGCTCCTCGTCGCGGTGACCGCCGGGCTGCTGTTGTGCATCAGCTTCCCGCCGATCGGCTGGTGGTGGTCGGCGGTGGTCAGCTTCGCGCTGCTGAGCTGGGTGCTGATGCACCCCAGGACGACGCCGGCCGGTGGCTTCGGTTACGGCTTCCTGTTCGGGCTGGCGTTCTACATTCCGCTGATTCCGTGGATCAGTGGACTGGTCGGCCCGGTGCCGTGGCTGGCGTTGTCCGCCATGGAGGCGCTCTTCCCGGCGATCTTCGGGCTGCTGGCCGTGGTGGTGCGCCGGGTCCCCGGCTGGCCGCTGTGGCTCGCGTTGTTGTGGACGGCTCAGGAGTGGCTCAAGTCGACCGTGCCGTTCGGTGGGTTCCCTTGGGGCGTAGTCGGTTTCGGGCAAACAAACGGCCCTTTCCTGGCGTTGGTGCAGCTCGGCGGGGTGCCGTTGTTGTCGTTCGGGATCGTCCTGATGGGCACGTCGCTGGCGGCGCTTGTGCTCGAGATCGCACGCTGGTGGCAGCACAGCAGCCAGGCCAAGCCGGCCGGGCACGTGTCGCTGCCCGGGGTGCTGCTGCCCGGGCTGTGCATCACCGCGGTGTTGCTCACCACCGCGGTGGCCGCCCCTCAGGTCCGTCGCGCCGCCGGGGGAGCAGGCAACGAGCCGACGGTCACGGTGGCCGCCGTCCAGGGCAACGTGCCGCGGCTGGGGCTGGACTTCAACAGTCAACGCCGCGCGGTGCTCGACAACCACGTCCGCCAGACCGTGCAGCTGGCCGAGGACGTGCGCGCCGGCCGGGCACCCCAGCCACAGTTCGTGATCTGGCCGGAGAACTCCTCGGACATCGATCCGATGACCAACGCCGACGCAGCCCAGCAGATCAGCGTGGCCGCGCAGGCGATCGGCGCGCCGATCCTGGTCGGTGCCGTCGTCGCGCGCCCGGACTGGACCCCGCAGAATCCGTACGCCTCGAACACCGTCGTCGTCTGGGATCCGGTCACGGGGCCGGGGGAGCGCCACGACAAGCAGATCATCCAGCCGTTCGGTGAGTACCTGCCGTGGCGGGGATTCTTCCGGCACCTGTCGTCGTTCGCCGACCGGGCCGGCTACTTCGTGCCCGGCAGCGGTTCGGGCGTCGTGCACGCCGCCGGTGTGCCGGTCGGTGTCGCCACCTGCTGGGAGGTCATCTTCGACCGGGCGCTGCGCGAATCGGTGCGCAACGGCGCCCAGCTATTGGCCGTTCCGACCAACAACGCCACATTCGACCAGAACATGAGCGAACAGCTGCTGGCGTTCGCGCGCGCCCGGGCCGTCGAACATGACCGCTACGTCGTGGTGGCCGGCACCACCGGTATCAGCGCGGTGATCGCCCCGGACGGTGCGGAAATCGCCCGCACCCAGTTCTTCACGCCGGGGTATCTGGACCTGACGATGCGGCTCAAGACCAGCGAAACCCCGGCCACGCGATGGGGCCCGCTGGTCCAATGGGTGCTGGTCGGAGCCGCCATTTCGGTCGTGATCGGGGCCATGCTGCACAATGGTTGGTTCATGCGTCCGTTGCGTCGTAGGCGGCGGGAACGGGACGCAGGCAGCATGTCCGGGGGCGAAGACGACGGCGAGAACACGCCGGAGCAGGGCGATTCAACCGCCGCCCTGGCCGGGCAGCACGACAAAGGAGAGTCATGACCGACCGGGGAAACACGGGCGCCGTGCGGCCCAGCCAACGCACCCTGGTGATCATCCCGACGTTCAACGAGCTGGAGAACCTGCCGCTGATCGTGGGCCGGGTGCACAAGGCCTGCCCTGAGGTGCACGTGCTGATCGTCGACGACGGCAGCCCCGACGGGACGGGCGAGCTCGCCGACGAGCTCGCGCTGGCCGACACCGACCGGGTTCACGTGATGCACCGCAACGCCAAGGACGGCCTCGGCGCGGCGTACCTCGCGGGGTTCGCCTGGGGTCTGAGCCGCCAGTACAACGTGCTGGTGGAGATGGACGCCGACGGCAGCCATGCGCCCGAACAGCTCTACCGGCTGCTCGACGCCATCGACAACGGCGCGGACCTGGCGATCGGGTCGCGCTACGTGCAGGGCGGCACGGTGCGCAACTGGCCCTACCGGCGGCTGGTGCTGTCCAAGACCGCCAACACCTACTCCCGTGTACTGCTTGGGGTCGGCATCCACGACATCACCGCGGGCTACCGCGCCTACCGGCGTGAGGTGCTGGAAAAGATCGACCTGTCCGCGGTCGACTCCAAGGGCTACTGCTTCCAGATCGACCTGACCTGGCGCACGATCAACAGCGGGTTCACCGTCACCGAGGTGCCCATCACGTTCCGCGAGCGCGAACTCGGCGTGTCGAAGATGAGCGGCTCGAACATCCGCGAAGCGATGGTCAAGGTCGCCCAGTGGGGCCTCGGCGGGCGACTGGACCGCGCCCGCGGCATCGTCAGGTAGCTAGGCGGCGATCAGCTGCCGCGGCGCTTGGACTTGATCAGGTCCATCCGCTCCTTGAGCAGCTCTTCGAGCTCCTCGATCGAGCGGCGCTCCAGCAGCATGTCCCAGTGGGTGCGCGGCGGCTTGACCTTCTTGGGTTCGGGCAGGTCGCCATCGATGAGGGTGCCCTCGAGGCCGTTCTTGCAGGGCCAGGTGCCGGGGATCTCGGCGTCGTCGGCGAACGGAACCTCGAATTCCTCGCCGTTCTCGGTGCGGTACCGCGCAATCTGACGCGGCGCCAGGTCGTGGTTGCGGTCCGTCTCGTAGCTCACGGCTCCGAGGCGACTGCCTCTCAGGACACGATCAGCCATCGTCAACTCTCCTCAGTGTCTGTCAAGGGCCGGAGCCCTTTATGAAGTCCGGGTAGTCAACGCAAGACCACTCGCTACGGTTCCCGACTCGACCCCCCATGATACCGGGATCACTTCGCCATGCCGTCTACAGTCACATGATGTGACGCGTCGTTCCCGGTCCCAGCCGTGTCGGTGGTGTGGACGTGAGGTGGCCGACGTCGGGATGGGCCGGCGCAGGCAGTACTGCCGCCAGTCCTGCCGGCAGCGCGCCTACGAGCAGCGCGCGTTGGTCAAGGGCAGCGCCATTCCCGAGGATGCCGTGGTGCTCTCAGCCGACGAGGCCGCCGAACTGTCCGATCGGGTGTTCCAGGTGCGGTGTGCCGCCGAAGACGTCGCGACCGCGGTCGACGAGGGTGCGGCCGCGGCCGAGTTGCGGGAACTGTGCGATGCGCTGGTTCGCGCCGCCAAGGCCGCTGACGGCTGGCGCTGACCCCCGGATCTTTTGGTCACCACGAATCAAACCCTTCACCGGGCGAGCGGTCGTTTTTAGGGTCGATGGACGCGGCTGATTCGTGCTGTCGCGTGCCGATCGTCAGCCACCCACGTGCCGCCGGGGGACCCACACACCGTGACCACATCAGCCGTGCAGGCTTCTGCGCCGGTCCTGCCTGCCGGTTCACGCACCCGTCCACGCCGCCGGGAGCGTAAGTGGACGATCGCCCGGTGGGCTTCGCCGGTGTTCCTGCTGGCGTTGTGGCAGCTGGGCAGCGCGTTGGGATTCATCTCCCAAGAAGTACTGCCGGCACCGTCGCTGATCGCCGAGGCCGGGCTCGAACTCATCCGCAATGGTCAGCTCGCCGATGCGTTGCGGGTATCCGGAGCGCGGGTGGTGCAGGGACTGCTGCTCGGCGGCGTGATCGGGATCGGCCTGGGCAGCGCGGTGGGCCTGTCCCGGTGGACCGAGGCGACTGTCGACCCGCCTATGCAGATGTTGCGGGCGCTACCTCACCTCGGTCTGATCCCGCTGTTCATCCTGTGGTTCGGTATCGGCGAACTTCCCAAGGTTCTGCTGGTCGCGCTCGGTGTCAGTTTCCCGCTGTACCTCAACACCTTCTCGGCTATCCGACAGGTCGACCCAAAATTGTTCGAAACAGCTGAGGTGCTTGGCTTTTCATTTCGTCAGCGGTTCGCCAACATCATTCTGCCCAGCGCCGCGCCCCAGGTACTGGTGGGCCTGCGGCAATCACTCGCGATCGCGTGGCTGACGTTGATCGTCGCCGAACAGATCAACGCCGACAAAGGCATCGGCTACTTGATCAACAACGCACGCGACTTCCTGCGCATCGACATCATCATCTTCGGTCTGATCGTGTATGCGCTGCTGGGCATCACGACTGATGCGATCGTGCGTTCCCTGGAGCGCCGCGCACTGAGGTATCGGTCATGACCGTGACCTACGATCGCCAGACCGGGGTGGCCGGATCACTGCGGCACATCGACAAGTGGTACGGCGAACATCATGTGCTCAAGGATGTTTCGGTCGCGGTCGGCGCGGGCCAGATCGTCGCATTGGTGGGGCGTAGCGGATCCGGGAAATCGACCGTGCTGCGCGTGCTGGCCGGCTTGTCCCAGGACCATACCGGTGAGCGCATCGTCAGCGGAGCACCGGCGCTGGCGTTCCAGGAGCCGAGGCTGTTTCCGTGGCGCACGGTGCGCACCAACGTCGGCTACGGGCTGACCCGATTCCGGCTTTCTCGCGCCGAGGTGGCCGAGCGGGCCGACCAGGCATTGGCCGATGTCGGCCTGATCGATCGCGCGGATGCGTGGCCGCTGACACTGTCCGGCGGTCAGGCACAACGGGTTTCCCTGGCCAGGGCCCTGGTCGCCGAGCCGCAGTTGCTGCTGCTGGACGAACCGTTCGGCGCCCTGGATGCGCTCACGCGGCTCAGCATGCACTCCTTGTTGTTGCAGCTGTGGCGGCGCCACCGGTTCGGGGTGCTGTTGGTCACCCACGACGTCAACGAGGCTGTCGCGCTCGCGGATCAGGTGCTGGTCCTGGACGACGGTGAAGTGGTATTCCAGACGGCCATCACCGACCCACGGCTGCCCACTGGCAGCTCGTCGACCGCCAACGACAATCACCGCACCGAGTTGCTCTCGCAACTCGGTGTTCAGATCTGACAGGAGCTAGGTTGTCTCTCATAGCATTTCGTCGCGCGTTCATCGCGCTGACCGTGGTCGGGCTGCTCCTGACGGGCTGCGTGTCGCGCCAGCAGAACACGGGTGCAGCCCAGGCTCCGACGACGGTTCCGCTCAGTGAACTCTCGGGCCTCACCTTGCAGGTGGGTGATCAGAAGGGCGGGACCGAGTCGCTGCTGCGCGCCGCGGGTGCGCTGGACAACCTGCCCTACCAGATCGCGTTCTCGACGTTCACGTCCGGACCGCCGCAGATCGAGGCCGCGACCGCGGGCAAAATCGACTTCGCCATCACCGGCAACACCCCACCGATCTTCGGTGCCGCATCCAACGCGAAAGTGAAGGTGGTCTCGGCCTACAACGGTGGTGGCGTCGGGGACCAAATCCTCGTCCAGGCGGACTCGCCGATCCAGTCCGTCGGTGACCTGCGCGGTAAGAGCATCGCGGTCGGCAAGGGCAGCTCCGCGCACGGCCACCTGCTGGGTCAACTCGACAAGGCCGGGCTGACACCGGCCGATGTGAAGCTGGTGTTCCTGCAGCCCGCCGATGCGCTGTCGGCGTTCAAGGCGGGCCAGGCCGATGCGTGGGCGATCTGGGACCCCTACACCGCTCAGGCCGAGCAGCAGCTGACGGTGCGGTCGATCGCCCAGGCCAAGGGGGTGACCAACGGCTACTGGTTCGGAGTGGCCTCCGACGCTGCGCTTGCCGATCCCAAGCGCAGTTCCGCTCTCGCCGATCTGCTCGTCAGGTTCGCCAAGGCCGCGAAGTGGGCTCAGGATCACCCACAGGAGTGGGCCGAAAAATATTCCGCAGCAGTGGGATTGGATCTGAAGGCTGCCGAAGTGTCGCAGAGCCGCAGCCTACGTCTGCCGACAGCTCTCAGCGACGAAGTGATCGCATCGGAGCAGAAGATCGCCGATCTGTTCGCGAAATCGGGGCAGATCCAGACTGCGCCTGACTTCTCGAAGTGGGTCGACCGCCGCTACGCCGGTGTGCTTGAGCCAGTTCTCGTCAGTTCGAATTAGGAGGGTTTTTCTTGTCTGCGAAGTTTTTCTGGTTCCTGCCCACCAACGGTGACAGCCGTTCGATCGTCGGGGCATCGCATGCGTCGTCACACCACATCATCCCCGACGGATACCGCCCGCCGACACGGCGCTATCTGGCCGAAGTGGCCAGAGCCGCCGACCGGCTCGGATTCGAGGGGGTGCTGACGCCGACCGGAACCTGGTGCGAGGACGCGTGGTTGACGGCATCGGCTCTGCTGGCCGAAACCGAGCGGCTGAAGTTCCTCGTGGCGTTCCGGCCTGGCCTGGTGCCGCCCACACTGGCCGCCCAGCAGGCGGCGACTCTTCAGCGGTTCTCCGATGGCCGCCTGCTGCTCAACGTCGTCAGCGGCGGGGACGACCTCGAGCAACAGCGATTCGGCGATTGGCTCGACCATGACGAGCGCTATGCCCGCACCGGCGAATTCCTCCAGATCGTCAAGTCGGTGTGGGGGCAGGAGTCGTATGACTTCGACGGCGACTTCTACAAGATCCGCGACGGGCGGGTGTCCGCGCCACCGAACCCGTTGCCGGAGTTTTACTTCGGTGGCTCGTCGGCGGCCGCGCTGCCCATCGCCGCCGAGCATGTCGACGTGTACCTCACCTGGGGTGAGCCGCCGCTGGCCGCGAAGGCCAAGATCGACGCGGTGCGCGAGTTGGCCGCGGCGCGCGGTCGCAGCCTGCGCTTCGGGATCCGGCTGCACACGATCACCCGCGACACCTCGGCAGCAGCCTGGGCTGTCGCCGAAGAGCTCGTCAACGAGCTGACTCCGGACCAGATCGAGCAGGCCACCAAGCAGCACGCCAGCTCGGAGTCCGAGGGGCAACGCCGGATGACGGCCCTGCACGGTGGGCGCACGGACAAGCTGGAGATCTACCCGAACCTGTGGGCCGGCGTCGGGCTGGTCCGGGGCGGTGCAGGCACCGCGCTGGTGGGGAGCCACGAAGAGGTCGCCAACCTGATCTGGGAGTACCACTCGGTCGGTTTCGACGAGTTCATCCTGTCGGGCTATCCGCACCTCGAAGAGGCCTACTGGTTCGCCGAGGGTGTGCTTCCGATCCTGCGCGCCAAGGGAGTTCTGGCCGCGTAGCCGGGACCAGGGGCTTGGCGAGCAGATCCTCGTATCGAGCCGCCGCGGCGGCGAGTTCGTCATCGCTCAGATGTCGAACACCATGGAGCACAAGGGGTTCGGCGAACTGCATGCCGAGTCGACGCGCGGTCGCCCGTAGCGGCGCCAGAAGGTCGGCGTACTCGAACCCGTGCAGCCGGCCCGGTTGGTAGTCCTCGGTGACACCGCCGGTGGTCGTCGCGATCCGCAATGTCTTGCCCGCCAGCACGCCCGGCGCGCCGGGGCCGTACGCCCAACCGGGTGTCATCACCTGGTCGAGCCAGCTCTTCATCGGCCCGGGCATCGAATACCAGTAGGTCGGGTACTGCAGCACCACCTGATCCGCGCGTTCCAGGGCCGCCTGCTCGGCGGTGACGTCGACGAGACCGTCCGGGTAGAGGGCGACGAGGTCCCGAGTCTCGGTATCCGGCCGGTCTGTAACCGCGCGCAGAAGTGCCGCATTGGCGCGTGACGCCAGCCCGCGAGGGTTGGCGTACACCACGAGCGTGTGTTCATTCACCTCACGCCAAACTGGCGACCGGGTCGATTTGTTCCGTTGTTCCGCTATTATCTGCGTATGAATGCAGATAGGCAGCTTGCCGACGACCATGCGCTGCTGGTCGTCGAGGTCTTCCGCATGCTGGCCGACGCCACCCGTGTTCAACTGCTCTGGTCGCTGATCGACGGCGAACTCAGCGTCAACGATCTCGCCGAGTGCGTCCACAAGCCGGCGCCGTCGGTCTCCCAGCATCTGGCCAAACTGCGGATGGCCCGTCTGGTTCGCACCCGACGAGAAGGCACCCAGGTGTTCTACCGCCTGGAGAACGACCACGTACGTCAACTCGTCACCGACGCGGTGTACAACGCCGAGCACGCCGCCGGCGGGACCCCGGCCCACCATCGCGGGGTGCACGAGTTGCCGGCCAGAGGGAGCGCGTGATGGCTCACATCCACGACGACAGCGAAAAGCGCACCGCTGCACTGCACCACGACCATGACCATGACCACCATTCCGGTCTGCGCGCAGCGATCACCGACATCTTCGCTCCGCACTCCCATGACGCGGCCGACAGTCTCGACAGCGCGCTCGAGTCCAGTGCGGCGGGCATCCGCGCGGTCAAGACGAGCCTTGTCGTGCTGGGTGTGACCGCGCTTGCCCAGATCGCCGTCGTCATGGCGTCCGGGTCGATCGCACTGGCCGCCGACACCATCCACAACTTCTCCGACGCGCTGACCGCGGTGCCGCTGTGGATCGCATTCGCGTTGAGTACCAAAGCCGCAACGCGGCGTTACACCTACGGCTTCGGCCGCGTGGAGGATCTCGCCGGGATGTTCGTCGTCGCGATGATCGCCCTGTCGGCGATCGTCGCCGGGTACGAGGCCATCGGGCGGCTGATCAACCCGCGGCCCATCGAGCACCTCGGCTGGGTCGCGCTCGCGGGGCTCCTCGGGTTCATCGGCAACGAATGGGTCGCGCTCTACCGCATCCGTGTCGGGCGCCGGATCGGCTCGGCGGCTCTGGTCGCCGACGGGCTGCACGCCCGCACCGACGGCTTCACCTCGCTGGCCGTGGTGATCGGCGCGGGCGGTGTCGCCCTTGGCTTTCCGCTGGCGGACCCGATCATCGGTCTGGTGATCACCGTGGCCATCCTGGCGGTGCTACGCACCGCGGTTCGGGATGTGTTCCGCCGCTTGATGGATGGCGTCGATCCGGAGTTCGTCGAGTCGGCTGAGGCGACGCTCGCTGCCCGGCCGGAAGTGCGGGCGGTGCGCAGTGTGCGCATGCGATGGATCGGTCACCGGCTGCACGTCGATGCCGAACTCGACATCGATCCCGATCTCACTCTGGCGCAAGCACATCACATCGCCCACGAAGCCGAACACGACCTGACCCACGCCGTACCCAAACTGGCCACCGCGATGATCCACGCCTACCCGGCGCACACGCACTAACAGACGTACTGCACGCCGATGCCGGCCGGCGGGGTGACCTGCCGAGCGCACGCGAATGCGTCGACGCCGTCGGCGGCAAGCCGTACCGCCGACTGTTGGGCGTAATTCACGCACACCAGGGCGCTGGCGTCGGTGCGGCAGCGGTAATTGCCGAACGACAACGACGCGTCATACGGCAGTTCGCGGCCCTGCCCCGCGGCGAAGCGGCCCGGATCGCCGTGCGCCGAACCGACTTGGACCGTCGAACCGTCGAAGTCGACCCAGCCGCCCTTCCACTGGCCGTACACGTCCGGCGGCCGTGGCGGCGGGCTGGTCAGCTCCACCAGGCAGGCCAGCGCCGGGGCGCCGTGCTTGGCATCCGTCATGCAGGTGGTACCGCCAGGGGTAGTGAACGCGACATCCTCGCCGAGGTCGGCGGTGACCCCGCCGCGCAACGCGATGTGGTACTGCGCGGCGTCGATCGGGGGAGCCGCCTCGATCCATCGGATCGCCTCGGCGATCGGCACCCCGGCCGCGGGCGCCGGCAGCGACGACGTGGGGGTGGCCGAGGTGGACGACGACGGCGCAGACGACGACGTGACCGTGCGCGACGGGGTGATCGGTGTCAGCTGAGTTTGGCGCGCCTGGCCGCCCGTCGCGCCGGAACATCCCGCGACCAGCAGCGACGCGGTGAGCAGCACGGCGATCCGCATCCCGACAGGCTAGCGGGCCGCAGCAGTTCGGGTTGTCAGGCGCGTCGGGGAGCGGAATGTTCGCTACCGTCGAGTGATGCACGAACACACCGTCCGCGCCACCACGCGCAGCGGCATCGTCGAGGGGTTCGTCCGCAACGGGGTCAACAGGTGGCGTTCGATTCCCTACGCCCGCCCACCGGTGGGTGCGCTGCGCTTCCGCGCGCCGCAGCCCCCGCAGCCGTGGCGCGGCGTCCGGCACTGCCACGGCTTCGCCAACTGTGCCCCTCAGCAGCGCCGCTACACGATGCTGGCGGTGGGCAAGTATCAGCCGATGGGCGAGGATTGCCTGACGCTCAACGTCGTCACTCCGCAGTGGACGGGCAGCGAGCCGGACCACGAACCGTTGCCGGTGATGTTCTTCATCCACGGCGGCGGCTACCTGATGGGCAGCTCGGCCACCCCGCTCTACGACGGCGCTGCCCTGGCCCGCCGTGGCTGCGTGTACGTCTCGGTGAACTATCGCCTCGGCGCCCTCGGCTGCGTGGATCTCTCGTCGCTGTCCACGCCGGACACCCCGATCGACAGCAATCTGTTCCTGCGCGACCTCGTGATGGCGCTGCGCTGGATACGCGACAACATCGGTGCCTTCGGTGGTGACCCCGGCAACGTGACGATCTTCGGCGAGAGCGCCGGTGCACATGCCGTCGCGACGCTGCTGGCCGTTCCGGAAGCCGAAGGCCTTTTTGCGCAAGCTATTTCAGAGAGCCCGGCCTCCGGCCTGGTGAGCGGCCCGGAGACCGCCGCCACGATTGCCGGCAAGTTCGCCCGGCTGCTCGGGGCCGGCGGAGACGACGGCGCCGAAACCGTGATGCGGGCCCGGCCGCGGGATCTGGTCGCCGCCCTCGACACCCTGCTCGTCGAGAGCATGACCGACATGGACGGTGCCTTCTCGCTCGGCCCCACCTACGGCGACGACGTCCTGCCCGACGATCCGATCGCGGCGATGCGGCGCGGCGCGATCCACAAGGTGCCGCTGATCGTCGGTACCAACGCCGACGAAGGCAAGCTGTTCACCCGGTTCATGAAGTTGTTGCCGACCACCGAGCCCGCCATCGAACGCCTGCTGGCGAGTGCGGAACCCGAAGCGCGCCAACGCATCACCGCGGCCTACCCGGGCTACCCACGGCCGGCGGCCTGCGTCCAGCTCGGCGGTGACTTCGCGTTCGGAACCGCTGCCTGGCAGATCGCCGAAGCGCACGGCAGGCACGCGCCGACCTATGTGTACCGCTACGACTACGCACCGCGGACCCTGCACTGGTCGGGCCTGGGTGCCACCCATGCCACCGAACTGCTGGCCGTCTTCGACATCTACCGGACCCGGTTCGGCGCCGCATTGACCGCGGCGATGGACAGGCGCTCGGCGCTCAAGGTCAGCCGAGATCTGCAGACCAGATGGCGGCATTTCAGCCGTACCGGCGTGCCGGGCGAGGGCTGGCCGCGCTACACCGAAGCGGAGCGCCCGGTGCTGGTGTTCGACCGGCACACCCGCGTCGATTACGACCCGCATCCGCACCGTCGCGAGGCGTGGGCAGGGTTTTCGCTGGCCGGCCGCTAGCCTGACCAGGACTGATTTGACACCCGTCAAGAAATGGCGGGAAAACCTTCCGGGCCGCCAGGGATGTGTCCTAGGTTGGTCGCGTGCAGACCAACGACATCGTCATCGAGCGACCGAGTGACCTGACCGCTGAATGGCTGACCGCCGCCATCGGTTTTCCGGTCGCAGGCTTCACCATCGACCGCATCGGTACCGGTCAGATGAGCGAGTGCTACCGGGTCGGACTGACGTATGCCGACAGTGTCGAGGGACCAGTCTCGGTAGTTCTCAAGGTCGCCGCGACAGATCCGACGAGCAGACAGACCGGAATGGCGCTGGGGCTCTACGAGCGCGAGGTCAAGTTCTATGCCGACGTCGCCCCACGCCTCGGCGGTCCGGTGGCCGAGTGCTACCACCACTTTTACGACCCCGAGACGGGCATCTTCACGTTGCTTCTCGACGACGCGGCTCCCGCCGAGGTCGGTAACGAAATCCGCGGCGCCACAATCGAAGACGCCGTGCTGGCGCTGAACGAACTGGGCCGCCTGCACGCCCCGGTGATCGGCAACGAGAGCCTCGCCGACGCCGAATGGCTGACCCGGGCGGCGCCGCTGGACCAGGCCCTGATCGGTCAGCTCTGGGCCGGCTTCGCCGACCGCTACGGCGACGCGATCACCGCCGACCAGCGGCATGTGTGTGAACGGCTGGCGGGCAGTTTCGATGCCTACGTGGCCGACGAGTCCCTGCCGGAGCGCATCAAGGGTCTGGTGCACGGCGATTACCGGCTCGACAACATGCTGTTCGGCCGCCCGGGATCCCGGCGCGACCTCACCGTCGTCGACTGGCAGACGGTCACCTGGGGCCCGGCCATGACCGACGTGGCGTACTTCATCGGATGTGCCGTCACCATCGATGATCGGCGTGCCCACTACGACGAGCTGCTTCGCGCGTATCACGAAGGGCTGGGCCCTGATTCGGGTGTCACTCTCGACCAGGTGCGCGAGGGCGTCCGGCGCCAGAGCTTCGCGGGGGTGATGATGGCGGTGGTCTCGTCGATGCTTGTCGAGCGCACCGACCGCGGCGACGAGATGTTCCTGACCATGCTGGACCGGCACACCAGCCATGTCCTCGACACCGGTGCGCTCGACGTTCTGCCACCGGCCGCGCCCGTCGCGGCTCTGACGCCCGACCCCGCCGACGAAGGCGCACATCAGCCCGGTGACGAGCCACTGTGGAACGAGAGCTGGTACTGGGACTTCGCCGACCCGGCTCAGGGCATCGGTGGCTGGCTGCGGCTCGGCCTGGTGCCCAACCAGAACGTCGCATGGATCAACGCGCTGGTGTGCGGTCCCGATATGCCCACCGTTGCGCTGGTGAACTTCGAGGCGCCGATGCCCGCCGACCCCCTCGTGGCCAAGGCCGACGGCGCCGAACTGCGCCACGGCGCCATCACGCCGCTGCAGACCTACCGCGTCGAGGTCCGCGGTACCGCACTGGAATACGACGATCCGTCGGCCTTGCTGCGCGACGAGCCCGGCCGGCCGGTCGAGTTGGCCATGGACCTCACCTGGACGACGGTCGGGACACCGTACGCGTATCGCATCACCACCCGGTATGAAATCCCCTGCAGCGTAACCGGAACCGTCACCATCGACGGGCGGGTGCACCAGTTCGAGGCAGTCCCGGGGCAGCGCGATCACTCCCACGGTGTTCGGGACTGGTGGAGCATGGACTGGGTCTGGAGCGCCCTGCACCTCGACGACGGCACCCACCTGCACGGTGTCGACCTGCGCATCCCCGGTATGGATCCGATCAGCGTCGGCTACCTGCAGCGAGCCGGCGAACCGGTCACCGAGACGACGACTGTGCGTGCCGAAGCGACGTTCTCCGACAACGGGTTACCGCTGACGACGACTATCGATTACCTGCCCGGTCCGGTCGAGACGACGGTCGATATCCGCGGTCACGCGCCCGTCCGGCTGGTGGCACCGGAGGGTCAGGTGAGCTTCTTCCCGCGGGCCTGGGTCACCGTCGAAACCACTGACGGCAGGACCGGATCGGGCTGGGTGGAGTGGAACCGCAACCTGTGACCGGTTAGCGCCGGCCGTGCGCGGGTACGCGCAGGGATGGGCAAGGACGAATTCCACAAGGGTGACAAAGTCACCTGGCAGAGTCACGGCAGCACCGCCGAGGGGACGGTGGAGGAGAAGATCACCTCCGACACCACCGCTGCGAAGCGTACGGTGCGCGCGTCGGCCTCCGATCCCCAGTATCGGGTCCGCAGCGACAAGAGCGGAAACGACGCCGTGCACAAACCCGAAGCGCTGCATCGCAAGTCGAGCTGAGGCGCGGTTTCCTACAGGTGTGCGCTGCCGTCGTCGAGTTCGTCGCGGCGCAGCGCCATCGGTGTCGCCGCGGGCA
Source organism: Mycobacterium sp. ELW1 (assembly GCF_008329905.1). NCBI lineage: Bacteria > Bacillati > Actinomycetota > Actinomycetes > Mycobacteriales > Mycobacteriaceae > Mycobacterium > Mycobacterium sp. ELW1. The sequence goes on along the minus strand of NZ_CP032155.1, from coordinate 3,277,292 downwards.
GGTCACCGCCGGCGATGACCTGCCGGGTGATCGGCGTGAGGGCCTGGAACAAGCGCTCCACGGAGTCGTCGTCAAGGACATCCAGCGCGGGCAGCGACAGGGCATCGGTGCGCAGTTCGATGTGGTCCTTCAACGCCCGGCCTGCTTCGGTGAGAGCTCCTGCGGGCGTCAGCAATCCGCGCTGTGCGAGCGACCCCACGCACGAGTCCCACTCCTCATCGGAGTAGTCGCGGCTGCGTTTGATGAAATCAGCGGGCACCGCGCCGGCGCCGACATGGAAGACGTTGGATTCACGACCGCCGATGCCTTCGCTCACCAGCGCGGCGATGTGCCCGTCCCCGCGGTGCTCACGTAACAGGGTCGCGGCGTGCCACAGCGCTGCCAGTGGGGCGTCCGGCCAGGGCAGCGCCCGATTCGCCGCGAACAGCGGCCGGCCGTCCAGCGGTGCGTGTCGTGCCGCCAGACCGGCCAGTTCGGCGGCTTCGGCCACTCCCGGGGTGTCGTCACTGAGCCCGTAGCCTTGCAGCGTCGCGACCGCGATGTCCTGCCGGACCTGTAGCACCTCCGCGGGGGTGGCAATGTCCCAGATCGCCGGTATCGCCTTGGCCACCCGTTCGGTGGAGAAGTTGTAGAAAGTCGCGGTCACCACCTCCACCGGCACCCGACCCAGCGGTGCCGAGCGGCCGGCGAAGTAGCCGCGCCAGAACCCGACGAATCCCATGGCGTCGAAGGCACTTCGCCCACCTGGCGCGAAGTATGTGATGCCGTGTACGGGCTCGTAACGGTCGAAGAAGCGGCGCGCGAGTGCTGGTGTTCTGGTCACAGATGTAGTGAACCACTTGATATCTTGCTTGCATCGTGCGGCCGTCCGCGCCGCCGGCCGGCTGGAGGTCACGATGCGTGCCACGACGGCGCTCGGCGCCGGGCTCACCGCCGTGGGTGTCGCCGCAGCCGCGCTGAGCGGATGCTCCTTCGACGTCAGCACCGGTGGGCTTGCCGTGTCGAAAACGGATCTCGAGAAAGACATCACCCAGCGGCTGCAGAAGGCGGGCGAGAAGCCGCAAACCGTGACCTGTGCCGAGAATCTGCGGGGCGAGGTCGGTAAGACCACCCGCTGCGAGGTGCTGCTGAACGGCTCCGACAGCTTCGACCTCGTGGTCACCGCGACGGAGATCGACGGTGAGAACATCAGCTACAGCATGGTCCCTGCCGCATCGAAGGAACAGCTCGACAAGCTGGTGGCCAAGACGGTGTCGCAGTCGTCCGGGGCCACGGTCGACTCAGCCGACTGCGACGGCGGTCTGGACGGCAAAACCGGTGCGGAGGCGCACTGCGACGTGACGGCCGCAGGCGAAACAACGCGGCAGACGGTGACCGTGACCAAGGTGGAGGGCCTGATGATGTACTTCCATGTGCAGCCGGCGGCCTAGGCCCGCAACCTAATTCCCGGACGGCGCCGAGAGATCACCAGCCAGTGCTGTCGCGGCTTCGTCGATGATGGCCCGCATGGCGCGCTCGGCGGCCGCCTCGTCGCGCATCCGTATCGCGCGCGCGACCTCGTCGTGCAGTTCGATCGCGGCGGGGTTGGGCCGATCGGGCATCATGCCGTGATGTGTTCGTCCGCCGAGCACCTCGGCGACCACATCGTTGAGCGCCCGGAACATCTCGTTGCCGCTCGCCTCCAACAATGTGCGATGAAAAATCTTGTCCGCCAGCAGATATGACTCCAAGTCGCCGGAGCGGCCGTGTACCACCATGTCGGACACGGCGGCGGCCATGATCCGGCACTGATGGGGATCGGCGCGCCGCGCCGCCAATGCGGCAGCCGCAGGCTCGAAACCACGCCGCAACTCCGACAGCGACATCAGCTGTGCGGCACGGTCACCGACATCCAACCGCCAGCGAATGACCCTGGGGTCGAACACGTTCCACTTGCTCGACGGCTGGATGGTGATGCCGACCCGGCGGCGTGGCGCGACCATCCGCATGGACTCCAGGACCCGGATGGCCTCGCGCGCCACCGAGCGGGAGACCCCGTGGTCGGCGCTGACGCCGTCGAGGGTGAGCACATGCCCGGGCTGGTACTGGCCGGAGACGATCGCTTCGCCGAGCGCGGTCAGCACGCTGCTGTGCAGCTCGCTGACGATTGGCTCGGAACCCACTCATACATGTTGTCATACATGGAGCACAGCCAGGTAAAAACAGATTCATCACGATTTGGTATTGCAAAGGTATGACTATTGATGAATGCTGTGTGACATGCCGAACAGCAGGGTAGACGCAGGCATGACCTCACCCATCGTCGTCATGGGAGTGTCCGGTTCGGGGAAATCCACCGTTGGCGCGGCCTTGGCGCAGCGGCTACGGGTGCCTTTCGCCGACGCAGACGACTTCCACCCACCGGCCAACATCGCCAAGATGACCGCAGGCCACGCTCTCGACGACGAGGACCGCTACCCGTGGCTCGAGGCGATCGGGGTGTGGCTGGCCGAGCACCCCCGCGGCGGTGTGATGAGCTGCTCGGCGCTCAAGCGCGCGTACCGCGATCAGCTCCGACGACACTGCGCCGACCTGAAGTTCCTGCACTTGAGCGGAACCACGGAGGTCATCGCCCGCCGACAGGCAAGCAGGCCAGGCCATTTCATGCCGGCGAGCCTGCTGGCATCGCAATTCGACACGCTCGAACCCCTCGATGCCGATGAAGACGGCATCAGCATCGACGTCGATCAGAGCATCGACTCGATCGTCGACAACTACGTATCCCGCGCTGAAGGAAAGTGACGCCGATGAACACCCACGCCATCCTCCTGGCCGAAGCGCCCAAACTGGCGACACCGGTCGCGCCCGGCTGGCAGCTCATACTGGCCTTCCTCGCCGGTATCGCGGTGATCGTCGTGCTCATCACCGTGCTGCACCTGCACCCGTTCCTGTCCTTGATATTCGGTGCGTTGACCGTCGGCATCGTCGCCGGGGAGAACCTGGAGAAGGTGCTGAAGTCCTTCAGCGACGGCTTCGGTTCCACCGCCGCGGGTGTCGGCATCCTGATCGCGCTGGGTGCGATGTTCGCCAAACTTCTGGCCGACTCCGGTGGCGCGGACGAAATCGTCGACACCATCGTCGGGCGTGCCTCGCCGCGCGCGCTGCCGTGGGCGATGGCGTTGGTGGGCGCGATCATCGGCCTGCCGATGTTCTTCGAGATCGGCCTGGTCCTGCTGATGCCGGTCATCTACCTGGTATCGCGACGCTCTCAGCTGTCTCTGATCACCGTGGGAATCCCGGCACTGGCCGGCCTTTCGGCCATGCACGGCTTCGTGCCGCCGCACCCGGGACCGCTGACCGCGATCAGCCTGTTGCACGCGGACCTCGGTCTGACGCTGGCGCTCGGTGTGGCAGTGGCGATCCCGACGATCATCGTGGCCGGCCCGTTGTTCGGCAAGTTGGCCGGGCGCTGGGTTGTGGTGGAGGCGCCCGACACGTTCGGTTCGGGTGCTGCCGCGTTGCGCGCCGCCGGCCCGGAGGCCGAGGTCATTCCCGACGAGAACCGCGGCAGTCGCCGACCGTCCTTCGCGGTGACGCTGTTCAGCGTGCTGCTGCCCGTCGTACTGATGCTCGGCAAGGCGCTGGTCGACATCTTCATCGACGACGAGAACCAATGGTTCCGAATCACTTTCGACGTGCTGGGTACCCCGCTGGTCGCGCTGCTGATCGCGGTGATCGTCGGCATCTTCACCCTGGGTGGCGGCGCCGGGATGAGCCGGTCCGAGGTGATGAAGTGCGTCGAATCGGGTCTGCCCCCGGTGGCCGGCATCATCCTGATCGTCGCCGCGGGTGGGGGTTTCAAACAGGTCCTCGTCGACAGCGGCATCGGCACGCTCCTGGCCGACTGGGCCAAGACCGCCAATGTCTCGGTGATCCTGCTGGCCTGGGTGCTGGCTGTGCTGATCCGGCTGGCCACCGGCTCCGCGACGGTCGCCACCATCACCGCCTCGGCGCTGGTGCTGCAGCTGGTGGAAGGGCTCGGCAGCGGTCAGGTGTCGCTGGTCGTGCTGGCCGTCGGGGCCGGCTCGCTGTTCTTCTCGCACGTGAACGACGCCGGATTCTGGTTGGTCAACCAGTACTTCCGGATCACCGTGGGTCAGACGATCAAGACCTGGTCACTGATGGAGACGGTGCTGTCAGTGACCGGCCTGATCGTCGTCCTGCTGCTCGGTCTGGTGATCTGACCGCCGCGGTCAGCCCTTGACCACCTGGGTTCCGCCGGCGAGTTCGTCGTGCTTGCCCTGCTTGGTCGGGCTGCCGTTGATCGTCACCGCGATCACGATGTAGGCGATGACGGCGAGCAGGCCGCCGATGTAGGGGATCACCGACAGCAACGTGAACGAGTTGCGGATCGCCGACTGCTGGGCATTCGGCTTGGGTGCGCCCCCGGGACCGTGCACGCTCAAGCCCAGGATCTTCTTGGCCGGAGTCCAGCCCTGAGTGACCTCGAAGACCACGAAGTACGCAAACGTCAACACGCCCGAAAACAGCCCTGTCACAAGGATGTTGCTGGTCGCATCGAACAGCAACGCGAGCACGAACGACACGATCCCGACGATGATGCCGTCGATCAGACGCGCAGCGAACCGAATGCCCAGCCCGCCCGGCTGGCCACCGGCAGGCACCGGCGGCGGAAAACCGCCGCCGTAACTCGGCTGGCCGTAAGGACTCTGCGGCGGCGGGGCGTACCCACCCGGATAGCCGGGCGGCGGCGGGGGATATCCCGACGGAGGCGGGGGATAACTCCCCGGCTGACCCGTCGGTGGAGGCGGGGGATAGCCCCCGGGCGGACCGTACGCGTTCGGGTCGTTGTCACCGGTGGTCATTGCTCGCTCCTCCCGCTGAAATCAGTCCGGCCCAATCTACCCTCCGGGCCGGATACAGCAGGGGCTACGCGCGCCGTGATCCGAATGGCTCAGCGCTTGGCCAGCTTCTTGGCTTCCTTCTTGGCTTTCTTGTTGGCCTTGCGTGCTCGCGCGCGCGTGGTGTCGACGAGTTCGCCACCCTGATCCCTGGCGACGTCGACGAAATCGGCGCCGCGCTTGCGGGCGACATCAGCAAGCTCCGCGCCGCGCTCGCTGGCCACGTCGGCGAAATCGGCGCCGCGCTTGCGGGCGACGTCGGCCAACTCGGCTCCTCGCTCGCTGGCGATGTCGGCCAGCTCAGCTCCTCGCTCGCGGGCGATTTCGGCGAATTCGACGCCACGCTTGCGTGCCGTCTCCAACAGCGGAGCAGCGCGCTCGCCGGCATTCAGGGCCAGCTCACGACCACGCTCGGCGCCGACCTGCAGGCCGTGGCCGACCTTGGGGCCGACCCGGTCCAGCAGGTCGCTGTCCAGCAGGCCGTGGCTCGAGCCGGGCAGGCTGCCCGAGACGGCCTCGCTGACCTTGCGGGCCGCGCGGCGTCCACGCCAGCCCAGCGACGGCTTCCCGGCGGTGTCGGCCGACGCGATGATCAAACCGCCGAGCAAGCTCATATCGGTCAGGAACGCGCGGCGCTTCTCGGCCTTGAGCTGTTGGTCGGGCTCATCCCAGAACATGTGCGCGCCGAGGTTGGCCGGAATCACGGTGGCCGCCAAGGCCGCTGAGGCCACTCGGGGCAGGCGACCCGAGGCGAGCAGCAGCCCGCCGCCGATCTGAACGGCCGCGGTGATCCTCGCGAGCGTCTCCGGATCGTTCGGCACGTTGGCGCTGACCGACTCGGGCAGCTTCTGCAAACCTTCGAGCGCCGGGCGGGCCGCTTCGGCGGCCGGTTTCGGGCTTTTCAGCGCTTCGAATCCTTGACCGATGAACACCGCTGCCAACATTGGCCGGGCAACTCTGCGAATCAACATGGCGCGGGTGTTCCCAACCGGCCCGCCGGTCAAACCCGGGGGCTCACCCGTCGAGGCGGCGCATCCACAGCGGGAACGCCACCCAGGCCACCAACATCACCACAGCGGTCACGATGCCGGCGAGCACTCCGGCACCCTCACCCAGCACCGTGCCGAACACGACGATCGCCACCCCGGTCAGCGCGGTGCCCAGCAGCAGGAGCCCGCAGAACGCGAAACGATGCGCGGTCGCCACCAGAGGACGCAGCTTATGGCGGCGGAACAACATCCGGTGCATGCCGACCGGCGCCACCAGCAGGACCGTCGCGGCCAGCGAGCAGATCACGGTCGCCAGGTACACGACACGCAAGTCGGTGCTCACCGTGGTGAACCGGTTCTGGAAGGGCAGCGTCAGCAAGAAACCGGTGAGCAACTGGACGCCGGTTTGGGTGACGCGGAGCTCCTGAAGCAGGTTGGACCAGTTGCGGTCCAGCCGCTCGGCCTCCGTCTCGGATCGGGCCGCGGCGTTCCATGGCTGGTCGGACTCAGGATGGTCGACATCCATGGGGTGGTCGTGCCCGGGCACTCGCCGGTTGAAACCTCAGGTCAGCAGCAAGCGGGCGGACGCCTCGAGCCGGCTGGCGATCTCGGTGTAGGACGCGTACCCCATGCCGGCTCGCACCAGCGCGCCTGCGTAGAGCTGCTCGAGCGACTCGATGACATCGGCATCCGAATCACCCTGTGGCCCAAGGGCGGTGCACAACCGCTGGTGTATTTCGCGGCCGATCCGGAAGCGCAGATGCTCGACGTCGGGATCCTTGCCGAGCAGCGCGGTGGTGACCGCGCCGGCCAATTCCGGCTCGTCGGCCACCAGCAGCGCGATATGCCGAAGCACACCGACCACGCGGTCGACGGGGTCCGGCGAGTCGTCCGGCGGTGCCGGTGTCGAGGCCAGTCGGCGCCAGAACACCTCGGCGACCAGGTGCTCTTTCGACGAGAAGTACGTGTAGGCGGTGGCCGCGCCGACCCCGGCTTCAGCAGCGACCATCCGAATTGTCAGCCCGGAGAAACCTTCTCGGCTCAGCACCTCGACCGCGGCCCGGCCCAAGCGGTCCACCGTAGCGGCCTGCTTGGCGGTCAACCGGCGTCGCGTTGATTCCCGAGCTACCGGATCAGACACATGTCCGGACGCTACTACAACTGACCTGCACCGACAAGGTGCGCGCTGGCCATGGACCATGCGTAAGGGCTAGGTTCGGATCATGAGCCGCACCGATACTGCCTCTGCAGCGCAAACTTCCCGACTTTTCGAATTGGCGGAGAAAGTCGTGGGCTTCATGCCGGCCGACGAAGGGCGCGCGCTGTACGACGCGGCGCTGCGTTACCTGGACGCCGGGGTGGCAGTCGAGATCGGCACCTACTGCGGAAAGTCCACCGTCATGCTGGGCGCCGCCGCCGCGGCGACCGGCAGCGTGCTCTACACCGTCGACCACCATCACGGCTCCGAAGAGCACCAGGCCGGCTGGGAATTCCACGACACGACGATGGTCGACCCGGTCAGCGGACGGTTCGACACCTTGCCCACGTTCCGGCGGACGCTGGACGCTGCCGACCTCGACGACACGATCGTCGCGGTGGTCGGTAAGTCGCCGGTCGTCGCGCGCGGCTGGCGCACACCCCTGGATCTGCTGTTCATCGACGGTGGGCACAGTGAGACCGCCGCCCAGCAGGATTTCGACGGCTGGGCCAAGTGGGTCGCCCCCGGCGGCACGCTGATCATTCACGACGTCTTCCCGGATCCGCGCGACGGCGGCCGGCCGCCCTACAACATCTATTGCCGGGCAATCGAATCCGGCCAGTTCACCGAAGTCGGCTGCACCGGCTCGCTGCGGGTCCTGGAGCGCACCTCGGGAGCGGCCGGAGACGTGGTCAGCGCCTGACGCATTCACAGTCGTACTCGCCCTCGAGACCGCGCGGCAGGTCAGCGGCCCGGAAGATGGCGCTGCCGCCGGTGGTCGACGACAGCGCGTCGGCGGCCAGGATGACTGCCGCCGCGGTCCAGGTGGTCCGTTCGACCGGCCAGCGTTTCCCGTCGGCGAAGACCAGGCCGGTCCAGTAGGAGCCGTCCTTCTCGCGCAGGTGCTGCATGGACTTGAACTGGGTGAGTGCCCGCGACCGGTCGCCCATGGCGTCCAGCGCCATGACCAGCTCGCAGGTCTCGGCCCCGGTCACCCATGGCCGGTCGTCGACGCAGCGGATGCCGAGTCCGTCGACCACGAAATCGTCCCAGCGCTGGGCGATTCGGGCGCTGGCCTGCTCGCCGCGCAGTGCACCGCCGAGAATGGGGTAGTACCAGTCCATCGAGTGGTGCGGTTTCTCGGTGAAGGCGTCCGGGTGTTCGGCGATGGCGTGGCCCAGCCGGCCCAGCGCGACCTCCCATTCGGGCTGCGGATCGTCGAGCCGATCGGCGAGTGCCAGCGCGCACCGGATGCTGTGGTACACGCTCGCGCAGCCGGTCAGCAGCGCCTCCTCGAGAACGCCGGACGGCCCTTGCGCCCAATAGATTTCACCGGTACCGGCCTGCAAACCGAGGACGAAGTCGATTCCCGCCCGGACCGTCGGCCACATGTACTCGGCGAACCGGACGTCACCGGTCACCAGATAGTGGTGCCAGACGCCGGCGGCGATGTAGGCGCAGAAGTTGCTGTCGCTGTTGGCGTCCTCGATCACGCCGCGCCGGTACTGGATGGGCCAGGACCCGTCATCGCGCTGCTCGCGGCGGCACCATTCGTAGGCGGCGCGGGCCGGCTCGAGAAGGCCGGCCGCGGTCAGGGCCATCGCGCACTCGACGTGATCCCACACGTCGGTGTGCCCGATCTCCGACCACGGGATCTCGCCCGACGATTCCTGAACGGCGGCAATCGATTCCGCTGTCTGACGACATTGCTGCGGCGTGAGGATGTCGGCTACGCCGGGCACACCCTCGAGATCACTGGAGCGTGGCATTCGTGATCGGCTTCTCGAAGTAGAGGGCCACGCTCTTGCCGACCAGCGGATTGAGCGCGGATTCGGCCAGTCTGGTCAGCGCCGGCCGCGACATCATGTCCCACACCAGCAGCTGGTGGTACGCCTTGACGGCTGGGTGGTTCGGCTTCTCCACGCCGACCGCGCATTTGAGCCACCAGAACGGGGAGTGCAGGGCGTGCGCGTGATGGGAGTAGGTGAACTCCAGGCCACCGCGAACCAGCTTGTCGCGCAGTTCGTCGGCCTTGTAGATCCGGATGTGCCCGCCCTCGTTGGCGTGGTACTCGTCGGACAGCAGCCAGCAGATCTGCTCGGGAAGCCAGCGCGGCACGGTCACCGCGAGCTTGCCACCGGGCTTGAGCACCCGAATCAACTCGGCGATGGCGCCGTCGTCGTTGGGGATGTGCTCGAGGATCTCCGAGGCGACCACACAGTCGAACGACGCGTCGGGATACGGCAGCGCCAGTGCGTCACCCACCACGACCTGAGCCTTGGCCGATGCGGGTGCCTCACCGGCCTCGCCCATCGCCTGCAGCAGAGTGTCGACGTTAGCCAGTTCTTCGGCGTCCTGGTCGAAGGCGATCACGTTGGCACCGCGGCGGTAGGCCTCGAAACTGTGCCTCCCGGCGCCACAGCCCACGTCGATGACCGTGGTACCCGGCCCGACGTCGAGGCGGTCGTAGTCGACGGTCAGCATGATTCGTCCACCGCCTCGACAGAGTTCGTCACGCGCCCGGTCCGGGCGATCGCCTGCTCGTAGACCCGCACGGTCTGTGCGGCCACCGATTCCCAGCTGAAGACGTCGAGCGCGCGGCGCCGGCCCGCCGTGCCCAGCCACTGACGGCGGGCGGGGGATTCGAGCAGGCGGCCGAGTGCGGCGGTCAGTTCCGTGACGTCGCCCGGCGTCACCAGGTCGGCGCATTCACCGTCGGGGCCCAGGACCTCGGGTAGCGCGCCGGCACGGCTGGCCACAATGGGTGTCCCACTGGCCATGGCCTCCACCGCGGGCAGTGAGAAGCCTTCGTAAAGCGAGGGGATGCAGGCGATTTCAGCCGAGGCGAACAGGCTCGCAAGCTCTTCGTCGGACAAGCCGCTGGAAGTGTGCACGACGTCGCTGATACCCAATTCGGCGATCAGCTTCTCGGTCGGCCCGTTGGGCTCCAGCTTGGCCACCAGCTGCAATTCGAGGTCGTGTTCGGTGCGCAGCTTGGCCACCGCGTTGAGCAGGTGCCCGATGCCCTTCAGCGGACGATCCGCGCTGGAGATCGCGATGATGCGGCCCGGCACCCGCGGGAGGTCCGAGGGTTTGAAGAGCTCGGTATCCACCCCGAGCGGCACGACACGCAGTTGCGCCGGGCTGACGCCGAAATCGTCGGCGATATCGGTGGCCGACGACGACGACACGGTGAGCAGGTCGGGAATGCGGCGGGCGACCTTCTTCTGCATCTGCGCGAAGCCATACCACCTGTGCACCAACGGCTTTCGCCACCACTTCGCCGCGGCGAGGTCGAGAATGCGGTCCCGGGTGATCGGATGGTGCACGGTGGCCACGACGGGCAGGCCCATGTCGGCGATGCGCAGCAGGCCGGTGCCCAGGCATTGGTTGTCGTGCACCACGTCGAACTCGTCGAGGCGGGCGGCCAGCAGCCGGGCGGCGCGCAGGCTGAAGGTGCGCGGCTCGGGGAAGCCGGAGGTCCACATGGTGGCCAGTTCCAGCGCGTCGTAGCGGTCGCGGATCTCGCTGGGGTGCGGCACCCGGAACGGGTCGGGTTCCCGGTAGAGGTCCAGGCTGGGGACCTTGGTCAGCCGAACCCGGGGATCGAGGATCTCGGGGTAGGGCTGACCGGAGAACACCTCGACGTCATGGCCGAGTTCGACCAGTCCGCGGCTCAAGTGCCGGACGTAGACGCCCTGCCCGCCACAGTGGGTTTTGCTGCGGTAGGACAGCAACGCAATCCGCATGTTCACGCTCCTGCAACGTCCGTGACTGATACGGCTGAACTACCCGCCGAGCTCGCATATGTCATCGTGTATGTAACCGGACACGGTCAGCGAACTGTCTGGACATGTGTCTGGACTATAATTCGCTTAGCTACACAGTGCAACGTAAGTGCCCACCACCACCGTAGGCCAGGGTCTATCTTTCCTGTGATGCACCTCCTCTGGGAAACGCTGGCCGATGGTGTATACCGCTGTCGGCTGTCGTTCCTCGACGTCACGGTCGGGCTGGTTCGAGGCGAGCGCCGAAATTTGCTGATCGATTGCGGTACAACGCTTTCCGAAGCCGCTCAGATCGCCGACGACGTCGTCGCGATCACCGGCGCCGCGGTGACCGACGTGGTGATGACCCACCACCATTTCGACCACATCCTGGGCTCGGCAGGTTTCGGTACGGCCGTCCTGTATTCGCCGTCGGCCGTCACCCGCGCGCTGACCTCCGGAATCGGCCAGGTTCGGGCCCACGCCCTGCGGTACGGGGCCGACCCGGACCGGCTGGACCAGGCGATCGCCGGCGTCCGTGCACCCGACCACACCGTCACCGCCGCCGATCTCGACCTCGGTGGCCGCAGCGTGCATCTCGAACTGCCGGGACCAGGCCATACCGACCATGACCTGGTGGTAGTCGTGCCGCCGGTGGCAGCGGACCAGCGCACGGTCGTCTTCTGTGGCGACCTGGTCGAAGAGTCCGCCGACCCGGCGATCGACGCAGGCTCGGATCTGCCGGCCTGGCCGCACGCCCTGGACCGGCTACTCGAACTCGGTGGCGACGACGCGCTGTACGTGCCCGGTCACGGAGCGGTGGTCGACGCGCCGTTCGTGCGCGCTCAGCGCGACTGGCTGGCGGCCCGAACCTTGTCGGGCTGACTCACCACCCGGTGGTCAGTACCCGTTCGAGCATGTCGACGAAGAAGTCCGCCGACTCCCGGGTGATGCACATCGGCGGTTTGACCTTCAGCACGTTCTGCCGGTCACCGGTCGGCTGCACGATCACGCCGAGTTCGAGCAGCCGCTCGCAGATCGCCGCGGTCTCGGAGACGGCGGGTTCCAGCGTGGTGCGGTCGCGGACCAGCTCGACGCCCATGTAGAGCCCGCTGCCGTGCACGGTGCCGATCAGCTCGTGACGGGTCGCCAGCTCCTCGATGCGGGCCCTGAGGTGGTCGCCGACGATCAGGGCGTTGTGCTGCAGGCCCTCTTTCTCCAGCAGATCGAGCACCGTCAGGCCGACCACGCAGGACACCGGGCTGCCGCCTGCGGAGGAGAAGAAGTAGCCCTGGGTGCGGTACCGCTCGGCGATCTCGCGGGTGGTGATGACCGCGCCGAGCGGCTGACCATTGCCCATCGCCTTGGCCACCGTGACGATGTCGGGCACCACATCCTGCTGCTGGAAGCTCCAGAACCAGCGGCCGGTGCGGCCGTAGCCGACCTGCACCTCGTCGGCGATCGCCAGTCCACCCGCTGCGCGCACCGCGGCGTAGACAGCCGTGAGGTAGCCGTCGGGCAGCGCCATCCCGCCGGCGTTTCCGTAGAACGGTTCGCAGATGAACGCTGCCGGCGGATTGCCCTGCGCGGCAAGCTGTTCGATGATCTGCACCGCCTCGGGTGCATAGCGCGCGGCGTCCGGCCCGCGGTACTCGCCACGGTAGGCGTTGGGTGAGGGGACGGTGTGGACCCAGCTCGGCCTGGTGGCCAGAGCGTTCGGGTTGTCGGCCACCGACGTCGACACCGCGTCGGTGGCATACGTCCAGCCGTGGTAGGCCTCGGCCATCGAGACCACGTCATGGCGCCCGGTCGTGGCCATCGCCAGTCGCAGCGCCAGGTCGCCGGCCTCCGAGCCGGAGTTCACCAGGAATACGGTGTCCAATGGATCGGGCAGGGTGGCGGCCAGTCGCTCCGAGAGCGCTACCACCGCCGCGTAGTTGAATCGCGAATTGGTGTTGAGCCGACGCCACTGGCGCGCGACGGCGTCGGCGAGCACCGGATGGCCGTGGCCGAGGAGCGCGACGTTGTTGACCATGTCGAGGTAGCTGCGCGCCTCGGTGGACACCATGTGCTCGCGCCAGCCGCGTTCGATGCGGGGCGGATTCAGGTAGTAGTGCTCCTGCACCGTCGCGAACGAGTCCGCCCGGCGGCGCCACAGCGCCTCGCTGTCGTCGGCCGCCGCCGCCACGGCGGGCAGGCCGAGCAGCGCGCTCGGGTTCTCCACCAGGCTGAGCCAGCCGGTGCCGTATTCGGCGCGAACGAAGTCGGGCACCGAGACGTCGGGCCGGTTGCGCCACTGGATCCAGGCCCGACCCTCGACGCTGCCGAGCGGAGTGCCCGCGGTGACGCTGTCGCCGGACCGGATCTGATCACCGATGTGCAGGCGGCCGCGGACGTGCACCGTTCCCGCGGTGCCGGTCAGGGCGATGCTGTCGTCGGCGGCCGCGTCGATCACGCAGTCCCAGGGCGCGGTGATCGGCGACAGCACGGCCAGCCACAGGTCCAGGCCGGTGCCGACGGTGGCCGACGACTCCGGACTCAGCGGCGCCGAGCGGGTCATGCGCGGCTGGCCGAACGTCGTCACGACCGCACCGGCGCCACCGGCCAGCGCCTCGGCAGCCAGATCGTCTTCGCAGTCGGCGGCCAGCCACCGGCCGGAGTCCATCGCGTCGGCCTCCGACGACAGGTCCAGCCGCACGACGGTCTCCGGCGAGAGCCCGCCGATCAACGGGATGTCCACGGGCAGCGGCTCGCTCGCCTGCGCCGCGCCGAGTGCCGCTCGGATGGTCGCGGTCATGACGTCACCGGGAACGTCGATGGCGCGTTCGAAGATCCGCCATTCGTAGTCCAGGGCGCCCGTGGCGTAGGCGTTGTCGGCGTCGATCGAGGCCTGGTGGATACCGCTGACCACCAGCACGGCCGCCCGCAGCACGACCAGAGGCCAGAGGGCCTCGATCTCGGCGGGGCTCAGCGGACGCACGGCGTGGAAGGCCGCGACGGCGGGCAGGGTTGCGACGGGTTCGCCACCCTCATGGCGCAGCAGCGAGGAGATGGCGATGGCCAGTTCGCCGACGGTCCAGGACCGGGTCAGATCGCCCAGGTCGATCACCCCGTCGGGCAGCCGGCCGCTCTCCGCCGGGCTGCACACGACGTTGTCGTCGGTGAGGTCGCCGTGGATCACCTGGACCGGCAGATCGTCGGCGAGGTCGGCGACCACCTGCCACGCGGCGGCCGCCGCCGTTTCGAGGGCCTCCCGGCGTCCGGGGTCGGAGACATGCTCGGCAAGCACCTCAACGGTGCGCAGGGCGTGGCGCAGGTCCCACTGCAACACCCGGTCGACGCCCGCATGGTCGAAGTCGGCCAGCGCGCGGACGGTGCGGCCGGCCAGGGCGCCCAGCGCCGCCGCCCGGGCCGGCGTGATGTATCGGTCACCGCTCAAGGTGCCGCCGGCCAGATGCGCGATGATCCGGGCGTACACGACCGCGCCGTTGCCGTCGCGCACCTCGGCGATCGGGTCGACGCCGGCAAACGCGACGTTGGTCGCGGCGCGCACGTCACATCCGGCCTGACTCAGGTATTCGGCTGCCGCGTCCTGGGCCTCGATCTCGACGCGGGAGAACGCGGGGTTGGCGATCTTGAGCACCCCGATCGGCTCACCGTCGGTACGGCTCAGCAGGTAGTTGGCGTCCTGCTGGCTGCCCAGCGCGGTCACCTCGCAGTCGATCCCGAATTGCGTCGTGGCGATGTCATGGGCCTGCGCCGGGGTGATCGCCGGCACCGGCAGCTCCTCGGCCTGGAAGAAGTCGAACGGTGTCATATCGCTACGAACTGTACTGCGGGTGGACAGCCTCGGATCTGCCGATACGGTGGGCAGATGCGGGCGTTGATCATCGTCGACGTGCAGAACGATTTCTGCGAGGGCGGATCGTTGGCGGTCACCGGGGCCGGCGACGTGGTGCGGGGGATCAACGCGTTGCTGGCCGGTGACCACGGCTACGACCACGTGGTGGCCACCAAGGACTACCACGTGGACCCCGGTCCCCATTTCGCCGAACACCCCGACTTCAAGGATTCGTGGCCGCCGCATTGTGTGGCCGGGACCTCCGGAGCCGATTTCCACCCCGAACTGGACACCACCCCGATCGAGGCGGTGTTCCACAAGGGCGCCCACACCGCGGCGTACAGCGGCTTCGAAGGCCACGTCGACCACACCGCACTGGCTGACTGGCTGCGCGCACGAGGCGTGGACGAAGTCGACATCGCCGGGATCGCCACCGACTACTGCGTGCGCCAAAGCGCGGCCGATGCCACCCGCGCCGGATTCACAACCCGTGTGCTGGTCGACCTGACGGCCGGTGTTGCCCCCGGGTCGACTGCCGACGCATTGGACGAGATGCGCGATCGCGGAATCGAACTGGTTCACACCGCCTGATGACCGCACCCCGTTCGACACTCATCGACGTCGTCGACCGCTCCCCGCTGATGGCGGCCGCTCACGACCGCGCCGGCTGGGTCGGATTGTTCACCGATGACGGCCGGGTCGAGGATCCCGTCGGATCGCGCCCGCATGTCGGGTCGCTACAGATCGGCCGGTTCTACGACACCTTCATCGCGCCGCGCCGGATCGTCTTCCGTCACGAGGCCGACATCGTTTCGGACTCCGCCGTCATTCGCGATGTCATCCTCGACGTCGGGATGGGCCCCTCGGTGACGATGCACATCCCGGCGGTGCTGCGTTATGACCTGCGGGAGGTCACCGACGGCTGGCGCATCGAGCAGTTGCGCGCCTATTGGGAACTCCCGGCGATGGTGGTGCAGTTCGCCCGCAACGGGCCGGCGGCGGCTCCGCAGGCGGTCGACCTGAGTCGCGCGCTGATCCGCAATCAACGGTGGCGCGGGACGCTGGGGTTCGCCTCCGGCTTCCGGGGCGCCCGGTTCCGGGGCAAACGAACGGTGCGCGGCTTCCTCGAGGCGGTGACGGCCGGCGATCAGTTGCGGGCCTGGCGCGCCCTCGGCTCCGGAGCGCTGATCACCCGCGGTGAGCAGAGCCCGATGAAGTTCGGCGCATTCGTCGACGAGCTGGCGGGGGTCTCGTGGACGAAAGTCATCGCTGCCGGCTCGTCGGTGACGGCGTCGTTGCGCGGGCCGCAGGCCGGCGTCGTGATTGCCGAGCTGGGCGCGGCGGGTGGGTCGATCACCCGGCTTCGCTACTTCGCCGAGTAGTCGGCGCCTCCGCTACATCCGCGCGCTACATCCGCGCGAAGCGGGCCATGACGAAGCAATACGCGCCGTAGGCGGCAATGCCGGCCGCCGCGACGATGAGCAGCGCCTTGCCGAACGGGGCCTGGCCGAGGCTCTTGACCGCGGCGTCCAGCCCGGCGCCTTTGGCGGGGTCGGCGGTGAAGGTGGCGATCACCAGAAGTACTCCGGCGCCGCCCAGCACGATCCCCTTCGCGGTGTACCCGGCTATGCCCAGCGGAGTGATCAGCGGGCCGCCGCCGGTGACGGTGAGATCCTCCTCGAACTTCGTCGAAACACCCTTGTACACGTGGTATCCGCCGATGCAGATGATCACCACTGCGGCGATCAGCAATAGGCCCTTACCCCAGCCGGTTTGGAGCAGTCGGGCGGTGAGGCCGCTGTTCTGTTCGCCGCTCGACTGGCCGCCGCCGCGGGCGAACCGGACCGCGGCCAGCGCGATGCCGACGTAGAGGACGGCCAGCGCACCGGACTTGATCCGGTCGAACGCATCCGAGGCGCCCTCGTGTTCGCGGCCCGCCTCGGTGGGATGGGAGCCGAGAATTGCCTCGGCGACGCGCCACAGGGCCAGCGCGGCCAAGCCGGCTGCGGTCACCCAGAGGGCCACCGCACCGCCCGGCTGGGCGGCCAGTGTCGCCATCGCACCCGACTGGTCGGCGTTTCCGGCCACCCCGAAGGCAAGGTGCACGATGATGTAGGCGATCACCAGGTGCAACACACCGCTGATGCTGTAGCCGGCCCTGGCCGCGAGTTCGAAGGGTCTGCTCCCAGTGGCTGCTCGCGCAGCTCCGTGCATCGCATTGTCAGCCACGACATGCGGTTACCCCCGCGACGGGGTGGAAAAACCGTCCGGCGCCGCCCCGGTCACCGGGCATGACCGCGCACGCAAACCGGGCACCAGCATCGGCACCTGCTTGCGGTAGTCCCGGTAGCTGTCGCCGAGCTCGGCGATCAGGTCGCGCTCCTCGAGCTGCAGGGCCACCAGGATGTAACCGGTCGTACCGATCGCGAACAGGAGATGACCCACGGTCATCACCGGAGTCGCCCAGAAGGCGATCAGGAATCCCAGCATGAGGGGATGACGAACCAGCCGGTAGAGCAGGGTGGCCCGGAATCCCGTCCGGCGGCGCGACGAACCGCGCCAGGCCTCGAACACCTGGCGCAACCCGAACAGCTCGAAGTGGTCGATCATGAACGTCGCGGCCAAGACGGTGATCCACCCCGCCGCGAACACCGTCCACAGCAGCGCCCGGATCGCCGGCTGGTCCACCTGCCAGATCACCCCGGGCATGGTCCGCCACTGCCAATACAGCAGCAGCAGAACAAGACTGGCCAGCAGAACGTACGTGCTGCGTTCCATCTCCCGCGGCACGAAGCGAGTCCACCACCGCTTGAAGGCGGGTCTGGCCATCACGCTGTGCTGGATGGCGAACAGCCCGAGCAGCGCCGTGTTGATCACGAGCGCCAGGCCCCACGGGGCACCGTCGATGCCGTGGTCGACCGTGCGCGGCACGACGATGGCGCCGACGAAGACGACGGCGTAGCAGAATGCGACGAGGAAGACGAGGTAACTCGCCACCCCGTAGCCCGTAATAAGGATGCGACGGGTCCGCTCTCGCGCGGACGCTGGATTGTGTGTCATAGCCATCAGACTCGTCCCCGCGACCGCCATCATCATGGGGCATTCGCCCCAACTGTCGGTCAGCTCAACGTTTCTGTCAGACCGTGGCGCAGCGCGTACATGCTGGCACCGATCCGGTTCGACACCCCGATCTTGGCGTACGTTCGTTCGACGTGGTTGCGGGCCGTCTTCTCACTGATCACGAGCGCGGCGGCGATCTCTTTGTTGGAGGCACCACGGGCAACGAGACGCAGCACCTCGATCTCGCGGGGAGTCAGGCCGTCGGGCCGCGTCGCGGACCGTCGGCTCTGGTGCCCGCCCGCCTGGAGGACGGCCTCGGCCGCGACATCGTCGAGTTCCCCGTTGCGGATCCGGTCGCGGACCCGTCGAGCGGCCGCCGCGGGATCGAGCGCGGCGCGATAAGGCCTTGGCTCCAAAGCTGATTGGTAGGCGACTGCGGCGGCGAGCACGCGGTCTGGCATACCGAGTGCGGAGCCCGGCAGGCTGCGCGGATAGCCGGACCCGTCGATGTGCTCGTGGTGGTTTCCGGCGACCTGCGCGACCGATTCGAGCCCGTTGATCCGGCTCAGGATCCGGGTGGTGAGGTAGGGGTGCAGTCGCATCCGTTCAAACTCGGCCGCCGAGAGGGTGGCGGGTTTGGACCACACCTGGTTGGAGACGCCGATGCGACCGAGATCGTGGACGTGACCGGCGCGGCGGACCAGTGTCACGGTGTCCGCGCCCAAGCCGATCGCCTCGGCGGCATCACCGGCCAGCTGTGCGACGGCACGCGAATGACCCAGTGTGAAGGGACATTTCAGATCCACGAAATCGCCGAGCGCGACCAGTAGTTCGTCGAGGGACTGCTGGTGCAGCGGTTCGTGGCGATCCGGCGCGCACGACAGGGCGGCGTCCCAGACCTCGCCTGTGGGTGGGCCGGCCAGAATCTCGGCGGCGTGTGCGGTGAAGACGTCCACCACATCCGGGTCGAACTGCTTACCGCGGCGTTGCACGGCCATATCGACGGCCGCACTCACCCCGCCTGTCCGGTGGTGCACTTCGGCCATGTCGGCGAGCTGGGCCACCCGCATCTCGATCGGGATGTCCGCGCCACCGGTGCCGCTGGGCAGGCCGCTGCCGTCGAAGCGTTCGAAGCTGAATTCGAGAGCGTTCTGCACGCCGGCGCCCAGCCCCATGCGGTCGGCCAGCAGCGCCGCCGATGTGCAGTGCGAGTGGATCAGCGCCGACATGTTGCCCCGGGCGTTGAGGAACAACGTCGCGATCGAGGTCAGCCGCTGCGTGATCGGTTCGCCCCGGCCGATATTGGCGACCAGGAACCGGTAGTAGGGCAGGCCCGCCCAGTCGACGTGATAAGCGTCGCGGCGCACCGAGATGTCGTCGCCGAACCAGCCTGCGAACTCGTGGGAGTCGGCGTGACAGCCGATCCACATCACCAGGGTGCTGTAGTACACGCAATCGCGTTGCTGTGGCTCGAGGCCGAGTCGGTCGGCGATGCGGGTTCCGATCAGCGCGGCCCGCAGCATGTGTTCGGCAGGCTGCCCGAGGCCGAGGTCGATCGCGACCGACAGAGCGGCCAGCATCTCGGCCCGGCTCGGCGCCCGCGACGGCGGACCGGTGGGCGTCCTCGGCGCAGCCACGACCTCGATTGTGCTCCCTAACACGCGGTACGGGGTTCGGTTGGCGCGGTCCGGCGCGCCGAGGCGTGTCGGCGTGGGTCGAAGCTGTCGAAGCGAGCAGTGCCGATCACGCACAGGCCGCGTTGCGGGAGCCGGAAATCGGCCAGCCTGCTCTGGCTGGCCAGTGGGGCGACAGCGCCGAGGCTGACGCCGTTGAACACCGCCCGCGAGCGACGGACCGCCCAGATCTGGCGCGGCGCCACGCGGAACGCCTGACCGTTGGGGGCGGAGCCGGCCAACCGCATCCCGCCGGTCCGCAACAGCGGGCCGGCGATCCGCCCCATGGCTTCGAGTACCGGGACACTGGTCCAGGCCCGTTCGGGCATGGCGTGGCCGAGCCTGCTGACGGCGCGGGTGATCGGCGTGCTGCTCATGCCGACGGTCCAGCGCAGCAGCCCGGGGATGGCGATGACCAGGGACCAGGGGTCGGTCCAGGACATCGTGATGTCGCATTGCACGGCGGGAACCGTCGTGGCTGAACTGAAATAGCGTGAACAGCTCTGCTCGGCGGGTGTGGTGGCGTAGAAAGTCCATCGACCGTCTGGGTCGCGGTGCCACACCGATCGGTAGGCGGGGGAGAACGAGGATGCGCTGAAGTCCCGGTATGCCAGATAGTGTCCGGTGGCGAACGGCAGGCCCATGATGCCGAAGCCGGTGACCCGGTCGTCGGTGCCGGAAGGCAGGCTCGGATGATCTGCGGCGGCGCGCAGTGCGCTGTGAGGTGTGGTCATCAGCCAATGCTCGACTGCCGCACCGGGTCCGGGCATGGGGCAGCTGCCTCACATCACTCGCGCTTGCGCAGGGTCTCCCAGTCGTGCTCGGACTCGAGTTGGGCGATCAGGCTGCGGGTGCGCTCCCGCAACAGCAGGGTCATTCCTACGCCGACGATGATCGCGATGACCAGCGCAACCCAGGAGAACCGCGCCAGCCACTTCTCGGCGGCCAGGCCGAGGTAGTAGACCACCGCGGTGGTGCCGCCGGCCCAGCAGACGGCGCCGGACGCATTGGCGGCGAGGAATCGGCCGTAGTGCATGTGCAGGGCGCCGGCCAGCGGGCCGGCCAGGATGCGCAGCAGTGCGATGAATCGGCCGAAGAACACCGCCCACACCCCCACCGGGTGAACAGCTGCTTGGCCAGTGCCACGTGCCCGGGACCGAAGTGCTTCGGGAAGCGTTTACCGAGTCGCTCGAACAACCCCATCCCGAATCGCCGGCCGATCGTGTAGCCGATCGAATCGCCGATGATGGCGCCGATGGTGGCGGCCGCTCCCACCCACACCGGGCTGATGTCGAGGGTGTGCCGGGAGGCCAGCAGCGCCGCGCTCACCAACGCGATTTCGCCCGGTAACGGAATGCCCAGGCTCTCCAGCCCGATGATGAGGCCGACGACCAGGTACACCGCCAGCGGTGGGATGGATTCCAGTATCGCGTCGACCGTCACCCGCCAAGGATGCCGTACCGACCGCGATTACCGGAGCCAACCGGCTGGTTCGCGTGTCGAAATCAGGTGTCGCGCTTGCGCCGGTACAGCGTTCCGGCGGCCAGCAGGAGCAGGCTGATCACCAGGATCGCGGTGGCGAGCACGTTGATCTGCGGTGGCACAGCGGCTTTCACCGCGGCGTTCACATAGAGCGGATACGTCACCGTCGAGCCGCTGACGAAGTAGGTGATGATGAAGTCGTCCAACGACAGGGCGAACGAGAGCATCGCCGCCGCCACGATGCCCGGCACGATCAGCGGCAGTGTCACCCTGAAGAAGGTCCGGCCGGGGCCGGCACCCAAATCCAGTGAGGCATCTTCGAGTGTCCAGTCGAAGCCACGGATCCGGGCGCGCACCGTCATCGCGATGAAGCTGATCTCGAAGGCCACGTGTGCGATCACGATCGTGGTGTATCCGGTGGCCCAGCCCAGGTCGAGGAACAGGGTCAGCAGCGACGCACCCATGACGACCTCGGGCGAGGTCAGCGGCAGAACCAGGAAGGTGTCGACGGCCTTGCTGCCGCGGAAGCGTTGGCGCACAAGGGCGACCGCGACCAGGGTGCCGAGAACGCCGGCGATCAGGGTCGACACCGCAGCGACGTTCAGGCTCAGCTTCAGCGCTTCGGTCAGGGCCGGATACTTGAACGGGTTGGCCCAGTTGTCCAGCGTGAAGCCCTGCCAGGTGTAGTTGAACTTCCCGGCCGGCTTGTTGAACGAGAAGATGACGATCACCAGGATCGGCAGGAACAGATAGCAGAGCACCAAGCCGGCGATCACCCGCAGGGCGATATCGCCGAGCTTGAACGTGCCGCGAAAGTTGCGGCCCGGCTTGGCCAGTCCGCCGTGGTCGATGGTCTGGGCGATCGCCGCACCGGCCTCGGTCGTCATACGAGATCCTCTGTACCCAGCGCCCGGGTGTAGATCAGGACACCGACCAGGATCAGCGCCATCAGCACGAAGCTGAGTGCGGCCGCGGCCGGGTAGTCCTTGACCACGAGGAACTGTTTCTGGATGACGTTGCCGATCATCCTGGTCTGGGTGCTGCCCAGATAGTCGGCGTTGATGAAGTCACCGACCGAGGGGATGAACACCAGCATGCTGCCCGCCAGGATGCCCGGCATCGCCAATGGCACGATCACCTTCCCGAACATCCTGCGGTTGGTGCCGTACAGGTCGCGGGAGGCTTCCAGGAGCCGAGCGTCGATCTTCTCCAGGCTGACGTACAGCGGCAGGATCATGAAGATGATCCAGTTGTAGGTCAGCCCGCCGACCACCGCCCAGCCGGTCGACAACAGCCGGCCCTCCGACGGCAGCAGCCCCACCGTGCCCAGCGCGTGGACCACCCAGCCGTCGTCGGCCAGGATCGTCTTCCACGCCAGGGTGCGGATCAGGAACGTGACGAAGAACGGCAGGATCACCAAACCCAGCAGCAGGTTCTTGTAGCGCCCCGCCTTGAAGGCGATCACATACGCCAGCGGGAAGGCCAACAGCACGCAGAGCACCGTCGCGGCCAGCGCATAGCCGAACGAGCGCAGGATCTGCTCGCGGTACTGGCTCAACGCGTCGCCGTAGTTGCTGAACTCCCATGCGAACGTGAGCTCGGGCAGATAGATCGAGCCACCCATGGTCGACAGCGACGTCCGGAACAGCGAGACGAACGGGATGACATAGAAGACCCCGAGATACGCCAGCGCGGGCAGGATCATCAGGTACGGAGCGAGCTTGCTCCGCTGTCTGTTGCTACTGGCTACTCCTGCCATCGCGTTACCCGCCGGTGACTGAGGAGTAGGCCTTGTTGAACTCGTCGGTCTGTTGGTCGGTGAGCGCAGCCCACGTCTTCAGCTTGTCGAGGGTCGCCTTCGGCGGGTTGATCAACGGGTTCGCGGCCAGGCCGGGGTCGATCTTGTTGAGCTCATCGGTCATGTCGGACAACACCGGCACGTACTGGGTGTGTGCGATCAGCTTCGCGTAGTTGGCCCGGTCGTAGACGTAGTTGATCCATGCCTCGGCGGCCTTCTGGTTCTGGGTGGTGTAGGGGATCACCATGGTGTCGACGAACGTGGTGCCTCCGGTCTCCGGCACCACGAACTTCAGGTCCGGGTTGTCCTTCTGCAGCTGCACCACATCGCCCGAATACGCCTGGGCGATAACGACATTGCCGGAGGCCAGGTCGTCGGCGTAGTCGTTGCCGGTGAATCGGCGGATCTGGCCGGCGTCCTTCTGCTGCTTGATCAGCTCGACCGCCTTGTTCACGCCGTCGCTGGTCGGGTTCTCCACCGAGCTGCCCTGCGACAACATGATCATGCCGAGCCCGTCCTGGGTGTCGGCGAGCAGGCTGATCTTGCCCTTGAACGCGGGATCCCACAGATCGTCGATCTTGGTGATGTCGCGACCGGTCGCGGCCCGGTTGTAGGCCAGCGCCGTCATGCCGGACATGTAGGGCGCACTGAACTTGCGGCCCGGGTCGGCCTTGGCGTTGAGCAGGTCTTCGCGCATGTTCTTCTTGTTGGTCCAACGGCTTTCGCTGATCCCGTTGAGCCAGCCCAGCCCGTTGAGCCGGGCCGCCATGAACTGAGTGGGCACCACCAGGTCGGCGCCGATGTCCTGCTTGCGGGACAACGGCTCCTTGTTCTTGGCGAACCACTCCTCGTTGTCGTTGTAGTCCTCTTTGTAGTCGACGGTGATTCCGGTCGCGGTCTGGAACGCCGCGACGAATCCGTCGGCCATGTAGAGCGGCCAGTTGGAGATGCGGAGCTTTCCGGTGGCGGGGGAGCCGTCATCGGACGGGGTGGCCGGGCCGCTCGAGCTGCTCTTGTTGTCGGACTTGCTACACGCCGCGAGGAAGGACGGTCCGAGGACCAGTGCGGCTGCGGCGGCGGCGCCACCACCGATGAACCGGCGCCGGGACGCGTTCGAGGCAAAGATCCGGGGGTCGTTCTCTGTGGCCATGTGCCGTAATGCCTTTCGTAAGGGGGAAGGTCGGAGGATGAGCGGCGGTAGCGGCGTCGATGCGGTCTAGGAGTCGTCGAGCATTTCCTCGAGGTCTTCGGTGGTGGGGATGTCGGCGGCGGGCAGGACCAGGGATGCGTCGGGGGCCCAGGCCACGAACACGTCGTCGCCGGGGCGCAGCATGGGCAGATCCTGGTCGGTCCCGACGTGCGCCAGAATCGGGGCACCGTCGGCGGCCGCCAGCGACAGCCGCAGCACCGGTCCCTGGAAGGTCAAGTCGACGACCTTGGCGCTGACGGAGGCCACATCGCCGGTGGGCTGGTCCATCGACACCCGAACTCGTTCGGGTCGGACCATCAGGGTGGCCTGACCGCCGGATTCGATGGTGGTGTCGCCGGGCCGTGCCTTGAGTTTGGTGCCCAGCACCTCGACCTCGACGAAGTCGCGATTGACCCGGCCGGTCTGTCGGCCGTGCCAGAGGTTGGCCTGGCCGATGAAGCCGGCCACGAACACGGTGGCGGGACGGTCGTAGATGTCGTTCGGGGTGCCGATCTGCTCGACGTTGCCCTGGTTCATGACCGCGATTCGGTCGCTCATCGTGAGCGCTTCTTCTTGGTCGTGGGTCACGTAGACGAAGGTGATGCCGACCTCGCGCTGGATGCGCTTGAGTTCGAACTGCATGACGTGACGCAGTTTGAGGTCCAGGGCACCGAGTGGCTCGTCGAGCAGCAGGGCGCTGGGGTAGTTGACCAGCGCGCGGGCCAGTGCGACGCGCTGTTGCTGGCCGCCGGAGAGCTGGGCAGGCTTGCGCTGGGCGAAGTCGGTGAGCCGGACGACCTCGAGCATCTCGTCGACGCTCTTCTTGATAGTGGCCTTGTCTTTCTTCTGACTGCGTGGCCCGTAGGCGACGTTGTCCCACACCGTCATGTGGGGGAACAGCGCGTAGTGCTGGAAGACGGTGTTGACGTTGCGCTTGTGCGGCGGCACCCGCGACACGTCGACGCCTTCGAGTCGGATCGCACCCTCGGTGGGCTGTTCGAACCCGGCGATCATCCGCAGGGTGGTGGTCTTTCCGCAGCCGGACGGGCCGAGCATGGAGAAGAACTCGCCTGCGCCGATCGAGAAGTCGGCGTCGGCGACGGCGACATAGTCCTCGAAACGTTTGACGACGTGGTCGATCTCGATGACCGGTGCGCCGCTGGCGCGTCGTGGTCCGGTGTGTCCGGGGGTCTGCTGGGTGGCGGTGGCGCCGGTGTCGGTCAGGGCCCGTCCTCCTTCATCCCGCGGGCCGGCGAGACATGACCCGTCGACTCCGCCCCTAAACGATTGCGGATTTGCGTGCTCTTCGCAACCGATTCCGCAACGAAATATGAATTCTTCGATGGATTCGCTCGTCGCGACCCGGGTTGGGGCACGGCTTTCGACGCGGGCCCAGGTGGCTCAGGGTCGTCGCTGGACGGATCGTAACCCCGTTCAGGCCATCCGGTCAGGCCATCGTGAGTCCGCGTGCGATAACCAGTCGCTGAATTTGATTGGTTCCTTCGAAGATCTGGGTGATCTTCGCTTCGCGCATGTAGCGCTCGGCCCGGTAGTCGCGGGTGTAGCCGACGCCGCCGAGAACCTGGACCGCATCGGTGGTCACTTTCATCGCGGCGTCGGTCGCCACCAGCTTGGCCACGCTGGCCTGCTGCGAGTACGGCAGGCCGGCGTCGCGACGCCGCGCGGCGTCCAGGTAGGTGGCTCGCGCGCTGGCCACCGCGGCGGCCATGTCGGCGAGCAGGAAACCCAGCCCTTGATGATCGATGATCTTGCGGCCGAACGTGGTCCGCTCGTTGGCGTAGGCGCATGCGTCATCGAGGGCCGCCTGCGCGATGCCGACCGCGACGGCGGCGATGCCGAGCCGGCCCGAGTCCAGTGCACTGAACGCGATCTGCAGGCCCTGGCCCTCGGTGCCGATCCGGCGCTCGGCGTCGATGACCGCATTGTCATAGAACGCCGATGTCGTGGGAACCGCGGACAGTCCCATCTTCTCTTCGGGCTTGCCGAAGCTCAGTCCGGGCTGGTCGCGCGGTACGAGGAAGCAGGAGATGCTCCCCCGATTCCCCGAGTCGCTGCGCTCCTGCCCGCCATGCGATCCCTCGCCCGTCCGGGCGAACAGGGTGTAGAAATCGGCGCGTCCGCCGTGGGTGATCCATGCCTTCGAGCCGTTGATGACGTACCCGCCGCCGGCGGGGGAGGCTTTGCATTGCAGGGCGGCGGCGTCCGAACCGGCTTGGGGTTCCGAGAGGCTGTACGCGCCGATCTGTTCGCCGGACAGCATGCCCGGCAGCCACCGCGCGCGCTGCTCGTCGGTGCCGAACGCCAGCAGCGGATGACACGACAGGCTGTGCACGCTCACGGCCACCGCGATTGCGGCCCACCGCGCCGCGATCTCCTCGAGGACCTGCAGGTAGACCTCATATGGCTGGCCGCTGCCGCCCCATTCTTCCGGCTGCGGCAGGCTCAGCAGCCCCGCTGCGCCCAGCTGGGCGAAGACGCCCTCGGGATAGGTCTCGGTGCGTTCGTGGTCGTCGACGATCGGGTCGAGCACACGAGAGCAGATGTCGCGGGTCAGCGCGATGAGATCCGTGGCGTCCGGGTTGGGGAGCAGTCGGTCGACGGGCATGGGCGGGACCTCTCGATTGATACTCAAAATAGTACTGAATTACATTTACCAGTACTATTCGGTGCATGGCCACCCGCCCGAGTTTCGGAACCCGGCGCCGCGGCGAGCTGTTCGACTCTCTTCTGACGCTCTTTCTCGCCGAGGGCTTCGCGCACCTGACCCTCGACGAGATCGCCGCCCGGCTGCGCTGTTCGAAGGGCACGCTGTACACACTTGCCGGCAGCAAGGAGCAGTTGGTCCACGCCGTGGCGGTCCACTTCTTCCGGCGGGCCACCGAGGACGTCGAGCAGGAGGTCGCTCGGGCCGGCGATGCACGAGCGCGCATCACCGCCTACCTCGCCGCGGTCGGGGCTGCGCTGGAGGTCGCGTCGGACCGCTTCATGGCCGACCTGGACGCGTTCGCGCCTGCGCGGGCGGTCTACGAGCAGAACACCGCGATCGCCGCCCGCCGGGTCAGCGAACTGATCGCTGAAGGTGTTGCGGCGCAGGAGTTTCGAGATGTACACGCGGCATTCGCCGCGGATCTGGCCGCGGCGATGATGGTCCGCATCCAGCAGGGGATCGTACGGTCCACCACCGGACTCGATGACGCCGCGGCCTACCGGGAACTGGCCGCCATCCTCACATCCGGGATCGACGCCTGAGTCACATGTGGGCGCCGCCGTCGACCCGGACCTCGGTGCCGGAGACGAAGTAGGCGTCCGGACTGCCAAGCATCGCAACGACGTTGGCGACCGCATCGGGTTTCGCGAAGATCTCCCCCTTGGGCAACGGCACCAGGGGAGCGACCCGGCCGAACAAGCTGTAGTCGACATCGTCGGGCAGGCCGGGGCCGACGCTCTGCTTGGACTCCCCGGTGCCGTCGGTCATGCCGGAGGAGATCGAACCCGGCTGGACCGAGTTGAACCGGATGCCGTCCTTGGCGAACTCGGCGGCTAACGCGTGCGTCATTGCTTGCACGCCACCCTTGGACGCGGCGTATGCCGACATATAGGGGTGGGCGAACGTCGCCGACGTCGAGCTGAAGTTCACCACGGCCGGGGCGGTGCCGGCCTTCAGCGCCGGGAGCGCTTCTCGGGTGACCAGGAACGTGCCGACCAGATTCACCCGGAGCACCTGTTCGAAGGAGGCGAGGGTGGTGTCGAGAAAGTGGTCCGACCGCAGGATGCCGGCCACATTGACGAGTGTGTCAAGACCGCCGAGCGCAGAGATCGCCTCACCCACAGCCGCTTTCACCGAGTCCTCGGAGCCGACGTCGACCACCACCGTGGTCAGCCGATCGCCGGCGTCACCGGCCTTGGCGATGGTGTCCTTGAGGCCCGATTCGCTGATGTCGGCCGCCACCACCCGGCCGCCTTCGTCGAGAATCCGCAGCACACAGGCCTGCCCGATCCCGGACCCGCCACCGGTGACCAACACACGACGATCGGTGTAACGCTGCAAGGTCGCCATGGCGGATCTACTCCTATTCGGTCTGCGATGAAGTCGCCCAACATTGTGGGCCGTGATCTTCGGTGCGCGAAGCGGATCCCGCTGACCGGGAACCGCGCGCCATCCGGGTCGCTTGGCGGTTCACTCTTCCACCGTGACGACGGCTCGCGGGACGCTCAACGAGACACTTGCACCCGACTCGTCTCGAATAGCTGGCGAGAAACAGCCACACCACCAGTCACACATCTCGATTGCCGAGATTCGCTACCGCGCGGGCGGTAAGTGCACTAATCTGCGTTGGCGTCGTTGAAACACGTTCCAGTTTTGGACCGGTTAGTGCCATGACGCTGGGGCGATGAACACGATGACGTTGGAGGTTCTGAAGACACCCATGGCTAATCCCACATCAAATCGTTGGTCGCCGGGCATTGCGCTGAACGGGCTGTCGGGTCCGATGCAGGCTATTGGTGGCTTGTTTGCGATGTCGGCGGATGCTGTGCGGTTCATTTTTCGGAAGCCGTTTCAGTGGCGGGAGTTTTTGGAGCAGGCGTGGTTCGTGGCGCGGGTGTCGTTGGCGCCGACGTTGTTGGTGGCGATCCCGTTCACGGTGTTGGTGTCGTTCACGCTCAATATTTTGTTGCGGGAGTTGGGTGCTGCTGATCTGTCGGGTGCGGGGGCGGCGTTTGGTGCGGTGACTCAGGTGGGCCCGTTGGTGACGGTGTTGATCGTGGCCGGTGCCGGGGCGACGGCGATGTGTGCGGATTTGGGGTCGCGCACGATCCGTGAGGAGATCGACGCGATGGAGGTGCTGGGGATCAACCCGGTGCAGCGCCTGGTGACTCCGCGGATGTTGGCTTCTGGACTTGTTGCGCTTCTGTTGAATTCGTTGGTGGTGATCATCGGCATCCTGGGTGGCTATGTGTTCTCGGTGTTCGTCCAGGATGTCAATCCGGGGGCGTTCGCGGCGGGGATCACGTTGTTGACCGGGGTGCCCGAGGTGATCATCTCGTGCGTCAAGGCCGCCCTGTTCGGTCTTATCGCCGGTCTGGTGGCCTGTTATCGGGGGTTGACGATCACCGGGGGTGGCGCCAAGGCGGTGGGTAATGCGGTCAATGAGACGGTGGTGTACGCGTTTATGGCGTTGTTCGTGGTGAACGTGGTGGTCACGGCCATCGGTATCCGGATGAGTGCGCGCTAGATGGCATCGTTACAGGCGTTGTATCCGCGGATCGCCCGCCAGGTCCGGCGCCCGTTGGGCACGATCGGGCGGATCGGGGATCACACGATCTTCTACGGTCGGGCGTTGGCGGGCACCCCGCACGCGGCCCTGCACTTCCGCAAGGAGATCATCCGGCTGATCGCCGAGATCTCGATGGGCGCGGGCACGTTGGCGATGATCGGCGGCACCGTGGTGGTCGTCGGGTTCTTGACCCTGGCTGCCGGTGGCACCCTGGCGGTGCAGGGCTATAGCTCGCTGGGCAATATCGGTATCGAAGCACTCACCGGCTTTTTGGCCGCCTTCATCAACGTGCGGATTTCTGCGCCGGTGGTGGCCGGGATCGGGTTGGCCGCGACTTTCGGGGCGGGCGTGACCGCCCAGTTGGGGGCGATGCGGATCAACGAGGAAATCGACGCCCTGGAATCGATGGGCATCCCCCCAGTCGAATACCTCGTCTCGACGCGGATTGTGGCCGGCATGGTGGCGATCACCCCGCTGTACTCGATCGCGGTCATCCTCAGCTTTGTGGCCTCGCAGTTCACCACGGTGGTGCTCTTCGGCCAATCGGGCGGCCTCTACGACCACTACTTCAACACCTTTTTGAACCCCATCGACCTGCTGTGGAGCTTCCTGCAGGCGATCTTGATGGCCATCACGATCCTGTTGATCCACACCTACTTCGGCTACTTCGCCACCGGCGGACCCTCCGGAGTCGGCGTCGCCGTGGGCAACGCCGTACGCACCTCCCTGATCGTGGTCGTCTCGGTCACCCTGCTCATATCCCTGGCCATCTACGGCTCCAACGGCAACTTCAACCTCTCCGGATAGTCGAGGAGCCAGATGAAATCAGGTGCCGCGCGCCCGATCGCCGGTTTGGCGACCGTGGTGGTCATTGCCGCGATCATCGCGCTGGCTGTTGGTCTGTTCCAGGACAGCTTCACCAAAACCGTTCCGGTGACCGTGATCTCGGACCGTGCCGGCCTGGTGATGTACCCCGACGCCAAGGTCAAGCTCAACGGCGCGCAGGTCGGCAAGGTCGCGTCCATCGATTCACTGCCCGACGGCAAGGCCGCGTTGCATCTCGCGATCAACCCCGCCCGGGTCAACGACATCCCGGCCAATGTCAGCGCCGACATCACCTCCTCGACGGTGTTCGGCTCGAAGTTCGTCGAGCTGAACCCGCCGACCGATCCGTCGGCGAAGTCCATCCAGGCCGGGCAGGTGATCGACGGAAAGCACGTCACCGTCGAGATCAACACCGTGTTCCAGCAGCTGGTCTCGGTGCTGTCAAAGATCGAGCCGACCAAGCTCAACCAGACCCTGGGGGCAATCTCCAAGTCGCTGGACGGGCGCGGCGACAAGTTCGGCCAGACCCTGGTGGACCTGGACACCGCGCTGGCCAAGATCAACCCGAGCCTGGACACGCTCAACCATGAATTGGCCGTCGCACCACAGGTGTTCGACGCCTACGGCGACGCCTCCGGTGACCTGCTGGACACCGTCAAGAACACGGCGAAGATCAGCGACACGATCGTCGACCAGGACCAGAACCTGGACGCGTTGCTCGTCAGCGCCATCGGCCTGGCCGATATCGGCACCGAGGTGCTCGGCGAAAACCGGGAATCGCTGACCAACGTGGTTCACCTCTTGGTTCCCACCACCGACCTGCTCAACAAGTACAGCCCGGCGCTGAATTGCGGTATCGGCGCCCTGGTTCCGCTGGCCACCGGACCGGGTCTGCCCCTGCCGGGAGCCGTCCTGCTGCAGTCGTTCTTCCTCGGCCGTGAGCGCTACCGGTACCCGGCCAACCTCCCGAAGGTCGCCGCGACCGGCGGCCCGCAATGTACCGATCTGCCGAAGGTGCCGTTCGAGACCAGCCCGCCGTTCGTGGTCGCTGACATCGGAGCGAACCCGGCTCAGTACGGCAACCAGGGCATCCTGCTCAACTCCGACGGTCTCAAGCAGGCGTTGTTCGGCCCGCTGGACGGACCGCCGCGCAACACCGCACAGATCGGACAACCGGGATGACCGCGCTGTGGAAGACGCTCGTCAAGGTCGGCGTGTTCGGCGTCGTGATGATCTTGCTGACGGCCGCGTTGTTCGCGATCTTCGGCCAGTACCGGACGGGTTCGGATAACTCCTACTCGGCGCTGTTCGCCGACGCCTCGAGTCTGAAGTCCGGAGATTCGGTGCGGGTGGCCGGTGTTCGCGTCGGCACCGTCACCGACGTCGCGCTGCAACCCGACAACAAGGTGGTCGTCGACTTCGACGCCGACCGCAAGATCGTGCTGACCTCCGGCACCAAGGCGACAGTCCGCTACCTCAACCTGGTCGGTGACCGTTACCTCGAGCTGGTCGACAGCCCGGGGTCGGCGAAGATCCAGCCGCCGGGCAGCCGGATACCGCTGGACCGCACCGAGCCGGCACTGGATCTGGACCTGCTGCTCGGTGGACTCAAACCGGTTGTGCAGGGGCTCAATCCGAACGATGTCAACGCGCTGACCAACTCGTTGATCCAGATCCTGCAGGGCCAGGAGGGCAACCTCGACTCGCTGTTCTCCAAGACGCAGTCGTTCACCAGCTCGCTGGCCGACAACGGCCAGACGGTCCAGCAGCTGATCGACAACCTCAACACGGTGATCACCACGATCAGCAAGGACGGCGACAAGTTCTCCGGAGCCGTCGACAAACTGCAGAAGCTGGTCACCGAACTGGCCGCGGACAAGGACCCGATCGGTGAGTCGATCACCGCGCTGGACAACGGCACTGCGTCGCTGACCGATCTGCTGAACCAGGCACGCACTCCGCTGGCCGGCACCGTCGACCAGCTCGGTCGCCTGGCTCCGCTGCTGGACCAGGACAAGGAACTGCTCGACATCTCGATCCAGAAGGCTCCGGCGAACTACCGAAAGGTGGTGCGGCTCGGGTCGTATGGCAGCTGGATCAACCAGTACCTGTGTGGCTTGTCGCTGCGTGTCAGTGACTTGCAAGGCCGCACCGCCTACTTCCCCTGGATCATCCAACACACTGGAAGGTGCGCGGAGCCCTAATGCTCAAATATCGTGGATCCTCGCTGATCAGGGCAGGCTTCATCGGCCTGGCGCTGATAGTGCTCGTCATCACCATCGGGCTTCAGCCCGAACGGCTGGTGTCGCTTGCCACGTCGATCCGGCATCAGGCGCTGTTCACCGAAGCAGGCGGCCTGCAGCCCGGTAACGACGTCAAGGTGTCCGGTGTCAAGGTCGGCACCGTGTCTGATGTGTCCTTGCAGCACGGCAAGGCGCTGGTGACCTTCATGGTCAAGGGCTCGGTTCGGCTCGGTACCGACACCTCGGCACACATCCGCACCGGAACGCTGCTGGGACAACGGATCCTGACCCTGGAGTCCAACGGCAAGGGATCGCTTCGGGCATCCGACGTGATCCCCGTGTCGCGCACCGGGTCGCCGTACTCGCTGAGCCAGTCGCTGGAGGATTTCGCGGGCAACACCGCAGACACCGACACCGCGGCGGTCAACCAGTCGCTCGACACGTTGTCCGACACCCTCGATCGGATCAGCCCGCAGCTGGGCCCGACCTTCGACGGCATCAGCAAGTTGTCGCGGATGATCAACGAGCGCAACGAATCACTGGGCAACCTGCTCAAGAGTGCGGCGAACGTGACCGGGATCCTGTCGCAGCGCAGTGCGCAGGTGAACACATTGCTGCTCAACGCCAACGACCTGGTCGGCGTCCTGTCGCAGCGCCGCTACGCGATCGCGAACCTGCTGGCCTCCACCTCGGCTCTGGCCAAGCAGCTCAGCGGACTCGTGGCCGACAACGAAAAGGATCTGGCACCGGCTTTGGAGAAGCTCAATTCGGTGACCGCGATGTTGGAGAAGAACAATGACAACATCACGGCGGCCATGAAGGGCCTGGCCAAATTCCAGCTCACGCAGGCGGAAGCGGTCAACAACGGCTTCTACTACAACGCCTTCGTCGCGAACCTGAACCCGGCGCAGACCCTGCAGCCATTCCTCGACTACGCGCTGGGATTCCGGCGCGGTACCGATGCGGGGCAGCCGGCCGACAATGCCGGACCGCGTGCGGAAATCCCGTTCCCGTACAACGGAATTCCGCAGCCATATGAGCGATGGGGGCAGCCATGAAGTCTCGCGGGCGACTGACGGTCGTCGTGTCTGCGGTGTTGGCCGTGTTGATCGTCGGCGGGATCGCGCTTCTGGTCCGCCAGGCGTTCTTCAAGCCCAACACGATCACCGCCTACTTCACCAGCGCCACCGCGATCTACCCCGGTGACGAAGTGCGGGTCGCGGGGGTCAAGGTCGGCAAGATCGACTCCATCGACGCTCAGGGCACCAAAGCCAAGTTCGTGTTGGCCGTCGACCGGGACGTGCCGATTCCGGCCAATGCCGAGGCGGTGATCGTCTCGCAGAACCTGGTCGGTGCGCGCTACATCCAGCTCACGCCGCCCTATGACGACAAGGGCCCGAAGATGGCCGACGGTGCGGTGATCGGATTGGACCGCACCGCGGTTCCGGTCGAGTGGGATCAGATCAAGACCGAGTTGATGCGCCTGGCCACCGATCTCGGCCCGAAGAGCGACGGGCAGCCCACCTCGGTCGGCCGCTTCATCGACAGCGCGGCCAACGCTCTGGATGGCAACGGGGAGAAGCTGCGGGACACCATCAAGCAGCTGTCCGGGGTCAGCAAGGTGCTGGCCGACGGCAGCGGCAACATCGTCGACACCATCAAGAACCTGCAGATCTTCGTGACGGCGTTGCGTGACAGCAACACTCAGATCGTCCAGTTCCAGGATCGGTTGGCCTCGCTGACCAGCGTGGTCAACGGCAGCCGGTCCGACCTCGACGGGGCGCTGACGAATCTGTCCAGCGCGGTCGTCGACGTCCAGCGGTTCATCGCCGGCAGCCGCAACCAGACCGCCGAACAGATCCAGCGGTTGGGCAACGTGACGAAGAACCTCGCCGACAACAAGCTGGTCGTCGAGAACCTGCTGCACGTGGCGCCGAACGCGATCGGCAATGCCTACAACATCTACAACCCGGACTCCCAAAGTGCGCTGGGCGGTTTCGCGCTGGCCAACTTCTCCAATCCGCTGCAGGTCATCTGCTCGGCCATCGGGGCAGTGCAGAACGCCACCGCCCCGGAGACCGGCAAGCTGTGCGCGCAGTATCTCGGCCCGGCACTGCGGTTGTTGAACTTCAACTACCTGCCGTTCCCGTTCAACGCCTACCTGGGCAAGTCCACCAGCCCCGACAAGCTGATCTACACCGAGCCGGGTCTGGCCCCGGGTGGCACGGGCGGAACCCCGCCGGGTTACGAAGTGCCGCCCGCCGTCTCGGCCTACACCGGGTACAACGGTGACGTGCCGGGCCCGGCAGGCTGGGGCGGCCCGCCGAATACGCATCAAGGGTCGTACGCCCCGAACGGGCTGCCCGCCGATCCGTCGCCGGCTCTGTTCCCCGGCGCGCCGATCCCGCCCGGGGTCCCCGTCGGGCCGGCAGCTCAGCCGCCGTCCAACCTGCAGGGCATGCTGCTGCCCGCCGAAGCGGCGCCGCCTGCTCCGGCTCCGGCTGCCGCTGAAGGGAATCCGCCATCATGATCCGTCGAGGTTCGGTGCAGCGCCTGGTGGTGACCGCCTCCTGTGTCGCGGTCACAGTGACCGGCTGTAGCTTCGGTGGTCTGAATTCGCTGCCGTTGCCGGGAACGGTCGGCCACGGCAAGGGCTCGAACACCTATCACATCGAGATCGCCAATGTGGGCCAGCTGGAATCGAATTCACCGGTCATGGTCGGCGATGTCGTGGTCGGCAGCGTCGGTGACATGACGGTCACCGACTGGCATGCCGATGTCGAGGTCTCGGTCCAGCCCGGCGTGGTGATTCCGGCCAACGCGGTGGCCTCGGTGGGGCAGACCAGCCTGCTGGGATCCATGCACCTGGCGCTGAACCCCCCGCTGGGTCAGGCGCCGAGCGGGGTCCTCCAACCCGGTGCCACGCTCGGCCTCAATCGTTCGTCGACCTACCCGTCGACCGAGCAGACCCTTTCGGCGCTGTCGGTGGTCGTCAACGGTGGTGGACTGGGCCAGATCGGCGACATCATCCACGAGTTCAGCGCCGCGCTGAACGGCAGGACCGACCAGATCCGCGACTTGCTCACGCGGCTCAACGATTTCATCGGCCTGCTGGCCAACCAGCGCGACAGCATCAACGAGGCGGTGAACTCTCTCAATCGGCTGGCCGGTACCTTCGCCGCGCAGCAGGGCGTCCTCACCGACGCGCTGAACCGGATCCCGCCGGCGTTGGATGTGCTGGTCAAGGAGCGTCCCCGCATCACGACCGCGCTGGAGAAGTTCCGCGACTTCTCCAACCTGGCCACCGGTCTGGTCAACGATACGAAGGCCGACCTTGTACGTAACCTGCAGAATCTCGAGCCGACGCTGAAGGCGCTGGCCGACGTCGGACCGAAGCTGGACACGGCGCTGGCGTACCTGCCGACGTTCCCGTACACCCAGCAGGTCATCGACCGGGCGATCCGCGGCGACTATCTGAACCAGTTCATCATCTTCGACTTCACCGTGCCGCGGTTGAAGAAGACCCTGATGCTCGGTACGCGCTGGGGTGATGAGAACGCCAAACTCGTTCCCGCGCCTGGTGATCCGTGGTACGCGACCTATACCTACGATCCGCTGAACGCTCCGTTCAGCCCGGCGCCGCCCCCGACGCAGGTGGCGGACATCCCACCATTGGTGGGCCCGGGCCCGGCGGCGCCCAACCAGCAGGCATCGTTGACCGGCGCCACGCAGCCCGCTCCCGGCATGGGCTCCGGCCCGCTGCCGGGTCCGGCGACCGGCCCGCTGCCGGGTCCGGCTCCGGAAGCAGCGCCACAGGACGGGGGTAACTGATGCTGACGCGCTTCGTCCGCAATCAGCTGATCATCTTCACCATCGCGTCGGTGGTCGGGATCGCCGTCATGGTCATGGTGTACATGCAGGCGCCCACCTTGCTCGGCATCGGCCGGATCACGGTCAAGCTCGAGCTGCCGAGAACCGGTGGGCTGTACCAGTTCTCGAACGTGACCTACCGCGGCGTGCAGCTGGGCAAGGTCACCGAGGTGGTGCCGACCCGCTCCGGGGCGGTGGCCACCCTGTCGCTGGCCAGCAATCCGAAGGTGCCCGTCGATCTGCAGGCGCGGGTGCTCAGCGTGTCGGCGGTCGGTGAGCAGTACGTGGATCTGGTGCCGCGCACCGATTCCGGGCCGTACCTCCAGGACGGCTCGGTGATTCCCGCCAAGAACGCGACCGTGCCGCAGGCGGTCGGTCCGGTGCTCGATCAAACCAACGAGCTGCTCAAGAGCATCCCGACCAACCGTCTCACCGATCTGTTGGACGACGCGTATCAGGGCCTCAACGGCGCTGGCGACGACCTCACCACGCTGAACGACTCGGCCTCGCGACTGGCCGCCGATTTCAATGCCACCGCGGATCAGACCCGCACGCTGGTGGAGGACAGCCGCCCGCTGCTGGACGGCCAGCTCGCCTCCACCGATTC
The DNA here is from genome assembly GCF_008329905.1 of Mycobacterium sp. ELW1. Lineage (NCBI taxonomy): Bacteria > Bacillati > Actinomycetota > Actinomycetes > Mycobacteriales > Mycobacteriaceae > Mycobacterium > Mycobacterium sp. ELW1. The sequence continues at coordinate 3,240,552 of NZ_CP032155.1, read as the reverse complement.
CATCCGCACCTGGGCGCGCAGCCTGGCCGGCATCACCGACCAGCTGAACACCAACGACCCGCAGTGGCGCGGCATCCTGGCCAACGGGCCCGGTGCGGCCGACGAGGCCTCCGCGTTGTTCAACCAGGTGAAGCCGACGCTGCCGATCCTGCTGGCAAGCCTCTCGACGGTGGGCCAGATCGGCGTGACGTACAACAAGAGCCTGGAACAACTTCTGGTGCTGTTGCCGCCGTACGTCGGCTCGATTCAGGCGGTCGGGTCACCGCTGAACAACCCGACCGGTATGACGCTGGGTGACTTCACCCTGACGATCAGCGATCCACCCGCGTGCACGGTGGGCTTCCTGCCCCCGTCGCAGTGGCGCTCACCGGAAGACACGTCGACCATCGACACCCCGGACGGCCTCTACTGCAAGCTGCCCCAGGATTCGCCTATCGCGGTCCGCGGCGCCCGCAACTATCCGTGTCAGGGTGAGCCCGGTAAGCGGGCACCCACGGTGGAGATCTGTGACAGCGACAAGCCGTATGAGCCGCTTGCCATGCGCCAGCATGCGACAGGTCCCAACCCGATCGATCCCAACCTGATCGCACAGGGCATCCCGCCGGATGACAGGACGACGTTGAACGATCACATCTACGGGCCGCTGCAGGGCACTCCGCTGCCGCCGGGACCGGTCCCGGCACCAGCCGGTACGCCGATACCTCCTGTCCCGGCAACGTTGGCGCCCACGGGCGCTGCTCCGGATATCGCGCCGACCGACCAGGGCGGCGGGCCGGCGGTTGCGCCGAGCGCGTTCACCCCCGGCTCGGCAGGCGGCCCGTCGGTGGCGATCGCCACTTACGACCCGGCCACCGGGCATTACGCCACGCCCGACGGCCACGCGGGCCAGCAGACCAATCTGGCCAACGTGAACGGGGATATGTCGTGGAAGGACCTGCTGCCGACGACATGACCACAGGTGAGGGGAGAGGCCACATGCGTAAGTCACGAATGCTGATCGGCGTCACGGCGCTGACCACTGCGATGCTCGGCGGCCTCCTGAATCCGGCCGCCGCGAACGCCGGCGAAAAATGGGCGCTCAACGGCACATTCCAGGCGACGTCCAACGGCGAGTGGGCCACCACCAACGACGTGTTCCACGACGAGCGCAGCATCCGCAGCATCTGGACGATCAACTCGACCTGCAGTTATCCGACCGAGTGCACCGGCACGGTCAGCAGCGACGCCGGGTGGACCGCCCCGATCTATCAGACCGGCGGGGATTGGCGGGTCAAGCGCGTCATCGAGGACTGGATGCCGTGCCAGGACGGCACCAGCGCCCCGGGATTACAGGTGATCCGGTTCCACGGCTCCACCCCGGGCGGTGATCAGACCGATCCCACCTCCAACATGCTGGTGGGTCAGGACTCGACCACCGGTCAGCCGGGGGCCTGCGGGCGTAGCCTCGCGCTGTTCATCAACATGCCGTTCAAGTTGATCAAGCTGACCTGACGTCACCGGCCATGTCGAGCGCGGCCACGTAGCTGAACAACATCGACGCGCCGATCGGGTTCCCGCCACCGGGATAGGTGGTGCCGCTGACCGCGGCCATGGTGTTGCCTGCCGCGTACAAGCCCGGGATCGGCTCACCGGATTCGTCGAGCACCCGGGCTCTGGTATCGGTACGCAGTCCGCCCTTGGTCCCGAGATCGGACAGCCCGAACGCCGCCGCATGAAATGGCGGTGTGTCGATCGCGACCATGGGTGATTCGCCGCCGGAGAACGCCCGGTCGTACGCCTCGTCACCGCGACCGAAGTCGGTGTCGGCACCGGCGGCGACCATTGCGTTGTACCGGGTGACCGTCTCGTCCAGGGCGTCGGCGGGGACCCCGATCAGCTCGGCCAGTTCGGCCAGAGTGTCTGCGCTGCGCCATAATCCGGCGGTCCGATAGCTTTCGGTGTCGACCATCGAGACGTTGGTCGCCTTCACCGGCGGGACCTCGCCCTCGCGGTTGTCGTAGACCATCCAGAACGGGATGTCGAGGCGGCCTGCCTGCATCTCAGCGATGATCTGCCTGCCGATCCGGTCGTAGGCGGCGGACTCGTTGACGAACCGCTGCCCGGCCTGATTGACGAAGATTCCGCCGGTGAACCACAGCGCGAATGCGGAGCGACCGTCGGGGTGGGTCAGCCCCGGTGACCACCAGGCCTGGTCCATCAGATCGGTGGCCGCTCCGATCCGCATCGCCGCCTGCAGCGCCGCACCCGTGCTGCCGGGTCCGCCCATGGTGTCACGGGCGTCGCCGGGCACCCCGTACGTCCGTCGAAGCTCGGGATTGTGCTCGAATCCGCCTGCCGCCAAGAGAACTCCGCGCCGGGCGCCGATCCGCACCGGGGTGCCGTCGCGTTGCACCACCGCCCCGACCACCCGGCCCTCGTCGGTGATCAGATCGGTCAGCTGGGTGTTGCGGTACAGCACCGCGTCGGGGTAGCCGGCCAGCGCGGCGAGGAACCGGCCGATGAGCGCCCGCCCACCGAAGAGCTTGTCCGGTGCCGGCGCGCCGAGACGGTCATGGTCGAGCGGCCCGCGCACGGAACCGGCGTAGGGGCCGAGCTTCTCACCGCGAATGGGTGCCGCCACGATGTGGCGCAGGCCGTCGCTGCGGGAGTCCGGCACCGACCCGTAGTAATCCGGCCAGGGCAGCACGCTGAACACGAAATTCTCGTCGGCTTCCAGGTATTCGACCAGACCGGGTCCGCGGCGGATGTAGGTCTCCTGCAGCTCCCGGGGAGTGCGGTCACCGATCACGGCGTGGAAATAGTTCAGCGCCTTGTCGATCGTGTCATCGCTGCCCGCACGCTGCAGGACCGGGTTGCACGGGAACCACATGCCGCCGCCACCGGAATACGCGGTGGTGCCGCCGAACTTGTCGGTCGCCTCCACCAGCGCCACCGACAGGCCCTCGCGGGCCGCGGTGTAGGCGCCGGTGATACCGCCGCCGGAACCGGCCACAATGACGTCGACGGTCTCGTCGAACGGGGTGTCCTGCGCAGTCATCGGCCTCCTTTGTCGCTGGCACCCACTGTGATCGGTGCCCGAGCGGGAAGCAACAACCACTCCCGGTGAGCGGGGTGGCCGCTCAGAGCGCGATGTGCTCGCGACTGCGGCGGGCGGCGCCCGTATCGGCGTCGAAGAAATACGTCCGCTCCGGCGGCATCTCGAGCCCGATGCGGGTGCCGGCCGGTAGGTCGGTGCCCGCCGGCGCATGGACGATCACCCGCGTGCTGTCCGGGTCACCGGTATCGACCAGCGCGGTCACCAGTACGTGGCTGCCCAGCGGCTCGACGACATCGACCCGCGCAGGCAGCAGCCCGTCGGTGCAGCTGTCGTGCAGGTGCAGATGCTCCGGACGTACGCCGACCGTCACCGGACCGTCCGGCGTCGACACCGCGGTCACGGCGGCGTCGGCGAGGTGCAGCACTCCCGAGCGGACCTCGCCCGCAATGAGGTTCATCGGGGGACTGCCCATGAACGCGGCGACGAAGGTGTTGGCCGGGTGGTTGTAGATCTCGTCGGGTGTGCCGATCTGTTGGATTGCGCCGCCGGACATCACACACAGCCGGTCGCCGAGCGTCATCGCCTCGACCTGATCGTGAGTGACGTAGATCGAGGTGACCGGGAGTTCGCGGTGCAACCGCTTCAGATCCCCACGGACCTGGTTGCGCAACTTGGCGTCGAGGTTCGACAGCGGTTCGTCGAGCAGGAACGCCTGCGGCTGGCGGACCAGCGCACGGCCCATCGCGACGCGTTGGCGCTGGCCGCCGGAAAGCTGACCGGGCTTGCGATCCAACAGCATGTCGATCTCGAGGAGGGCGGCGGTCTCCCGGACCCGCCGGTCGATCTCGGCGCGCGGTGTCTTGCGCTGACGAAGTCCGTAGGCCAGATTCCGATAGACCGACATGTGTGGGTACAGCGCGTAATTCTGGAACACCATGGCGATGTCACGCTCGCCCGGTGCCAGGCCGGTGACGGCCCGATCACCGATCCTGATCTCACCGGATGTCGGCTTGTCAAGCCCGGCAAGCAGTCTCAATGCCGTGCTCTTGCCGCACCCGGACGGCCCGACCAGGATCAGGAACTCCCCGTCGGCAACCGTCAGGTTGAAGTCCTTCAAGGCGACGACCCCGCCCGCGTAACGCCGTGTCACGTCCCGGAACTCGACTTCTGCCATGCTCAGCCCTTCAATCCCTGGCTTGCGACCGATTGCACGAAATAGCGCTGCGCGCCGACGAATACCAGCAACATCGGCAACAGGCTCATCACATTGGCCGCCATCAGCAGGGGCCATTTGACATGGTGGGCACCCTGGAAGTAGCTCAGCCCCAACGGGATCGTCATCTGGTCCTGCGACGTGATGACGATCAACGGCCACAGGAAGTCGTTCCACGACGTGAGGACGGTCAGCGCTGCCAACGTCGACAGCGCCGGCAACGAGAGCGGAAGGACGATCTTCACCAGCACACCGATTCGCGACGTCCCGTCGACCCGAGCCGCCTCCTCCAGTTCGACGGGAACGGTCATGAAGAACTGGCGCAGGAAGAAGATGCCGAACGCCGTCGCGAGGTTCGGCAGCATCAACGCGCCGATGTGATCGATGCCCAGACCCGCCCAGACGTTGTCGCCGAACCACTTGACGATCAGGAACACCGGGATCATCGTCACCTGGAACGGCACCATCAGCGTCGCCATCAACGTCACGAAGAGCGCTCCGCGACCGAGAAACCTGATGCGTGCGAACGCGTATCCCGCCAGACTGCACACCAGGAGGTTGCTCACCAACACGACACCGGTCACCGCCGCGCTGTTGAGAAAGAAGTGTCCGAACGGCGCCGCGGCCCACGCCTCGGTGTAGTTCGAGAACCGCGGGCTTTCCGGAAACAGCACCGGCGGGAAGCGATTGGCCTCGCCTTCGGTCTCCAATGAGGTGACGAGCATCCACAACAACGGCACCAGGAGGATGAACGTCAACGGAATCAGGACCAGATGCCACGGGCTGAACGGCAGCCGCCAGCCGGACCTCCGGTCGGGTTCGACGGGGTCGGCCGCGGCGACACTGCGGGGAGTGAGAAGGTCGGTCATGAGTGCACATACCTTCGGGCGAGCCGGAACTGGACGGCCGTGACGATCAGGATGACGACGAACAGCGCGTAGGCCATCGCGGCGGCATAGCCGGCGTCGAACTGGACGAAGGCGCGGTCCCAGAGGTAGTAGACGATCACCGTGGTGGCACGCAGCGGGCCGCCACGCGTCGTCACATAGACCTCGTCGAACAGCTGCAGCGCGTTGATCGTCAGCCACACGAGAAGAAAGAGGTTCGCCGGGCCGAGCAGCGGCACCGTGATGGTGCGGAACCGGGTGAACGCCGACGCACCGTCGATTGCGGCCGCCTCATGCAACTCTTCTGGAACACCTTGCAGCGCAGCCAGATACACGATCACCGAGAAGCCCGTCCAACCCCAGATCGTCATCGCCACGATCACGTAGAGCGCCTGTGACGGGGAAGCGAGGAACGGTTGTGACGACACACCCACCGCATTCAGCGCGGCGTTGACCAGACCGTAGTCACGGTCGGTCAGCCACAGGAAGATGATGCCCTGCGAGATCGTCGACACCGCCATCGTGATGTACGCGGCGGTCCGGTACACCGAGATGAATCGCACCGAGCGGTTCAGCGCCGCCGCGACGAACAGCCCCACCAGCATCGTGCCGGGCACGAACAGCGCCGTAAAGATGATGGTGTGCTTGATCGCATCCAGGAAGACCGGGTCGTCGGCCAGCTTCTTGTAGTTGTCGAACCCCACCCACGGTGTCTCTGCGCTGAGCAGGTCGGACTTCTGGAACGACAGCTGCAGCGACATCAGCACGGGGAGCAGCCCGAAGATCCCGATGAGAATCGCCGCCGGGCTGACCAGCGCCCACCCCGACACGGTGTCTGTGCGGCTCAGCCGCCGAAGCAGTGCAGGCATCGACTCCCTACTTCTCGGCCAGCTTCGCGTCGGCGGCCTGGGCGGCGGAGTCCAGGGCGGCCTTGGGCTGGTCCGTGCCGAGCATGACAGACATGACCGCCTGGCCGAGCGCTTCCGACACCGCCGGATACTGCTCGACCTGAGGCCGCACCATGTGCACGTTCTTCAGATTCTCGACGAACGCCGCGGTGCCCGGGACATTCTTGTCGAGTTCGTCGAGCACGGACTTGTCGTCACCGACCGAGGCGCGGATCGGCAGATCGCCGGTGCCCAACGAGAACTTCTTGACCTGTTCGGGTGCCGACAGCCATTTCACGAAGTCGATGGCCGCCTGCTTGCGCTTGTCGCCGTTGTTGAACACCACCCAGTTGTCGGGGCCTGCGATGGTCTGATGTCCGCCGGCGGATCCTGGGTAGCTGGGCATCACCTGGACGCCATACTCGATGTCCGACAGCGAAGACAGGTCCCACGGGCCGGTGACCAGCATCCCGATCTTGCCGCTGTTCATGAGCTTGGGGCCGTTCTCGTTGGTGGTGTCCAGGTACAGCGACTTGTCGGTCACCGCCATCTGCTGCAGCGTCGTCAGCGCCCGCACACCGGCGTCGGAGTTGAAGACGGCCTTGGAGTTGTCGGCGTTGAGGATGTCGCCGCCGGCCTCCCACAACATCGGAATGTAGTGCCACACAGTATCTTCGCTGCCGTCGGCGGGAATGAGCCAACCGAACTGTCCCTTGGCCGGGTCGGTGAGTTTGGCTGCCGCCGCACGGAAGTCATCCCAGGTCCAGTCCGGCGTCGGTGGCGCAACGCCGGCATCGGCGAACAGCTTCTTGTTGTAGACGATCGCCAGGTTGTCCACCAGGGCGGGCACGCCGACGACCTTGTCGCCGACTGTCGCCGCCTTGCGTTCGGCTTCGTAGAAGTCGTCCCACTTCCAGTCCGGCTTCTTGACCTCGTCGGCCATGTCGACCAGCGAGGGAATCTTCGCGATGTTGGGCGACCACGACCCGAACATGTACGCCACATCCGGTGCGCTGTTACCCCGCACCGCGGTCAGAACCTTCTGCAGCACAAGGTCGTTCTTGGAGTACAACTCGGACACCTTGACGTCCGGATGCTCCTTGTTGTACTGGTCGACCAGGCTCTTGAACACCTCGCCCTCGGTGTCCTGATAGCCGTGCCACACCGCGATCTCGGTTGGGCCCGACGATCCGCCGCCGCCACCGCACCCGGCGAGAACGACGGCGAGGACGGCGACCAGTGCGATGCACAACCTACGTCGAATCACGGTGACACTCCTTAGTTGACGAGATCTCGGGCGGATCGGGAACGCAGGGGCGGGGGCAGCAGGTCGCCGTGCGCGTCGGTCAGTTCGTCGCACAGCGCCCAGATCTGATCGACGGTCAGCGTCGCGGCGGTGTTCGGGTCGACCATCGCCGCGGCGCGCACCAGCCGCGGATCGCCGTCGACGGCCGCGCGCACCGTGAGGTCGACGGGCCCGAGGAAACTGCGGTTGAGCGCCGCGCACTGCGGCGGGAGGTCGCCCACCTTCATCGGATGCGCACCGAGGGAGTCGAGCAGCGTCGGCACCTCGACCGCCAGCCCGTCGGGCAGGTTGGTGATCAATCCGTCGTTGATGACGTTGGCCGAGATGACCCGCGGCGTCCCGGTCTCGAGGGAATGGATCACCTGCGGTGCGTACTCCGTGGAGCCGGTGTCGATCGGTAGCGTCGGGGAGTCGGCCAATTCGGCTCGAACCCGGGCATATTCGGCAAGGTTGGCCTCGCTGATCGACACATACTCGCCGACGTTGATGCGCAACCGTTCGATCTCGGCGTCATCGTGCAGATACCAGCCGACGTACTCGCTGCTGTGCTCGCTGGTCTCGGTGGGGTAATAGCCCAGCCGCCGGTACATGTCGACCCGGACCCGTCGGCGCAACTCCGAGTCACCTGCGATGCGTTCGTCCAGCAGGGGATAGAGATTCTGGCCGCCGCGTTCCCACCGCAGCACCCAAGCCTGGTGGTTCACTCCCGCCGACCAGTAGGCCACCTCGTCGTAGGGCACGTCGATGAGCTCACACAGTCCGACCATCGTCCAGTACACGGAGTGGCACAGCCCAAGCACTTTCAGCTTCGGGGCGACAGCATGAAGGAACGAGATGTTCATCGCCATCGGGTTGGTGTAGTTCAACAACCAGGCGTCGGGACACACCTGCGCCATGTCGCGTGCGATATCGGCAAGCACCGGGAACGTCCGCAGGCCGCGGAAGATGCCGCCGACGCCGATCGTGTCGCCGATGGTCTGCTTCAGCCCGTAACGCGCCGGGATCTCGAAGTCCCGCACCGTGGCCTCGTGCATCCCGACCTGGATGACGTTGATGACGTAGTCGGCGCCGTCGAGCGCGCGGCGGCGGTCGAGCGTCGCGACGATCTCAGGCTCGGCACCGGCGGCCAGCGCGGTCGCGCGAGCGATCGCCTGCGCCGTCTCGAGCCGCTGCGCATCGATGTCGTGCAACACCACCCGCGTCGAGCCCAGCTCGGCGAACGACAGGATGTCGCCGAGCAGCTCGCGGGTGAACTCGACGCTGCCCGCGCCGATGATGACGACGGTGGGTTTCATCGCACCGCCTCGGTGAGGGACTCGCCGCGCTTCTCGTCGGCGTAGACCATTAGCGTCGAGCCGACGAGCGCCAGCACGATGCCGATCGCACCGTACGGCGTGGGCAGGGTCTGGTAGGCGATCAGCGAGATGATCACGGTGAGCGCGGGCGCGAGCGCGTTCGTCGTCGGCGCGACGATCGACGCCTTGCCGCGGGCGAGCGCCATGACGAGAAACAACGCGCCGATCGCGTTCAGGATCTGGGTGCCGGCCGCCAATGCCGGTGCCTGCCAGGGGAAGTCGGTGGGGATACCGCCGAGCGAGATCAGCGCCACGGGGATCAGGGCCAGGCCGCTGATCGTCATCCAGCCGAAGGTGGTGGCCTCGTTGACCCCGACCGTCGCGGACTTGCGCATGAAGTAGGCCTGCACGCCCCACGCCACGCAGATCAGTATCGACAGCAGCAGCCACGGACCCGACGAGCTCTCGGAGTCACCGCCGGTGACGGTGAACAACACGATCGCGGCGAGCGCGAAGACCAAACCCACCACGGCCAGCGGTGAGATGCGTTCGCGCAGAAGCACCATCGCCATGATCACCGTGATGGCCGGTGAGATCGACACGATCGGGAAGATCAGATAGGCGGGGCCCATCGTCAGCGCCTGGAACAGGATCAGCTGCCCGCCTGCGCCGGTGAGGCCGATCAGCAGGCCGTAGATGGTCGCGGCCGGGCGGCGATCCCACGTCTGGCCGCGGAGTGCGACGGCCGCCGGGATGATCATGGTCAGCGCCCAGATGCTGTAGATCATCTCGTCGGGATAGCCGTACTTCGACGACGGCAGGGCCGAGAATGCGCCCCACACGCCCCAGAACAGGATGAGCAGGGCGGCGTAGAAGATCCAGCTGCGGGTCCGTGGTGCGGTGGTCATGGTCATGGTGACGTCACCTTGTCGGGTTGTGGTCGGAAAGGTGTTGCACGGCAGCCGGACTCAGCGGGTGGCCGCTGTGCTTGGCGGCGTAGAGCGCACCGCCCACCGCCGGGTCGAGCCGGGGAGTCTGAAGGTCGTATCTGGCCGGGGAGTTCTGTAGTGCGGCCACGAACCGGGTCAGGAAGCCGTCGTTGGAGAACATCCCGCCCGAGTAGGACACCGGCACGGTGTCGGCATCGGTGAATCCGATCAGCGTTCGGGTCGTCTCGATCAGTGTGACCAGCTCGTCGACCGCCGCGCTCAAGGTGCGGGCAGACGGCTCGTCGCCGGCTTCGGCGGCCTCGCAGACCGTCGTCGCCAGTGCGGCGATCTTGCTGCGGTTGCCCTTCCACGTGTCGATGACCAGGCTGACGACGTCGAGATCGCCGCTGACCTCCAGACGCTTCTTCATCAGAGCGTGCAACGGGCCCTTCGGCAGCCTGCCGTCGCTCATCCGGGAGAAGGCGTTGAGCCCCTGTGCGGCAATCCAATACGCTGAGCCTTCATCGCCGAAGAGCTCGCCCCAGCCGCCGACGCGATGGCCGATGCCCTGGCGTTCGCCGTAGGTCATCGACCCCGTGCCGCTGATCACGTTGATCCCGTCCTCACCGGCAAGTGAGCCCGCCCAACCGCAGACCATGTCGTTGTCGCAGCTGTAGCGGTCGTGGCCCAGCACGCCGGCCGGGACCGCGTCGAGGGCTTCGATGTCGCCGCTCGCCTCGCCGTACCCGGGCAGACCGAAGAAGGCGGCGTCGATGTCGGCGGTCGTGATTCCAGCCTGGGTGCAGATGTCCGTAACGCCCTGCGCGAGTGACTTTTCGACGATGTCGAAGCCGTCGTTGAAGTAGTAGGACGTCGGAGCCGTTGCGCGGGCGATGATGTGGCCGGTGTCATCGACGAGCGCCAGCGCGGTCTTCGAACCGCCGCCGTCGACCCCCAGATAACGTGCCATCGTCTACCGTCCGTTCCTGGTCATGGGATGGATCGTGACGCCCCGCACGACGCGGCTGACCTCGCCGGAGGGAAATGGATTGTCCGGTGTCTTGCCGTGTTCCAGCGCGGTGAACAGCGCGAGGTATTGCGCGAACACCACATACGCCAGTGCCACCTGTGCGTCGTCGAGACCGTCGAGGCCCGGCAGCACGACAGCATCGCCGTACTCCTCGGGCAGCGGCTCAGTGCTGATCACCGCGACCGCGTCATCGCCGAGTTGGGCGCGGATCTCGGCGATGATGTCGAGGTCGTAGCGGTGGGTGTACGGGTCGGTGGCGGCGTATACGACGACGAGCGTGTCACCGTCGAGCACGGACTTCGGCCCGTGCCGGAAGCCCAGCGGGGAGTCGAAGTAGGTGTCGACCTCACCGGCGGTCAGCTCGAGCATCTTCAGTGCGGATTCCTGCGCGAGTCCTTCGAGCGCTCCGCTGCCCAGGTAGACGAGCCGCCTCTTCTTGGTCCTGGCCAGGGCGGCGATGTCGCTCTGCAGGCCCGCGACATACTCGGCCGCGGCGGCCAGTGCCTCACCGCTGTCGGCGGTGGCCGGACCGAGAAGCCGCAGACACGTCAACAGCATCGAGGTCAGGCTCGAGGTCATCGCGAAGCCGGTGTCATTGGCACGCTCGGGCATGCAGACGACAGCGGAGTTCGCCCGGCCGGTATGCGCCTTCGCGAGCGCACCGTCGGCATCGCAGGTGAGCACCAGATGCCAGACATCGTCGATCAGCTCATCGGCCAACGCGGTGGTGGCCAGGCTCTCCGGGCTGTTGCCGGAACGGCCGAACGACACCACCAGCGTGGGGACATGACGCTCGAGGTGATCGAGGGGATTGCTGACGATGCTGGTGGTCGCGATCGCCTCGACGCGGCGCCCGAGGTGCCGTCGAAGCGCGGCCGCTGCCATGTCGCCGATGAACGCGGAGCTGCCCGCGCCGGTCAGGATGACCCGGATATCCGGCTGTTCGACGACCTTTCGCACGAAAGCAGTGATCGCGGGATCGCTGCGGCGGGCGACCTCGCGCCAGACGCCGGGCTGCTGGCCGATCTCGAGAATCGTTGCGCCGCCGTCCTCTTGAGCGGGCGTGGAACTGGTCATCGATGGTCTCCGGTGGTGTTGTTCTCAGTGCGGCAGGCACGCGCGTAGGGCCGCATCGCGTCTCGAATCCTGTCGATCACCAAGGCGTTGGCGGTCAGGTCCAGTTCGCCGGCGCGGACGCGGTCGTACTGATGGGGGAGGAATTGGCTGACGAGCGGCAGTGGGATGCCGACCCGGTCGAGGTTATCCAGGAGCTGTCGGCGCGCGGCGTCGACCTCGTCGTCGGCCCAGTAGTACCGCAGCCGGTCGCTGTAGCTGTACCGCCGGGCCGTCTGCTGGGTCTGCGGATCCCCGTCGTAATAGGCCTGCCAGTACCCGGGATTGGCGAGCATTCGTCGTTCGACGACCTCGATCAGGTCGGACCGCGACTGCCGCGGCAGGAGTTGGTTCTCGATGTGGGCGAGCCCGAAGAGTGCCTCACGCATCGCGAAGGTCAATCCTGGGCCGACTTTGAGCACGGCCCAATGATCTTCGACGAGCTCGCGCAATTGTGCGGGTCGCTGATAGTCGGTGGAATGCGCCTCAAACACCAGATGCGGTTCCGTGTCGAGAACGCGCCGAAGCGCCACAGTGGCGTCGCGCCGGTAGTCGATGACCTGAAGATGGTCGAACTCCACCCCGGGCTGAACCACCAAAGCCATGACGCGGGGCCAGACGTGATCGAGCCCGGATCGGGTGAACGCGACCCGATGGGCGTCGATGGTGCGGCGGGCGCGATCGGCCGGCGTCGGGGTGAGAACGCCGAGCGTCTCGTGGGCCCCGCCGGGAACCGGTACCTCGGTGCCGATGACGTACATCGGAAGGCCGGCGCCGCTGCGTTGCGCGGATTCTTCGGCGACGTGCAGCAGGCGTGCGGTGCGCTGCGCGACGGTCTCGTCATCGAGCACTGCCGGGTCGTCGGCACAGGACATGCTGCAGTCGAGATGAATCTTCGAGTAGCCGGCCTCGACGTAGGCGGCGATGAGTGCGTCGGCCTTTTCCATTGCGGCGGCGGCGGTTTCACCCTGCCAACGGTTGGGGCCGAGATGATCGCCGCCGAGCACGACCCGGCTCCGCGGGAATCCGCACCGGTCGGCGATGCCGAGGACGAGGTCGCGGAACTCGGCCGGGCGCATCCCGGTGTAGCCGCCGAACTGGTCGACCTGGTTGGAGGTGGCTTCGATGAGCACCGGAACGTCGTCGGCGCCGGCCTGCATGATCGCCGCCTCGACCACCGTGGGGTGCGCCGAGCAGACCGAGTAGACGCCGACCGTGTCGCCGGACTTGTGTCGGCGGATCGTGTCGGCGAGCCAGCTCATCCGCTCCCCGGACATTTGCAACATTGCTTGATCATGGGAAGCTCGCTCAGAGTGCGCAACGCAATCACGTCAAGTGATCACTAAAACTGATCGTTTGGCTGACCGCCCGGCCTGCGCAGCGGAGGAGGCACCGTCATGTCGACCAGACGCACCGATCGGATGCGTGAGGTGCTCTCACTGCTGCGGGCCCGGGGCGAAGTCGACTCGCAGGTGCTTCGCGCCGAACTGCGGGTGTCGGCGGCGACGCTGCGCCGCGACCTCAGCGAGCTCGAGGACCAGGGACTGCTGGTCCGAACGCACGGCGGGGCACGGGCTCTCGATCCCAGCGGCAGCGAGATTCCGGTCCGGCTGCGTGATCACCGGATGATCGCCATCAAACGGCGGATCGCCCAGCATGCCGCCGCGCTGGTGCCTGCCGGACCTCAGGCAGTGGCCTTGACCGGCGGTGTCACCACAAGTGAAGTCGCGCGATCACTCAAGGGGCGCCCGCAGATGACGATCGTGACGAACTCCCTGACCATCGCCGCCGAGTGCGCCGTCGACGCGCACATGAAGGTGATCGTCACCGGCGGTCTGGTGCGGGCGAACTCGTTGGAAGCGGTGGGGCCGATGTCTGAGCACGCGTTCCAGGTGATCAATGTCGGCACCGCGGTCCTCGGCGCCGACGGGATGTCCGCGGAAGTGGGGCCGACCACGTTCGACGAGGCTGAAGCCCGCACCGCGATGGCCATGGCCGCCAACGCGCAACAGGTCATCGTCGCCGTCGACGGCTCCAAGATCGGCAAGGTCACTCTCGCAAAGATGGTGACACTCAAGGAGATCGATCACCTCGTGACCGATTCGACCGCCGACCCGGCGCAGCTGGAGCGAATCGGCGCGGCGGGAGTGCACGTCCACGTCGTCGAGGTGGGCGACGCCTGAGGCCGCGCGACTAGCCGTCGACCGTCGTGATCAGCGCGGCCACCGCCTCGGCGATCGCTTCGCGTGCCGGCGCGAGGTAACGGCGCGGATCGTTGACGTTCGGGTCGGCGGCCAGGTGCGCGCGCACCGCGGCGGTGAACCGGACGTTGAGCAGCGTGCCCACATTGATCTTGGTGATTCCCGCCTCGACGGCCTTACGCAGTTCGCTGTCGGCGACGCCTGAAGAGCCATGCAGCACAAGGGGAACCGGCACAGCCGCACGCAGCCGCCGGATGAGCTCGAAGTCCAGGGCGGCGCTGCGTTCCGCCATCGCATGGGAGCTTCCCACCGCGACAGCCAGTGCGTCGACGCCGGTTGCCGCGACGAAGTCGGCTGCCTCGCCGGGGTCGGTGCGCACACCGGGGGCGTGTGCGCCGTCCTTGCCGCCGACCTCGCCGAGTTCGGCTTCGAGGAACAGCCCCTCCCGATGTGCCCATTGCGCTGCGGATTTCGTGGCGGCGACGTTGGCGGCATAGTCCAGAGCGGACGCATCGAACATGACCGACGATGCACCGGTGCCGGCGCAGGCGTGCAGAAGGCTTTCGTCCTCGACGTGGTCGAGATGAACCGCGACGTCGACCTCCGCCGCGGCGGCGACGGCGCTCGCGGCGGCCGCGATCGGGTGCAGCCTGCCGTGGTGGAATCTGACGGCATTCTCACTGAGCTGCAGAATCACCGGCCTGCCAACATGTTCGGCGCCGGTGACGATGGCCTCGGCATGTTCGAGCGTGATGACGTTGCAGGCGAGCACTTCGGAACCCTCGCGGTACGCGGCGGCGACGAGGTCGGCGGTTCGAGCGAGCGGCATCTGCCTGTCCTATCAGCGTGATGCCGCGGTGTCCAGCACGGGCGTGCGGTCCCGTCACGCCGTCCGCGGATGGATGAAGACCCCTTCCGCGCGCACCGTGACCCCGTCGGGGGTCGACAGGTGGCCGACCGCGTAGGTCTTCACTCCCTCGATCCGGTCCACGTGAGCCTCGGCCCGCACAGGTCCGAGCCGCGTCCCCAACTCGTAGCGCAGCGTGAGCGTTCCGGTGACCGCCGGCCGGCCGGGCTGGTGTGCGGTCGCCCCGAGAATGTGATCGAGCAGCAAGGCGCAGACGCCGCCGTGCACATGCCCGGGCGGTCCCTCGTAGGCCGCCCCCAGCGTCACCTCTGACCACACGGTGCCGTCGGCTTCCCGGTGTACGTCGAGCGGCGGCGCCAAGGCGTTGCGCAATCCGATGACCGCGTTGCCCCATGCCCGGGGGCGCCCGGAGGGGTCCAGCTGGACGCCGAACGATCCGGGAACCAAGCTGCTGCTGAGCTCATCGGCCGCAGCGTCGATCTTGGCCTTCGCCGATGCGATGCCGTCCGGATCGGTGTGACTGCGGATCGTGACATCGACCAACCGGCGCACCGAGTTGGTCAGTGATGCGTACAGCGCCTCGGCGGCGTCATCCTCGTGCGGTGCGGACATCCCGACCATCTTTCGGCGGGCGGGCGTCGCCGCGCAATGCGGCATCCCGGCCAGCGGCCGGTGCAGGCAAACCTGTGACCTGGGTTGATACCCTGAGCAGATGACCGAACCCGAGTCTGGCGCCATGCCGTCGCTGTCCGCGACCGGCTGGGCGTTGCTCGGGATGCTGTCGTACGAGACGGAGCTGTCGGGTTACGACATCCGGAAGTGGATCGACTGGAGCATGCGCTACTACTACGGCAGCCCTGCGTTCAGCCAGATCTATTCGGAGCTCAAGAAGCTCGAGAAGATGGGCCTGCTCACCTCGCGAGTGGACGGTGAAGGCACCCGCAACCGTCGTCTGTACAAGATCACCCCGACCGGGATGGACGCGGTGACCCGCTGGGCCAGGGAGGCGCCGGTCGAGCCGCCGTCGCTCAAGCATCCAGCGATCCTGCGGGTGACGTTGGGGCACCTGAGCGATCCGGCGTCGCTCAAGCAGATGTTGCAAGAGCACATCGCGTACATCGACAGGATGCAGCGCGACGCCGCCAAGGAAGCGCGATGGGCCGCTGCGGACCCCTCCTGGGCCTACGCCAAGATCGCGCTGGACTGGGCCGACCGATACTACGCATCCGAACGGGAACTCACCCTCAAACTCATCAAGGATCTCGACGAGGCCGAGGCGAATTTCCCGAAAGTCGGTGAGGGCGGCAAGATTCCGTGGCCCGATCCGTCCTACTGGTACGAGATCGAGCGCAAGGCCGACGCCGAGGACGCCTAGGTCCGCGCCGCGGCGTCCAGCGCGGCGATGTAGCCGTACACGAGCCCCTGCGCGATCGTCGCGCCGGCGCCGGGATAGGTGTGTCCGAACGCGTTGGCCGCGGTGTTGCCGATCGCGTACAACCCGGCGATGACGGTCCCGTCCTCGCGCAGCACCCGGGCGCGGTCATCGGCGCGCAGACCACCGCAGGTTCCGAGGTCGCTCAGGACCATCTTCACCGCGTAGAACGGTCCTTTGATCAGTGGCCGCAGGTTCGGGTTGGGGGTGATCGTCGGATCTCCGTAGTACCGGTCGTAGGCGCTTCGGCCGCGCCCGAAGTCGGGATCCT
This sequence comes from Mycobacterium sp. ELW1, assembly GCF_008329905.1. NCBI lineage: Bacteria > Bacillati > Actinomycetota > Actinomycetes > Mycobacteriales > Mycobacteriaceae > Mycobacterium > Mycobacterium sp. ELW1. Next base: position 3,224,083 of record NZ_CP032155.1, on the reverse strand, counting down.
CACCGGCGAACGCATCTTCGTTGAAGCGGTCCACCGTCGCGCGGAAGTTCTCCTCGGGAACGCCCATCCGGGCGGCCAGCGAACCGAAATCGTCTGCCCGCACGGCGATTCCGGCGTCATACCAGGATCGGGGGATAGGCATGCGGGGGAACAGTTCGGCGGCAAACACATAGCTGTTGCGATACTGCTGGTCGAAAACGATCCACATACTGTCCACCGGTGTCCCAGCTTTTTCCAGCTGCAGGATGCGCTGGCCGAAGCTCATATAATCGGCTGACTCGTTGGCGAACCGACGACCGTTGTGGTCGACGATGAACGATCCGGGCAGCGACCGCTCGGCCAGCATCACCGCCGGAGCCCCGCCGGGCAACGGTGCCACCGCGGGGAACCACCACGACTGATCCATCAGCGCGATGTCGGCGCCGACGTCCTGGCCGATCCGGATCGCGTCACCGGTATTGGTCTCGGCGCCGAGGCTGAAATTGCTTTCCAATGCCTCGGACTGGAACTTGTGCCGCATGTCCATCCGGTGGTCGAATCCGCCGGCCGCGAGCACGACACCGCGCCGCGCTGTGACGGTGACGGTCGTACCCGCGTGCTCGACGATCGCCCCGGTGACGTTGCCCCCGTCGACGGTGAGCTCGGTGAGGGCGGTGTTGAGCCAGATCGGGATCGCGGCGCGAATGGCTCCGGCGAACAGACCGGCGGCCAGAGCCTGACCGCCGGCGGCGTACCGCCTGCCGAGCGCCAGCCCGCCCACACCCTGCGCAAGCCGTTTGACGATGGTGGGCAGCCCTTTTCGAGGTACCCGGCTCACGAGATTCATCCAGCGGTAGTCCGCACCGGTGGTCGGCATCGGGATGCTGGCCTCCATGATGCCCGGGCGGAGATCCGGGAGATACTCGCCGAGAATCGCGGTGTCGAGCGGACGGCACTCGCAGGTACGCCCCGCAGCGGATCCGCCGGGCGCCTCGGGGTGGTAGTCGGAATACTCCTTGGCCCAGAACAATCTCATCGGAGTCGTGCGGCGCAGCATGTCGACCGTCGCGGGAAGACTGTCCACATACGCCGCCGAGCGCTCTCGGGGCGCCGATCCGGCGACGACGGAATCCAGGTACGTCTGTGCCCGGCTCGCGGTGTCGACCCCGCCGCATTCGGCGATCACCGGGCTGGCGGGCAGCCACAACGCACCACCGGAGCGTGCTGTCGAGCCGCCGACGTGAGACGACTTCTCCACGACGAGGACCGACAAGCCCTGCTCTCTGGCGGCCAGGGCGGCCGCCAGCCCGGTACCCGATCCGACGACGAGGAGATCCACCTCGATGTCGGCGACGGTCAGTCCGGTGGGAACGGTGTTGTGGCTGGTGGCGGTCACGACTGCGACGATAGAGCCGTTCCCGGCGATTTCGGATCTGATCTCCCTTTGAGCGGAACGCGTGCCTCCCGATGGAGCTTCTCCGCAGTTCAATGGACCTCAGCCCGCGAACGGATCGATCGAAGGACGGAAGCACGATGACCACGCAACCCGAGGCCGACGAGATTCGATTGATCGAGACCGGCGCGGTGCCGACCCGGTTTGCCCGGGGATGGCATTGCCTGGGGCTGATTCGCGATTTCGATGACGGCGAGCCCCACCAGATCACTGCGTTCGGTCAGAAGCTGGTCGTCTTCCGCGGCCAAGACGGCACCATCGCCGTGCTCGACGGATACTGCCGTCACATGGGTGGTGACCTGTCGCAGGGGACCGTCAAGGGCAACGAGATCGCCTGCCCGTTCCACGACTGGCGCTGGGGCGCGGACGGCAGGTGCAAACTCGTTCCGTACAGCAAGCGCACACCGAAGCTGGCCCGTACTGCATCGTGGCCGACCCTGCAGCAGGACGGCATGCTGTTCGTCTGGAATGACCCGGAGCGCACAGCGCCACCGGCCGACGTGACGATCCCTCGCATCGAGGGTGCGAACAGCGACGACTGGACCGAGTGGCACTGGTACACCACCGTGGTGCAGACGAACTGCCGAGAGATCATCGACAACGTCGTCGACATGGCGCACTTCTTCTACATTCACGGATCGTTGCCCACGCAGTTCAAGAACATTTTCGAGGGTCACGTCGCCACGCAGTACATGAACAGCGGGGGCCGCCCTGATATCGGGGAACCCGGCGAAACCCAGATGCTGGGAACGACGTCGGTGGCCTCCTACCACGGTCCGTCGTTCATGATCGACGATTTGACCTACCACTACACCGATGTCGACCACCGTACGGTTCTGATCAATTGTCACTATCCGATCGACGCGAATTCCTTTGTCCTGCAGTACGGAATCATCGTCAAAAAGTCTGCCGAGCTTCCCGACGACCTCGCTATGCAGACGGCGATCGGCCTCGGCGACTTCGTCAAGATGGGCTTCGAACAGGATGTCCAGATCTGGCGCAACAAGACCCGGATCGACAATCCGTTGCTGGTCGAGGAAGACGGGCCGGTCTATCAACTCCGGCGGTGGTACGAGCAGTTCTATGTCGACGTCGCCGACGTCACGCCGGACATGGTGGACCGCTTCGAGTTCGAACTCGACACAACACAGCCCACCGCGGCGTGGATGAAGGAAGTGGACGCCAATATCGCGGCGCGCGCGACGACGTCCGGGTCGACGGAGTGAAGGTGGGAGTTCGCCGCGACAACCGCCTCGACGATGCGCCGATGGTTCCCGTGACCTGTGGGCGCTGCGGGGCGGGTGTCCAGGTTCGGAAGAGCAGCTGGAATCAGACCAGTGTGCAGTGGAGTGAGTCTGCGTTCAGCCGGTGCGAAGAGCGTTGCACTGCTGCGCAATTGGCGGGAGACGGTGGTCGCGGTCTCTTCCTGGCCTGTTCGGCGCTGAGCGGTTCGATCGTCGAGGCGGTGAAGGCGGGGACGGTTCCTGTTCTCGACGGTTCCGCCTGATCGACGCTTCGCGCGTTTCCGACGCTATTTCGCAACAAGCGATCCGACGATCATCTCCATCGCGACCCTCAATGCGGCTTGCAAGTTGGTGAAATCGCCGTGTTGGACCCAGTGCACGTAAGCATGTCTGCAAGCCTGGACCACCAACTGAGCCGGCAACTCTCGCGAGAATGAGTCGGTTCCGACGTCGAACCGAGCCTCGATGAAGTCGGTGATGGGCCCAACGAGGTCTTGACCCCAGTCCAGCCAACGCAGCCGATACTGAGGGTCACTCAGCACCAGCGCCATGAACGCCCGGTCGACTTCGAATTGGTCGCGCTTGGAGACTTCACTGCCGAATGCCTGCACCAGTACGTCCACGGGGTCACTGTCTGGTTCTGCTTCGGCCAGCACGTGAATGCTCAGGCTGCCGAACTTCCCGAAGAGAGGCAGAACAACGTCTTCCTTGACGGCGAAATGGCGGTGGAACGTCCGAGGCGCGATGCCCGCGGCTTCACAGATTCGCTCGACGGTGGCGGAGAAGGCACCGTCAGCGAGGAAGATGTCCCGGGCCGTCAACGCGACGTGAAGCCGTAATTCCTCGGCGCGCCGTTCCGTCAGGTTGGCAGGTCTACCCGTCACTGCGATGCTGTCGTCCCCTTGTCTGACCAGTCGCTTCATCCTATCCACTGCGATGTCGGGTGTTCGCTTGGCCGACGAGCAATTCTCCCGTTGACCGGGAATCGCACCGGGCCGCGGAATGCGCCGCCTATAACGTCTTTGTCAGATTCTGCCACAGAGGCTGAATCTGACAATAGGTGAGAGCCGAACGCTGCTAGGAGGATTCAGTGTCAACCGCTGCAGGAGAACCCGACACCACCACCGAGGACCTGAACTATGACGACTACACCCATGACTTCATGGGCAAGGTCGGCAATATCCAGGACTTCTCGCGCGACTTCCTCGTCGGGTTGGCTCGCGTGTTCGAAGACGTCGTGAACTTCATGTCTTACGCCCACGTGAAGATCTACTCAGACAAGGTCGGCATCAACGCGGCGATGGATGTGGCGGCCGAGGTGTCGAGAGCGGGCATGCGACAGGTCATGCCCATGGGACGGTTCGTCGCACCTCCCGGGTGGGACTGGAAAGATCCGCAATACCAGGCTATTCCGTTCGACGTGCAGACCGAGGACTTGAATAAGCAGGCGTTGATCCGGCTCATCAAAACGTATTGGGATCAGTACCTCAAGGGCCACAACTACTTCATCGACCAGTGGACCAAGATCATCCCCGAGGAAGAGGTTTGGCTCGGCTTGCCGGATATGTACCAGCTGATCATCGACTACCAGTACCCGAAGCTCGCCAAAGTCTTCAAGATTGAACCCGTGCACGTGGTGGACTTCCTCAAGCTGGCAGTCCTGAGTATCGACGGCACCCTCGGCTACGGCGGCGAGTACATCGTCTACAACCCGGACCACGTGGTGCTGAACATGCGCCGCTGCGAAGTGCTGCAGAAGTACACCGACGAGGGCCTCTACCCGCCGGCGCGGGCGTGGATGAATTGCACATTCGAGCAGCGGATATCCGCACCGTTCTTCCCGGGCTGCAAGCTCGCAATCAACCTGCCGCCCAAGGATTTCAAGTTCGCCGCAGGCGAACCTTTCTGTGTGTGGACCTACACCCGCGGTGAGGAAAACCACGCGGCTGCGGCGGCCGCGCCGGATCCGCGCGCGTCTGCCATGAAGCGCATTCCGCTGATGGACGTGACCGTATCGAAGTGACCGGTACTCCAATACCATGTGACGGAGGCGGCCGCTCCCCGCGGAGACCCGAGCGGTCAGTCGCCGAAAATCTCCAGTGGGCCGACGTAGCCGCGGTTGGCTTTGAGCCGTTCGGAAATGCGCCAACTGCCGTCGCCCATTCGGCGCCAGGTGTCGTGGTAGTCGCCGAGGGTGTAGAAGCGAACCGCCGGATCGGCAGCCGCGTTGAGGTGGACGTCATGGATATAGGCCCTGCTGGTAGCGATGTCACCGGCGACATCGACGATGACGTTGCCCAACAGATGTTGAGTGGGGCCGCAATTGTCGAGATAGCCGCGGATCAACTCGATGATCGCCCCGCTGCCTGCGAGGGGGCCGGTCCCCAAGTCGCCCACCGCATCGTCAGTGAGAAGTGCGGCCATCGCGGTCCAGTCCCGGTCGTCCATCGCGCGCGCGAACAGGGTCAATGCCCGTTCGATGAGACGTTCGTCGAGCAACCTGGCCAGGGAATCTGGATCCATGATCCGTGTCTCCTTTGCCGATCAGGCGTGTGTCGCCGCCGTCCGCCCGGATTTCGCTGCCGGTGATGAACGCACCGTCATCGGAGGCAACCATAGCGATGACAGCGGCGGCTTTCTGCTCAGGCGAACTGGAACGCGCTCACGGGTGCATCCTCGGGGTAGCTGGCTGGACCGCCGAGATCGTAGGCAGCGTTGAGGGCGCTGATGAACTGCGGATCGTGCAGCGGCTCGCTCGGCACGTCGAGTGTGATGCCCTTGCCGTTGAGGTCGTCGACCATCATGTCGATGGCGCGCTCGATCGTGATGTCGTCGGAGCCGTCCATGTTCTTCTTCAGTTCGTCGAAGTCGGTGAAGACTTCGGCCGACCAGTGCACGAGGAATCGCAGTTCGTCGGTGTGGTGACGGGCGATCACGTCCTCGCCGTTCTTCAGGACCCAGCTGTCGCGGTCGGCAGGATCGCCGGCGAAGACGGTATCGAATTCCAGTCCGGCCGGAACCTGTTGCTCCAGTGGTCCATTCGCCTCCCCGCGGTGCACCATCATTTCGTTCTGCACGACGACCCCGCGGTTGTTGATCGGCGGCAGGACGCGGGCAGGTGGCTTGAGGGGGCCGTCCGGCCAATACGTGAAACCGGATCCTTCGTCGAGAGAGAACCAGGTGATGACCTGAGCCATCTTGATGAGGTAGTCGGTGAACAGCCCGGACTTGCCCATCACGCTGCACAACCAGGTGGGCGCATTCGAGTGGCGCACGCCGCGGAAGCTGGGGGAGTCCAGGTGTCCGGGGTCGCGGTTGGCGCAGGGGCCATTGATGTTGAACAACATCATCTCGGGCTTGGCGTACTGCGCGTTCCAGTAGCTCTTCGCATGCTCGACGAAGTCGGCGTTGTAGAAGCAGTCGTGCAACTCGGGGTAGAGGACGGTGCCGTAGTTTGCCAGATAGCCGCGAAAGGTGGGGGTGAGGAACAGGTCCAGCGAGGGCGTGAACCCCTCGGGAAAGGCGCCACTCATCGTGGCCATCAATTCATCGGCCGACGCGAAATGCTGAGCGATGATGAGCTTCCACGGGCCTTGCGTGTGCACGACATCGAGCAGCCGGCGTCGTTGGTCCGCGGTATAGATATCGGAGATCTCACGCGGCGGCGCCACCGGACGCAGGATGTCGGACAATTCCAGACGCTGCTCGTCAGTCAGCACGATGATCTCCTTCGGTGATGAGGCTTTCGATTGTGGTGGGCGATGGCCCGGCGGATGGGGCCGACGTCCGTTGATCGGGAGGTTCGCTGCAACCGAGGGAGTGAGAGAATTTGGTGCGCAGCAGAGCCCCGATTTCTGCGATGGCCAGCCGCCCACGAGCGGTGGCATCCGAGCGCATCAAAAATCCGTGATACACACCCGGGTAACGCGTGATCGTCGTATGCACGCCGGCATCACGCAGCCGGCACCCGTACCGTTCTCCCCAATCCCTGATCGGGTCACACTCTGCGGTGACCACGATGGCAGCCGGCAGGTCGCTCAGATCCTCTGCATAGGCTGGGATTTGGTAGGGATCGTGCGGCGCTCCGGCGCCGCGGTCGACCAGTTCGTGCATGTACAGGATGTCGTCGTGGCGCAGCATCGGCGCATCCGGCATCGACGTGATCGATGCGGCACCCATATCTCGGTCCAGGCCGGGATAGAGCAGCACCTGAGCGCAGATTCGGGGTCCGCGGTGGTCGCGTGCCGCCAGAGCGACGGCGGCCGCCAGCGAGCCACCGGCGCTGTCGCCCACCACCGCGAGGCGGCTGCCATCAAAGCCCAGGGAATCGGCATGGGCGGCAACCCATTCGGTGGCCGCGTAGGCGTCGTCGAATTGAGCCGGCGGCGGTGACTCCGGCGCGAGCCGGTATTCGACCGCTACCACCGCCGCGCCGCTGGCGTGGGCCAGCTCCCGCGCCAGGGGTTCGAATGAGTGATTGCTTCCCATCACCAGGCCGCCGCCGTGCAGGTACACCAACACCGGTGAGTGAGGGTCGTTGGTGGGCCGGTAGATCCGCAACGGGATCGACCCCGCCGGTCCCGATGCCGCCACGTCGCGGATCTCGGCCATCGGAGGCATCTGCGGACGCGGCGCGGCTTCGAGGCCGGACCGCACCGCGGCCAGACCCCGGATTCGCATGGGAGGCAGCACACCCAGGGACGCGACGCGGTCGGCCGCGTCCGGATCGAGTTGTGGGGGACGCATCAGTGCCGGCTCGGGTCGAATCGGCGCCGGGTGCGCAACGTCGGCGGCTCCTGAGTGGTCAGCACCCGGGCTCGCTCCGCCATCGCCGAGCCGACGTAGTCGGGTTGAGTGAGCAGATAGAACCGGTCTTCGGCGGCTTGGTCGAAGACCACCTGTGCGGCGCTCAACGGGTCCATGGCCTCGGCCTTGATGTCCAGCATGGCGGCCCGCTGTGCCTCGGCCGCCTGTGCGTCGCCGGAATCCACTCCGCCGGCGGACTCGAAGATGTTGGAGGCCACAGCGCCGGGCAGTACCGCCTGGACGTGCAGGTGGTGAGCATGACCCGCGGATTGAACTTCCAGATGCAGGCACTCGGTCAGTGCGAGCACAGCGTGCTTACTCATGATGTAGGGCGCCTGCAGAGGGACCACCGCGACGCCGCCGACCGAGGACAGGTTCCACACCCATGCCGGCGCATCGGTGGCCATCATCTTCGGGAGGAACGCCCGGATACCGTTGAAGACCCCGCTGATGTTGACGTCCACGACGCGCTGCCAGTTGTCGACGGGGGTGTCCCACAGGTAGCCGAACTGTTCGACACCTGCGTTGTTGACGAGCAGGCGAACGCCGCCGAGATCGCGGTACACCTGATCGGCCAACGCTTGGACGGCGTCGGCGTCACGCACATCGCAGACCGCGTCGATCGCGGATGCACCTGTCGCGCAGAGTTCTTCGCGCAGCGCCGCCACGGCGGCGGCGTCGACGTCGGCCAGCACCACCGTCATGCCCAGGCTGCTGGCATGGCGGGCCAGGCCCGCGCCGATTCCGGCGCCGGCACCGGTGATGACCGCGACGCCCCCGCCGAAGGTCTCGCGGGCGCTCACGCCGGTTGCGTACCGGCTGCGGCCTTGGCCGCGTGTTGAGCGAACGGAATCGAATCCTCGGCGTCGAGCACCACCGTCAGGGAGGTCAGCACCAGCGAGTCGCCGGCGCGCCGGATACCGGCGTCGGCGATGCCGCTGGACACCGCGAACGGCACGTTGTTGGTGATCTGGTTGACGAACATATAGAAGCGAACAGTGGTCACGTCGCCAGCCACACCGGTGCGAAAGATGTTGGTCGCGTGGTGCCGGCATGGATACGGGTTCTCGTTGCGATGCTCGGTCAGCCACGCGAGTGTTTCTGCCTTGCCGCTCAATTCGGCTGCCAGCAGGTGCTCGAACGGGCAGTTACCGGAATCGGACCGACTCAGGTACTCCATCTCGTCGGCGAGGCGGATTCCCACCTCGTCGAAGTGGCCCTGGTCGTAGTGATACCAGAATCCGGCGATGAACTCCTGCACCTCGGCCACCGTGATCTCGTTGCTCATACCCGGCAGTCAACTCGGGCCGGGCGCCAAAAAAACCGCACCTGCCCGTTGAGTGGAACACCCAGATCGAGGTGGGGTTACATCGGTAGTGTGAACCGTTGCCGGAGGTCGCGTTTCAGCAGCTTCCCGCTGGGGTTTTTCGGCAACTGATCAACGAAGAACACGTGTTTGGGCGTCTTGAACCCGGCCAGGTGTTGCCGGCAATGGCCGAGGACGTCGTCCTCGGTCAGCTCCGCGCCGGAGCGCGGGACCACCGCGGCCACCACAGCTTCCACCCACACCGGGTGCGCCAGCCCGAAAACCGCCGCCTCCTCGACACCGGCGTGCAAGTACAGCACGTCCTCGACCTCGCGACTGGCCACATTCTCGCCGCCGGTCTTGATCATGTCTTTCTTCCGGTCCACGACATGGAGCAACCCGGCGTGGTCGTAGAAGCCGAGATCGCCCGAGTGGAACCAGCCGCCGCGGAAGGCCTCGGCCGTCTTGTCCGGGTCGTCGAGGTATCCGAGCATGAGGTGCGGACTCCGATGAGAGATCTCGCCGACAGTCCCCGCCGCGACCGGGATGTCGGAGTCATCGAGGATCGCGGTTTCCACGTTGAGCACCGGGCGCCCCGCGGCACCGGCGTGAAGCTCCTGATCTTCCGGGCCGAGCGCGGACGCAAGTGGTGCAATCTCGGTCTGCCCGTAGAAGTTCCAGAGCTGCAGGTTGGGTAGGCGGTGCCGGATCTCGTGCAGGATCTCGGTCGGCATCGCCGACGCTCCGTAGTAACCCTTTCGCAAGCTCGAGAGGTCGACTCGATCGAACACCGGACTCCGCAGCAGGCTGATCCATACCGTCGGGGGAGCGAAGTAGTTGGTCACCGCGTACCGCTCGATGGTGCGCAGCACCATCTCCGGATCGGGCCGCGGTAACAGGATGCTCGTTGCGCCGAGGTAGATATCGGTCGCCAGGAAGTTGTCCAGCTGCGCACAGTGGTAGAGCGGCAGTGAGTGAATTTCGATGTCGTCGGTGCTCATCGATCCCGCGGTGATGGAACTGACGTACTGCCACATCAGACTGCGGCTGGTGTGCATGACGCCCTTGGGCCGTGACTCGGTTCCGCTGGTGTACATCACCCGCAGCAGTTGGTCATCGTCGACCCGGGGCCTCGGCGGGGGCGACGTGGTGGTCAGGCTGTGATCGAAGTCGATCCATCCCGGTGGCAGCGGCGATCCCGGCGCGGGGATGGCGATCCGCGTCGGGACAGTTCCACTGCGGCGCATCGCTTCCTCGGCCACCGCGGTGAGATCAGCCTCGGCGATGAAGCCCGTGGCTCGGCAGTGATCCACGATGTAGGCGATTTCTTCGGCGGTGAGCATGAAGTTCAGCGGGACGAGCACCACTGCTGCGCGCGCCGTGGCGAACGCGAGCACCGCGTACTGCCAGCAATTGCGGGCCAGCAACGCCACCCGATCACCGGGCCCGAACCCGTTGTCGCTCAACGCGGCAGCGGCGCGATCGACGAGCTCGTCGAACTCGGCGAAGGTCAGGGTGACCTCACCGTCGACGACAGCGACCTTGTCCGGGAACCGGCGGGCGGTGCGCCGGGGAATGTCTCCGAGGCCGTGACCGCGGGCGGCGCCAACCAGGTCCTGCACACTCACGCCGGGGCCTTCGTTCGCGTCGGGTCCAGGGCGAGGTCGCGCCCGATGATCTCCCGCATGATTTCCGAGGTGCCGCCGTACACCCGGGTGACGCGCGCGTCGACAGCCGCGCGGGCGATCGGGTATTCGCGCATATAGCCGTAACCTCCGAACAACTGCTGGCAGCTGTCGAGCACCCGGAACTCCATCTCGGTTGCCCAGAGTTTCGCCTTTGCGGCGTCAGCGGGAGTCAGCCGACCGGCGTTGAGTTCGATGACGCAGCGGTCGACGAAGGCCTCTGCGACCGCGACCTCGGTTGCCGCGTCGGCCAGCGCGAAACGCGTGTTCTGCAGGGCGCCGATGGGCTTCCCGAAGGCGGTGCGATCGCGAACGTGGTCGATCGTCCACTGCAGCGCGGCGCGAGCCCGCCCGAGGCTGCCCACCGCGATCTGCATCCGCTCCTGGGGGAGATTGCGCATCAGGTATTCGAAACCCCGGCCCACGTCGCCGAGAACGTTCGCTTTCGGTACCGCCACGTCGGTGAAGGACAGCTCCGAGGTGTCTTGGCAATGCAGGCCGAGCTTGTCGAGGTTGCGGCCTCGTTCGAAGCCGGGCATGCCACGTTCGATGACCATCAACGTCAGTCCCCGGTGGCGATCGGGGGAGGTGCGCACCGCGGTGATCACCAGGTCGGCATTCTGCCCGTTCGTGATGAAGGTCTTGGCGCCATTGACCACGAAGTGATCACCGGCATCGGCACCGCTCGTCCGAATGGCGGCGACGTCGGAGCCCGCCCCCGGCTCGGTCATGGCTATCGCGGCGATCAACTCGCCCCGCACGAAGCCGGGCAGCCATCGACGGCGCTGCTCGTCATCGGCGACCTCCGCGAGATAGGGCAGGCAGATGTCGTTGTGTACCGCGAAGCTCAGTCCGACGTTGCCGGCGTGTGCCGCCATACAGCGCTCGATGAGGATCTGGTTGTAGCGAAAGTCGTTGACGCCCATGCCACCGAACTGTTCAGGCGCCGCGAAACCGAGCAGACCGATCGCTCCCGCGGCCGCGAAGACATCGCGCGGGGCGATGCCGGCGGTCTCCCACGACTCGATGTGGGGAGCTATCGCCTTGGCGGCGAAATCGCCGGCCAGGTCACCGAAGGCCAGATGGTCGTCGTCGTAGTGCACGCGCTGCATGGACCGAACTCTAAGACCGCAGGCGGCTGCCACCGCTGAGTCTCCCGCTGAGTAGACAACAGCGCTGCCGGCGGTGCGCAGTCCTCGGATACTCGGGTCCCATGAGCACTGGACCATCTGCCGTCGCACCGAGCACAGACGTCGACCCGCGCGTGTTGCGAGCTCACCTGATGCAGGCCGACCCCGGCGTCCTGGTCGCCGTGCTGGCGCAGATGACCGGCGACCCCGCTGTCGTCGACCGGTACGCCGCCAAGATCGACCACGTTCCCGACCCGCCCGAACGTGCCGGGACGACGGACCCCGTCACGATGGATACCTTGGTCGACGAGATCGTCTCGGCGCTGGGTCGGCCACGACCGGTCGGTGCGCTCGCCGCCGACGACCGTGACCTGTTCGCCGCTGCGCTGCCTGTCGCTCTGGGCGCGGTGGTCGACGACGAACACGTCGATCTCCTCCTGGAACAGGGTGGTTTCCGACCGTCGCAGCCCACGCTGCCCCGGACCACCCCGATTCCGCCGACGACCACGATGGCGATCATCGGCGCCGGCCTTGCCGGTATCGCCGTCGCGCTGGCAGCGGCCGAGGAGGGTGTGCACTTTGCGATCTACGATCGCAACGACGACGTCGGCGGCACCTGGCTGACCACCACATACCCGGGGATCGGTGTGGATACGCCGTCGGCCTACTACTCGCTGTCTCGCGAGGTGAACCCCGATTGGTCCAACTACTATCCGCAAGGCGCCGAGTATCAGGCGTATCTGGTGGCGCTGGCCGACAAGCACGACCTGCGGCGCCACATCCGGTTCGGCACCGAGGTCGAAGCCTTGTGGTGGGACGAGCAGCGGCGAGAGTGGCAGATCCACTCGCGCGCGGCCGACGGAGCTCGCACCGTCGACTACGCCAGCGTCGTCGTCACCGCCGCCGGCTACCTGAACCGGCCGCGCTTTCCGGACCTCGCAGGGCGGGATACGTTCTCCGGAAAAAGCATTCACTCGGCCCAGTGGGATCCTGACCTGGATCTTGCCGGGAAACGGGTAGCTGTGATCGGGGCCGGCTGCACGGCTGTGCAGATCGTGGATTCCTGCGTCGACGAGGTCGAACAGCTCACCGTGTTCCAACGTCAACCGCACTGGGTTGCCCCGCGCAAACGGCTCTCCGACGATGTCCCCGAACACCGCCGCTATCTGGGACGCGCGCTGCCCTACTACGCGATGTGGCACCGGCTCAAGTCGTACTGGGCGACAGCGGACAACAACTACCCGGTCATCCTGCGGGACCCGGACTGGGCGCAGAGTCATCTGTCCATCTCACCGGCCAACGACGTCCTGTTGCAGATGTGCCTGGACTACATCGACCGAACCTTCGGCGCCGGTACCGAATTGGCGCGCAAGGTCACTCCCGACTTCGCGCCGTACGGCAAGCGCATCATTCGTGATCCCGGCGGCTACTACGCGGCACTGACCCGCGACCACGTCGCTGTCGAAGCCAGTGAACCCGCGGCGGTGAATGCCGACGGTATTCGCACTGCCGACGGCCGCCAGATCGACCTCGATGTCATCATCTATGCCACCGGCTACCACCTGGACTTCCTGTCGACGGTCGACATCCGCGGTCGTGACGGCAAGACGCTGGCGGGGGAGTGGGGAGACAGCCCGCGCGCATACCGGGGCGGAACCGTTCCGGGGTTCCCGAACCTGTTCATCACCTCGGCACCGAATTACAGCCCCGGACATGGGGCGGGCGCCAACTTCGCGATGGAGGTCCTCGCCCATTTCATCGTGGAGTGCCTGCAGCTCATGGCATTGCGCGACGCGACGACCATGGAGGTGACTCAGCGCGCCTTCGACGACTATGTCGCCGACGTCGACCGGGCCATGCAACGCACAGTCTGGTGCCACACACCGAATGCCCACACCTACTACCGGTCGGAGTCGGGCCGTGTCGTCGTGGCCACGCCCTACCGACTGGTCGACCTGTGGCGACAGCACCGGGCGCCCGTCGAAGAGGACTTCATCCTGCAATGAGTCAGATCCTCGCCGGGAGAACGGCCTTGGTGACGGGGAGCAGCCGCGGAATCGGGCGCGCGATCGCCCAGCGGTTGGCTGCCGAAGGCGCCACCGTCGCGGTCACCGCCCGGGCCTACACACCGTCGCCGTCGTTGCGTTCCGGAGTCAGTCAGGCGTTGCCCGGCACCATCGAGGAAACGGTCGCGCTCATCGAAGACGCCGGCGGCGACGCGTTCGGTCTCGCCGCCGATCTCGAAGATGACGCGGCGCGCAGCGGCGTGATCGATGCGGTGGTGAAGCGCACCGGCCGCATCGACATCGTGGTGAACAACGCGGGCTATGCCGACTATTCGGTTGTCGAGGACATGTCGATGGAGACGTTCGATCGAACCGTCGAGCACTATCTGAGGACGCCATTCGTCTTGACGAAAGCCGCTGTGCCACATATGCGCCGACAAGGCGCGGGCTGGATCGTCAACATCGGATCGGTCACCGGAGTGCCGCCGGTCCGGCCGTTTCGCGACTACAACAAGACCGCCGGGGACGTGATCTATGCGTCGTGCAAGGCCGCGTTGCACCGCTTCACCCAAGGCGTCGCCGCCGAACTGGTGGACGCCAACATCGCGGTGAATTGCGTCGGTCCGTCGACAGCGGTGCGCACTCCCGGCGCGGCGTCCTTGATACCGGACAGCTTCCCGACCGAGCCAGTGGAGTACCTGGCCGAGACTGTCCTGGCGATGTGTCACCTCCCGGCCGAAAAGCGAACGGGTCTGGTGGCCTTCAGCTTGCACTACCCGTGGGCGCAGGACCTGCCGGTGCACACACTCGACGGGCTGACCGTGTTGCCCCCGTTGGAACCACCGGCAACGGCGAATCCGAACATCCTGCCCGCCGGGCTCTAGAGGATCGGCGCGCCGGTCTCGCAGAAGCTGTGGCACACCCGATCTCGCACGATCATGTCGGTCGTTTCCGGATCGAACCAACGGTCCACGACCGCCCAGTGCACCGGGTGCATCAGGTACGGACCCATCAGGCCGTCGACGTCGGTGAACTCCTGCTCGAATACGTGGGTCCACCGGGTCGTACCGATTGCCTGGCTGACCCGGCTGAGCTGCCAGGCCTGGATGGTCGGCACGTAGCGGGGCATCATCGCCAGTTCCTGTTCGAATGCGGCGACGTGGTCGTCAGGGACCTCCGGTGGCACCCGCAACAGCAGCGTTCGGTACACGACACCGCTACCACGACGCAATGGTGTTCCCTCATAGGTCACCCCATTGACTCCGGTGATTGCCGGGTCCTCGAGAACTTCGTCGAAACTGCTTTGCGCCCAGGTCATCTGATCGGTGAACCGTAGGTGCACCAGGATGTCGCCGCCGTTGCGGGAACCGGCCAGCGTCGGTTCGACGACAGTGCGCAGTGAACCGCTGGCTTCGGCTTTGCTTCGCAGGACATCGAGTATGCGCGGCCGTTCTGACTCGACGACATCGAGTAATCGCGTGACACCCCACGCTGAGCTGCCGGTCGAGTCGGGCAGTGTCACCGAGGTGTCGGAGGTGCCCAGATCGGCGGCGTGCGACGCGACACTGCGGCTGCGCTCGATCACCAGACCTGAGATGTCCTCCCACCAGCGGGCTATGGCCGGATCGGGGCGAGCCCGCCACGTCATCTGCCACCAGGCTTGCGGGCTCGGTAGGCGCCAGGTGATCGTCACGGTGTTGGGACGGTCGTCGAAACGGATCGGTGGGCTCACGAGTACGTCGCGCAATTCCATCCCGCGCTCGCGGGCCCCCGGGACATAGCCGGACAGATAGGCGTCGACGAAAGCCTGTGCGCAGCCCGGAGCGGTCACCACGCGGTCGATGACGAACACCTCAGCCATGATCGAGCAACTCAGCCAGCGCTCGGCCGGCCTCCCGGCGAGACTGGTGGGCGATGTCGAGCATGGGCATCGTCATGAAACCGTGGATGCCGCCTTCGTAGGAGCATCGGGTGGTCGGAACCCCGGCGGCGGTCAGGGCGTCTGCGTACGCGGTGCCCTCATCGCGCAGGGGGTCATGGCCGGCCACCACCACGACGGCGGGCGGCAGCCCGGTCGGATCCGCCTGCAGCGGTGAGGCATACCGATGTTGCCGATCCTCGACCGCGGGCACGTATTGATCCCAGTACCACTGCAGTGCCGGCCGCGGGTTGTAGAAGCCGCGGCCGTACAGCCGGTAGGACTCGGTGTCGAAATCGGCGGCGATCACGGGATACAGCAGCAACTGTGCGCCGATGGCCGGGCCGCCACGGTCGCGGGCCATCACGGCGGTGACCGCGGCGAGGTTGCCACCCGCGCTGTCCCCGCCGACCGCAAGCCTGGTGGCATCGCCGCCGAGTTCGGCGGCGTGCGCCGCCGCCCACTGTGTGACCGCAAAGACGTCTTCGGCCGCTGTGGGCCAACGATGCTCGGGTGCGAGGCGGTAGTCGACCGAGATCACCACGGCGGGAATGATATTGGCGAAGCTTCGGCACAGTCCGTCGTGGCTGTCGAGGTCGCAGAACACGAATCCGCCGCCGTGGGCGTAGACGAGTATCGGCAACGGGCTGCCGGATGCGTGCTGGTACACCCGGACCCCGACGCTGCCGCCGACAACGTCGACGCGGTGTTCGGCTACCCGGAAAACCGGTTCGGGGTCCGGGTTCGGGACGAAGCGGGATCGGATCGCCGCTCGGGCCTCGGCGCCGGTCATCGTATGGACCGGCGGGAAGCCGGAGTCGAGAGTGTCGATCAGGCCGGCGATCTGGGGATCGAGGGTCACGCGGGCTGCAGGCGTCCGATGGTGCGGGGCGTGGGGCCGGCGCGTAGTGGACGAAGCGGCTGCAGCGTCGGAGCGACTCGGTCCGGTCCGCCCTCGGCGCTTCGCCAGATACCCATGGCCGTCATTCTCACCGGTGCCACCAGTCGGCTGTCGAAGGCCATTCGATTCATCGGTCCGCACACCGAGACCGCCGCCACCGCGTGACCGTCCGGGCCGATGGGTGCGGCAACGCAGCCGAAGCCGGGCAGCGACTCCTCACGTTCGAAGGCCACTCCGTGCGCACGGACCTTCGCCATCTCGGCGGCCAGCTGCGGAGCGGTGGCGATCGAGAACCGGGTCTTGCGGTCGGACAGATCGAGCCCGGTGACGTCCTTGTCGGCGAGGATGGCTTTACCGATCGCCGTACAGTGGGCCGGCTGACGCCCGCCGACGCGGGTCGGGATCGCCGCTCCCATCTGTTCGCCGATCTTCTCCAGGTAGACCACGTCGGAGCCGTCCAGGACCGCCAGGTGCACGACCAGCCCGGTTGCCCGGTGCAGGTCGCGCAGTAGCGGGATGGCGGCCCGATGGATGCGGTCTTGATGCAGTGCCAACGATCCCAGCTCGACCAGCCGCATCCCGAGCTCGTAGTCGCGGCCGTCGCGGCGCAGCCACCGCAGCGCGACCAGACGCTCGAGCATCCGGTGCGCCGACGATCGAGGCAGGCCGGTGCGGCGCACGATTTGTGCCAGCGTCAGCCGCCCCGGCCCGTCGAATGAATCCAGGACCAGTGAGATCCGGTCGATGACGGCGCTCGGCGTCTCACTCGACTTCTCGACAGCCTTCTCGACAGCCATTGTCATGGGGGCCTCCTTGCTACCACTGCATGC
This sequence comes from Mycobacterium sp. ELW1, assembly GCF_008329905.1. Taxonomy (NCBI): domain Bacteria; kingdom Bacillati; phylum Actinomycetota; class Actinomycetes; order Mycobacteriales; family Mycobacteriaceae; genus Mycobacterium; species Mycobacterium sp. ELW1. The sequence goes on along the minus strand of NZ_CP032155.1, from coordinate 3,206,825 downwards.
CAACCCGGCATATGACTATTAGTCATATAGTTGTAGCACGGTGGTGTGGGCGCTGTCACACCAACACGCAGACCTCATCCGCCCGGTGCTCGACGCCCGGCGCCCATGCCGCATCAGCCGAGCGGCGGCATGGAACCCCACGGACCGTAAGGCCCGTTCTGGTGACCGGCGCCTGCGCTGGAATTGGGCACAGCGAAGCCGGCAACTCCGGCAGGCCCCAGGCAGCGGGATGACGAGACCGCCTCGCTGCATGGATCCACACTCGCGTTTGCTACCGGTCCGGCCATGAACCCGGCGGTCAGGCCGGCGGCTGCGATGGCTACCGAGAGTCCTAGTGACTTGATTTTCATCATGCAATCCCTTCTGTCAGGGAGAATCGATGAGCCGCCGTATCGACATGCCACAACTGTTGCGGCGCAATGTGTGTCATCTATTGATGAACGTAATCGGCGGTGCGACAGTGGTTGTCGCGTCGAATTCGTCCTAACTCCGTTCTACCCACGCCCTGGTGCCCGGGCCACCTCGTGAGAACGATTCATACGGGACGCATATTCGGCCACATCGATGGTGGCCGGCAGCGGTACTGCGGCAGAAGTCGTGTGATCGAGCCGTCAGGCGGTGGCGGCGGAACGACCTGCGCGGCGGCCATAGAAGCTGCCGTCGCCCAGTGAGACACCGCTGGCGTAACCCCACGCCGCAAGCCCCGCGGTGCAGCGCCCCGCCGCGAACAGCCCGGGTATCGGGTGTCCGCTGACGTGGAGTACCGCGCCGTCCAATGAGGTCATCAGTCCGCCGAGGGTGAAGCCACCGCAGCTGGCCCGCAAGTCGATCGCACCGACCGGGGTACCGACCGGCTTGAGCCACTCCGGCTTCTTGTGCAGCAGCGGATCCTCGCCGCGCGAGGCCGCCTCGTTGTAGGCGCCGATCGTCGACTGCAGCGAGCCCACCGGTAGACCGATCTCCGCTTCGAGTTCGGCGACCGTGTCACACACCCACGTCGCGGGCCGTTTGAGGAACGGGGTGGCCGACGTCGCCGCCATCGCGTCCTCTTGGGCGTCGCCGTCGATGATCAGGTAGGCGGTGTCCTCCTGCCGGTACAGCGTCAGTTGACCGATCCGGCCGGAGTACATGTCCTCGGGTACGTAGCGCTGACCGAGGCCGTTGACGAGAACGCCGCGCACGGTCTGCTGCGGATCGATGAGGAACGCCACCTCGGTGGCGTCCATGTGCGCGAGATCCGCGCCGAGAGCCTGCGCCATGCGGATTGCGCGGCCGTCGTGCTGTTCGATGGAGGCGGCGGGGCGTCCCGCGATGGCCGGAGCGAACTGCTTGACCATGGACTCGCTGTAGGCGAAGCTGCCGGCGGCCAGCACAACCCCGCGCCGGGCGCGCACCCGCACCGTCTCGCCGTATTGCCGCGCGAGCACCCCCGCCACCCGTCCGTCGGATTCCACGATCAGCGTCTGTGCCCGCACGTCGTAGACGGCTCGTACGCCGAGCGCCGTCGCGGTCTCGACCAGTGGCTTCATCAACATGAAACCGCCGCTCTTCTCGCCGGCGACCTTCCCGGTCATCTGCGGGATGTGCCCGCGCGGAGCAGGTTCGGCGATCGTGTTGAACGGGTAGGCATTCTCACCGCCGGTGAACATCAGACCCTGGTCGCCCGGCGGTTCCCACCCGGGCTCGCCCCAGAACTCCGGCTTGAACGGCACACCGCAATCCGTCAGCCAGTCGAAGTGGTCGAGACTGCCCTCGCAGTAGTCCGCGATGCGGGCTTCGTCAGCGCCCGGCCCCATCGCCACGTTGAGAAAAGCCGTCATGTTCTGAGGAGAATCGCTGAAGCCACAGGCCTTTTGGATCGGTGTGCCACCGCCGAGGTAGATGAATCCACCCGCCATCGCCGCCGCGCCGCCCCATGCGCCGGTGCGCTCCAGCACCAGCACGTCGGCGCCTGCACGCGCTGCTTCCACGGCAGCCGCTGCACCGGCGATGCCGTAGCCGACGATGACCACATCGGCTTCGTGATCCCAGTTCTCGATCGACGACGCGGGAACCGGGCTGACGTCATCTTTGACTGTCATGGGCGCATGGCCGCAGGAAGGTCGGACACCCATTGATGCCCCCAGTAGCTGTCAGCGGTGATTTCCTCTGCGGTGTAGTACATTTCGTCGACGCGCATCCCTTCGGTGCCGAATTCGATGTCCCAATCGCCGGGTGCGCGCACGTAGAACGACACCATTTTGTCGTTGGTGTGCCGACCCAGGGTCGACGATAGTGCAAAGCCCTCGGCGTTGACCCGATCTTGCGCCTGTCCCACCGCGTCGAGCGAGTCGACCTCGACCATCAGGTGGATCAGTCCGGGATCGCGAACCGTCTGTGCGGGGCAGATCGCCAGGCTGTGGTGGCGTTGGTTGACACCCATGAACCGCACCCGGATCGGTCCGAATTCGGGAGGCGCGGGGACCCGGAATGCGCCGCGGGACGTGAACCCCAGGACTTGGGTGTAGAAGGCGAAGACCCCGTCGACGTCGAGTGCGGGAAGTACGACGTGGCCCAATCCCTGGTTGCCGGTGACGAATCGGGCGCCGAAAGGTGTCACGACGGGGGAGTGATCGAGTACCGCCCCGTGGAACACCTCCAGCGAGGTTCCCGCCGGATCCTCGAACGCGATGACCTCCTCGACGCGCCGGCCGTCTGCCTCGTCCTGGGACAGCTGCGTGAAAGGAACCCCGGCGGAATCGAGGGCGGATTTGACCCGCTCCAGGTCGGCGTGGTCCCGCACCTCCCATCCGACCGTGACGATCTTGTCCACATCACCGGGCACGACGATGATGCGCGCGGCCCGCTCGTCCATCCGCAAATACAGCGCGGACGCATCGGAACCCTTGCCCTGGGCGAAGCCGAGGACACCGAATGCGAAGTGGCGCCAGCGTTCGATATCGGAGGCGGCAACGGTGACGTAGCCCAGGCCTTTGATGAGACTCATGCTTCTCCGCCTCAGATCATCGCCCGGAGCGGACCCTGCGGGTCCACGCCCAGCGAACTGAGCGCCGCGGCGTGGTAGATGGTTCCTGGCACATGGATGGCGTGGGCCTGGCCGACATGTACATCCCGCCAATACCGTTGCAGCGGTTTGTCCATCCGTGCGGCATTGCCGCCGCACCGCGCGAAGATCTCGTCGACCGCGGAGACCGCGCGCCATACCGCGCGCACCTGGGTGCGCCGTCCGGCAGCCCGGTCCTCGAAGGACACCTCGTTTCCGGAGTCGACGATGTCGTAGATGCGGTCGGCATTGGCGAGCAGTTCCTGCCGGGCGGCGTTGATGTCGGCGGCCGCCTCCCCGATGGCGTACATGACGTACGGGTCGTCCTTCACCGCCACCCCGCTGGCGTTCACCCGTTCGCGTTGATAATCCAGCGCGGCGGCCAGGGCGCCTTCGGCGATGCCGATGGTCGCCGCACTGATGCCGAGGGGGAACATCGTCGACCATGGCATGAGGTAGAGAGTGTCGGTCATGCCCGCCTCGCGCTGAGCCGTGCCGTCCATCACCTTCGTCGCATCCATCGTGCGGTAGGCCGGCACGAATGCGTCCTTGACGATGACGTCCTTGGACCCGGTGCCACGCAGCCCCACCACATTCCATGAGTCCTCGACGATCTCGTAGTCTGTGCGCGGCAGAATCATGTGCAGCATCTGCGGCGGCATGACCGGCTTACCGTCGGCGTCGCCGAGCATCGCACCCAGAAAGATCCAGTCACAGTGGTCGGTCCCGGAGCTGAACTGCCACCGGCCGTTGAAGATATAGCCGCCGTCGACCGGCCGGGCGACACCCTGCGGGGCGTAGGGTGAGGCCACCCAGGTATCGACGTCGTCGGCCCAGATCTCGGCGGCAACCCTCGGATCGGCATACGCCAGCTGATAGGGATGCACGCCGACGACGCCGTTGATCCAGCCCGCGGACGGGTCGAGCGCGGCAGTGGCCATGACCGTCTCGGCGAATTCGCGAGGATGAACCTCCAGGCCGCCGTGGATCTTCGGCTGAAGCAGGCGGATATTGCCCGCCGACTTCATCAGCTTCACGGTCTCGTCGGTGAGCTTGCCGACCTTTTCACCCTCGGGTCCCTGGCCGCGCAGTTCCTCGGCGACCTGGCGCACCCGGTCGATTACCCGCTCAGTCATCATCTGGTCCTATCGTCGCTGGCTGACACTGATCGTGGACCGCCACTGGTGCACCCGCTGCGGTGCTTCCCGGTCAGCGGAAAGCTGTTGTGGCCGTGCCTTCAGTACTCGATGTGCAGGTCGTCAGACACGGGCCTGGCTTGGCAACCCAGGATCAGGCCGTCGGCAAGGTCGTCGGGCTCGAGGATGCCGCAGCTGGCCATGTGCACCTCACCGCGCACGGCAGTCGCCACGCATGACCCGCAGTGGCCTTCACGGCAGGAGTGGGGGGCCTCGATTCCGGCTGAGATCAAGGTGTCGACCAGTGTGGCGTCCCGGGGCCACCGCAGATGGTGACTGGTTCCGTCCAGATCAACCCGAACGGTCGCGGTGTCGGTACTGCCGAAAGTGGTTGCCGCTGAGCTGGTGTCATCTCCGAGAAGGTCACCGGGTAATTCGCTGCGGTTGTCGACGTCTGACATAGGCATCGATTCTGCGGCCCGATGGCCGGGACGGGGCGTCTCTGCGTCCGGTCACCGGGAGACCGCCCCGGTGCGAGAGCGCGGACCGCCTACCGTTTCGGCGTGTGAGCACTGGATCGAAGTCCCATGTCGATGTCGTTGTGGTGGGGGCCGGGTTCGCCGGCCTGTACGCCCTGCACAAGTTCCGCTCGCAGGGGCTGTCGGTGCGGGTGTTCGAGGGGGCACCTGATGTCGGCGGCACCTGGTACTTCAACCGCTATCCAGGCGCTCGCTGTGATGTCGAAAGCGTGGACTACTGCTATTCGTTCTCCGACGAGTTGCAGCAGGAGTGGACGTGGACCGAGAAGTACGCCACTCAGGCCGAGATCCTGGCGTACATCAATTGGGTGGCCGACAAGCTGGACCTGCGCCGCGACATCACCTTCAACACTCGCGTGGTGGGCGCGGTGCTCGACGAGCAGACGGTGCGCTGGACGGTGAGCACCGACGCAGGGGAGAGCGTCGTGGCGAGATTCGTGGTGATGGCAACAGGCCCCCTGTCGGCCTCCATCACACCGAATTTCCCAGGGCTGGAGCGCTTCCGAGGCGAGATCTACCACACGGCGCACTGGCCCCATGAGGGCGTGGACTTCACCGGCAAGCGCGTCGCCGTGATCGGTACCGGGTCTTCGGGAGTTCAATCCATCCCGATCATCGCCGAACAAGCCCAGCAGCTGTATGTGTTTCAACGCACGCCGAACTACAGCGTGCCGGCCGGCAACCGGCCGTTGACGGCCGAGGAAATCGCCGACATCAAAGCCAACTACGCCGAGCGTCGGCGGATGTCGTGGCGCAGTGGCGGCGGGTCACCGCATGTCGCGCATCCGAAGCTGACCATGGACGCCACCCCCGAGGAACGGCGGGCCGCTTTCGAAACGCGCTGGGAACTCGGGGGCGTCTTGTTCTCCAAGACCTTCGCCGATCAGATGGTGTCCCTGGACGCCAACGAGGAAGCCCGCAAGTTCTACGAGGAGAAGATCCGCGCGGTCATCGACGATCCGGATCTGGCCGATTTGCTGATCCCCGACGACCATCCGATCGGCACCAAGCGAATCTGCACGGACTCCCAGTACTTCCAGACGTTCAACCGGCCCAACGTCCGGCTCGTCAGTGTGCGCAAGACGCCCATCGAGTCGATCGACGAAACCGGAATCACCACCGCTGAAACGCACTTCGACATCGACGCGTTGGTTCTGGCAACCGGGTTCGATGCCATGACCGGCACTCTGGCCAAGATCGACATCGTGGGTCGCGCCGGTCAACGGCTGGTGCAGGACTGGGCCGACGGGCCGCGCACGTATCTGGGATTGGGCACCGACGGGTTCCCCAATCTGTTTCTGGTGTCCGGCCCCGGGGCGCCGGCGGTGCTGGCCAACATGGTGCTGCATGCCGAGGCCCACGTGAACTGGATTTCCGATGTCATCTCATACCTCGACGAAAACGGTTACGCCGGAATCGAACCGACCGCCGACGCCGTGGACTCCTGGATCGCGGAATGCGCGCAACGCGCCGAGGCGACACTGTTCACCAAGGCCAACTCCTGGTACCTGGGGGCAAACGTGCCCGGCAAACCACGCCAATTCATGTTGTTCATCGGCGGCTTCGGCACCTACCTCGACATCTGCAACGAGGTGGCCGGCGCCGGGTACAAGGGCTTCGATCTGCTCAAGGCGCCGTGAATGTCACGCCTATCGGGGAAGGTCGTCCTGGTCACCGGGGCGGGACGCGGCACGGGTCGCGTGCACTGTGAGCGGTTCGCCGACGAGGGTGCCGACGTCATCATGCTCGACCACAGCGACGCGGCCGATGATCTACGTGAGACGGCACTGCGGGTGGAACAGCGGGGCCGGCGCGCCGTCCTCGGGACGGCCGACGTCGCCGACCTTGCCGCAGTCACCGCCGCGGTGGATGCAGGGATCGAGCGCCTCGGCCGCCTCGACGTGATCGTCGCCAACGCCGGCATCCACAGTCCCGGCGCCCCGGCGTGGCAGATCACTGCTCAGGACTGGCAGCGCACTATCGACGTCAATCTCACCGGGGTATGGCACACCGTCCGAGCGGGTGTGCCGCATGTCGGGTCCGAGGGCGGCTCCGTCGTGATCATCAGCTCCACCAACGGCTTACGCGGCACCGCCGGCACCGCCCACTACACGGCCAGTAAGCATGCTGTCGTCGGCCTGGCCCGCACACTGGCCAATGAGCTGGGTCCGCGAAGCATTCGGGTCAATACCGTGCACCCCGGTGCCGTCGCCACACCGATGGTGCGAAATCCGGCGACGTACCGGCGGTTACGGCCGGACCTCGACGACCCTACCGAGGCTGATGCCGCCGAGGTGCTCACTGCGCGGAACCTGCTTCCGGTGCCGTGGGTCGAGCCCGTCGACGTGGCCAATGCCGTCGTCTTCCTCGCCTCGGACCATGCCCGCTACATCACCGGCACTCAGCTCGTCGTCGACGCGGGCCTGACCCAGAAGACGACATGACGGGACGGCTGGCGGGTAAGACCGCATTCATCACCGGGGCGGCGCGCGGAATCGGCCGCGCACAGGCGGTGCGGTTCGCCCAGGAAGGCGCGGCGATCGTCGGCGTCGACCTGTGCGGACCTGTCGAGTCGGTGCAGGTGCCGGCGAGCACGCGGGACGATCTCGACGAGACGGCCCGGCTGGTCGAGAACCTTGGCGGCCGTATCGTGACCGAGACCGTCGACGTACGCGATGTGGACGCGTTACGAGTGGCGGCCGGCCGGGGCGCCGACCGTTTCGGCGGTCTCGATATCGTCTGTGCCACAGCGGGAATCACCTCACGCGCCCCCGCCGTCGACATGGCCGAGTCCATGTGGCGGACTATGCTCGACGTCAATCTCACCGGCGTGTGGAACACCTGCACCGCCACGACGCCACATCTGATCCCCCGTGGGGCAGGTTCCATCGTGTTGGTGAGTTCAATCGCCGGGCTGCGGGGCCTCGTCGGCGTCGCTCACTACACGGCCGCCAAACATGGTGTCGTCGGCCTGATGCGAAGTCTGGCGATTGACCTGGCGCCGTTCGGCATTCGGGTCAACTGTGTGCACCCCACGAACGTCGATACGCCGATGATCCAGAACGATGTCGTCAGCAGCGCGTTTCGGCCCGACTTGAGCCGCCCCCCGAGCCGACAAGAATTCGCCGAGGCAGCCAGCGGGATGAACATGCTGCCGGTGCCCTGGGTAGACCCGGTGGACGTCGCGAACGCCAGCCTGTTCCTCGCGTCCGACGAGGCGCGCTACATCACCTCGACAAGCTTGCCAGTGGATGCTGGCGCCACCCAACGATGAGAAGCGGAGAACCGCCGTCGGGGTGAGCTGTGACCGGGCCAACTCCCGGTCACTGGCACATTGCATGCGAACGGCTGTCTGCTGCGATGCACATTGGAGGCAGACACCGAGGGATGCGGAGGGTTGGAATGACTGCACACGACACTGACGTGGTGACCTACGAAGTCGTCGACGGGACGGCGATCGTCACGATGAATCGGCCGCGTTATCGCAACGCCCAGAACTCCGTGATGACGTACGCGCTCGACGCCGCCTTCCAGCGGGCGGTCTCCGACGATGAAGTGCGCGTTATCGTGCTGGCCGGCAACGGTGAGCACTTCAGCGCAGGGCATGACATCGGCACACCGGACCGCGACCACCACGTCTCCTACGACAACAAGGCCGCGCTGTGGTGGGATCACGTCGACAAAGAGGGCGGCGATATGCGCTACGCCCGCGAAGTCGAGGTCTATCTGGGGATGTGCCGACGATGGCGCGAAATTCCCAAGCCCACCATCGCGATGGTGCACGGCGCCTGCATCGCGGGCGGTCTCATGCTGGCCTGGGTCTGCGACATGATCATCGCCTCCGAGGATGCCTTCTTCGCTGATCCTGTTGTGCGGATGGGCATTCCGGGTGTCGAGTACTTCGCCCATCCCTGGATTCTGGGCTCCCGGTTCGCGAAAGAGATGTTGTTCACCGGAGAACAGTTCAGCGCTCAGCGCGCCTACGAGATCGGAATGGTCAACAAGGTGGTGCCCAAAGCGGAGCTTCGGGGCGCCGTGTTCGAGGTTGCGGACCGTATCGGCACCATGCCGAGATTCGGTCTGGCCCTGGCCAAGCGGGCCGTCAATCAGTGCGAGGACCAGATGGGTCTGCGCAACGGGATGGACGCCGTCTTCGGACTGCACCACTTCGCCCACGCGCATAACGCGGAGGTGGGCCAGGACTCGCTCGGGGGTCTCGACGCCAAGGCGATGGCCGCGGGGAGTCGCACGCCTCGCGGCGAGAGTGGGGGATAGCGGCGGCAGCCGCGCCGGTGCTGTCGTCGCGGGGAACCTGGTCGTTCTGCCGACACGTGCCGTGGGGCGGTGTCACGCTGTCAGGGACGGGTCAATGACGGAGGTCCGACATGACGGCGATGGATACCGAGGTCGAGGTACGCCAGATCGAGGCTGGCACGCCACCCACTCGATTCGCACGGGGATGGCACTGCCTGGGGTTGACCCGGGACCTCGGCGACGGGACGCCGCACGCGGTGAACGCGTTCGGCAAGAAACTGGTCGTGTTCCGCGGTGCCGATCAGGTGCTCAACGTGCTGGACGGTTACTGCCGGCATATGGGTGGCGATCTGTCGGCGGGCGAGGTCAAAGGAAACGAGATCGCCTGCCCCTTCCATGACTGGCGCTGGGGCGGCGACGGCCGTTGCAAGCAGGTTCCGTACAGCCGCAGGGTTCCCAAGCTGGCCCGGACCGCGACCTGGTTGACGCTCGAACAGGACGGGATGCTGTTCGTCTGGAACGACCCGGAAGGCAACCCACCCCCAGCCGGAGTCGTCATCCCGCGTATCGAGGGCGCAGGCAGCGACGAGTGGACCGACTGGCACTGGTACACCACGGTGGTCAACTCGAATTGCCGGGAGATCATCGACAACGTCGTCGACATGGCCCACTTCTTCTACGTGCACTCCGCAATGCCGACGTTCTTCAAGAACATCTTCGAGGGGCACGTCGCCACCCAGTACATGAACAGCGGTGTGCGTCGGGACCAGCCGCTGCCCGAAGGTCCGGTGATGCTGGGCACGACGTCGGTGGCGTCGTACTGGGGGCCGTCGTTCATGATCGATGACCTCCTCTACCACTACGAGCATGGCGACCAGCAGACCGTCCTGCTCAATTGTCACTACCCGATCGACGCGAATTCCTTTGTGCTGCAATACGGGATCATCGTCAAGAAATCTCCCGATCTGCCGGAAGAAGCGGCTATGCAGGCCGCCGTCGCGCTCGGGGACTACGTCAAGATGGGCTTCGAGCAGGATGTCGAGATCTGGCGGAATAAGACCAGGATCGAGAATCCACTGCTGTGCGAAGAAGACGGACCGGTGTACCAACTTCGCCGCTGGTACGAGCAGTTCTACGTCGATGTGGCCGATGTGACGCCGGATATGGTCGACCGGTTCGAATACGAGGTCGATGTCTCCCGGCCGCGTGACGCGTGGCAGCAGGAGGTCGAGCAGAACCTGGCGGCTCAGGCGGCCGAATTGTAAAGCGGTGGAGGATTTTCCACACAGCTGCATTCATCAACAGATCCGGTCGAGCGCGGCGGAATTGTCGGTGGCCCAACGTAGAATTCGAACATGGGTTCGATCACGGCGGCGCTGGACGCACTCGACGCCGCGGTCGAGATGCTGGGTGCCGCCGACATCGAGGAGCTGCCCCCGCAGCAGCGGTTCGCTGCTGTAGAACGTCTGGAAGGTGCGGTACGTCGCCAGCTCGCGGTGTCCCACGAGCAGATCACGCACCTGGAGCGCTACGAGGGCTGCCCGCCGATTTCGATCGTGCTGGCTGACGTGTTGCGGATCAGCCGGACGGCGGCCAAGCGCCGACTGCGCGACGCCCAACAGCTGACCCCGCGCACCACGTTGACCGGCGAGCCGTTGGCGGCGCTGCTGCCGGAGACCGGGAAGGCCTGGGCGGCCGGCGAATTGGACGACGAGCATGTCCGAGTCATCCAGAAGTTCTTCCGTGACATACCCGATCACGTCGGCCCGGTCGAGGTGGACAACGCCGAGCGCACCTTGGCGCAGCACGCCCGGACGATGCGGCCCGATCAACTGGAGAAGGTCGCCGATCGGTTGGCCGTGCACCTCAACCCCGACGGCAAATACTCTGAGGAAGACCGGGCCCGTAAGCGTGGCTTCCAGTGGTGCGGGGGCCAGCGCCCCGACGGGATGAGCGCCGGAAAGCTGATCGCCGATCCGGTGCTGCGGGCACAACTGGATGCGTTCTTCGCCAAGGCTGCCGCGCCGGAGCCCGACGATCTTCGCAGTCATGCCCAGCGCCAACACGACGCGTTGGCCGACATGGTCCGCAGCCGTCTCGGAGATCCGAAACTGGGCCAGCACAATGGACTTCCAGTCACCATGATCGTGACGACCACCCTGCAGGAGCTCCAGAGCGGCGCGGGGCACGCAGTCACCGCCGGCGGAACGCTGGTTCCGATCACGGATCTCATCAGGGCAGCCGCATCCTCATACAACTATCTGGCGGTGTTCGACGGCGTGACGGGCCGATCGCTGTGGTTGGGCCGAAGCAAGAGGTTGGCGTCGGCAGATCAACGAATCATGTTGTTGGCCAAATATCGTGGTTGCACCGCGCCCGGTTGCACAGTCAATGGTTACAACAGCCAGGTCCACCATGCAGCCAAGGACTGGAAGCACGGCGGCAACACCGACATCGACGACATGACCCTGGCGTGTAAATGCGACAACCTCGTTGTCGAAAACGAGGGCTGGACAACCCGACAGCGTCCCGACGGTCAGACCGAGTGGATCCCACCGCCCGGCGTCCCGCTGCGCGGCGGCACCAACGACTATCACCACCCGGAACGATTGCTGCCCAAAGACGACGAGAAAGACTGAGGCGACGTCGGGGCGAGGCATCCGGGGTGACGGGTCATCTCGCGCGTCAGCCTTGCCGCCTTCGCGCCGGTCTGGATGGTGGTGAGGCCGCTTCGCTCTGCATTGCGCGGATCGCCGGGGCAATCCACAGCCGGAGGAGCTCACGAAGTTCGTTCGAATCATCCAGCGGCGAGATGATCAACGACTGCAGTGTCCGAAGAGAGATATGCAGAACATCGTCAACGGCGCCCGGCGGCAGGGCGGACCAGTCGATGTCCAGCCCGAGGAGCATGGCGCGGCCCTGTATTCGCGCGTTGGAGTTCTCGCGCAGAACGATTTCAGCCAGTGCGGTCGCACGTTGCGCCCGCACCATCAGCCCTACGAGAGGGTCACCCGGGAGTCGCTCGAGGGCGAGCGCAATCCCTTCGACAACAGCATCGGCCGGATCGGTGATACCGCGGAGCGACGCCTGTATTCCCTCGATGAAGCTTGTGGACGCCTCCGCCCCGACGGCCGCCATCAGCTGGTCGGTATTGGCGAAGTAGTGATAGATCGTCTGCCGGGTCACTCCCAAGACTCGCGCGACGTCCGCAATGGTCGTCCGCTCGCCGAATTCTTCTATCGCGCTACGCGCCCCGGTGAGGATACGGGTGATCGCCTCCGCGTCCGACGCCGGAACATCGCCTCCCCACCCGCGAGTGCGCATACCGTCTCCTGCCGCATCGTGTGGCGAGGCCGCCGTCCGCTGGAACGGTACCGTACCCGAATTGCACAGATCATACGAATGAGGTTCACTGTGTATGATCAGGTCGCCGTGACGTCAGAGGAAAGAGGGGGATTCCATGGTGTCCACGAAACCTGAACTGATATCCACGATTTTTAAAATTGCTCTACCGCAACCTATTTGACGGACTCTACGAGCGTGGTCGGCGCACTTCACGGACGGGTGGCGGCCAGATTGAAGACTGATGCGAGTATATAAAATTGAGATCGTTCGTGACGGTCGCTGGTGGATGATCCGCATTCCCGAAGTCCACGGTGCCACCCAGGTGCATCGACTCAAAGAAGCAGAAGCGATGGCGCGCGAATACCTGGCGCTTCAGCTGAACGTGCCTCTCTACGAAATCAGCATCGAGATCGCCAGCATCCGCATGAAGCGGCCCGAGTTTCGTGAGATCGGGGCGATGGCAGAGAAGATCCGTGACCTACGTGAGCAAGCTCGTCGGCTCGAGCGGGAATCGGTCGCCAGTGCCCGCGAGTTTGCCCATTGGCTCATCGCCAACGGTGTACCTGTTCGCGACATCGCCGAACTCCTCGACGTCTCCTCACAACGAGTCAGCCAACTGACGAGGGACTCGTAATCGCCATCCCGCCTCGATAGTTCGGCGACCGATACCTACCCGCGGGCGGCTGAGCGTCCGGCCCGGCGGCCGTAGAAACTGCCGTCTCCCAACGAGATGCCGCTGGCGTACCCCCATGCCGCCAGGCCGGCGGTGCAGCGTCCGGCCGCGTACAGGCCGGGGATCGGCTCGCCACTGACATGCAGCACTTGCGCGTCGAGGTTGGTGCGCAACCCGCCCAGCGGGAACCCGCCGGTGGCGTGCCGCAGATCGAGAGCGCCGACCGGGCTGCCGATCGGCCGCAGCCAGCGCGCCTTCTTGTGCAACAACGGATCCTCGCCGCGGGCGGCGGCAGCGTTGTAGCGCGCCACTGTGTCCTGCAGGCTGCCGAAGGGCAGGCCGAGTTCGGCCTCGAGCTCGGCCACGGTCTCGCACACCCATTTCGGCTTGCGCAGAATCAGTTTCGGTGTCTGCGATGCCACAGCCTCGTCGTGAGCATCCCCGTCGAGGATGAGATATGCCGTGTCGTCTTGGTGATAGAGCGTGAGCTGACCGGCACGGCCGGGATAGGTGTCTTCGGCGACGTAGCGCTGGCCGCGCGCATTGACCAGGATGCCGCGCACCAACTGTTGCGGATCGACCAGGAACGCGACCTCGGTGGCATCAACATGGGCCAGGTCCGCGCCGAGCGCTTGCGCCATCCGGATGCCTTGCCCGTCATGCTGTTCCACCGCGGACACCGGCCTGCCGGCGATGCGGGGTGTGAAGCGGGCCATCATCGACTCGTTGTAGGCGAAGCTGCCGGTGCCCAGAACCACGCCACGGCGGGCCCGGATGGTGACCTCGGTGCCGTACTGGCGTGCGGTGATCCCGGCGACGCGGCCGTCGGACTCGACCACGAGAGCCTGCACGCGGACGTCGTAGAGCGCGCGGACACCCAAGTCCGTCGCTCTCTGCACCAACGGCTTCATCAACATGAAGCCGGCGCTGGCCTGGCCCTGCTTCTTGTTCTGCATCTGCGGGACATGTCCGCGCGGCGCAGGCTCGGCGACGGTGTTGAAGGGGTAGGCGTCCTCGCCGCCGCTGTATATCAGTCCCTGGTCGCCCAGCGGTTCCCACCCCGGCTCACCGAAGAACTCCGGTTTGAACGGCACCCCGCAGGCCACCAGCCACTCGAAGTGGGCGACACTGCCCTCGCAGTAGTCGGCGATGCGCTCGCGGTCGGCACCCGGTCCCATGGCGGCATCCAGGAATGCCGCCATGTTCTCGGCGGAATCCTCGAAGCCACAGGCCTTTTGGAGCCCGGTGCCGCCGCCCATGTAGATGAACCCGCCGGCCAGCGCGGCAGCCCCACCCCAGGCGCCGGCTCGTTCGAGCACCAGGACATCAGCACCGGCACCGGCAGCCTCGACCGCCGCGGCCGCACCGGCGACACCGTAGCCGGCGACAACCACGTCGGCCTCGTGGTCCCAGGTCGTCACCGAGGCTGCCGGAACCGGGCGGACGCCGGTCATGTCAGGGCCGCATGGCGGCGGGCAGGTCGCCGACCCACTTGTGACCCCAGTAGCTGTCCGCCGTGATTTCCTCGGCGGTGTAATGGTTTTCGTCGATTCGTACGCCGCCGGTGCCGAACTCGATATCCCAGTCGCCGGGAGCGCGGACGTAGAACGACACCATCTTGTCGTTGGTGTGCCGACCGAGTGTGGACGACAGTTGGAACTCCTGCGCGGCGATGCGGTCCAGCGCCTCTCCGACCGCGTCGAGGGTGTCGACCTCCACCATCATGTGGATCAGGCCGGGATCGCGCTGGTGCATCGCCGGGGCGATCGCCAAGCTGTGATGGCGTTCGTTGATGCCGAGGAAGCGGATCCGGATCGGGCCGAACTCCTTGGGCAGCGGCACCCGGTATGCACCGCGGGACACGAAGCCCAGGACCTGGGTGTAGAAGTCGAACAGGCCGGGTGCGTCGAGCGCCGGCAGCACGACGTGGCCCAATCCTTGGTCGCCGGTGACGAATCGCGCACCGAACGGGGTGACCACCGGGCTGTGATCCAGCACCGCGCCGTGGAAGACCTCCAGGTGGGTGCCCGCCGGGTCGTCGAACGCCACGACCTCCTCGACTCGGCGGTCGTCGGCCTCGGACTGCGTCAGCTGGGTATAGCCGACCCCGGCGCGGTCGAGGACCTCTTTCACCTGCTCCAGCGCGGCGTGGTCGCGGACCTCCCAGCCGACCGTGGAGATCCGATCACCGTCGCCGGGCACCACGATGATCCGCGCCGCCCGTTCGTCCATGCGCAGGTACAGCGCGGACGGATCGGGCCCCTTCCCTTCGGCGAATCCCAGCACGCCGAAGGCGAATTGGCGCCACCGATCGATGTCGGCGGTCTGGATGGTGACGTAGCCGAGGCTCTTCAGGAGGCTCACGGGTGCGCTCCGGTCAGATCATCGCCCGGAGCGGGCCCTGCGGCTCGACACCGAACGAGCTCAGAGCCGACGCGTGGTACACGGTGCCCGGCACGTGGATGGCGTGGGCCATTCCGGTGTGGGCATCGCGCCAGTAGCGCTGCAGCGGCTTGTCCATCCGCATGGCGTTGCCGCCGGAGCGGGCAAAGATCTCGTCGACGGCGCTGACCGCACGCCACACCGCGCGCACCTGGGTGCGCCGCCCGGCGGCGCGGTCCTCGAACGAGACCTCCTTGCCGGAGTCCACCATGTCGTAGATCCGGTCGACGTTGGCGAGGATCTCCTGGCGGGCGGCGTTGATGTCGGCGGCGGCCTCGCCGATCGCATACATCACGTAGGGGTCGTCTTTGATGGCGGTGCCTGCCGCGCTGACCCGCTCACGCTGGTAGTCCAGATGTGCGGCGAGTGCGCCTTCGCAGATACCGATGGTGGCCGAGGAGATGCCCAGCGGGAACATCGTCGACCACGGCATCAGGTAGAGGGTGTCGGTCATCCCGGCTTCCCGCTGGGCGGTGCCGTCCATGACCTTGAACGCATCCATCACCCGGTATTCGGGTACGAAGGCGTCCTTGACGATGACGTCTTTGGAGCCGGTGCCGCGCAGCCCCACCACATCCCAGGAGTCCTCGACGATGGTGTAGTCCTTGCGGGGCAGGATCATGTGCAGCATCTGCGGCGGCATCTGCACCTTGCCGTCGGCGTCGCTCTTGATGGCGCCCAGGAAGATCCAGTCGCAGTGGTCGGTTCCGGAGCTGAACTGCCAGCGCCCGTTGAAGATGTACCCGCCGTCGACCGGCCGGGCGATGCCCTGCGGTGCGTAGGGCGAAGCCACCCAGGTGTCGACGTCGTCGGCCCAGATCTCCTCGGCGACCCGCGGGTCGGCGTAGGCCAGCTGGTAGGGATGCACGCCCACAACGCCGTTGATCCAGCCGGCGGCCGGGTCGAGTGCGGCAATCGCCATCACGGTCTCGGCGAACTCCCGCGGATGCACTTCCAAGCCGCCGTACTTGGCCGGCTGAAGCAGCCGGATGTGGCCGGCCTCCTTCATCGCCTTGACGGTGACGTCGGTGAGTTGGCCGATCTTCTCGGCCTCTACGGCCTGCTCACGCAGCTGGTCGGCGAGCTCCATCGTCTTGTCGAGCACCGAAGCGGTCATCATGCATCCTTAGTCCAGGTCTGAGCTGTTGGTGTCATCCTGAACCCGCGCGACGGTCGGTACCGGGCAATGTCTCGATGAGCGGGGCAATGTCAGAATTTGGACCTACTCTGCTGGACATGAGCCCAGCAGACGAACTCGACGTGGTCGTGGTCGGCGCCGGTTTCGCCGGGCTGTACGCGCTGCACAAGTTCCGCGGGCAGGGGCTGTCGGTCCGGGTGTTCGAAGCGGCGCCGGAGGTGGGCGGTACCTGGTATTTCAACCGTTACCCCGGAGCCCGGTGTGACGTCGAGAGCGTCGACTACAGCTATTCCTTCTCCGACGAGCTGCAGCAGGAATGGACGTGGACCGAGAAATACGCCACCCAAGCCGAGATCCTGGGCTACCTGAACTGGGTGGCCGACACGCTCGACCTTCGTCGGGACATCACCTTCGACACGCGGGTGACCTCAGCGGTACTCGACGAAAGCACGTTGCGCTGGTCGGTGACGACCGAGGACGGCCGGGTGACCACCGCCAGGTTCGTGGTGATGGCGACCGGAGCATTGTCGGCGGCCATCACGCCGGCGTTCGACGGGCTGGACACCTTCGGCGGGGAGATCTACCACACCGCGCACTGGCCGCACGAGGGCGTGGATTTCACTGGCAAACGTGTCGCGGTCATCGGCACGGGTTCCTCAGGTATTCAATCGATCCCGATCTTCGCCGAACAGGCTGCGCATCTCTATGTCTTCCAGCGCACCCCCAACTACAGCATCCCGGCAGGCAACTCCGCGTTGACCGCCGCACAGGTGGCCGAGGTCAAGGCGAACTATGCCGAGCGCCGGCGGCTCTCGATGCGAAGCGGCGGCGGCTCGCCCTATGTCGGCACGACTACACCCACGATGGAGGCGTCGGCCGAAGAGCGGCGGGAAGCGTTCGAGAAGCGTTGGCGCCTCGGGGGAGTGCTGTTCTCCAAGACGTTCCCCGATCAGCTCACCGACCAGGCCGCCAACGACGAGGCGAGAAAGTTCTGGGAGGAGAAGGTCCGCACGGTCATCGACGACCCGGCAGTCGCCGACCTGTTGATACCCGACGACCATCCGATCGGGACCAAGCGAATCTGCACCGACTCCAACTACTTTCAGACCTTCAACCGGCCGAACGTGACGTTGATCAGCGTCCGCCGCACCCCGATCGTGTCGGTCGATCACACCGGCATCACCACCTCCGCGGAGCATGTTGACCTCGACGCGATTGTGTTCGCCACCGGATTCGACGCGCTCACCGGGGCTTTGGGCAAAATCGACATCGTCGGGCGCGGGGGAGAACTCCTGCGCGACGACTGGGCAGACGGCCCCCGCAGCTACCTCGGTCTGGGCGACGACGGATTCCCCAACCTGTTCGTCGTGACCGGCCCGGGAGCGCCGGCCGTGCTGGCGAACATGGTCCTGCACGCCGAGGCGCACGTGGATTGGATCGCCACGGCCATCGGCTATCTCGATGAGCATGGGTACGCCGGCATCGAGGCGCGCCCGGACGCGGTTGAGAACTGGCTCGCCGAGCTCGACCAGCGCGCCGCGACCACGCTGTTCCCGAAAGCCAACTCGTGGTATCTGGGTGCCAATGTGCCCGGTAAGCCAAGGGTTTTCATGCTCTTCATCGGCGGCTTCGGGACCTACAACGAGATCTGCGCCGAGGTCGCCGCCGACGGATACCGGGGTTTCGACCTGATCAGGATGAGCTAGTCCCGCTGCAGGAAGCTCATCACGGTGGTTTCGAACGCCTGCTTGGCCTCGATCATCACCCAGTGCCCGCAGTTGGGGAACACGTGCAGCTCGGCGTTGGCGATGGTGCGCATCGGAATCAGCGCCATGTCCAACGGGCTGACCCGATCGTCGCGACCCCACGTCAGCAGAGTGGGCGCCTTGACTTTGTGCATGATGGCCCACGGCAGTGGGAAGTCGGCGTTGCGCATCATCTTCGTCATGGCCGCGAACGCCGCCTTGCCGTACATCCGCCGCGCACTCTCGAGGGTCTCGGGATCGGTGGCCAGTGCGAAGCGCTCCTCGATGAGTTGCTCGGTGACCAGTGCCGGGTCGTAGACCATGGAGTTGAGCCAGTCGATGAGCCGCTGGCGGGTGGGATCCTCGGTGAACTCCTGGAGCAGCCGAATTCCCTCGCTCGGGCCCGAGCTGAAGATATTGGTCCCGATACCGCCGATGGTGACCAGCTTGCCGATCCGGTCGCGATGATTGATCGCGAAGTTGATGCCGACGCCGCCGCCCATCGAGTTCCCGATGACGTCGACCTTGTCCAGGCCGAGCGCGTCGACGAACGCGGGCACCGCCGCCTGCGCATCCAGCATGGGATGGCCGCCGAAGTCGTCGCTGACCCCGAATCCGGGGAACTCCAGCACCAGGCACCGATAGCGCTCGGCGAAGAACGCCAGGTTGCCGCGGAAGTTGCGCCAGCCGGTGACTCCCGGCCCGGATCCGTGCAGCAGCAACAGGGTGGGGCCCTCACCGGCCTCGTGGTAGCGCAGAACGCCCTTCTCGGTGGCGATCTCGCGCTTGGTGCCTTCGTAAGTCGTGTCCACGGGTGCTATCCGACCATCGGGCCCGGGGGTGTGGCAACCAGGTGTACCGCTGGCCGGGCCGTAGCTCGGGCTGATATCAGCAGTCTCGTAGGCCTCATTTGCCACATCATCCTGCTAATCTGCACCGGGACCGGTTAGCTGCGGGGTGACCGCGAAAGGGTGCCGATGTCGCAAGTGACTGAGCAGAGCGCGTCGCAACCCGTGCCGACGCCGGATCCCGGCCCTGGCAAGCGCGGGCTGCTGGAGCGGTTCCGCCGCGATCGGCTGCTCGCGCGGGTCAGCATCCAGTCCAAGCTGATCTTGATGCTCGTGCTGTGCACGATGCTGGCCGCAGCGGTCGTCGGCGCGATCGCTTTCGAGGTCGGCCGCACGTCGCTCCGCACTGCTGTGTTCAGCCGGTTGATCGAAATCCGGGAGGCGCAGTCCCGTGCCCTCGAGGGCCAGTTCCAGGATCTCAAGAATTCGCTGGTCATCTACAGCCATGGCACGAGCACATCGGACGCGCTTGCGGCGTTCACCGCCGGGTTCAATCAGCTCGACAACGTAGCGATCAGCCCGGCGCAGTGGCAGGGAGTGCTCGCCTACTACGACACCTTCATCAAGCAAACCGAACAGCAGAGCGGCACCCAGTTGGATGCGGCCGCCTTGTTGCCCACAGCCCCCGCCCAGCGATATCTGCAAGCCAACTACACAGCGCGGCTACCCACCGACGACGCGGCAATCGCCATGGGCGACGCCGGTGACGGGAGCCAGTGGTCGGCCGCAAACGCGCGGTACCAGGATTTCTTCCGGCAGATCGCCACCCGGTTCGGTTTCCAGGACGCCTTACTCCTCGATGCGCGCGGCAACGTCGTCTACAGCGCATATAAGGGTGTCGACCTCGGCACCAACATCATCACCGGGCCCTACGCCGGCTCGAAACTGCATGGCGCCTATCTCAAGGCGATGTCGGCCAACACCGTCGACTATGTCGGCCTTACCGATTTCGAGTTCTATCAGCCGGCTCAGATGCAGCCCACCGCGTGGATGGTCGCCCCGATCGCGCCGAACGGCAGAACCGAAGGCGTGCTCGCTTTGCAGTTCCCCATCTCGAAGATCAACCAGCTCATGACCTTCGACCGACAGTGGAAGGATGCCGGCCTCGGCGCCACTGGAGAGACTTTTCTCGTCGGACCCGATGGACTGATGCGGTCGGACTCGCGAGTGTTCGTCGAGGACCCGCAGCGGTACAAGCGCGAGGTGACTGCGGCGGGTACACCCGCTGAAGTCGCCGACAAGGCGATTCTGCTCGGCGGCACCACGTTGGTGCAGCCCGACGTATCCCAAGCCACATCCAACGCGCGGCGGGGCGAGACCGGCACGCTGGTGTCCAGCGACTATCTGGGCAACCGAGCTCTCCAGTCCTATGCCCCTCTGCCCGATCACAATTCGGGACTGCAGTGGTCAATCATCGCCAAGGTGGACGTGGCCGAGGCTTTCGCCAAAGAATCCTCGTTCACCCGCACGATGGTCCTCAGCACCGTCGGGATGATCTTCATCGTCTGCGTCCTGGCGGCCTACCTCGCGCAGGTGTTCGTGCGTCCGATCCGCCGGCTGGAGGCCGGGGCACAACGTATCGCTGCGGGTGACTATCTGGTCGCCATCCCCGTGGAAACGCGAGACGAACTCGGTGACTTGACGCGGGCGTTCAACGATATGAGTCGAAGTCTGACCGTCAAAGATGATCTCCTCAAAGAGCAGCGGCAGCAAAACGACGAATTGCTCCGGTCCCTGATGCCGGACGCCGTAGTCGAACGGTTCCGGCAAGGCGAAGAGACGATCGCCAGCGAACACCACAATGTCACCGTCATTTTCGCCGACCTGCTCGGCATCGACCGCCTGCAGGCCGAGATGAGCCCCGGCGACTACCTGGCGCTGGGCAATGAGTTGATGCGTCAGATCGAAGCCGCCGCAACCGACTTGGGCATCGAGAGCGTCCACACCGTACGCAACGGTTATCTGGCGAGCTGTGGGCTGACAGTGCCCCGACTCGACAACGTCCGACGTACCGTGGATTTCGCGGTCGAATGCGTGCGGATCGTCGAACGGTTCAATTCTGATGCGGGCATCGCCTTGCAACTGCGGGCCGGAATCGACAGTGGAGATGTGGGTAGCGGCCTCATGGGCAGCCCATCGCTCGTCTATGACATGTGGGGCGACGCGGTGAACCTGGCACATCAGGTCAAGGATGGTTCACCGCGTCCGGGCATCTTTGTCACCGCCAAGGTCTATGAAGCCCTGCGAGACACGATGACGTTCGTCGAGGCGGGGTCGGTCACGGTCGGTGATACGTCTCAACCGATCTGGCAGGTGTCGGAGGACCAGCGATGAGTGACGTGTTCACCTCGGCCTGGTTCTACTGGGCAATTGGGATCGCCATCGGGCTACCCGTCGGGCTGATCACCCTCACCGAGTGGCAGCACGCGCTCCGCCGCAGGAAAAGCTTTCTGCTGAAGCCGGTGACTCTGCTGCGCAACTACCTTCTGCCGCTGGGCGCGCTGCTGCTCTTGATGATCGAAGCCAGCCGGGTGCCGGCGGGATCGACCTCGGTGCGGATGGTGGGCACTCTGGTAGCTTTCGTCGTCCTGGTCCTGCTGCTCTCGGGGATCAACGCCGCAGTGTTCCAAAGCGCACCGGACGGAAGCTGGCGGAAGCGAATTCCGGGAATCTTCCTCGACGTCGCCCGTTTCTTGTTGATCGCCGTGGGCCTGGCGATGATATTCGCCTACATCTGGGGTGCGAACGTCAAGGGCCTCTTCACCGCGCTCGGAATCACCTCGATCGTTGTCGGCCTGACACTGCAGAACTCGGTCGGCCAGATCATCTCCGGGTTGCTGATGCTTTTCGAGCAGCCGTTCAAAATCGGCGACTGGCTTGATACTCCGGCCGCCAAAGGGCGGGTCGTGGAGGTGAACTGGCGAGCCGTCCATCTCGAAACCGGCACCGGCCTGCAGATCACACCGAACTCGGTACTGGCCGGGGCATCGTTCACGAACCTGAGCCGGCCGCCGGGAAAGCACACAATCATGGTCACGAGCGTTTTCGCGGTCGATGACGCTCCTGACGAAGTGTGCGCCATGCTCGTGCGGGTGGCCTCGGAGCTACCGCAGTGCCATCCTGATCTGCCCCCGTCGGCAGTTCCTTTGGGGGCCAAGGAGTATCAGACCAAGATTCCGTTGAAGTCGCCGGCCGATGACGGCAAGGCCAAAGCGACGTTTCTACGCTGGGTCTGGTACTCGGCCCGACGTGCAGGTCTGCACTTGGACGAGGCGGAGGACCAATTCTCCACTCCCGAGCGAGTCACCGCGGCGATCCGTTCCATCGTCGCGCCGACATTGCGACTGGACCGCGAAGAGCAGCAGCGTTTGATCCCGCATGCGACGATGGAGCGGTTCGGCGACGGAGAGCTTGTGCAGCGCTCCGGTGAGGTTCCCGCCGGCATCAAATTCATTGTCTCCGGCGAGGTTCGGTTGACCGCTATCGCAGAGGACGGCACCGAGGTGGTGGTCGGCAGCCACGAGCGCGGTTCGTTCCTGGGACAGAGCACGCTAACCCGTCAGCCCGTGATCGGCTGGTCTTACGCGGTGGGCGAGGTCACCATGGTGTACCTGGCCCGCGAGCAGGTTGAGACGATCGTTCACGACAATCCCTTGCTCTTGCAGGAATTCGGCCGCACGATCGAGCAGCGCCGTGACTACATGCTGCGAGCGGTCGCGACGAGTGAGGGTGATGACGCGTCCTGAGCATGACCTCGTTGTCGTCGGTGCGGGCATCGTCGGACTGGCGGTGGCCCGGGAGTGGATGTCCCGGCGTCCCGAGGACTCTGTCGCCGTCCTCGAGCGGGAGGACGGGCCTGCCCGACACCAGACCGGGCACAACTCCGGGGTGGTCCACGGTGGCATCTACTACCAACCGGGATCGCTGAAGGCGCGGCTCTGCGTGGACGGCGCTCGGCTGATGTACGAGTACTGCGAGCACAACGCCATCGCTCACCAGCGGTGCGGCAAGCTGATCGTCGCGGTGTCGGCCGAGGAGCTGGGCCGTCTGGACGACTTGCAGGAGCGGGGCATCGCCAACGCCGTGCCGGGGCTGCGCCGTATCGGTGCCCAGGAGATAGCCGAGATCGAACCCAATGCTGTTGGTCTGCAGGCACTTCACGCACCCAATACCGGGATCGTCGACTATCCCGCGGTGGCCCGCACCCTTGTCGCGGAGCTGACGGCCGCGGGTGTGTCGATCCGGTTCGGCACCGAGGTCACCGGGATCGAGGGGGCAGACAACCCGATCGTCCACACTGCCGGCGGCCCGGTGCGCGCCCGCACCGTCATCGCCTGCGCCGGATTGTGGGCGGACCGCCTCGCCCGTCGGGCCGGGGCGCCCCGCGACCCGCAGATCGTGCCGTTCCGCGGTGCCTACCTCGGGCTCACGCCCACGGATTCGCCGCGACTGAACGGGATGATCTACCCGGTGCCCAACCCCGAGTTGCCGTTTCTCGGGGTGCACATCACCAAGCACATCACCGGTGAGGTGACGCTCGGGCCGACCGCCATGATGGTGGGCGCCCGGGACGCGTACTCACTGCGCCGGTTGAGCATTCGCGACTCATGGGAGACGCTGGCCTGGCCCGGGACCTGGCGTGTGGCACGACGGTACTGGCGAGTGGGGCTCGACGAGATCCGGATGGCGGCGAGCCGACGGGCATTCGTCACCGCCGCGGCCCGATACATGCCCGGCCTCAGCCTGGCGGATCTGGACGGCAGCTCCCACGCCGGTGTCCGGGCCCAGGCCGTCGGCCGGGACGGCTCTCTGGTCGACGATTTCGTGATCTCCCGGGACGGCCACATCTCGCATGTCCGCAACGCGCCGTCGCCGGCCGCCACGTCGGCGTTCGCACTCGCCGGCGAACTGGTCGACCGCGTCACCGGCTGAGCCGGATCAGTACTGGCGGTACCGACGCTGGACGTGCGCCTGCCGGATGGCGATCTGCTCGGTACGCTCGGCGGCCGAGACCGTTCGAGTGGTGGCAGGCAGGTGGTCGCGCAGCTGAGCGAACGGCACAGTGCTGACCGATACTTCGGGCAGCTGCTCGGGGTCCTGGGTGTAGGTCCACCGGAAGCTGAGGAAGCCTTTCGGCAAGCCGGTCGTGTCCAGCCAGTTCGGCACGCCGGGATCGCGCGCGGCCACCACATAGCGGACCACACCGTCGTCGTCCGGTTCGGCCTGAAACCCGTTGAGGCTGGATTGGTGATTGGCATAGTCCAGCGACTCACCCCACAGATTGCTGAGGTGAAATCCGCTGTAGGCGGGCTCGACCGGCACCTTGGTCTCGATCAGCAGACTCTCATCCGGGTCGAGATCGAACACCCCGCCGGCGTAGACGTTGGTGTTCTGGCCGCCGCCGGTCGCCAGGTTGGCACGAGCCGGTGCGTTCAATCCGTTGCGCGGCATGAACGTTGCGCCGTCACCATTGCGGTCGCCGTGGGCCTCCAGGATGACGTCGTAGAACTCATTCCAGAACTTCATCTGGTTCTCGACGATCGCACCGGCCCTGCGCATCCGGCCGGCTGCTCCCGGGGCGTCGATCGGCGCGGGATGCCGTCCCTGTTGACCGATCTGCTCGATGTGTAGATCCGGGCAGACCTCAGTGGCCCAGTCGTGGAACAGCAGCCGGACGATGACGTATTGCGCTGTCCCGGAGCCGTTGTCGGTGACCCGACGGCTGGCAAGGAAGTTGCCGTCAGAATCGGGGGGCGGTTCGGGACCTACCACGATCTCAAACTGACCGTCGTCGTCGATGCGCAGTTCGCCACTGTCCAGCGACCCGGTGATCATGCGGTGGGCGGGGCTCAGTTCCATGAGGCTGCCCGAGTCTCCCGCATAGGCGGTATGGGTCTCGAAGATGATGTACTGCGGCGCTTTCGCGAGTAACCGTCCCCTGATGCGGTAGGTCTGCTCGCCGTCGATCGCCGCGGACAGATACAGCGCGTCGGCATTGTCGATGGTGGCCTTGTCGGCAGGTTGAATGGCCCGGCGGAAGTACGGAAAGTCCGGGTCTTCGAAGAAAGCACGTTCGATGGCGGCGAAGGTGAACCCGAGCAGATACCGGTAGCCCTCGGCCAGTCCACGTTCGGTCGGCGGGGGAGCGTGCAGCGCGTCGGAGTCGACGGCGTCGCGGGCCCGGTTCAGGGCGCTGGTCAGGTCGTCCCAGGCGGCGCGCAACTCGGCTGCACCGTGATCAGTTGGCATCGGCGTGCTCTCCTTCGTGTCCGTCGCCTACCCAACCGAATTGGTCGAAGAGGGTCGCGAGCCGGATGTGGATCGCTTCGGGGTCCAGGCCGAACTCTTCGAGGCTGTACCGGTGGGTTGTTTCGTGGCCCTGGCCGCGGGACGCCCCGATTGCCACGGCCACGTCGGCGGGCAGATCGAGCTCGAGCTCGTCGTAGACGCGCCGCATGGTCGACGCGGGATCGCCGACCAGGTCACGGTAATCGACGACGCACGACCGTGTTTCGGGATGGCGAGCCAGCACCTCGAGCGGATGACAGTACGCGTCAAACGACTGATCGGCCAGGACCCGCATCGATTCCAGGATCAGCCGCTCGTCACGGCCCTGCAACTCCCACGTGGTCTGCAACATCTTCAGCAGACTCGGAATGGTCTCGTACGGATTGCGAATCGGCACAATGAATTTCGCATCGGGGAAGGTCTCGATGAGCGCCTCGACGCGTCCGCAGAAGGTCGGGTTCTTGCTCAGATGCGTCCGGCCGCCGTTGAGGGCCAGCTGGCGTCGCACACACTCTTTGTAGAACAGCATCAGGCGCCGGCGCTTGCGTTCGCTCCACTGGTCGACGTGGTAGAAGTCGAGTTGACCCAGGTACGGGAAGAGCACGATCCAGAATCCGGATCCCAGTGACC
The DNA here is from genome assembly GCF_008329905.1 of Mycobacterium sp. ELW1. NCBI lineage: Bacteria > Bacillati > Actinomycetota > Actinomycetes > Mycobacteriales > Mycobacteriaceae > Mycobacterium > Mycobacterium sp. ELW1. The sequence goes on along the minus strand of NZ_CP032155.1, from coordinate 3,180,744 downwards.
ACGTGAGCAGGAAATCGTCTTCTTCTGCGGCGAAGAACCCGGTGCGGTGCATGTCGTTGGTCTCGGCGAAAGCACGCTCTTCGATCGCCTCGATCCGGTGTCGCAGCCGCTTCCCCCACAGAACCTCGTCGGCACGGAACAGCAGTCGTAGCGCCCGCTTCTGCAACAGCGACGGGAAGAACATCTCGTACATCATGACCACGCTGAACTGGTCGTCACGGGCCATCAGTCGGTGCAGGTAGGTGGTCCCACTGCGGGCGTGCCCGACACAGAACACCGGCTCACGGACCTCGGTGCGCCTCAAGGAGGGGAACAGCAGCGGGTCCAACGCAAAGCAGACGGCGTGGATGGCGGCCATCACCGGAACACCGATCAGGAACGCAGCGAGCAGCTTTCGGCGGCGGGATGTGTCGGTCTCGGCACGCACCAGCCGCAGCATCGTGACGTAGTTGCCCACGTCGAAATGGAACCGTGCCCCGGCCATGGTCGAAGGCTAGAAGCGAAAGATTGACAAAGTCAAGCAAATCGTCGGTGGCGGGTCAGTCGTCGATCGGGGTGGCGAGGGAGTCGGCGACAAACCGGGTCAGGAACCGGTCGAACTGGTCGAGTTCGGCTTCTGTCCACCCCGACAGTGCCCGCCTCAGATGACCGATTCGGACGCCCAGCAGCTTTCCGGCTTCGCGCCGGCCGCGAGCGGTGACCGACACGAGAGCGATCCGCAGGTCGTTCGGATCCGGTGTGCGGGTCACGAGTCCCGCATCGACCAGGGAGGTGACCTGCCGCGTCGCCATCCCCAGGTCCATGTGGGCGCCGCGCGCCAGAGCGCCCATGGGCAGCGGGCCGTTGTCGATCAGGATCCGCAGCAGCGCATACGACGGTTGGGTCAGAGACACGCCCGCGGCGCCGGCCTGCCGAGCAAACAGGGATCGGCTGCTGGTCAGGCGCACCACCTGGGCCAGCGATCGGCTGATCGAGTCGAGAGACTCGTCCTTCGGTGAAGAAGTCAAGCGCGTCCGTTCCGCAGCGTCCGTTCCCTAAGGGGTGTCAGAACGTTGATACCAGCCCGGCGCCGTCACGGTGCGCCTGGTGTCGTTGAATGCGAACCATGACCGCACATCCGGCCCGGGTGGGCGCTGCCCTGGCAGTGGGAGCCATGGTGTGCGTCCAGCTCGGGCTTGCGGTGGCGATCGGACTGATAGGCCGGATCGGGGCTGAAGGCGCCGCGTGGCTGCGGGTGGCCTGGGCCGGGGTGCTGTTGTTGGTGCTTGTGCGCCCGCGGCCCTCGGCGTTCACCAGGGCCACGTTCGGGATCTGCGTGCTGCTGGGGCTGGTGACCGCGCTGACCACCATGTTGTTCATGGCCGCGCTGGCGCGAATCCCGATGGGGACGGCCAGCGCTCTGGAGTTTCTCGGACCGCTGGCCGTCGCGGTCGTCAGCGGCCGAGGGCGAGGCCGCTGGGTGTGGCCGGCACTGGCCGCAGTCGGTGTCGCGGCGCTGACGCAACCCGCGCAGGGTGCGATCGACGCGGTCGGGGTGGGGTTCGCGCTGGGTGCCGCCGTCTGCTGGGCGGCCTACATCCTGCTGACCCAGCGCGTCGGCGACCGGGTGAGCGGGCTGCAGAGCCTCGGGGTGTCGATGCCGGTGGCCGCCGTCACCGTCACGGCCGCGGTCGGCTGGGCGGTGCTGCCCCGGATGACGCCGGACATGATTCTCATCGGCCTCGGCTTGGCGCTGCTGCTGCCGATCGCGCCGTTCGTCCTCGAGTTGCTGGCACTGCGCCGACTGAACACCGCGGCATTCGGGACGTTGATGAGCCTGGAGCCGGCGCTGGCACTGTTGATCGGGTTCGTCGTTGTGCACCAGGTGCCCAACTCGTGGGCGATCCTCGGCGTCGGCTTCGTCGTCGCCGCCGGGATCGGCGCTGCCCGCGCCGGCACCCGCGACGCGTCGGTGCCCGTTCAGCCCGGGTAGCTCAGCCCCATTCGTGGTTCATCGCGCGCGACTCGGTGACGTCCTCGGATGAGGCGTCCCGCAGCTTCGGTCGGGTGATCGCGATCAGCAGCATCGCAGCGGCGGCGGTGATCGCGCCGAGGGCGAAGATCACGGTGAAGCTGCTCTCCGGGATGTGGCCGTGTTCCGATCGGCCCAGCAGTACCGCGACGATAGCGGCGGCGATCGAACTGCCGACGGTGCGCGCGATGGCGTTCATGCTTGTCGCGACCCCGGTTTCGCCTGCGTCGACCTCGCGCACGACCAAGGCGGGCAACGCGCCATAGGCCAGGCTGATGTAGGCGTTGGCCAGCACACCGGCCATGATCACCTGCCACGGCTGGTGGTGCAGGACTGCCAGCAGTACGAACCCGAGGACGCCTGCCGCGGCGCCGACCATCAACACTGCGCGGGCGCCGAAGCGGTCGATGTAGCGGCCGCTCGCCACCGCGGTCAGGAAGCCGGCGAGCGCGCCGGGCAGCAGGAACACGACGCTGGCCCCGAGCACCGTCGCACCGAAGCCGTAGCTGCTACCGGCGGGCGCCTGGACGAAATCGGTGAGCCCGAGGAACGCGAAATACAGGCCCATTCCGACCAGGATCGTCGCGAGGTTGGTCAACAGGATCGGGCGGCGCGACAGCATCGCCGTCGACACCAACGGGTGCGGGCTGCGCCGTTCCCACCACCACCAGACGCTCAACACCGCCAGCCCGGCGGCCAGGCAGCCGATCGTGCGTGCGGACACCCAGCCCCAGCCGTGGCCCTGGGTGATCGCCAGCAGCACCGCGGACAGACCCAACGCCAGCCCGGCCGCGCCGCCCCAGTCGACTGTCCCCGCCGAACTGCGCGGGCGGGTTGGCAGGACCACGAGCACCGCGACGATCACCAGCACCGTGAACGCCGTCGTCAACCAGAACACCCGGTGATAGCCCGCGTCACCGCGCATCAACAGCCCGGTGACGACCAGACCCATGCCGCCGCCGAATCCGAGGGAGCCCGACAGCACGGCCATCGCCCGCATGAGGCGGTCGGTGGGCAACTCCTCGCGCAGGATGGACACCCCGATCGGGTACAGCGCGTACGACGCACCCTGCAGCACCCGTGCGGTGATCAGCAGCGGCAGCGAGGACGTCAGCGCGGCGAGCAGCGACCCGGCGAGCACGACCGCCAGGACCGCCAGCAGCACGCCTTTCTTGCTGTACAGATCGGCCAGTCGGCCGATGAGGGGAGTGGTCGCCGCCGCCGCGAGAAGGTTGGCGGTCACCGCCCAGCTGACGTCGACCGGGGACGCATGCAGCTGCCGGGCCATCACGCCGAGGACCGGCACAACACCGGTCTGCAGCACCGCCACGGTCAGAGCGACGACGCTCAGCGTGGCCACGAGCAGCCCCGGGCGGTGATACCCGGTGCCGGCGTGGGCGGCGTGGAGGTCGGACACGTAGTTGATTATGTCGTCTAAGCACCGAGTGCCGGACGCCGGAGGGGGCTATGCGAGGATGCCCGGATGGCCACCCGACCGGCGCATTTCATTTCCGATCCCGACGGCAACTTCCATCCGACGGAGAACGCCCGAAGCCGCTGGGGCGACGACATGCTCAACGGGCCTGCCGTGGTGAGTCTGGCCGCGTTCAACCTCGAGCAGCGGTTCGGCATGCCCGAGTTCCTGCCGGCCCGGCTCACGGTCGACTTGTTCAAGGCGGCCCGCCGGGTGCCGACGACGGTCCGCGTCCGGCTGATTCGGGACGGTAGGCGGATCCGAAACTCGGAGTGCGATGTCCTCCAGGGCGAGGCGATCGTCGCGCGGGCGACGCTGGTGCAGTACCGGTTGTCCGAACCGCCGCCCGGCGACGAGTGGGTGGCCCATGCCGAGTTCACCCCACCGCCCGGCGGCGAGCGGCACGGCTATTTCATCGGCAGCGACGATGTCGGCTGGCTCGCCGACGGCGGCGCGCATCAGAACACCTCACGCAAGCGCGTCTACCACTGCCCGATCGATGTGGTGGCCGGCCACGACATCACGCCGTTCGTCCGCACCGTCGTCGTCGCCGAGGCCACCAGCCTGGTCAGCAACCTCGGCACCAAGGGCATCGGCTACATCAACGGTGATCTGACCGTCGCACTGTCCCGACTGCCTCAGTCGGAACACATTGGTGTGCAAGGAGATTCGCACTGGACGTCGCAGGGCATCTCGGTGGGCTCCGGAACGCTGTTCGACGACGCCGGTCCCTTTGCGACCGGCCTGGTCACTGCGATCGCGAACCCGGCGGCTCAGATCGATTTCAGCAAGCCCGACACGATCCCGACGCTGAACGTCTGAGTCACAGCAGCGCGCGCAGTCGGTCGTGCGGTAACGCGGGGGAGCGGTGCCCGTCGCGACCCACCATGTCGGCGTTGACCACCAATGCGTTGAGGACGGCCTCCTCCACGCTGTGTACGACGGCGGCGTAGAAGTCGTCCATCCGGCCCCACGGCAGGAATCGCAGGTGGCCGAATTCGTCGTCGCCGACCGGACCGATGGGGAACCGGCTGGCCAGATCCGGTGCATCGGCGGTCGAGAAGGCCAGGAAGATGTCTCCGGAGAAATGGCTGCCGGTGGTGCCGGTGCGGGCCAGCCCGAGCGGCACCCGCCGGGCCAGGGCCTTGCACTGCCCGGGTAGCAGCGGTGCGTCGGTGGCGATCACGACGATCACCGAACCGGCTCCGGGCGGCGGCCGGTTGAGGTCGCGCTCGAACCAGTCACCGTCGAGCGGATTCTCGGTGTCCAGGTGCGGGCCGACGAGACGCCCGGCCACGGTGAGTTCTTGGCGCGCACCGAAATTCGCTTGGACGAAGGCACCCACGGTGAAGGTGTGGCTGCCGTACCGCACCAGCCGGGACGCAGTTCCGTTGCCGCCCTTGAACTCATAGCAATTCATCCCGGTGCCGCCGCCGACCGACCCCTCCGGCACCGGACCGCCGGTGGCCCGGTCCAGTGCCGCTTCGGCGTGTTCGGGACGCACATGCCCGCCGTTGATGTCGTTGAGATAGCCGTCCCACGTCTCGGCGCACACCGGCAGCAGCCACTGACGGGCCAGCACCGGATCGGTCTGGTTCACCCAGGAGATCACGCCCGCGTGGCAGGCGCCGACCGCATGTGTATTCGACAGCAGCACAGGAAGATTGAAGGCACCAGACTCCTCGATCCAGGTGGTGCCGGTCATCTCACCGTTGCCGTTGAGTGAGAACCAGCCCGCGGCGCACGGCCGACCGAGTCCGGCCCGGCCGCGAGGCAGGATCGCGGTGACGCCAGTGCGCACCGGTCCGCTGCCCACGATCAGTGCTCCGTCGCCGGCCACCAGGGTGGTCACGCCGACCTCGACGCCGGCTACATCGGTGATGGCGTTGAGTGGTCCTGGCTCGCCGGCAAGCGGGATCCCGAGTCCACGAGCGCGCGGCCGGCCGTCGGCTGTGAATGCCGCTGGAGACGTCATCCGGCCGACCCTACCGTCGGCTGCCGGACGAGGATGTCCGAGAAACCACGGACGCCGGGGAAGGCTCGATGACCTTCCCCAGCGCCGCCTGGCGTTCGCACCACACCCCCCATAGCCGTGGTGCGAACGATCAGGCGATCCCGGCGCCCCCGGCGGAATCCGTGTGTCGTCTGATGCTGTAGCAAAGTTATCGGTCCGATATCGACGTGCGCACGCGTAGTGCACTACTTGATTTCAGCTTCTTCTCAGGTTGACCACCTGGTGCCTGCGTCCACCTGCGCGCGGGGGCATGATCATCGGTGCCGACCGACGACGAACGGGGGACTCGATGACTGGGCGCGCTGACGTGCTGATCACCGCTGAAGCGCTGGTCAATCGATTGGCAGCCGGTGAACCGGTGGCCGTGCTCGACGTGCGCTGGACCTTGAGCGAGCCGGACGGCCGAGAGCACTACCTGCAGGGCCATGTTCCCGGGGCGGTGTATGTATCGCTCGACGACGACCTGAGCGACCACACGGTGTCGGGCCGCGGACGGCATCCGCTGCCGTCCGGACCCGCGGTGCAGGCCGCCGCGCGTCGCTGGGGGATCCGCGCGGGGCAGACCGTGGTGGTCTACGACGACTGGAACCGGGCCGGCTCGGCACGTGCCTGGTGGGTGCTGACCGCCGCGGGGCTCCCGGACGTGCGCATTCTCGACGGCGGCTGGGCGGCGTGGAAGGCGGCAGGTGGGCGGGTTGATACCGGTGCGGTCGAACCGTCCCCGGGCGACGTCATGGTGGCCCATGAGGACCTCTACGCCGGGGCGCTGCCCACCCTGACCGCCGATGAGGTCGGCAGCCGGCCGTTGCTGGACGCCCGCGCGCCCGAACGTTTCCGCGGTGACGTGGAGCCGGTGGATGCGGTGGCCGGGCACATCCCGGGCGCGCGCAACCTGCCGAGCACGGGACTGCTCACCGAGGACGAGAGCTTCATCAGCGGTACCGCACTGGAGGGCCTGCTGGCCGCACGCGACATCGGTGCCGACGCACCGGTCGGCGTCTACTGCGGATCGGGCATCACCGCGGCGGTCGCCGTCGCCGCGTTGACCGCCGCGGGCCGTGACGCCGCGCTGTTCCCGGGATCGTGGTCGCAGTGGAGTTCGGATCCGGACCGCCCGGTCGCCCGAGGCGAGCAGTGACGATGGAGACGTTCCGGGTGTACCTCAAGCTTCAGGCGATGTGCTTCGTGTTCGGCATCGTGGGCCCGATATTCCTGGTCGTGTATTTCGCCGCGCAACCCGACCCGACCATCCGGTGGATGTACTACTGGGGATTGGTGATCACCGCGATCGACGTGCTGATCGCGCTCGGCCTGACCGACCAGACGATGCGGGCCAAGCAGGTGGCTCGCGCGCAGGACGAGGCCCGCAGATCGTGACGAACCGCGGCCCCTTCGACGGTAAGGCCGTCATCACCGGAGCAGGCAAGTCGCAGGTCGGGCGCCGACTGGGCCGCACCGGGCTGGAACTGACGATCGAAGCGGTGCTGCGCGCGATCGCCGACGCCGGGCTCGATGTCGACGACGTCGACGGCATCGCCAGCTACCCGGGTGCGGTCGCCGCCAACCCGGGCTTCTCCGGTGCCAATGTCACCGAGGTGCGTACCGCTCTGGGCCTGCGAAGCAGGTGGTACATGTCCGGGTTGGAGACCGCGGGACAGATCGGCCCGGTGATCGAAGCCTGTATGGCCGTCACCCTCGGCCTGGCCAACCACGTGGTGGTATTCCGGTCGGTGTGGGAGTCCACCGCCGCCCAGCGGGCCGGCGGCGGCCACGCATCGGTGCTGCTCGGCGGAGGCGGCAAGCTGCCCCCGCAGATGGAGTGGACCGCGCCGTTCGGGGCGCTGTCGGCGGCCAACTGGCTGGCGATGCCGGCGCAGCGGTACATGCACGAGTTCGGGCTCACCCGTGAACAACTCGGCGCGATCGCGCTCAACGCCCGGCGCAACGCGGGCCGTAACCCCGACGCCGTCTACCGCGACCCATTGACGATGGCGGACTATCTGTCCGCGCGGATGATCTCAGAACCCTTGTGCCTCTACGACTGCGATGTGCCCTGCGACGGGGCGACCGCGGTCATCGTCTCCCGCCGGGACGCCTGCGGCGGCTTGCCCCGCCATCCGTTGACGGTCGAGTCGGTCGGACCGGGAATGTTCGAAAGGCCAACGTGGGAGCAGCGTTTCGACCTCACCACGATGGCGGCCCACGATTCGGCCGCCACTTTGTGGGAGCACACAGAACTGCGGCCGAGTGACGTCAACATGGCCCAGTTGTACGACGGCTTCAGCTTTCTCACCGTGATGTGGTTGGAAGCGTTGGGATTCTGCGAGCATGGCCGGGTCGGTGAGTTCATCGAGGGCGGTGACCGAATCGCCCTGGACGGACCGCTGCCACTGAACACCAGCGGTGGGCAGCTGTCGGGTGGACGGCTACACGGGATGGGCTTCCTGCACGAGGCCTGTGTGCAGCTCTGGGGCGAGGGTGGCGAACGTCAGGCTCCGCGCACACCCGAGGTCGTTGCGGTCGGCGTCGGCGGAGGTCCCGTCGCGGGTTCGATGTTGGTGAGCAGCCGATGAGCTATCAGCGACCGGATCTACGCCTCGCGCCCCCAGCCCCACACCCGAGTCGGAAGCATTCTGGACGGGCGGCCGCGACGGCAACCTCATGATCAGCCGCTGCCACGCGTGCGGCCATTTCTTCCACCCGCCGGGGCCGGCCTGCTGGCGTTGCCGCAGCACCGATGTCGCGCCCGAAAAGGTCTCCGGGCGAGCCACCGTCGCCGCGTTCAGCGTCGACCGCCAACCCTGGATTCCGGGATTCGAGCCGCCCTACATCGTGGCGATCGTCGAGATCGCCGAGGATCCCGGGGTTCGGCTGATCACCAATGTCGTGGACGTCGAGCCGGCGGACATGAGAATCGGGCTCGAGGTAGAGGTGTTCTTCGAAGATTGGACCGCGCTGTCCGGCGGCGAGGACACCCGGGTGTGGATACCGTTGTTCCGGCCGGTCGCTCACTGACAGGCTGTACTCAACCGTTGCCGGGCAACGGGATTGCGATCAGTCGCGGACCCAGACCGAGATGTAGCCGATGGGGATGCCGGTGCGGGCGGCAATGCATTCGCGGGCAGCAAGTTCGACCTTGTCGCGTGCTGTTGCCTCGGTGGCATCGTTGATTTCGGGAATCCGGACAATCCACCGATTGCTCTCGAACCGAATATCGATTTCGAAGCACTGACCGGCCATCGGCCGCAACACCTGATGGGTGCGAAGACCCCGTTGCGGACGAGTAGAGAAGCCGCGAGTTCTGTAATGAGTACGCATCTTCAAGCTTTCCGAAACGATTCTGGGCCGCGGGAAAAGATACTCTCTGTGACTGGGAATACAAAATCGCGGAGGGTGCGGCCATGATGGAGATATGGCTGACGATGACATCACCGCTGCACAGCGAATCGACGCCCGAATTGCCGAATTCGACGATTGGCGAGGCGAGACACTCGCCCACATCCGCGCCGTGATCAAGCGAGCCGATCCCGAGGTGGTCGAGGAGTGGAAGTGGCGGGGCGTCCCGGTGTGGTCGCACGCCGGGATGATCTGCACGGGAGAGACGTACAAGGCCTCGGTCAAGATGACATTCGCCAAAGGCGCGTCACTGCCGGATCCCTCAGGTCTGTTCAATTCGAGCCTCGAGGGGAACACCCGGCGGGCCATCGATTTCCACGAAGGCGATGTCATCGACGAACGTGCGCTGGCGGCCCTCATCCAGTCGGCTGTTGAACTGAACATGTCCTCGAAGCCGCGGTCGCGCAAACGCACATAGCTCGACTCTCGGACCAAATTGCCGGGCAGCCGATCTCCGCAAACACGACTCGCCGCCCATCACCCGTCGATACGCTCTGCTGATGCCGGGGGTGCGGTTGGCGGGGTGCTTGGGCGGCGTGGCGGTCGGATTCGGGATCTGGCTGGCCATGGGGATCGCTGGTGCGCAGCCCGCGTCGGCGGCACCGGCCGGTTCCTCCGACAGCACCAGCGCGCACACTGCGACCAGCGCACGCGACCACAAGACCACCGCCGCCCGCCGGTCGGCGGCCCCCCGGGTAGCCCCCAGCACGACGAATCGACCTGTCGCGACAGCGCGTCAACCGGCGGCCGCCGCGTCTTCGGCCCGAAGCCCGATACGGAATCGGATCGTCATCTTCAAGAACACCCACCTGGCGCTACCCCCGCAGATGGTGTTCTTCGCCAAACACGTTGCCGGGACTGCCACCTTCACCGAGAACTCGGTCTACGACTTGCAGACCGTCGACCAGTACGACTGGAACAAGCTGACCGGCATCTCGTTCACGCTGCTGTGGCCCGACACCGACGCGATCATGGTGGCCTGGCGATACAACGTGACGACCCAGATGTTCGAAGTCGGGCCCTACTACAACGTCGACACCGCCAGGATCATGCCGACCGACTCCGAGATCATCTCGGTACCCGTCGGGCAGAAATTCAGCTTCAATGCCGACTACCAAGGCATTACCGTGCAATACGGAGACACGGTGGTATACAAGCCGATTCCCGAGGGCCTGCACCCGAATCAGTTGTGTGCGTTCCGGATCAACAGCTGGTTCGGCGGCACCAGCCGCGCGCCGAAGACCATCTCGTTCTATCTTGATCTCAAGCCGTGGTGGACCGAGTTGTGACGGGCCTTCGGCACTACCGGCCGGTGAAGTAGACGCCGAGCATTGCCGCGACTACCACGATCACCCAGCCGCCGGTAACAGCCTTGAGCCACAACGGCGCCCGGCGGACCTCCATGAAATGCCAGATCACCAGGTGCGCCTTCACGCCTGCGATCAGGAGTACGACGGTGGTGACCGTCGCATTGAGCTGATGGGCGGCTCCGCCGTCGCGGGAGACCAACCACGATACGACGGTGACGGCCGTCAGCAGCGCCCACACGATGGTGAGCGGGTTGCGGATCAACGACGTCATCGTCACCTCATCAAGTAGAACGCGGCGAACAGGACCAGCCAGAGGACGTCGACCATGTGCCAGTAGGTGGCCCCGGTCTCGACGAACGAGATCTCCGGCGGCCTCGACACTCTCAGATTGCGGATCACGAAGCACAGGATGATCAGACCGAGCAGGACGTGACACAGATGAAGTCCGGTCATCACGAAGTAGAACATGAAGAACAGATTGGTTCCGGGCGTGATGCCGGCCGTGATCTCCGGAATCCATTCGATCATCTTCAGCAGCGGGAACACCGAACCCAGAACCAGCGCGAGCGCGAACCGGCGCAGCGCGTCCGCGGAGTTGCCGGCTCGTGCCGCGGTGGTCCCGAGAACCACGAACAACGAACTGGTCAGCAGCACAACGGTGTTGACTGCACCGATGTCCACGTTGAGCCGGGCCTGGCTCTGTAGGAAAAGATCCGGGTTCTGGCCGCGGTAGTACACGTAGCCGACGAAGTAGATGCCGAAGATCAGCAGATCGCCGATGACGAAGAACCACATGCTCGGATCGCCGGGGATGTGCGCCCGCTCGTGCTGGTCTGGATGGGACTCGTTGAGGTCGTCGGGGTGTCCCTTGGCGACCTCGGTCATGCGTTTGCCCCGGCGCGGGGATCGCCTGTGGCGGTGTACAGGTCGGCGTTGTCGAGTTCGGCGTCCGGTTGTCTCTTGATGGACCGGTAGATACAGGTGTACACGACCATCTGCCACGAGACGTAGAGCACCACGGTGAACCAGAACGTCATCAGCCCGTTCCACGCGAAAGGGCCCGACTTGTTGATCCAGACCGGTGCGGCCATCAGTTCGGTCATGTACTGCCACACGGTGTAATAGCCCAACCACTTCGGCAGGACGTTGTTGGTGTCGAGGAGGATGGCCAGCCCGAACGCCAGCCACATGACACAGAAGCAGCCGAGGGATCCGATGAACGCCAGATAGCCGAAGTCGTAGAGCATGGACAACACGGCCGGGCTGTAGCCCGTGCGAAACGCGCCGACGCCGAAGCAGAATATCGGGAACAGCATGCCGACGATGGCACCGGTGATGGCCCCCATCATCAGCGTGTAGCGGAACGCCGGGCTGACCGCCATCCGCTTGATCTGCATGAGATACACCGCGTTTGACACCGGTGCGAGTCCGAAGGTGAGGGTCAGTAGGACACACGCGACGAGCAGATTGTGGGACTGCATGAATGCGACGATCTGCGATGTAGGGGCGCTCGGCGATCTCGGCGGCATCATCCAGCTCAGCGGCACGAACACCAGACCGAACACGGTGAAGAAGAACGGCACACTCCAGAACGTGATCCATTGGTCGAGCTTGCGGTTCCTGCGCCGCGGTCTCACGCGAGGACTTCCCGCTCATTGCCCTGGCGATTCACCGCACGCAGGAGCACGAGGAACATCACCACGATGTAGACCGCAAAAGTCACCAGCCGCAACGTGAATGACAGCGTGCCGTTCCAGGCGAGGGGACCGGTCTTGACCAGAATCGAGAACGCGCTCGGGGCCAGCAGCACGACGGTGGCGACGTTGAAATGCGCTGCCCAGCGCGGGAAGATCGGGTCGGGACGCTCGTCGAGGTAGACACTCAGTGCGAAGCACAGATTCTGCACGATGATGGTGCCGACCGGCGCGATGAAGAAGAACCAGGCCATGTCATTGAGCAGGCTGATGAGTTCGGGATCGCGGTCGGGCCTGAAAGCCGCCATGCCCCAGCAATAGTCGGCAAGGATGAACGCCGTTGTCCCCACACCGACGCAGATGATGTACGCGTAGGTCAGCACCACGCTGGAGGTCGCGACACGCGATATCTGGACAGCCGTCACCGCGAAGAGCGGGATCAGGGCACCGGCGATCAAGTTGCACAGAATCGCGACGCCGAGCACGCCCGTCGCGTTGTCTCGGAAGAACGCCGCAACGTCGTCGGGGGGGACAACGTCGGGGACAGCGGCGGGGAGAAGACTGGAAACAGTACGTAGGCCAGGGCGAGCAGAGCTGCCGCCGGCGGCGCGGTCCACAACAGAATGCGCTGACCTCGTGTGTTCATCGAGCTTTTTGTAGCACGTTCGCTGACAGATGACAACGAAATTGCCGCGGGACAGGGCAGCTGTGCCGGTGGTTAGGCATATTTCAGTGACATCTGTCGGCGAACGGGACTTGTGCGGCACAATGGGCACGTGCGAGAGACCGCGACGAGCCGCGAAGCCCAGCGCCGTCGGACGCGTGCGCGCGTACTCGACGCAGCCATCGTCGAGTTTCAACGGGCCGGCACCAGCTCGGCCGACATCAACGCCATCGTCGAGGCCGCGGGAGTCGCCCGAAGCACGTTCTACTTTCACTTCCCGACCAAAGAGCACGTTCTGCTCGAGCTGATCCGGCGCGACGAGGACTACCTCGGCGAGGAACTCAGTCAGTTCCTGGAGTCGCGGCACGATTTGCAAGCCGTCCTCGAAGAGATCATCAGGCTTGTCGTCGATCTCGAGAATCGTTGGGGTGCTGCGCTGTTCCGCGATGTCATCAGTCTGTACTTCTCGCCGGCCCTGGCTCAGGACGAGCAGTGGAGCAGACACCCGACTTTCGTATTGCTTGCCGCGGAGATCGAGCGTGCCCGTATCCGCGGTGAACTCTACGACGATGTCGAAGCCTACGACGGGGCCGCGTTCTTCCTCATCGGGCTCCATGCCGTTCTCATCAGTGCCCGAGAAACCGGGGCGGCCCGCGATGTGGTCCTCGCGAAGTTCGTCAAGAGCACGCTGCGCAGCCTTCGGCCGTAGGCGCCAGGCGTCAGTCGCGTGCGCTGGGCGGACAGACCGCCGGCTGAAGACCGAGCGAATTCGCCATGGCGTTCTGGTTTTGGCACGCATTCACGCCGGAATCGGGTGGGGTGTTGGGGCCTTGGCTGGCTCGGCATGTAGTGGGTTGCAGGCCGATGGCGATGGGCATGGCGCTCTGGTTCTGGCAGGCGGTCACGCCGGAGTCCGGTGGGGTGTTGGGTCCTTGGCTGGCTCGGCAGGTGGTGGGTAGTAGGCCGATGGCGATGGGCATCGCGCCCTGGTTCTGGCAGGCCGTCATCCCGGAGTCCGGTGGGGTGTTCGGGCCTTGACTCGCGCGACACGTGGCGGTCGGCAGTCCGAGCGAGGTCGTCATCGCGCCCTGGTTCTGGCAGGCGGTCATCCCGGAATCGGCAGGTGTGGTCCCGGTCGGGCTGCTTTCCGACTGGTCCTTGTCCGGTGAGCCGGACCCGTCCTGGTCGGCATTCTGATCGTCCGGGGCAGGCGGGCTGCTGGTCGACGGCGCCTTCGACGCACCACCGCTTTTCGGAGCTGTGGTTGCGCATGGGGCAGGGTTGTAACCGCCGCGTTGGAAGCAATCGGCCGCTGCCGTGCCGGTCATGGCAAAGGTCTCCAGCCCGGCAGCCGAGGTGGCGAGAACGAGTGCCGTCAGGCACCGGCCCCACACGTCTGGTCGCATCAGCGCTCGCCCCGAGGCGCAGATATCACAGTGACGGATTCTAGCTTCAGTTAGGCATAATCGTCACAGTGACGAATTACGTTGGGGGCGTGCCCCTTTCGGCGTAGCATTGCGATCACGATTGCACGGGTGTCCAAGCCGGGGTGGTGTGGCCGACCGGGCAAACGACGACTCATTGTGTTCGAAGATGTTGCCGGGGAATGTGATTCGCGAGAGTCGGGTAGAGGCATTCCGTCACTCTGACGAATTCCTCTCGGGGACCGGAGGGGCGGGGGTGGGGTGACGGGGAAGGGTTCATCGGCCATCGGCCACGCGGGATGCCCTCGCGGCGATCGGCGAACGCCCGCCGGCTGGCGTCGGCCGCGGTGACGCCCCGGCCGGCCGACGACCGACGGCGTACCCGCCGCTGTATAAACGTCACAGTGACGAATATGGCACGTTGGGCTGCGTCCGGCGTCAGACGGAAACGAGCTCGCCTCAGAGCTTTTGGGCGGACCTCAGGCCTGGCGGACGGACATACATGGCTGTCGTCGGGAACTCGGTATCACCGGTGATATCGGGTTCCCGACAAGTACTGTGTTGCGTGCGTGGCGATGGGAATGCCGACGCCGGGGATCCAGGGATCCAGGGATCCACGAATCGATGGGATCCCGAGTCCGCCCAGGTCCACGTTTTGCCGATAAGCCACATTATGTCAAGTTGTAAGTTGGTTATTCGCATCTGATGCGAATCGTCTGTTGTCCGGTCTCAGTGAAGCTGTCATTTTTCGCAGTGAAGTTGTCCCTTTACGGATTGTGGCTGGTTGTCTCAGTTTTGTTGTCATCTCGGTTTGGGGTTGGGGATCCTGGAATCAGATATGCCCCTGGTGATTTCCACTCATCATCAACTTTTTTCTAGTAGTGCTGCCGTCAACCATGTCGTTCTCGTTGATGCTGGCGGTAGATCGACGAAGCTGGGCTGCGTCAACAGCACATGATCGGCGCTGCGCCGCTTTTACGGCCGGGTCCTTGTCGACGGCATCCTTGCCGAGCCGTTCGCGAAGATACGGATTAACGGCCTCGAGTCGCATCTTCCGATCATGTGCGACTTTTGGCAGACTGTCCTGTTCCACGCCGGGCTCTATAGAGGTAGCGCGGTGCGTGCTCATCAGCCCGTGCATGACCGGCAAGCGCTGACCGCCCGTCACTTCTTGCGATGGCTCAGCCTCTGGAACAGCACCCTCGACCAGATGTATGAGGGCCCGGTTGCCGAACACGCCAAGATCCAAGCGGCAAGAATCGCCCGCGCGATGCACCGCCGGCTTACCGGGAACCACTCGGAGGAACTCGATAGCCCTGTCCGACAGTCAATCTGACCGGCAAATCTTGCCAGCGGTACACGCGTCGTCGAACGGCGAGGCCCGCCGACCTCTTCGTGATCGCCGCGCGCCTCGAGTGGCGGCAGCCAGCGATCCCGGATCCCGGGGGTGTCTTCTATCTCTACCCCGAAACCCGTATTATAGAGGAATGCAATCATCTAAATTAGGGTCGGCGGCTACGGTGTCGGACTCGGACCGTCAGGATCCACCCGAGCCGGCTGGTGAGGTCACCGTCACGGTGGCCTCATCCCTGGTGATGGTCTCCGACTTGGCCCGATCGATCAACTTTTATTGTGATGTGTTCTCTTGCCGTGTCGCACTGCACGAGCAGGACACGGCGCTGCTGTTGACACCGGGCGGTTTTCAGATCTATCTGCGCTCGAAAGGGCCGTCTCGGCGACCACGTGTGGGCGCCACAGGTGTCCGGTACCTCATGTGGGCAACCGACAGCCACGCAGAATTGCTCCGAATATCGCAGCGTCTGTTCGCCTACGATGTGGCGACATTCTCCTACACCGAGAACGGGGTGAGCTTCGTCGAGGGATGCGACCCGGATGGCGGAAGGGTTATCGTCGCCTACCCCACTCCGAGCCAGCTGCCGCGAGAGGTGATCGCCTCGCGACTGCGCGGACGGCTCCGTTCCCTTCGACAGCGCCTCCGTGGCGGAGTCGCTGCGGCGTAGCCAGTCGTCGTTGACCGGTACCCGTTCGGGCCCGTCCGTTTTATCTGATCCGAGCCGGACGGCTTGTTCGACGTGCTGCCGCAGTGAGGGCATCCCGCCAAGGTGTCACCAACCACCGTCTTGGGCCACCGCGGTTCGGTCACCACCTCGGGTGTGAGCGCACCAGCTCGTGGTCGCCGCGTTCATCGTCAATCGGTCTGCGAGCCATCTCGACTGCACCGGCCGTCGATAGCAATCGCCATCCCGTGCGCACGTCGAGCCGCGGCTGGGATGCATCGCCCGCGAGGGAGGTGTTGACATCCCGGTGAAAAGTTGAGCGATGGAACGGAGAGGATCAATCATGACCCTGCTCGAACGTGCCATCGTCGCGGCCAACGCCGATCGGCGCTGCGCCGCGGGATCTGCGCGGGTGCGCACCCGACGCAAGGCTGCCCGAAAGGCAGCCGGGGAGTTGCTGTTTCACGAATCGACGCCGTACCACTGGACGGGCATCAGCGAGGAAGGTCGCTCCAGCGGCGGCCCGACCTCAATCATCTGGACCTTCGCGAGACAGCCAATCGAGCTAGACACAGTTCGGGTTCAACGAAGGGTTCGAGCCGGGCCGACAGAGCCGCATCTTGGCGGTCTGGATGCCCGCCGGCCGCCGCAGTGCGGTCGAGCACGCCCTGCAACAACCCCAGGTGCACACCGCAACCCACCTCGGGGTGGGCACGGGCCAAATCCCGTACCGGGCACGCGTGTAGCCGAATGACCCGCTCCCGCCCAAGCACCTGCTCCCTATCGGCCGACAGCGATGCCGAGGGTTCTGATTCAGCAGCCAGTTCGGGATCAAACCCCATCCGGACGAAGATCTCGGTGGCCAGAACCGCTCCGCGATCCAGCGGGTCACCCCCCTCCCCCGCGTCCGAATCAGCCTGGCCCGCAAAGGGTTGACCTCGGGAATCGGCGATCCGCGCGGCCCACTGCTGTCCAGCGCGCTGGGCGCGCCGAGCGCGCGTCTGCACCGTCTCGCCGAGTTCCATCGCGAGGATCTCAGCAAGTATCCGGTAATCCAGACGCTCCTCGACGGCACGGTATCCCGTTCGGGGGCGGCCCACACCGTCCCGGTTCATCCGAGTACGCTCGATCGCGCCTTCGTCGCACAACGCATCCAGGTGGAAACGCACGGTGGTCACGTGCAAATTTAGCCGCGAAGCGAGCTCGACCGCGTCAATCGCGCCGCCGTGCTCACGGACCATCTGAACCACTCGCTCCCGTTGCCGGTTGCGCGGCAGGCGCTCTCGTCGACGCCCACGCGGACCGGCCACGGTGTCGGTTTCCTCGTTCACCCTCGATCCATACCCTTCACACTTTTAACGGATATACTTCATTTATATTAACAGAGTCCGTCGCTTCAGACGTCCATGGAACATACGAGATGCCTTATCTGAGCCGGGAGGCAACCAATGGGAAACGCCTACGCGGTGCAGGTGCGCCGTGTTTATGACCATCGGTACGCGGCGACGGTACTCGGGTGCTGGTGGACCGGATCTGGCCGCGCGGGATGACCAAGGAAAAAGCGGATGTGGACGAATGGTGCAAGCAGATCGCGCCGTCCAATGAGCTGCGTAAGTGGTACAACCACGCTCCGGAACGGTTCGAGGAGTTCACTCGCCGCTATCAGGAGGAGTTGACCGAACCTGCGCGCGCCGAAGTCCTGACGCACTTACGCTACCTCGCAAGAAGGGAACGTTGACGCTGCTTACGGCGAGTAAGGCCGTCGACATCAGCGAGGCCGCCGTGCTTGCAGCGGTACTGCATTGACGTCGATCCCGCCGCATCGACTATTCCGATCGCCGCCGCATCGACCTATTCGGTAGTGGGGCGCGAGCTCTGCAGCCCGGCTCAACGCGGCCGGCCACAACCATCGTGGCATTACCGGACCGCACGCCGATATCGTCGGTAGTTACGGGTCTTCGCTCAGTCTTTGCCTGCGAGCAGTTGCCGCAGGACGTATTGCAGGATGCCGCCGTGCCGGTAGTAGGCAGCCTCGGCGGGAGTGTCGATGCGCACAGTGGCGACGAATTCGGTGTTCTGCCCGTCTCGTTCGGCGTGGACGGTGACCTCGTTGGGGAACGGTGCGGCAGGGTCGGCGCCGGCGAGTCCGGTGATCGAATACAGCTCCTCGCCGGTGAGGCCGAGGCTTTCCCTTGAGGCGCCGGCCGGATACTGCAGGGGCAGCACTCCCATGCCGATCAGGTTCGAGCGGTGGATCCGCTCGAAGGAGGTGGCCAGGACCGCCCGCACCCCAAGCAGCAGGGTGCCTTTCGCCGCCCAGTCCCGCGACGAGCCCGAGCCGTACTCCGCACCGGCCAGGATGATCAGCGGCACCCCGTCGGCGGCATACGCGGTGGATGCGTCGAAGATGGTCATCGGCTCGCCGCCGGGTAGATGCCGGGTGACCCCACCCTCGGTACCGGGAGCGAGGAGGTTACGCAGCCGGATGTTCGCGAACGTGCCCCGAATCATCACCTCGTGGTTGCCACGGCGGGAGCCGTAGGAGTTGAATTCGCCCCGCGCGACCCCGTGGCCGCTCAGGTAGTTCCCGGCGGGGCTATCGGCCTTGATCGCACCGGCGGGCGAAATGTGGTCGGTGGTGACCGAATCACCGAGCACGGCAAGCACTCTCGCTCCAGTGATGTCGTCGACGGGGTCCGGCTCTCGGCTCATGCCGTCGAAATACGGGGGGTGGCGGACATAGGTGGAGGCGTTGTCCCAGTCGAAGATCTGCCCGGTGGCGACGTCGAGGCCGCGCCAATTGTCGTCGCCGACTAGCACGTCGGCGTAGCCGCGGGTGAACATCTCCGCTCGCACGCACTCGTCGATCACCTCCTTGACCTCCTGGGTGCTGGGCCAGATGTCGCGCAGATACACCGGCTGCCCCGAAGAGTCGGTGCCGAGGGGATCGTTGAGCAGGTCGGCGAGCATGGTGCCGGTCAGCGCGTAGGCGATCACCAGCGGCGGGGAGGTCAGGAAGTTCATTTTGCACTCGGGATGAATGCGGCCCTCGAAGTTGCGGTTGCCGGACAGTACCGAGCAGACCGTCAGGTCGTGTTCGGTGACGGCCTCGCTGACCTGTGGGATCAGCGGTCCAGAGTTGCCGATACAGGTGGTGCAGCCGTAGCCGACCAGGGAAAACCCGAGCCGATCCAGGTACGGGGTCAGGCCGGCTCGGTCGTAGTAGTCGGTCACGACACGCGAGCCCGGGGCAAGTGTCGTTTTCACCCAAGGCTTTCGAGACAGGCCGCGCTCGACGGCTTTCTTGGCCAGTAGGCCGGCACCGATCATGACCGATGGGTTGGAAGTGTTGGTGCACGAGGTGATCGCTGCGATCACCACATGCCCGTGGGCGATTGCCGTGCGGGTGCCATCTTCGAGGGTCACCGACACCGGATCCGACTGCAGTTCATGGGACTGGCCGTAACCGCGCGGCGCGAACGGGACGTCGTCGTCGCGGTCGTGATCGATGGCGACCGGATCACTTGCCGGGAATGATTCGCTCAACGCCTCATCGAGCCCGCCCGCCTGCACGACAACCCGGGGACCACTGGCAAGTCGCGAATCGACCGCATTCGATGCCATCGACAGCGGGATGCGGTCCTGGGGTCGCTTCGGCCCAGCGATCGAGGGCTCCACACTGGACAGGTCGAGTTCGACGCTGTGGCTGTAGACCGGCTCGTCGTCCGGGTCATGCCACAAACCCTGCTCTTTGGCGTACGCCTCGACCAGCCGTATCTGCGGTTCGGAGCGTCCGGTCAGCCTCAGATAGGTCAATGTTTCCGCATCGATCGGGAAGATCGCACAGGTCGACCCGTATTCGGGACTCATGTTGCCCAGGGTCGCCCGGTTCGCCAGCGGCACGGTCGCCACACCGGGGCCGTAGAAGTCGACGAACTTGCCCACCACCCCCCGTCTGGCGCAGGAGTTCGGCGACGGTGAGCACCAGATCGGTCGCGGTCGTGCCCTCGCGCAGCTCCCCGGTGAGCTTGAGGCCGAGCACCTGCGGG
Organism: Mycobacterium sp. ELW1; assembly: GCF_008329905.1. Lineage (NCBI taxonomy): Bacteria > Bacillati > Actinomycetota > Actinomycetes > Mycobacteriales > Mycobacteriaceae > Mycobacterium > Mycobacterium sp. ELW1. The sequence continues at coordinate 3,160,690 of NZ_CP032155.1, read as the reverse complement.
ATCAGCATGCTCATCGGCTGCCCGAGCATGGCGGCCTCCGCTTCGATGCCGCCGACTCCCCAACCGAGCACGCCGAGCCCGTTGACCATCGGGGTGTGCGAGTCAGTCCCGACGAGAGTGTCTGGATAGGCCTGTGGGCCCTCAGGGCCGGCCCGGGTGAACACCACTCGGGCCAGATATTCGAGATTGACCTGATGACAGATTCCGGTGTCTGGCGGCACGACCAAGAAATCGTCGAACGCCTGCTGCGCCCACCGCAGCAACTGGTAGCGCTCCCGGTTGCGGTCGAATTCCAGGCCAGCATTGACCTTGGACGCGTCGGGACGGGCGAACACGTCCGCGATCACCGAGTGATCGATCACCAGCTCCGTGGGGATCAGCGGGTTGATCTTGGTCGCGTCCCCGCCCAGCGCGGTCATCGCATCACGCATCGCGACCAGGTCGACCACGCACGGGACGCCGGTGAAATCCTGCATCAACACCCTGGCCGGCGTGAACTGGATCTCGGTACCGCTCTGCCGCATGGGATCCCACCCTGCCAACGCCGCCACCTGCTCCCCGGTAACCAGACGGCCGTCCTCATTGCGGAGCAAATTCTCCAGCAGCACCCGCAGGCTGTAGGGCAGCCGGTGTGCGGTCTGCACCCGATCCAGACGAAAGATCTCGTGGCCTTCGCCGTCGACGACAAGCCGATCACGGGCACCGAAACTGTTGAGGCTCACGACGGCGCGCCATCCGCACCCGGGGTGTGAGAGTGGGCGTCGATTTGGTCCATCGCGTGAATGGCAAACTCTGCGTGGGCAAACGCGCCGCCGGCCCGCATCTCCGCGGCGACCCAGACGGCCTCCATGATCTCTTCAGGGCTTGCGCCTTTGCGCCTCGCCAGCTTGGTGTGGCCGGTGATGCAGTACGGACACTGGGTCACGTGTGCGACCGCGACAGCGATGAGCTGCTTGGTCTTCTCGGGCAGCGCACCCTCGGCGAACACCGCACGAGAAAACCCGTCGAAGGCATCGTGGATGTTGGGGGCAAGAGCCTTTCGGCGAGCCGACATCTGCCGTGTCGCCGGCTGATAAAGGGACTCGGACACAACACATCTCCACTCTGCGCTGCCGGCCGTAGCGATGCTCGTCGCGCCCGCGGCGCTGGTCTCACTGAGCCACTCTACCCGCAGTCCGGGATATAAATGGGTATCATCCTCTATATTTGCAACGGGTGGCGCCACGGCGTGGAAGGTGTGTGATGGCGACGACAGTGTCTATCAACGGTCCCGGACGGAAGGGTCGGACCACACCGAAAGTCATGGCCGGCTCAGACAAGGTCGGTATTGCTGCGATCAACGACGTTGTCGCGGTCGGCAACGTCGCCTATCCCCCGCGCTACGACCGCGTATATGAGCGTCGGTCAGTAGGCGTGCGGGACCGCGCGACGCGAGCCTGCGAGTCCGAAGACCTGGCAGTTGCTCCGGGCGCGCCGCATCCGGTGGTTTGTCGCCTCGTGGGACGGGCGGATGACCGGAGCGGCCTTCGCGCCGTCCTCGGTGCGACGTCTCCTGGCGATGACCATCCCGTCGGACGTTGGAGGACGTCGTGATGACCGCAGCACCGTTTACCGCGACCATTCTCGGTTCACCGCGCATCGGCCCCAACCGCGAACTTAAGCGCGCTGTCGAGATGTACTGGGCGGGCATCCTCGCCCGCAGTGAGCTTGAGTTCATCGCTGCGAAACTGCGGAGCGATACCTGGAAGTCACTGGTCGCCGCAGGGCTGGATTCGGTTCCGGTGAACACGTTTTCCTATTACGACCAGGTGCTCGACACCGCGGTCCTGGTAGGCGCATTGCCGACCCGGGCTACCGGCGTCACCGACGATCTGGAGCGTTATTTCGTGGCCGCCCGCGGCAACGACGAGATCGCGCCATTGGAAATGACCAAGTGGTTCGACACCAACTACCACTACATCGTTCCCGAAATCGGGCCCGACACGGAGTTCACGCTCAATCCGGGCAAGGTGCTGGCGGAATTGGAAGAGGCCCGCGCACTGGGGATTCCAGCCCGACCGGTCATCGTGGGGCCGATCACGTTCCTAGCGTTGAGTAAGGCCGTCGATGGTGCGGGTGCGCCGATCGACCGGCTCGCCGAGCTACTTGTCGTGTACGGCGAGCTGCTGGAGTTGCTCGTCGATAAGGGTGTGGATTGGGTTCAGGTCGACGAGCCCGTGCTGGTTACCGACGCTTTGGAAAACGCGGAAGAATTGGCGGCGCGCAGCTACGAGATGCTCGGACGTCTAGTCACGCGTCCTGCCATCTTCGTCGCCACCTATTTCGGCACGCTCAACGGAGTGCTGCCTGTCTTGGCGCGCACCGCAGTCGAAGCGATCGGAGTCGATCTCGTGGCCGGTGGAATCTCAGCAGTCGCGGCCATTCCCGAGCTAGCCGACAAGCTCGTCGTGGCGGGCATCGTCGACGGGCGCAACATCTGGCGCGCGGATCTCGAGGCGGCTCTAGGTACGCTCGTCAGCCTGCAAGGACAGGGTGGCCAGGTCGCAGTGGCGACGTCCTGCTCAACCATGCACGTTCCGTACACGCTCGATGCCGAATCGGATATCGATGCCGCACTGCGTAGTTGGCTGGCATTTGGCACGGAGAAGGTCGCCGAGGTCGTCGCCTTGGCGCGCGGCTTGAGAGAGGGCAGCGAGGCTATCGCCGATGAGGTCGCCACCTCCAACTCAGCGATTGCGTCGCGCCGCTCTGACCCGCGGCTGAACAACGGCCAGATCCGATCCCGCATCTCGTCAATCACAGCGTCAGGAGCAGGACGGGGTCCCGCAGCTGCACGCCGTGCGGCGCAAACCGAGCGGTTGCATCTGCCCGAGCTGCCGACCACCACCATCGGTTCTTACCCGCAGACATCGGCCATCCGAGTCGCTAGGGCAGATCTGCGGGCCGGCAACATCGACCAGGCTGAGTACGAGCGGCGGATGCAGGCGGAGATCGCTGATGTCATCACGCTGCAGGAGGAGCTCGGCCTCGACGTGCTGGTCCACGGTGAACCCGAACGCAACGACATGGTGCAGTACTTCGCCGAAAAGCTCGACGGGTTCTTCGCGACACAGAACGGATGGGTGCAGTCCTACGGCAGTCGGTGCGTGCGCCCGCCGATCCTGTACGGCGACGTGGCTCGGCTCCGCCCGATGACGGTGGACTGGATCACCTACGCCCAGTCGCTCACCGACAAACCGGTGAAAGGCATGTTGACCGGTCCGGTGACGATTCTGGCGTGGTCGTTCGTGCGTGACGATCAACCAATGGCCGCGACGGCAGCCCAAGTGGCGCTGGCGATTCGCGATGAGGCAATCGATCTGGAGTTGGCCGGTATCGCCATCATCCAGGTGGACGAGCCCGCGCTGCGTGAACTGCTGCCCCTGCGAACTGAGGACAAGGACGCCTACCTTCGGTGGGCAGTTAGCGCTTTCCAGCTCTCGACTTCAGGAGTCGCGGACTCCACCCAGATCCACACCCATTTGTGCTATTCGGAGTTCGGGGAGGTAATCGGTGCGATTGCGGATCTCGATGCCGACGTCACCTCCATCGAGGCCGCACGCAGCCACATGGAGGTACTCGGCGATCTCAACGCGGCAGGCTTCGCCAACAGCGTGGGGCCAGGTGTCTACGACATCCACTCACCACGCGTTCCCGGCGTAGATGAGATCATCTCATTGCTGCGCGAGGCGCTGGAATCGGTTCCCGCCGAAAGGCTCTGGGTCAACCCCGACTGCGGGTTGAAGACACGCACTACCGATGAAGTGACGGCATCCCTGCAGCGTCTGGTGGCCGCCGCGCAGCAGGTGCGGACCCGCAGCGCATGACGGGGCAACCGAATTGGGCAAACGCGGCGGATGGTACGGCCCGCCTCATCCAGTCCGGTGCGGACACCCATTGATCCAGCGCGTTACATCGACCGATTTAGACTCGGAAAATGGCATCCAAGAGACCGCCGGTTCTCATGTCGGTTCTGGCCCAGGTCTCTTGAAATGGATGGCCAAGTCGAACGTGGCAATCTATCGCGTCACCGACGCGCGGGTGGTGGCATGAGCTGGGGATCCCCTATCTCTATTGACTACGACGGGCCGCACGAGCGGATTATCCCGAACGAGTCCGTTGAATGTTTATGGCCGACGGTATCGGTGTGGTCGTGGTGGCGTCGGAGGGCCGTGTGCCCACACACCCAATGTGGTTTCTGAACCTGCGCGCGAATCCTGATGTGCACGTGCAGATCCGAGCGCAGACCACACCATGCGCGCTCGCGTTGCCGACAAGGCGGGAACGGGCGCAACTCTGGCCGCGATTCATCGCACACAACCCGCGTTGGGCCAAATATCAATCGTGGACCGACCGCGTGATTCCGCTGGTGGTCTGTGAACCGGTCTAGTGTGGGCGCACGGGTAGATCGAGCGCTGGCCCCGGTGAGGACACGACGAATCTGTCTCTTCCGACCGCACCGAGCTTGTTCCCGCTGTCGCCGTGGGTACGCATCACCGACCAGCCTGCCGACAAACCCATCCGTCCGGAGTTCGGCCGAATGCGATGAAGCGGGCAATCTCCGCGCTCACCTGCGCTGGAAGGTCGCTATCCGCATGCGGATAGATGATGGGTTCCTCTTTCGAGGTGTGCTGCTCGAGTTGCCCCTGCAGCCGATGGGAGATATCGCGCAGCTGTTCGTAGTCGGCTCTGTCAACGAGCAGATCGGTCAGGGCGCCCGTGGTGCGCCACAGTTCGCCGTGCTCACGCATCATCACGCCGATCGGCATGATCATGCCGGCCTCGCGGATCGGAGGGAACAGAAAGGTCTCCTCCAAGTAAATGTGACGGCGCAGTGCGTCCAACGACGTGCTCGACAGTCCGGGCTTGACGCAGCCAACATCGAGGTTGTCGATGAAGGTCGCTATTCCACTGTCTATTTCGTGGTGCTCACGTTTCAGAAGAGCAGCCAGAACCCCGTCGGGCATGGCGTTCTCCGCTTCGTCAGTTCACAGCACTTGCACCGATCGGCCTAATCAAGCTTGGCATCGACGCTGATCTTGGCCCCGGCGAACAATCGCGACACCGGACACAGAGCTGCGGCCTCATCCACCACGGCCGCGAAGGTGTCCGCGCCCAGACCAGCAACCTCTGCCCTGACCGTCAGCTGGGAGGTAGTAATCGTCGGAACTCCGTCGACTGCATCCAGAGTCACGGTGGACTTCACGTCCAGCCGTTGCGGCGGAGTGTTGTTCTCGCCCAGTTTCAATGCCAGCGCCATCGCGAAGCACGATGAATGTGCCGCTGCCGCCAGCTCTTCCGGACTGGTCTTGCCGCCTGGTTGCTCGGTTCGAGAGGCCCAGGTCACCTGCAGGCCGTCCAGCGCCGCGCTACTGCCCCCTGACAGAGCGCCTTTGCCAGACGCGAGAGGACCCTCCCAGTTGGTCCGCACGATTCGATCCGCGATGCTCATACCCACGAACTCCTTACTATCTGCGCTCCCAATGCAGACGTCCACATCTGCCGCAGGAGCGGATCGCTAATTATTACAAATACGATTTGTGTAAAAGCTAGCCCATGGCTTGCTTGCTAACGATGGCCTGAGGTCCCTTGTCGGGCATCTTCGTTGTCGCCAGATTGACAGCGCCAGTGATTCTTTGCTCACGTGAACAAGGATTTCGGCGGCGGTGCGCGGGTGAGATCGATAGTGCCGGGACGCGGTACACGCGTACCCGGCCGGCGAGCAAATCAGTGCCACGATGCCCTCGGCGAAATCAGGCATCGACAAGCGACGAGTGCACCGGGTGCGATGGCGCGTAGTTGCGGAACTGCCGACGGCTCATCACACTCCCCGCGGCAGTGGCGCGTGCAGCGTCAGCGCTTCGCGGCGCTGATGCACGGTCAGATATCGCAGCCCGTTCGGGCCGGCGGAGAACCGCCGCACCGATTGCCGCGGCAGCCACACGAGCACGCCGGGCGTCATGTCGATGCCGCCGCGTTCCGTGTCGAGCTGGCCGCTCCCGGCGATGACATGGATCAGCACGTCGAGGTCGGGACCGGTGTGGGTGTCGATGACGCCATCGGGCGGTAGCGCAATGATGTTGGCGTCCAGGTCGCGCTTGCGGGGCTGCAGCCGCCACGCCACCGTCGAGCCGGCGCCCCGCGGATCGTCCACTGTGGTCACCACAACTCGGGGCAGCGCTGTGGAGGCCAGCTTGGTGATGCCGATGCGCCAGACCCGCGGTCCCGCCTCGATGTAGGCCCAGCCGTAGGAGCCGGGATAGTCGGCTTCGAACTCCTCGTGCAGATGTTTGGGGTCGTGGTCGTTCACCAGAACGAACAGTTCCCCCACGCCTAGATGCTCATACGCCGCGAAGATCGCCGGGTGCTTGTCCGGCTTGGGTAGAACACGCACATCAAGCTCCCGGGCGCTCATCTCAACGTTCTCCACAGTTTTCACAATACCAGTTTGTGTAAAAACAAGTGTGCTCGCCTGCCGAACCTCGCAAGAACACCCCTACGTCAAAATGCCTGTGCCACAACGACAGACCCCGTACGCCCGCGATGCCCGAATGCCGGTCACATGAGAGGCCCAGTGGGCGGCTGCCCACCGACTTCTGCTAGTTGGTCACCGTTTACCCACCGGGAGCCCGGTTCTGGTTCGTGCTAGGAGTGTCGCTCGTGGCGTCCACGCCGGGGCGATGGCGCTGCCCAATGTGGGCTTCGGCACGCATCCGCTCGATCATGTGGGGGTAGTGCAGTTCGAAAGCGGGCCGCTCCGAACGGATTCGGGGTAGTTCGGTGAAGTTGTGGCGCGGCGGTGGGCAGCTGGTGGCCCACTCGAGGGAGTTGCCGTAGCCCCATGGGTCGTCGACGGTGACGATCTCGCCGTAGCGGTAGCTCTTGAAGACGTTCCAGACGAACGGCAGCATGGATACGCCGAGGGTGAACGCCCCGACGGTGGAGACGATATTGAGCGTCTGAAATCCGTCGGCGGGCAGGTAATCGGCGTAGCGGCGCGGCATGCCTTTGTTGCCGAGCCAGTGCTGCACCAGGAACGTGGTGTGGAAGCCGATGAAGGTCAGCCAGAAGTGCAGCTTGCCCAGCCGCTCGTCGAGCAGACGCCCGGTCATCTTCGGGAACCAGAAGTAGATGCCGGCATAGGTGGCGAACACGATGGTGCCGAACAGCACGTAGTGGAAGTGGGCGACCAGGAAGTAGCTGTCGGTGACGTGGAAGTCGAGCGGGGGGCTGGCCAACATGACGCCGGAGAGGCCCCCGAGGAGGAAGGTGAGCATGAAGCCCACCGAGAACAGCATCGGTGTCTCAAATGTCAATTGGCCGTGCCACATCGTGCCGATCCAGTTGAAGAACTTGATGCCGGTGGGGATGGCGATCAGAAACGACATGAATGAGAAGAAGGGTAGGAGAACGGCCCCAGTGGCGAACATGTGATGCGCCCAGACCGCGGTGGACAGCGCGGCAATGCTCACGGTCGCGTAGACCATGGTCGTGTACCCGAAGACCGGTTTGCGGCTGAACACCGGAATGACTTCGGTGATGATGCCGAAGAACGGGATCGCGACGATGTACACCTCGGGGTGGCCGAAGAACCAGAATAGGTGCTGCCACAAGATCGCTCCGCCGATGGCCGGGTCGTAGATATGCGCGCCGAGGTGGCGGTCGGCGGCCAGTGCGAGCAGCGCGGAGGTCAATAGGGGGAAGGCGTACAGGACCATGATCATGGTGATGAAAACGTTCCAGGTGAAGATCGGCATCCGAAACATCGTCATCCCCGGCGCTCGCATGCATACGACCGTGGTGATCATGTTGACCGCGCCCAGGATGGTACCGAGGCCCGCGACCGCCAAGCCCATGATCCACAGGTCACCGCCGGCGCCCGGGGAGTGAATGGCGTCGCTCAGCGGCGTGTATGCAGTCCAGCCGAAATCGGCGGCTCCCCCGGGGGTAATGAAACCGGACACCGTGACGAGCGCACCGAACACAAACAGCCAGTAACTCAGCGCGTTCAGGCGCGGAAACGCCACATCGGGTGCGCCGATCTGCAGCGGCAGAATGCAATTGGCGAACCCGAACACGATCGGGGTCGCATACAGCAACAGCATGATCGTGCCGTGCATGGTGAAGAGCTGGTTGTACTGCTCGTTGGAGAAGACCTGCAAACCCGGCGCGGCAAGCTCGGCGCGCATGAACAGCGCCATCAATCCGCCGACCATGAAAAATGCGACCGAGGTGACGATGTACATCATCCCGAGCAACTTGGGATCAGTCGTCGTCACCACCCGGTACGCGAACGTGCCCCTGAGTCCACGACGTTGCGGGAACGGTCGAGCAGGTGTCACTTCGACGAGGAAACTCACGGCGGGCCCACACCGGCGAGCAGATGCGTCATCTCAGGTGCCATGTGTCATCACTTTCACTACGAGACTTTAACGGACTATAGCCCGCTAAATAGGTTTAGGTAAGGGGTGTAGGACGGCAGCGCCGAGGCACGCTAGGGGCCGGGCGGCGCCGTGTAGCAGCGGGTCGCCACGATCACACTGGCTGCGAGGCGGATGGCCTGCAGCCTAAGGGCCTTGTCGGAAAAGGCTTTTCACTGCATATACGCACGGCAGCCACTGCGCGATGGCAAACGGCAGCCATGTCCAGCTGCCCGCGGTAGCTCCGGGTCGATGCCGCGGTTGTGTCACAGCGGGCCTCGGAGCGCCTACGGGATTCGGGCGTTTGGCGTACGCCGATCTCGTCGGTGCAAGCGTTTGCGGATTCCCTGGGGCATCGCGATAGCGCTATTCCTACAACCCGTAATTGGAGTAATGTCGTGGGCATGACATACGTGATCGGACAACCGTGCGTGGACATCAAGGACCGTGCTTGCGTGGATGAGTGCCCGGTGGACTGCATCTATGAGGGCGCGCGGATGCTCTACATCCACCCCGACGAGTGTGTTGACTGCGGCGCGTGCGAGCCGGTATGCCCGGTGGAAGCGATCTACTACGAAGACGATCTGCCCGAACCGCTGCGGCCCTATCTCGATGAGAACGTCAAATTTTTCACCGACATCCTGCCGGGTCAGGCCGATCCCGTGGGATCACCGGGCGGTGCCGCCAAACTCGGCGTCATCGACGCCGACACCCCGATGGTGGCGGCCCTGCCGCCGCAGGGCCACTGATGTCCACCGATGCGGCCACACATAACCCGAGGACCGGCCACCCGGGGCGCCGAGACGTCATCCTGCAGGTGCTGCGCGCCTCGACCGTGCCGCGCAGCATCACCAGCGTCGCCGAGGAACTCGGCGTGCACCCGAACACGGTTCGGTTTCACCTCGATGCACTGCAGCGCGCCGGCCGCGTCGAACAAGTCCTCGGTGGCTCCGTCGGGCGCGGGCGTCCGCCGGTCCTGTTTCGCGCCAGCCGCCGGATGGACCCCACCGGACCGACGAACTATCGGCTCCTCGCCAGCATCCTGACCGACTATGTCGCCCGAAGCCCCGATCCCGCCGGAATCGCCGCACACCTGGGCCGCTCAACGAGCCCGGCTCTGGTGTCATCCGCCCAGCAGAGCCGCGCGCCGTCGAAGACCCGCGCGGTCACCGAACTGGTTGAGCTGCTGGCCGACTTGGGCTTTGAGCCCGAACCCGCTGACGGTCCGCGCACCCGCGAGATCCGGCTGCGGCACTGTCCCTTCCAGAACCTGGCCGAAGAACATGGCGAGGTGGTGTGTTCTGTGCACCTGGGCCTGATGCAGGGTGCACTGAGCACGTTACGGGCACCGGTCACCGTGGATCGCCTCGATCCGTTCGTCGAACCGGACTTGTGCGTCGCCCATCTGGCACCCGCACCGACACGTGATCGGGCATCGTCATGACCGACCTCGCCATTCGGGTGGCTGCGGCGGCCACGCTGATATGGCTGGGCATGGTCCTGGCGATCTCATTCCTGGAAGCACCCCTGAAGTTCCGCGCCGAAGGTCTCGAGCTACGGGTGGGCCTGGCCATCGGGCGCATCGTGTTTCAGGCCCTCAATATCGCCGAGGTCGTCTGGGCCGTCGTCATCGCGGTATGCCTGAGCGTTACCAGATCATCGGGCCCGGTGCTCATCCTCGCCGCACTGACAGTCGTCCTGCTCGCCGTCCAACTGCTGTTGGTGCGGCCGAAGCTCAACCGGCGCACGGCGCGCGTGCTGGCTGGCTACGACGCACCCCGCTCCCGCGCACACCACGCCTACATCGGCTTGGAGGCGGTCAAGCTCGCCGCTCTGATCGCCCTTGGCGCCGCACTCCTGGCGGGATGACGATCCCCCAACCACCCACGAAGGAGAACACCATGAGCGTTCATCAGCCGGCCCTCGAGGCGCTCGGCGATCACGACTACCTGGTCCGATTTGCACAGGACGAAGGGACGATTGTCGTGCGCGTGCACGCCGACCCTGCCGTGGTTGCGCAAATCGCCGAGGACGAGCAGCGCGTCGTCGAGGCGACCGCGGCCTACCTGATCGCCCGTCAAAACCCCGACGACCTGCCCGAGCAGGTCGACCTCGATACCGTCGCCGCCGCCTACGACGGCTATGTCGAGGACCTGCACCACCAGCTGACACAGCCCTCAAATCACTGAGAACCAGGACAACCCAGATGGACAAGATCTCACTGACCGCGCTCGCCCGACAACACCTGGCCGCCGCCCACGACGCCCACAGCGGCCGCAGCGCACATACCGTATACGGCGGACACCAACACACGTTGCGACAAACCCTGATTGCCCTGACCGCGGGCACCAGCCTCGACGATCACGACAGTCCGGGCGAGGCCACAATTCAGGTATTGCACGGTCGCGTTCGGCTGACCAGTCCCGACACCAGCTGGGACGGCCGCCCCGGCGATCACCTCGTCATCCCCTCCACCCGCCACGGCCTGCACGCCGTCGATGATTGCGTCGTACTGCTCACCGTCGCTAAATCTGTTCAGCAGTAAGGACATCCCGCCGTGACCATGGCCTGTCGTGACAGCGCGGCCAACACCCACGCGAGCTGTGTTGCTTCAGGCTGCAACGAGAAAACACCCCGCCAACGACGCCGATCCCGGCGGCCAAACCTCTCCCCGACACAAATGTGATTTGCCGACTGCGTGGTGGGCTGCTGGTTACGCTGGGTGATCGGTTCGGTGTAGGGGGCAGTTTGTGGTCACGTTAGACCGCCTGGTGAATGTGCTGGGCAGCTACGGCGTACGGCTGCGTTTCTGCCCGATACCGCGGTCCACAGAGTTGCGCAGCGTCATCCTGCATGAGGTGACCGATGATCGGACGGTTGTCGGCGACGTCTTGCTCGGTATCGGTGCTCACTCGGTCAAACAAGCGGTGCGCTGGGCGGCCGCGGCGCACGCGGTTGTGGTGCTGATCCGCGGCGGTGATGACGACACCACATTCGGTGGCGCGGACGAGGGCGTCGCGGTGATGGTGGTCGATCCAGCAGTGACCTGGAGCGAATTGGCCGCCATCATCTACGGCTTGGTGATGGAAGGCCGCGAGACCGAATCCGGCCGTGGCCCAACGGATTTATTCGCGTTGACCGACAGCTTGGCCGAGGCGATCGGTGGCGCGGTTATTATCGAGGACCGGCTGTGCCGCGTGCTGGCGTATTCCCGGCTGCACCAGCACGCCGACCCGGCTCGAGCAGCGACCATCCTGGAGCGACAGGCACCGAAGGGGATTCGGGCGTTCTTCGCGGCCCGTGGTGTGTACACACATCTGGTGGCCTCCGACGAACCGCTGTTTGTCGCCCAAGACGCCGATCATGGGATGACCGGACGCATGGTGGTGGCGGCGCGCTCGGGTCGAGAACTCCTGGGCTCGGTGTGGGTGGAATGTGGGGCGCCGTTGGATGGGGCCGCGCTCACCGCGTTGATCGACGGCGCCCGCACGGTGGCCCTGCACCTGTTGCGCTCCCGCGCCAGCGCCGACCTGGAACGCCAGATCGAGACCGAACTCGTGATCCGGTTACTGGAAGGTACCGCCGATGCCGCCACCGCGGCCAGCCGCCTGGGCCTACCGCACAGCCTGTTGCGGGTGATCGCGGTCCAGGCGTTCATCGGCGCCGAACGAGACGCATCCCTGCTGTTGGCGTTCGAGCGCGCCACCACTGGGTTCGGCTGGTCACGGCCGGGCCGCAGCGCCCTGGCCGGCAACACCGTCTACACCCTGCTTCCCGGCGAGCCATCGGCAACGGCTCGCAAGTGGGTCGCCGGTCTGCGAGCGGCGCTACCTGAGCAGGTGACGGTGCTGGCCGGTATCAGCGGGCCGGCCGGGGCGGCGGACCTCGTCGCGGCGCGACGCGAGGCCGACGAGTGTCTGGCACTTCACGAAGTGTGGGCTCGCGGCACCACGCCCCCCGCCTACGATGAGTCGTGGGACGATATCCTGCTGCAGCGGCTGCGCACGGCGGCGCGCACAGGTCGATCCCCGGATCGCGGGCCGGTGGCCGAGTTGCGCCGCCATGACGAGGCCAATGCCACCGAATACGTGGTGACGCTGCAGGCGTGGTTGGAGGGACAGGGTGATCCCGCCGAGGCTGGCGAGCGGTTGGGAATCCACGAGAACACCGTGCGATACCGGCTACGCAAGATGGCCGACATCGCTAACCTGCAACTGGACGACGCCAAGAAACGGCTGGCGATGATGATCGAACTCGCAGCCGCCGACACCGACTAACCGCGCGCACTGTCGAAACACGACAAAGGGCGGCCGCATCGTTGTGTGGTTCAGGCAAGCCTGCGCTGGCCAGTCCCACCACCATCAATATCATGAGGCAAAGCTCAGATGTCGAGGTGGTGATGGTCACCCCGGATCGGGTCGATGCCCCTGTGGAAGCACGAACCGTGAGCTCAGGACTGCCTGAATTAGCTGGTTCCACAAACGAGCCGACGGTCGCATTCGTCCACGAGGTCACGCCGCTGATCGGGCCGCTGTACTGGCAAGCATTGCGGATGACCCGCCAGCATGCCGACGCGGAGGATCTCGTGCAGGACACGCTGCTGAAAGCATGGGCACATGTTGACGTGTTCCAGTGGGGTACGAACCTCAGGGCGTGGCTGTACCGGATATTGACCAAGAACTACATCAACGGCTACCGAAAGAGACAGCGGCGCCCGGCACAGTTCCCGGCTGAGGAGACCACTGACCGGCAGCTGGCAAGACATGCGCAGCAGACGCCAACCGGGCCGCGCTCGGCCGAGGATGGGGCCCTGGCAGGGCTGCCGAACAACGTGATTAAGGCAGCGATGCAGGCGCTGCCTGAGCATTTCAGAATGGCGGTGTATTACGCCGATGTCGAAGGCCTCCGGCGGAGAGAGCTCGCTGAGGTCATGGGCACCCCAGTCGGAACCGTGCTTTCGAGGCTGTCCCGCGGACGACGACAGTTGCGCGGGCTGCTCGCCCCTCATCGGCTCCCGCTCAATACATCGGCGGCACGCCACCGGCTGCCGACATATGCGACCCGACCGCCTCCCATCCCTTCGACGCCGGATACCGAAGCCGACTTGAAGGGAGAGGATTTCGATGAATCCCCACGGTCCCCACGACCACTGTGGGACTGCTCGTTGGGGCACTGACGAAGCCGTGATGGACACCTTTACCGTGCGCTTTCCCCGGTGGCCCCTCGTGTTGCGGCTAGCCGGCCGCGATCCGCTGGTACGTGGTACCGATCGGATCGAGGCTTTAGTCATGGTGCTCGCTGTCGTCGTGTCGCTGTTTGCCCTCCCGATCGCGGGCGCTGTGGGCACCGCAGTGTATGACTCCCGCCGGCAGGCCTACGCCGAGCAGGCCGACACCCGCCGCACCGTGGCCGCGACGGTCACTGATGGCCCGTCCCCGCAACAAAACTCGCGCACCGGCGCTACCACGGTACCGGCCCTATGGACAGCCGACGGCACCGAACACACCGGCGCGGTCAAGGCACCATCGGCCATCAAACCTGGTGACACTGTTGAGATCTGGATCGACCACAACGGAGCGCAAGTGCCCGCACCAACCCCGACCACCCGCGCCGCCGTGGAGGCAGCGACGGGCGCACTGGTGATGTGGATAAGCGTGGTCGCCCTCGCGGCGACCCTTTCCACGCTCGCCCGAGCAGTGTGTAACCGTATCCGGTTCACCGCATGGCAACACGATCTCGACAGCCTGCTCAGCAACGGGAACGGGCATCAGCATCCCGGCCGCAGCGTGGAACGGTGACCCCGCTCATGACAGCCCCACACACCCCCGAAACGGACACATACATCTTGGAGACGACCCCGGCCAGCACCCCATGAATCATTTGGCCACGGTCAGCCAATCGGTAACGGCATGCACGGTACAACAGACCCGTCACTGGCCCCGATCTCGCTGCAGCGCTGGGAATCTGACGGAGGTGCTCTGCAACGAGATGAGTTACCGGACATGCCTGTCCTGCTAGATCCTGAATAGTCAACCCCCACCGAAAGGCACCCCATGACCGCCACACGACCCACACCGCCGACCACGACCGATGCCGGCATCCCGGTCGAAAGTGACGAGCATTCATTGACCATCGGCCCCGACGGACCGATCCTGCTGCACGATCACTACCTGATCGAGCAGATGGCCGCGTTCAACCGCGAACGCGTCCCGGAACGCCAACCACATGCCAAGGGCAGCGGCGCCTTTGGGCGTTTCGAGGTCACCAATGACGTGAGTGCCTTCACCAAAGCGGCGGTGTTTCAGCCCGGCACCACAACCGAGACCGTGATCCGGTTCTCCACCGTGGCCGGTGAGCGCGGCAGCCCAGACACCTGGCGCGACCCACGCGGATGGGCCCTGAAGCTCTACACCACCGAGGGCAACTACGACATCGTCGGCAACAACACCCCGGTGTTCTTCATTCGCGATCCGCTCAAGTTCGGCCATTTCATCCGCTCGCAAAAGCGCCGCGCCGACAGCAACCTACGCGACCACGACATGCAGTGGGACTTCTGGACGCTCTCACCGGAGTCCGCCCATCAGGTCACCTACCTGATGGGTGATCGCGGCATCCCCTCCACCTGGCGGCACATGAATCTCTACGGTTCACACACCTATATGTGGATCAACGCCAGCGGCGAAAAGTTCTGGGTCAAATACCATTTCATCACCGGCCAGGGCGTGGTGAACCTGACCCAAGACCAAGCCGACGAGCTGGTCAAGCTCGACACCGATCACCACACCCGTGACCTGTTCGAGGCGATCGAGCGAGGCGAGCATCCGAGCTGGACGCTGAAGATGCAGATCATGCCGTTCGACGAGGCCAAGACCTACCGGTTCAACCCCTTCGACTTGACCAAGGTGTGGCCGCACGCCGACTATCCGTTGATCGAGGTCGGCACCCTGACCCTGGATCGCAACCCCACCGACCATCACAGCCAGATCGAGCAGGGTGCCTGGGAGCCGTCCAACATGGTGTCCGGCGTCGGGCCCAGCCCGGACAAGATGCTGCTGGGTCGAATGTTCGCCTACGCCGACGCCCACCGCTACCGCATCGGCGCCAACTACAACCAACTGCCCGTCAACGCACCGCACTCGCCTGTGCACAGCTACAGCACCGCCGGGAACATGCGCTACCAGCTGGCGACCGACCCGATGTATGCGCCCAACTCCAAAGGCGGCCCGCTGGCCGACACCGCACGCTACGGCGAGCCCGCGGGTTGGCACACCGACGGTGACATGGTGCGCACCGCCTACACGCGGCGAGCCGAGGACGACGACTGGGGCCAAGCCGGCACCCTGGTTCGCGACGTGATGGACGAGGCCGAGCGGGGCCGCCTGGTGGACAACGTCGTTGGTCATCTTCGCGCCGGCGTCAGCGAGGCGGTGCTGCAACGCGCCTTCGGCTACTGGCGCAACATCGACCGTGAGCTCGGCGATCGGATCGAAAAGGGTGCCCGGCAATGAGCTAGACCTTCGCCGGGGCCGCGCGCAACAATGCCAGCTCGCAAGCGTCGACCGCCGAGCACTGCCGGCAAGTCGGGATCGAGTTACGACGGCCACGCATGCTGGGACATCGCAATTCACGCACTACCGATGCTGACACACCGTGCAGGACAACGCCGTTGAAGCCCTGCGCTGGCGGCATTCATGCCGGGCAAGGTGAAACGACGTGTCCGCGAATCAGGACCACGTCGGAGCTATGTTCTCGTGACGGACATCAAAGGCAACGAATGTTCCAGCTAACGATTTGCCGGGACAGCAGCGGTGTACAGGCCCGACATCGCTTACGCACCGGTCCGATGCGTTGCGGCTACCGGAGATGGGCAACTTGAATATCACTGCGGCGTAACGCTGCTGGTAGCAACTGCGCGCCTAGAATCCAGCTTCGGCCACCACGACGCGTCTGGAAAATTCGCATCCGCGGTGTCACCAGGTCCGATGTATACTTTGCGCGAGTGGACGATAACCCGTGCGTCAACATGATGACGCAGCAGAACCTTCACGACGCCGTCGACTCCTGTGCGCGCCGCTCGGCGATCGCCCGCCCCTTCGGGGCAAATGACGAGGAGACCACGTATTGGCGCGATCGCGCCAATCACATGATGATGCCATTCAACCGCGGGCTCGGAGTGCACGAATAAGCCGAGACCGCTACCCGGCAAGCGCTGTGGGACTTCGCTGCGACTACAGCGAGCACGTATCCACTTCTGTTGCGCGACCCGTACTTCGGCTGTACCGCACGCAGATGTCAAGCAGGCCGACGTCACCCTGGCGATGTAGTCGCCGGTGACGCATTCACAGACGAGAAACGACCCGAAACTTCGACTATTACGACGCTTTGACCGTCGGCGATTCCTCCTTGTCGGCGTGTACGCAGGCAGTACTGGCTGCCGTGGTCGGTCGTCTGGGCCTCGCCTACGCACATCTCGCCGAAGCCGCGTTCAACGACCTACACAATTTGCATCACAACGTGTCCAACGGCTTCACATCGGCGCACTTTGCCGGAATTTCGATCGCCGGTGTGGTCGGCTTCGACGGAATGCGGTACCACGGTGACGAACTGACATTTGTACCTCGACTTCAGTCGAGCTGAACCGCCGGTCGTTCCGAATCCTATGGTGCGATAGCTGTCTAGCGGTCGCCGTGACCGCCCATGACCCACTACTGGCTGGACTCAGACTGCCCCATACCGCTGCGCTGCGGCCCGCCCGTCTCCGCGCCGGACCCGCTGAAGGTTTCCTGCTACCGTCATCGGTCATGAGCGGCGCGTTATGCCCGGGGTCGTTCGATCCGGTGACGCTGGGCCACGTCGACATTTTCGAGCGAGCCGCCGCCCAGTTCGATGACGTTGTCGTCGCTATCCTGGTCAATCCCATCAAAAGGGGCATGTTCGACGTTGATGAGCGGATCGCGATGATCAACGAGTCGACAACGCATCTGTCGAATCTGAGGGTGGAGGCCAGCGAGGGCCTGGTGGTTGACTTCGTTAGGTCACGAGGACTGTCCGCCATCGTGAAGGGTCTGCGCACTGGCACCGATTACGAATACGAGCTGCACATGGCACAGATGAACAAACACATCGCTGGCGTGGACACCGTTTTCGTCGCGGCCGCCCCGCAGTATTCGTTCGTGTCGTCGTCGCTTGTCAAAGAGGTCGCGACCCTCGGCGGCGACGTGTCGAACCTGATTTCCGAATCGGTAAGCCGCCGTCTGTCAGACAAGTTGCGTCGCGCCAACGGCTAGCCCCAACTACGGGATATCCACGCCAGCACGCGAAGTGCGCGCGGCCTGAGCTGGTGGTGACGGCGATTGTGGTGGTCCCGCAATGTCTCCATCTCGATGATCGAAAACCGCTCACCCGAGAGAAGACCGATGCATTGAGCATTCGCGATCCCGCCCAACGCGCCGCGGCCGCTGCGCAACTCGAGTCGCGTGCCCGAGGAGATCGATTCAGTCGACATCCCTGCCACCGCAGAAGTTTAGGCAAGTCACGATCGAGGCGGAGTTGTCGGGTGGCGACAAAATGCCGCTTCGGCATCGTCGGCTTCCGGCAAGCGTTGCCACGCACCTCACGCCACCATTGGAAGTAGATAACAAGGTCAGGAGAGGAGGTGCTGTGATGGTCGGCGTCGAGCGGATCGACGGCGGACCGCGATCGGCGATCGTTGTCGGTGCGGGCATCGTCGGATTGTCGACGGCGTGGTTCTTGCAGGATCGCGGAGTCGAGGTCACGGTGGTGGATCGAACCGGAGTGGCCGCCGGCGCGTCCTCGGGCAACGCCGGATGGATCGCCCCGGGGCTAGCTGTTCCACTGAACTCCCCAGGGGTGCTACGCCGCGGCCTTCGCGCACTGCGCAACCCAACCGCGCCACTACACATCCCGTTGACCGCCGACATCGGAGGCCGAGTCTTCTTATCGCAGTTCCTCGCCCACTCCCAACGCTCATCGTGGAAACGGACCATGAGGGCCAACGTGGCCCTCAACGAGGACTGCATGGAAGCCTTCGACGTGCTCATCTCAAATGGCGTCGACGCCCCGATCACCGAAACACCCATCACCGCGGTGTTTCGCAGCACCGACGACGCGGAGCACATGGCACGGCAGCTCAGCGAATTCGAAAAAGCCGGCCAGCCAATGGATGTCACCGGGTTATCCGGCGAGGCGTTACGCGAGCAAGTGCCCATGGCATCACTGGCGGTCACCGCCGGGCTGAACATCAACGGGCAGCGGTTCATCGACTCGCGGTCATTTGTGGAGGCTCTGGGCCGCTCCGTGCTGGACCGCGGGGCCACGATGCGCAGGCTGGAAATCCGCGACGTGTCTAGCTCGGGCAGCGGTGTCACCGTGTACTCGCGCCACAATGTACTGAGCGCCGACGCCGCGGTGATCGCCACCGGCGCACGGTTATCGCAACTGGCGGGCCGCTGGCTGCGCGTGCCGGTGCAGGCCGGACACGGCTACTCCTTTACCGTACCCGTGGACCGCCCAATACTCACCCCGATCTACCTGCCGGACATCCGGGTGGCGTGCACACCCCACAACAGCGCGATGCAAGTCTCGGGCACCATGGAATTCCATCACCCCCACCGGGCCGTGATACCACAGCGGGTGGAGGCCATCATCGCCTCGGCCGGTCCCTTGCTAGATGGGGTGCGCTGGGACGAGCGCCGCAACGTGTGGGTTGGGGCGCACCCAGTCACCCCCGACGGCCGCGCGCTGATCGGTGAGGTGTCACCAAGCGTTTACGTGGCCGGTGGGCACGGCATGTGGGGACTGACGGACGGTCCGGTCACCGGCCGGCTGCTGGCCGAACAGATCACCACCGGCAAGCAACCCCAAGCCCTGCACGAGTTCGATCCGCTGCGGCGAACCGGCCACTAACTCTGGCGAGACTCATCGGGTGTGAAGCATCATCTTCAGCGCGTCACCCCGGCTGAAGTTGCCCCGCCAATGTCCCTCGTCGTCGACGAGCGGCCGGCGGCGAAGCCCGGTGCTGCGGCGGCGTCTGCATCGGTTCGGTCAGGTCGGTAATCCGTCGTGACCACCGTGGGCGCGGTCATCGCCGCGCCCACGGTCGCGTCGGTGAGCTCGCCCGCGCGCAGCACTTCGCTTACGCTGCTGGTGAGGATGCTGACTGTCGATCGCCGCGGTCAACAACCGGCACGACAGCAAACCCAAATTCGGTACGGGCCCCGACAGCTGCTTCTCCTGCTCACTTACCGCACCTTCGCGATTGGCCGCTACATCCCATCGCATACCCGTATCAAACCCACCTTTTCTGCGATCCAACTCATCGGTTCAATCTGCGGCCTTTACCAACAGCTCAATTGCGGAATTTCTGCCGCATGTTCTTTGAAGCAGCGTGCAAATCCGTTTTAACGTCGGTCCTTGCGCTTTCGCGCAATCGGCGTTGACGCGACGGCCTTAGCGCGCTTGGCAGCCCGGCGCTCCCTGATGGACAGTGCGGGCTTTCGAAGAATTTTGCCCGGAGATTTGTCAGCCATTGTCGCTCCCTTATTCGAAGTGGCAACCACCTGACCCGACCATACGTCAGAAAAAATAAAGTGCCACCTCGCTCCTTATTCATGTGCTCGCACCCAAGCCTGAATCCACCGGCCGTGCGCGCCACCAGCGCTTATCAACCGGCTTTGTCGGATACGCACAACGGGGCATCGGCGGGTTGTCCGAATTCAGCAAACGTTGCGGGTGCGGTCCACGCCACCATGGAGATAACAACCAAAGGTCAACTGTGGAGGCATGTGATGGGCGGCGTCGAGCGCATTGATGGCGGACCGCGATCGGCGATCGTTGTCGGTGCGGGCATCGTCGGATTGTCGACGGCGTGGTTCCTGCAGGAACGCGGAGTCGATGTCACCGTGGTCGATCGCACCGGCGTGGCCGCCGGAGCATCCTGGGGCAACGCCGGCTGGATCTCGCCGGCACTGACCCTTCCGTTGAACTCCCCGGAGGTGTTTCGCTACGGCCTGCGCGCAATGCTCGACCCCGCCGCCCCGCTGCACATCCCGTTAACCGCTGACTCCGCGCTCGGGATCTTCCTGATGCATTTCGCCGCCAACTGCCGCCGATCGTCATGGAAGCGCGCAGTACGGGCAAACGTGCCGCTGAACGAGGAAAGCCTTGAGGCCTTCGACGTACTCGTCGCCAATGGAGTCGCTGCGCCGCTGACCGACGCGCCGATCACGGCGCTGTTCCGCACCACCAAAGCCGCGGAGCGCTTGGTGCGTGAGCTTCGCCACCTCGAAACCGCCGGGCAGACAATGTCTGTCACCGCACTGGCCGGTGAGGCGTTGCGCGAACAAGTGCCGTTGGCATCATCGGCGATCACCACCGCGCTGAACATCAACGGCCAGCGTTTTGTCGACCCGGGCCGCTTCGTGCACGCGCTGGGTCACGCGGTCGTCGACCGGGGGGCAACGATACGCACGCTGGAGGTCAGCGACGTCTCTAGCTCGGGTAGCGGGGTCACTGTGTACTCGCGCGGCAACATATTGACCGCCGACGCCGCGGTGATCGCGACCGGCGCATGGTTGTCTCGGCTGGCCGGCTCCCGCGTGCGCGTACCCGTGCTGGCCGGCCGCGGCTACTCGTTCACGGTGCCGGTGGAACGCCCCATACCCAGCCCTATCTACTTGCCCGACGTGCGGGTGGCCTGCACGCCATACCAGGGCGCCTTGCGTGTGTCGGGCACCATGGAGTTCCGCAACCCGTACGAAGCAGCCATACCAGCGCGGGTGGACGCCATCGTCGCCTCTGCCAGCCCCTTGCTGGACGGGGTGCGCTGGGCCGAACGCGATGACACCTGGGTTGGTCCGCGCCCGATCACGCCCGATGGCCGGCACTTGATCGGTGAGGTGTCGCGAGGGATCTACGTCGCTGGGGGTCACGGCATGTGGGGATTGGCGCACGGCCCGGTGACCGGGCGACTGCTGGCTGAATACATCACCACCGGCAAGCAACCCGAAGCTCTGCGCGAGTTCGACCCGCTGCGCCGACCTGGCCGCTGACCCCTCCAAGACCCCGAACTCCCGGCCCTCAAGGGCCCTCGAGTCGTCAGGGGCGGCGCTCTGCGACGGCCCGCCCCTGACGACATCCCTGCCTCAATGAAAGGAAGCCACCTCAAAATGACTAGCACCGAACCTGTGTGGATGACGCGACAGGCCCACACAAGATTGCAGACCGAACTGGCCGCCCTGCGTGCACGCCCCACCACCGAAGGACCTGAGGACGTGATGGACTACGACGAAAATCTCGTCACGAACTACGCTGCGCGACAAGCGCGCATCCGCCAGATACAAGATTTGCTGACCAATGCGGTGGTCGGCGAGGACCCGCCCGACGACGGCATCGCCGAACCAGGAATGGTCCTAACCGTTCGATACGACGACACCGGTGAGATCGAAACATTCCTGTTAGGCGTGCGTGGCGTCGAAGACGTCGACGTCGACGTGTACTCGATACAGTCACCGCTGGGCAGCGCCATCGTCGGCGCACGCCCCGGCGAACAACGCACCTACTCCATCCCCAGTGGGACCAACCTACCCGTGACGCTCCTCACGGCGGTGCCCTACGGCATGCACGCCCCGAAACCTATTCGGTCACAGTCTGTCTCGCCACAACGCAACGCTCGCCGACGACCTGAGGCCGAGCAAACGGACAGCGCCCGCACAACCAGACGCCCACCGACAACTCGCGTCGTCGCCCGCTCCGCCACCTAATGGGGTTGGGAGCGATCAACCACACGATCTGGTCGCGACCAGGACCATCGGCGTATGCCCGCCGTGCCAACCCAGCAAAGCGAACGCCGCGTCGGAACCCAACACCCGCAGCGGGATGCAACCGAGTCATCAAGTACGACAACACCGCGCGCGATCACCACGCTGGTGAGATGAAAAAGGAATTAACATGCCCACTACCCCACGCGTATGGATCTCAGCGCAAGCTCATGAGCGGCTGAATCAGGAACTAGGTACTCTGCAGTTTCTCTTCTCCGCCGGCATCGCTGATGATACAGATGAAAACGCCGCCGCTGTCCGAAGCGCTTGGGCGACAAGGATTCAGCAGATTCATGAACTGCTGATCCACGCCGTCGTCGGCGAGGACCCACCCAACGACGGGATAGCCGAACCCGGCATGGTCGTCACTATCCGCTACGACGCGACCGGTGACACCGACACATTCCTGTTGGGCGTGCACGGCGCGGAATACGCCGACATGGTGGTCTATTCCATCCAATCCCCTTTGGGCGCCGCGATTGCCGGCGCACGCGCCGGTCAACGCCGCACCTACCGACTGCCCAATGGTCCCGCCCTGGCCGTCACACTACTCGAAGCAGTGCCCTACGGCCTTCACACAGCCGATCCGAACCAGCCCGTCGCGCGCTGAGATCTCAAAGCGTCCAAAAGATCACGCGCACAGGCAGTTAAGAGGAAGTCACGTGTCTCCTACAACCCCCATTCTCGTCGCCCCGAACGACCAACTCAATAAGGCCCACCACCGAAGCCGCGACCTCAAATCAGACGAACCTAAGCTATTCGCCCAAATCAGACTGGTCCGCGCCGCCACCTTCCGATCGCACTCACAGAGATCTCCCACGCGCTCCACCGTCGAACTCACCTCGACTCCGGTGCAGGCCTCGTCGCCTGACCAGGGCCGTGGTGACAGATTCGGCATCGGCGATCAACTGGGTAAGCTCGCGACCCAGCGAGCCCGTCCCCCCGTGGCGCACCCACAGGAAAACGACAACCGTGCTGCGCCAGTCTCCACGGCCCCCATAAGCACGAAGCGAACGAAAACGCTGCGATCCCATGTTGTTTGACGACGTCGACCCGGTTGGGATCATATTTATCATCGTTGCCCTGGTGTGGCTCGTCGCTTCCGTCCTACGGGCGCGATGACCACTGACGACGACCAACATCCGTCGCGCCTCACGAATAGCCCGCGAAGAACTGCCTACGCCGTTAGGCCCTCGGTGATGTCAACCCAGCCAGTTGACATCACCAACCAAACCGGCGGGACGCCTCTTGGGTCATCGCATTGTCCGTGCCGCTGAAGCCGAAAGACCACGCAGAACGCCAAGAAGCTCCAGTAACGCCGTCCCACAACGACTACAGGAAGGCAACACAATGACAACAACGATGGAAAGTATGGCAACTAGAGCTGCACAAACGCGCCGACCGGCCATCGAAACCCCACGACTGCAGTTGAAACCCGCACACCAAACCTGCGGATTTGTGCAAGGAGCATGGTGGCCACGATCAACGCAGCTAGCAGCCGAACTTCCACCTCTGCTCGCGGCACTGTCGTCGCGGTTCGGCGCGATTGAACGCGTGCAATACAACGAATGTGATTGGTCCCCAACATCCCAACACGTCCAGCCTCCCGGTAGGGCCGTATTGATGGACTCCAGCAACGACACCCCCAACGTCATCTCAGTGTTCGGGCTTCAGTTCGGGAAGTTGACCCTGCTCGTGGTGCCCCCATACACCGAAGCCACACACGCCTACACCGTGGTCACGACTGCTTCCAGCGCCCTCGATTCATCGACCCCCGACCAACTACTCGGAATCGACGACGACAGCGCAGTGGAGCGCCCGCTGACCCCAATTGCCCTGCATCGATGGGAATCAGACGGAGGATCCCTTTGTCCGACAACCCGACCACAGCTTGGTGGGCCAGCCGTGAAATCCGCTGCGCACTGACAATCTCGGCGTGGTGTCTGTCTACGTCAATGCCAGCGCCGGGGCGGACAGACGCTTGCAGGCTCTTGTCATTGTCGGTCGGTTGATGGTCATCCTGCGCTTGTGTCCGCTGTGGTGACGTGGCCAAGTGGTTGAGAATGAAGACAATTGGGCGAATCTCCGATCCCGCTCAGTCGCAAGCGCTCCGGTGGGCGCTCGCAGCGGGCGCGCCGATTTCGGCGGCAACCTCCCCGCCATCGGAGCCAGTGCCAACGTCGTCATGCTCGGCATTGCTGCCCGCGAAGGCCACCCCATGAGTTTCTGGGAATTCACTCGTAAGGGTGCCATCGTCACCGCCTTGGCCATCGCAATCGCCGCGCCCTATCTGTGGCTGCGGTACTTCGTGTTGGCTTGACCTACGATCGTGCCAGCGGACACGGTCTTGTCCACGGCTCGAAGCAACGGGTGCACATCAGCGGGACTCATTCGGTGGGAATACGCCACTTCGCCCGGCTGAATCCGAACCTCACCAACGAAACGATGCTCACCTTCAACGCGAAGGTCGACAACAATGGCGACGACCCTGCCCTGTGGCACGCGACTGATTGATTAAACAAGGCCTGGTGTCGTAAAGCTCATTCCTCGTCGTTCATCGAGTTAACAATGCCCCGAAGCGCTCCCGGGTTCTTGAGAAAGGGCGTGATGATGTCTACCGGCAGCGGGAAGACCACCGTCGAATTCTGATCCGCGCCAAGCTCCAATAGTGTCTGCAGATAGCGCAGCTGCAGCGATGCCGGGTTCTTCGACAACGTCGCGGCCGCCTGGCTCAACTCCTCGGACGCTTGAAGCTCACCGCGTGCGTTGATCACCTTTGCGCGACGCTCACGTTCGGCCTCGGCCTCGCGGGCCATTGCCCGTTGCATCGACTCCGGGATCTCCACGTCCTTGATCTCGACTACCCGAACTTCGATGCCCCAGGGTTCCGTCTGCTTGTCGATGATCGTCCGCAGATCCGCGTTGAGGTCGTCCCGGTGCGCCAGCAAGGTGTCCAGATCGGCACGGCCCAGCAGCGAGCGCAGCGTTGTCTGCGCGATCTGCGAGGTGGCGACTGCATAGTTCTCCACAGCCATAATCGCCTTCATCGGATCTGTCACCTGGAACATGACTACGGCGTTCACCCGCGCGGGCACGTTGTCCTTTGTGATGACCTCTTGCGGCGGAATCGTCAGCGTCACCACCCGTTGATCGACTCTGATCATCTTGTCCGACAGAGGAAACAGGAACACCAGGCCCGGCTGATACAGCGGGCGCAGATGGCCCATTCGGAACACCACGCCCCGTTCGTACTCGCGCAGCACCGACAGTGACAAATACGCCAGGACGGCGAGCACGATGACCGCACCGAGGACGGCAAAGACGATCGTCGTCACTGTGCTGGGTCCTCTTTGGGGGCGGCTTTTTTTGCTCTGTCATCGCTACCCCAGCGGGTGGAGTACCGGTCGATAGCGGCAGCGACCGCGTCCTCGTGCAACGACCGATGCGGAAGATGAGCCGGTGCATTGGACGGGGTGGTCCACAGATGGCGCGCCAGCGGCACCGTCGCGGCGATCACCACCAGCGCCGTACCCAGAAGCACCAGCACATCCGCTGGCGAATGCCGGCCGATGAGCATGCCGAGCAGCAACACCAGAGCAAGACCGGCCACCACGCAGGCAATACCCCGATGAAACAACCCCGCCTCGGAGAACGGCCACGGGTCGACCTCGCGGCTGATCTCGCGGCCATGGTGCGAGGTGGTGCAACTCGACTTGACCGGGCAGCTGTTGCACACGATCGGCTGCGCTCGGTAGCGCATCACACGATTCTTAGGGTCGAACGACGTCGGCCACAACCACTGGTCCTCCGGACACACCCAGGCGTCGTGATCGGCGCGGTAGACGAACTGCCCCGTGCGCCAGCGCGCAGCCCGCGCCGAGGATTTGCGCGCCATCAGATCAAATCCCCACGCAATGGCTACGAGCGCCAGGGAGTAGGCGGCCACCAGCCACACCGCAGTCGCCGGCGCGGCCACGTTCACTCCTTGGCCGACGCGGCTGAGCCGACGCCGATCTCGGTGTAGAGCGGGTTCTCGGGCAGTTCCTGAATGCTGCCGCTGCCGCGGAAGTACCGAACCGCCAGCCAGGCGATCCAGAGGAACGGCAGGACGCCGCCCACGATGAACACCAGGTCGCCGGGCAGCCGCAGCCACTCCAGCAACGAATTGCCGGGGCGGGTGATGTAACCCAGTGTGCGTGCCTCGTAGTATCCGTCGCTCACCGAGTGGTACAGCTGCAGGATCCCCAACGGGAGCAGGGTCGCGAACACCATCCACGCCAATCCGATGTTGAGGCACCAGAATGACAGCCGGGCAGCCTTTTCCGGCCACTTCTCGGCCGGGATGACGTAACGGAACGCGAACATCGCCAGTCCGACGGCAAGCATCCCGTAAACACCCATCATCGACGCATGCGCATGGTTTGCCGTGAGCGCCGTGCCGATCTCGTAGTAGGACACGATCGGCAGGTTGATCAGGAAGCCGAAGACGCCAGCACCGAGGAAGTTCCAGAATCCGACCGCAACCAGGAACATCACCGCCCACCGGTGCGGGAACGGTTTCGCGTCAGCCGACTGCTGCCGAGAACCGAGTTGCAGGAAGGCCCAGGCCTCGACGGTCAAGAAGGTCAGCGGGATGACTTCGGCCGCCGAGAAGAACGCCCCCATCGCCATGTGCTCGACCGGGGTTCCGGAGAAGTACAGGTGGTGCATCGTTCCGATTACGCCACCTGCGGAGTACAGGATGATGTCGAGGAAGATGATGCCCAGAGCGATGCGTTCACGCACCACGCCGAGCAGCACGAAGATGTAGGCGACCATCACGGTGGTGAACAGTTCGAGGAAGTCCTCGACCCACAGGTGCACCACCCAGAACCGCCAGAATTCCGCGACGGATAAGTGGGTGTCGCTGGCGGCGAGCACCCCGACTGCATAGAACATCGGGATCGCCAGTCCCGAGAAAAAGAAAAGCCAGGGCATGTTCGACTTCGACTCGCCTCTGAGCCGCGCCCGCATGCCGCGCCAGATGATCGCGATCCACAGGAACATTCCGACGATCAGCAGAACCTGCCAAATCCGAGGCAGGTCCAGGTACTCCCACTGCTGAGAAAACACTGAACCTTCCGGCACCACCCCATAGATGGACAGTGCCTCGGTGATCAGCGAGCCGAAAACCACCAGTGCGACCGCACCGAGCAAACCGTAGGCCAGCCAATGTTGGCGATGCGGCTCACGCCGGGCGATGAAGGGGGTGAGGAAGATTCCGCCGGCCAGAAACGCCGCCGCGGTCCAGAACAACGACAATTGCACGTGCCAGGTTCGAGCCAGGTTGTACGGGAGGATGCGGGCCAGGTCGAGGCCGAAGAAGGTGGACAGGTCTGCCCGATAGTGTTCGGCTGCGGCGCCGACCAGAGCCTGGGCCAGGAACAGCACCGCCACGATCGCAAAGAACCACACGGTGGCCCGCTGCGCGGGGGTGAGCGTCACCTCGCCGGGCTGCCGAAACGACAGCGTCGACGTCTCAGTGCCGTGCCAGCCGATCTTCTGACTCCACCGGCCGTAGACCGCGAACATGATGCCGGTGCCGCCAAGTAGCACGATCAGCGACAGGGCCGACCAGACCACCATCGGCGCGGTCGGCCCGTTGTCGACTCGAGCCTCGGCGGGCCAGTTGTTGGTGTAGCTGTAGCTGTGCCCGGGACGTTCGGCGGCCGCAGCCCACGCTGTCCACGCATAGAACGCGGTGAGATCGCGGATCTGGGCCTTATCGGTGATGAGACCCGGCAGCAGCCCGTACTTGGTGGAGTTCTCGCCGAAATAGGCCGCGTAGTGGCGCTGGATGTTTTCGAACGCGGCGGCTTGGTGATCGGTGAACACCAGAGTGCCGGTGGATTTGTC
Organism: Mycobacterium sp. ELW1; assembly: GCF_008329905.1. NCBI lineage: Bacteria > Bacillati > Actinomycetota > Actinomycetes > Mycobacteriales > Mycobacteriaceae > Mycobacterium > Mycobacterium sp. ELW1. Next base: position 3,132,498 of record NZ_CP032155.1, on the reverse strand, counting down.
GTAGCGGTTGGTCCGGAACTCCTTGATGACCTGCTCTTTGGGATCGGGAACCCCTTCGGCCCGAAATTGAGCGGTGACGTCGTCAGTGGCCATCCGCAGGTAGTCAGCGGTGTAGTCGGGACCGAGATAGGCGCCATGGCCGAGGACCGAGCCGTACTCCTGGAGTCCCCTCGCCTGGAAGAGCTCCTGCCCGTGAGTGATCTGCTCGCCGGTGAACAACACGTCACCGGACTGCGTGACGACCTTGTCCGGCAGCGGCATTGACGCCGTGTAGGTGCGGTAGGCCAGGATGCCCATCACGAAGAAGCCGAAGATCATCACTAGGGCGACGCCCTGGAGCCAGCCCCTTCCGATCAGTCCCTGCCGTGATGCGTCCACGTTTGACGGTGAAATCGATTGCGCCCGTTTGTTTGCCATGCCTAGAACTCCTCACCACGATGTTCTGACCGATGCTCAAAACGGCGAGCGTGCCTCAATCTTGTCCGAACCTGCATGTCATATCACGTTCCGCAGGGATAAGATGCCCGTTTGCCTATCCCCGTGGAAACGCCTGAGCGAATTGCCGGCTCCTGAGCGCCAACTCATCGCGCAAAGGGCGGGTGTGGCGACCAGCTGACCGCGGCGCACTGCGATGGTCAGCGCCGATACGAGGTGCTGTCCACTCTACTCGGCCGGGGTGGCCCCGCGAACCGGCCATGGCAACCCTACCAGAGTCAAAAGCTAGTTCCTGCAAGGCAAATCGACTCGTGCGTCCCAGTCGTCGTCGAACTGGCCGCGATTCGGCCCAGAGTAGGAAGTCGGAACATGATGTGGCGCATGGGTGGCGCCATACGACAGTAGACGAACAATGAGGCCGTGGTGGTCGCCGCATTTGCTGCCACGGAGATCGACGTCACCGTGCGGCGGTGGGTCGAGGCACTGGTTTCACATAACCGGTATTCGACCGTATGAGCGCTATCGGTCGAAGTTGCAAATCAGGGCGCGCCTACCGGGTGGTGTGGCGGCGTCCGGTGATGCCGAGGTAGCCAGCGATCAGGACGATCGCGACGATGATCCCGACGAGGAAGGGAATGATCTCAAAACCGCCGTTTGCGTTGGAATAGCCGAGTTTGTAGGTCACCCAGGTCCCGAGGAACGAGCCGACGACTCCGAGGAGCACCGTCATGATCACGCCGATGTTCTGCTTGCCGGGCATGATCAGCCGCGCCAATGCGCCGACGACCAGGCCGACCAGGATGGCACCGAGAATGGTTCCGATCATTTCTGCTGCTCCTTCATAGGTGGTGCGGTGGAACCGGGTATACCCGCTTCTGCGCAGTTCGCCTCACGCGCAATGATTTCGCCCTCGGGTCGCGTTTCAGAGGTCACGCAAGGGTGGTCGCGGCAGCTGCGGTGGACGAGTTCAGGGCGAGGTCGACTCGCCGCCCCGTCTCGCCCAGATGAAAGATCGCGGTGTCGTCGAATCAGACTTGTGACAGTCGCCCGCAACCGGTGAAGCTGCGCCCGCAAGAGCGCTGTGTCATCCACGAGTCTTCGAGTAGCCGGAACAGTCGCATCATCACTTGGGGATCAGATGACCCGTACCGGCGGGGCTGGGTGATCGAGAGATCAAGCAAATCGCCAAGGTTGGGTCGGTGCAGCACTACCCGCACCCGGTCATCGTCGTCGCGCAACAGCACCGGGCCGAGCTCACGGGAGGCCAGTTGGCACAGGAGAGCGGAGATGTGGCCGAGCGCATGGATTGCCGTGGTCGGGTCGTTGATACCGGGCGAGAGTGCCTTATTTGCAACGTCGGTGAGCTGCCGAAGACCGTAGCCGACGTCTTGCGCGGCGGTGCGCTCATACCCGATCCGGATGGCATGGTTGACGGCAGTTTGGAGCCGATCGACGGCCCCAGCGTCAAGCTGGCTATGTTCCGACCACGTCGCCCCGACCGCCACGCCCTCTATGAAGGAGCTGCCCGATGAGAATCGATGACCAGGCATGCCTCGGCTCTGGTTGCAGCAGAGAATAATTCGGACTCATCGATGCTGGCAAGGAAGCCCGACGACGGCGCGGTCAGAGCGACGGCACCGTGAGGCGGGGTGGGGATCGCCGGGCGGAGATGGGTCTCTTCGCGTTGGCTGGTTACGATCCGGACCGTCGCGCTGGCGTCCTGGTGGACATCGCGCAACATGGTTGCGACACCAATTCGGCGAGCCAGATGAGCCAGGAACAACACCGCCCGAGCACGCTGACCAGCCCAAGAAGGAAGGGGATCGTCGCCGAGATCCTGGGCACGAGAGCAACCCCGTCGTCGCCGCCGTCGACAAGTAGTCGAAAACCGACAAGTTCAGCTATGAGTCGCCTTGCTTCTTGGTACGGATCAACGTAAGGCAGCGGCACGGGGCGCGAACCGTCCAACTCCCGTGTTTGCGCTGGTGAGATATGGGCACGAATCTCCGCTACCGAACCGAGTGGGCGTCAGAAGCCTCGGTGCATCGGGAGACCCAGGTGTGGGAATTAGACAAGCTCAGCGCGGGCCGATACCTGGCCTCCCGGGTCGGCCACGGGCCACCTGGGGCGACGGGGTGCTCCTGGCTACAGAGGAGGCGGGGGCAGGCATCGATTGGTCGCTAATACGGCAAACAACTTCACGGAGGCCGGACGACACTGGCGTCATCATCATTTTGCGACCGGCGGTCACGATGTGACCAATCGGCGTCGGCGTGAGGAAGAGTTGATCTCGTGGACGGTCTCGAGATGGCCACCGCCGAGCGGACAGACCTGGTCGGTCTGCTGGCGACGCTGACGCCCGAGCAGTGGGAGGCGCAGTCACTGTGTGCACGCTGGCGGGTGCGGGACGTGGTCGCTCATGTCATCGGCTTCGACGGCGTCAGCCTGCTCAGCTTGCTTGGTCGTGTCGTCCGCGGTCGGATCGTTGACGCCAATCAGGTATGGGTCAACGAACTCGCATCCCTGAGCACCGACGAGCTCCTCGAGCGGGTGCAGGCTCGGCTGCGGCCGCAGGGGCTGGCGACGTCCTTCGGCGGCCGGCTCGCGCTGCTCGACGTCACTGTCCATCATCAAGACATTCGCCGCCCGCTCGATCTGCCGCGCCAGATCCCGGCCGAACGGCTGCGTTGTGTGCTGGGCGACAGTCTGCGCACCCCTGAGCTGCCGGGTTGGCACCTCGCCCGCGGCGTACGCCTGACAACGACTGACCTGGACTGGAGTCACGGCAAGGGGCCAGAACTGACCGGACCGGCGGAAGCCGTGCTGATGGCGGTCACTGGTAGGCACAGTGTCATCGGGGAGCTGACGGGCCCAGGGCAACAGGTAGTGGCCCGGCGGCTCGGCCGCCGACAACGGCGGATGGACGGCGCTCGTCCGCGATAGCCCCCTGGACCGGTGTGGGGTGACCATCTCCAGTACTCCATCTGCGGTGATGACGCCTTCAGATTCAAGCGCAATAGCTTGGTGCACAGTGGCTCGCCGGTTATTTGGCTGAGCGACACTGCAACAACAACCAGTGTCGTCGTCGATGATCTTCTCGGCGACCTCCGTCATGTCAGGATGTCAAGCAGCCCATGGCCTTCCGGCGCGCGCCCCGGCGCCCTGTTCTGCTCGCAGGTGAGCCTTATGGCGTTGGGACCGACGGGCTCGGGGATGTTGATCACCGACGCGACGATGCCCCCGGGCTTTCGGGTGACTCTGGTATTCATCACCACGCACTTGGGGTAGCCGAAGGCTTCGGCGGGCTGCTCGGTATCGGAGTCGAAACGTTCAGAAGCCAGGTTCGGGATCGTGTCGGCCCGAGCGGTCAGCGTCGCACCCCAACCGGTATCGTTGTGGCGCAAGCCCTTTGAATCGGTCCGCTCACCGTGACACCGTCGGCGGTCTCCCTGATCTCGTGAACCGCGGCGCCGACAGCCTGATATCCAATCCCATGACAGCCGGTCGATATCCGTCGAGTAGCCATCCCGAAATGCGTACAGCTTTCTGCCGAGGATGTTGTAGAGGATGAAAAGCAGCTCGAGGTTGGCGATGACATCGCCGGAAACACCGACCACGCCACGGGACCGTGGAGTTGATCAGCCCCGGGGACCACAACTCACGAGGACACTGTCGCCATTACGGAAATGACAACTTGATTGAGACAATCGGGACCGCAATCGTCTCAGTGACTTGGCATTTCTGCAGGTGGCGGGTGACAGCAATATTGAGACCGGACACGTGTGGCCAGATGTTTCACCACGGCGGGATCAGTCGTCAGCGCGACCGCGCGACTGTATGCGGCAGTCGCTTCCGCCGCGTGACCGGCTGTCGTCATGAGGTGTCCGCGGACCACCCAGGCCGGCTGAAAATTCTCGGCGTCGAGCCGATCCAGACTCGTCAGACCCGCCAGCGGGCCGTCGATCTCGCCGTCGAGCGCCGCCAGCGCCACTCGCGCACCCAGCGACGGCGCAACCGCGACCAGTGCCCGATACAGCTTTCGCACCACCTCGGGATTCACCGCCCGTCCGAATGCGCGGCTGCAATGGGCGGATTGAATGGCCGCCTCGTACTGAAACCGACCGGGCTGACCGCATCGATGAGCCCGCGCCAGCAGATCCTCTCCGCGGTCGAGCAGCGAACGGTCCCACGCCGACGGATCCTGCTCGTCGAGTGGCACGAAGACTCCGTCGGCGTCCGTACGAGCCGGACGTCGAGCCTCCGCGAGGCACGCCAGCGCCGCGAGCCCCAGCACTTCGGGTTCGTCGGGCACCAACTCAGCCAGCGTCAGTGCGAGATGAAGTGCTTCCGCCGACAGGGATTCGACCGGTCCGCCGCCGAGCTCTGTGTGCCGGTCGATCGCGTACGCCCCGTACACGGCCTCCATGACCGCCGACAGCCGGGGCGCCAGGTCATCGCGCCCGGGTATCGCGAAGGGTATGCCGGTGTCGCGGATGCGCCGCTTCGCCCGCACCAGACGTTGTGCCATCGCGGCGGGTTCGACAGCGAAAGCAGTGGCGATGGCTGCCGAGTCGATCCCCAGCACGGTCTGAAGCATCAGTGGCGTCCGCACCGCTGGAGCGATGGCCGGATGGGCGCACACCAGCATCAGCTCCAGCCGACGGTCGGGAATCTCGGCGGCGTCGATCTCCTCGGCAACCCGGTCGGTGTCCCCCAGCGGCGAAGTCAATCGGTACCCCGACGACTTCCACAGGTCTCGTAGGCGGTTGCGCGCCACGGTGAGGATCCACGCCTCCGGATTGGTGGGTACGCCATCGACGTCCCAGCGGATGAGGGCCCGCTCGAGGGCGTCGGCCAACGCATCCTCGGCCGCCACCAGGTCGCGACCGGGAGCGACGAGAACGGCGAGCAGCCGTCCGTAGGAATCGCGGGTGATCGACGCGGCCGCCTCCACCGCCCGCGACTGGCGGCCGCTCAGGGCTGGTACCACCCGCGGCCGGGGGCGTACGTCCGCGCCACGGGCCGGATCTCGATCGATCCCCAACCGTTCGCAGGATTCCGCCGGGCCCACGCCAGCGCCTCGTCCAGGTCCGACACCTCGATCACGAAGATGCCGCCGAGCTTCTCCTTGGTGTCGGCGAAGGGGCCGTCCTGGATCTCCGGCGCCCCTCCCCGCGCTGTCACGGTCGTGGTGTTGGCCACCACGTCCAGGACCTCGGTGGCGATCAGGACCCCGGCGTCGGATAGGTCGTCGGCGTAGGCGGCGAAGGCTGCCATGGCCGGAGCCATATCCGCCTCGGTCAAGCCGACCGAGGATCCCTCTTCGTAGTGCATCAACAGGCAGTAGCGCATGGATTCGTCCTCACGTCGGGTGTGTCGTCATAGTCATGACGATTCAGGTGCCGTCGATTCGACATTCGCCGAACTGTCGCCACTTGTCACCGCCGCGCCCGCCCAGGGCTGCGACGCACTCGGCTATCGCTCCCACGTCCACCACCAACAACTACCACCTCGAATGCCTACGGGGAACATGAGCGAGGCCGCTGCCGCCGGTGACGATCTGGCCAGCAGTCAGCACCTCTCCCCTCTCGCATTCCACCCAATTCACTGCTGCGTCAGATAGGACGTGATCAAACTGTTTCGCCACCAACGGTTTATGACGCACAGTCGGTTCGCTGAACGTGAACGCGTTCCCCACGGGCTATGGAGTTGCCTAGTGTGAGCACATGGTCGTCACGCGCGAAGTCACCTACGACGCCGACGGGCTGACGATGGTCGCCCACCTGTCGCTGCCCGACGGCCAGGGTCCGTGGCCGGCGGTGCTCATCGGACACGACGGAATCGGACTCGAGGGCTATCAACGCGGCCGCGCCGACGACCTCGCCAAGCGCGGCTACGTCGCTCTTGCAATGGATTACCATGCCGGCCGAACGTATTTCGGCGAGCCGGATGCGATGCTGGATCGGGTCATGCCCCTGATGGCCGATCCCACCCGGATGCGCGCCATTGGGAGCGCTGCGCTCGACATCCTGCTCGCGGTACCCGGCGCGGACCGCGAGCGGCTCGCGGCGCTCGGCTACGGTGCGGGCGGCCGAATCGTCCTCGAACTCGCCAGCGCTGGAGTGCCTTTCACGGCCCTCGCCGCCATCCATCCGGGCCTGCCGCCCGCCCGCACCGACGATTGGGTGAATGCGCACGGAGCCTACTTGTTGTGCACAGGCTCCGACGACCCACTGTGCACCCCCGACCAACTGTTGACGTTCACCAGCGCGCTCCAGGACGCCGGAATCGACTGGCGCGTCAACATTTACGGCGGGGCCAAGCACGCTTTCTGGGCCGCCCCGACACAACCTGACGGCTCATTGACCGGTGGCACAACCCACGCCATGGCCACCGTGCCCGGCGTGGAGCATCACCCCCTGCATGCGGCCCGGGCATGGCGGGCGGTGCTGGATCTGTTCAGCGAGACACTGCTGTAACAGCTGACGCGATCGTCGCCAGTGCTTTCACCGCCGACGTGGCGTTGTGCTGATACTGCGCCTCCACGACGGCACCATCAACAGCCACACCCAGCGCTTGTGCGGTCCGGGTTCGGTTCGCGCCCGGCGGAAGGGTCGCCTTGATCGCCGCGACCATGTCTGCCTTGTGCCGAGTCGTGATGGCGTGAACCTCGGGCAGTTCGGCGCCGATCTCGCTAACACTGTTCAGGAAGGCGCACCCACGGAAGGAGTCCGCCGTCAGCCACTCCTCGACCGCAGCTACCACCGGGGACCGGCGACGATTGGCGGCGTGGCGATCGAGCGCATCGACAAACCAGTCCATCCAACGCTGATGTCGCAGTTCCAAGTACGCCAAGATCAGTGCGTCTTTGCTTGGAAAGTGACGATAGAACGTCACCTTGGTGACCCCGGCTTCCGCTATCACCTTGTCGATACCGGTAGCCCGAATTCCCTCGCGGTAGAACAGTCGGTACGCGGTGGCGAGTATCCGCTCCCGGGCCGGGAGGGCCGGCACATCGATCTGCGGATCCAGAGTCTCGGCGATGCTCACGCCACCAGTGTAGACAGAGCTGTCCACAGATGCACCCGGTTGGTGTAGACAAACCTGTCTACGTGGGTTACTGTTGCGTACATGTAGACAGGGTTGTCTACATAGGCATCCCCACTCGATCAACCTTCGAAAGTGACAGACGACCATGACCATGACCTCTGCAATCACGTCCAAGCCTCCAGTCCCACCGTTCACCGATGAATCGGCTGCACAGAAGGTCCGGCTGGCTGAAAACGGCTGGAATACCTGCGATCCGCAGGTCGTCTCGCAGGCATATTCGGTCGACAGCGTCTGGCGTAACCGCTCCGTGTTCGTGACAGGCCGTGCACAGATCGTCGAATTCTTGAGCGGTAAGTGGGACCGCGAACACGAATACCGACTCATCAAAGAGCTGTGGGCGCACAGCAACGACCGCATCGCGGTCCGCTTCGCCTACGAGTACCACGACGATTCGGGTCAATGGTTCCGCGCCTACGGCAACGAGAACTGGCTATTCAATGAGCACGGCTTGATGACACATCGCCACGCCAGCATCAACGATGTGCAGATCGATGAAGGCGAGCGAAAGTTCTTCTGGGACCGGAACGCGCCACGACCGGCAGATCATCCGAGCCTGTCTGACCTCGGTCTCTGATACCTCGATCTTCTGTCCTGCATGGATGTCTCCACCGGCATCCGTGAGCCTCGAACCCGCCAGGCGTCGCGATGCTTCCGTCGCACCGTAGGCTTCACGGCGTGCACAACGTGATCCTGGCCAGCGCCGCGTCAACGGCGGCGCTGACGGTTGGACTGGCGACCTACGCAGCGTTGATCTTTGCCGGCATCGCAGTGGCGATCTACGACGTACGTCGACACCGACGGGGCCGGGCGATCGCCGCCACGGTGATGGTCGGGTTGCTGACGCTCCTCGGGCTGGTGATCGCGATCGTCAGCAGTGTCGCGTAAGCGAAGCTTTAACCCCAAGCTGTTCTACAGTCGATTGCGTAGCCGATCGCGGTAGGAGCGTCCGTCCGGGTCGTAGATCAAGCGGTACAAGGGTTCTGCCCATACGCGGGTTCGCCAGCCGAGACGCTCCGGCTTGTGCGGGCGCAAGCGCCCCGGTGGCCTCTCCCCTGACAGCCCGACCGGTACCACGCGTCGAGCGCCTCCGCCGTCGCGGTGATGTCACGTACCGCTGTGATCGGGTCGACCAGATTTCCGTCCGCACTCCCATCAGCCGGCCGGTCCAGATGCTCACGTAACAGCCGCAGCCTCACATCGCGAGCGAACTCACCGTCGGAATCCATTACCGCACAAGATAATTCGCTGTCGTGGGTCCAGGACCGCCGGTTCAGGTTGTCGCTGCCGACGCAGGCCCAGGTGTCATCGATGACGCACACCTTCGCGTGCACGTACACCGGTGTGCCTTGGTGATTCTCGACATCGAAGATGTGTACCCGCTCAGGACTCGCGGCCTGACAGGTCGCAATCGCCTGCCAGCGACCGACCTGGTTCGGCGGCAGTTGCAGCCGGCCGTCGACGTCGGGGTGGCGCGGGATCACCGCCACCAGATGGAGATCGGGGTTGGTGCGCAGTGCGTCGGCGAACAAGGTGGCCACCCGTGCCGACCACAGATACTGGTCCTCGACGTAAATCAGCCGGCGCGCGCGGGGTACGACTTTGTTGTACGCGCGGGCGATGCTGCGCTCCCCGCGGGGCGCAAAGGCGTACCGGAAGTGCGCATCCGGGTAAGTGCGCAGGACCTGCACGGTGTGAGGTCCACACGCCGGCGGATCTGGTGGTTGTTCCGGTAGTCGGTCCGCCGAGAGGTCCGCGCCCCGCAACTTGTCCATCACCCAGGCGACCGGCGACAACGCGTCGAGCGGCGTTGGATCATTCCAGCGTTCCCGGAAGGTGGTGTCGAGTACCCCGACGGCCGGCCCGCGGATCTGCAGCTGCACGTCGTGCCATGGCGGAGTGCTCCCATAGCATTCGGCCATCTGCACCGCCTGCGGGTCGCCCTCGTGCGATTCGTCATCGCGGCGGGAATGGCACAGGTCGATGCCACCGGCGAATGCGATATCGCGTTGGGGCGCTTCGGGATGCCGAATCACGACCAGCTTCTGGTGATGCGATCCGCCCACCCGCACGCGCTGATCCAACAGCACTTCGCCGCCGGCGGCTTCGATGGCCTCGCCCAGATGCTGGTTCTCCTCCTCGCTGTACTGAAACTTGTCCAGATGCGATCGCCACACCAGGCCCTTGACCACCACGCCGCGTTCTGCGGCCTGGCAGAACAAATCCCGGATCGTCGGCCCGCCGTCGCGCAGGAGTTCGTCGGGGTCGCCACGCCAGTCGGTGAAGAAGACATAGTCGCCCGCACGTAGCGCCTCCACTTCGGCGACCAGCCGTTGGAAATAGGTGGCACCGTGAATGAGCGGTTCGGCGCGGTTGCCCTCCGACCATGCCGGTATCCAGGTGGCGGGGTTACCTCGCTCGTCACGGGTCAGGAACCAATCGGCCGGGGTCACCACGCCCATGAAGTGCCCGTTCGGCGTTCGGGCTACACCAGGCCACTACTGGGTGGGTACCGCACGTGACAGGATCCAGTGGTGAGCGAACGCATCGAGGTTGAACGAATCATCCCCGCGCCGGCCGCGGACATCTTCGCGGTCCTCTGCGATCCGCAGGGGCACGTCGCGATCGATGCCACCGGCATGTTGCAGGACGCCGACGGGTCATCTGTCGGCGCGGTCGGCGACAGCTTCGTTGTGCACATGGACCGCGAATCGCTCAACGACTACCCATTGGGCAAATACGACGTCACCGTGTCGATCACGCAATTCGAACAGGACAGGCTGATCGCCTGGACGATCTTCGGCCAGCTGAAGCCCGACATCGGGCATGTGTACGGCTACCGGCTCGAGCCGGCGGACGGCGGTACCGCGGTCACGTCGTTCTACGACTGGTCCGACATCGATCAGCACTGGCGCGACGCCAAGATCTTCCCGATCGTCGGCGAGCCGGCATTACGCGCGACACTCGGCATCCTCGAGCGGGCCGTGCGGCGAGGCTATCCGCGGTAGCCGCCGCGCACAGCTCACTCACGCGGGCTGTAAAGGTCAGTCCAAGTTCGGCGGCCGACTGTGGACGCATGACTCTCACCGTTCCGGAATCACCGACGCGGCGTCGGCGTGCGGTGCCGATCCTCATCGGCCTCACCGCCCTGTCACTGGCGGCATGTGGCTCCTCTCCCACCGCCGCGACCTCCTCGACACAAGCTGCGGGGTCGACGAGCGCGACGGCGCCGACGACTTCGGGTTCCGTACCGGCCAAAGGCGTCGGCAAAGACCACGTGTCTGGGCTCATCACTTCGGTCACCGGCGACACGTTCGCGGTCAGCGACAAGAACGTCACATCCACCGTGGGCTTCACCTCGGCGACGAAGGTCTCCGAAGTGACCCCTGCCGCGGTCACCGACGTCACCGTCGGCAGCTGTGTGGCTGTGCGTCCGACCCGTGGCAGCAGCCCGGCGCCGGACGGATCGGTGACTGCGGCCGCGATATCGGTCAGCGCACCCAGAGACGGCCAGTGCTTCGCAGGCGCTCGGCAACAGGCCGGTTCCGCCGCCCCCACTGCGCCTGGCGCGCCCTCCGGTCACGGTGGCGTGCGCGGCACGGTGGCCTCGGTCAGTGGCCCGCCACTCGGGGTGGCGCCGCCCTCCTCCGGTCACGGTGGCGTGCGCGGCACGGTGGCCTCGGTCAGTGGCAGCACGCTGGTCGTGACGGTGGCGGGAAGCACCACACCCACCAACGTCACCCTGTCCGGTACCACCATCTACACCAAGCGCGCCGCCGCCGACGTCCAGGCAATCGCGCAAGGCACGTGCGTCATCGCGCGAGGCACCAAGGATGCGAGCGGCACCCTGCAGGCCAGCATGATCGGCCTGCGGCCGGCCAACAACGGCAGCTGTCCATCGATGAACCGATGAGCGGGAGCACCGTCGTGCGACGGTGTTCCCATGACAGTTTTCGTCATCGACGCACAGGTGGCCATCGACCTCGCGGCCGGCGGACAGTCCATCCCGCCGGGACACAGTCTCACCGCGCCCACCCTGCTCCGCTCGCAGGCGCTCGCACTCGTGTACGGCTCGGTGCGCCGAGGCGAGTACGACGAACGTGCCGGCCGGAGGCTTCTCGACGATATTCGTGGACTTCGAATCCGCCTGCTCGGCGATCGAGCTCTGCAGGACCGCGCGTGGCGGATCGCTGCCACGCTGAACTGGCCGGATACCTACCGAACCGAATACATCGCGTTGACTCAGCTGCAAGCAGACGCGCTGGCCACCGCGGATGAGGAACTCGCGGCGGCGGGACGCGGCTTCGTCGAAACCGTCTCCCCCGCCGCGATTCTGCGGCCCTAGCGTAACGATCGAAGCTCATCTTGAGCTGAAACGCACAACAATCAGCGTGGGAACACCATTCACGGCAGTCACATCGTTAACATCGCGCGATGCACGATTTGCCCCCGGCCGTACGACGGTCGGTCACTCGGCGTGACGCGTTGCGCTACGCCGGCGCAGTGGCGGGCCTGGGTGCCGCATCGCTGAGTTGGGGTACGCCCGAAGCTGCCGCCGCGGCCCCCACGCTGATCGACTTTGCCGCCAAACAAATCCCGGCGCAGCACATCCGCGCCGCCGGGCATTCCGGGGTGGTCAACTACGTCTCGACGTCGCGTCCGGGCTCGTCGTTCGGTGCGAAGCCGATCACCCTGCCCTACGCCCAGTCGCTGACGGCCGCGGGCCTGGTGATCGTCAGCAATTATCAGTACGGAAAGCCCGGCGGGACAGCGCCCTCGGACTTCCTGCGCGGTTACGCCGGCGGCGTCGCCGACGCGCGCACCGCCTGGCAATTGCACACCGCCGCCGGCGGCGGGCAGAGTGCGCCGGTCTTCTTCACCATCGATGAGGACATCAATCGCGATACGTGGAATCGCGTTGCACTGCAATGGTTTCGGGGAATCAACTCGGTGCTCGGAGTCCAGCGCACGGGGGTCTACGGCGGTATCGACGTGTGTCAGTGGGCGTTGGCAGACGGCGTCATCGGCCGATCGAGCACGCCTGACCGGGTGTGGGCCTGGCAGACCAAGGCGTGGTCCGGCAACCGGGTGCACCCCGCCGCCGTTCTCTACCAGCGGATCGTGAGCACCGCCTCGAACCCCGGCCCACTGGTCGGCGGTCTGGAAGTCGACGTCAACGACGTCCTGGCCTCCGACGTCGGCCAGTGGAACCTTCATCCCTGACGGCACCAGCCGCGCGCTCGCTGCGTCACGTAGCCGAAACACGACCCGGTTAGGTTTGTTCGGACGCCGTCCTAGAGGAGCTGACGATGAGCGCGCCAACCCGAGCCACTTACCGCACCATGGCCGAAGGCACCGCGCAGGACTATGCGCTCATCGAGCGTGCGGAGGCGGCCAACAATGCCGGACTGGTCGATCGTGTGCTGGCGTTGGTCGACGCTCTCGCCGAGGGACAGCAGGCCTATCCGGTCAGCCGGCTTGAGCACTCCCTGCAGTCGGCCACCCGCGCCTTCGATGACGGCCGCCCGGCCGAGTACGTCGTCGCTGCGCTGCTACACGACATCGGCGACACGTATGCGCCCCATGCCCACGGTGCGTTCGCGGCCGCCGTGCTGGCGCCGTACGTATCGGAACAGGTCGCCTGGATTGTCCGGGTGCACCCCGAATTTCAGCAGTACTACTACGCGCCTCACATGGGCGGCGTGCGTGACGCCCGGGAGCGCTATCGCGACCACCCATGGTTCGACGATGCGGTGGAATTCTGTGAGCGCTACGACCAGAACTGTTTCGACGCGCAGTTCGAACACCGACCGCTCGAGTTCTTCCGGCCGATGGTGCAGGACGTGTTCGCCCGCGAACCGTGGCTCGCGGCACGGTAATTCACGCGGTTGGCCTCAGGCGGCGTCGTTGGTGACGCTAGCGCACGATGCGCAGTCGGGGCTGTCGATGTCGAGTTGCCCGCAAGAGGGGCAGATGAACGGAATCATCAGGTTTCCTTCGTCTCGCGGGCGACGCCGACGGTCTGCGACGTTGGCGACCTGTTACCCCGCCCCGTCGCGCTCGAAACGTCGTCGCGGGCCAGCTACCGCAGGGTGCGTTGGTAGCGGCGCATACCGGCGATCCAGCGCTCGTAGTCGGCGCCTTTCTGGCGGTACATGGTCAGCACCTCGGGGTGCGGTAGCACAAGGAACGTCCCGTCGACGATGGCCTGCACCACGAGGGCGGCGACGGCGTCCGGGCCGATCACCGCTCCCGCACTCGTGACGGCGGACCCGGCCACTCGGATCTCTTCCTCCGGCGAGTCCGCCATACCCCGCAGCAGCGGCGTATCCACCCCCATCGGACACACGCAACTCACACCGATCCCGTTGTCGCCGTAGCGAATCGCCAACCACTCGGCAAACCCGACGGCAGCGTGCTTGGTCACGCTGTAGGGGGCGGCGCCGAGCTGGGTCAGCAGACCAGCGGCCGACGCGGTGACAACGAAGTGTCCACTGCCCCGCGCAACCCACTCCGGCATCACCGCCTTGGCGGCCCGGATGTGGGCGCGCAGGTTGATGTCGATGATGCGGTCCCAGGCGGCTTCGTCGTCGCCGAGTCCTGGCTCTCCGGTGATGCCGGCATTGGCGACGTAGATGTCGGTTCGCCCGAACGTCTCACGTGCTGCGTCGAGCAGGGTGGCGATTCCGTCCGCGCTCGAGGCGTCCGCCGCCACCCCGATGCCTCCGACCATCGCAGCGGTGTCGGCGGCCGAATCCGCGTCGATGTCGCCGGCGACAACCGATGCGCCGCCCGCCGCCAGGGCCGCCGCGACGGACCTGCCGATGCCTGAGCCCGCTCCGGTGACCACCGCCACCGCTCCGTCGATGTCCACGGGCACATGTCTAGCGCACGTGACCGAGGTCGCGCGTGCCGCCATCCTGACCACGCACGATCGAAACGTTGCTACTGATGCACTGATGTGACTTTAAGCCAGCGTTTGCCCGGTGGGTTGCCTTTGCTCTCCTTTGCGAGTCCGCTATTCTGACTGCGGCTTTACGTTGTCCCGGGTGTTGTGCCACCGGGCGGTGCAGGAAGGGGCCGCGATGCCCAAGACCGCCCGGGTCGCGATCGGTAGCTCGGTGATCTTCGCGGCCTTCGTCGTCTGGGTCCTCAGCGGGCGATCGCACGGCGAGGCTGTCAAAGCCGTCGACGACATCGTGTTCGTGCTGCTGACGATTCCCGCGGCGGTCTTCACGGCCCTGGCCGCGCGAGCGGTGCACGGGAGGCTGCGAGCCGCATGGGTTGCCATCACGATCGGGATGGTGGGCTGGGCGCTCGGCGAGGTGCTGTGGACCTATTACGAACTCGCGCTCGAGGAACCCCCGTTCCCCTCACTGGCCGACGCGGCCTATCTGATCATGCCGGTCGGCTTCTGCGTGGGCCTGCTGCTGTTCCCCGCCGACAGCGGTCAGTCGCGGACCCGGACACTGCTCGACGGGGTGATCGTGGCCGGATCGCTCTTCCTGGTGAGCTGGGTGACGATCCTGAACCCGATCTACTCCGCCAGGTCCGATGGCGCGCCGGCGGTGATCATCTCGCTGGCCTACCCGCTGTCGGATGTGGTGGTCCTGACCATCGCGGCGATGGCGTTGCTGCGCGCTGCCGACGATCAACGCGGCGTGTCGACACTGTTGACCATCGCGATGGTCTTCATCGCCCTGTCCGACAGCGGCTTTACCTATCTGTCGGCGAAGAACGACTACTCCAGCGGAAACCTGATCGACATCGGATGGGTCGCCGGCCTGATGCTCATCATGGTGGCGGCCACCGCCAGCCGTGACGAGGTTCGCCGGCCACGGACACACGCCAACCTGGCCGGCTGGGCGTCGGTCTGGTTCCCCTACGCGCCACTTCTCCTGGCCGGCATCGTCGCCGCCGCCGAACCGGCCACCGTCTTTCAGACGCCGCTGGTAGGGACCATCGGGACGCTGCTGATGCTCGCCGTCTTGGGCCGCCAGTACCTGGCGGTGCGAGAAAACCGCCGCCTGCTCGCCACCGTGGCCGAACAGGCGCTGCGTGATCCGTTGACGGGCCTGGCCAACCGCGCCATGTTCTCCGACCGGCTCGACGATGCGATGCAGCGTCGCGAGCGGGACTGCAGGGCGGTGGCGCTGATCATCCTGGACCTCAACGACTTCAAACTCGTCAATGACACGCTGGGGCATCCAGCCGGCGATGAGCTGCTGAACCGTGCTGGTGAACGAATCCTGGGTTGCGTCCGCAACGGCGACACCGTCGCCCGTCTCGGCGGCGACGAGTTCGTCGTCCTCGTCGACGACGACCCCAAGCACATGCACGCCGACCAGATCGCGCAGCGCGTGGCAGAGTCCTTCGACAAGCCGTTCGCCATCGATGGCCAGGAGTTGTTCATCAGACCTAGCGTCGGGCTGGCCGTGGCGGGCGCCGACGAACCCGAAGTATCGGCCGAAGAGCTCGTCAAACGTGCCGATACGGCCATGTATGCGGCCAAGAAGACCCGCACCATCGGTGTGCACCGATTCACCCACGATCTGCAGCTGGCCAAGTCCTCCGACGACGGCCTGATCCACCGGTTCCGCAGCACGCCGTCCACCGAGGATGAGGCCGCGGCCCAGCTGCTGGGCGAGCTGCGCCAGGCGATCGACTCCGTCGAGCTCACGCTGGCATACCAGCCCAAGTTCAACCTCCTCACCGGTCACATGGTGGGTGTCGAGGCCCTGGTGCGCTGGCCGCACCACCGGCGCGGCCTGCTCAGCCCCGACGAGTTCCTGCCGCTCGTCCGCCATCACGGTCTGATGCGCCCGGTCACCGATCTGGTGATCAACACCGCGCTCGACGCTGCGCACGGGTGGCATCAGGCCGCGGTGCATCTGCCGATCGCGGTCAACATGTCGGCACCGCTGCTTGCCGACCCGCATCTGCCCACCCGCATCCGCCGTGCGTTGGATGACCGAAACCTGCCCGCCAGTGCGCTGACCGTCGAGATCACCGAGGACCTGGTGCTCGGCAACATCGAAGGTACCCGCGACGTACTGAACCAGTTGCGCCGCAGTGGAATTCGCATCGCGATCGACGACTTTGGGACTGGCTACTCCACCCTGTCCTATCTGTGCGAGCTGCCAGTCGACGAAGTCAAGCTGGACCGGCGGCTCGTCGTGCAGATTGTGGACGATGCCCGGGTGTCGACCGTCGTCAACGCGGTGATCACGCTCGCCCACGAACTGGGCTTGATCGTCGTCGCGGAGGGAGTCGAAGACGCCGACGTCGCCGCGCGTCTCGTCGAGTTCGGCTGTGATGTGGTGCAGGGCTTCTACTTCAGCGTGCCCTTGTCCGCCGACGACGTGCTGCGGATGGTCACCGAGGCCGCGGATCCCATCAGTACGGGATCCCCTGTGACATCAGGAACAGACCGGACCTGAGCCCGGCTCGATTTGGGATGATGGAGGCCGAATAACCGCGCCGGCGAGGGAGGTCGCGATGACGCCATCAACCAACTCCGCTACTGCGCCTGTACTGCTGTACGACGGTGTGTGCGGGGTCTGCAACAGCGCGGTGCGCACCATTCTTCGGTACGACCAGCACGGGACTCTGCGCTTCGCCGCGTTGGACAGCGACTTCGCCCGCGAGACGATCGCTCGGCATCCCGAGCTGGCGGGTGCGGACACCGCGGTGTTCGTACGCGACGCCGGACGACCCGGCGAGACCGTATACCTTCGCTCGACGGCGTTGCTGCAGGTGGCGGCATATCTTGGCGGCTGGTGGCGGCTGGCATTGAC
Source organism: Mycobacterium sp. ELW1 (assembly GCF_008329905.1). Lineage (NCBI taxonomy): Bacteria > Bacillati > Actinomycetota > Actinomycetes > Mycobacteriales > Mycobacteriaceae > Mycobacterium > Mycobacterium sp. ELW1. The sequence goes on along the minus strand of NZ_CP032155.1, from coordinate 3,115,159 downwards.
GGCCTACGCGATCCCACCAGCCGCGCGTGACTGGCTCTACGAGCGGTTCGCCGCCGTGCGTTATCGCATCGGCGGCCGCCATGACACCTGCCCGATCCCGACCGCCGACGTGCGCAGCCGCTTCCTCGACTCGGCCTACGGCTGAGCTCTCGGCACACCCGCCCTGTTGAGGCCTCCGGCCCTTCGCTAGCGTCACAAGGACCCACGAACGGAGGTCCGCATGGCCGAGCGCATACCGATGGTCGACTACCTCGTGCTCGACGACGGTGAACCCCATCTCGTGGCCCATGAGTGCACGGCGTGCGGTGCCCGATTCTTCGACCGGCGCAACGCCTGCGCCAACTGCTTCGCCACCGATTTCCGCACGGTCCCCGTCGCAACCGAAGGCACCGTGCGCACATTCACGATCGTCACTTTCGCCGCACCGGGCGTGCCTGTGCCCTTCGTCGCGTCGGTGATCGACTGCGACGGCACGCAGGTGCGTGCCAATCTCGTCAACGTCGAGCCCGATCCCGAGCACGTCCACGACGGCATGAAGGTGCGTCTGAGCACCTATTCGCTCGGCGCCGACGCACAGGGCACCGAGGCCATCGGCTTCGGCTTCGAGCCCGTGGCCTGAACTCCCCCGCCGCCGAACTGTTCCAAGGAGATGCGATGAGTGCCAGCGACGACATTTTCATCCTCGGTATCCGGATGACCAAATTCGGCAAGCACGCCGACAAAGACACCGTTGACCTGGCCGCTGAGGCCGCGATGGCCGCGCTCGCCGACGCCGGTGTGACCATGGCCGACATCGGCGTGCTGGCCGCGGGCAACCTGATGAACGCCAGCGCCGGCATCGGCCAGCAGCTGCAGAAGCAGATCGGCCAGACCGGGATCCCGGTGTACAACGTCGCCAACGCGTGCGCCACCGGGGCCACCGCGCTGCGCACCGCGATCATGGCGGTCAAGGCCGGCGAGGTGCGCTACGGCATGGCAGTTGGTGTCGAAAAGCTCTCGGGTGCAGGACTTCTCGGTGCGGGTGGACGCAAAAAGGACGACTCCGATGTCTGGCAGCCGGCCGGGCGCTTCGGCGCCGTCGCGCCGATCGACGGCCGCATCGGCACCGAGGCCATGCCCGGCGTGTTCGCCCAGATCGGCACCGAATACGGCCACAAGTACGGCGGGACCAGCTTCGAGCTGTTCGCCAAGATCAGCGAAAAGAACCACGCGCACTCGACATTGAATCCGCTGGCGGCCTACCAGAAGCGCTTCACCCTCGAGCAGATCATGAACGACGTCATGATCGCCTACCCCAACACCCGCCCGATGTGCTCGGCCAACTGTGACGGTGCCGCGGCGGCGATCGTATGCAGCGGCGAGACTCTCAAAACGCTGTCGGCCGAACAACGTCGGCGCGCGGTGAAGGTGTCGGCGTCGGTGTTGACCTCCGACCCGTACGAAGAGGGCTGCCAGGTGCTGCCGAACGTCAACACCCTGACGCGCAATGCCGCCGCCACCGCCTACGAGCAGGCCGGCATCGGACCCAAGGACCTCGACCTGGTCGAATTGCACGACTGCTTCGCGACCGCCGAGCTGGTCCACTACGACAACCTGATGCTGTGCGAGCAAGGCGGCGCCGCCGACTTCTTCAACTCCGGCGCCACCTGGCGGGACGGCTCGACGCCGGTCAATGTGTCCGGTGGTCTGCAGTCCAAGGGCCATCCGATCGCGGCGACCGGCATCGCCAACATCTGGGAGATCTGCCACCACCTGCGGGGCGAGGCCGGCGATCGGCAGATCGCCAACGCCAAGGTTGGGCTGGCCCACGTGATCGGGCTCGGGTCGGCGTGCGGTGTCCACATCCTGGAGAAGTCCGCCGCCTGAATAGCCTTGGTGTGCAACCAATTCGGAGGATCCGGCATTCTCACGGTGCGGTCAGCGACACCCCGATGTCGGACAACCCCATCGCCCGCCCGAACAGGTGACCCTGGGCGAGTCCGCAACCGGCCAGGAATATGGTCTCCGCCTGGTCGGCACTTTCGATACCTTCGGCGATGACGTTGAGATTCAACGCTTTACACAATCCGATGACCGACCGGTAGAGGGTGAGATTGCGTCCCGGGTCGACGCCCAGAGCGAGCCCGCGGTCCAACTTCACGATCTGCACCGGCAATTCGTGCAGATAGGTCAGCGAGTTGTAACCGGCGCCGAAATCGTCCAGGGCGACTCTGATGCCGAGGTCGTTCAAGCGTGTGATGGCCGCCGCCCCCTCAACCAGGTCGACGATCGGAACGGTCTCGGTGATCTCCAGAACGAGGCGGGCTGCCGGCAGGCCGTGCCGGGCGAGCGTACGGCTGATGATGCCTTCGAATTCCGCGCTGCCCAGGCGCGCGGCACCGATGTTGACGTGCACATCCAAGTCCAGGTCAGCGGCCGTGATCTCCGCGCAGGCCTGATCCAGCACCAGCGCATCCAGTTGCGCGCCCAGGCCGTTGGCTTCGGCCAGCGAGACGAACGTCTGCGGAGGGATCTGCATCCCGCTCGGCGTCGTCCACCGCGCCAGCGCCTCAACAGCCACCGGCGCGCCGTGCGGGAGCGTGACGATGGGCTGATACTTCAGGTGGAACCCCTGCGGCACTTTGCCTTTCGCCTGGCGAAGCGCCGTCGGAAAATCCTCTGAGACGCTGAACGCCGGCCGGTAGACCACCGCGGTGTCCTTGCCCATTCGCTTGCCGGTGTACATCGAGATATCCGCCTGCCGGAGCAGATCGTCCGACGTCGGCGGCAGACCGTGATGCCCCGGGCTGACAAGGCCCATGCTCGCCCGCACCCGGACCGAGGTCCCGTGCACCGAAAACGGACTCCGAAGAGCGACGCGCAGCTGGTCGGCGACGATCTCCGGTGCTCCGACCTCACCGGCGATCAGGATGGCGAACTCGTCTCCCCCGATGCGGGCCAGTGTGTCGTCGCGCCCAAGGCAGCTGCGGAGGCGGGCGCTGATCGCGCACAGCAACTCGTCACCGGCTGCATGCCCGAACCGGTCGTTGACCTCCTTGAAGTCGTCGATGTCGACGAAGATCAACACGAACGGTCCATCGCGGATCGCGTCGTCCAGCCGCTGCCCCAGCAGCAACCGGTTGGGCAGCTTCGTCAACGCGTCGTGGTGTGCCTGATGGGCCAGGCGGCGCTTGGCGTCGACGAGCTGCGCGGTCAGCACCCGCTGGATCCGCATCGCGATCAGATAGCGGGTCGCGACCAGCAATGCCAAGCCGAGATAGGTGGACGCGAAGAACATGTCGATGCCGCGGCCGACGAGTACCTGGAATGCGAGCAGGGCCGTACTCCCCATGAAGCCGACGTAGGGCAGCGTCAGTTGCGCCCAGTTGGTCGGGAGTTCGTTCTGCGGCCGGGGCCGCGGTGGCAGTTCGAGCAGGCTCCACGCGATCAGCAGCGGCGCGAACACGAACCCGGTGCCGATCCATAGATCCAGGTTGGTCACGTCGACGCTGCGAAGGTAGGCCAACAGCCGATCGGAGGAGACGAGGGTGATCGCTGCCGCCGCGAGCAACATGTAGTTGGCCCGCCCCAGGCGGTACGGCGGGTACCACATCGCGAGGAGAACAGCGACCATGACCACGACGAGTTCCACGATGGCGATGCTGAAGATGACCGCAGTGTTGGTCGATCGCGGCAATGCGCTGCTGTCCACAGCGTCGGGCCGGGCGAGGTAGATGAACTGGGCGAACGACAGTGCGCTGATCAGTCCGTCGAGCAGGGTGGTGAAGACCCGTGGCCGCGCCAGCGTCTGCCCGGGCACGTCCTGGTCGCGGCCCGCGCGGATCAGCAGGACCATCGCCACGGCGAAGAAGAAGGCCGCGACGAAATAGCCGACCACACTCGGCCACGGCGCGGTCGCATGCCGGTCGGCGTGGCCGGTGAGCTTCCAGAGGAGTTCGGCTCCCAGGAAGATGGCCACCGCGGTGAGGAGGGTCGTCCGCCACCATCGCGACAGCCCGGTCACTCGCGGTACGACGGCCAGCCCGACAACCAATGCAGCGACACACACGACGGCCTCGAGAGCGAATTGCACCCGCAGTGCCGTCGCCACGCCCCACAGGCCGAGCGCGTTGAACGCTGCCGCGGCGACCACCGCAGCAGACAGCCCGCAACGCAGGCGGCGACTCAAAAGCGACAACACGCTCCCCTCCAGCCCGCGGCGTCGACCCCCCATATCGTGGCAGAATGGCACGACGGCCGGGGCCGTTATCGCGCAACTGACCACGGTCGGCGTTCGACCGGCAAATCGATCGGGCAGCCCGTATTCATCACTTCCCGAACGGGTACTTCAACGACAATGAGGTTGATTCGACATGGGTAGTGGACGCCCCAGGGTGCTCATCATCGGAGGCGGTTTCGGTGGCCTGTTCTGCGCCCGTCGGCTGGGGCGCGTCGACGTCGATGTGACGTTGCTCGACCGCGCCGCCTGCCATGTCTTCCAGCCGCTGTTGTATCAATGCGCCACGGGAACACTCAGCATCGGGCAGATCAGCCGGTCCCTGCGCGAGGAACTGGCGGACCACCGCAACGTCACCACATTGCTGGGCGAGGCCATCGAGTTGGACGCTGGCGCGCGCCGTGTCACGGCCCGCCGTCCCGACGAGACGACGTTCGAACTCGACTACGACTACCTGGTGATCGCGGCCGGCATGCGGCAGTCCTACTTCGGGAAGGAGGAATTCGCGGCCTGGGCGCCCGGCATGAAGACGCTCGACGATGCGCTCACGATCCGTCGCCGAGTTTTCGCGGCGTTCGAGATCGCCGAGACGTTGCCGCCCGGCCCCGAACGGGACGAATGGCTCACCTTCGCCGTCGCCGGCGCCGGACCCACCGGAGTCGAATTGGCCGGGCAGATCCGAGAACTCGCGACCCGGGCACTGGCCAACGAATTCCACAGCATCGAACCGGAGGAAGCTCGGGTGCTGTTGTTCGACGGCGGGGATCGCGTGCTCAAGAGCTTCGCTCCTGCCCTCACCGACCGTGCAACGCGCGAACTCGAGAAACTGGGCGTCGAGATGCACTTCGGCGTCCACGTCACCGACGTGCGCCGCGGCGGGGTGACCGTCAGTTCGAAAAGCGGTGGGCCCGACAAGGATTACGCGACGCGAACAGTGCTGTGGACCGCCGGAGTGGAGGCGGTGCCCTTTGCCCGCCAGGCGGCCGAGGTGCTGGGCGCAGACACCGACAGGTCGGGCCGAGTCTCGGTCGACGCCGACCTTTCGGTGGCGGGGCATCCCACGGTGTTCGTCATCGGCGACCTCGCCGGCCGCGACGGGCTACCCGGCGTTGCGGAGAACGCGATGCAGGGCGGTCTGCATGTCGCCGCGTGCATCAAGCGCGACCTCGACGGACGCGCCCGCAAGAACTTCCGCTACCGCGACCTCGGGTCCGCGGCCTACATCAGCCGCGGCCACGCCCTGCTGCAGGCCGGTCCGATCAAGCTGAGCGGCATCGCGGGTTGGCTAGGGTGGGGCTTCATCCACATCGCATTCCTCACCGGCGTCCGCAACCGATTCAGCACCGTCGCAACGTGGATGGCGTCCATCGCCCGGGCCAACCGCAGCGACCGCACCTTCATTCTGGGCGGGTCCGGCCATCCCGAGGAGCCGTACATGTGGCAGTCGCCGGTGCACCAGAGAGACGACGCGGCGACGAAGGCGGACCGTCGCGATCAGAGTGCCGGGTGAACGGCGGAGCACGCCGACGGCCGGACGCAGTCCTCTCGAACTGACATCCGGCCGTCGGGGAAAAGGGTCAGTTGGCTGCGTCGACCTGCGCCGCGGTCTGAACCAGCGTGGCCGCCGGAGCGGGGCCGCCGAGCTTGCTCACCACGAAGTCAGCTGCCTGATCGGCCATCCCGTTGCTCTTGTAGGAACTGTGGGCGCTGCGGTCCAGCCCACCCGGGTAGCAGACCGGGTCGCCGGTGGCGCACAGCTGAACGGTCTTGCCGGCGTAGGCACCGCCGATCGAGATCGGGGGCGCGTTGCGGTCGGCCAGGCCCAGGAACCAGTCGTCGGGGGTGCCGAACAGCGCCACCGCTGCCACATGGGATGCGACGGATGCCGGCAGCGGTCCGGAGATGCTGGCGGGCAACGTGATTCCGGCCGGAACCGTGCTCGACGTCGTGTAGCCCGCGACCGCAGCACCCTGTGAGTAGCCGCCCAGCACGATCTTGGTCGACGGGCATTCCGTCGCGACCGACTGAATCTTGTTGGCCGCATCCGCGACACCGTCGACTGCCTGACCGAAGTTCAGCGACGCGGGATAGTTCACGCCATACGCCTCGACCGTCCTACCCGGCAACCGCGCGCTCAACGCGTCGACGAACGCCTGGCCGGTGGCGCCCACGCCGGGCGCCTCGAACGTCCCGCGCGCAAAGACGACCTCGACTGCGGCGCACGAGTCTTCGGCGGCGTTCGCGGTTGCGGCGGGGCCCGCCACCAGACCGGCGACGACTGCGAACAACGCGACAGCGGTGAGAGCGCCGGCCTTGGTGGCGTTCACCGTGCGGGCCAGTGGTGTATTCATCAGATCGTCCCCATCCTCGAGCGGCTTCTGCCTGCTACAAGCGGGGATCCCCTACCTGCGATTCCACCGATGTCAAGTGATCTATCTCACCGGGACAAAACCGGCTCACCGGGATGGCCGGCGCCGTGCCGGGCGTTGGCATTGCGGCTCAACGCCGCCCGCGGACTCCGGGGCGGATTCCGGAGTGATGGCCTACGCGTCGTAGGCGCGCAACAGGGCCCGAGTGCGGGCCCGGCCCTCCGGTGACGGATCGAAGGTCGCGGCGACGTACTCGTCGACACCGGCCGCCGCCAGTTCGTCGAGCCGGCCACGCACCGTCTCCTCGTCCCCGATGATGGCGGCATCCTGCGGGCCGGCATAGCCCTCGCGGTCGAGCATCGCGCGGTACGACGGCAGGTGACCGTAGACGGCGAACTGTTCGGCCGCCTGCGCGCGGGCCGCGTCGACGTCGTCTGTGACGCTGATCGGAAGCGACGCGGCGACCCGGACCGCGTCGCTTCGCCCGGCGCCCTCCGCGGCCTCACGCAATGCCGGTCCGACATGCTCGGCCAGTGTCTTCGGACCTGTCATCCACGTGCAGGTTCCCGAAGTCCGCCGGCCGGCGATCTTCAACAGCTGCGGACCGAGGGCTGCGATGTAGACCTCGGGCCGAGGTGCTCCGGAGATCATCAGAGCGCCGCGGGTGGTCACCGTCTCCCCTGCCGCGTCGGCGGCCTCGCCGGCCAGCAGGGGCAACAGCCCGTCGAGGTATTCGTTGAGTCGGCGTACCGGCTTGTCCCACGGGATCCCCCACATCCCTTCGGTGACCGCTTGATGGGTCATCCCCAGCCCCAACGTGAATCGGCCGCCCGAGGCGAGACTCAGGGTGAGGGCGCGCTGCGCCATGAGCATCGGATGCAGGTTCTGGATCGGCACCACCCCGCTCGCCACTTCGATGGTGTCGACCTCATGCAGGGCGATCGCGAGTACCTCGAAAAGATCTGGCTCGTAGGGCAATTGGCTCATCCACACCCGCTTGAAGCCTTCGTCGCGCAACATTGCCAGGTTGGCGATCGTCGCGTCGATCGGTGACTCGCTGCCCGATCCGCTGAGTTGCCCGAACATGCTTACCTGCATCACCAACACGCTCCTGTCGCGTCACTGTCCGTCATCGCGCCGGCCTGCTGATCGACCCGATCCGTACCTCACTCTGCTGCACCCGGGCGCCCCACATCAAGCACGGCTGACCGGGGTCGGCCAACCGTGACATCTCGGTGACGAACACGTCAGTTCGGTTCCCCGGGTTGTCGATCTTCCACAAGCTGGTCGGTACATGGTCGCCTTCGGTCGGGAAGCGAGGTAAGCCGCTGTGCTGCACCGGATGACCTTGCTGGCTCTGGCAGCACCAGGTCGGATCGTGGCGTGCGCGGTGTTCGTGATGATCGCGGCGGGTCTGTTCGGCGCCTCGGCGGCAGGCAACCTGAAGGCGGGCGGCTTCGTCGATCCCGATGCCGAATCCGCGCAGGCAACGCGCATTCTGACCGACACGTTCGGCCAGGGCGACATGCAACTCGTCTTCACCGTCACCGACCCGCAGAACGCTCAGAGCGCGGCAGCCCGCGCCGTCGGGACGGCCATCGCCGATCGTGCGAGCAAGGACCCTTCCGTCACCGCGGTGGCCTCCCCCTGGACGGCGCCTGCGGCGGTATCGGGGTCGCTGATCAGCACGGATGGCCGCTCCGGCCTGGTTGTGGTGGGTCTTCGCGGCGGCGAGGACGCCGCACCCGGGCATGCGCAGCGCCTGGCCGACGCCGTCGCGGCCAGCCTGGACGGCAAGTACCCCCAGATCGACGTCATGGCGGGCGGCTCGGCGATGGTCTTCTCGCAGATCAATTCCCAGACCCAGCGCGACGTGGTGGTCATGGAGTCGATCGCGATACCCCTGACGTTTGTGGTGCTGATCTGGGTCTTCCGAGGTGTGTGGGCCGCGCTGCTGCCGATCTCGGTCGGCACGTTCTCGATCGTGGGTTCGCTGGCATTGCTCCGCGCGATCGCATCGATCACCGATGTGTCGGTCTTCGCTCTGAGCCTCAGCGCGGCGCTGGGCCTGGCCTTGGCGGTGGACTACACCCTGCTGATCCTCAGCCGCTACCGCGACGAGATCGGCGCCGGCGCGCAACCGGACGCCGCCCTGCTCGCCACGATGGCGACGGCGGGGCGAACGGTTCTGTTCTCCGCGCTCACCGTGGCGATGTCGATGGCCGCGCTGGCGGTGTTTCCGCTGTACTTCCTCAAGTCGTTCGCCTATGCCGGCGTTGCGACGGTGGCGCTGTGTTCTCTTGCCGCCATGGTGATCACGCCGGCGGCGATCGTCCTGCTGGGCAGCCGGCTGACCGCACGGGACGCCGGCGGCAGACACCGGCGATCTGACGACCGATTCTGGTATCGCACAACGGTGTTGATGACCCGACGCGCCGGGATCGTCGCAGTGCTGGGCTCGACCGCCTTGCTGACCCTGTGCCTGCCCTTCCTGGGGGTCCGGTGGGGTCTGCCCGACGAACGGGTGCTGCCGAGTTCGGCGTCGGCTCATCGGGTGGGTGACATGCTGCGCTCCGATTTCACCGAGAACGCCGAAGGCGCGATCAAGGTCGTGGTGCCCGACGCCGCGGGGCTGTCGAGCCAGGACATCGACACCTACGCGATGGCGGTATCGCAGGTTCCCGGTGTCGCCGAGGTGAGCACGCCCACCGCTGTGTTCGCCGCCGGAGTGCGCGCCGGTCCCCCTGCGGGCATGGCAGCCGTGCGCGACGGCTCGGCCTTCCTGACGGTCAGCACCACCGAGCCGGCCTTCTCCCCCGCCGCGGTCGACACACTCCGCGGCGTCGAGGCGGTCCCCGGCCCCGGCGGCCGGGACATCTGGTTGACCGGTGCGACGCAGGTCGGCCAGGACAGCGTGGCCGCGATCACCTCGAGGCTGCCGGTGGTGCTGGGCATCATCGCCGCGGTCATGTTCGCGGTGATGTTCGTTTTGACCGGCAGTGTGGTGCTGCCGGTCAAGTCACTGATCCTGACGCTGCTGTCGCTGACCGCGTCGTTCGGGGCGCTGGTCTGGGTGTTTCAGGAGGGCCATCTCGGTGCGCTGGGCACGACGGTCACCGGGACGCTGGTCGCCAATATGCCGATCCTGCTGTTCTGCATCGCGTTCGGGCTGTCGATGGACTACGAGGTCTTCATCGTCGCGCGCATCCGTGAGTTCTGGCTGGCCAGCGATCGATCTCGGCTCGCCAATGACGAAGCCGTGGCGCAGGGTCTTGCCCACACCGGCCGGGTGGTCACTGCCGCCGCCGCGATCATGACGATCTCCTTCGGCGCGCTGTTCGCGGCGAAGGTGTCCTTCATGCGCATGTTCGGGGTGGGTCTGACCTTGGCGATCGTCCTCGATGCCACGGTGGTACGGATGATGCTTCTGCCCGCGTTCATGCACTTGCTGGGCCGGCACAACTGGTGGGCACCGGCCCCGATCGCCCGCTGGCATGCCCGTCTGACCGGTCATCCGACGCCGCCGGCCGCCCCGGTGAAAAAAGAACCCATCCATGGCGGCGTCGACTCCGAATGATGGATGCCATCGTTTGTCCGAGGAAGGGCCATCGTTGCCCCAGGAAAGGATTGGGCCGTTGACCAGCGGTGACAGAGCCGGGACACCACTGATGACGCACGTCGTCGGGTCACCGGGCGCGCAGCAGACAGCCACCAGTTCGCTTTCGCCCGAGTCGACCCGCTTGCTCGACGACGTGCGCGCGGCGGCACGCGCCCACGTGGGTGACTTCGTGCGGGCCGAGTGTGTGCCCCGGCTGGCGCACTCGGGGGTCGACATCGCCGGTGAGGTGCTGGCCGACTTCGTGGACGGCGGCAAGTACCTGCGCTCGACGTTCATGTACCTGGGCTGGTTGTCGGGTGCCGAGGCCAGCGAGGCGGCCCTGCGGGCGTCGGCCAGCCTGGAGTTGCTCCACGCTTTCGCGCTCATCCAGGATGACGTGATGGACGGTTCGGTGATGCGCCGTGCCAAGCCGTCGGTGCACGTGCGATTGCGGCAATGGCATCGCGACCGCTCCCTCGGCGGGCCCGCGGACCGGTTCGGCGAGTCGGCGGCGACCCTGCTGGCCGACCTGTGCCTGGTGTGGGCCGAGCAGATGCTGCGGCGCAGCGGCGTCGAAGCCGACGCCCTGGCCAGGGTGTGGCCGCGCTACGACGACATGCGCGTCGAGCTGGCCGTCGGCCAGTTCGCGGACCTGGTGGGCGGTTCCGGCGGCCTACCGACGCTGGACGCCGTGCTCGACATGCTGCGCCGCAAGTCGGGGAACTACACCGTGCGGCGACCCCTGGAGCTCGGCGCGGAGATGGCCGGGTGTGACGCCGCGGTCCTGGACGCGCTGTCGGGATACGGCGCGGCCGTCGGCGAAGCCTTTCAGCTGCGCGACGACGTGCTGGGAGTCTTCGGATCACCCGAGGTGACCGGGAAATCGGCGTGCACCGACATGGAATCCCACAAAGCAACCAGTGTGCTGGTGGCAGCCCACGAGCTGGCCGACCCGCGGGTGCGCTCGCAGCTCGAGGAGCTGCGGGCTCTCCCCGAACTCGACGACGACGCCGTAGAGCGCTGGCGCGCACTGGTGCATGCCAGCGGCGCGGTGCAGTGGGTGGAGGAGCGGATTCTCCAGTTGCGCACCCGGGCGCTGAATCTGCTTGACGGCGTTCAGATTCCGGAACAGCCGCGTAGCGCACTGACCGGTATGGCGCACGCGTGCACGGTGCGGGTGGCCTGATGTACGACGACCGACCGAAGCCGCGGTGAGACACCCATGATCGGGTCCGAACTCGACGCCGCCGGTGTGCACCAGCCCGCACTGCGGGAGGCCTACCGGCAGTGCCGCGTGCTCAACGCCCGGCACGGTAAGACCTTTTTCCTGGCCACCCGGCTGCTGGCGCCCTACCAGCGCCCGGCGGTGCACGCGCTGTACGCCTTCGCTCGTCGTGCCGACGACATTCTCGACGATCGCGACACCGGCCTGAGTCCGGACCAGCGCACCTCGGAGCTCACCGCACTGTCGAACAAGCTGTTCACCGGTCTGGTCGACCACGAACCGTGCGACGACGACCCGATCCTGGCGGCAGTGGTCGACACGGCACGGCGATACGCCATCGGCTGGGAGCTGTTCGACGACTTCTTGGCCTCGATGCGGATGGACCTCACCGTCACCGACTATCCGGATCGCAGCGCCCTGGAGCGCTACATGTACGGCTCAGCCGAAGTCATCGGCTTCCAGACGTTGCCGGTGCTGGGCACCGTCGTGCCGCGCGAGGAAGCCGCGCCCTATGCCGCGGCGCTGGGAAAAGCCTTTCAGCTGACCAACTTCCTGCGCGATGTCGACGAAGACCTTGCTCGTGGCCGGGTGTATCTGCCCGCCGACGAACTGGCCGCGCACGGAGTCGACCGCGATTTGCTGTCGTGGTGTCAGGCGCACCGGCGAACCGATGCGCGGGTACGGTCGGCACTGATGGAACAACATGCGCTCACCCGGGCTGTGTACGCGCAGGCGCAGCCGGGAATCGCCATGCTGGCACCGATTTCCCGCCCGTGTGTCGAGACCGCCCTGACCTTGTACTCCAAAATCCTGTCCCGCATCGAAGCTCTGGACTTCGAGATCTTCACCCAGCGGGCCACCGTGGGAACCACGCAGCGGGTCGCCGTCGCCGGAGCCGGCCTCGGACGGGCCTGGGCCGCCCGCATCCGAGACAGGAGCCGTTGAGTGGGCTGCCGTGTCGCCGAGACCCGGCCCGAGCCGCGATGGCAGTAGTACTGGCCTACACCGCACCCGCGCTGGGCCATCTCTTCCCGTTCTGCGCGTTGCTGACCGAGCTCGCGTCGCGCGGTCATCGGGTGCACGTGCGCACGCTCGCCGCGGGAGTGGACCTGTGCCGCCAGTTGGGTTTTGACGCCGAGGCCGTCGACCCGCGGATCGAGGCGCTGCAGAGCGCGGGCCCGGCTGCCGGCGGGGTGCTGCGTGCGGCAGGCAACACCGTGCGTGTGCTGGGCCAGTGCGCACAGTACGAAGTCGACGACTTCCGCGACGCGGTCCGAGATGTCGAGCCCGACATCTGCCTGATCGACGCCAACAGCTGGGGAGCCCAATCGGCCGCCGAGACGATGCCGCAACCGTGGGTGGTGCTCAGTCCGTTCATCCCGTACCTGCGATCCCCCGGCTCCGCTCCGTTCGGGGCAGGCGTCGCGCCCCGCCCCGGCCCGGTCGGCTTCGTGCGTGACTGCGGCATACAGCTGGTGACCAGCGTGGTGTTCGACGTACCGTTCAGGTCCGAAATATCGCCCGTGCGAAGACGTTTGGGACTGCCGAAAGTGCGCAGCGCCGGCCAGCTGTTGCGGCGGGCACCCGTGCTGCTGATCGCGACCGGAAAACCGTTCGAGTACCCGCACACCGACTGGGGCCCGAACGTGGAGCTCATCGGTCCGGCCTCGTTCGACCCGCCCCGCACCGGAGACGAATCCTGGCTCGACGACATCGACGACCCCATCGTGCTGGTGACAACCTCGTCGCTGGCCCAGGCCGACAACGAACTCGTCGGCACCGCCATCGACGCACTGGAAGGGCTGCCGGTGCACGTGGTGGCGACACTGCCCGGCGGCGGGAACGTCGATGTGCGGCAACGTCGCGGCGCGACCCTGTCACGATTCACCGCGCACTCGGCGATCCTGGACCGCACGGTGTGCGTCATCACCCACGGCGGGATGGGGATCACGCAAAAGGCTTTGGCCCGGGGAATTCCGGTGTGTGTGGTGCCGTTCGGGCGCGACCAGTTCGAGGTGGCGCGCCGGGTCGAGATCGCGCGGTGCGGGACGCGTTTGCCGGCCCGGCGGCTCACCAGGCAGCGCCTGCGCTCGGCCGTGGAAGAAGCGATGACGATGGGTGAGGGTGCAGCCGCGGTGGCAGCCGGATTCGAGGCCACCGGCGGGGTGCGCCACGGCGCCGACCGCGTGGAGGGCCTGCTGCAGAAGTGGGCGCTGCGAACGCCGGGACGCTAGACCAATCCGAGGCGGGCTGCCTGCGCGACCGCGGCCGTCCGGGACGTCGCCCCCAGTTTGCGGCGGATGTTCGCGACGTGCCGGTGCACGGTATGCGGGCTCAGCTGGAGCTGCTCGGCGATCTCGCGATCACCGAGACCGTGTGCGACACAACCGAGAACCTCGCGTTCCCGCTCGGACAACAGCACCGATTGGCGGCCGGCCCCGGGCCCGGCGGTCTGATCGGGATGCAGCCCCTGGCGGCAGGCCCGGATGACGGACTCGACGTCACCGTGCCAGGGAAAATGCGATTGCCCTTGCAGCGGAATGAATGTCGCACCAGGAATCGCGGCTGCGACCTCGCGTCCGAGCCGGTACGGCACGGCGCGATCATCACGCCGATGCACGACCGTGGCCGGCTGGCGCACCAGCGGAAGATGCGCGCGGACATCGAAGCGGTAGACCAGGCTCAACAGTTCGGCAGCGGTGTCGGCGGACGCCGACTCGCGCTGCAGCCGCGCGAAACGTTCATGCTCCGCCGCCTCGGCACTGCCGAGGAAGATATCGCTGAGCATCCGCGAACCGAGCCCCCAGTGCGCGCGCACCGCGGCCACGATCGCGTCGCCAACCCCGGGGGCCGTCAGTTCCTCACCGTGCGGGTACGACCCGTACAGCACCAGGCGCTCCACCCGGTCCGGGAACGCCGCGGCGAAGGCCGTGGCGGTACAGCTGCCCGACGAACCGCCGATCAGCGACACCCGGTCCAGCCCGAGCTCGTCGAGCAGTGCGCGCAACATCGTGACCTCGCCGTCGAGGCTCAGATCGGCCTGCTGCACGTCGCGGTCCGACATCCCGACCCCGAGCCGGTCATAGCGGATCAGGGTGTAGCCGCCCGCGACACCTTCCCAGAACCGCCGCACGCCGGGGTGCTGCCAGTCCAGTTCGAGGTGGCTCACCCACCACGCGGGTGCCACCAGCGGCGGGCCGTCGCCGCGCACTTCGTACGCCAGACGGCGCTCGCCGACCGGCAGGAAGCGAATCTCGGATTTCTCGAGCATCGCCGTTGAGCGTACGACGCCTTATCGGGGCGGATCGCCCTTCCACAGGAAGCTATTGACGTACTTGCCGAGATCCTGCGCGAGTTCCAGATTCGCGCCCGACGGCACGCCGGGCCCGTTGCCGGGTCCGAATTTGCGGTACGGCCCGATGGCCGCACCCACCAACGCAAGATCGTTCTTCACCGCCGCCATCACGACGATCCGCGTACGAGACACCGTGGCGCCGCCCTGCGGGTAGACGTCGAGCACTTCACCGAATCCGAGCTGATAACCGACTGTCGTGTTGGGCAGCACATAGGCCACCGTCGCGTCGGGCTGCTTGTCCTTGAGGAGATCGTCGATGATCTCCTCGGCGGAGCGGCCCTGGGCCGGGACCCCGAACAACTCCATCACCCCGCCGTCGCCGCCGGTGTACGTGGCCGAGACGCCGTCGTTCTCCATGGTGACCTTGTAGGCCGTGCCCTCCGCCGGATACGACACCGAGAACTCGCCGTCGGCAGACACGAAACGCGGACTCGCCTGTACCGGCACACCCGTCGGCGGCCGCCCGCAATCGGGTGGGCATGCATAACGCACCGACGGGCCACCAACCACCGCCCAGGCCGCCGTCGAGGCTCCGATCAAGACCGCCAGTGTGACGACCAGTGGCACGAGCATCCGCCGCAACGGGGTAAACCGTTGCGGCCCAGCGGTGTAGGCACCCGGCGCCACCGCGTAACCGGGATACAGTTCCGCCATCTGCGGCGCGGTCGGGGCACTCATGACTCCGCCGTCGCGATCTGGAGCTGCGGGCGGTCTTGTCGACGCGCGGCCCGGGACGTCTGCGACGCCGCCTGTGCGGCGACACCGCAGGCCGGGCAGAACCTGGTGTCGGGCACGACGTGCTGACACCACACACACAGAATCGGAAGCGCCGGATAGGTCTCGACGTCCTCGTCGCGCAACATCGTCACCTGCAGCGCGAGCCGCAAGGCGATGACCGCCGCGACCGCGAACACGATGTGCACGGAGAATTGCAGGTACGGCGGCAGCCGGTAGGCCTGGGCCAGACCGACGCAGGCGTAGGCCGCGGCGCCCATGATCAACCCGAGACCGCCGACCGCGACGGTGCGGAGATTGCGGCGGTTGACGTACCAGAGCCACGCTCCGATGAGGCCGCTGAGCGAGAGCCCGGTCAACGGCTCCCCGATTCCCCGCACCCCGGCCTGTAGCAACAGGTCCTCGATGGGCAGATCGCCGGTGACCGCACTATCCCCGAACTGCGGGATCATTCTGATCACGTTTGTGGCGAGCAGGAACATCGCGCCGCCGAGCAGGCCGATCACGGCGCCGTGCAACGACTCTCGCACCGGAGGCCGCAGCAGCCGAACCACGATCACCGGCACCTGCATCGCCAGCAGGCCGCCGAAGGGAATGACCACCGCGTCGAGCAGCAGACGCATGGTCGGGACCTGGGCACCCAGTCCGAGGCTGTAGGACTCGGCCACGATGGCGCCGGTCAAGGTCGCCCACGCCACCCCGACCGCAGCACCCAGAACGGCGGTCAGCGCCCAGACCCAGGCGGGCAGGTCAGCCAGCACCCGCGACTCGACCAGGTAGATCGCGATGAGCGTGGGCGGTGCGAAGATGGCCAGCGCCAGCATCGGCACATACCACTGCAGCACGCAGAACGCGACGAGCACGGCCAGCAGAAGCCCGAGTGCGAACCGGAATGCCACCCGTGAGCGGCTCGGCAGATGCGGGAACATCGAGCTGACGATCGACGGCTGAAGCACGTTCTCGCCCGGTGCGGCGGCGAAATCGCTCACCCGCAGCGGGCTCGGGCGCTCACCCGGAGCCACCGAGAGGTGGGCGCCACAGCGCACGCAGAACCGTCCCGCGGGGACGTCATGGGCGCAGTTCGGGCACGGCATCGTCGCGATGCCTGGCTGGCCGGTCATCGCGGAGACCGTTGCACGTCGAGGATGTCGCGCACCATGTTGTCGACGTCGGGACTGCCCAGGCCGGTCACCATGTCGTAGCCCGGCTGCGAGATCGCGACGGCATTGGTACCCAACGTGATGTCGTGGAATGCCGGCCGGGCCGCACCGGCTTTCAGTCGGTAGAGCACCGGATTGAGCTCACCGACCGGCCGCCCGCCGTTGGCGACCAGGAACTGATTCATCACCGCGGCGATGCCGGCCCAGATCGGTGCGGATTGCGACGTGCCACCCCGACCACCAATTGCTGGTTCTGCACGATGACCGCACCGGTCGAATTGTCGGCCACCGCCGAGACATCGGGCGTCAGCCGGCGAACGGTGTTGGTCGTCGTGGTCACACCGGCCTGCCATGGCGGCCGGTCGAAGAGGTTGGACACGCCACCGCCGCTCCCCTGCGTCAATGGACCGTCGCTCCAGGCCTGTTCGCCCAGCCACCGGTAGTTCTCGTCGGTGGACAGCGTGGTCCCACCCACACTGGTCACCTCGGGCAGCGATGCGACGGCATCGAGCCCGACGTCGGCCGGTCCGGGCGGCGCCGACCAGTCATGACCGCGTTTGCATTCCAGGCCGGCCAGATCCCCGCTCGCATCGAACACCGTGGTGCCGTGGGCAAGTGCGGTGGAGATCGCACCCCGGATCGGGGCCAGGTCGGCCGCGGTGATCAGCCTGTCGCAGCCCCAGCCGATGGACAGACTCCACACCGCCCCGGGGAACTGCCGGTCCACCGACTGCATCAGTTCGGCGATCTTGACGTAGGTGCCGCCACCGGCGACCGTCGTCCTGGCGTTGACCAGCACCTTGCGTGCGTCAGGCGCAATCGCATGGGCGACTTGTAAATCCATCGTGGATTCGCCGCTGCGTTGTTCTGGCACGCCGCCGACGACCTCGGGAACGAGCCGCGGCAACCCGTAGGTGGCGGTGAACATGTCCAGGTCGGCCTGATCGAATCCGTCGAACCCGAAGACCGCGATGGTGCCACCCTTGCCGGTGTAGCCGGCCTCTGTCAGCGGGCGCACGTTGTAGGTCGTCCGCAACGAGTCCGGCGGCAGGCTGTGGTCGGGCACGTCCAGCGGGCGGAACGAGGGGCTGTTGGAGTGATACGGCGTATAGCTGAGGATGCGCCCGAGACCAGTCACCTTGTCACGCAACGACGCCGGGACGGCGGGCTGCTGAGGCGAGGCGTAGAACACCGCGCCTGCCTTCCCGCGGAAATCGTGGACGGCCACTTGGAACGCGGCGCTGACCCGAGCAGGAGGGCCGCCGATCACCGCCCAGCGCTCACCGGGCCGCCATCGAACCGACAAGCCGTTGGCCGTCGCCCACGCGTCGAGCCGCTCAGGGCGTTGCGCATCAGGCAGCTCCGCGGTCAGCTCGACACGGTCCGCCTGCGAATCGCCCAGATTGGTCGATGCGGCAAGCAGTAAGGCGAATGGGCCCGAAATCAACTGCGGGAGCCGTGAGTCCGAATGCACTCGGAACGCGATCGCCGCGACGACCACTGCAGCGGTGACGATCAGGACGAGTGGCGACCGCACTGCGCGCACAGTGACGTGTGCTCCCCTCGACACCCCGCCAAGTTAGCGCATGCGGCAAACAAATGGGGAGCTATCCCGTCAGGCAGCCGAGCTCGTACAGCGCGGCGGGGATCGTCGCGTCCGCAGGAGCGGGGGTGGCCGAGGCATTCGTGCCGCAGACCTTCTGCTTGTCCTGGCTGATCCACTGGCCGCCGTGCTGCTGGAACACCAGCGTGCTCGGGGCGCCCATGTCCGGGTTGGCCGTGCTGGACCAGAGGCCGCTGGTCACCGCCCAGCCGTCGGCGCATGTCACGTCGTCGATCCGGTAGATGTTGTCGTTGCTCACGGCGTGCACGGCCGTGGTGGCCGCGTCGGCGAATTCGGCCTTCGTGCAGCCGGCGGCGGCATCGGCGGTACGGGTGCTCGTCGTGCCGGCGGCCGGTGCCGAGGACCCCGGCGAGCATCCGGGCAGACCGATGATCGTCAGCCCCGCGAACGCGACGACGACGCCCAGCCGACAGGTGGTGCGGTTCATCATCGGTCTCCCCCAATGCCGAAATGGACTGCCAAAAATGGACGGTAGCCATTAGACAATAGCCACCGTCCATCTCGAGATGGGTTGTGCCGCTAGGACTGAATCTGTCCGAGGGTGACCTGCACGGTGCGTGACGCGCCCGACGGGTCGTTGTAGGTCAGCGTGACGTCGTCGCCGGGCGCCTTGGAATGGATGGCGGCGACGAGCGCCTCCGGACCGTCGATCACCTTGTTGTCGACCTTGGTGATCACCGCACCCTTCGACATGCCTGCCGCTGCAGCCGGACTGCCGTCCGCGACGCCGGCGACCAGTGCGCCCCGCGCGCTGTCGTCGGAGCTGAGCTGAACGCCCAGCGAGGCGCGCTGCACAGTTCCGGTCGAAATCAGTTCGTCGGCAATACGTTTCGCTTGGTCAACCGGAATCGCGAAGCCGAGGCCGATCGATCCGCTCTGGGCCGCTTGCGAATCTTGGCCGCCGCCAAGCGATGCGATTGCGGAGTTGACGCCGATGAGGTCACCGTTCATGTCCACCAGCGCGCCACCGGAGTTGCCGGGGTTGATCGCCGCATCGGTCTGGATGGCGCTCATGACCGAATGCTGGCCGGACTGCTCGTCGCCGGTCGCGACGGGACGGTCCAGCGCGCTGATGATGCCCGTTGTCACGGTGCCCTGTAGGCCGAGCGGGGAGCCGATCGCGACGACGTTCTGGCCGACCTTCAGATCCTTCGACGATCCGATCGTGATCGGGGTGAGCCCCGAAACGTTCTGAGCCCGAACCACCGCGATGTCGTCGGCCGGGTCGGCGCCGACGACGGTGAACGGCACGGTCCGGCCGTCGGCGAACGTCACCGTCGCCTGCATGCCGCCGCGGCTCTGACCGGACGGGCGGCCGCCGGGGCCGCCGGGGAACTGACCGTCCGGCCCGTCCTCGGCTGCCATCGGCCCGCTACTAGCACCCTGGGCAGCGGCAGCCACGACGTGATTGTTGGTCAAGATCAGCCCGTCGGAGCTCAGGATGATTCCGGACCCCTCCTCACTGCCCTGACCAGTGGTGATCTGCAGCTTCACCACACTGGGAAGCACCTTGTCCGAGACCTGCTCGACCGAACCGACAGGTGCCGAGCTGGCCGGCTGACCGGCCACCGCGGGGTTCTTCGGCTCCGACGCCCCGGGCGCGAGTTGCCCCGGTGCGGTAGCCGTCGGGCGTTCGGAGTGGTCGACCACGGCGACCGCGCCGGCGGCCCCGGCGATCATCGCGACCACGGCTGTACCGCCGACCAGAACGCCCACTCGCGACTTCATCCGTTGCCGGGAATTTTGCTGTGACGCAGATCTCCCATCCCGCGGCGGGGCCCCGTAATGGGGCGGGTACAGCTGCGCCGTGTCGGTGGCACTGTGACCGTACTGATATCCGCCGGGATGCCACTGCCGTGAATTAGAATGTTCCACAGAATCTTTCGGCTGCCACTGGTAGTGGCCCTCCTGCGGCGAGTGTCCTGACCTGTAGTCCATTGCGTTCAGCTTCGCTTTCTCGTGACAAGAACGATCCGCGCCTCGAGGCGCCTGGATGCAGTTTGCCTACGCCGTCTGAGGCTTTGCTGAGAATGAGTTCGGTGTGAGCCAAGACTTTCGGCGAGTCAATCCGCTGTAGCGTGACGAGCGTGAACTTCTCCCGCCTGCCCTCTGTTGTCGCGTTCAGTGCCTGCGCCGCCGCGTTTGCCGTGTCCCTTGCGGCCTGCGGCTCGGACGCAGCCAGCCCGTCGGCGAGCAAGTCCTCGACCGCCCCGGCGGTCTCGTCCACGCTCACCCAGGCGGCCGGTCCGGATTCGGCCTGCCCGACCGCGCCGCCGGCCGCCGCGGGAACTCCGGAGTGGACGTTGCCCGGCGCGACCGGCAGTGTCGCGGTCACGGGATCGACGGACACCGCGGCCCCGGTCGTCACGGTGACCGCCCCGTTCAGCGTGAACGCAACCGAAGTGCACACGCTGCAGGCAGGTACCGGACCGGTCGTCGCACCGACGGCCACCGTCTCGGTCTGCTACGAGGGTGTAAACGGCCGCGACGGCAGCGTGTTCGACAGCAGCTACCAGCGTGGCGAGCCGGCCGAATTCTCGCTCGACGGCGTGGTTCCCGGCTTCCAGAAGGCGATCGCGGGCCAGAAGGTCGGATCAACCGTCGCGGTCGCCATGGTGTCTGCCGACGGCTACCCGCAGGGCCAGCCGCGGGCCGGCATCCTGCCGGGTGACACGCTGGTCTTCGCCATCAAGATCCTCAGCGCCTCGTAGTCGGACTACGGCGTACAGGTGCCCTGGAGGCCGTTCACCAGCGCGTAGATGTCGTCTTTCTTCTGGTCGGCGTAGTCGATCGCGGTCCAGGTGGAGGGCTGCGGCCAGGCGTTGGACACCGTCGGGCCGTAACTCCCGTAGCCATCCCCGTATCCGTAGCCGTAACCGGGCGAGATGACGAACAGCGCACCCACGGCGTCGCGCATGTCGTCGCTGGCCCGGCGTAGGTCGACCAGAGCCGGAGCCAGGCCCGGGACGATGCCCGGCCCGTTGATGTCTTCCATGTAGTGCACGCCGTGACTGATCATCGCGAGCTTCACGTTGGTGTCGCGCTGCTGGGCGGCTCCGCTGGCGTAGGGCGAGCTGATCACGATCCGCACTCCGCCGATGCCGGCATTGATGTCGTTGTCGAGGCTCTCGCGGACCTGGTCGAGCACCCCGCAGGGCACTCGCCCGGGATCGGCTGCAACCAGGGGCGCCGTGATCATCGAGGTGCAGGTCACGAGCGCCGCGACCACAATCGCTTGGGTTTGCTTCATAGTCCACCTACGTAGGGGGCATCACCATTGATGCCTGTACATAGCTGGAATTGACGGCGGTGTTACCGCCGCTCAGAAATTAGCCGAGGCTACCTGGCGACCGGCCAGTCCCAGACGGACATGTCGCCGGGCGGGTAGTTCATGCAGACGTCCGTGGCCTTGGCGACGACGCCCTTGTTGTTGAAGAACAGCTTGGCCCAGTTGCCCCAGCGGGTCGCGACGAACTCGTAGTAGACGTTGGTCGCGGTGTTCTCGGAGTACTGCCGTCGGGCGACCGGGTCGAGCGAGAAGAACCAGTGGATGCGATCGAACGCGATCTGCTGCACCTCGGCGGGCCGGTTGCTGCGGTCGATCATGTAGCGCTCGAAGTACACCGGACTGGTGTCGCGCGCCGCGGCCATGTACTGCTCGACATCGCACTGGGTGATGATGATGCGGTGTGGGATCGGGAAGTCGTCGCTGGCATCGGCGGCAGCGGGGCCGGCGGTGATGACGCCTGCAGCCGCCACAGCACTCAGCGCAAGACTTGCCAGCTTCGCGCGACTCATCAAACCAGCCATCGTTCTCCTGCCCTATTACCGAAAACCTTAAGCGGACTAACTATATAGCGGTCCACTTCGGAGTATCCACCCCAGCCCGAGATTGGACGGCGAATGTGACGAGTGAGACTCGCTACCAGCAACCGCTCAGCCGCCGTTGGTCACCGGGTTGGACGACAACGTGATGAATTGGTCGTTGATCCAGACGCCCCAGCGGCCGCCCCACATATGCGTCCACACCACCGGGTGTCCGGCCCACACCTCTGCCGGTTTGCGGGGCGCCCAGTCCGGCGCCACCTCGCCCACGTTCTGATCCGGCGGCGGCGGGTCCGCGCTCGCGGGCGCGATACCGATCGCGAGTCCAACCGCGAGTGCGCCGACAGCGGTCAGCGCGGATTTGATCAAGGTCATGAGCACGACTCCAGCGTCCGGACGTCATCGAGATACTTAGCAAGCATAACCAGCAGACGGCGCGAGTAATCCCCTACCCCGTAACGTCGCCCGTCGCGGCGTTACGGCGTCGGCGCCGGCGTCGCCGTGATCGGAGCCGGCTGGCCGGGAGTGTTGAACTCGTACCCCGGCGGCGGCGGACCGTTCAGCGAGTAGTAGCCCGGCGGCAGCGCCGGAGTTCCCGGCGGCGGCGGTTTACCCGGGCCGTACTCGCTCGGGGGCGCCTCCGAACCGGGGGCGGTGTACGACTTGTATCCGGGCGGCAGCGGCGGCGGCGCTCCGGCACCCGGTGGCGGCGCGACCGAGCCGCTGGCCGATGCGGACTCGTCAGGCCCGTAATACGGGTCGCGGACGTTGTGCCACATGTCCTTGAGCGAGCCGAGGACGCCGGGGGTGTTCTGCGAACCGTAGGTCGGATTGGCGATTTCCGGCACCGAGGGCGGCGCCCCGGGTGGCGGAGGTGCGGGTGCGGGCGGCGCCGCCGGATCGACCGGCATCGCCACGGGTTGGCCCGGCGGGACGGCGGCAGGATCCGACGGGACCGGAATGGGCGTCGGCGTCATCGGGTCGGCAGCCGCCGTCGCGGCTCCGGCCAGGGCAGCACCGACGGTGACGCTCGCGATGGCGACTGCGTGGACAAGTGCCGCGGTGCGGTGCCGTTCACTCATGAATCCGGCGGTCCTCTCGATCTCCCT
Organism: Mycobacterium sp. ELW1; assembly: GCF_008329905.1. NCBI lineage: Bacteria > Bacillati > Actinomycetota > Actinomycetes > Mycobacteriales > Mycobacteriaceae > Mycobacterium > Mycobacterium sp. ELW1. The sequence goes on along the minus strand of NZ_CP032155.1, from coordinate 3,091,943 downwards.
GCGAAGGGTTGCCCCTTGGCGTAGGGGCATCGTCGCACACATTGGCCGTCGGCGTGCCGGCGGCAAAACCGGTGTACTTTCCGTCCTATCGCACGGCCGCCACATCCCGTTTCAGCACGCCCCGGTGCCTGCGCCGCGCGCAGGCACCGGGCGCAGGCACCCGCGATGCCGGGTCAGACCTGATTGGTTTCGGTGGTGCCGGTGGCCGATCCCTTGAGGTAGCGGGTGGCGAAGCCGATCGACGCGACCGCCGCGACCACACCGATCGCGCCCCACAGGACGATCGGGAACACCAGCGAGCCGAAGATGAAGTCATAGGTCACCGCCAGGTAGATCGACCAGAGCACCCGGTAGATCGACCAGAAGGCCAGCAGGCCGGTGCTGATCGCGATGTAGAGACTGTGCTGGCGCTCGACGCGGTCGATGTGCTGCGCGATGGGAGTCGGCACGATCTTCATGGGGTTGTTCCTCTCGTTGTCCGCCGCCTCGGTGGCGTCGATGAGAGAAGTGAAGAACTGCCGGACGGCTACCGATCCCAACTCAGACCCGGATCGGCCGGCGGCTACAACTCGTCGGAGAAGTCAGCAGTCAGCCAACGGTCGGGCCGGATCGTGAACAGCACGTTGGCGTGGCCCGCCATGGACTGGAGGAACTGACGCCCACCGTCCTCACCGAGGTAGCGCACCGCGATCTTCTCCAGGACCTCCGGCGGCGTCGGGTCGGTGGTGTCGACCAGGGTGCCCTCGACGACGACGTAGCGGTACGGCGGCTCCTCGTCTTGGACTACCAGCGTCGCCGCGCCGGCCTCGGCGATCAGCCGCGCCTTGCGGGTCGACGGACCGGTGGAGAACTGGATGTCCCCGCCGGGGGTGTACTGGTACCAGATCGGAATGCTGGCCGGCGGCCGGCCGTCGGTGGTGGCGACGGACAGCACCGCCACATGTTTGGCGGCGAGGAACTCCTGCCACTCGGACTCGGTCAGTTGTCTGGGCATACAGCGGCCAACTCCCCGATCCGCGGGGCTATTCCTGCGCGCGCAACACCCCTCGACGGGTCGTGGGATTGTCGGCGAGGTTCGGTAGGGTCTGCGCGTGACTTCGAGCCCAACCCTCAAATCTGTAAATGCCCGTCTTGCTGAAGAACTCGCCGTCGCAGAGGCCCGGGTGGCCGCCGCGGTCCGGCTGCTCGACGAGGGTGCGACCGTTCCGTTCATCGCCCGCTACCGCAAGGAAGTCACCGGCAGCCTGGACGACGGTCAGCTGCGCGACCTCGAGGAGCGGCTGCGTTATCTGCGCGAGCTCGACGAACGACGGGACGCGGTGCTCGCGTCGATCGACGAGCAGGGCAAGCTGACCGACGAGCTGAGGTCCGCGCTGCTGAGCGCCGACACGAAGTCTCGGATCGAGGACATCTACCTGCCGTACAAGCCGAAACGGCGTACCAAAGCCCAGATCGCCAGGGAAGCAGGCCTCGAGCCGCTCGCCGACCGTCTGCTCGCCGACCCCGCTGTCGCCCCCGAAACCGCCGCTGCCGAATTCCTCACCGCCGACGTCGCCGACGCCGCGGCGGCACTCGACGGCGCGCGGCACATCCTCGTCGAACGGGCGGCCGAGGATGCCGAGCTGGTGGGTGCGATCCGGACCAAGTTCTGGGCCGAGGGTGCGGTGCGGACCGCACCGTTCTCCGACGAGGCCGCGAAGAGCCCAGCGGCACAGAAGTTTCGGGACTACTTCGAATTCACCGAGCGGCTGGAGGACATGCCCTCGCACCGGGTGCTGGCGGTGATGCGCGGAGAGAAGGAACAAGCCCTCGCCGTGCGCTTCGACGGCGGCAGCGACGACGCCTACGAGGTGATGGTCGCCAACGCCCTCGGCGTCGATCTGACCGCCAAAGCTGCGGCCACCCCATGGCTGACCACCACGGTCCGGCTGGCCTGGCGCACCCGGCTGATGATCTCCGGTGCGGTCGATGCCCGGATGCGGTTGCGTCAGCGCGCCGAAGAGGACGCCGTGGCCGTCTTCGCCAAAAATCTCAAGGATCTGCTGCTGGCGGCGCCTGCCGGTACCCGCACCACGCTCGGACTCGATCCGGGGTTCCGCACCGGGGTCAAGGTCGCCGTCGTCGACGACACCGGCAAGGTGCTCGACACCTGCGCGGTCTACCCACATCAGCCTCAGCGCCAATGGGATTCGGCCAAGGCGACCCTGGCCGCCCTGGTTGCCCGGCACGGCGTCGAGCTGATTGCGATCGGTAACGGCACCGCGTCCCGGGAGACCGATGCACTGGCCACCGAGCTGATCGCCGACATTCGCGCGGCGGGTGCCAGCGCACCGGCGAAGGCTATGGTCAGCGAGGCCGGGGCGTCGGTGTATTCGGCGTCGGCCTACGCCGCCCGCGAGCTGCCGAGTCTGGACGTGACGGTCCGCGGTGCGGTGTCGATCGCCCGCCGCCTGCAGGATCCGCTGGCCGAACTGGTGAAGATCGAACCGAAGTCGATCGGCGTCGGCCAGTACCAGCACGACGTCACCCCCGGCACCCTGGCCCGCAGCCTCGATGCGGTGGTGGAGGACGCAGTGAACGCCGTCGGGGTCGACCTGAACACCGCGTCGGTTCCGCTGCTGTCGCGGGTGTCGGGAGTCTCCGAGTCGTTGGCCGAAGCGATCGTGGCCTACCGCGAGAAGACCGGTCCGTTCCGCAGCCGCACCGCCTTGCTCGATGTTCCACGCCTGGGCCCCAAAGCCTTTGAACAGTGCGCCGGCTTCCTACGGATCCGCGGCGGTGACGACGCCCTCGACGCCTCGGGCGTCCACCCGGAGGCCTATCCGGTGGTGCGGCGCATTTTGGACCGTTCGGGTATCACGATGGCCGAATTGATCGGCAACGAACGAGCGTTGCGGACACTGCGGCCGGCCGACTTCGCCGACGACCGCTTCGGCGTGCCCACGGTGACCGACATCCTCGCCGAGCTGGAAAAGCCGGGCCGCGATCCGCGGCCGGCCTTCTCCACCGCGACCTTCGCCGCAGGTGTGGAGAAGGTGGCCGATCTCAAGGTCGGAATGGTGCTCGAAGGTGTCGTGACCAACGTCGCGGCGTTCGGCGCCTTCGTCGACGTCGGTGTCCATCAAGACGGTTTGGTGCACGTCTCGGCGATGTCGGACCGATTCGTGTCCGATCCGCATGAAGTGGTGCGCTCGGGTCAGGTGGTGCGGGTCAAGGTCGTCGACGTCGACGTGGATCGCCAGCGGATCGGACTCACCCTGCGCCTCGGTGATGAACCGAAAGCCAAGCAGACCAAGGGCTCTGGGCGCAGTAGCGCGCCTGCCGGCCGTAGCGAGCGGCGCCAGCCCGCTCGTGGCGGCGACGGCGGGCGGCGGGACCGCGACAACCGATCATCCGGCGCGATGGCACAAGCCTTGCGCGACGCCGGTTTCGGCCGATAACACTCCCCCTGGTCGGCTCAGCCTCCGGAGGGAGGCTGACCGACTGCGGCAATCCTTTTCATGATCACATGGGTGCACGAAATTTCGGGAGGCCGGTTCAACGATATTTCGGATTATCAGCAGTCCCCCAGTCCGTGCACAATTAATTGCCAGAACAGGCCGCCTTCCTGGGAATTCTCAGGCTCTATTTATGTTGTGCCTCTTAGCTTTTCATAAATGCCCATGTGATCGCTGCTTATACAGATGACCGGCGGATATTTCAGGTTCGTGTGCGATATTTCACGACCGGTCTAAACGGGGAATGGTTTTAGCACATCGGCAGTGTTGCATCGCGCATGACAGATACTGCTTTCTCCCACTCGCTGAACCCGATTGGCACGCCCCGGCACGGTGATCCCCGCGTCGCCGGCACCGCCGTCGCGTTCACGACACATCGCTACGACCAGGACGAGGTGGCCAGGGCGCTCACCGAGTTCGCCGAACCCGGCTTCGGCCGCTTCGCCCGAACCAGCGGCGTCGAATACCGCAACCTCGCGCTGCCGGTGGAGCGCTACCCGAAGCTGACCGGTTTCACCGAAGCCAACGAGGCCTACCTCGAGGTCGCCGCCGAACTCGGCGAGCAGGCGGTGCGCCGCGCTCTCGACGAGGCGCACCTGCGCCCTGACGAGATCGACGCCATCCTGACTGTGTCGAGCACCGGCGTGGCCGTGCCCACCATCGATGCCCGCATCGCGTCGAAGCTGGGGCTCCGGTCCGACGTCAAGCGCATCCCGCTGTTCGGGCTCGGCTGTGTGGCCGGCGCAGCCGGGATGGCGCGGCTGCATGACTACCTGCGCGGTTTCCCCGACCACGTCGCCGTGTTGCTCTCCGTCGAGCTGTGCTCTCTGACGCTGCAACGCGACGACACCTCGATTCCCGCGCTGATCGGCGTCTGCCTGTTCGGCGACGGCGCGGCAGCGGTGGTCGGCACGGGCGCCGATCGGGTCCCTGCCGGGCTCCCCTGCAGCAGGGCCCGCAGATCCTGGCGACCCGCAGCGCGCTGTTGCCGGACACCGTCGAGGTGATGGGCTGGAATGTGAGCTCCAGCGGATTCCAGCTGGTGATGTCACGCGACGTTCCCAAGATGGCCGATGACCACCTCCGCGCCGAGGTCGACCGGTTCCTCGCCGAGCACGGGCTGACAACCGCCGACATCACAACCTGGGTGTGTCACCCGGGCGGACCCAAGGTGCTCGAATCGATCACCAACGCGGTCGGCATGCCGGCCGAAGCCCTGCGGCACAGCTGGGAATCGATGCGCGACAACGGAAACATGTCGTCGGCTTCGGTGCTCGACGTCTTCAACCGAACTCTCGCGGACGCGCCGGCGGCCGGCTCGCTGGGAATCATGCTGGCGATGGGGCCCGGCTTCAGCTTCGAACTGTTGCTTCTGAGTTGGTGAAGGAGTCCCGATGATCTACACCCCAATGTTCTATTACGGGTTCATCCTCGCGATCGGCGCCGAACGTCTTGTCGAGCTGGCGGTGTCACGGCGCAACGCCCGATGGTCCTTCGCCCAGGGCGGCCAGGAGTTCGGCCGCGGGCACTATCCGGTGATGGTCGGCATGCACACCTTGCTGCTGGTGTCCTGCATCGTCGAAGTGGCGACCCTGCACCGGCCGTTCCTGCCCTGGCTCGGCTGGCCGATGGTGGCGATCGTGGCCGCCAGCACCGCGCTGCGCTGGTGGTGCGTGTCCACGCTGGGTAAGCGCTGGAATCCGCGGCTGATCGTCATCAAGGGTGCGCCCTTGGTCGACCGTGGGCCCTATCGCTGGATGCACCATCCCAACTACACCGCGGTGGTCGCCGAAGTGGTGGCGCTGCCCCTGGTGCACTCAGCCTGGACCACCGCCATCGTGTTCAGCATCGCCAACGCGCTGGTGCTCACCGTGCGTATCCGCGCCGAGAACGCGGCGCTGGGCTACGCCTGAGAAGTACCCGCAATTGTCTCGCGGGTAAGAGTCGATGGATTGCAACCACTTTCGGACATAGTCGGTGTTACGTTGGCTCGCGTTGGGACCTGTGCACGGTCACGAGGGGGCTTCAATGAGCACTGCCGCAGAACGCGCCGATCAGCTGGCATTGGTGGCCCGTCTCAAGTCCGCTTATCCCGAGTTGCCGGACGCTCCCACTCCGGATCTGCTCGACCACGCGCGGTTCGTCGCCTACATGAAGCCGGTGCACGACGTCGGCGGCGAGCCGGACGCCCCGATGAAGTACGAGAACAAGGACTACGAGTACTGGGAGCACATGACGTATGTCATCTGCGAGGTGCTGGCGTGGCGCGGAATCTGGCTCTCGGAGGAACGGCGCCGGATCGGCAACGTCGACGTCCAGCGCGCCGTCTATCTGGGCTTCCCGTACTACGGCCGCTGGCTGCTGTCGGTGGCCCGAGTCCTGATCGAAAAGCACCACATCGGTCTCACCGAGCTGACCGAGCGGATGGCGGAGGTCAAGGAACGCTACGCGGGCGGACTGGAGGGAAAGACGCTGGCGGCCAGGCCCAAGTTCGAAGGTGACGGATCGCAGGTCAAGCGCAACAGTCACATCGTGCATGCCCAGGGCAAGGGCGACCCGCAGGTGTACGCGGGCAAGGCAGGCGAACCGAGGTTCACGGTCGGCGACCGGGTCGTCGTCCGCGAACTGCCGGTGCTGTTCTACACCCGCACCCCCGAGTACGTCCGCGGCGCCACGGGCGTCATCGATGCGGTGGCCTACGAAAGCCCGGCCGCCGAGGACGAAACCTGGGACATCCCCGACGCCAAGCCCGAATGGTTCTACATCGTCAAATTCAGCATGTCCGAGCTGTGGAACGACTTCAACGGCCCGGACAGCGACAGCTTGCGCACCGAAATCCCCGAGCACTGGCTTGCACCCGCATAGGAACGGACGGACATGACCGACCACGGCCACGATCACGACCATGACCACGACCGCACCGTCAAGCCGATGGTCGACGAGATCACCGACTTCGAGGTGCTCGAGATCGCGCTGCGCGAATTGTGCATCGAGAAGGGCATTTTCACCGCCGAGGAGCACCGCCGCTTCACCGAGTTCGCCGAGCAGATCGGCCCCACACCGGCGGCTCGCCTGGTGGCCCGGGCCTGGCTGGATCCCGACTTCAAAGCCCTTGCCCTCGCCGAACCGATGACCGCCAGCAAGGAGGTCGGTGTCGACTGGCTCGAGCCGACCGGCTTCGGCACCCCCAGCGACTTCACCGCGTTCCAGATCCTCGAAGACACCCCGGGTCTGCACAACGTGATCGTCTGCGCCCTCTGCTCCTGCTACCCGCGGCCCATCCTCGGTAACTCCCCCGAGTGGTACCGCACCCCGAACTACCGGCGGCGGCTGGTGCGCTGGCCCCGGCAGGTTCTCGCCGAGTTCGGGCTCTACCTATCCGACGACGTCGAAGTCCGCGTGCAGGATTCCAACCAGAAGCACCGCTTCATGGTCATGCCGATGCGACCCGAGGGCACCGACGGCTGGACCGAGGATCAGCTGACCGAGATCATCACCCGCGACTGCCTGATCGGCGTCGCGCTGCCGAAGCCCGGGGTGACCACCAATGTCATCACCGACACCCGGCCCGCTGTGCATCCGGTCGGCGAATGACACCCGAGCCGTTACAGCAGATTGTCGACCGCAATCAGGTCTGGCCGGTGATGGCGGCCAAATACGGGGTGGAGAACCCGGTGCCGCCGTGGAAGACCAGCCTCGACGGGCTTTGTGACGCACTCGATCACGCAGCGTGTGAGGCCGACATCCCGACGTTCAAAGAACGCCGCGACGAGGAGGACGACCTGTCGGCCACCATGTATGCCGACCTCCCCTACCCCGAGAGCCAGCTGGTCTCCTTGGCGCACTCGCTGCTGTCCCGCGGAGTCATCACCGAAGATGAACTGCAACAACGTCTTTCCGCCGTCCGAGCCCGGCTGGAGGCCTGACGCCAGGGGACGTGTCCCCCGATCGGTGGACATCGCATTCATCCGGTGTTGCGGCCGATCGGTGGATATTTCGCGAGGCCACGCCGGGTGATAGTTGCTGGTGAGCCGTCAAGCAAGCGGCGGCTCCCCCGACTCAGAGGATGGCAGCGATGAACAGTGGCATGGTGTTGTCGAAGCGCACGGCAGCGGCTTCGAGCGCAATCGGTATCCGTCCGGCGTATTTCGTTCAGCACCCGAACGGCACCTTCCGGCCCACCCCGTCGGCGGCGGCATCCTGGAGCGAGGGTCTGCTCAGCGGTCAGGCGATCGCCGGGCTCGCGGCATCGACGCTGGAACGCAAGTACGGCAGTGTCGGATACCTGCCCACCCGGCTGACGCTCGACCTGCTCAAACCTGCCCGCGCCGTCCCCACCCATACCCAGACGCGGCTGATCCGGCACGGAAACCGCATGCGTACCGCTGAATGCGACATCATCCAGGACGATTGGATCGTGGCACGCGCAACTCTGTTGCAGTACCGGCAATCTCGTACACCGGACCGGTCGGACGCCGCGCCGGCACAGCCCGCCGGCTCGCCGACCGACACCGAGGACCACGCCCTCTACGTCGACGGCGACGGAACCGGCTGGAGCCCGATGGGCGAGCAGAACACTGCCGGACGCAAGCGGGCGTACTACGGCGGTCTGGACGCGGTGGCCGGTCTGCCGGCGACGCCCTTCGTCCGCGCGGCGGTGGTCGCCGAGGCGGCGGCGAACCTGGTGACCAACCTGGGCGCCGGTGACATGGGCTATATCAACGGGGACCTGACGGTGGCCATGTCCCGGCTGCCCCGCGGCGTGTTCATCGGTGTGCAAGCCGACACGCACTTCGCCGAGAACGGAGTGTCGGTGGGCAGCGCCACCCTGTTCGACGATGCGGGTGCGTTCGGCACCAGCATGGTCACCGCGGTTGCGAGTCCCGCCGGCCGCAGCAGCACCCGCCTGCGCGACTGAGCGTCAGGAGCCTGGCCCGAAACTACAGTGCAGCAATGAGCCTCGTCACCTACCAACTGGAAGACCACGTCGCGACGATCACCCTCAACCGGCCCGAAGCGCGCAACGCCATCAACGGCCCGCTCCGCCAGGGCATCAACGCCGCATGGGATCGGTTCCGTGACGAGGAGGACGCCTGGGTGGGGATTCTGACCGCCACCGGCGACGTCTTCTGCGCCGGTGGTGACCTCAAAGACGGCGAGGGCTCGGTGGGCACCTTCGGCGGGACGTTCTGGGAGAAGCCGACGATCAATTCGTTCGAGTCCGGCATGGAACTGTTCAAACCCACGATCGCGGCCGTGCACGGTCCCTGCGTCGGCTACGGAGTCACCGGGGTCCTGTTCTGCGACTTTGTGATCGCATCGACCGAAGCCACGTTCAGCTTCCCCGAAGTGTCCCTGGGCATGCCGACCATCGTCGGCGCCATTCGGTTGCCGCACCGCGTCGGCTGGGCCAACGCCATGGAGCTGCTGCTCACGGGCAAGCCCATCAGCGCCGAGCGGGCCAAGGAGATCGGGCTGGTGTGGAAGCTCGTCGAACCCCAGGACCTGCAGGCCGAAGCCCAGGCCTGGGCCAGAACCCTGACCGAAGCCGCGCCGCTGGCGCAGCGAGCCACCAAGGAAGTGGCCTGGCGGACCGCCGACATGGGCTGGATCGAGTCGGTGCGTTTCGGCGAGGTCATGCGCAAGGTCGCCGGCGCCACCGAGGATGTCGGCGAAGGCCTGCAGGCATGGCGGGAGAAGCGCAGGCCGCAGTGGAAGGGCCGCTGAACCGCCCTAGCTGGGCGGGTCGGGTGCCGGCGCGTGCAGCCACCGTTGGTAGCTGTCGGCGTAGGTTCCGTCGTGGAGCGCGCCGACGAGCCAGACGTCGGTCGCAGCGGCGATGGGACTGCCCTTGGGCAGTAGGTAGGCCTTGACCTCGGAGGTGAAGGGATCCGCGGGGTGCTGGGCCACCAACTCGGGGTGCAGCGACGACTGGTAGATGGCTTCGATGGCGTCGGTGACCATGACGTCGGCCCCGCCGGTCGCGAGCTGATCGAAGATGGTGGTGTTGTCCGGCCAGATCGTGAGCTGCGCGTCGGGGAAGTGAGTGCGGGCGAAACGTTCGTTGGTGCCGCCGATGTTCTCGATGACCCGCACATCGGGCTGGTTGATCTGCTCGATGGTCACCAGCCGCTCGGCGTTGGCCGCCGGGACCAGCGCGGTCTTGCCGCCGGCCAGGTAGGCCCGGGTGACGTCGACGTCGCGGCGGCGCTCCGGGGTGTCGGTGATGCCGCCCATCGCGATATCGCATCGTCCCGGTGAGGTGAGGTCCGCGACCAGCGTCGACCAGGTGGTCGGCACGAACACCGGAGTGCGCCCGAGATGCGCGGCCAAGTCGGCGGCCATGTCGATGTCGACCCCGCTGTACTGTCCTGTCGCCGGGTCGCGGTAGGTCAGGGGCCGGTAGTCGCCGGTGGTGCAGACCTTCAGGACGGCCGGCCCGCCTGCCCAGGCGACCGGCGGCGCGACGCACGCGGTGAGCGTCGCGGCAATGGCGAGTGCGCCAAAGGTCAACGGCCGCATACGATCACCGCACCCGCAGCGCATCGGAAAGGTATTCGGCGCGGCAGGCCCGCCGGGCCAGTTTGCCGCTGGTGGTGCGCGGGATGGCGCCGGCAGGCAGCAGCCGCACGTCGGCGGCCTCGATACCGTGACGATCGAACACCGCCGACCGGATCGCCGCGATCGCGGCTGCCGGGTCGCTGCGACTGGTGCCGGCCGCGCGTTCGGCGATGATCACCAGTTGTTCTGTGGTGTCGTGTGTTGTCGCACCAGGCATCTGGTTCTTCGGAAGGGTGAACGCCGCCACGTACCCGTGCCGGACGAGTGCTGAGGAATCCGCGGCGGTTTTCTCGATGTCGTGCGGATACAGTGTCCGGCCGTCGAGCACCACGATGTCGGCGAGGCGCCCGGCGACGTAGAGCTCGCCGCCGAGATAGAAGCCGAGGTCGCCGGTGCGCAACCAGGCGCCGTCGACGGGCACGCTGCCGGCATGGCCGTCCCCGGATCGCCGGCGGACGAGCCGGGCACCGAAGACACGGCGGCTCTCCTGCGGCTGGCCCCAATAGCCGCGGCCGACATTGTTGCCGTGCAACCAGATTTCGCCGACCCTGCCGTCGGGCAGCTCGTCGCCGGTCGCCGGGTCGACGATCGCCGCCCACAGACTGCGGGCCACCTGGCCGCACGACACCTGGGTGATCGCGTCCGCGCCGTCGTCGGCCTCCTGCGCCACTCCCTCGGCCAACCGCTCGCGGTCCAGGCGAATCACTGTGGGCGGCGCGGTCGGTGCGATGGTCGCGACGAACAAGGTGGCCTCAGCGATGCCGTAGGACGGCTTGAACGCCGTCGGGGGCAGGCCATGGGGTGCGAAGGCCTCGGAGAACGTGGCGATCGCGTCGGCGCTCACCGGTTCGGACCCGATGATCATCACCACGTTGCTCAGATCGATGCCGTCCCCGGCGTCGGGCAGGCCCCGCGCAGCGGTCCACTCGTACGCGAAATTCGGTGCGGCGGTGATGACGTGGCCGTACCGGGACGCATCGGAGAGCGCCCGGATCCAGCGTTGCGGCCTGCGGATGAAGGCGGTGGGTGACAGCAGTGTGGAGTGTCCGCCGTACACCGTCGGGAAGCCGATCATCGACAAGCCCATATCGTGGTAGAGCGGTAACCAGCTGACGCCGTGGGTATTTCGATCGAGCAGATCGATGGACAGGATCATCTGGATCAGGTTGGTACCGACCGCCCGGTGGGTGATCTCCACGCCGGCCGGGGGTCGGGTCGAGCCCGACGTGTACTGCAGATGCGACACGTCGTCGACGTCGACAACGGTCTCGACGAAGTCGGCGGCCGAGGAATCGGGAATCTCGTCGATGATCATCAGCTGCGGCTGCCGGGCCGGCGGTAGCTTGGCCAGAAACCCGCGCACGCTGTCGGCGGCGGCTGCGGTGGTGAGCACCAGAGCGGGCCGCGAATCAGCGAGCGCGGTGTCGAGACGTTCGGCGTGGCCGGGCAATTCGGGAGCGAACAACGGCACAGCGATGGTGCCCGCCTTGATCGCGGCGAAGAAACCGGCGATGTAGTCCAGCCCCTGCGGTGCCAATATCGCGACCCGGTCACCGCGGGCAGCACTGCGCTGTACGTGGGCCGCGATCGCGCGCAGGCGCTGACCGAGCTGAGTCCAGGTCAGCTCGAAGACCACCGGTTCGGCCGACCGGCTGTAGTCGAGGTAGCGGTACGCCACGGTGTCGCCGACGTTGGCGATGTTGCGGTCGATCAACGAGATCAGCGTCACGCCCGCCGGCAATACGACGTTTCCGTCGGCGTCCAAGCAGTCTTCGATCCGAAGCAGGCCCTCTGGTGCGTCGACATGGCCGCGGTCCATGCCAGGAGTCTAAGACGCTATCGTGAGTGCGATTTTCGACGACGACCCCCGAGGAGAGCATGTCGAGCTGGATCGCCGAGTTGGTCCAACTCGACCGCAGTGGGCACACTTTTCGCGCATCGGCGTCCTACGGTGCGGGTCCCCGGCTCTTCGGCGGGTTGATCGCCGCCCAGGCGCTGGCGGCCGCGGGCGCCACCGTGGAACCCGGCCGGCTGCCGCAGTCGCTGCACGCCTACTTCATCAAGGGCGGCCGGATCGGCGTCGACATCCACTTCACTGTCGAGATCACCCGCGACGGCCGCTCTTTCAACACCCGCCGCGTCACCGCGACGCAGGACGGTGTCGCGATATTCGAAATGCTGGCGTCGTTTCATCAACCCGAGACGACCACCGACTGGCAGCTACCGCAGGAGCCGCGGGTGCCGCTGACGGAGGCGACGATTCTCACACGACTGCCGGTCGAGTGGGCCGATCACTTCGACATCCGGCTCGCACCGGGTCCGCAGAGCCGCGTCGAGTGGCCCACCCAGCCGTTCTGGTTCCGCACCCGCGAACCGGTCGAGGACGATCCCCTGCTGCGAGCCTGCGCACTGACCTTCATCTCGGACCTGGGCATGGTGTCCTCGGCACGTCCGCCGGGCCCGGAATTCCCCGGTCCGGGCGGAGCCGCCAGCCTCGACCACGCGCTGTGGCTGCACCGGCCGTCCGACCCGCACCGGTGGCACCTCTACGACGCCACCGCGGTGAGTCACAGCGACGCGCGGGGGTTGGCGCACGGCTCATTTCAGCGTGATGACGGTACCCTGATCGCCAGCGTCGCCCAGGAATCTCTCTGGCGAACCTGAGCCCAGCTTTCTACGTGCCTATGGCAGGCGAATCCGCAGGCCACAGCAAGGCAGGACCCAGCGCACAGACAGCCGGAAACAACGGTGTTTAGCAGAGACCGGCTACGGGAACAAACTCGCATTCGACCGCGTTGACGCGACGTCGAATGCGGAAACGAAAGGCACGGATCATGACGGTTGATTACGACGCCCCCCGCCGCACCCAGGCCGAGCCTGAGGAAGAGTCTCTCGAGGACTTGGCGGGACGGCGCAAGGATACGGCCACAGCGGTAATAGATATCGACGAGGCGGAAGCGGCGGATTCCTTCGAGCTGCCCGGTGCCGACCTGTCAGACGAAGAGCTCACGGTTCGGGTGATCCCCAAGCAGGCTGACGAGTTCACCTGCAGCAGCTGCTTTCTGGTTCACCACCGCAGCCGGCTGGCGGATGCCACCAGCCTGGTCTGCACCGACTGCGCCTAGCCCGCAGCCCTGCCCGGTCTCGCTCGACGGTGGGCGTGTCCGTCGTCGCGCCGTGAATCTGCACGGCGGGTCAACGGCACGCCCCCGCGTGACACTCAGGCGATGACGCGGACCAGGTAGGGCGCCATGTCTTTGGCCCGCACCGCGGATACCGCGACGACCGTGTCGGTGACTTCCAGCATCTGGTTGTTGCCCAGGAACATCGCGACGCTCTGGGTGCCGTCCGGCCCATAGAAGATCAGATCGCCCGGCAACGCCTGGTCAGCGGTGACGTGCTGGCCGACCTTGTACATATCTCCCGAGGAACGCGGCAGCTTGGCTCCCACGCCGGCGTAGATGTACTGGATCAGGCCCGAGGAGTCGAAGCCGACGACGGCCGCGCTCGGCCCTTTGCCCAGGGTGGGTCCGTTGATGTCGCCGCCGGCCCAGGCGTAGGGCACGCCCCGCTGGGCGAGCCCGCGCTGGATCACCAGGTTGACGTATTGATCGCGGCCCACCGGAGCGGCGGTCGCCGTCGGGGTGAGCAGGCCGGGAATGGCGAGCAGCATCACCAGGCTGATCGCCAGGGCATATACGCGCTTCTTCATCATGATTTCCACCTTCCGGGCGCCTCTGAGCAAAGCTCCGTCCTCTTCACAGAGGTCACTTCTGTCACTTTCTACCGCAATCAGCTGACAGCCGGTTACCACGCTCACGGCCTGAGCAGGGCTTTTAGCCGATCCGTGACGCAAAGGTGTCCAAAGCGGTGTGCATCCTTGCCCGATCGGTTGCGATCACCGAACCGGCGTCAGCAACTCACGACGCTCGCGGCCTCGACTGCTCAGCGGCGGCGGTCGCGCACTCGATACGTCGACGGCCACGATTTGCGGCAGTCGTCGCCGGTCAGCGTCATCCCCATCCCGCCGACTTTGACGTCGTAGGCTTCCTTGCCCGCGCCGACCTCGCGGTTGGCGTGCTCCTGAGCCAGGTAGTACAGCTCGTCGATCGCGGCTTCGCTGTACGCGACGAAGGACGTCTCGCGCACCACGTCGTCGCTGAGAACCATGGTGTCGGGCAGGATCCGCGAGGCGACCGCGGCCAGGCCCAGCAGCGCGAACGGGATGACCCAGTAGCACAGCACGGACAGCGGGTTCGCGGTGTCGAGAATCGTGGCGTCGCTCGCGGCGATGGGCGGGATCGCCGAGGACGCGGTCATCCCCGCGAAAGCGGCGATCCAGATCCAGGTCAGCAGCGACGTGATCTTCGTGAACAGCTCGCTGCTGACGATCTCCTCGGAGCGTCCGGCCGCGGCGAAGTCCCGCACGAAGGGCGTGCCCGCCAGCGCCCCGACCAGTGTGATGAGCAGGATGCCCGCGGTGCTCAGCGGCAGTATCCATTGCTCCAAGAACGCTTGGCTTGCCGCGAAGGTCAGCACCGTCAGCACGAAGAACGCTGCGACAGAACCGATTTCGAAGGTCAGGCCGGCCACCTTCCGGGTGCGGCTCATCACCAGCCCGAGTATCGCGACGGCGAGAGCCACCAGGACGGCCGTCGTGAACGGCGCGTTGCCCACCAGTACCCAATAGACGATCCACGGCGCAAAGCCAACGAGAATGCCCACGGCGGCCAGTGTATTGGCGTGCGTTGAGCGATTGCTCAGCGGCGTCCGGTGTCGGGTTGGCCGCCGATGGGTATACGGGGTCGTGAGTTCAACGAGCCAGCGCCAGCTGGGCGATTCAGACAGCCCGATCGAGGACGAACTCGAAGCCGCCTTCAACCGGATGGTCGACGAGGGCGGTCAGCGGCTGCACCGCAGCTGGCGTGAGGTCCTGGTCACCGGATTCTTCGGCGGTACCGAGGTCGCGGTGGGGGTGCTGGCCTACCTGTCCGTTCTGCATGAGACCCACAACCAGCTGCTCGCCGGAGTGGCATTCTCGATCGGGTTCCTGGCCCTGCTGCTCGGCCGAAGCGAGCTGTTCACCGAAGGATTCCTGGTTCCCGTCACGACGGTGGCCGCCAAGCGTGCCAGCGTGGGCCAGCTGGCCAAGCTGTGGAGCGGCACGCTGGTGTCCAACCTGGTCGGCGGGTGGGTGATCATGGCGCTCATCATCGCGGCGTTCCCCAAGCTCAAGGACCAAACCATCGAGTCCGCAGAACATTTCGTCGGCGAACCGCTCTCGGTGCAGACGATGTCGCTGGCGGTGCTGGGCGGCATGGTGATCACGTTGATGACCCGCATGCAGCACGGCACCGACTCGGTACCCGGCAAGATCGCGGCCGCGGTGGCCGGTGCGTTCGTGCTGGCCGGACTGCAGCTGTTCCACTCGATCCTGGACTCGCTGTTGATCTTTGGTGCCCTGGCGACCGGCGAGGCGCCGTTCGGCTACCTGGACTGGCTGGGGTGGTTCTGGTACACGCTGGTCGGCAATATCGTCGGCGGTCTGGTGCTGGTGACGCTGCTGCGACTCCTGCGGAGCAAAGAGCGGCTCAAGGACGAGCGTCGCGACGCCGAAGATCCCACGACGGACTAGACGTTCAGGATCAACATCGCCACCTGCAACGACGTCCTGGACTCGGCGTCGTCGAGGTCGAGTCCGACGATCCGCTGCAGCGCCTCCAACCGGGCGTACAGCGTGGGCCGCGACATGTGCAGTGTCCTGGCGAGCTCGGCTTTGTTGCCACCCGCCGCCAGGTAATGCCACAGCAGGTCGAACGCCTCGTCGCCATGCTTGGCGCGATGCGCCAGCAACCCGGCCAGTTCGGTCTCGGCGAACGCCTGCACGCGAGGATCACTACGGATCAGCGACAGCAGGCCGCGCAACCGGACATCCGAAGCCCGATGAAACGGCTTGTCCTGCAAGGGCATCGACATCGCCACCTCGGCAACGTGCCCTGCCTCGCGCAGACCGCCCACCGCGTCGACCAGCCGGCTGTTCTCCGGCCCCACCCCGATGGCGCATCCGCTCACCCCGTCGAGGTGGGCGACCGCGCGCCGGGTAGCCGAACACACGTCGCCCAACACGGTGTCGAGCGATCCAGGCACCCGGCTGGTGCGTTGCGGCGCCAACACCACGTCGATCTGCCCGTCGTCACGGGTGGCGGCCAAACCGGTGTGGCCGGCCGCACGCACGGTGTGCATGATCGCGTCCAGTGTGCGAACCCGCCGCTGGGCGATCGCAACCTGATCGGCGCCCGGGGTCTCCCGCAGCCGCACCGCCATCGGCACATACGTCAGCGCCGGCCGTAGCCCCAGCGCGTGCGCACGGGCGGTGGCTTCGGCCTCATCGGTGATGCGACCGCGGCGCAGGTCGTCGACGAGACCGCTCTGCGCGCGCAGTTCGAGTGAGCTGCGATTCTGCTCGACCATCCGGTTCAACGCCAAGGCCTGCGCCGCCCGCTCCAACGTCATCACCGACCGGCCGTCGGCCGCAGCCATCCGCGGCGCGATCAACCGGCCCCACTCCTCGCGGTGCGGGCCCACCGGGCACGCGGTCCAGGCGTCGCCACTCGCCAGCCGCGAGCGCCGCTCCCAGTCGACCAGCAGTGCCGCCGCCGAGAGGCCCCGGCCGTCGAACGCCAGCACCTGACGGTTGAGGTCTTCCAACACCACGGGTGTGTCGAGCATCTGAGCTGCCGCACTGACGATCTGGTCGATCGACGCGCGGCGCATGCTCAATGCGGTGAACTCTTCGTGTACCCGTTGGGCGTACTCGACTTCGGCGTACTGGTCAGCGACGATCCGGCGGTGCACCTCCTCCGTGACATCGATGAAGCGCACCGTCCGGTGCAGGACGATCACCGGCAGGGACAGCGCCGAACCGATGGCGCGCACGGACTCCGGAAGCCGGTCGATGTGCAGTCCGAGCTCGATCACCACGCCCACCGCACCGGCCTTCGCGAGGCCGGGCAGATAGCCGTCCCGGCGCTCCGGATCGGCCAATGCCTGGCCGGTCGTGAGCACCAACTCCCCGCCGGTCAGCAGGCCGGACAGGTCGGCGAGATCGCTGACGTGCACCCAGCGCACCGGCTGGTCCATCGGTCCGGCGCACACCACGTCCGGATCGCCCCGGCGCACCGACGGCAGCTCGAGGATGTCGGCAAGGGTCAACTGCATTGACACAGTGTAAGAGACGGTAGGACTTCATTGACATATCGTCGGCCGCGACCTGGGTGATCGTGCACCAGAATCGCTGGTATGACCCTCACAGCGCCCAACACCCGCGTCCGGACCATCGCCCACTGGGCCGACGGGAAGAACTTCGCAGGCAGCAGTGACCGGACGGCCCCGGTGACCAACCCGGCCACCGGCCAGGTCACCGGACAGGTCGCGCTGGCCGACGTCGCCGACGCGCAGGCGGTCATCGCCGCCGCGGCCGCCGCGTTCCCGGCCTGGCGCGACACCTCGCTGGCCAAGCGCACCACGATCCTGTTCGCCTTTCGCGAGTTGCTCAACGCCCGCAAGGAAGAGCTGGCCGCGATCATCACGGCCGAACACGGCAAGGTGCTCTCCGACGCTCTCGGTGAGGTCAGCCGCGGCCAGGAAGTCGTCGAATTCGCCTGCGGTATCTCGCATCTGCTCAAAGGCGGGATGACCGAGAACGCCTCGACCAACGTCGACGTCGCCTCGATCCGCCAGCCGCTCGGCCCGGTGGCCGTCATCAGCCCGTTCAACTTCCCCGCGATGGTGCCGATGTGGTTCTTCCCCATCGCGATCGCCGCGGGAAACACCGTGGTGCTCAAGCCTTCTGAGAAGGATCCCTCGGCTGCGCTGTGGATCGCGAACCTGTGGGCCGAGGCCGGACTTCCGGCCGGTGTCTTCAACGTCCTGCAGGGTGACAAGGTCGCGGTCGACGAACTGCTGACCAACAGGTCCATCAAGGCCGTCAGCTTCGTCGGCTCGACCCCGATCGCGCAGTACATCTACTCGACCGCGACCCTGCACGGCAAGCGCGTGCAGGCCCTGGGCGGCGCCAAGAACCACGCGGTGATCCTGCCCGACGCGGACCTCGACCTGGCTGCCGACGCGATGGTCAATGCCGGCTTCGGGTCGGCCGGTGAGCGCTGCATGGCGATCTCGGCGGCAGTCGCGGTCGGCCCGATCGCCGACGAGCTGGTCGCCAAGATCGCCGAGCGCACCGCGACGTTGAAGATCGGCGACGGCACCCGCAACACCGACATGGGCCCGCTGGTGACGAAGGCCCACCGCGACAAGGTGGCCTCCTACATCGACGCGGGCGAAGCCGACGGCGCGACCATCGTCGTCGACGGCCGCGGCACCCCGGTCGACGGCGGAGCTGACGGCTTCTGGCTGGGCCCCACCCTGATCGACAACGTGACCCCCGAGATGAGCGTCTACACCGACGAGATCTTCGGTCCGGTGCTGTCGGTGGTCCGGGTGGACACCTACGACGAAGCGCTGGAGCTGATCAACTCCAACCCGTACGGCAACGGCACCGCGATCTTCACCAATGACGGTGGCGCGGCACGGCGTTTCCAGAATGAGGTCGAGGTCGGCATGGTCGGCATCAACGTGCCGATTCCGGTTCCGACCGCCTACTACAGCTTCGGCGGCTGGAAGAGCTCCCTGTTCGGCGACACTCACGCCCACGGCACGGAGGGCGTGCACTTCTTCACCCGTGGCAAAGTGGTGACGACGCGGTGGCTCGATCCCTCCCACGGCGGCATCAACCTCGGCTTCCCCCAGAACCACTGAGCACCACCGAGCTCGAAAGAGGCACGCATGACGACGACCGAATCTCACCTCCTGCCCAACGGTCAGGACCTCGATAGCGCCCGCGCCGAAGCTGCCCGGGCCTACGAACTGGACCGTGCGCACGTCTTCCACTCGTGGTCGGCGCAGGCACAGATCAAGCCGATGACGGTCGTCGCGTCGGACGGCTCCTATGTCTGGGACGGCGACGGTAACAAGCTGCTCGACTTCTCCTCGCAGCTGGTGTTCACCAATATCGGCCATCAGCACCCCAAGGTCGTCGCCGCGATCGCCGAGCAGGCCGCGAAGCTGTGCACGATCGCGCCGCAGCACGCCAACGCCGCCCGCTCCGAGGCGGCCCGGCTGATCGCCGAGCGCACCCCCGGTGACCTGAACCGGGTGTTCTTCACCAACGGCGGTGCCGACGCCGTCGAGCACGCCGTCCGGATGGCGCGGCTGCACACCGGGCGCTACAAGGTGCTCTCCCGCTACCGCTCGTACCACGGCGGCACCGACACCGCGGTCAACCTCACCGGTGACCCGCGGCGCTACCCCAACGACTACGCCAGTTCCGGTGTCGTGCACTTCAACGGCCCGTTCCTGTACCGCTCGTCGTTCTTCGCCGAGACCGAGCAGCAGGAGTCCGAGCGTGCACTGGACTACCTCGAGCGGCTGATCCAGCACGAGGGCGCGGACTCGATCGCCGCGATCATCCTGGAATCGGTGCCGGGTACCGCCGGCATCATGGTGCCGCCGCCCGGATACATGGCCGGCGTGCGCGAGATCTGCGACCGCTACGGCATCGTGTTCATCGCCGACGAGGTGATGGCGGGCTTCGGCCGGACCGGAAAGTGGTTCGCAATCCAGAACTTCGACGTGGTGCCCGACCTCATGACGTTCGCCAAGGGTGTGACGTCGGGGTATGTGCCGCTGGGTGGCGTGGCCATCAACGACGCGATCTACTCGACGTTCGCCGACCGCGCCTACCCCGGTGGGCTGACCTATTCGGGGCATCCGCTGGCCTGCGGTGCCGCGGTCGCGACGATCAACGCGATGGAAGACGAAGGCATGGTGGCCAACGCCGCCCGACTCGGCGAGCAGGTGCTCGGACCGGGTCTGCGCGAGCTGGCAGCCCGCCACCCGTCGGTCGGTGAGGTCCGCGGACTCGGCGTGTTCTGGGCGATCGAGCTGGTGGCCAACCAGCAGACCCGCGAACCGCTGGCGCCCTACGGCGGCTCGAGCCCGGCCATGAACGCGGTGCTGGCCGCGTGCAAGTCCGGCGGGCTGCTGCCGTTCGCGAACTTCAACCGGATCCACGCGGTGCCGGCCTGCAACATCAGCGACGCCGAGGTGGCCGAGGGACTGGCCATTCTGGACAAGGCGCTCGATGTCGCCGACGGGTACGTGACTGGCTAGTCCGGCGCGGCCTGATAGGGGCCTAATAGGGCCCTAATAAGGCGTGGTGTGCTGGGTCAGGACGAACAGGAACAGGCCCAGGCACATCAGCACGTTGATCGCGATCAGGATCGCGACGAACACTATGGCGCCCCGCACGCAACGCCGTTGCGCGCGACCGACTTTGGAGCGTCGCTGCTCGCTGCGAAGCTGAGTTGCGGTCAGCGCGAACGTCACATCGACGAACTCGTCCTCGGTGGCCGCCTGCCCCATCGCGATCTGCTGCAGACGCTCGGGCGGGATCCCGACGCCGACGCCGGCGAAATTCCGGCTCAGCCGTTTGAGCTGTCGGGGACTACTCGTCTGGTTGGTCGGCAGCCGCGGATCGGACCAGTCGGTCATAACCGTTGGACATTAGTGCGGCCGGACCGGCGCCGCGCGGAAAATGCCGGGGCGTCACAACCCCGGTTGGTCCTCGATGATGCCGAGCCAGATCTGCGCCACATCGATGGCGACCTTCTCGCTGATGAACGCGTGCTGGGTGCCGGTGTAGATGTCGCGGAACGCCCGCTCGAGACGGCTGCCCTCCCGGATCGACGTGGTGCCTGCCGCCAGGTGCGCCCACTCGGCGGCCTCGCGTGCCACGTCGGTGGCGTACACCGCGGCCACCCGCATGTCGGCGCGCAGCCCTGGGGTCAGGTCCTCGCCGGCAGCGACCGCGGCCTCGGCGGTGCCGAACGCATCCAGCACGAGCAGCCGCGCCGCCCGCCACGCCGCGACGTGGTGTGCCAGCCCCTTCTGGAAGGTCGGCCGGCTGGCCAGTGAGGCCATGTCGCTCATCCGGAACTTGGTGGCCGCCAGTTCCTCGACGTCGTCGAGCATGCTCTTGGCCACGCCCAGGGCCCACGCCGCGTGGCCGGCCGCCGTCACCGGCATCAGCCCCATCCGGGTTGCCGGCGAGCTACCCCGGTGCGGTGAGCTGGAGAACAGTGGGAAGGTCCGGCTGGCCGGCACGAAAACATCCTCGACGCCGTAGTCGTAGGACCCGGTTCCCTTGAGGCCCTGGACATGCCAGCCGTCCTTGAACACGACCTCCTCGCGCGGAATGACGGCCACATGCATCTCCGGCAGGCCGCCGGGCCCCATCACCGGCTGGCCGTCCACCATCGGGAAAAACCCGGCGCAGACATACTCGGCGTGACCGGTGCCCGACCCGAAACTCCACGATCCGGTCACCCGGTAGCCGCCGTCGACCACGACGCCCTGGCCGTTGGGGAAGAACTGGCCGCCCATCGTGACGCGGTTGTCGTGCGCGGTGAAGACTTCCGCGAAACCCTCGTCCGACAGGTAGGCCGCGGCGGCGAACGACGACGGCAGGTTGGCGATCCCGATCCAGCCGAACGAGCCGTCCTGCCAGGCCATCTCGATCCAGGTCTCGATCATCTCGGCGAACGACGGCTCCACGCCGCCCGCCGCGACCGGATTGAACGACGACATCAGTCCGCTGGCCCACATCTCGTCGACGATCGACGGGGCGATGGTGCGCAGCCGTTCGGACTCACCGGCCTGTGCAACCACCAACTCGCGCATCCCGCGGGCCAGCCCGAACGGCCGGGTCTTCGAGTCAATTGTCGACGTCATCGTCATGTCCGATCTGCGTTCCGCACGGTAGTGAACACTTTTGAAAGAATGTATAGCGCGGTTGCGCTCGGCGGAAGCGATTACCAGACGATGTCATCGGCGAGTGCCGACTGCGCTGTTCGCCCCGGCGCGCTCTGCTGCGACCAATACAGGTTGGTGTGGGCGATCACCTGCTCGGGCGGCGGGGCGCCCCATTGCGAGAGGTCCTCGGTGGTGTGGGCATCGGCGACCAGGGTGACGTCGTAGCCGCGCACGAAGCCGCCGTGGATCGTCGAGCGGATGCACTGGTCGGTCTGGGCGCCGGCCACGACCAGGTGTCCGGCGCCGAGGGCGGCGAGCGTGGCTTCCAGCGTGGTGTCCTCGAATGAGTCGCCGTAGTTCTTGGCGATCAGCGGCTCGGTCTCGTCCGGGGTCAGTTCGGCGACGATCTGCCACTGGTCGCTTCCCTCGGGTAATTCCGCATCGGCGTGCTGAATCCACACAACCGGGACGCCGGCATCGCGGGCGCGGTCGACGAGCCCGGCAATCCGGGCCACGATGGCGTCCCGGTCGTGGGCGTGGGCCACGACGCCGTCTTGCACGTCGATGACGAGCAGGGCCGTGTTCGGCCGATTCACCAACGTGGGCATGCCAGCGATCGTAGGACGAGCGGACCAACAGTTCACGGGACCGACTCATGGACCTCGCCTCGCTGAAATACGACCGTGCCAAACTGCTGGTCCCGTACGAGATCGAGAAGTGGTCTGGGACCAGGAGAACGCAATGACCGATGTGGTGAGCAGTGCACCCGGTGACGTCGCCGACCGTGACGGGGGCATGAGCCCGTCGCAACCGCACGAACACAGCCGGACGGGATTGTCGGCCGACGCGCTGCACCGGGCGATCGCCGATCACCTGGCGTACTCGATCGCCCGCCCGCCGAGCGTGCTGACCCCCGAGCACTACTACCGCGCGCTGGCCCTGGCGGTGCGCGACCGCATGCAGCAGCGCTGGATGGCCACCACCCAGGATCTGCTGCACGGCCCGGCCAAGGTGACCTGTTACCTGTCGGCGGAATTCCTGATGGGTCCCCAGCTCGGCAACAACCTGCTGAATCTGCGCATCGAGCGCCAAGCCCGCGAAGCGCTGGCCGCACTCGGGCAGGACCTCGACGCGATCCTCGCGTGCGAGGAGGAGCCCGGGCTGGGCAACGGCGGCCTGGGCCGGTTGGCCGCCTGCTACCTCGACTCGATGGCCACTCTGCAGCGGCCGTCGATCGGTTACGGAATCCGCTACGAGTTCGGCATTTTCGACCAGGAGATCCAGGACGGCTGGCAGGTCGAGAAGACCGACAACTGGCTGGTGGCCGGAAACCCCTGGGAGATCGACAAGCCCGACGCCAGCTATCTGGTCAACTGGGGCGGGCGCACCGAACAGTACGAGGACGTCGCGGGCAATCACCGGGTGCGCTGGATTCCGCGACGGGTGATCAAGGGCGTCTCCTATGACACCCCGATCCAGGGTTACGGGGTCAACACCTGCAACACGCTGACCCTGTGGAGCGCCCGATCGGTCTCCTCCTTCGCACTGGACGCGTTCAACACCGGCGACTTCTACAAGGCGGTCGAGGACGAGGTCCTCTCCGAGAAGATCTCGAAAGTTCTGTACCCCAACGACGAACCCGAAGCGGGCAAACGGCTTCGACTGCAGCAGCAGTACTTCTTCGTCAGCTCGTCACTGCAGGACATCCTGCGCATCCACACCGAGCGGGCCCGGCTGCCGCTGAGCGCACTGCCCGACAAGTGGGCGATCCAGCTCAACGACACCCACCCGTCGATCGCGGTCGCCGAACTCATGCGGTTGCTGATCGACGAACACCACATGGGCTGGGATGAGGCGTGGGACATCACCGTCGCCACCTTCGCCTACACCAACCACACATTGCTGCCCGAGGCGCTGGAGACGTGGCCGCTGGGCATCTTCGGCGAGTCACTCCCCCGGCACCTGGAGATCATCTACGAGATCAACGACCGGTTCCTCGAGGAGGTGCGCGACAGGTTCCCCGGCGACACCGAGCGCGAGCGGCGGATGTCCCTCATCGGTGAGGACGGCGGCAAGAGCGTGCGGATGGCGCACCTGGCCACCGTCGGCAGCCACGCGGTCAACGGGGTGGCCGCGCTGCACTCCGAGCTGCTGAAAGCCAGTGTGCTGAAGGACTTCTACGAGATGTGGCCGGAGCGGTTCGGCAACGTCACCAACGGAGTCACCCCGCGCCGCTTCCTGGCGCTGTCCAATCCGGGACTGCGCACACTGCTCGACGACACCGTCGGTGACGGCTGGCTGACCGACCTGGACCAGCTGCGCCGGCTGGAGGCCTACGCCGACGACCCGGCATTCCGTGAACGCTGGCGGGATATCAAGCGCGCCAACAAGAGCCGCCTTGCCGAATATGTGCACGCCTCGACCGGTATCGAGCTCGACCCGACCTGGATGTTCGACGTCCAGGTCAAGCGCATCCACGAGTACAAACGTCAGCACCTCAACGTGTTGCACATCATCACGCTGTACAACCGGCTCAAGCGCAATCCCGGATTCGCGATCGCCCCGCGGGCGTTCATCTTCGGCGGCAAGGCCGCACCCGGCTACTTCATCGCCAAGCGGATGATCCGGTTGATCACCGCGGTCGGCGCCACCGTCAACAACGACCCCGACGTCAACCGGTTCATGCGGGTGGTGTTCCTGCCCAACTTCAACGTCAAGAATGCGCATCTGATCTACCCGGCGGCCAACCTGTCCGAGCAGATCTCCACGGCGGGCAAAGAGGCCTCGGGCACCGGCAACATGAAGTTCATGATCAACGGCGCGTTGACCATTGGGACGCTCGACGGCGCCAACGTCGAGATCCGCGAGGAAGCCGGGCCGGAGAACTTCTTCCTGTTCGGTCTCACCGTCGACGAGGTGGAGCAGCTCAAGTCCGACGGCTACCGGCCGACCGGCTTCGTCGAGCGCGACCCCGAGTTGGCCGAAGTGCTCGAGCTGATCGTCGACGGCACCTTCACGCACGGTGACACCGAGGTACTGCGTCCGCTGGTCGACAACCTGCTGCACCACGACCCGTTCCTGGTGCTGGCCGACTACCGCTCCTACGTCGACTGCCAGGCCCGGGTCAGCGCCGCCTGGCAGGATTCCGACACGTGGTCGCGGATGTCGATCCTCAACGCGGCCCGCAGCGGCAAGTTCTCCTCGGATCGCGCGATCGCCGAATACTCCGACGAGATCTGGCATGTCGGCGCGATGCCGGTGAAGCTCTAGGGTTCCAACACCACCTTGATCGCCCCGCTTCGCCGGTCGGACGCAACCCGGAACGCCTCCGCCGCGTCGGCCAGCGGGAAGCGGTGCGTGACGACGGTGGCCGCGATCTCCGGATCTGCGGCCAACGCCGCTGCCGCGTCGATGAATTCGCGCTCGTTGCGCCCTCGGTCGTAGCACATCGAGGCGGTCAGCGTCAGTTCCTTCAGCATCCATGGGATGCCGGGTACCGCTCGGTTGCCGTGCGCCACACCGACTATCGCGACCCGGCCGCCCGGGACGGCACGCCGCACACAGTCGGCCACCGCCTCGTCGGAGCCGACCGCCTCGACGACGACGTCGTACTCGCCTTCCGGTGTCCCGGCGCTTTTCGGAGTTCCGGCGCCGAGTCGCTCGGCGGCTTCGACCTGATGCGGGTGGCGGGCCTGCATATCGACCTCGAGACGCATGGCGCGGGCCGCGGCGACGGCCAGCAATCCGACGCTGCCGCCGCCGACGACCAGGATCCGATCGGTCACGTCGGCGCCGACCTTGCGCAAGGCATGCCAGGAGACCGCCAGCGGTTCCACCAGGCAGGCGTCGGAGACGGGCAGTCCGTCGGGCAGCGGGACAAGGCACTCGGCCGGCACCCGGACGCGGTCGGCGAGGCCGCCGTCGAACGCGACCCCGAGCAGACCGTGCGGCGCACTTCCCCGGCACCGCTGCGGTGACCCGCCGCGGCACTGATCGCACTGCCCGCAGCCCACTGTCGGCTCGACACAGTACGTCTGACCGTCCACCGTGCCGGCGATCTCGTGACCGATCGTGACCGGCAGGCCGAACGACAGCATGCCGAGGTCACTGCCGCAGATGCTGGCCGATCCGACCTCGAGGATCGGCCAGTCACCCGTGGGCTCGTCGACGTCGACGACGGTGGCTGACCCCTGGATCGAGCGGACGGCGCGCATCATCGCTCGATTGTCCAGGAGGCGTCGTCACCGCCCGTGCGCGGATCCGTCGAGCGCCTGACGCTCTTTGAGCGCGGTGCGTGCCCGCTGCTCTGCGGCGTGGGCCGCCTCGGTGAGCGCGGCGTCCTCGTCGGCCGGATCGGCGGTGAGGAAGCTGCCGTGGCCGGTCTTGCCGCCG
The DNA here is from genome assembly GCF_008329905.1 of Mycobacterium sp. ELW1. NCBI lineage: Bacteria > Bacillati > Actinomycetota > Actinomycetes > Mycobacteriales > Mycobacteriaceae > Mycobacterium > Mycobacterium sp. ELW1. The sequence continues at coordinate 3,065,622 of NZ_CP032155.1, read as the reverse complement.
GAGCCGAGCTTGTTCATCCGCTTGGGCACCGGAGCGCCCTGGTATTCCAGCGCGATCGGGTGGCCGTCGGCGTCGACCGGCCCCAGCGGCTGATGCAACTCGACGTACGCGCCGTGCGGCAGCCGCTTGAGGATGCCGGTCTCGACGCCGTGCTCGAGCACCTCCCGGTCGCTGCGCTGCAACGCGATGGCCCAGCGGTAGGTGATGAAGAAGACCAGCGGCGGCAGCACCACCATCCCGATCCGGCCGATCCACGTCGTCGCGTTCAGCGAGATGTGGAAGGTGTAGGCGATGATGTCGTTCATCGCGCTGTAGGTCAGCACGATGTAGAACGCGATCGCCATGGCGCCGATGCCCGTGCGCACCGGGGCGTCCCGCGGCCGCTGCAGCAGGTTGTGGTGCGCGTCATCGCCGGTGAACCGCTTCTCGATCCACGGGTAGGCGATGAGCACCAGGAAGATGACGCCCATCAGGACGGCGACCGCCACCGCCGCCGGGATGGTGTGGTTGCCGATGTAGATCTCCCACGCCGGCCACAACCGGATCAGCCCGTCGGTCCACATCAGGTAGAAGTCGGGCTGGCTGCCCGCCGACACCTGCGCCGGCTTGTACGGGCCGAGCTGCCAGATCGGGTTGATCTGCAGCAGGCCGCCCATCAAGCCGAGGATGCCGACGGTCACCGCGAAGAACCCACCGGACTTCACCGCGAACACCGGCATGACCCGCACACCGACGACGTTCTTCTCGGTGCGGCCGGGGCCGGGGAACTGGGTGTGCTTCTGGAACCACACCAGCGCCAGGTGAAGACCGATGAGCGCCAACATGATTCCGGGGAAGATCAGGATGTGGATGGCGTAGAGCCGCGGGATCAGGACCTCGCCGGGGAAGTCGCCGCCGAACAGCGCCCAGTGCATCCAGGTGCCGATCACCGGAATCCCGAGGGTGATGGAGGACAGCGCGGCCCGGATTCCGGTACCCGACAGCAGGTCGTCGGGCAGCGAGTAGCCGAAGAACCCTTCGAACATGGCCAGGATCAACAGCAGTGACCCGATCACCCAGTTGGCCTCGCGGGGCCGGCGGAAGGCTCCGGTGAAGAAGATCCGCGCGAGGTGCACCATGATCGCCGCGGCGAAAAGCAGCGCCGCCCAATGGTGTACCTGGCGGACGAAGAGGCCGCCGCGCACCTCGAAGGTGATGTCGAGGGTGGACGCGTACGCCTTCGACATCTCGATGCCGCGCAGCGGTTGGTACACGCCGTTGTAGGTGACCTCTGTCATCGACGGGTCGAAGAACAACGTCAGATAGACGCCCGTGATCAGCAGGACGATGAAGCTGTACAGCGCGATCTCGCCCAGCAGGAACGACCAATGGGTGGGAAAGACCTTGTTCAACTGCCGCCGGACCGCGGCCGACGGGTGGTATCGAGAGTCGATCGCATCGCCTTGGGATGCGGCGAGCGTGGCGGCTGATTTCATAGCGATCCTCCGAAGCTGCGCCCGGGTGAACTGAGCAGGCGTGAGTGGTTCGGAGCCACGTCCGTCGCGGATGGCCGTCGGGACTGTTGGTCATTCTTACGTCAGACTTCTCGGCGCTTCCGGTCGGCGGCGGGCCACCGAGGTAGGTTGATCTGCCATCGCCAGGACGAGGAGTGCTGTGGCCGCAGTGACCGAGGAATCGCCGGACGCTCCCCTGCGCGGATTTCGGCGCATCCCGCTGGAGATCCGCAAGGTCGCCACGGTGCTCGCGATCGCCATCGTGCTGGCGTCGAGCTTCGCCGCGGCCTACACCGTCGCGTTGGGCCGGCCCTCGCCGCGCAACCTGCCCGTCGGCGTCATCGGATTGACGGCTGACACCGCACCGTTCGAGAAAGCGTTGCGCACCAACCCCAATGAGTTCAACGTCCACGAGTACGCGACACGGGAGGCCGCGGTCGCCGCGATCAACCAGCAACGCATCACCGCGGCCATCGACGCCACGTCGAAGCCGCCGCAGCTGTTGTTGTCCAGCGCCAGCGATCCGTCGGGGACGCGCGCGCTGATCCAGCTCGACCAGACCCAACCGGGACAGTTCATCCTGCCGATCGTCGATCTGCATCCGCTGCCGCCGTCCGACCCGGCGGGGCTGGCCACCTTCTATCTCGTCATCGCCGCCACGATCCTGGGCTTCATCACGATGTTCCAGTTGCGGGCCAACGTCAAAACGCTCACCTTGCGACGCTGGCTGCTCAGCATGGCGGTGCTCGCCGTCGTCGGTGGCGCGGCGTTGGCCGTGGTGACCGGCCCGGTGCTGGGCGCGCTGAGCACACCGTTTCCTCAGCTGTGGTTGCTGATCTCGGTTCAGATCGCGGTCGCCGCGTCGTTCAACTCGACCATGCTGGTGTTGATCCACCGATGGGCGATCATCCCGACCTGGCTGGTGTTCATCCTGCTGGGCAATACCTCGTCGGGCGGGGCGGTGTCGGCGTCGCTGCTACCGCAGCCGTTCGCGTTCTTCAACCATGCGTTGCCCAGCGGCGCGACGGTGTCGGCGATCCACGCCGCGACCTACTTCCCGCACAACCAGCGGCTGCTGCCGTTCATCGTGCTCGGCCTGTGGCTGGTGGTCAGCCTGGCCGCACTGATCGTGGCGTCGAAGACGCTCCGACGTTCGCCGGCGGAGTGAGGTTCTAGGCTGAGCAGATGATTCAGGCCGGCCGTATCACCTCGATCTGGCGCTATCCGGTGAAATCGATGCGGGGCGAGCGGGTTGCCGAGGCCGACGTCGGTGACCTGGGGGTGCACGCCGACCGGACCTGGGCGGTGCGTGACGTCGCGTCCGACGCCACCACCAGCGCCAAGCGACTGCCCGGTCTGTTGTGGTTGACGGCGCGCTACGCGCAGCCGCCGGGACCCGACGCCGGGCCCGGACACGCACCGGAGGTGCTGATCGGCTTCCCGGACGGTACCGAAGTGTCCAGCTCGGATCCGGTTGTGCACCAAGCACTCTCGCGATATCTCGACTGTGAGGTGGAACTTCGGCCGCTGCCGCCGATCGATCGTCGCGACGAGTATCGCGGACCGATGGCCACCAAAACCGACCTGCGCACGATCTTCGGACTCGACGATGACGAGCCGCTGCCCGACCTGTCGATGTTCCCGGTGCGCAAGCTGGCGGAGATCAGCCGCTATGCCACCCCGGTTGGCAGCTATGTGGATGCCTATCCCGTGCACATCATCACCGAGCAGAGCCTGGCCACCCTCGGGGCGCTGGCGCCCGACTCCGATTTCGACGTGCGACGGTTCCGCCCGACGCTGGTCGTGGACTCCCCCAGCACCGCCGCCCATCCGGAGTGGGAGTGGTGTGGCGGGCGGCTGCACGCCCCGCACGCCGAGCTTGCGCCGATGATCCCGACCATCCGCTGCGTGATGCCGTCCCACGAGCAACCCGAGCTCAAGCGGGACAAGGAGATCACCCGCACCATCGCCGCGCACACCCGCCGCTGCCTGGGCGTCTACGGCAATGTCACGCGCGCCGGCCGGATCGCCGAAGGTGATGTGCTCCAACTGAATCCACCGAACCGTTCCACCCTGAGCGCCACCGCCGGTGGCGGCGCGGCAACGGTGAAGCGGGCCGTCATGCGGGCGGTGTCGGCGGCCATGCCCAGCGGAAAGAAGGGTTGACCATGCGTCACGTCCTCGGCGGTCTCGGCGTGCTGGTCGCGCTGTTCGGACTGTTGTTCACACTGCAGGGTTTCGGAGCGGTTCAGGGCAGCCCGATGAGCAACACCACGACGTGGTCGGTGCTGGGCCCGATCGTCGTGCTGGTCGGCATCGTGCTGGCCGTCGCGGCCTGGCGTCCGCGCCGCTGAACCGCGGCGCTTAGAGAAGTTCTCGGGCAGTGCGCAGCCGCTCGCGCCACCACGCGATGCGCTCGGCGTCGTCGACGGTGAATTCCGCGAGGCGCTGCAGGTCGGGTGCCGGGGCCGACGGCGCCACCGGCAGGTAACCGTCGGCGGTGATCAGTGCGCGTCCCGCGGGCACGATGTCGCCGGCCAGGGCCGCGGCGGTTCCGAGTCCGCAGGCGAAGGAAAGCTCCGGCAGTACCCCGGCCAGCGCCAAGCCGCTGGCCAGCCCCATGCTGGTTTGATCGGCGCCGGACACCACGACCGGTAGGTCGCACTTCTCGGCGAACCGCAATGCCCGGCGCACGCCGCCCAGCGGGGCGGCGTCCAGCACCAGGATGTCGGCGACCTCGGCCAACGTCAGCCCGTCGCTGCTGAGGTCGGAGACGTCGACCGCCACCCGCACGTCGATCCGGCGCCGCAGCGCGGCCAGTTCCCGTGCGGTCGCGCACGGCTGCTGCACGAATTGCAGACCGACTGCCGCCGTGTCCAGCCTGGGGATCGTCTCGGCGGCGGTGTCGACGTCCCACCACCCGTCGACCAGGCAGCGGATCGACGCGTCCGGTCCGAGGGCGCAGCGGACCGCCGCGAGCCGGTCGGCATCGTCGGACAGACCGGTGACCATCACGTCGGCCGTCTGGCACCCGCTGGCGACGGCGATCGCGGCCGCCTCCTCGGCTCCGACCGCGGGCACCGCGACCGCGACCGGCACCCGGCCGCGGATCGGGTCCGGCCAGCCGACGGTTCCGCCTTCGATGGCCGAGGTCAGCCAGCGGGCCGCGACGAGATCACTGCCCGTGCGGGGCGGGCAGAACTCACCCCACCCCTGCGGGCCTTCGAGGAGCATGCCCTCGCAGCCGCCGAAGCCGCGATAGTCCTCGCGCGCCGGGATCGCGAAAATCGGTGCGCCGTCGAAGTCGATCATTTCCTTCATGGGCTGCGGCCGTCAGGATGCGGATGGGGCCGGCGACCAGTACGCCAGCATCTCGGCGAAGGTGTCGAAGGCGGGGCGGGACATCCCGTAGGTGGCTTCGAAGTGGATGCTCAGCGGGAACCCGAGGTCGGCGACGCCGTCGATGACCCGCTTGTAGAGGTCCACCAGCAGCTGCCGTTTGACCGGCGGCTCGCTGGCGGCGAGCGTGCGGACGAAGTCCTGCTCGGCGGCGACGGCGGCATTGCCCGGGTCCTGGATCAGCCAGTTGATCAGGCCGACCCGGGATTCCACCTTCGGCACGAAGCCGAACGACAACAGGATCTCCGGGCGGTAGTCGGTGGTGGCGGCGAACTCGGTCAGGAAGCCGACGATCGCGTCGGAATAGAGCAGCTGCGTCATCCCGTAGGTGGCGCCCCGGCCGCATTTGAACCCGAACCGGCCGGCTTCCTCGGCCCGGGTCGGAATCAGGATCGCGCCCCGATTCGGGACCAGCTCGGAGAAGATCGTCAACGCGTCGGTGGGTGCCACGCCGGCGCCCTCGCCGTCGTTCATCGTCCGCGGAACACCGACGAAGGCCACGCCCTCCATGCCCGCGTCGAGCAGCGCGGTCAACCGGCTGACCAGCGTCGGCTCGTCCATGAACGCGGTCACCTGGGTGCACAACCCGCGCACGCCGGGCAGCTCCGGTGAGATACGCGACCAGTAGTCGAGGACGTCGAGCTTGGGCTTCATCTCGACGGGCCTGCCGCTGTCCTCCTCGATCATCCCGGGGATCATCACGTGCCGGATCCGGCCGTCGAGTCCGGTCTCGGCGGACAACTGCACGACCTTGCGCGCTTCCTCCAGCATTTCGTCCGGCGTGCGGTCGACGTTGGGCGGCACGAGTTCGAGCGCAACGGTGTTGAGGGGCACGAATCTGCTCCTGACGAGACGACTGATTTCGGGTGCGGTCCGAGGTGGCCGCCGGACGCGATCCGCCGATCACCATACAGAAAGCGCGGTCGCGGCCTTACTGCGCCGCCAAACGCGGTAGCTTTCAGCGATGCAGGGTCCCAGGAGAGCGATCTGGCTGGTCACGCTGGCCGGCGCCGGCGCCGTGGTGTTCCCGGCGTGCGGATCCATGGACAGCGCTCCGGCGCCCACTCCGTCGAGTTCTTCGGTGCAGCCCACCAGCAAGGCCACCCTGCCCGGGCCGAACAGCTTCAGCCCGGCCCCGATCGCGCCCCTGAACCCCACCGTCAACCCGAAGAACGATCCAGCACAAAGCCCCTGACCAGCTCCGCAGGATTCATTTCGGGACAACTCTTGACTGGTTCCAGAAAAGAGACAACTATCAAAACGTGACCTCCGTCTCGGATCTCTCCGACCAGCTGCGGGCAGCGCAGCTGCGGGTCACCCGCCCTCGTCTCGCGGTTCTCGACGCGGTGCACACGCACCCGCATGCCGACACCGACACCATCTTCGGAGCGGTCCGAACGGGCCTGCCCGACGTGTCCCGCCAGGCGGTGTACGACGTGCTGCACGCGTTGACCGCGGCCGGACTGGTGCGGCGCATTCAGCCGTCGGGCTCGGTGGCCCGATACGAGGCGCGGGTGGGCGACAACCACCACCACGTGGTGTGCCGATCGTGCGGTGTCATCGGCGACGTCGACTGCGCTGTCGGCGAGGCGCCCTGTTTGACCCCGTCTGAGCACAACGGTTTCGTGCTCGACGAAGCCGAGGTCATCTACTGGGGACTGTGTCCCGACTGCTCACCGAATGAACCTTCCTGATCACACCAGTGATCACAGCCCATCACCCCAATGAAATATGGAATGGAAAGGCAAAAAGTGTCCGAGAGCGAGAATCCGGTCATCGACGCGCCGGAGCCGAAAGCACATGGCTGGCCCGTACCAATCAGGATTGGTGGCCGAATCAGGTCGACGTCACCAAGTTGCACCCGCACTCGCCGTATTCCAACCCGCTCGGCGATGACTTCGACTACGCGGCCGAATTCGCCAAGCTCGATCCTGAAGCGCTGAAGGCGGATCTGCTGTCGGTCATCACCACCTCGCAGGACTGGTGGCCGGCCGACTACGGCAGCTACGCCGGCCTGTTCATCCGGATGAGCTGGCACGCCGCGGGCACCTACCGCATCTTCGACGGCCGCGGTGGCGGCGGTCAGGGCATGCAGCGGTTCGCCCCGCTCAACAGCTGGCCCGACAACGCCAACCTGGACAAGGCGCGCCGCCTGCTGTGGCCGGTGAAGAAGAAGTACGGCAACAAGATCTCCTGGGCCGACCTGCTGGTGTTCGCCGGCAACGTGGCGCTGGAGTCGGCCGGATTCAAGACCTTCGGCTTCGGCTTCGGCCGCCCCGACATCTGGGAGCCCGAAGAGATCCTGTTCGGCGAGGAAGACGAATGGTTGGGCACCAACAAGCGCTACTCCGATGAGCGCACGCTGGCGGAGCCGTACGGCGCCACCACGATGGGTCTGATCTACGTCAATCCCGAAGGGCCGGAGGGCAATCCGGATCCGCTGAAGGCGGCCGTCGACATCAAGGAGACCTTCGGCCGGATGGCCATGAGTGTCGAGGAGACCGCGGCGCTGATCGTCGGCGGGCACACGCTGGGCAAGACCCACGGTGCCGGCTCCGACGAGGGCATGGGACCTGAGCCCGAAGGCGCCCCGATCGAGCAGCAGGGCCTCGGCTGGAAATGCCCGTTCGGTTCGGGCAAGGCCGGCGACACCATCACCAGCGGTTTGGAGGTGGTGTGGACCACCACCCCGACCAAGTGGAGCAACTCGTTCCTGGAGATTCTCTACGGCTACGAGTGGGAGCTGACCAAGAGCCCGGCGGGCGCGTGGCAGTTCCAGGCCAAGGACGCCGAGGCGATCATCCCCGATCCGTTCGGCGGCCCGAACCGCAAGCCCACGATGCTGGTGACCGACGTCTCGATGCGGGTCGACCCGGAGTTCGGGGCGATCACGCGGCGTTGGCTCGACCACCCCGAGGAGCTGAACGAGGCGTTCGCCAAGGCCTGGTACAAGCTGCTGCACCGCGACCTCGGTCCGATCACCCGCTACCTGGGCCCGTGGGTTGCCGAGCCGCAGCTCTGGCAGGACCCGGTGCCGCCGGTGCAGGGCGAGCTGATCGACGACTCCGATGCCGCGACGCTGAAGGCCAGAATCCTGGAGTCCGGCCTGACGGTTCAGCAGCTGGTCAAGACGGCATGGGCGTCGGCGTCGAGCTACCGCAACACCGACAAGCGCGGCGGCGCCAACGGCGCCCGGCTGCGGCTTGAGCCGCAGCGCAGCTGGGAGGCCAACGAGCCCGCCGAGCTGGCCAAGGTGCTTCCGGTGCTGGAGAAGGTCCAGCAGGAGTTCAACGCCGCGGGTGGCAAGACCGTGTCGCTGGCCGACGTGATCGTGCTCGGCGGCAACGCTGCGATCGAGAAGGCGGCCAAGGAGGCCGGCTATGCGATCGACGTTCACTTCGCACCCGGCCGCACCGACGCCACTCAGGAGCAGACCGACGTGGAGTCGTTCGCGGTTCTCGAGCCGCGGGCCGACGGGTTCCGCAACTATGTGCGGCCCGGCGAGAAGACGGCGTTGGAGGAGCTGCTGATCGAGAAGGCCTACCTGGTGGGTGTCACCGCTCCGGAGATGACGGTGTTGCTGGGCGGTCTGCGGGTGCTCGGCGCCAACCACGGCGGCACCAAGCACGGCGTGTTCACCGACCGGGTCGGCGTGCTCTCGAACGACTTCTTCACCAACCTGCTCGACATGGGCACGGAGTGGAAGCCGTCGGAGAACTCCGAGAACGTCTACGAGGGCACCGACCGGACCACCGGTGCGCTCAAGTGGACGGCGACCGCCAACGATCTGGTGTTCGGTTCGAACTCGATCCTGCGCGCCCTGGTCGAGGTCTACGCCCAGGACGACAACGCCGGCAAGTTCGTCGAGGACTTCGTCGCGGCATGGGTCAAGGTCATGAATGCCGACCGGTACGACCTGACCTAGATCTGTTGCAGTAAGCGAAACCCCGCGGGCACTGCCCGCGGGGTTTCGTCGTTGTGGTGCGTGGTTGTGGCTAGCGGCAGCCGCCGGCGCTGACCCAGCGGCCGTTGTACCCCACGCAGCCGGTCACCGGCGGGGGTGGCGGCGGCGGTGGCGGCGGGTAGTCCTCCGGCAGCGGCGCGTAGTACGACGGTGGCGGCACGTAGGGCGCCATCACGTCGGACAGGTTGGCGCACCCGCTGACCGTGACCCGGCGGCCTGCGCTGGCGCAGACGTCGGCGTGGGCCTGACCGCTGGGCTGGATCGTCACGATCGCGGCGGGCACCCCGCTGATCGCCAGGACTGCCGCCCCGGCAGCCCCCCAGGTTCGCATCGACTGTCGCTTCATCGCGTTGCCTCTCCCCTGCATGGAACGTGCAGCGGAGTATATCCACGCGCGAGGCGCGGATTCGGGCGATCAGCGCCGCGGGTGACGGCTGCGTCGAACCCGCACCACCGCGGCCGCTGCGATCAGCACCGCCAGCACCACGACCCAGGTCCAGGCGCTGGTCCGATAAACCCAGCCGGCCAGCGCACCCTGCAGACGGCCGGCGGCCGCGATCACCGGATCGGCCGGATCCCCCTGCGCGCTGAACAACCGGATCTCGTAGAGACCGTAATAGCTCACATAGGCGCCTACCGCGATCAGCACGACGCCGCTGATGCGATTGATGTAGGGCAACAGCCGGCGCACCCGGTCCACCAAAGCTGTACTGGTCAAGGCGATTCCGACCGCCAGCACACCGACGACCAGGGCAAGGCCGGCGGCGTAGGCGGCATAGACGAGCACGCCGTCGACAGGAGACCCGGCGCGCAGTGTGGCGCCGGTGACGGCGAGGAACGGCCCGATGGTGCACGACAGCGACGCCACCGCGTAGCCCACGCCGTAGCCGAACATCGATCCCAGCCGCGCCGTCGGCGCCCCCGCCAGCTCGGTCCGGCAGGCCCCCACGCCAATTCCCGGCCCGAGACCAGCCAGATACCAAGGGCGACAAGGACTATCCCGATGCCGATCGTCGCGTAGGGCAGGTAGCGCTGGACTGCTGTGGCAACCGGGACCGTCAGCAACCCGAACAGTCCGAACACCGCAAGGAAGCCCAGCGCCATCGCCGCGGTCGCCGCCAAGGCGCGTCCCACCGCGGCGGTGCGGCCCGGATCGGCGTCCTCACCGCGCACCACCAGCGTCAGGTAGGCCGGCAGCATGGCGAACCCGCACGGGTTGAGCGCAGCCACCATCCCCGCGGCCAATGCCAGGCCGGTCAGATTCGCGTCCACTGTCGGGGCTCAGGACACCAGTGCGCGCACCCGGTCGCTGAGCTCCTGTTCTGACATCGCCGAGGTGGGGTTGTTGACGAACGTCGACGAGCCGTCGGGACGCAGGAACACATACGCCGGCTGCCACGGCACGTTGAAGCGGGCCCAGATGGATCCGTCGGAGTCGTTGAGGTTGGTGAAATTCAGGTTGTACTTCGACACGAAGGCCTGCATCTGCCCGGCATCGGAGCGTGCGCCGACACCGACGAACGTGACCGTGGGATTGGCCGCGGCCACCTGACTGACGTTGGGGGCTTCGGCGTTGCAGAACGGGCACCACGGCGTCCAGAACCACAGGACCGCCGGCTTGCCTTTGAGGCTCGCACCGTTGAACGGCGCTCCGGTCAGGGTGGTGCCGGTGAACGCCAGCTGATCGTCGGCGCTGGCCGTCGGCGGGGCCGCGACCGCGATGCTCAGCGCGGACAGCACCACGGCCAGCGCTCGCAGCATGACTTTCATGGCATGACCTCCTGGCCGTCGGGGCGCACTAATTGTGTAATCACGATGCCCGGCGGTGAACAGGTTCAATCTGGACGTCACACTCTTGACAGTTTACGTTACGTAACGGAACATAACCGGCGTGACCGCCCCCGATCACGCCGGAGCGCCTGTCCCCGAGACTGTGCGAGGCCGGCCGCGGGACCCGCGCACCGACTCCGCGATCATGGCGGCCACCCGCCGGTTGCTCACCGATGTCGGCTACGACCAGGTGTCCATGGAGTCGATCGCCCGAGCCGCGGGCGTCAGCCGCCCCACCATCTACCGCCGCTGGCCGTCCAAGGCCCATGTCGTCTTCGAGGCGGCTTTCGGAATCGACGGTGGCACAGCAGAACTGCCGCGGTCAGGCGACTTCGAAACCGATCTGCGGGAATTCGTTCGCGGCGCGGTGGCCTTCTGGCGCGAGCCCGTCGTCGAGGCCGCAACGTTGGGCATCCTCGCCGAACGGCGCCGTGACTCCGAATTACACATCCGCACACAGCAATTGCTCGACGACAAGATCCGGGCTGAGCTCGCCGAGTTGGTTCGGACCGCAGCCGCCCAAGGCGTGGTGCGCACCGACGTCGACACCGACACGTTGTTCAACATGCTGGTCGGCACCACGTTCTACGGCGTCCTCGTCGACGGGCGCGCCGACACCGACCACCTGGTCGACACCCTCTGCTCTCTGATCATGCATGGCGCGCAGACACGAGATAAGGAATGAACATGGCAGACGATGAATTGTCGACCGCTTTCCACGAGTTGCTCGATGAACTCGGCGGGATCGAACGCAAGTTCCTGGCCAGCGATCCGCCGCTGCCGGAAGCGGACATCCTCGACGGGTATCGGCTGACGTTCAGCCTGCTGCGGGTCGCCGTCGACGCCTATGTCTGGGGAGACAAGGACAATCCGCGGTTCGTCGACGTCATCGGTCCCTATCAGCGGTGGGGTGGCGACAATTCGGACGCGTTTTATCAACTGGCGCCGATCGATCCCACCCGCACCTACCGGGTGACCGGCAACCGGGGTGATTCGGTCTACCTGTCGATCACCGTCTACGGCGGACCCGACGACGGCCACTACAGCAACCGCATCGTCGGCACCATGAACGACCGCTCCCTGCAGTTCGACGCCGACGGCAACTTCGACTTCACCATCAGTCCCGACCCGCAAGCAGGTGCGTGGCTCAAGCTGGAGGACGACGCCGTCGTCGCGCTGACCCGCGACTACCTGGACAACCCCGAAACCGATCGCCGTGCGCAGTGGAAGATCGAGGCCATCGATCCCCCGGCCCGCAAGCACGACGATCGCGCCGACCTGACCCGCCGGCTGCGCGCTGCCCGGACCTGGCTGGCCGAGCAGTGCTCGTTCATCCCCACCACGGTGCAGCCCGCCAACGACATCGCCGAGCCCTACCCGGTTCCGCAGCAGACCTACGGCTGGGCCGCCGGCGACGCGGCGTACGCGATGGGCGCCTACGAGCTGCAGCCCGGCCAGGCCTTGATCATCGACGGCACGTCGCCGGAATGCGTGTTCTGGAACCTCTGCCTGTGGAATCCGTTCCTGCACACCTACGACTACACCTACGAGCGGGTCACCATCAACGGCGCGCACGTCACCTACGAGCCCGACGGATCGTGGCGAATCGTGGTCAGCGACACCGATCCCGGCCACCCCAACTGGGTATCGACGGCCGGACGCACCAAAGGCCTGATCTGGCTGCGCTGGTTCCTTCCCGAGGAGACCCCGAAACGGCCCAGCTGCCGCGTCGTCGACGTCGCTCAGGTCGCCGGGGGTCTGGCATGACCGCCGATGTGCAGCGCCCCCAGCCGATCCGGTTGACCGACCTCGCGCATCCGGTGTTCCCTGCGGCCGCCCAGCCGATGCGGGATGCGCTCGCCGGCTACGGATCGATCCTCGAGCTGACCTCAGAGGCGTTGCTGGCCACGGCAACCGAACGCACCGGGCTGACCGGGTGGGGCGACGCCGGCTTCCGTGAACGGCTCGACGTCTTGACCGCGTCCCTGCGCGAGGAGGCCGGGCTGTCCGACGTCGGCGTGGCCGTGGTCTTCGAGCAGCTGGTCGGAAACCTGGTCAACCGGCTGCGACTGGAGGCGCTGATCGCCGAGCACCCTGACATCGAGGACATCGAGATCGTCCGGCCGATCATCATCTGCGGCCTGCCCCGCACCGGTACCACCCACCTGCACAACCTGATCGCCGCCGACCCCAACATGCGGTACCTGCCCTACTGGGAGAGCCTGGAGCCCTTCCCCGCGCCAGGCGAAGAGGACCAAGCACGGCGCGACCGATGTACTACCGGACTCGAACTGGTCGACTCCTCGATGCCGGAATTCAAGCGGATGCACGACATGACCGTCGACCATGCGCACGAGGAGATCCAGCTGCTGGCCAACGACATCTCCGGCATGCTCTTCGAGACCACCTACTATCTGCCGTCGTTCGCCGCGCACTACAAGTCCCATGACCAGGGGCCGTCGTACGCGTACCTCAAACGCCAACTTCAGGCCATGCAATGGCTGCGCGGCGGGACCCGCTGGGTGTTGAAGTCACCGCAACACCTCGAGCAGTTCCCCACCCTGTACGCCACCTTTCCTGATGCGACTTTCGTTGTGACGCATCGCGATCCGGTCGAGGTGACGCGCTCGATGGTCACCATGATCGCCTATGCCTCCCGGATGGCCAGTGCCCGGCCGGATCCGGTGAAGATCGCGCGGTACTGGCTCGACCGCGCCGACGACCTGTTCAGCGGCTGCCTTCGCGACCGCGACGTGCTCCCGGCCGATCAGTCGATCGACGTGCGGTTCACCGACTTCATGGCCGACGAGCAGGGCACTCTGGCGGCGATCTACGGGGTGGCCGATCAACCGTTCGACGACGAGGTGCGAGCCGCCATGGCCGACTTCATCGCCGAGCATCCCCGCGGCCGCTACGGCGAGGTGATCTACGACCTCGCCGATGTGGGACTCGACGCCGGTGAGGTCGCCGAGCGGCTTGGCGCCTACCGGGACCGGTTCATCGGCTGAGCCCGGGACATCCGCGCCAGGCGGGTGCGATCGACCAGCACGCAGCCGTGGATGTCGGCGAGTTGGTGAGCGGCCCTGGTGTACCGGTTGTTGGAGACCACCATCGTCGCCGTGCAGTCATGGACGGCCGCACCGGCGACGACCTGCTGGATCGCGGCGCCGTTGACCACCCGGTTCTGCCGCTTGCACTGCACCGCGGTGCGGGTGTCGCCTTTGGTCGCGATCAGATCGACGCCGAAATCACCTGTTGCCCTGGTGATTTCGACCTCATAGCCGAGGCCCCGCAACACCGCCGCCACGTAGTGCTCGAAATCGACGCCCGTCATGGCGTCGACGGCGGCCTGCCCGGTGGCGCGGTACAGCGCGTCGCGCCGGAGGTTTCGGCGGTGATCCAGCCAGGCCAGCAACGCGCGCCATACACTCACCACGACAGCCACCGCGCTCAGCGCGGCCAGCACCCACCCCAGCCTGTTCAGCATGCCGACGAACCCCAGCAGCGCGGTGGCGACCACCCACAGACCCAGCCACTGCAATGCCGTCGTCACCGCTGCCGAGCCCTCGCGCACGCCGCCACCGTAGCGACGGCCGCCGACAGTCCGTCCCGGCGACCGAGCACAGCGGCCAAATCGTGACCCGTTCGCATCGAGTTTGGCGCAATCACCCCAATACAGTGCTCAGATGCTTGCAATTCTCCGCTTCAATTTCGCCTCTCCAGGAGGAGATCCCGGCGTCCAGGGTGAATTGCTTTCGGCCGCAATGGAGTTGGCCCAGTTCGGTGACCGGCACGGAATCGCGGCGATCAGCGTCGATGAACACCACGTCACCGGCCACGGCTGGAGCTGCAACCCGGTCATGATCGCGGGCATGTTCCTGGCCCGCACGGCGAACATCTTCGCCAGCATCGACTGCGCGTTGGGACCGCTGTGGAACCCCGTGCGCATGGCCGAGGACATCGCGCTCGTCGACGCCATGAGCCGCGGCCGGTTGCACACCACGGTCGGCCTTGGTTACCGGGAAGAGGAGTACCGGACCCTCGGGGTGGACTTCGGTCGCCGCGGCGAACTCATGGATCAGCTGCTGGAGACCATGCTGGCCGCCTGGACCGGTGACTCCGGTGTGGTGTCGGGCACCTGGACCAAGCCGCACCCTCCGCTCTACGTCGGCGGCGGCGTCCGGGCCACCGTCCGCCGGGCGGTGCGGTTCGGTCTCCCGCTGAGCCTGCCCGACCACCGGCCCGACCTCGCCGAGTACTACACCGAGCTGTGCCGGGAGGCCGGTCTGCAGCCGTTCGTCCTGATGCCGCCCGCGGTCAACCGCGGAATGATCTATCTGCACGACGACCCCGAGCGGGCATGGGCCGAACTCGGTAGCCACATTCTGTGGGAGGCGGTCACCTACGGGGCGTGGTCCGACGACCCGTCGCGGTCGTCCATGCACCTGCCGGGTGTGCAGACCCTGGCCGAAGTCCGGGCCTCCGGCAGGTACCGATTCCTCACCCCCGACCAGCTGATCGACGAGGTTCGCGCAAGCGCAAACTACGGCCCCATCGTGATGCATCCGCTGGTTGGCGGCATGCCGGTGGAGGAAGCGTGGAAGTCCGTAACTCTGCTTACAGACGAGGTTCTGCCGGCTCTCCGATAGCCGTTCGGTGGCCGACGTTGCCCGAAATCCGGGGTTGGCCCGAAAGTTGGGTTCTTAACAAGGATTTAGCCGCTGCTCCCGGGGACCTTAAATTAGCGGCATAACGTTTGGGTCAAGTTGAGACGGTCTACAACCCGTCACACACGCAACAGGACCGAAACGAGGCACCCATGTCGAGCTTCACGTCGCGATACGGCAACCCCGCTGTCGACTACGAGGGCGCCCACGTTCGAGCACACTCTCGCCACATGGCGACGGTTGTCGCGGTCAGCGGTCGGATCGATTCGGTGAACGTCGACCGGGTCACCGAATGCGCCAAGCGGCTCGTCCTCGCCGAGAAGCCGTTCGTTCTGGACCTGTCCGGCGTGATCTCGTTTGCTCCGCAGGCGATCCGGTTGCTGTGCGATATCGACGATGTCTGCACCGCCGTCGGTGTGGAATGGGCCGTGGTCGGCAGCGACGCGGTGAACCGCCGTCTGCGTAGGGACAGCGACGTCGTATTCCCGATCGTGGGCTCGGTGGCCGAGGCAGAGCACGAATTCGACGACGCGGTTCTGAGCCGTCGTCGACTGCTGCTTCCCCTGCTGAGCAAGACCGCCTGACCGATATTCACCGTGTGGTGAGCAGCGTCCCGAGGGCGCGCATGTGTTCGTCGGTCGTGCCGCAGCACCCGCCGACGACCGCTACCCCGTAACTTCGCCTGAGGTCGTCCATCGCGGCGGCGAATTCCGCGGGTGGATCGCTGTCGGCGTGGTCCAGAGCCACCAATTCGGAGGGGCTCAGCGTCGAACCGTTGGCCTTGACCTCATTGATCCGGTCGACCGCGTCACCGCAGGCGTCGAGGGCGCGGGCGGCAACGGTCGGATGGATGCACGACAGCGAGAAATACGTGGGCGCCGCGACGTCATCCACCTGCCCGATCGCATCGGCGAGCGACGTTCCGTCCAGAACGCGGTTGTCCGCGCCGAGCACCCACGACACGACGAACGGCAAGCCGGTCCGGGCCATGGCCCGAGCCGCGCCGACCGCCTCGCCGACGGCAGGGAATGTTGCCGCGAACAGGAAGTCCACCCCGGCCTCGGCGAGGGTGTCGATCTGCGGCCGGTGGTACTCGAAGGCAGCAGATGCCGAGGGCGCCTCGGCGGGCCGGTAAGCGTCGCCGGCCGGGCCGAGCACCCCGGCGACCCAGACCGGCGGGCCGGTATGGCCGTCGAGCAACTCCTGGTGAAAAGTGGCCGCGGCGCTGTTGAGGCGCCGGACGGCCTCGAGGTCGCCGAGACCGGCGCGACGGGTGTAGGTGACGCTCGCCCGAAACGTCGGCGTGCCGATCACCAGCGGCACACCGGTCGCGGCCGCCGCGTCGAGATAGCTGCGGTAGATCTCCCGCAGTGCCGCCTCGCCCTGCCGGTCGCCGAGCAGTCCGGCGACCTGGACGTCGGGATCCATCGCGACCGGTGTCTCGAACATGACGCGCGTCTCGATCGCGCCGTCGGTGAGGACCGGGATCCCGCTCGCGACGGCGTCGGTGAAGCTGGCCATCAGCTGACGTTAGCTCAGTCCGGACCGGCCGGGTCCGGCGCCGGGTTACCCTAGTTGACGTGGGTCGAATAACACATGTGATCGCGATCAGTGCGCTGGCGGTAGCCGCCGGCGTCGTCGGCGGGGGTATCGCAGCCGCCGACCCGACCACCACCCCGGCGCCCACGCCGTCCCCGACCGGGCCGGCACCCGGTCCGGTCGACGCGTCGGCCCCGACACCCACCCCGGGTGCGACACCGACACCGACACCGGGCGCCACGCCGGCCGGTGCGCCGAAGTCCACCATCGACAGCGACGGCACCTACAAGGTCGGTGTCGACATCGTGCCGGGCACCTATGCATCGGCGGGACCCGTCGAGGGCGGTGCGTGCTACTGGAAGCGGACCGGCGGACCCGACGGCCAGACCAACGTGGACAACGCGCTGACCAAGAAACCCTCGGTGGTGCAGATCGATCCGGGCGACGCCACATTCAAGACCGACGGCTGCCAGCCGTGGACGCTGACCGATCAGCAGCCGCCGGCACCCGCGGGACCGTTGCTGTCCCAGCTTCAGCTGCGCCATGCTCTGGACACCCTCAACGGGATGGCCGGGGCGTCCGGCCAGGGGCAGATGCCGCCGTACTGAGCGTGCTAGGTGGCGCCGACGCCCCAGTGCAGCACTCGTGAGGTGAACAGGACCAGCCCCAGCGACACCACCGCCACCACCACCAGGCCGATGACGGCCACCACCAGCGGCCGCCAGCCGGTGCGGGCCAACTCGCGAAAATTCGTGTTCAGGCCGACCCCGGCGAACGTCAGCAGGAACGCCCACTTCGATACGTTGCCCAGGTTCGCCGTCTGACCCTTGGTCAGCACGTGGGCCGTGGCGAGCGTCGACACCGCCAGGAAGCCCAGCACGAACTTGGGGAACTTCTCCCACACGAATCTCGCCTTGGCCCCGAACCCCGGCGCGAGCTGGTCGGCCTCCCCGCGGGACGCCCAGTACAGCGCGAACCCCAGCACGACGAACCCGATCAGGGCGTTGCGCACCGACTTCACCAGCACGGCGAGCTTGCCGGCCTCCTCGGAGTACAGGTAGCCGGTGGCGGTGGTCTCGGCCGTGTTGTCGACGGCCAGGCCGGCCCACAGCCCGAACTCGTGGTCGGACAGGCCCAGCGCGTGGCCGAAGACCGGCAACGTGAACAACGCGACAGCGCCCAACGCCAAAATCGCGGCGATGGCATAGCTGACCTCGGAGTTGCGCGCCCTGATCGCACCCTTGGCGGCCACGATCGCCGATACCCCGCAGATCGACGTGCCGATGGCCAGCAGCGAGCCCAATTTGCCCGACAACCCGAACGCCTTGGCGGCCAGCAGGATGATCGTTCCGGCGATCGCCATGTCCAGCAGGATCTGCACCAGGGAGATGCCACCCAGTTTCACGATGTCACCCAGGACGAATCGTGCACCGAGCGCGACGATGCCGATCTTCAGCCAGAACTCGTAGGTTTGTACTCCGGGCCGGAAAATCCGGTGTAGCCCAACGGTGTTCGCGATCACCAGACCGATCACGATGGCCCACAGCACGTACTCGATATCGGGAACTGTCCAATGTTGGGATTTGGCAAGCGCATTCCACCAGATCTGGGCGTACTTGCCGAGCAGCCCGACGCCGATGAGCAGCAGCACACCGGGGACGTAGTCGAGCAGGTTGCGGCTGGTGAAGATCGGCTGCTCTTCCGAAGTGTGTGCGACGTCAGTTGTGGTCACGGGTCACCACGGAATCTTGGGGAGGACGTCGGCGGCGGCGAGCACGACGACGATGCCGGCCACGATGGTCGCCCACCAGTCGACGCCGATGGCGAAACGACCCCGGCTCGCGTCGTTCCCACCGGGCTCTGAGGATTCGGTCACGGTCACCTTCCGCTCGCGCCACTGTTCTTACGTCGCCGATGGTGACGACCGGGCGCGGCGCTGACCACCAATGCGCTCGCGGTGATTCGAGATGCGCCGGTTATTTGGCGGTGCCGGGCGTCGCCGGAAGGGGCGGCGGGCAGGAGTCGTGATCCTGCAACTCTTCACCGCCGGCGTCGCCGGTGTCGTCGGCGCGGTCGGCCAAGATGACGAAGCCCGGCCGGCCGGCGGAGTCGGTGGCGCCGACGACCACCAGCGTGTACTCCCCCATGTCGTCGCGGGCGCCGGCGATGCCGTCGGCGAGCAGGGTGAACGGGTTGGCGTCGAGATCGGTGCCGTCGACCGCCATCGCCCAATAGCTGTGGCCGCTCAGCGGAACCGGGACCGGTGCCCAGGTCGCGCCGATGGAACCGGCCGCCGCGCGCAGCGCGTCGTGGACGTCGGCGCGCAGACAGTCGATGTGGATGTGCAGCTGGTTCTGCGTCCGCGCGATCGCCGAATTGACCGCCAAACTCATCCAGTCTCGCGGGATGGTTCCGCCGGCCCGCTGCTCGACGAACGACCGGGACTGCCACGCCGCGCCGAAGTAGTTGGTGGCGTTGGGTTCCCGCAGCTCGGGACTTTCGATACCCGGGATGCGGGCGGTCGGGATCAGCAGGTATTGCCGGTCTCCGACGATGTCCTTGAGCACCGCATAGCCGCCGTTCTCGCCGCGGCTGAGGTCGACGCGGGAACACGGCGCGGGGTCGTGGTGCTGCTGAACATCGACGACGCACTGGTCGTGGACGATCCGCCACAACGCGTTCGGATCGGCGTTGGCGGGCTGCGGAGCAAGCAGTCCCAGCGCCAGTGTCGCCGCCAGCGGTGCGCCACCGCGCATGAGTCGCACGGCCACACCCTACGACGCCGGTGTAACTGCACCGGCTTACCCACACTGTTTCCTCAACTGCGGCTGAAACCAGCGGTTGAATCCGCGGGTGCGGATAAAATCCGCTAGTGTTCGGCCGTGCCGATGCTGCGAATTCGAGAGGCCGCCGAGCTGCTCGGCGTCAGCGACGACACCATCCGGCGGTGGATCGACGACGGCGACCTGCCGACCGGCAACGACCAGTCCGGCCGCAAAACCGTCGACGGAGCCGCGCTGGCGGCCCACTCCCGCAAGAGCGCCGCCGCGGCCCCGAAGGACCCGCTGTCGGTCGCCAGCTCCGCCCGCAATCGGTTCGCCGGACTGGTCACCAAAGTGGTCACCGACACGGTGATGGCTCAGGTGGAGATGCAGTGCGGACCGTTCACCGTCGTCTCGCTGATGAGCAGCGAGGCCGTGCGGGACCTGAACCTCGAACCGGGAAGCGTCGCGGTGGCGGTCGTCAAGGCCACCACGGTGATCGTCGAAACGTCAGGAGCACAGTGATCACACGTCTGATGCCGGCGCTTGCCGCCGGTCTGCTTCTCATCGCCGGCTGCAGTTCCCCGTCACAGCAATCGTCGTCCACGACGACCTCGCCGGGGAACCACACGATCATCGTCTTCGCCGCCGCGTCGTTGAAGAAGAGCTTCACCGCCATCGGCGATCGGTTCAGCAAGGACAATCCCGGTGCCTCCGTGGAGTTCTCGTTCGCGGGTTCCTCCGATCTGGTGACCCAGCTGACCCAGGGCGCCCCGCCGACGTCTTCGCCTCCGCCGACACCAAGAACATGGACAAAGCCGGCCAAGCCGGGCTGCTCGCCGGGCCGCCGGTCAACTTCGCCTCCAACACCTTGACCATCGCCGTCGCTCCCGGAAACCCGAAGGGCATCAAGACGTTTCAGGACCTGGCCACACCGGGCCTCGCTGTCGTGGTGTGCGCACCCCAGGTGCCGTGCGGATCGGCCACCCAGAATGTGGAGAACAAGACCGGGGTGAAACTGACTCCGGTGAGCGAGGAGTCCTCGGTCACCGACGTGCTGAACAAGATCACCAGCGGTCAGGCCGACGCCGGGCTGGTCTACGTCACCGATACCGCGGGCGCCGCCGACAAGGTTCTGGCGGTGTCGTTCCCCGAAGCGGCCGGCGCGGTCAACACCTATCCGATCGCCACCCTCGCGCACGCCGGCAATCCAACTCTGGCAGGCAAATTCGTGGATCTGGTGACCGGTCCGGCCGGCCAGGAGATCTTGACGAAAGCCGGTTTCGGCAAACCCTGAGGACATGGCAGGCTCGAAGCCGTGATCCTGCCCCGCGTCGATGCTGACACCCCACACCTGGCCGACGTGGTGCCCTCGGTGCTGGCCGCGATGGGCGTGGCCGGCTTCGAACCGCGCATCGGATTGGCCGGACCCGTCGCCGGAGCCTGCGTGCTGCTGATCGACGGTCTGGGCGCCGAGTTGCTCGACACCTACGCCGAGGATGCCCCGGTGCTGGCCGGGATGCGGGGCCGCACGCTGCATGTGGGCTTCCCGTCGACCACGGCAGCGGGTCTGGCGGCGGTGGGCACCGGGCTGCCGTCGGGCGGCCACGGCATGGTCGGCCTGTCCTTCCGGCTTCCCGAGATCGGCATCATCAACGCACTGCGGTGGCGTCCACACCCGTGGGGCGAGGACGCGCGCCAGACCGCTGTTCCGGAGGAGATTCAGCCGCTGCCAACGAATTTTGAACGCGCCGCATCAGCGGGCATGGCGGTCAGCGTGATTTCCGGCGCGGAATTCACCGGCTCCGGGCTGACCCGGGCGGTGCTGCGCGGTGGCCGCTACGTCGGGGTGATCGGGCTGGGCGATCTGGCCGCCGAAGTCCGCGCCACGATCGGCGGCGGTGGCTTCTGCTACGGATACCACGCGGATCTCGACCTGATGGGCCATCTCTACGGACCCGGCTCCCCCGCGTGGCGGATGGAACTGCGGCAGGTGGACCGGCTGGTGGAGTCCGTCGTGGAAGCTCTGCCGGCCGGCGGGCTGCTGGCGGTGGTCGCCGATCACGGCATGGTGGCCGTCGACGGCGCGGCGACCGTGGACCTCGACGCCGCCACGGATCTGCTCGACGGTGTGGCGGCGATCGGCGGCGAGGCGCGGGCCCGTCATGTCTACGTGCGCGACGGGGCGGGCGCCGATGTCCTGACCACCTGGCGCGAGACGCTGGCCGAGCATGCCTGGGTGGTGACGCGCGACGAGGCCATCACCGCAGGCTGGTTCGGTGACGCGGTCGACGACCGGGCGCGTGCCCGCATCGGTGATGTGGTGGCCGCCACGCGTGACCGCGCCGCACTGGTGCGACGGACGGCCGAACCGATGGAGTCGGCGCTGATCGGCCAGCACGGCTCGCTGACCAGTGCCGAACAGCGGGTGCCGCTGCTGCTCGCCTACGGCTGAGGCTCGTCCTGCGCGAGGGCGGCCAGCAGGTGATCAGCCGGTGCGTCCCACCGGTCCAGGTTGACCGCGGCCGACAGCGGCCGGCGCCGCAGCGGCCCATGCCTGCCCCGCGGCCAGCCGACGACGACGTGGCCGGCGATCAGCCAGTCGTCGGGCACGCCGACCGCCTCGCGCAACAGTTCCGCACCGCCGTAGGAGGCCCAACCGGTGGGACACGCGCCGAGTCCTTGAGCGCGGGCGGCGAGCAGGAAGTTCTGCATCGCCGGGAAGATCGATCCGCCGAGCAGCAACTCCGAGGCGGTCGGATAGTGCTGCTGGGCGAACAGTACGGACGTGAATTCACCTGCGCGGTCGTGCAATTCGTAGGTCGCGCGGTTGTTGCGAGCCTGTCTTCCGGTGTCCTCCGGCGCGGGGCGGCTCATCCCGTACACCGGCTCGATGACCTCCAGGGCCCGAGCTGCCGCTGCGGCGACCACCTCCCGCTGTTCGGGCGAACGCAGCACCACGAATCGCCAGCCCTGGGCATTGGCACCCGAGGGTGCCCACGTCGCGGCCTGCAGGCAGCGGCTCAGCGTCGCGTCGTCGACCGGCTCGGAGGTGAACCGCCTGATGGTTCTGGCCGTCGACATCACATTCCAGATATCGCTGCTGATTGCCTTCACGCTGAGGGTCTATCAGACGTCGCGGTCGCGCCGATCGGCGGATTGGCGAAGCCGTGCCTTGTGCCGATACATGTCGATGTCGGCCTTCCGAATGAGCTCCTCGGCGGTCTCTGCGTGACCCCACGTCCACCCCACCGACGCGGTGAGGTCGAATTCGCTCGAGTCGGCGGTGTAGCGGCCGGTCAGCGCCGAGCGCACGGCCACCGACAGGACGCGCACCTCGTCGTCCTGTGCGGCGTCCGGCAGCAGGACGACGAACTCGTCGCCGCCCAGGCGATACGCCGAATTCGGTTCGTCGACAGCATTTTTCAATCGTCGGGCAACCTCGGCGAGAACGACGTCACCGGCGGCGTGCCCGTGCGAGTCGTTGACATGTTTGAAGCCGTCCAGGTCGATGAAGATCATGCCGACCGGAGTCGCCGGCCGGGCGCTCTGCTGTTGGGCGACGCGACTGACCAGAGCCCGACGGTTGTAGAGCCCGGTGAGTTGATCGGTGACGGCCAGCCGGGCCAGCTCGGCTTCGGCGACCCGCCGCGCGGTGACGTCCTGGAACTGCGCGATGACGAGGTCCTCGGCTCCCGGCAATCGGCCCGGCACCAGGACTGCGCTGCGCTGCATCCAGATCACGCTGCCGTCGCGGCGGATGTAACGGCGCTCGGAGGAGACCTGGGTGACCGTCCCGGCCAGTAGTGCAGCCATCTCCTGCTCACCGGCGGCAATGTCGTCGGGGTGGACGAACTCGCGGTAATCGCGGCCGACGAGTTCGGGTGCGCCGTAGCCGATCAACTCGCACAACGCCGGGTTGGCGAGCAACATCTCGCCGGTCTTCATCGCGACCGCTTTTCCGTACGGGGCGTTGGCCATGCTGACCTCGAACAGCCGTCGCGCGTCATCGAGGGTGCGCTCGGCTTGCGCCTCCTCGGTCAGGTCGGTGCCCTGAACGTAGAAGCCGTGCACTTCGCCGTCGACGATGTTGGGGACGTAGGAGAGCAGGGTGCGCCGGGTGACACCGCCCAGGCCGACGAGCTCGCGCTCGAACAGCTGCTCGTGGCCGGCGAGGGCGCCCATGATGTAGGGCAGGTTCAGCGCGTAGACGGTTTCGCCCAACACCTCGCGGATATGCCTGCCGTGCACCTGATGCGGCGCCATCGCGAAGTACTGCAGGTAGGCATCATTGGCAATCACGTTGCGGAGATTGCGATCCCAATATCCGACGATGCCCGGCAGATGGTTGACGAGTTGCCACAGTTGCCGGAGTTCGTCGTCAGGGTTCGGCTGTTCGGCCGACGCCACCTTCACCCCTCGATGCGCTGCTGGTGAGTCGTGTCCTGTTGTGTCAAAACACTGACCGCCAAACTTATCAGCGTCGCGCCGGGGCCAGGTACAGGCGCCGCGGAGTCCCCGCTACCGTCTGCACCGTGATCGTTCTGCTTCCGCCGTCGGAAACCAAACGCAGTGGCGGGGACGGCCCCCCGCTGCGACTCGACGGTCTGAGCAATCCGGCATTGGGTCCGCTGCGCCGGGACCTGCTCGACGAACTCGTCACGCTGGCCGCCGATCCCGAGGCGTGCCGGGCGGCGCTGGGGATCTCCCCCGCGCAGGACGCCGAGATCGACCGCAATGCCGCGCTGCTGACCTCCCCGACGCTGCCGGCCATCGTCCGCTACACCGGCGTGCTCTACGACGCCCTGGATGTGGAGTCGCTGCGCGGCGCCGCGAAGGCGCGAGCCCACGCTCGGCTGGCGGTGGGATCCGCCTTGTTCGGGGTGCTGCGCGCCGACGACCTGATTCCGGCCTACCGGCTGTCGGCCACGTCCAAACTGCCCGGCAGCACGACACTCGCGGCCCGGTGGCGTCCGGTCCTCGAGCCGGTGCTGGCCGAGATGGCCGCCGGCGAGTTGATCGTCGACCTGCGGTCCGGCTCGTATGCGGCGCTGGGCCGGCTACCCGGCGCGGTACGCGTCGACGTGCTGGCCGAGCGCCCGGATGGCCGCCGAACCGTCGTCACACATTTCAACAAGGCGCACAAGGGCCGGCTCGCCAGGGCGCTCGCGACGTCGCGGTCCGAACCCGGTGACGCGGCCGCGGTCGCCGCCGTGGCCCGCCGCGCCGGGATGCACGTCGAACGGGCAGGCAACGAGCTGACCGTCGTCGTCCCGGCGTGACCGAATCCGGCCATTCGCCACACCCGTCGAATTGTCGTGTGCGGAAAAACTGAGAAAACCTGGGGTGGCCAGTGCAGAAAGCGTTCGCTAGGCTCGGTACCCGGCATCGGTAGCGCACACGCGATTTCGTTGCTGACACGTCGTGCAGCAGCGGTGCGATCACGAAGGGTGGGGTAATGCGTCTGGCGTTGTCCACCCGATCCGCGAATCAGTACTACACCTTGACCGCCCTGCTCGCGGCTCGCGGCGCGCAAACCTATACCTCTCGGGTGATCGCCGGCAGCGTCTTCACCCTGGGCCTGATCACGTTGTCGACCATCGGCAGCTCGGCCGCTTTGCGGTGGCCGTTCAGCCGATCACTGCTGATAGTGGTGTCTGTTCTGTGCTTCGCATCGACGGCCGTCTGGTTACGGCACCGGTGGCCGACCCGAAACGAGTCGGCGTTGCTGGTGGTCGTCGCCTCGGTGTCCATCGCGATCGGGTCCGTCATTCCGGTGGTTCCGCTCTACGGACTGCTGGGGGCCTCGTCGTTCGCACTGGTCATCGGATACGCCGCGCTCTTTCACGGCCCGCGGTTGCTGGCCACGGTCCTGACCATCGCCCTCGGCACGCTGCTCTACCTGGCCGCGCAGATGGCAGGAGCCGATCTTCCGCTGACGCTGGCCGGCGTCGCATTGATTCTGCTGCTGTATGTCTTCGCGGCGTTCTCCTGCCGTCTGGTGGTGTGGCTGACCGGAGCCGAGGACGGCGCCGACGCCGTCGAGCCGCTCACCGGACTGCTCAACCGCGACGCGTTCTATCTGCAGACGGCCACCCTGCTGGCCTCGCGCAACCGCGGCGACGACCGCTTTCTGGTGATCGCCGTCGTCAACATCGACAGCTTCGCGGCGATGGTCGCCGTCGCAGGCAACCGCGGCGGTAACCGGGCGCGGGTGGCCGCGGGCCAGGCGCTGCGTGAGACGGTGCGGCGCGACGCGATCGTCGGACATGTCAGCGAGGCGGAATTCCTTGTCGCCGATTGCTTCACGACGGCCGATTCGTCACCGCTGATCGAGCGGATCCGGGGTGCGGTGGCCTCGTCGCCGGCCGGGATGACGGCCAGTATCGGCGTGGTGAGCACCCCGCTGCAGCCGCTGGTGGAGCACCCGCCCAACGAGATCCTCGACGAGATCGTGGCATTGGCCACCACCGCGATGTACGAGGCGCGGCGGGCCGGCGGCAATCAGGCCCGCTATGTGGTGAGCCCGAACCTCAGCATCTGCGACGGCGACGGCGACGGGTACGACACCCCGCTGCTGTGACCCTCAGCGGGTGGCCTGCCGGACATCGGTGGGCGCGCCCACCGATTCCGGGTCGACCTCCACGCCGTAGGACGTGATCGATGCGATCTCGGCGCCGGCGAATCGGCAGATGTGGCAACTGGAGACGATCGTGACGCCGTCCGGGCGCCGGTACCGGCCCAACACCTCGACGACGACGGTGTCGTCCTGTTCCACCGTCAGGCACCGGTCCCAGGTGGCGACGGTCGCGGCCAGTCCGCCCGCGGTGTCACGGCATGTGGTGGCGACGGCGTCGGCACCCTCCAGCACCGAGTAGCCGACGATCGTCCACACGACGTCGCGGGCCAGGTGCGGAAGAACGTCGTCGAATCGGTGCTGGGCGAACGCGCGGGCGATCTCGGCTCGGCTCGGTTCGCTCACGGTGTCAACTCCCACAGATTCCTACGGAACGCTCTCCCGTCGAGGCTAACCCGGCCGGCTCGGCGGCGGTAATGTCTGGCCGATGAGCCACGGCCACGACCACAGACCCGAGCGTGAACTCCCACCCGGTATGGCCGAGCAGCTGGATCTGCCGTATTCGGGGATGGTCTCGTTCGGGCAGCGCCCATTCCTGACCGAGCCCGAACAGTTGGACAGCTGGCGCCCGGACGTGGCGATCGTCGGGGCACCGTTCGACATCGCCACCACCAATCGGCCCGGCGCCAGGTTCGGCCCGCGGGCGATCCGGTCCACCGCGTACGAACCCGGCACCTATCACATGGATCTCGGGCTGGAGATCTTCGACTGGCTAGAGGTCGTCGACTTCGGCGACGCGCACTGCCCGCACGGGTCCACCGAGGTGTCGCACGCCAACATTCGCGAGCGGGTGCACACCATCGCATCGCGCGGCATCGTCCCGGTGGTCCTCGGCGGCGACCACTCGATCACGTGGCCGTCAGCCACCGCGGTCGCCGACGTGCACGGCTACGGCAATGTCGGGATCGTGCATTTCGATGCGCACGCCGACACCGCCGACATCATTGACGGCAACCTGGCCAGCCACGGCACCCCGATGCGCCGACTGATCGAGTCGGGCGCCGTGCCGGGAACGCATTTCGTCCAGGTCGGGCTGCGCGGCTACTGGCCGCCGCAGGACACCTTCGAGTGGATGCAAGAACAGGGCATGGTCTGGCACACCATGCAGGAGATCTGGGACCATGGCTTCAAGGACGTGATGCGACGCGCCGTCTCGGAGGCGCTCAACAAGGCCGAAAAACTTTATGTGTCAGTCGATATCGATGTTCTGGACCCCGCGCACGCGCCCGGCACCGGAACGCCTGAGCCGGGCGGCATCACCAGTGCCGATCTGCTGCGGATGGTTCGGCAACTCTGTTACGAGCACGACGTCGTCGGCGTCGACGTGGTGGAGGTCGCCCCCGCGTACGACCACGCCGAACTGACGGTCAATGCCGCCCACCGGGTGGTGTTCGAGGCGCTGGCCGGGATGGCGGCCCGCCGCCGCGACGCGGCCAACGTCAAGCCCGGACCGCCGTCGCCCCTGGCCTAGTAGTCGGACTCCGCGGCCAGGGTCTCGGCGAGGAACGCATCAGGTCCCGGTTGCGCGAGTCGCTGCCGCGCGAACCGCCGGACCCGTTCGCGCGCTTCGGCCGCCTCCGTCACCTCGGCCCCGACGGTGACGGCGGTGGCCGACCAGTCCTGATCCCATCCACCCGCAGCGGTCAGCGGCGCGTTCGACGGATCGAGCAGCGGGATCACCGCACGGCCCGATGCGTCCAGTGCGCCTACGCCGGTGATGTCCCCACAGCGCAGTGTCACCGGGATACCGGCGGGTGAGCCGGGTCCGACGACCGCACTGTGCAGCGTCGCGCTCACCCGGTCGCCGTCGGCGGCCACCGCCCAGCTCACGGTGTCCTCTGCGGCGTCGAAGACGCCACCGGGTACCCCGGACCACGCGATGGACGCCGCGCCACGGGCAATGAGTCCGGCCGGAGCCGGTCCGGTATCGCCGCCGGCGGCCAGCGCGTAGTCGTCCTGGCGGACCGGCGTCGGCTGCAGCGGAACGTTCGCGAGCGCATCGCTCAGGTCGGCCCAGCCCGGTGCGTCGACGCCCACCTCCTCGGCCAGCCGCACACAGTTGCGGACCAGCTCGACCACCCGCGGGTCACCGACGAGCAGATGCATCGACAGCGCGCCGGCGTGCGGGGCCAGCAGCGCGCCGATGTCGGCGTCCAGGCCGTCGTCGGTGACGAAGTCCTCGGCGTCGGCGGTCAGCAGCGCGATCTCGGCATCCAGCAATGCCGGGTCGAGGCCGACGATGCCGTCGCGCACGCTGGCCGGCCACCATCGGCGCAGCCAATGCCCCACGGCCAGCCGGCGCAACCCGGCCACGGCGCCGGGCCGTACCTCCACCCCCGAAAGGTCCACTCCGGCATCGTGATCCGGCGGTTCGGCGGCCGCGGCGGCCAGCGCATGGTGGCCGTCTTCGCCGACCACCCGCCACAACCAGTCCGCGCGGGCGGCGTCGGTCAGGGTGATCTGCGCACCGGGCCCGTCCGCCGACTCGTCGACGGTCCAGGCCAGGACCGCGCCGGCGACCTCGAGCACCGCGACCAGCGGCACCGGGGCCACCTCGGGCCCGATCCGCCACAACCCGGAGTCGGCCACCAACCTCATTGGGGCACCTGCACTTCCAGCATCGCCTTGATCCGCTGCCGGTGGTCGAGGCTCACCGAACGCGCGACCCCCTCGAGCAGGGCACGCAGATCGTCGACATCGTCACAGGGTTCCTGCCACACGTCGCGGCCGTGCAACCGCGCCCACAGCCGACTCAAGTAGGGCTGGGCGAAGCACGCGAGCTCCTCGACGACCCTGCGCTGACGGGGATGCACGGGGTCGGCGCCGGCCAGCACCCGGCGTGCGTGCAGCACGTACGCCTCTTTGCGCAACCGGGCCTGGATGATCGCTGCCACCTGATAGGTGGTCTCTGCCCGTTCGTCGAGCGGTGCCAGCTGGCCGGCCACCTCGATACCCGCCACCAGCGCGGCCTGGTTGTCCTCGCCGAGGAAACCCCAAGGGGCACAAGCGCGATCGACCTCCTCGGCGCACAGCAGGGGCACGTCCGGCAACTCGTCACGATCCAGCGCGCGGCGCAGAGTGGCCCGCACCCGGTCGACCACGCTGCGGTCCAGCGGCCGGTCGCGCTCCGGTCCCCCGGCCAACGGCGGTGGCCCCAGCGGCAATGCGGCAGTCAGGCCGAGGTCGACCAGCGACCACGGCAACGCCGACGGTTGACTGCGGGCGCGGGCGCCGAGGTTGTGCGGCGTCGCGTCGGCGATCAGCGCCGACCACACCCGTTGACGGGCAACGGCGGCGCGATGCCCCTCGGCCGGCCCCAGCACCGTGGTCAGGCCGGCCAGGAACGGCCCGCTGATGCTGTCGTCGGCGCGAACGTCGGCCCAGCTGCGATGCAGTTGGGCCGACAGGCGGGCCATCACCTGCGGTGAGGCGACGTGCGCGTTGAGCACCTCCACGGCGGTGCGGTCACGGTCGTCGTGAACGGCACGCAGCGCCGCCGACGCCACGTCGAGCCCGTTCCCGCCGGGCGCGCCGTCGGTGACCGCGAGCTCGAAGCACACCGGGAAATAGAGGTCTTGGGCATTGCCGGTGGTGATGCGCAGACGCCGGCGTTCCTGCTTCATCAGGTCGAACCATGCTGCGGCCCAGCGCAGTCGGTCCGCGTGGTCGCCGATCACGTCGGCCATCTCGGCTGCGACGTCGGCGTCGACGAACGGTGCGGAGTAGGCGGGATTGCTGCGCAGCCGCAGCACCAGCGGATCGATGATCCGCTTCACCGTCCTGCGCAGCGGCCCGCCGTCGTCGCCGCTGAGAACCTCGACGCCCGGACCGATCATCCGCCACGCACGGTCGATCACGGCCCGCCGCGGTTGCGACGTGCCGACACCTGCGACCGTGTCCGGACCGGCGCTCATCCGGACAGAATAAGGCCAGCGCAAAGTTGGGTTCGGTAGCTGCCGACGGTCGGCACGCTGCACACCATGTCTGATGCACTCCTGGGCGCCATCGCCATCGTCTCCGCCATCGCACTCGCCTCGATCATCGTCGCCGCCGGCCTCGCCGGGCAGCCGCCGCGCAGGCGACGCCCACGCAGCACCCGCTGCCCGCGCTCGATCGGCGTCGGCACGGTGCAGATGGTGGCGGGATCCGATGATCCCGTGATCGTCATCGAAGTGGAAAGCGTTGCCGGCCAGCGTTTCACCGGCCGACTGTGCCACGGCGCCGATGACAAGGTGCTGTCCGCCCTGCGCCCCGGCGTGATCGTGCTGGTGTCCTTCGACCCGGCCAGCCGCAAGCAACTTTCGCTGGCCGACGACGCGATCGCGGTGCGGGCCACCGCCGACCACACACTGCTGCGCCACGGCGTGCTGACCCACAACCAGCTCGATCTGATCCGCTTCGGCACCCGGTCGTGCGGCGTGGTGACCGGGATGCGGACCACCGGCCGCGAGCGCGAGGAGCTCCGCGAGGTGGAACTCGATCTGATCGTCACCCGACCGGGCGGCGGCCAGTTCCCGGCCCAAGAGATCACCCTGGTGCCCGAGACAGCGCTGGCCAAGGTCTCGCCCGGCAGCATCATCGACGCCTACTACCTCCCGGAGGACGAGTCCGCGATCGCGGTGTGCGTGCCCCCTGCCTAAGCGCTCGGCGCGTTCATCGACACCGCAGCGGGTCACCGCCGCCCTGTCGCGGCCGCCGCCGCTCACCGGGCACCCCCGACCGCGAACGTGACCACCGCGGCCCAGTACAACGGGCTCGCCCCCGCATCGCCGTCCCGCCACCGCCGCATCTGGGCCCGCTGCCAGCGATTGACGCTCAACACCGCGTCGTCGGCCTCGTGGGCATCGTCGACGGCCATCACGATTTCGGCCATCGGATCCTCGGCCCGCCCGGTGAACCGGCGATAGCCCGCGGTTGTCGGCAGCGACCACAGCGTGGCGGTCACCAGCTCGCTGCCGCAGAGGACCATCGCGGCGACCAGTCCGGTCGCTTCGTCGAACTGATAGTCACCGCCGGAACCGCACGCGAGCAGAGCCACCCGCGGGGGCACCGGCAGCTGGGCGGCCATCAGATCCGAGGCCAGCAGCGGGCGGTGATCCCCCACCGGTTCGGCCGCGCCCTCCGCCGCGGCCGTGCAGGCCAGGTGCAGGGCGGCACGATCGGCGTACCCGTGCGCACGATCGGCGGCACTGGCATGGCCGACGAAGAGCATCCGGCTCGGAGCCCGCTGCAGATGTGCGGCCAGCCAGCCCCGGTCGGCGTCGCTTCTACGGAACAACTCCACCGGGGCGGTGACGTCGGGCAGCACCGCGCGGTGCGCGAGCAGCTCGCCGAAATGGCGGGACAGCGCGCCCTCGCTCGACGGCCGGCCCAGCACCGACCCCAGGGCGGAATCGGGCCGCTGGCCCGGTACCCGGGGATCGACCACGAGAAGTGCCGGCGCACCTCGTCTTTCGTTCCATCGTGCCGGTGTGCGCGGGGCATGCACGATGTTGGGTGGTACCGCCATCGCCACGTCGACCATCTCCATCAGCCGCACACCCTCGGTGACGGTGTCGATGTCGGCGAGCTGCCACGGAATGCGGGCCGCGGTGGTCCCTTTGAAGGTGACCGCCTCCTTGCGGGCGGCGACCAGCTCCTCGGGACTGGGCCCGGTCAGCGGGACCGCCACTGCGGCCCACGGGATTCGGGCCAGGCGCGCGCTCGGTGAGATGAACAGCAGCGGGCGCGGACCGCCGGCAGATGCCGCGTCCCGGGTCGTTTCGGCGATCAGCTGCCAGGCCGGCTCGGCGATCAGCAGCACGCCCAGGATGTAGGCGAGGGTCAATTCCCCCCGCGTCGTGGCGAACGGGCCGCGGGTCAACGCCCTGTCCAGCGCGTCGGCCAGGCTCTCGTCGCCCTCGGGATCAGGCAGCGCCCCACGCAGTTCCTCCAGCGCGGCCAGCACGATCGGCTCGTGCACCACCCACGTCACGGTGCGCTCCGGCCGGCCGACGATGCGCAGGCTGGCATAGGTCGCCACGCCGACGTCGGCGTACCGCAGCACCAGGGTCGTGGTCATGGCCACGTCGACCAGGCGGGGCCGCCGGAGGTGACGGCCTGGCCGTAGCGGTTCTGCGCAAGCAGCCGGTAACGCGCCAGAATCGGTGAGCCGTCGGGATCCATCTGCAGCGGAGGCAGCGCTCCGAGCGTCGTCTGGGTCAGGGCGTCGACCGAGTAGCCGCCGGCGGCGAGCGCCTCCTCGTCGACGGTCTCGACGGGAACGGTCATCGTGGCAGGCGCCTCCCAGCCGCCGGCTTCGCCGCGCGGCTCGGTGGCGAAAGTGCCTCGTGCGCAGTGGTATTCAATCAGCTCGCTGAGGAGTTCGTCGTTCTCCCACTCCCAGGCCACCGAGAAAGCGCCGGCCAGCATGCGTGCCGAGACCTGGGACGCCCACCGCCAGCGCGCGTCGGCATCCGTCATGGCGTAACGCACCGAGTCGACCGCGAGCGCGGCCGGAATCTTGAGTTCCGCAGCCTTTTCCAGCTTGGCCAGCGCGCTGCGGTGCCGGTCGCTTCCCGAGTCGAACCGGGTGACGCCCAGCGAGGCGACCTGGCGCTCCTTGTTGGCCTGCCAGCTGTCCGAGGGATCGCCGATTCCGTCGAAGTTCAGGTCGGCCAACGCGTCGGCCCGCCAGATCGAACCGAGGTGGTCGTCGAGCCGCGCATACTGCAGCCAACTCGATCGCGGCCAGCCGTCGAGGAACCGCCGCGCCTCCGCCACCTGTTCGACAGCCTCGTCGAAGCGGCCGCGGAACACCGAGATCCAGCTGCGCTGCAACAGGATGCGATGGACGAACAGCGGACGGCCCAACTCCCGCCACTGCGTCTCGGCATGGCCCCAGGATTCGTCGGCCTCCTTGAGCCAGCCGATGCCGAGCCGGGTGAGCCCGAAGTAGAGCCAGCAGCGCGCGACGTCGTGCGCGCGGGAATGCTCGGCGATGACCGGGTAGGCCGACCCGACGAGACGCTCGGTGGATTCATGGTCACCACGCATCCACATGGCCGCGGCGGTCTCGAGTTCGGCTCTGGCCCAATACAGTTTCCACTCGCGGCGCTGCGCGCGGGCACCGGCCCGGCGCAGCCACTGCTCCCCTTCGTCGAGTCGGCCCGTCTCCACGCAGAACCGGCCGTACGCCAGCCCGGCGGCGACCAACAGCTGATCGGCGTCGTCGGTGCCCCCGGCCAGCTCGTCGATGACCGGAATGATGTCCTGCCACAACTGCGCTGCCGGCACGTGCAGGTCGTCGTCGCACAGCGCCGTCGCGCACAGCACCCCGGCCAACGTGGCGAGGTGCCGCTGTTCGGGTTCCAGGTCGGCGAACCGCTGCGCGGTGTCGTCGTCGCGCAGTCCGGCGAGTTCGGCCGCGGCGTGTTCGTGGTCACCGGCGGCCGCGGCCAGACCGGTGCGCAGGAAGCGTGCCCGCAGGGTGTAGCGGGCGACCATGCGGTCGGTCTCGGCCCCGCGGTCGGGGTATGCGGCGATGCAGTCGGTCATCCGCCGGAGGCATTCCCTGGTGCCGTCGTAAGCCGTTCGGATGAGATAGATTTCGCCCAGTTGAGCGAAGGCTTCGAGCGCGAGGTCGTCGCGGTCCTCGCTCTCGATCTGCGGCATCAGCGACAGCAGGAGGTCTTTGGCCTTCTCCTCCTGGGCGGCGAGGGCGAGCTGGCGGGCCCGCTGCAGATCGCCGGTGATGGACACGGCTGGATCATAAATCGGCCACGGCCGCCGATACAGGTAACGGCGAGACGGCGGACGTGCTCGGCACGTCCGCCTCCCGCCGCCCGAACGGTTGGTCACGTCACTTGCAGGTGACGGAGATTTCGAACTTCTTGCTGATCATCCCGGCCATCGGGTTCTTCATGTCCGCGCCGGCTGCCTCACCGGTGATGGTGTAGGTGTCGCCGTCCACCTTCACATCCGCAGAACCGGTCTTCATGCCCATGTTGTCGCTCACCGCGAGCGCGTTGCCGTCGACGACCATCCCGAGGGACTGCACGGTCGGCGGCTGGCCGTCCTTCATGACCACACCGAGACCCTGCTGGCCGCCCACCGCGCCGCTGGCGATGTTGATCGTGCCGCCCTGCTTCACGCACGTCACGGAGTTCAGGTCCAGGCCCTGCAGGTCATTTCCCTCGACCTTGACCGACGTCTTCCCGCTTGAGGCCACCGAGACACTGGTGGGCGCGGCGCCCGTCGCCGAGCTGGAGCCCTTGCTGCTGCTGTTGTTGTCGGAGCAAGCCATGAGCAGCATGCTGCAGCCGAGCACGCCGACACCGACCGCGAGAATTCGCTTCACCTGTGTTCCCTTCGTTCGCGGCGCCTCGGTGGCACCGTCACGAGAGAAGTACAGACGCGGCTCGCGGCTACCGATCCCAAACTTCTGGCGCCGAGATCGACGGTGGCGTGCCCGCCTCCCGCACTTTCGCGCGCCGGCGTCGATGTCGACGGATTGTCGGTGGGATGCGCCAGCATGCGGGGATGAATCGCGTGTTCATCGGTAGTGAAGCGATTGCCGCCGGGCAGCTGACCGAGCACGAGTTGCGCCGCTGGTACCGCCCCATCTATCGCGACGTTTACGTCGCGGCATCCCTGGACCCGTCCTTGGGCGATCGGACCTGGGCCGCGTGGTTGTGGTCCAGGCGGCGGGGCGTGATCGCGGGTGTGGCGGCCGCCGCGTTGCACGGCTCCCGGTGGGTCGACGTCGACGAGCCGATCGAATTGATCGGCCGCAACTCCCGTCCGCACGATGGGCTGATCGTCCGAAACGAAACACTCACAACCGGCGAGGTCACCAAGGTCTCAGGTCTGCCGGTGACCACCCCGGTGCGAACCGCATTCGATCTTGGTCGTCACCTGCCCGCCGAGACGGCGGTTGCGCGTCTTGACGCGCTCAAATGGGCCACCTTCTTCTCGATCGACGACGTCATGCAGCTGGCACGCGCGCACCCGGGCGCACGCGGCCTGCGGCAACTCACGGCGATTCTTCCGCTCGTCGATGGCGGAGCGGCGTCCCCGAAGGAGACCTGGCTACGAATGCTGTTGATCGATGCGGGTTTTCCACCGCCCACCACACAGATACCCGTCATGGACGGCTGGCGGATACTGGCGGTCCTCGATATGGGTTGGGACGACATCAAAGTCGCCGTCGAGTACGACGGGGATCATCACCGAACGAACCGAGCTCAATACGTCAAGGACCAACGCCGGCTACGCAGACTCGAACAGCTGGGGTGGATCGTCATCCGGGTGATCGCAGAGGACCGCCCGGACGGCATCGTCCGGCAGGTGCGCGAGGCAATCCACCGCCGAACGTCACCGAGATCGACGGTGGCGTGAGGTCAACTCGTACTTTCACACGCCAGCGTCGATCTCGGTGATGTGGCTCAGGTCTGCGCGAACTGCTTGGCGTCGTAGAGCCGCGCCCACTCCGCCCGCGGGCGAATGGACACGTCGACGTCAGCGCCCTTGGCGCGCAGGCTCTTCACCGTCGCCTCGTCCCGGGCGGTGCGGGCGAACGGATCCCAGCTGAAGAACCGGGAGGAGTTCTCCCAGGTGATCTTGTTGATATCGGAATCCGACGCGCCCGCGGCGTCCAGCTCGGCCAGCACCTTCTCCGGAGCATCGGGCCAGAAGCAGTCCGAGTGCGGGTAATCGCACTCCCAGGCGATGATGTCGATGCCGATCTCGTGCCGCAGCTTCAGCGATGTCTTGTCGGTGACGTAGCAGGCCAGCGAGTGTTCCCGGAACACCTCACTGGGCAGCTGAGAGCCGAAGTCGCGGCGAAGCCACTTCTGGTTGGTGTAGTGCCGGTCACTGCGATCCAGATAGAACGGAATCCAGCCGATACCACCCTCGGAGAACGCGAACTTCAGATCCGGGTAGTTGCGCATCGCCGGTCCCCACAACAGATCCTGGGCACACATCGCCGACACCTGGGTGGCCAGGATGATCATGTTGTCGATCGGCGCGTTGGGCGCCATGCTGATCGCCCCGAATCCGGTGCCGATGTGCAGGCACATCACCACGTTCTCTTCGGACAGCGTCCGGAAGACCGGGCCCCAGTAGTCCTCGTCGTGGTAGCTGGGCAGGCCTTCCAGGTGCGGCAGCTCGGGCATGGTGACGGCGCGGCAGCCCTTGGCCGCGACGCGGCGGATCTCGTTGCACATCCCCTCGGGTGTCCACGTCGGCAGGATCGCGATCGGGATGAAGCGGTCCGGATAGGAGCCGGCCCACTCGTCGATGTGCCAGTCGTTGTAGGCCGACACCATCACCAGCGTGACGTCTTCGCGGGTCATGTTGAGGTGCCGCGCGGAGAAGCCGGTGAAGGTCGGGAAGCACATCGAGGCGAGGATGCCGTTGCGGTTCATGTCGCGGACCCGCTCGTGGACGTCGTAGACGCCGGGGCGCATCTCGGCGAAGCCGGCGGGGTCGCGGCCCCACTCCTCGGCAGGCCACGACACGACGGCGTTCAACCCGCTCACCCCCTGGGGGCGGCCCTGATACATCCACTGATCCACCCCTTTGTCGTCGGTGACGACGATGGGGGCCTCGGGCTTGTACTTGTCCGGAACGTGGTTGAGGAACATGTCGGGGGGCTCCACGACGTGGTCGTCAATGCTCACCAGGATCAGGTCGTCGACATTCATGGCCTCAGTTGTACCCTCGATAATCATGACCGTCTCCGCACATTCGGCCAGAGACTTGGCCGGAACGGCCAAAAATCGACCGGAGCCTCAACCGGCCAATATCGGGCAGGTCGAGCTGCGCCGGGGTGGACGGGTCCTGGCCGGCAGCTATCTGTACGAGGGCGAGCTGCTGGTCACCGGCTGGCATTTCCACGACGTGCATCAGATCGAATACGCGATCGGCGGTGTGGTCGAGGTCGAGACCGCATCGGCGCACTACCTGCTGCCGCCCCAGCAAGCCGCCTGGATTCCGGCCGGACTGGAACACCAGGCGACCATGAACCCCGCCGTCAAGACCCTGGCGGTGATGTTCGACCCGGACCTCATCCCGACCGCCGGTGACCGCGCCCGGATCCTCGCGGTCTCCCCGCTGATCCGGGAGATGATGCTCTACGCCCTGCGCTGGCCGATTTACCGCGACGCCGGCGACGACACGTCCGACGGATTCTTTCGCACGCTCGCCAATCTGGTCGCCGAGGCACTGGATCACGAAGCGCCCCTGAGCCTTCCGAGCTCCGAGGATCCGGTGGTGGCCGCGGCGATGGCCTACACCAAGGAGCACCTGCAATCGGTGACGCTCGCCGAGGTATGCCGGGCCGTTGCGGTGTCGGAGCGGACCCTGCGCAGGCAGTTTCAGAGCGAGGCCGAGATATCCTGGCGCACTTACCTTTTACACGCCAGAATGCTGCGGGCGATGGCCCTGCTGGCCGCCCCGGCCCAGAGCGTGCAGCAGACCGCCACCGCGGTGGGCTTCGACAGCGTCGGGTCGTTCACCCGAGCCTTCAGTCAGTTCTGCGGGGAGACCCCGTCGTCATACCGACGACGCGTCACCAGCACCGGTATGTGAGGTGGGCGCGCGCCGCTCGTGCCAGCGCAGGCGCAGCAACAGCATGCCGCGGTGCGCTTCGAACCCCAGCGACAATGGATGCCGCCAGGAGCCCGATCGTGTCCGCCGTGTTTGTGCCACATCACCACTGTGCCAGCCGACCGACACCGGCCGCCGCGCCACACGCCTGAGTGTGCCGCTTGTCACCTGAAGTTCGTTGTCCGTCAAGAATCCTCGCCGGCACCGGTGATCGCGGCAACCAGCGGTTCGAGCTCCCCGCCGACGGCCTCGCGAACCTCGCGACCGGCCCGCCTGACCGACTCGTTGACGTCGCCCCGGGCGGCGGTCGCGGTGGCCCGCAATTCGTCGATGTTGCGGCCCAGTGCCGCCCGCACGTCGTCACCCTGGGTAGCGGCGGCCGCGACGGCGAACGCGCCGTCGAGGGCCGAACCTACGAGCGTGCCCTGCGCGGAGGCCACCGAACCGGCGACCTCACCGGCGTAGCCCAGGACGGCCACCGGCAACGTGGCCTGGTGACCGACGTAACTGACGACCGCGGCACGCAGCCGTCCGCGAGCGTCGTCGACGACGTCCTGTACGCCGGTGCCGGTGCGCTCCCAGGCCGTGGCGATGGTCTCGCCATCCTGAATAGCGCCCGCGAATGCAGCGGGTGCGTGTGCGATCGCGGTGGTGACATCTGTTGCAGCGTCGAGTAATTGGCTGCTCAGCGCCTGGCCCACGGCGATCTGACGCTCGAGGACGTGGCGGATGACGATGGTGGTTTGCTCGTGCGGCTGCTCGTCGGCGGCCGGGACGGCGGCGGTGTCGGGCTCGATCGTGGTCTCAGACATGCGGCCAGTCAACTAGTCCGGGCCGACCGGACGATATCGGCGAAGTGACAGACCGGGCTCCGGTAGGCAAAGAGACGGGGCCGCGCGCCCCCTGCCGGCTGCCAGCATGCCACCAGCTGTCACCCAGTTGGTTGCCAGTGAGTCGTCTTATTCTCATTTTTCGCGTCCCGGCGCCTGTGACGCTGCCTTGTCGGGGATCTGCCGTGGAGGAACACAGATGACCAAGCTCGTTCGGCTCGGACTGGGAGCAATCACTCTCGGTGCGATGTCACTCACGCTCGGATCCGGTGCCGCGCTGGCCGACGACTACGCCGGCAAGTCGTACTCAGACGCCTCCAAGGCGATCGGCGATGCCGGGCAGAAGGCCGTCATCGCGACATCCGTCGGCGACACCACCAACCAGGGCGACTGTGTGGTGACGCGGTCCCAGAAGGCCGACTGGCTCAAGGGCGACAACTTCTCCCCCGTCACCGACACCGTGCTGCTGTACCTGAACTGCAACGCCAAGCTTGCCACCGCGGGCAAGGCCGGTAACTCGCTGGCGAGCCCGGAGGGCCAGGCGGAGAAGGCGGCCGAAGAGGAGCAGGCCGCCAAGGATGCCGCCGCCCAGCAGAACCAGTCGAGCGAACTGGCCACCCCCGGCGGCAACGGATAGTTCCGCGCGCCAACTTGCCGGGGCCGGGCCGGGCGGCGAGGATCCGTGACAATGGATCCCACATTCGCCGCTGAGCTCGCCGACCTCGATGCCATCGGGCAGGCCGCACTAGCCGCTTCCGGAGACGTGTCCGCCGCCGAGCTGCTCGACGCGGCCATCCTGCGGCTCGACGCCACCCGCGGGCTCAACGCCGTCATCACCGACCTGTTCGAGCGCGGACGCGACCAGGCCGTCGCCCTCGACGAGAGCGGCACGCTGCGCAGCGGGACCGCCGGGCCGGTGGCCGGAGTTCCCTTCCTGCTCAAGGATCTTGGCGCCTCGCTGGCCGGTGCCCGCGAGGCGATGGGTTCGCGGGCGTTGCGCGATCACATCGCGCCGGACACCGCGTGGATCGTGCAGCGCTACCTGGACGCCGGCCTGGTGGTGTTCGGCAAGACCAACACCCCGGAATGGGGCAATCACTGCACCACCGAGCCGTCGTTGTTCGGCCGCACGGCCAATCCGTGGTCACCGGACATCACCCCCGGTGGTTCCAGTGGAGGGTCGGCCTCGGCGGTGGCCGCCGGCGTCGTGCCGGCCGCCTCGGGTGGTGACGGCACCGGCTCGATCCGGGTGCCCGCGTCGTGCTGTGGCCTGGTCGGGCTGAAGCCCCGGCGTGCCCGCACCTCGTTCGCACCGTCGGGGCAGCTGCTCGAGGGACTGGCCGTCGAGCACGCGCTGACGCGCACGGTTCGCGACAGCGCCGCTCTCCTTGACGCGGTCACCGGTGGCGCCCCCGGCGATCCGTACAACGCGGCGCCGCCCGCCCAGCCCTTTCTGGGCGCCATCGGTGCGCCGCCGTCGCGCCGGCGGATCCTGATCGCCACGCACTCCCCGTTCCCGGCCCCGCCGACCGACCCGCGCGTCGCGGCCGCCGTCGAATCTGCCGGGCGCGCACTGGAATCGGCCGGCCATCACATCGAACCGGGCGCACCGTCGTTCGACCCCGACGTCGTCGCCGACGCGATCGCCGTGCTGCACAACGTCAGCAATGTGCAGCTGTACAACTTCGCGAAGTCCCATCTGGGCCGCGATCCCCGCGAGGACGAGTTCGAGCCCAGCAGCTGGGTGATGATGCGCGAGGGATTCACCACCGCCGGCGTCGACTATGCCGACGCCATCGAGGCCATCCACGCCCAGACCCGCCAATTCGTCGCCGGAATGGCCGCCCATGACGTGCTGCTGGTGCCGACGTTGCTGGCGCCACCGCCGCACTACGGCATCCTGGATCAGCCGCGCGGCACCACCCGGGCATTCTTCGATGTCGAGTTCGCACACACCGGGTGGACCACCATGGCCAACGTCACCGGCTGGGCCGCGGTCTCGCTACCGCTGGCGACCACCGAGGACGGACTACCCGTGGGTGTTCAGCTGATGGCTCCCGAGGAGACCGTGCTCCTGCAGCTGGCGGCTCAGCTCGAGCAGGCGATCCCGTGGGCGCAGCGGCGCCCGGCGGGATGGCTGGACGCGCCCGCGGTCTGAGCGGCTTTGCTGCGGCCGCTCACCATTGCTTCGATCCGTGCAGTGGCCGCTGTCCCGCGTGAGACACTGTGCCCATGGTTGTCGCTATCGCGCGTCCCAAGTTGGAAGGCAACGTCGCCGTCTCCGAGGACCGCCAGATCGGTTTCGCTGAATTCGGCTGCGCTCAGGGCCGCGCCGTGTTCTGGCTGCACGGCACACCGGGGGCTCGACGTCAGATCCCGGTGGAAGCGCGAGTGTTCGCTGAACAGAACGACATTCGACTGATCGGTGTCGACCGGCCGGGGATCGGCTCCTCCACGCCGTACCAGTACGAGAACGTGCTGGCCTTCTCGAAAGATCTGGCGATCATCGCCGACACCCTCGGTGTCGACAAGATGGCCGTCGTCGGCCTGTCCGGCGGCGGCCCGTACACGCTGGGCTGCGCGACGGCGATGCCGGACCGCATCGTGGCCGCCGGTGTGCTCGGCGGGGTGGCCCCGACCGTCGGACCGGAGGCGATCGCCGGCGGATTGATGAAAGTCGGCACGTTCGCGGCCCCGATCATCGAGGTCGCGGGGGCTCCGCTGCGGCTGGCCGCCGTCAGCTTGATTCGGTTGATCCGCCCGGTCGCCGAGCCGGCTCTGTACATCTATGCCGGTATCTCCCCCGAAGGCGACCGCAAGATGCTCGTCCGCCCGGAATTCAAGGCGA
Organism: Mycobacterium sp. ELW1; assembly: GCF_008329905.1. NCBI lineage: Bacteria > Bacillati > Actinomycetota > Actinomycetes > Mycobacteriales > Mycobacteriaceae > Mycobacterium > Mycobacterium sp. ELW1. Next base: position 3,024,061 of record NZ_CP032155.1, on the reverse strand, counting down.
TGTTCCTCGACGACCTGCTCAACGGCAGCCGCAAACAGCTGGCGGCGCCGCTCGCCGACATCGTGGTGTTCGCCCGGGACTGGGGTTTCCGGCTCGACGAGGTCAAGGTTCCGGTCCGGTGGTGGCACGGCGACCGCGATCACATCGTGCCGTTCGCCCACGGCCAGCACGTGGTCTCCAAGCTGCCCGACGCCGAGCTCTACACGCTCTCCGGTGAAAGCCACCTGGCCGGCCTCGGACGCGCCGAAGACATCCTGCGCACCATGCTCGACTTGTGGGACCGCGACGACAAGGCGTGATCATTCCCGCCCGGTGGCGAAAGCCCGCGCCGCGCTGATGATCCGGCGCGACGCGGGCTGCCGTGTTACGCGCCGAGTTGGCTCTTGATCAACGCGTCCTGCTTCTGACCGAAGTCGATCACCAGATCGTTGGGCGCCGGGTCGGCGGCGGGGCCGGAGAATTCCAGCGACGACGCGGCATTGCCCTCGGTGAAGTACAGGACACTCAGCGATCGCGTGCCGTCCGGTGAGGTCCCGGTGATCAGCTGTCCGCCCTGCCCGACCGGTGCGGCCACCGACTTCTGGTTGGCGATGGGGGTGGCCGCCTGCGCGGAACTGATCGCACCGGCTGCCGCGGCCGGATCAGCCAGCACCCACACGGTGTCGGTGATCGTGCGTCCGTCGCGGTGGGTGTACACCGTCATGGCACCGGGCTGGCCGCCGGGATTCAGCGTCGGCGGGGCCGACGTGTAGGCCAGCGAGTCGGTGACCACATTGGGGTCGATCAGCAGGACGGTGTAATCACCGGGGTCGGCCGATGCCAGGCCGGCGCCGAGCGTCATACCCGCCGATAACACGGCGGCGGTCAGACCGCCAATACAACGAGAGTTCATATTCGAAGACTTCCGTTCAGAAGGAATGAATACCGGGTTATCACGAACAGTCGATCAGCAGGGGTAGCAGCCCCAGCCGCGCCAGCCGTCACGCCAGAAAAAGCCTGCGCCACAACCCATATTCCCGGTACCGCCCTGACAATCCAGGGCCGTGATGATCGGTGAATGCCCCGGACCGGACGGCGTGGCATTGTTCGTCGATGCCGCATTGGCGGTGACCGCACCGGCCAGAGAACCGGCGATCATTCCTGCCGTCGCAACACCCAAGATGAATTTTCGCATGAAGTCCCTCCCCATTAGGGTCGCGATTGAATTGGACCGTCTCACGGTACGTGAGCAATTACGTCAATCGCGGCAATTTCGGCGGGTCCGTCAATAGGTGTTTGTGGGCGGGCCGATCCGTAGTTATGCCCAATGCCCCTGTCGGCATGGGCCAGAAGTCCCTGTCGGTAAACACAACGGCCGGCCAAACTGACATAAGGAATGGGGCCTCGCCGGTGTATTGACGGATAAGTCAGCGCGCCGCCGTCGAAAGGTGAAGTAATGAATGACGTCCTCACCGAACGCAATTACGCCTGGCGGATGATTCGCGCCGCGCGGATCTCGCACGCCGACGGGGCGGACGCAATGGCCGTTGAGAACCGCCGCATCGACATCGAACTACTGCTCAGCGAAGCGCTCGACGCCGGCTTGGGCCGCGCCGAGATCATCGTCGAGCTGTCCGACCTCGCGGCACGCCTGTACGCGGCGTGCGATCCCGACGAGCTCGTCGTCGCCGACGCGGAAGATGTTCTGGCTTAAGCCAATCCGAGCAACGCCCGCCGCAGCATGTGCATTGCCACGGTGGTGGACCGCTCCCGGATGTCGGCGCGTTCGCCCGGCAGCCGAACCGACCGGCTCACCGTCGTGCCGTCGCCCAGCATCACGCAGAACCAAACGGTTCCCACTGGTTTCTCCTCGGTTCCACCGCCCGGTCCGGCGATGCCGGTGATCGCCACCGCGGTGTCGGCGCCGAATCGGCGCAACGCGCCGGCCGCCATCGCTTCGGCGACGTCCTGGGACACCGCGCCACACTGCTCGATGAGCGCGGACTCGACACCGAGCACATCGGCCTTCGCCTCATTCGCATAGGCCACCACCGCGCCGGCGACATAGGCCGACGAGCCGGCCCGTTCGGTCAGGCGGGCCGCCAGCAATCCGCCGGTGCAGGACTCCGCTGTCGCGATGCGCCGCCCCGCCAAGAGCCGAGCGACCTGATCGTCGACCAGCGAACCGTCTTCGGAGAACAGCGTGTCTGCGTGCCGGCTGCGCACCAGCTCCATCAGCTGTTCGTAGGCCGGCGCGCTCTGCGGCTCGTAGCGCGTGACCATCTCCACCTCTCCGCGGCGCAGGCAGGTGGTGATCTCCAGGTCACCGAAACCCGGCAGGCTTTCGGCTTCTCGCAGCGTCTCGGCCAGCCCCGACTCGGCCAGCCCGAACATCCGGACCGTGTCCTGGCGGTAGACGGTCCGCCCGGCAATGGCCTGCTGGAAGGCATCGTCGGCGACGGCGGCCGGCCACATCGCCTGAAGTTCACGGGGCGGGCCGGGCAGCACCAGGACCGTCGGCGAGCCGGGCACCACGACGCCGGGTGCCGTGCCGACCGGGTCGAGGACATGGGCGCCCACCGGCACCATCGCCTGCTTGCGGTTGGCCGCGAGCACCGCGTCGAAGTCGACGCCGGTGAATCGGGCCATCAGGTGTTGGAGGATCGCCGCGATCTTGGCTTCCAGCTCGGTGTCGAGAGCCAGCTCACGTCCGCAGAACCGGGCCACCATCTCCACCGTCATGTCGTCGGCCGTCGGGCCCAGTCCGCCGGAGGTGACGATCAGGTCGACACCTTCGGCGGCGAGGAACCGCAACTGGGCCTCGATGTCGGCGGGACGGTCACCGCAGATGGTGATGTGGGCCAGTTCGACGCCCAATTCCAACAGCCGATCGGCCACCCAGGGGCCGTTGCGATCCGCGACGCGTCCGGTGAGGACTTCGGTGCCGGTGACGACGATTCCCGCGCGCACGCTCATACCGAGCGAGATTACGCAGGCGCGGTGCCGATCAGGCCACGGGATCGGGCGTCAGCCCGGTGGCCTCCCCCAACGCGTGCAGCCAGGCCTGGGTGTCGTTGACGTAGAACGCGATCTCGCCGGCCGCGGTGCGCACCACCAGATGGGTCCATCCGCCGGCGACGCTGCCCCTGAACACTTTCGCCAGCCGCAATCCGGTGACGGAGTCCAGCGGAATGCTGATCGTGGTGCCGGTCAGGGTGACGAAGACCAGCCGCCGCCGGGTCAGCGCGATGCGGCCGTTGTTCTTCACCGTGGGAAAGCCCGGCGCGGTGGCGCCCCGATAGTTGCCGCGCTCCAGCGGACGCACGATGGTCTCCACCGCCAGCTCGGTGCCCAGCCGGTCCGCGGCGGCGCGATACCTGCCGCGGTAGATCAGCATGATCACCCCCGCGATGAGCCCGAGCACCGCGAGGATGCCGACCACCAGCAGGACGATCTGCCCGGCGACGTTCACATCGGACGCCAGGCTCAGCGTGGAGCCGCGCCGGGAGCTCGGACCACCAGCGGTACGGCGGGGAATGCCGCCGCCATCTCCGACCGGCATTTGCGCAGCGCGGCGGTGCCGTAACCCTTCTTGCGGTGATCGGGGTGAATCCAGATCCGCACGTTGACCTCACCGCCGAGCAGCTCGCCGAACACCAGGCCGACCTTCTCGTCGCCGTCGAGAGCGACAAACCAGGCAGCCTCCTCGGCCGCCAAACGGCTTCGTGCCGAACGGATTTCGTCGTCCACAAGCCCGGCGGGCGCGCCCGAACCGTCACCGGCCGCGCCGATCTCCTGGGTGCGGGTGGCGAAGATGTCGCGGTCGGACTCGTCGGCGAACGGGCGCAGCTGCAGGCTCTCGTCTGTGCTGGCCGGGCGCTCGCCGAGGGTGAAGGACAGCTGGCTGTTCAGGTCTCGCAGTTCGGCGGTGATGCGGTCCCGCGATTCTCTGGTCACCTGCTCGAAGGACAGTCCCAGCACGGCCTCGGTGCCCCGGCGCGATGTGCCGAGCAGTTCGGTGATGGCGGTGATCGCGGAGTCCCGGTTGTCGGAGGCGACGATGGCGTCGATCACTTCGTGGCGGCGCTCGAGCGCGGTGAGCAGTGCATCGGCAATCTCGCGGCGGGCCGCGGCGCGGTCTTGGTCGGTCATGGCCCCAGCGTAGATCCGCCCGCCCCAGTTCGGCGGCGCTGCGCCGAACTCCGGCGACTAACCTGGACCCCGGGTCAGGAGTGCGCTGTTGCACACGAACCACATACGGCGTTTGCGCCACTGCTCTGCCAAGATGAACGCGCGGCTGATGAACGGTTGCGCGGGGGTGTCCTGTCGCGGATCTCGAGTTGAGGAGTTTGGGGACGGTGGCGAAGACCCTCGGCACGCTCTCCGTCCTGCTGCTCCTGCTGCTGTGCGCGGGTGACCTGCGCGTGTTCAGCGGTCCGCAACCGCGGCCCGCCCAGGACATCGAGCTGTCCGACGGCTGGCGCCTCACCTCGGCGCAGGGCCTGCCCGCCGACGGCGCGGCCGTCTCGGCCAACGACTACGACGCCGCGGCCTGGCACCCCGTACGCCGGATGCCGGCCACCGTCCTGCAAACCCTGCAGGACGACGGCGTCTACCCGAACCTCTACTACGGCAAGAACCTGCTCCAAGACGTTCCGCAAGATCTCTACGAGCAGGACTGGTGGTATCGCACGACGTTCAACGCACCGACCGACTACCCCACCTACGTTCTGGACTTCCCCGGCATCAACTACCGCGCCGAGGTGTGGCTCAACGGCCGCCGCGTCGCCGACAACAGACAAGTCGTCGGCATGTACAACGACCACGAACTCGACGTCACGCGGTGGATCAGGCAGGGCCAACCCAACACCCTCGCCGTCAAGGTCACCCCGGAACGAGCCATCCAGGACGTCAACGGAGTCGAGCTCGCCGACAGCTGGTACGACTGGATCAACTGGCGCTATCTGGGCTATCAGGGCCCGGACAAGAACGCGGCCAACGGCAACTCCTTCGTGCCGGACCGGAATGCCGGCATCTGGAAACCGGTGTACCTCAAGACATCCGGGCGGGTGTCGATCGGCGACGCGACGGTCAACACCCAACTGCCGCTACCGGACACCGACAGCGCGCGGCTGACGGTGTACGCGCCGCTGAAGAATTACTCGACCGAGAAGGTGCGCGGCCTGCTGCGTGCCACGATCACCCGCGACGGCAAAGCACCCGTCCACGTCGACGAGCCGGTCACGCTGATGCCCGGCGAGGAGCGTGAGATCACGCTGAACCCCGAGAAGTTCGCGGCGCTGACCGTCCAGCACCCGGATCTGTGGTGGCCGTACACGATGGGCCGGCCCGACCTCTACGCCCTGAAGCTGGAGTTCGTCCAGAACGGTCAGGCGACCGAGGTGGCCACCCAGAAATTCGGCATCCGCACCATCACCCAGGGGCGTGACTCCGACGACTCGTTCGCCGATCTGGGCACCGGCGGCAACTTCTACCTCCAGGTCAACGGCAAGAACTTCCTGGTTCGCGGCGCCACCTATACGCCCGACCTGCTCTACAAGTACGACCCGGAGCGCGACGCCGCGATCCTGGGTTACGTCAAGGACCTCGGGCTGAACATGCTGCGGCTGGAGTCCAAGATCTCGTCGCAGCGCTTCGTCGAGCAGGCCGACGAGCTCGGCGTCCCGCTGATGTACGGCTGGATGTGCTGCAACCAGTGGGAGAAGTGGCAGCAGTGGGACGACGAGGATCGTCGCGTCTCGCAGGACAGCATGCGCTCGCAGATCGAAATGCTGCGTTCGCACCCCTCGGTGTTCGTGTGGGCCAACGGCAGCGACGGCCGACCACCGGCCGACGTGCTGACCGACTACCACCAGATCCTGTCCGATCTGCACTGGCAGAACGCCACCGTCGACACGGTGTCGTCGCTGAACCGGGACGCCGACGGCAGGCAACTCTGGGACGGCATCCAGATGGCCGGGCCCTACACCTGGCGTCCACCGTCGTACTGGTTCGCCGGCCGGTACGGCGCGGCCCGCGGCTCGTCGGCCGAGCAGGGCGACAACGAGCACATCCCGCCGTTTGCGAGCCTGCAGAAGTTCATTCCGCCCGACAAGCTCTGGCCGATCAACGACACCTGGTTCTTCCACGCCGGATCGGACCCGCAGAACTCGCGGCTGGCCAACGTCCAGCGCGTCATCGACCGCCGCTACGGCCCGTCCAGCAATGCCCGGATGTTCGCCGACAAGGCGCAGCTGGCCCACTACGAGGCCACCCGCGCCCAGTTCGAATCGTTCGCGGCCAACGGCTGGGACGGGCACAAGATGACGATCTACTGGATGCTCAACAGCCACTGGCCGTCGTTCTTCGGCAACATCTTCGACTACTACCTGCGCCCCGGCGGCGCCTACTACGGCGCCAAGAAGGGGCTGCAGCCGCTGTCGGTCGTGTTCGACTCCTACGCCACCGGTAACCATCGCCAGGCCAAGGTGACCGTCGTCAACCAGACCCCGGACACCCAGGAGAACCTGCGGGTGCGGGTCCGCATCTACGGCCTCAACGGCGCACTGCGCGACGACCGGGCCGCCGACGACATCGCCGTCGATCCGGGCGGCGCGGTGCAGGCGATGACGCTGCCGCCCGGACCGGCCGACTCCCCGGTGTTCTTCGTCCGCTGCGAGCTGCTCGACGCGACCGGCACCGTGGTGGCCAACAACGTGTACTGGCAGTCCCGGCAGGCCGATGACGTCGGTCCGCCGGCCAACGACGCGGCCTTCAACTCCAACCAGGTGAGCTGGGCCGACATGACCGCGCTGAACGCGATGCCGAAAGTGCCGTTGGACGTCAGTGCCACCGGCGGCGACGACGCCGGCCGTGACGTCACCATCAGCCTGCACAACCCGACGCCGCAGATCGCGTTCTTCGAACGCGCCGAACTGCTCTCCGGTCCGCTCGCCGACGAGATCCTGCCGATCCAGTACGACGACAACTACGTGACGGTGTTCCCGGGTGAGACCGTCCAGATCAAGGGCCGGGTTCCCGGGTCGGGACCCGCCCCGGCCTGGGTCAGGGTCACGGGGTACAACAGCACACCGGTGGTCGTGCAGGTTCGCTGACACACGCGACGTCGCTGACGTCGGCCGATCCGCGCGTGCCCTAGATTCGGTGGTGCGCCGCGGACAACCAGTGAAGGGACGGATATTGCTGCAGCACGCGCTCGTCGTGGCAGCCGCCCTTGCCGGTGCGGTGTTCGCGGCCATCGGCATCGTGGTCCGTCAGCGGGCCACCATGGACGTCCCCCGAGATCAGGGTGTCAGCACCGTGATGGTGTCGACGCTGTTGCGCCGCCGGCTCTGGTGGGCCGGCACCGCGTCCGCGGTGATCGGGTACGCGTTCCAGGCGGTGGCGCTGGCCTACGGCTCACTGCTGCTGGTCGCCCCACTGATGGTGTCCGCGTTGCTGTTCGCGCTGCCGCTGAGCGCGCGGCTGGCGCACCGCCGGGTCTCCCGCGGCGAGTGGGGCTGGGCGATGCTGCTCACGCTCGCGTTGGCGGTGTTCGTATCGCTGGCCCGAACCAAGCCCGGCGACTACGACGGCGCGGCGTTGCCTGCCGTGGTGGTGGCCGGAGTCAGCCTGCTGTTCGTGGCCGGCTGTCTACTGGTGGCGTTACGGCTGTCGGACTGGCGCCGGGCGATCCTGCTGGCGGTCGGTGTCGGTGTTCTGTTCGGCGTGGTGGCGGTGCTGACGAAGCTCGTGATGCATGCCGTACGCGAGGGCGACATGGGGCGTCTGCTCACCTCGCCGGTGCTCTACGTGGTGATCGTCGTCGGCGTCGTGGCCACTCTGCTGCAACAGTCGGCCTTCCACGCCGGGTCGCTACGCGCGTCGGTCCCGGCGATGCTGGTGCTCGAACCGGTGATCGCCGTGCTGATCGGTGAGGTGGTGCTCGGCGAGCACCTCGCGGTCACCAAGCCGGTCGCGGTCGTCCTGGCCATCGCCGTCGGCGCCATGGCCGCGGCCACCATCGCACTGGGACGCGATGAGGGCGCCTGGGAAGAGGAACTCGAAGCGGCAGCCAAGACCCGCCCGCAGGGTTAGCTCGCCCAGGGGCCGATGCCGCCGACCGCGTCGATCCGGATCCGGGTCAGGTATCCCGGCGGGGCGTCGTCGGGTGGGAACACCACGGTGTCGTCGGTGATCATCACCGCCGCGAGCTCCCGCAGAACCTCGGGTGCGCCGCCTTCGACGATGCGCGCGGTACCGGTGACCGACAGATACGGCCGCATGACGGCGCCCGGCTCGGTCGAGACGATGGTGAGCGCCACCCGTCCGTCCCGGCGCACGTTGCGAACCTTCTTGTGCTCCGACAGGTGGGCCGTCACCAGCTCGTCGCCGTCCTCACCGGACTGCACCGCCACCCACACCAGCGACACCTGCGGGCTGCCGTCCGGGTTGAGGGTGACCAGCGTGGCATCGGCACCGGAGCCGATCAGAGCGCGCGCCGCATCGTTGAGTTTCATGTGGCGTGCAACACCGCAGGGGGCGAGGCATTCCCGCGGATCGGCATGATGGTGTGGTGACTCTGTCATCGGATCCGCTCGCTCAGATCGCCGGGAGCCCACCGGGTCCGACCGTCGGCGCGTTCTTCGACCTGGACGGCACGCTGGTCGCCGGTTTCACCGCGACCGCGCACGCCAGCGACCGGGTCCGCCGCGGACAGGCCCGGATCGGCGAGGTGCTCGGGGTGATCGAGGCCTCGCTGCGCTACAAGCTGGGCCGCATGCAGTTCGAGCGGCTGCTGGTCCGCGCCGCGGGGTATCTGCGCGGCGAGTCGCTGGCCGAGCTCGACCAGATCGGTGAGCGGCTCTACACCGAACAGGTGGCGGCGCGGGTGTACCCGCTGATGCGCGAGATCGTCGCCGCGCACCGGGACCGCGGGCACACCGTGGTGGTCAGCTCGTCAGCGTTGACCATCCACGCGGAGCCGGTGGCCCGCGCGCTGGGGATCGCCGACGTCATCTGCAACACCTTCGAGCTCGACGACGACGGTCGCCTGACCGGGAACATCGCCAGGCCCATCGTCTGGGGACGCCAGAAAGCCGCTGCGGTGCAACGGTTTTGCGAAGAAAACGAGGTCGACCTGACCGGCAGCTATTTCTACGCCGACGGCGACGAGGACGCTGCCCTGATGCGGCTGGTCGGCCATCCCCGTCCGGTCAATCCGCGGCCCGGCCTGGCCGCCAAGGCCGCGGCGAGCGACTGGCCGGTGCTGCGGATGTCGATCCCCGGCCGCCGCGGCGGGGCGGCCAATGTGATCGGCCACTTCCCCGCGCTGGGACGGGCCGCGCTGGGCGCGGCGTTCGGCTCGCTGGCGCTGCGGACCCGCCGGAGCCCGAAGGACTAAGGCCCGAGGATCAGGGCATCGCGCGGTGCGGGACGTCGGTGATCAGACCGCCGTCGACCACGTATTCCGAACCGGTGGAGAACGACGACTCGTCGCTGGCCAGGAACACGATGAAGGTGGCCACTTCTTCGGGCTGGCCCGGACGGCCCAGCGGGGCGCTGACCATGTCTTCGGGCAGGTGCTTGGTCATCGGCGTGCGGATGAAGCCCGGGTGCACCGAGTTGACCCGGATGTTGTCCGACGCCAGTTCCAGCGCAGCCGATTTCGTCAGGCCGCGCAGACCCCACTTGGACGCCACATAGCTGTGCACCCAGGCGGCGCCGCGCATGCCTTCGATGGACGAGACGTTGATGATCGAGCCGCCACCGGACTCCTTCATCGACGGCAGGACAGCTTGGATACCCAGCAGCGCGCCGGTCAGGTTGACGTCGAGGACCTTCTTCCACCGCTCCACGTCGAGCGACTTCAGCGGCGCGACCTGGACGATGCCCGCGTTGTTCACCAGCACGTTGACCTTGCCGAACTCGGCGATCGCGAGCTCGACGGCGGCCTTCCACTGATCGGCTTCGGTGACGTCGAGGTGCACGTAGCGCGCGGCGTCGCCGAGCTCGTCGGCGAGTTCTTTGCCCTTGTCGTCGAGGATGTCCCCGATCACAACCTTGGCGCCTTCGGCGACCAGCATCCGCGCGTCAGCGGCGCCCATCCCCTGTGCGCCACCGGTGATGATGGCTACTTTGTCGTCTACGCGTCCCATGAGCCGACAGGCTACCGCAGCATATTTTTCAAAGTAGAACTTGTTCCAGTTCTGCGCCGAAGTGCGCATACTGAACCCACCGCAGACCCCAGCATGAGGAGAACTTATGGCCATCCGCGTTGCCCACATCGGCACCGGAAACGTCGGTCGGATAGCCCTGGTCGAGCTGATCGAGAACCCCGGGTTCGAGCTGACCGGGCTGTGCGTGTCGGCCGACGAGAAGGTGGGAAAGGACGCGGGTGAGTTGGCCGGGCTGGACGTCAAGACCGGCATCCTGGCGACCAAAGACCTCGACGCGGTGCTGGCCACCGAGCCCGAGTGCGCCGTCTACTGCGCGATGGGCGACACCCGCATGCCCGAGGCCATGGAGGATGTCCGCAAGATCCTGGCCGCCGGCATCAACGTCGTCGGATCATCGCCCGGGTTGCTGCAGTACCCCTGGGGCGTGATGCCCGACAAGTACATCCAGAGAGTGGAAGACGCGGCCCGACAAGGCAATTCGAGCCTGTTCATCAGCGGTGTCGACCCGGGCTTCGTCAACGATCTGATCCCGCTCGCGCTGGCCAGCACCTGTCAGCGCGTCGAGCAGGTGCGATGCATGGAGATCCATGATTACGCGTCCTACGACGGCGCAGAAGTCATGCACTACATGGGTTTTGCCCGCTCCATGGACGAGATCCCGATGCTGCTGCAGCCCGGAGTGCTCAGCATCGCCTGGGGCACGGCGATCCGGCAGCTGGCCGCCGGCCTGGGCATCGAGGTCGACGAGATCACCGAGTCGTACCAACGCGAACCCGCGCCAGAGGATTTCGACATCGCGGTCGGTCATGTCGCCAAGGGCACCCTGGCCGTCCTGCAGTTCGAGATCCGCGGAATGGTCAACGGCCACCCCGCGATCGTCATCGAGCACATCACCCGGTTGCGCCCCGATCTGCGTCCGGATTTGCCACAGCCCGCAGCTGGCGGCGGCTCGTACCGCATTGAAATCACCGGTGAGCCTTCGTACGCGGTGGACATCGTCCCGAGCAGCAGTTACGGCGACCACAACCAGGCCGCGATCGCCGGCGCCGCAGGCCGCATCGTCAACGCGATTCCGGCGGTGATCGCCGCCCCGCCGGGCATCCGCACCACGCTCAACCTGCCGCTGGTCTCCGAGGTGGAGCTGTTCGCCAAGCCCTGACAGGTGCGCACCGCGGCGCGTTTGGCCGAGTCGTCGCCGGGGTAGACCCCGCTCCGATTCGACGGATGCGTAAGGAGACGGACATGTCGGTGCGTCGTGTGGTTCTGCTGGTGGGTGCGGTGCTGCTGGCCGTGGGGGTCATCGCGATGCTGGTGCCGGTGTCGACCCCGGACGGCAACGGCGGCAGCATCGGCTGCGGCAACGCCGTAGCCGCCGATCTGTCGTCGGCGCGGGCGGCCAACGACAAGAATGTCGTCGCCAACGTGCCGATCCTGAACCAGCTCGTCCCGCACACCGACTTCGTGGCGCAGTGCCAGTCGTCGGTGTCGCAGCGGCGGTCCTGGTCGATTCCGGTGGCCGTGATCGGCCTGCTGGTGGCGGGTGGCTCGCTGCTGGTCAGCAGCCGACGAGGAGTCGGCTCGACCAGCTAGCCGACGGTGAGTCGGCTCGACCAGCTAGCCGCAGCGGCATCAAGGCCTAGGGCCGGTAGCCCGGAACAATCAGCGTGCCTGGGTAATTCACGTAGTACGACAGGCAGATGGGGCTGTGCCGGCACGCGATGATCGCTCCGGCGTCGGGCGCCGCCCCGATGGTGTGATTGCCCCGCGCCGGCAGACCGCAGTTCACCACGTAGGGGTTGAGCGGTACGACGCCGTTGGTGCAATCGGGGCCGGTCTCCGCCGCGGCCACGCCGACGGGTGCGAGGACCGCGGTCAGGGCGGCCGCGATGCCGAGCAGCGCGACGCGCCGCATTCGAAGTGTCGAGACAACCATGGCGTTACACCCTCTCGCCGACGACGAGCCGACACTGCTCACGGTACTCCGCGAAGAGCCGCCGTCATGGGCTCTCGCTGGGGTGATTGTGCCGATAGCCATTCGTTCGCGCATCGATGGCGGATACCTGCAACTGGCGCGCGCGGCGCGTACTAAACTAGAACACGTTTCAGTCTGCTTACGCCCCACGCTTGAAGGAGCCGGTCCATGCGCACTCCCCTCTGCGACGACCTCGATATCGAATATCCGATCTTCGCGTTCACCCACTGCCGCGACGTGGTCGTGGCCGTCAGCAAGGCCGGCGGCTTCGGCGTGCTCGGCGCCGTCGGGTTCTCCCCCGAACAGCTCGAGATCGAGCTCAAGTGGATCGATGAGAACATCGGCGACCATCACTACGGCGTCGACATCGTGATCCCCAACAAATACGAGGGCATGGACTCGACGGACCTGTCCCCCGAGGTGCTGAAGAAGACGCTGAACGACCTTGTGCCGCAAGAGCACATCGACTTCGCCAAGAAGGTCCTCGCCGACCACGGTGTGCCGGTCGAGAACAGCGACGACGACGCCATGGGGCTGCTGGGCTGGACCGAGGCGACCGCGACGCCGCAGGTCGAGGTGGCGCTCAAGCATCCCAAGTGCACGCTGATCGCCAACGCCCTCGGCACCCCGCCGGCCGAGATGATCAAGCACATCCACGCCGAGGGCCGCAAGGTCGCGGCGTTGTGCGGTTCGCCGTCGCAGGCCAAGAAGCACGCCGAGGCCGGCGTGGACATCATCATCGCCCAGGGCGGCGAGGCCGGCGGCCACTGCGGTGAGATCGGCTCGATCGTGCTGTGGCCGCAGGTCGTCAAGGCGGTGGCGCCGGTGCCGGTGCTGGCCGCCGGCGGTATCGGCAGCGGTCAGCAGATCGCCGCGGCGCTCGCACTGGGTGCCCAAGGCGCGTGGACCGGTTCGCAGTGGGTCATGGTCGAGGAGTCCGAGCACACCGACGTGCAGCACGCCGCGTATGCGAAGGCCGAGAGCCGCGACACCGTGCGCAGCCGCTCGTTCACCGGCAAGCCTGCCCGCATGCTGCGCAACGACTGGACCGAGGCGTGGGAGAAGGACGGCAACCCCAAGCCGCTCGGAATGCCGTTGCAGTACATGGTGTCCGGCATGGCCGTGGCCGCCACGCACAAGTACCCCAATGAGAGCGTCAACGTCGCGTTCAACCCGATCGGACAGGTCGTCGGTCAGTTCACCAAGGTCGAGAAGACCGCCACGGTGATCGAGCGCTGGGTGCAGGAGTACCTGGAGGCCACCACCCGCCTCGACGAGCTGAACGAAGCGGCGTCCGTCTGACCCGCATTCACAACGCAATCAGGGCGAGAATCTTCGTGATTCTCGCCCTGATTGCGTTCTCGCCGGTTAGCCGGCCGGGTAGAAGTCGTTCCCGTTGCCCCAGTCGCCGGAATGCATCGATCCGGGCTGCCAGCCCTGAGCTCCCAGGCACAACATCGGTAGGCCGTCGGGCGACTGCGCCGCGGCCTGCGAGCCCGGGCACGGCGAGCCGACGGCCTGCACGCCGTAGATCTTGGGTGAGAGCACCCAGAAGCCCACACCCTCAGGCGGCCGGTCCATGCCGATCGGCGACTGACCGGGGATCCAGCGGCAGAGCAACGGCTCGCCACCGGGGCCGCGCCCGAATGCGAACCGGTCCCACTGATAGCACGGCGCGCTGAGGTAAGCCTCGTAGCTCATGCCCGGCGGATCACCGGGGAACGGCCCGTGGGGTTCATCGGCGGCGGCAGCCGGTGCCACGGCCAGTGCCGCTCCGGCGACGGCTGCTGCGATGACGAATTCGCGGAGCATCTATCCACCCTCTAGGTCTCTTCCCGCAGGGCCCCTTGCCCCCCGGCAGCCCTCTCGCGTGAGCCTAACTGCTGTTGCGGGTGTGTCTGCGGTGAACTCGCAAAGGCGTGCGAGTCCCGGCCGGAGCGCACCGGCAGCAGACTTTGCTCTCGCTGACTGCTCGGCACGCACCGAAGCTTGCTAAGCTGCCCGGCGATTACGTCGTCGGGGGTGAAGAAGACGACGGGAGAACCAGTGGGTGAAACGTGCGGTGGCAAATCGGTTGCTGCCGCCGGTCGAGATGTCCTGTTCGGGCCTAAAATCGTGCTGACGGTCCGATCCTGCGACGGTGCCGACCGGTGGCGGCTTGCGGTTTCCGGCAACAGCTGTTCGACCCATCCGCGACAATCGCCGAGTAACGGCAGTTACGGTTTGTGCGTCGGAGCAGGCGTCGAAACGCTCAAGGAGTTGCGCTGATGGCAGAGGCCCAGTTCCGGGTCGCGGTGGATTCCGATCTGGAGTCGCCACACGTGGTTGCCTCCGGTGAGATCGACCTCGCCAATGTCGGGCAGTTCCAGGACGTCGTGGCCAAGGCCGCCACCGGATCTGACGCCTTGACCGTCGACCTGTCCGACGTCACCTACTGCGACAGCGCGGCGGTGCGTGCGCTGTTTGCCGTGGCCGCCACAGCCGAGCTCACGATGATCATCGCCGCCGAAGGGCCGATCAAGACCCTGCTCGGCATCTCCGGCCTCGACCGGGTGGCAACCGTCATCACCAAGGAGTGAGTCGCACACCATGCCCGTCCCCGAGTTCCACCGGCGCGACCTGTCCCAGCAGGAGTTGTTCGACCGGATTCTCGAACGCGTCCATCTCGACCTGCCCCATGCGGTCGGGTTGGCGATCACCGTGCACGAGCGGCGCCTCGACGAGGACGAGGTGACGGTGCTGGCCGCCCGCGGCTACGGCGGCGAGATCGTCGAGGCCCAGCTGGCCGGGCTCGGCGGCCCGGTGATCGACGCCTTCGTCCATCAGATGCCGGTGCTGAGCCTGGATTTGTGGGCCGACGAGCGCTGGCCGGAGCTCAGCCTGCAGGCGATGGACGGCCGGCTGCCCGAGCTCAGCGCGGCCTGGCGTGAGGTTCGCGGTGCGGTGTCGGTGCCCGGGGTGTGGAAGGCCGACAGCACGGTCGTGTTGACGTGCGCGCTGGACCGGCCGTCGACGGCCACCACGGTGACCACCCTGATCGGCTACGAGCAGCTGGTGTCCGCAGCCATGGTGTCGGCCGGCGCCGAGGACGAGACCGCCACCGCCGACATGCTCGCGGTGCTGCAGTCGCGCGGAGCCATCGAGCAGGCCAAAGGCGCGATCATGGGGCGACTGATGTGTGATGCCGACACCGCGTGGGCCACCCTGCGCCGCGCCAGCCATGAATCCAATGTGAAGCTCCGCTCACTGGCCGTGGCCCTGGTGGAACACATCAGCGGTGCACCGGCAGAACAGCCTGCGGCGGGTTCGCCGATCGTGCCCACCGATCAGGCCCGCCAGGCCGCCGGCTTGTTGTGGGCGGTGCTGACCCACGAGTCGACACCGGCCCAGTCACCTGAACCGGCCGAACCGGCGAGCTGACCGGCGTGACGGGCATCTCCTGCGATTAGTCCGGAGAAACGCCGCTGCACAGCACGGAAAACGCCGCCCGAGGTGGTTCGCTTAGGCCATGTCAGCTCACGAACCTCACTCCATCCACCCGCCGTCGCGCTGGTTGCCCTGGCTGGGAGTCGGCGGAGCGCTGACGGCGGTCGGCCTGGCGGTCGCGGTGACCGTGGCGGCCGGCTCGTCTGACACACTGCCCGTCGCCCAGGCGGCGCCCACGACGCTCTCGACGACGGCCAGCACGACGGCGACGACGTCCCCGGCCTCGTCATCGGCCGCGACGTCGACGTCGAGCGCACCGACGTCGTTCACGGCCGACTCACGGGGCTATGTCGACACCGGCGCACGGTGCGACGAGAACCAGACCCTGATGGCCTACGGACGCACGTCGAAATCGCTGGTGGTGATCTGCGTGAACGCCGACGGCGGACTGGAGTACCGCGGCGTGCGCCTGTCGGACAACGCTCCCCTGCACCTACCGATCACGCGTAGCTCCGACGGGACGCTGGTCGCAATCAATGACGGTGTCACGTACGCCGTTTCGCCCACCCAGATCCTGGTGTCCTCGGGTGACGATGTCATCTACAAGGATTCGTGGATCGAGTTCAAGGAGGCCAGCTTCTCGCCGGCCAGCACCTCGGGCACCGCGAGCAGTTCGGCGAGCGCGACGACGACGGTGAGCACCACCACCGTCACGGTGACCACATCGGTGACCCCGACGACGACCAAGCCCGCCGGCTAGGTGTTGCGGCCGCCGTTCACACCGAGGATCTGGCCGGTGATGTAACCGGCTTCTTCGGAGATGAGGAAGGCGCATGCCGCGGCGATGTCCTCCGGTTTGCCCATCCGGCGCACCGGGGTGGCGTCGATCGTGGCCTGGATGTCGCCCATGTTCCCGCGTGCTTCGGCGTTGCGCAGCATCGGGGTGTCGATGAAGCCCGGTGGCACCGCATTGACCGTGATGCCGGCCGGACCATATTCCAGCGCAAGGCTTTTCGTCAGCCCGTTGACGCCGGATTTCGCCGCGACGTAGGCCGACATGTAGGGCACACCGGAGTGGGTGCTCGACGAGGAGATGTTGACGATGCGGCCCCAGCCGGCCTCGATCATGTCCGGCAGGACGGCCTGGATGGTGTGGAAGACACCGTGCAGGTTGATGTCGATGATGTTCTGCCACTGCTCGAAGGACAGGTCGAGGAAGCGCCGGAAGCTGTCCTTGCCCGCGGCGTTCACCAGGATCGTGACCGGCCCGAGGGTGCGGTGGATCTCGGCGACCGCAGCGTCGATCTGCGCGCGGTCGGTGACGTCGGCGACGTAGGAGTGTTCGGCCTCAGAGGGGTTGAGGTCGATGATCGCCACGGTGTGACCGTCGGCCCGCAGCCGTTCCGCCACTGCCGCACCGATTCCCGAACCGCCACCGGTCACCAATGCCGTCTTCGAGGTGGACACAGGTTTCCCCTTTCCGGCGGGCTGACCGCCTGATGATCGAAAGATGTTGGAAAATCAAGACATTCGGCGCGGTGCACGCATACCGAGCGCACGCCGGCCCGCGTCGACGAGCTGGCCGTGCAGCCACTCGTCATCGGCGTCACGTTTCGGGTCGGCTGATCCGGCGATGCCGGCGAAGACGAACTGCGCCCGCAGGTACCCGGCCGGGCCGGGGTGAACATCGGCGAGCAACGCCATCTGGCGCGCGATCATGTGCGTCCAGTCGCGGTTGGCTTTCAGCACGGTATGCACGCTCGGATCGGCCGCCAGGACCGAGACCAGCATCGGGTTCTCCACGGCCAGGCGCGCGTAGCCGTTGAGCATGCGTTCGGCCCGGGCCTGCACGCCGCGCTGCGTCTCCGCGTCGTCGACCACGGCGGACAGCTTGTCGATGATCGGCTCGAGGATCGCGGTCAACAACTGCTCGCGGGTCCGGAAGTGGTGGTAGATGGCGGCTTTGGTGAAGCCGAGCTCGTCGGCGATCATCTGCAGCGACGTCCCGGCGAAGCTGTGCCGGATGAACAGCGCGATGGCCGCGTCGATCAGCCGCTGCCGGGTATCGGGGGCGGCGGTGGAGTCGGGGCTGGCTGCGGCGACTGCGCTCATCGTCGACTCCCTTCGCAATCCAACTTTACGATCGGCTAGTAAACTACCATACGATCGGCTAGCATCCTCCTAGCCGATCGTATAGGCAACGCCGTGACGTGAAGGGATTTCTCAGTGACCGACGTAGACTCCGTCAACTTCTTCACGGATCGCGGTCTGGTCGCTGATCCGTATCCGTATCTGGAGGCGCTGCAGGCCCGTTGCCCGGTCTCGAAGGAGCCCCACCACGGCGTCTGGATGGTCACCGGGTGGGAAGAAGCCACCGAGGTCGCCGGCGACGCCGACCGTTTCTCGTCCTGCATCGCGGTGACCGGGCCCTTCCCCGGCTTCCCCGTTCCCGTCGAGGGTCGTGACGACGTTCCCGAACTCATCGACCGACACCGCAACGAACTGCCCTTCTACGACCAGTTGCCTGCGCTCGATCCGCCGGTGCACACCGATCACCGCGCGCTGCTGATGCGGCTGATCACACCCAAGCGCCTCAAGGAGAACGAGGAGGCAATGGGCGCGATGGTCGACCGTGCACTCGACGACTACCTCGTGGGCAGCGGCGGCGAGCTGATTGCCGGCTTCGCACAACCGTTCACGCTGATGATCATCGCCGACCTGCTCGGCGTCCCCGACGCCGATCGCGACGAGTTCGTCAAGGAGATGGCCAGCGGCGCGCACCACGGCGGCGGCATCGGCAGCGTCAAGGGCGAGAGCCTGGCGAAGTCTCCACTGGAATATCTCTACGACAAGTTCAGCGCCTACATCGAAGACCGGCGCGCCAACCCCCGCGGCGACGTGCTGTCCGAAATGGCCGCGGCGACGTTCCCCGACGGCTCGGTGCCCGATCCGGGCGACGTGGCCCGGGTGGCGGCCAACCTGTACTCGGCAGGCCAGGAGACCACCGTCCGGCTGCTCAGCGCCGCCCTGCAGATCCTGGGCGACCATCCCGAATTCCAGGCGCAGCTGCGCGCCGACCGCTCCGGAGTGAGCAACTTCATCGAGGAGGCGCTGCGCTTCGAGAGCCCGGTCAAGGGCGACTTCCGGTTGTCGAAAGAGCCGGCCACCATCGGCGGTGTGGACGTGCCGTCGGGTTCCACACTGATGGTCGTCCAGGCCGCCGCCAATCGCGACCCGCGCCGGTTCACCGACCCGAACACTTTCGACCCGTCACGGCCAAATGCCCGGCAACACATCGCCTTCGGACGCGGCATCCACACCTGCCCGGGTGCCCCGCTGGCCCGCGCCGAGGCGCGGGTGGCACTGATGCGACTGCTGGATCGCACCACCGACATCCGGATCAGCGAGGAACACCACGGCCCCGCCGGTGCGCGCCGATACACCTACGTGCCCACCTACATCCTGCGTGGGCTCACCGAACTACATCTGGAGTTTGACCTCGCATGAAAGCCCACATCGACGACGGACGCTGCCGCGGTCACGGCGTGTGCACCACCGTCTGTCCGGACGTGTTCGCGATGACCGACGACGGGTACGCCGAGGCGATCGTCGACGAGGTGCCCGCCGGGCTCGAGGACAGCGCCAGAGAGGCGGCCGAGGCCTGCCCGGAGAACGCCGTCATCCTCGATCAGTAGTTCACGATCGAGCGCCAATAGTCCTCGGGTATCTCGGCATTCGAGCGCAGCACCATCGCCAGCCCGGTGGCCATCGCCACGCCCAGCAGTCCGAGCCAGAGCCCGAACAGGCCGACCACCGTCCAGATCGCGACGGTCAGCGCGGGCCATGGTGACACCAGGGTCAGCAGCGGAGCGAAGAAGAAACCGGCGCCGACGAACCACGCCGAGCCGGCGCGATCGGACCTGAGCACGAAACCAAGCCAGCGCGGGACCGGATGCGGATCACTGTGCCGTGTCATGCTGTCCACGCTCCCCTCGCCGAGGTAGGCGGCGCAATTACCTTCGGGGTAATGGCGCAGCGCCACCGCCCTGGGAGATGCTGGCCCAATGAGCGGCACAGCCTTCGGCGACCTGTTGCGCGACTGGCGGCGCCAGCGTCGACTCAGCCAACTCGACCTGGCGCTGGAAGCCGACGTCTCGGCCCGGCACGTCAGCTTCGTCGAGAGCGGGCGCTCCACGCCGAGCCGAGCCATGGTGCTCCGGCTGGCGGACGCCCTGGCCGTTCCGGCTCGCGAGCAGAACCACCTGCTGCTGGCCGCCGGGCTCGCACCGGCGTATGCCGAGCGAAGCTTCGACGATCCCGCGATGGCGGCCGTGCGTGCCGGCGTTGATCGCGTGCTCGCCGCCTACGACCCGTACCCCTGTCTGGCGGTGAACCGCAATTGGGAGGTGCTGCAGATCAATTCGGGTACCGCCGTGCTGCTGGACGGGGTCGCGCCGCATCTCCTGGAGACCCCGAACGCCCTGCGAATCGCGCTGCACCCGGACGGCCTGGCGCCGCGCATTCGCAATCTGGCGCAGTGGCGCCATCACCTGCTCAGCCGGCTACGCCGCGAGGCCGGCGCCGGGAGCTCCGCCGGTCTGCTGGCCGAACTCGAGTCCTACCCCGGCGGCGAAGACGCGTCGACCGATCTCGGCGGTGTCGCGGTGCCGTTGGAGGTCGACCGGCTCGACGGGGTGTCGCTGACGTTCCTGTCGATGGTGACGACGTTCGGAACGGCGCTCGACCTGACCGCTGCGGAGCTGAGCCTGGAAGCCTTCCTGCCCGCCGACCAGGCCACCGCCGACGCGCTACGACTGACGTCAGCCGGGCAATAGAACACGTTCTAGTTGCGAGTTTCCTCAACCCGCACCCGAGGCCTCCGTGCGTGGTGTAGGCATGGGTCACCGGGCACTAGATCACGTCGTATGGAGGTGCGCTTTTTATGCCCAGTCCGAACCTGCCCCCCGGCTTCGACTTCACCGACCCCGACCTGAACAACGCGCGCTTACCCGTCGAGGAACTCGCCGAGCTACGCCGGGTCGCGCCGATCTGGTGGAACGAGCAGCCGCGCGGCGTCGGCGGTTTCGACGACGACGGCTACTGGGTCGTCAGCAAGCACAAGGACGTCAAGGAGATCTCCCGGCGCAGCGATGTGTTCTCCAGCCTGGAGAACACCGCCCTGCCGCGCTATCCGGACAATGCGGCGGTATCGCACAAGGACACCGGCCAGTTCATCCTGCTGAACATGGATGCGCCGCGGCACACCCACCTACGCCAGATCGTCTCCCGCGCGTTCACGCCGCGAGCCGTCGAGACGTTGCGGGAGAACCTGCGGGAGCGAGCCCAGGCCATCGCCAAGGCTGCCGCGGCGGAGGGTTCGGGCGACTTCGTCGAACAGGTGTCGTGTGAGCTGCCGTTGCAGGCCATCGCCGACCTGATGGGCGTTCCCCAGGACGAACGCAAGAAGCTTTTCGACTGGTCCAACCAGATGGTGGGCGAGGCAGATCCCGAGTTCCACCGCAACGACCCGCAGGGTGCCGCCGGCGAGCTGATCATGTACGGCATGCAGATGGCCGCCGACCGGACGGCCAACCCCGGCGACGACCTGGTGACCAAGCTCGTGCAGGCCGACGTCGACGGGCACAAGCTCTCCGATGACGAGTTCGGGTTCTTCGTGATCCTGCTGGCCGTGGCCGGCAACGAGACCACCCGCAACTCGATCACCCACGGCATGACGGCGTTCGCCGATTTCCCCGATCAGTGGGAGCTGTACAAGGCGCAGCGCCCGGTGACCGCGGTGGACGAGATCGTCCGGTGGGCCACCCCGGTGACGTCGTTCCAGCGGACCGCTCTGGAAGACGTCGAACTCTCGGGGGTGCAGATCAAGAAGGGCCAGCGGGTGGTGATGTCCTACCGCTCGGCCAACTTCGATGAAGAGGTGTTCGACGATCCCTTCAGCTTCAACATCCTTCGCGACCCGAACCCGCATGTCGGTTTCGGCGGTACCGGCGCGCACTACTGCCTCGGCGCCAATCTGGCCAGGATGACCATCGATCTGATGTTCAACGCGATCGCCGACCATATGCCGAACCTGACGCCACTGGACAAGCCGGAGCGGTTGCGGTCGGGCTGGCTCAACGGCATCAAGCACTGGCAGGTCGACTACACCGGGGCCGGCGCAAGCAAGTAGCTTGTGGCACAAGCCGATACAGTGCAGGCGTGACCGATACCTCCTGGACACTGACCGCCGCCGAGGGTGAACTGCAGGTTTTCACCGAGGTCGGGGGTCCTGCCGCCAAGATGGGGCATCGCCTGACCATCGCTTTTGCGTCCTGGACGGCGCAGGTCCAGTGGCGCGGGGACGACCCGGCCGCGGCCCGGCTGGTGGTCGACGTCGACTCGTTGCAGGTCGTCAGGGGTGAGGGTGGCGTGACGCCGCTGACCGGACCGGAGAAGGGCGTGGTCCGCTCGAACGCGCTGAAATCTCTGAACGCCAAGAAGTTTCCGCAGATCACCTTCGACGCCGAGACGATCAGCACGACTCCGGGCGGTTACCGCCTGGACGGCACCGTCGCGATCCACGGCACGACGCGCCCGCAATCCGTCGATCTGGCCGTCGAGGAACGCGACGGGATGTGGGTGATGTCCACCGAGGTGGCCGTGGTCCAGACCGACTTCGGGGTCAAGCCATACTCGCTGTTCATGGGGACGCTGAAGGTGGCCGACGAGGTGAAGCTGACGTTCACCGCCCGGCACCCCAGGTAGCCGCGCCGAGATCGACGTTGCGCCGGGTTTTACTCGCACTTCTCCTGCCGGTCGTCGGTGTGGGCGGCATCGCACTGGTCTGACCACTTGACCTCTGGCCAGACACGAGGCATGCTGGCGCCATGGCACTGCAGCCGGTGAGCCGGCGTTCCGTACCCGAGGACGTCTTCGAGCAGATCCTCGCCGACGTCCTCAGCGGCGAGATGCAGCCGGGCGAACCGCTGCCCAGCGAGCGCCGGCTGGCCGAGGTGCTCGGCGTTTCCCGGCCCGCCGTCCGCGAGGCCCTCAAGCGGGTCGCCGCCGCCGGCCTCGTCGAGGTCCGCCAGGGTGACGCCACCACTGTCCGGGACTTCCGCAGGCATGCCGGCCTGGACCTGCTCCCCCAATTGCTCCTGCGCGGTGGCCAACTCGACGTGTCGGTGGCCCGCAGCATTCTCGAGGCCCGCCTGCACAACGGGCCCAAGGTGGCCGAACTGGCCGCGCTGCGCCACCCGGACGGGCTGGCCGATCTGCTCGAACGATCGATCGCCGCGCTCGAATCGGCCGAGGACCCGCTCGAGCAGCAGCGGCATGCGCTGGAGTTCTGGGATCACATCGTCGACGGCGCCGACTCCATCGCATTTCGGTTGATGTTCAACACATTACGGGCCGCCTACGAGCCGGCACTGCCGGCACTGGCCACCCTGATGGCCGCCGAGGTCGGACAGACGCAGGCCTACCGCACCGTCGCCCGCGCCATCGCGGCGGGCAAACCGGACGAGGCGGCCGCTTCCGCCCGCGAACTCCTGGAACCGGCCACCACCGCTCTGGTGACAGCCCTGACCGCACTGGAGGAACAACAGTGAGTGCATCGACGAACGCCCGCCGCAGTCTCACGCTGGCCGACGCGGGCCGCGAATTCTGGCGACATCCCACGCCATGGCTGTTTCTCGTGGCACTGACCGCGGCCGTGATCGCCCGCGTCGCCGTCGGCGACTGGCGGCTCGGCGATGCGGTGGTGCCGTTCGCGGTTGCCGCGTTATTCCCGTTCCTGGAGTGGACAATTCACGTCTTCGTCCTGCACTGGCGGCCGCGCCGCATCGGCCGGTTCACCCTCGACCCGATGCTTGCCCGTAAGCACCGCGAACACCACGTCGCCCCACGAGACGTGGATCTGGTGTTCATCCCGCTGCAGTCGGCTATCGGCGCGGTGGTCTCCGCGGTGGTGATCGCGCTGTGGCTGTTCCCCCGCACCGGGATGGGGCTGACGTTCCTGGTGGTGATGCTGACCTGCGGGCTGCTCTATGAATGGTGCCACTACCTGGTGCACACCGATTACAAGCCGAAAACCGCTGCCTACCGGGTGATCTGGCGCGACCACCGGTTGCATCACTTCAAGAACGAGCACTACTGGTTCGGGGTGACCACACCGGGCACCGCCGACCGGATGCTGCGCACCTATCCCGATGCGGCCTCGGTACCGACCTCGCCGACAGCCCGGAACCTGCACGCGATCGACGCGGAAAGCCCTGCGGCAGTTAAGCGTTGATGACGACCGGGTCCCCGATGTGGACCTGGTTGAAATACCACGAGGCGTTGTCGGGGCTCAAATTGATGCAGCCGTGGCTGACATTGGCGTAGCCCTGCGAACCGACCGACCACGGCGCGGAATGCACGTACACCCCGCCCCAGGTGACGCGGACGGCGTCGTTCACGGTGAGCTTGTAGCCCTCTGGGTCGTTCAGCGGAATGCCGATGGTGCGCGAATCCATCACAACCGTGGACTGCTTCTCCAGAACATTGAAGCTGCCCACCGGGGTCGGGTGCTTGGGCTTGCCCATCGACGCCGGCATCTGACGCGCCACCTGCCCGTCGATGCTCACGGTGAACGTGTGCGCCGAGATGTCGGCGACGCCGAGCACAATCGCCCCGGTGCCGAACGTCCGCGGAATCCCGCCCGCCATCATGGTGATCTCCGAGTGCGCGGGCCAGTACTGGTCGGGCACGAACTGAACGGTCTTGTCGTCGAGCCAGTCGAAGCGCCCCGCCACCGAGGCGGGCGTCGTCACGCTGATCGTCTGCTGGGCCGCCCACCGATCGGTGATCGGCTTGGTGAACGTCACGGTGATCGGCATCGCCACTCCGACGACTTGGCCGTTGGTGGGCTGAACCGACGCGACGGTCGCTCCGTCGATGGAGGGAGCGACGGCTGCCGTGCTGGTCTGCACCGAAGCCGCCAATGACAGCATCGCGATCCCTGCGACGGCGAGTGCTCGTCGAATTGGTTTGGCCATGGCTCGGTGTCCTCACGTGGGCGAACAGCAAAGTGACAGTCTAGATGTTCCGCTCGGCGGCGCCCGCCAAACATGCGGTGACATGCCGTAACTGCGCCGTCGAGGCGTCGGAACGTGTGCAACGGTCACACGTCAGCGAAAGCCGGGCGGCTATCCCCCGTGCACGCGCTCCCAGATCCGCTGCCGCAACGTCTGCTTCGGCTCGTTCACCGGGGGCACGGTGGCCACGACCGGCGGCGCCGCTGCGGGCTCGACCGGCGGGAGTGCCTCCGGGTTGGCGTCCACCCCGGCGGGCGGTGCCTCGGGCGGCGGCGCGGGCACATTCATCGTCATCGCGACCACCGGTGCGCTGTCGAAGACAGGCTCGCCGGCGGATTGCGGCGCCTGAGCCGGACGCGACCCTTCGTCGGCAGCCTCGCTCGCCTCAGGCGCGGGCGTGGGTGCCTCCGGCGCGGTGACCGGGCGCAGCGGGGGCGTCTCCGCGGTGTTGACGACATCCCGATGCTCGGGACGCGCTGCGTGGTCGGGCAGCAGTTCGAGGCCGACAGCCACCGAAGCGGACACCACGAACGCCACCACACCACCGGCCAGCAGGGCCGTCGCGCCGCGCAACGCCACCGATTCGCGGCGGCGGGCCGGCGGCGGCACCGGGAGGTCGAACAGGTGGTCGTCGAACACGCCGATGCCGTTCACCGAGGCCAGGGCCGCACCGCGGGCCAGCGCCAGTTCGGCCTCGGCGGGCGCGAACACCGGAATGCCCAGCATCTGCTCGAGGCTGCGGGCGATCGGCTCCAAACCGTCGCCCGAGCCCAGCAGTACCAGGCCGTCGGGCTCCCATTCGCTGGCGCCCAGCAGCTGGGACAGCCAGTCGATCAGGTCCTCGTCGGTTTCCAGGGCGTAGCTCACGGCGGTCTGCACCGTGCCCTCGTGCGCATCGACGATCAGCGCGACGATGACCTCGGGCTCGACGACGCACACCGCGGTGACGTCGGATCCGATGACCTGTCCGATTCCACGCGCGAACGCCTCGGTGGCCTCGGGCAAGCGAATGGGGATCACGTTGGCGAAACCACAGTCGGCCAGCGAGTCGAGCAACAGCGACGCCTCGACGGAGGCGTCGTCGCTCCAGGTCACACCGATGGATTGCAGGCGCTGACCGCCCGCGATGGCCTGTGTGCGCGACAGCGCCTCGGCGACGAACTCCGAGGTGGTCACGGGGCTGAACCCACCGCGGCGCACCTCGAAGGCGTCATGGCCTTTCGTGGCGCCTTCGGCTCCGTCGCCTTCGACCAGGACGAGGCCGACGGTGGTTGGGGTCATCGACAGTCCCAGGACGGTCTCCAACTTGAAGCACTCCTCTCCGGTGCAGACTTCGCTGGCCTCACACAGCACGCACAAAGGCACCAATGGCCTGACGGGCGTACTTCGCTGGAAGCGCCGGAAGCGAACCGGGACAGCGTGGTCGTCTTCGATCTCCGTGGAGCCTACCCGCAGCGGCTTATACCGGCGAATGAGCGCCGTGTGATCCCGCTACGGCGACAATGCGATAACGGTGGGCTCGACGATGTCGACGAGGAGTGCGGCGCCGGTCAGGACTGGTGTACCGGCAGCGCGGCGACCAGTGGGGTGTCCACCCCGACCGCGCCGAACTCGCAGGCCCCGCCCGGATTGCCGATCGGGGCGTCGCGGCCCGGCAAAACCTCGGTGAAGAAGGCCGCGTTGTCGGCGAGGAACTTCTTCTCTTCCTCCGGCAGGTCGGATTCGAAGTAGATCGCGTCGACCTCGCACAAGATCCGGCACGCGCCGCATTCCACGCATTCGACGGGGTTGATGTACATGGTCCGGTCACCCTCGTAGATGCAGTCAACCGGGCATTCCTGCATGCAGGCCTTGTGCTTGACGTCGACACACGCACTGCTGATCACGTAGGTCATGAACCGATTCTATGTGTGACCCGCCGTACCAGGTACGGGTTGAAGGCCCCGGATTCAGGGACCAAAGTCCCTAGTCCGATGGGGCCGGCCCCGGGGATCCGGCCAGCTCAGCGGCGGAGCGCGGCGGAGACGTCCACCCACCCGGTGGCATCTCTGCGGTGATCCGTGGTGTTCGGCATTCGCCGTAGATCTGCATGGTGGCCCGGTTGCTGGTGTCGTCCGTGCGGAAGTAGATGACGGTGACCCCGTCCCGGGTGAAGGTCCGCCCACCCGGGTGACGATTCGGCGGCATCGCCTCGGTCCAGCCGCCGGTCTTCATGGCCGTCGCGATCGCGTCGAAGTACTTCGGCGTCTCCAGCACCCCCGGCACGTCGAAGTTGAGGTAGATGGCACCCTGGTACGGCGGCTCGTCGGCATTCGCGCATGACATGAGCAGGTAACTGGCGCTGACGTTCGTCAGCGTGCCGGTCCCGGCGATCTCGCGAGCCGGCCCGAGCACCTGCGCTCTGGCCTGGTCGTCGGTGAGCGGCTCCGCCACCGGATCCACCGCCGCACCTCGCAGGTCCCGAAAGTGGTGCAGCGCAACGAAACTCAAGCCCATTGTCAAACTGACCAGCAGCGCTGCGGCGATGAGCAGCACCGCGGGCCGAGAGCGAAGCACGGTCGCGGCGGGCATCTCATCACGATAGTGACACCCAGCAGAGGACCAATGGCCCTATGAGGTGTGGGCCTTCGGCCCGCGACGGTGGGACGATCCGGCCCCTAACGTCAAGAACGACATCGTGATGCTGGCGCACGCCGGGGGATGCGTCGCGGTGATGCCCGATCACCCGTGCGGGGTGAAGCCGGGGGCTGGCCGCAGCGTCAGCCCTTGGCCAGGGTGAACTGGCAGATGTCGGTGTAGCCCTCTCGGAACAGGTCAGCGCAGCCGGTCAGGTACTTCATATACCGGTCGTACACCTCGCGTGACTGCAAGGTGAGCGCCTCTTCCTCGTTTTCCTGCAGTGCGTCCGCCCAGATTTCCAGCGTGCGGGCGTAATGCAGGCGCAGCGGGTGGACCCGGTCGACGGTGAAGCCCGCGCGGGTCGCATGCTCCTGCACGTCCGTCACCTTCGGCAACCGGCCGCCGGGGAAGATCTCGTCCATGATGAACTTGAAGAACTTCAGGTGCCGCATGGTGATCGGCACGCCGCGCGCCGCGAAGTCTTCGTCGCTCGGCAAAACGATGGAGTGCAGCAACATCACTCCATCGGCGGGCAGCGCGTCGTAGGCCATCGTGAAGAAGGCCTCGTAACGGTCGTAGCCGAAGTGCTCGAATGCGCCTATCGACACAATGCGATCGACCGGCTCGTCGAACTGCTCCCAGCCTTCGAGAAGAACCCGCTTGGACCGCGTACTGGCCGAATCGTCGAACTGCTGCTGGACGTGCAAAGCCTGATTCTTGCTGAGGGTCAGGCCGATGACGTTGACGTCGTACTTCTCCAGGGCCCGCATCATCGTCGCGCCCCAGCCGCAGCCGATGTCCAGCAAGGTCATACCGGGCTGCAGCCCGAGCTTGCCCAGCGACAAATCGATCTTGGCGATCTGCGCCTCTTCCAGCGACATGTCATCGCGTTCGAAGTAGGCACAGCTGTAGGTCTGCGTCCGGTCCAGGAACAGCCGATAGAAATCATCAGACAGGTCGTAGTGGTGCTGCACGTCGTCGAAGTGCGGCTCCATATGCTGCGTTTTCGCGGGTGTATTCAAAGCTCGATGTCCTATTCTTGCGTCTGCATTCCGGCCCACCCCCGCGAGACCAGTCGCACTCCCCTCGTGACGTTCCCGGGTAGCCTACGCGACCGCACTCAATCTCCCCACTTGAGCAAACTGGAAGGGAGCTGGGTGTGAGCTGTCACGAAGATCTATCGGCATCCTCGTTTTTGCCGTAAATGGGCTGTCCTTCCTCGTCAAGCCAGTCGTTGACCGCCGTGCCGGTCACTGTGTTGTCCGATCCTGGCAACACCGCCGTGGGTCGGTCCTCGTAAGCCGTCATCATTTCTTTAGCTTTTGCCTTCGCGTTCTCATCCGGCACCGGCTTTTCACCGTGCGGTCGCTTCTCGTCGGGTCTTTCGGAGCCTTCTGGATTGCTCACGTTCGGATTCCTTCGCGTCGATGCCGGGGGGACGTGATGCTGGAACCGGACTGCCCACAAATGTGATGCACCAAACAGCGCTGGCGCGCTCAGCAACGCCGCGAGCGGCCAAAAGGCCACCCGAATGTTATGTGGGCCGCTTTTCGGGCAAAGTTGAGTCATGGACGCAATGCCATTTCGTCATGGGCGCCGGCTGTCGACCGTGCTGGCTGCCCTTCTCTTGGTGCCCGGCCTGCTCACCGCGCCGGCCCACGCCGCTCCGGTACACGTCGGGCCGGCTCCCTTGACGCCGCTCGATCAGTCCACCGTGCTCGGTCAGGTCACCCCCGGTCTGGTCGACATCAACACGACCCTCAACTACCAGAGCGCAGTCGGCGCGGGCACCGGCATCGTCGTCGATCCCAGCGGCGAGGTGCTGACCAACAACCACGTCATCGAGGGCGCCACCGGCATCACCGCGACCAGCCTGGCCAACGGCCGCACCTATCCCGTCGACGTGATCGGCTACGACCGCGCCAACGACATCGCGCTGGTGCGGCTGCGCGGCGCGGGTGATCTGCCGGTCGCCTCACTGGGCACCTCGTCGAACCTGGCGGTCGGTGACCCGATCGCCGCGATCGGCAATGCCGGCGGCGCCGGCGGTGCGCCGAGCTTCTCCCCGGGCACCATCACCCAGCTGGGCGCCTCGGTTCGCGCGTCCGACGAATCCGGCGGCGGCTCACGCGAACTCACCGATCTGATCCGGGTCGCCGCCGATGTCCGGCCCGGCGACTCGGGTGGCCCGCTGGTCAACGCCGCCGGTCAGGTGGTCGGAGTGACCGTCGCGGCCACCTTGACCTACCGGATGGGCAATGTGCGCGGTGGCGAGGGCTTCGCCATCCCGATCGACCGCGCACTGGGCGTCGCGGGAGCGATCCGCTCCGGCGGTGGCCCCGGCATCCATATCGGCGACACCGCGTTCATCGGCGTCGGAATTGCCGACCCGGGCCCCGGCGCGCCGCCCGGAGCAGTTGTGCGCCAAGTACTTCCGGACACCGCGGCTCGCGGAGCGGGGCTTGCGCCGGGTGACGTCATCACCGCCGCGGACGGGATCGCCATCAACACCGCCACCGACCTCTCCAACTTCATGGACACCCATCGCCCGGGTGACACCATCACGTTGAGCTGGATCGACCGGGAGGGCGCTCCGCGCAGTGCGCCCATCGTTCTCGGCTCCGGGCCGGTCGGCTGATCTCCGATGACCACCGGCCTGGCGCGCGGCGCCGCAGCGATGATGACGATGATGGCGGTCGGGACGGCCGCGCCGGCCTGGGCGGATTCGCCCGAGCCGCTGTACGACCTGGTCGATGCCGCGGCGCAGCGCTTGCAGACCGCGGATGCGGTGGCGGCCAACAAATGGCTGACCGGCGGACCGATCACCGACCCGGCGCGGGTCACGGTGGTGCTGGACGCGGTGTCCAAGGACGCCGAATCCCGAGGTGTGTCAACCGATTACGTGACCACGGTGTTCACCAACCAGATCAACGCGACCGAGGCCGTCGAGTATGCGCGGTTCGCCGGCTGGAAGTTCGACCCGGCCGGGGCGCCCACGTCCGCCCCCGACCTGGCGTCATCCCGCTCGATCATCGACGGCCTGAACCGCCAGATGGTCGAGCAGATCGCCGCCCAGTGGCCGGTGTTGAGCTCGCCCGGGTGCCGAGCCGAGCTGGACGCGGCCAAGAACGACGTGGCCGGACAGCGCCAGTTCGACGATCTCTACCGCACCGCGCTGGACTCGGCGACCCGGTCGTACTGCGGGTCCTAACCCGCCGGGTGCGGGTTGCCCAGGTACGGAAAGACGTCGAGGGTGTCGGTGTGGGGAGCGAGACCGCTTGGCGGGCAATCACCCTTGGTCAGGAACGCCAACCGGTAGTCGATGACGTCATCTCTGAACGTCCGTCCGTTGGGGTACTTCGCCGGTTTCGCGGGATCGAAGGTCAGCATGTCCGGCAGCGTGCCCTCGGTGTCGATCGCCTCGATGGCCTCGTCGTCGGTGTAGCCGCCGGTATGTCCCATCAAGTGGATGAACTGCCCGATCCAGCGCTCCCGATCGCGGATCGGCTCGCTGGCGTTGTACTCCTCTTTGGTGTCGTCGGTGTTGAAGAAACTGCTCACCGAAGGATGCCCGGCGCGGTCGACGTGCAGCAGTTCGCCGTCGCGGTTCAGGCTGCAGCGCCCCCAGATCCGAAGGTCGGGATCAGGCGCCAGCTCCGCGGTCGGCAGTTCGATGGCGATCGAGAACACGTTGGCCGTCAGATTGGAGTCCACCCCGGTCCACGGTGACTCACCACCGAGGTGCGGCGCGGTGAAGTTGCGTCCGCCGGTGGTGTCGAACAGATTCTTGATGCCGTCGAAGTCGAAGAAGAACGCATCGCTGCGCGCGCCGGCGGCGAAGGTGTAGCCGTCCGACTGGACGACGTTCGCGTTTTCGCCGAAGGACACCTCGACGTTCTCGAAGATCTTCTCCCCCACCGCATACGGTGATTCCGCTTCGTCGCCGACAGCCTTGAAGACGTCGACCGTCTGCCGCCCGTCCTCGGGCGCCGAGAACACGAAGCTGAACGCGATGTCGTTGCGCAGGTCACCGTTGCTGTCGACGGCCAGCCGATAGATGGCATCGGGATGCAGCGCGTCGGCGTTCGGGTTGGCGTTCAGGATGAGCACCGTGCGGGCGGGGTCGGAGGGCGACTGAAATGCATAGAGATCGCACAGATCCAGCCGTTGATCGCCCAGTGGTGGACCCAGACTCAAGCCGGTGAAATGGTTCGACATCAACGAAACCTTGCCGGATCAGTTCTGCCGGGGCAACAGCTCGTGGATGAAACGTTCGATGAACTCGTCGGCGGGGGTGTCGCCGACCGGTCGGATGACGAACTTGCTCAGCCCCGCGGCGATCAGCCCGTCGAGTTGCCGGTGCAGCTGCGACCAGTCGTCTGCGATCAGTTCGGACGGATCCACGTCGGAGCGTCGGGACCGGACTGCGGCGGCGACCTCGTCGGGCAGGTGCCCGTCGGCAACGGCCAGGCTCAGCCCGTAGTGGTCCGGTTCGACCGTGCGGCCCGCCTCCGCCGCGGCGCGCTCGATGCTCTCCCGGGCCACCCGCGCCTCGTCGGCAGTGAGGAAGCTGCCCAGCCAGCCGTCAGCCAGCCGTCCGATCCGGCGAAATGCCGCCGGTGCCGAACCGCCGAGCCAGACCTCGACCGGCACCGGCGGACGGATGCCCAGCGAAACGCCGGCGAGCTGAAAGTACTTGCCGTCGAAGGTGACAGCGTCGCCAGTGAGCAACGCGCGCAACACTTCCAGCGCCTCGTCGAACACCGCCGCGCGCTGCCCGTCGGGCACCGGAAACAGGTCCCACTCCGCCTTCGACGCGGGGCGCAGACCGAATGCCGGCAGCACCCGCTTGGGGCCGAGGGCGGCCAGCGATGCCAGCTGTTTGGCGACCAGAACCGGGTTGCGCCCGGGCAGCACCGCCACCGAGGTGCCGACTTTGAGGCGGGTGGTGCGCCCCAGCGTGTACGCCATTCCGGCGAACGGGTCGACGGCCGGGGTGTACACCAGCTCGGAAAACCACAGGGAGTCGATGCCGGCCGCCTCGAGCCGGTCCACGACGCGGGGCAGATCCTCGACTCCGCTACCGAAGCTGATCCCGAAGCGGATCTTCACGTCGCTCACCTCGCCACGGTAGCCCGGTCCGGGCGGCGACACAGCGGCGGATGTACCGGGTTTCGGCGGTCGCACAGCTTAGCCTATCGGTGTGACGGGTGTTACAGATGTGACTTGGGGTTGTGGGATCGTGACGTGCCCGAGGTAACCCGCCGCCAGTTCGTGATCGGGTTGTTCGCCTCGGCCGGACTGGTCGGCGCGTCCAGCGCGATCGCGATGTCACAGACGAATCCTCCGCCGGCGGCCAAGGCTCCCCCGCCGCCGCTCGGCGCAGCGCCACTACTGCCCCCACCGCCGACCACGGCGCGTATCCCGTTGCCGGGCGGCGGCGAACTGACCAGGATCCCCGGCAAGGGCGACCTGCTGGCCCTCACCGTCGACGACGGGGTGGACTCCGAGGTGGTCCGGCTCTACACCCAGTTGGCCAAGGACACCGGGATCCGGCTCACCTTCTTCGTCAACGGGGTCTACGACTCCTGGCGCGACAACGCGGCCCTGTTGCGGCCGCTGGTGGACTCCGGCCAGATTCAGCTCGGCAACCACACGTGGTCCCACCCCGACCTGACCACACTGACCAAGGAGCAGGTCGCCGACCAGTTGCAGCGCAACGACCAGTTCCTGCGCAACACGTTCGGTGCCGATGCCACACCGTATTTCCGACCGCCGTACGGCAGTCACAACGACACCGTCGACGCGGTGGCCGCCGATCTGGGATACCGCGTTCCGACCCTGTGGGCGGGCTCGCTGGCCGACTCCACACCGGTGGCCGAGGACTTCATCGTGAAGATGGCCGATCAGTACTTCATCCAGCAGAACATCGTGATCGGCCACCTCAACCATCCGCCGGTCACGCACGTCTTCCCCGCACTGGTCGACGTCATCCGGTCGCGCAATCTGCGCACGGTCACCCTCAACGACGTGTTCCTGCAGCCGGAGATCCCCCACGTCACGTCTGCGTAGCGGCCAGAGAGTCGATGCGGCGCAACGCAATCGCACACACCGTGGTGTAGGGCGCCGCCCACCACGGCACCTCGAACCAGACCCGGCACCCGCCCGCCGCCGGCTCGACACCGTGAGCGGTGGCCGGCACCCCGGCCACTGA
Organism: Mycobacterium sp. ELW1; assembly: GCF_008329905.1. Taxonomy (NCBI): domain Bacteria; kingdom Bacillati; phylum Actinomycetota; class Actinomycetes; order Mycobacteriales; family Mycobacteriaceae; genus Mycobacterium; species Mycobacterium sp. ELW1. The sequence continues at coordinate 2,990,596 of NZ_CP032155.1, read as the reverse complement.
CCACGCCCACCGTCGCCCGGCATCGAATTCGGTCACCGTGAACGGGACCCGGACACCACCGATCGCCCACACCGTTCCGGTGGAGCCGGCCTCCAGATGCCTGCCGCCGGAGTCGAGGGCGGCCCGGCTGATCGACGGGCCCCACCGGGGCCAGGCCGCCAGATCCGTCAGCACGGTCCAGACCGCGTCGGGCGGGGACGCCACTACGCGGTCCACGATCACCATCGGCAGCCGAACTCGCACACCAAACCCCATGTCTGCCAACGCTACGCCGCATAGTCGTTCGGGCCGGGGCGCCGGCTGCATAGGATCAGGTCCCATGGAAGGCTCCGCGACAGTGCACATGGCCGCACCGGCAGACAAGATCTGGCATGTCATCGCCGACATCACCAGAACCGGCGAGTTCTCACCGGAGGTGTTCGAGTCCGAATGGCTCGACGGCGCCACCGGCCCGGCGCTGGGCGCGAAGTTCCGCGGGCATGTGCGGCGCAACGAGATCGGCCCGGTCTACTGGACCACGTGCCGCGTCACCGCCTGCGAACCGGGACGCGAATTCGGCTTCGCCGTCCTCGCCGGCGACAAGGCGCTCAACAACTGGCACTACCGCCTCGAGCCCAGCGGTGACGGCACCGATGTGACCGAATCCTTCTGGATGCCGAAATCGGCGCTCATACGGGTGTTCGAGGTGTTCGGCGGATTTCTGCGAGTCCGGCGCAACGAACGCGACATGCGGACAACGCTGGAACGGATCAAGAAGGTCGTCGAGAACAACTGAATCCTCGCCGCGGGTGCCGGTCGGTTTGATACAACCGGTGCATGGGTCGGTGGTCACGCGAAGAGATTGAGTCCGCGTTCGAGGAACACAAGCAGGTCGTCGTCGGTATCGCCGACAGCTGGGACTGGTCGCGGTTCGCCGACCAGTTCACCGAGGACGCCACATACGTCGAACATTCCTACGGCACGTTCCATGGCCGGGAAGCGATCCGGAAATGGATCGTCAACACCATGAACACTTTTCCCGGCACCGAGATGCCGTGGTTCCCGTCGACCTGGCACTCCATCGACGTGGACAAGGGCTGGGTCATCTGCGAGTTCCAGAACCGGATGCGCGATCCCGGCGACGGCAGCATCCACGAGGAGCCCAACATCTCCGTGCTCAAGTACGCCGGTGACGGACTGTGGAGCTACGAGGAAGACGCCTACAACCCGATGAATTTCATGCCGATGGTCAAGGGCTACATCGAGGCGTCGAAGAAGTTGGGAACCATCTCCGAGGATGCGGTGACGTTCGCCCGCACGATGAGGTGGGACCTGGCCTGACGCATCGTCGGTTCGGCTGTCAGTCGGAGCTGCCCTCGGTGTCGTCGAAGAAGCTCCACTCACCGTCGTGCTCGACCTCCATCCGCCAGCCCAGCTCGGAGTTGTCGGCTCTGGAGTCCACGAACCAGGCGTGCGCGTCCTCGGCGCTCTCGATGTCTTTGGTGTCGACGATCTCGCCATGCGGGTTGGTCACGCGGTAAGTTGCCATGCCTCATACGTTCCCGCTGGAGCGCGGTTCAATCTCCGGGATGCTTGAGACCCGCGCCGCACAACGGAATCACCACGTCGCCGTTGGCCAACACATCGTTGATCCGCTCCCAGTCGGGGCCTGATCGGGCGGCGGCGCCGGCCGCCGCCGCGTAACAGACCGCTGCCGTCGGCTCGACGAACAGGCCCTCACGAGCCAGCGCCTGACGCCCCGCCACGATCGCGTCGTCGTCGACGGTGACGATCGTGCCGCCCGAATCGCGCACCGCGGCCAGGATCTGCTCGGCGCGGGGCGGCGCGGTGATCGCGATGCCCTCGGCCACCGTGGACCCCAGGGCCGCAACTCGGCCGTCCCACCCCGCCGCCAGCGGTGCACACCCGGCCGCCTGGACCGCGATCAGCGCCGGCATCCGGTCGGCCAGACCGGCGGCGACCAACTCGGTGAAGGCGAGGTGGCAGCCCAGCAGCAGCGTCCCGTTGCCGACGGGAACCAGCACCGCCGACGGCAGCGTGCGTCCGTTCTGCTGCCAGATCTCGTATCCGTAGGTCTTCACGCCGTGCACGAAATACGGGTGGTAGACGTGACTGGCGTAGAAGATGCCGGGGCGCTGCGCGATCCGGGCCGCCGCGGCAGCGGTCGCGGCGCGGTCCCCCTCCACCAGCGTCAGTGCGGCGCCGTGCGCGCGGATCTGGGCGAGCTTCTCCGGCGAGGTCGCCTCCGGAACCAGCACCTGGCAGTCGATGCCGGCCCTGGCGAGATACGCGGCGGCCGCGGTTCCGGCATTGCCGCTGCTGTCCACAACGGCCTCCCGGACCCCGAGCCGATCAGCGAGCGCCGCCAGGACCACCGCGCCGCGATCTTTGAAAGACAGGGTGGGACTGAAGAATTCGAGCTTGAACCGGACGGCCGGCAGCGTCGTCGACGGAATCATCGGGGTGTTTCCTTCACCGAGGGTGATCGATGCGCCGACCGGTACCGGCAACACGGAATCGCCCTCGGGTCGCCACGTCTCGATGACGTCGAGTACCCCGCCACACGGGCATCGCCACACCAGCGCGGCGACGTCGAATTCCCGGCCGCACGAGCGGCATTGCAGCGGCGGCAGATTCATGGCTCCACTCCCTTGCGTTCGTCGATGACGAACAGGATCAGCGTGACGAACAGGACGGCGGCCGGGATCCAGATCGCGTGCACGCTCCAGGCGCGGGTGGCGAACGCGCCGACCACCGCGCCGCCGGCGAAGAACACCGTCAATGCGGCGTAGGTGGTGAACGCCTGCCGCGCGGTCGCGTCGCGGTCCACGAAACCGGTGTAACCGCTTTCCACCAGACGCATCAGGTTGCCGGTGGTCGCCACCGGCAGATACACGAAATCACCGATGTTGCGGAACAACCCGATCTGCATGGCCGCGACGAACGAGATCGGCACCGTCACATAGCTGTGCGCCACCGTGGTCGGTACGAACCCGATGATGAACAGCACCACCGCCTGCACCAGCATCGTCCAGCGCAGCGGATGCTTCAGGTACCGCTCCACCCGGCCCGACTTCAGATGCGACGCCAGCCCCACGCCGGCGAAGAACGCCAGCAGCGGCCACACATGCGCGAGCGCCGCGCTGAGTTTGCCCTGACTCGTGTCCAGCGCGAAGAGGATGACGTTGGCTGTCTGCACGTTCGCGAACACCCCGCCGCGGGCGAGGTAGGTGTAGGCGTCCAGGAAGCCGTTTGCCAGCGTGAGCAGCAGGCCGAAACGCAGTGTCGTCGAGGTGCGCGTCATCGTGGGAGCAAGCTTGCCTGAATCCGGAAATGAACACGACCGTGGGTGAAGAGAATCTACTGTCGTACTAACCGCAGCGACGACGGAACGGATTCGCATGGGCATCGCCACTCGAGTCAATGGTCAGCAGCCGCCCGAAATGGCGCTCGAGGACATCAATCTCGGCACCTTCGAGTTCTGGGGCATGGACGACGCGCTGCGCGACGGCGCGTTCGCCACTCTGCGCCGCGAGGCCCCGATCAAGTTCTTCCACGAGGTGGAGTTCGAGGGTATCGAGGCAGGCCCCGGCCACTGGGCGTTGACCAAGCTCGACGATGTCTTCTACGCCAGCCGCCACCCGGACATCTTCAGCTCCTATCCGAACATCACGATCGGCGATCAGATCCCGGAGGTCGCCGAGTACTTCGGCTCGATGATCGCGCTGGACGACCCGCGGCACGCGCGGCTGCGCAACATCGTGCGCAGTGCCTTCACCCCCAAGGTGGTGGCCCGCACCGAGGCGTCGGTGCGCGACCGTGCGCAGCAACTGGTGTCGGCGATGATCGCCAACCATCCGGACGGCAATGCCGAGCTGGTCACCGAGCTCTCCGGTCCGCTGCCGCTGCAGGTCATCTGCGACATGATGGGCATCCCCGAGGACGACCACGACCGGATATTCCACTGGACCAACATCATTCTCGGTTTCGGCGACCCGGACCTGACCACCGACTTCGACGAGTTCCTCAAGGTGGCCTTCGATATCGGCGCCTACGCCACCGCGCTCGCCGAGGACCGGCGGATCAACCCACGGGAGGACCTGACCACGTCGTTGGTGGCGGCCGAGGTCGACGGGGAGCGGCTGACGTCGGCCGAGATCGCCTCGTTCTTCATCCTGCTGGCCGTCGCGGGAAACGAGACCACCCGCAACGCGATCAGCCACGGCGTGCTCGCGCTGACCCGCTATCCCGAGCAGCGTGAGATCTGGTGGAACGACTTCGCCGGCGTCACCGACACCGCGGTCGAGGAAGTGGTGCGCTGGGCGTCGCCGGTGATCTACATGCGCCGCACCGTCACCCGCGACGTCGAACTCAGCGGGGTCACGATGGCCGAGGGTGACAAGGTCACCATGTGGTACGCCTCGGCCAACCGCGACGAGGAGAAGTTCGCCAACCCGTACCTCTTCGACGTCACCCGCACCCCCAACCATCACGTCGGGTTCGGCGGCGGCGGCGCCCACTTCTGCCTCGGCGCCAACCTCGCCCGCCGCGAGATCGCCGTCGTGTTCGAAGAACTGCACCGCCGCATCCCCGATATCGCGGTCACCGAGGAGCCCTCGATGCTGCTGTCCGCGTTCATCCATGGCATCAAACGGCTGCCGGTGAGCTGGACACCCGCCTGACATTGTGGCGCGGACGGTGCGGCACTCGTAGCGTGATGGACATGAAGCAGCGGGTGCACTGGTTGGTGATGCACGGCGTGATCCGAGCGGCGGCCAGTGCGGCGGCCCGTCGCGGCGACCCACAGGCCCGGATGGCGTTCGACCCGGCCGTGCGCGCCGACCCGGTCTCATTCTTCGAAGAGATGCGTCCCCAGGGTCCGATGCTTCCCACTCGAGTGGGGTACCTGACTCTCGACCACGCGGTCGCCCACGAGCTCCTGCGCTCCGACGATTTCCGGGTGATCATCCTCGGCGGAAACCTGCCCAAGCCGCTGCGCTGGGTGGAGCGCCGCACCCGCGACGACCTATTGCATCCGCTGCGGCCGCCGTCCCTGCTGGCGGTCGAGCCCCCCGAACACACCCGGTACCGCAAGACCGTCTCGTCCGTGTTCACCTCGCGCGCCGTGACCGCGCTGCGGGACCGGGTCGAGGACACCGCGGCGGACCTGCTCGACCAGCTGTCCGACGGTCCCGGCGTCGTCGACATCGTCGAGCGGTATTGCGCGCAGTTGCCCGTTTCGGTGATCGGCGACATCCTCGGCGTCCCGGAAGCCGACCGGCCGCGGATTCTGGAATTCGGCGAGCTCGCCGCTCCGAGCCTGGATGTCGGATTGTCCTGGTCGCAGTACCAGCGGGTGCAAAAGGGACTTGCCGGATTCAACCTGTGGCTGGCCGCGCACCTGCAACAGCTTCGCGAGCATCCCGGCGACGACCTGATGAGCCAGCTGATCGTCGCCTCGGACGAGGGTCAGCACCTCGATGAGAACGAACTGGCCGGCGTCGCCGGGCTGGTACTGGCCGCCGGGTTCGAGACCACAGTCAACCTGCTGGGCAACGGAATCCGATTGCTCCTCAACTCCCCCGACCAGCTTGCTCGGCTGCAGGAGGATCCGTCACTGTGGCCGGGCGCCGTCGAAGAGATCCTGCGCCTGGAGTCGCCCGTGCAGCTGTCGGCGCGGATCGCCCTGCGAGACACCGAGGTAGCCGGCGCAACGGTTCGGGCGGGCGAGATGGTGGCGATCTATCTCGCGGCGGCCAACCGTGACCCGGCGGTGTTCGAAGACCCGCACCGCTTCGACGTCAGCCGCCCCAATGCCGGTAAACACCTTGCCTTTTCGGGCGGACGGCATTTCTGCCTCGGGGCCGCGCTGGCGCGAGCCGAGGGCGAGGTGGGTCTGCGCCGGTTCTTCACGCATTTCCCGGAGGCGCAGCTCGCCGGGCTCGGCAGCCGCCGCGACACCCGGGTGCTGCGCGGCTGGGCCGAGCTACCGGTCAGCCTCGGCGCGCCCGGGCTGATCACCTCGCGCGACTGACTCGGCGCGATCCTCGTCGGAGACCCGGGGGTCGAGCGCGTCGGCGTGCTGGGCGCGTTCGTCGAGTTCGTCGCGGTGAGCGGCCGCCTCGGTGCGATGATTTTCGGCGTTCTCCTGCAGGCGGGCCGCTTCAGCAGCTTTGGCTTCCGCTTCGGCCTGCGCTGCACGGGCTTTGGCTGCGGTTTCCTCCGCCAGCGCCTCACGCCGCTGCACCTTGACTTCCTTCTGGCGGACCTCCTCGCGGATTTCCTCGGCCTGCGCGACCCGGCGGCTGATCTGGCGTTTACGGCCGACCCAGACCAGCGCTCCGATCACGATCAGCGCGGCGACTACGGCGATGACTATCCACACGACATTGTTCGAGGCCATCCTGGCTCCTTCAGTGGAGGGGCCGCTGATACGGCACCGTCAATTCACGGCGTTCCCGTCACGGTCGTGGGCCAAACCGCTCAGCGCCGCCAGCATGCCCGCCGCCGACCGCGGCCAGGTGAACGTCTCGGCCCGTCGCCTGGCGCAGAACCGCCGCTGCTGCTCGGGGCGATCGATGACCCCGGCGACGGCCGCGGCGATCGCGCGCGGATCGTTGTCGGCGCACGCACCACTGTCCGAGGTGAGGATTTCGGACAATGCCGAGGTGCGCGAGACGACCGCCGGTGTCCCGCAGGCCAGCGCCTCCAACGCGGCCAAGCCGAATGTTTCGTGCGGACCGGGTGCCAGCGCGACGTCGGCGGACGCCAGCAAGGTGGCGACGGCGTTGCGCGAGTCGATGAACCCGGTGAAATCCACCGGTAGCCGCGCCGCCTGCCGTTGCAGCCGCGCCCGCATCGGCCCGTCGCCGGCAATCACCAGCCGGGCATCCACACCTGAATCACGAAGGGCGGCAAGTGCATCGATACTCCGGTCGGCATGCTTCTCCACCGACAGCCGGCCGCAGTGCACCAGCAGCACCTGATCCGGGGCGGCCCACCGGTTGCGGGTACGTGTGCAGAACCGGCGGGGATGGAACATGTCCAGATCCACACCCAGCGGCACCGTCACCACGTTCGTCGCGCCGATGCGGTCGAACTCTTCGCGGGCAAAACCGGTGGTACACAGCACCGTGTCGTAGTTCGCCGCGGTGCGACGGTTCGCCAGGTCGGCGATCCGGCGGGCCAGCCGCTTGGGCATGATCTGACCGGTCAACCGATCCAGGCGCTCGTGCGAGATCATCACCGTGGTGACGCCCTGTCGCGCACCCCACCGGCCCAGCGAGCGCAGGGTGAACCGGTCCGACACTTCGATGGCATCGGGCGCCAATCGCTCCAGCAATGTGGTGACCGGCGCCGGCGTCACCGCGCGGTAGCCGCCGGTGAATGGAATCTGTCTGGCGGGCACCGTGATTCGGGTGACTCCACTGGGCAGCACAGTATGGGTGGCGCTCGATCCGGGCACGATCAGGAACACCTCATGTCCGGCGGCGCAGTACTCCGCGCCCAGCCGGTCGACCGCGGTGCGCAGTCCGCCCGACCGGGGGCCGTAGAAGTTCGCGACCTGCGCGACCCTCATCATGGCCGTATCCGATCGTGTGGCGATGTGCGGATGGCGACCCCGGACCTTCCGCGTCTTGAACACGCGGTGAACAGCCACAATTGGTCTAGCGTTGGTGACGTGCAGATTTCGGATGTGTTCCGCGCGGCCTCCGCTGCGATCAATCGCGGCGCGACCGCACTGATCACGTCGCCGCGGTGGGGCCGCATCGTCGGGCTGGGGCTGACCGAGATCCGCTACACGGGCCGGCGCAGTGGCCGCAGCGTGGTGCTACCTGTCGGCTACCGCCGACGCGGCTCAGACATCCTCATCGGTGTCGCGATGCCCGACGGCAAGAAGTGGTGGCGCAACTTCACCGGCGAGGGCGCCCCGCTCACCATCCTGCTCGGCGGCACGCAGCGTCCCGGCCACGCCGTGGCCACCCGGGATGCCCGCGGCCGGGTGACCGTCACCGTCCGGCTCGACGACTAAGCCAGATACCGGCTGAACCAGTCCTGCACCCGGGTCCACGCATCGGCGGCCGCGACCGGGTTGTAGCGAGGTCCGCTGTCGTTGAAGAACGCGTGGTCGGCGTCGGGCTCGACGATCAGGTCGTTGACGAGGCCGGCCTGATTCAGCGCCGCCTTGGCCGCGGGCTCCGAGGACGTGACCCGTTGGTCGAGAGCACCATACAAGCCGAGGACCGCCGCGTTCTTCGACCCGGTGAAGTCCGGGTTCTCCGGCAATGGACCGTAGAACGGCACGGCGGCGGCCAGCCGGGACTCGCCGGCGGCCAGCAACCGCCACACCAGTCCGCCGCCGAAGCAGAAGCCGACGACGGCGAGTTTCTGACCGGGCGTGCGGCGCGCCACTTCGTCGAGCCCCGACCGGAGGTCGGCGACGAAGCGCTCGGGCGGGATGGTGCCCAGCGCGGCGGTCGCGGCGGCGGGGTCGGTGAACGTGGCGGTGCCGCCCTCCTCGGAGAGCAGGTCGATGGCCAGCGCCGAGTAGCCGATCCCGGCCAGTCGGCCGGCGACGGTGCGAACCCAGTCGTTGAGGCCCTTGTTCTCGTGGATGACCACCACGCCCCCGCGCGGGGTGGCGGCCTGTGCCCAGGCGCCCTGCACCGGCCCGCGTGGGCCGGCGAAGGTGATGGGTTCGGTGGGCAGCGCCGTGGCCATGCCGGGCGGTGGCGCCGCGGAGGTCGGTGGGGCTGTCGCCGGTGACGACGATGCGGTCTTCGGTTTGTCGCTGGAGCACGCGGCGATCAGCGCGCCGGCAGCCGCGGTGCCGACGCCCAACAGCGCCAGCCGCCGCAGCGCTTCGCGGCGGCTCAGCAGGCCGTCGACGTGATCCGTGGCAATCTCTTCGGCGATGTAGCGCTGCAATGGAGTCACCTAGGCGAGTATGCGCCTGTTGGGTGAGCGTGAGCTGAAGCAGAGATCGGAACCGGACGTGCAGGCCTGACTAGCCTGGGGTTCATGTCGTCAGAGGCTGTGCTCACCGGCCGGATCGCGGTCGTGGCCGGTGCCACGCGGGGCGCCGGCCGCGGAATCGCCGCCGCACTCGGGGAGGCCGGCGCGACCGTCATCTGCACCGGCCGCAGCAGTATCACCGGGCGCGGCGGTTCTGACTACGACCGGCCGGAGACCATCGAGGGCACCGCCGCGCTGGTCGACGAGCTCGGCGGAACCGGGGTGGCGATCCAGGTCGATCACCTGGACCCCGAGCAGGTACGCGGGTTGGCCGACCGGATCCGGTCGGAGTTCGGCCGTATCGATGTGCTGGTCAACGACATCTGGGGCGCCGAGATCCTCAAGGGTGAGCCGCCGCAGTGGAACCGTCCGATCTGGGAGCTCGACATCGCCGACGGGCTGCGGATCCTGCGTCTCGGCATCGACACCCACCTGATCACCTCGCACGCCCTGCTGCCGTTGATGGTCCAGCGACCAGGTGGACTGCTGGTCGAAATGACCGATGGCACAGCCGAATACAATGCCGTGAACTATCGCATTTCGGTGTTCTACGACGCGGTCAAGAGTGCGGTCAACCGGATGGCGTTCGCGCTCGGTCACGAGCTGACGCCGTACGGTGCGACTGCCGTCGCCGTCACGCCCGGCTGGATGCGCTCGGAGATCATGCTCGAGCACTACGGCGTCACCGAGGAGAACTGGCGGTTGGCGCTCGACGACGACCGCGCCGACGGAGGGCCGACCGCACCGCCGGGTTTCGCGGAATCCGAAACGCCGCGGTATGTGGGCCGGGCGATCGCGGCGATTGCCGCCGACGAGCACAGGTCGCGCTGGCATCAGCGGTCGGTGTCGGCGGGCGATCTGGCACGGGCGTACGGCTTCGTCGATGTCGACGGGCGGCAGCCGGACGCCTGGGCGCACATGGAGTAAACAGATCGAAGAAAGTGTCCACTAAATCGTTGACACTCGTGCAAGCAAACGGTTCTATTGACGCTCGTGAGCTACGACACAATCATCCGCAACGGTCGGTGGTTCGACGGAACGGGCGCCCCGTCCGGGATCCGGGACATCGGCATCCGCGACGGCCGCATCGCCACCGTCAGCCTGCGCCCCCTCGATGTCACCGGTTGCGACGACGTCGTCGAAGCGGGCGGCAGGTGGGTGCTGCCGGGGATGGTCGACGTGCACACCCACTATGACGTCGAGGTGCTCGGTGGTCCCGGTCTGCCGGAATCGGTCCGGCACGGCGTCACCACCGTCCTGCTCGGTTCGTGCTCGCTGTCCACGATCCACGTCGGCGGCAGCGATGCCGGCGATCTTTTCGGCCGAGTCGAGGCGATTCCGCGCGAGCACGTCGTCGCCGCCATCGACGACGCCAAGACCTGGACCACCGCCGAGGGATACGTCCAGGCACTGGAGTCACGGCCGCTGGGACCCAACATCGCGGCGTTCATCGGACACTCCGACATGCGGACCGCCGTCATGGGGCTGGATCAGGCCACCCGAGAAGATGTGCGGCCCAGCGCTGCTCAGCAGGCCGAGATGGAGCGGATGCTCGCCGAGGCGCTGGACGCCGGATTCGTCGGAATGTCGTCGCAGCAGCTGCTGTTCGACAAGATCGACGGCGAGACCTGCCGGTCGCGGACGCTGCCGTCGACCTACGCCAAGCCCCGCGAGCTGCGGCGGCTCAAGTCGCTGTTGCGCAAGCGCGGCCGTGTGCTGCAGTCGGGGCCGGACATCCAGAACCCGCTGAATCTGGTATCGCAAGTGGCGCAATCGATTCCGGTTCTGCGCGACAAGCTGAAGACCAGCCTGCTGTCGGCGGCCGACGTCAAGGCCAATCCGTTCGCCATCCTGATCATGGGCCCCTTGGCCAAAGCGGCGAACAAGTTGGGCGGCGACTTCCGCTGGCAACATCTGCCGGTTCCGTTCGAGGTGTACGCCGACGGTATCGATCTGGTGGTGTTCGAAGAGTTCGGCTCCGGTGCTGCCGCACTGCACCTGCGTGACGAGGTCGAGCGCAACGCGCTGCTGGCCGACGAGGCGTACCGCCGCCAGTTCCGTAAGGACTACGACACCAAGTTCGGGGTGCGGGTGTGGCACCGGGACTTCTTCGACGCCGAGATCGTCGCCTGTCCCGACGACACGGTGGTCGGCAAGTCCTTCGGGCAGGTCGGCATGGAACGCGGTGAGCTGCACCCGGTGGACGCGTTCCTGGACCTGGTGCTCGAGCACGGCACCAAGCTGCGCTGGCGCACCACGATTTCCAACCACCGGCCGGAGGTGCTCAAGAAACTCGCCCGCGACCCCGGTGTCCAGATGGGCTTCTCCGATGCCGGTGCGCACCTGCGCAACATGGCGTTCTACAACTACGGCCTGCGGCTGTTGCGCCATGTGCGCGACGCCGATCGCAAGGGCCGCCCCTTCATGTCGGTCGAGCAGGCCGTGCACCGGATGACGGGTGAGCTGGCCGACTGGTATCAGATCGACGCCGGCCACCTTCGCGTCGGCGATCGGGCCGATCTGGTGGTGATCAACCCCAAGCGCCTCGACAGCCATCTCGACGACTACGCCGAGAACCCCGTCGAGCAGTACGCCGGCCTGCCCCGGATGGTCAACCGCAACAACGATGCCGTCGATCTGGTCCTGATCGGCGGGCGTGCGGTGGTCCGCGACGGCGAGCCGACGCCCGTTCTCGGGTCCGAGCGGACCGGCAGTTTCCTGCGGGTGGGCCGGGCGACGGCGGCACCCGGAAAGACCACGACGACGGAAACGGAGCTGGCGCATGTCAATTGACACTTCGGCGGTACCCACGGATGTGGCCCAGACCGTGTTGGGAATGTGGAAGGCGCTGTCGAACCGCGACTGGGAGACGTTGAAGACGTTCCTGTCCGACGATTGCATCTATGTCGACATGCCGGTCGGCCCGATCGCGGCAGCGCGCGGACCCGAGGACATTGTCAAGCGCCTCAAGGTCGGGCTGGAGCCGCTGGCCGGCTACGAGAATCACGACGGTGTTCTGGTCAGCAACGGCGTGGACGCCATGTACGAGCACTCCGAGACGTGGACGTTCACGACCGGCGAGCAGGGCGTGCTGAATTTCGTCACGGTGCACAAGGTCGCCGACGGCAAGATCACGCTGTGGAAGGACTACTGGGACATGAACGGGCTGACGAGCTTCGCGCCGCCGACCTGGCTCGAGGACCTGGCAGGAGCCGACACGTCGTGGATCTTCGACGCCACCGGCCTGATCTGAGCCCGCTAGCCCAGCTGGACCGATTCCCCGAGATCCTGATCCAGGATCGTGCCCGCCCGACCCATCGCGGCGTTGCCTGAGCGCAGGAACTCGAGCAAGTGCCGAAGTTCGTTGGAGTCGATGTCGTCCGTTGCCGCCATGCAGAAGTGCATCGCCACGTCGTAATCGGAAAGCCCGGCCTGGAATTCGGCGCCGAAAGCCGGGTCAGGGGGTGGCATGTGGCCCTGCAGTCCAGCCACCCCGTCGTGGTACTTCGAGCACGCCGTACTCAGCGACACGACGTCGTTGGCCTGCGCTGCCGCTGACACCGCCGCCGTTGCCGACTGGATTGCCCTGACATGGTCCTGCACGTTGTCCCACCACGCCTGCATCGACTGCCGAAGCGGCGGGGTGGGCGGTGCGACGGTCCGGGTCTGCGTGAGCGTCGACGGCGCGGCGGTGACCACGCTGGTCTTCATCGGCGGGCCGACCGTCGGACCGCACGCGGTGAGGGCCATCGCGGCGATCCCGGCGACGAGCATCCGTGGCGAGCGCATGGGAACCAGCGTCACCCCATGGCAGCGGTATCGGGAGGGTCCAAGGGCCCCGATAATCCCGACCCGACGGCCGGCACCTCGAGGATCTTCGAGGCGAACGGGCTGATCTGAGCACCAGCCCGGGCCCACGACGCTAGTCTGATCAGGCCGAACCGGCACCGTCGTCAGGAGGCATAGATGCGCAGGGTCGTCATTGGGTCGATTGTCGCGTCGGGACTGCTGAGCGTGGCGATACCGCTCGCCGGACCGGCGTCGGCGACCTCATGCCACTCCCCGAACTGCGTGCCGAATGTCGCGCAGAACGTCGTCGGCGGAACACCCTGCACACCGAGCCCGGGCTTCGTCTTCGGGTTCGACAGTCAGAAGAACACCCTCATCTGCGCGGCCAGCGGCACGTGGGTGGCGACGGGACCGCTGGTCGGTGAGGCGGCCAACGCGCTGCCGTGCACCACACCCGGAACCACCGCGCAGCAGCGGGTGGCCGGTGACGAATGGGAGCCCAAGGTCTACGGGGTGCCGCTGATCTGCACCGGGCCGGCCGACTTCGCGCACTGGATGCACTTCCCGCCCTCCTGACCAATCTGCCGGGACCGGTGCTACCGCCGGCAAAGAAATACGGAATTCCGTTGGCACACAGCGTCTTCCCAGGTAAGTCAATGTCATACCGACCGTGACACTTCGTAGATCGGCCGGAAAGCAAATCTGCGCCGCTCGACGAATCATGCTGTGATCACAGCTATTCCGCGGACGATCCGGGGCCAGCAAGAAACCCGCGAGGACAGAGCCGCCGTGCCGAGCGTCCCCGCCGAAAGCTCACGGCGCGGTACACGACCGGCGAGTTCGCGGCGATGTAACTAGGCAGCGAAACTAAGTGGATGCCGAATCTGTTGCGCATGCAACGGCAAGTATTTGCGATCGCATCTTTTACTTACTTCGGGGTAAGTTTCGGAGTTACTTTGCCAGTGGGTGTTCGATCCCGACTCGAAAGGGGCCCCCATGCATACCGCAATCCGTTCCTATGCCACCGCCGGCGTGGCTCTACTCGGGGCCGGCGCAATCGCCATGACTCCGGTCTCCCCTGTTTCCGATCCATTTGATGTTGCAGCACAACGTATTTCGAACATCGATGTGGGCTTGGTCGCCTTGGTCGATCCGATCACCGCGTATTCCAATCTGGTCACCCACACGGTGGCCAGCTTGACCGGGCTCGCGAACGAGATCGCCGCCGACCCGTTGCCCATCCTGCGCGCGATGTTGGCCAACGGCGCCGGCAATGCCCAGCTTCTCGGCACTGCCCTCAACCAAGCCGGAGCCGCATTGACCGACCAGCTGAAGGCCTTGCCCGCGGCGCTGCAAACCACCATCACCCAGTTGCGCGACGGTCAGGTCAGCGACGCGATCGTCGGCCTGTTCGGCACCGGCACCGGCCTGCTCCTGGGTCCGGCGCTGCCGCTGATCGGCGGCGTGGTGCCGGTCATCCAGAACATGGTCGCCAACTACAACGACGTCATCCAGAACGCGCTACCGCTCGTCCTTGCCTCAGTCGCGCTCACCCCGATCTACCCGATCAACGCGACGGTCTCGGCTTTCGCGGCGCTGGCGCAGAACGTCGTCGACTCGATCTCGTCGCGCGACATCACCTCGGTGGTCGAGGACTTCGTCAGCGCACCCGCGGTATTGACCGACGCCTTTCTCAACGGATTCCCTGGTGGCCCAACAGCGTTCATCGATCCGGCTGGCGGTCTGCTGTCCGGCGCGACCGTCGGTTTCGGGACCGTCGAGAATCTGCTCCAGGCCGCCAAGGCCATCGCGGCACAGCTGACCCGGCCCGGTCCGCCCGCATCGCTGCACCTCGCACTACCGCACCTGCTGCCGAAGGCGAGTGCGGCGACGGTGACCCTGGCGCCGGTCGTGACCAAAGGTGTCGCCGGCCCGGCACACAAGGCCGCGTCAAACACATCCTCGACCGGTCACGCCAAGGCGCAGGCGACGAGCAAGGGCACCGCTGGGTCCAAGCGAACGGCGAAATCGGGTCGCTAGAGACCGTAGACGCGGACGGCGTTCTCCCGCCCGATCAGGTCGACAACCCGGATCGCGTCGGCCTGGCTCCACTGGTCACGCGCCACGAAGCCGGCGAGGACCGCGGCCGTCCCCGCTCGCCAGAGCCGCGAACCCAGATAGTGCAGCTCGGCCGGGCCGAACGCATCCGAGGAATACAGGATCTTGCGAAACGGGGCCAACTCCAGAGTGCGTGCGATGAAGGCTTCGGCGCGGGCGCCGAGGTGGTTGATGCTCAGACCGACATCGAGGTAGACATTGTTGAAAGCCTGTGCCAGATAACCGGCTTCCCGTTCGTAGGGATAGCAGTGCAACAGGACGATCGGCGTACTGCCGGACTGGCGCAGCAGGTCCAGCAAGTGCATCGGATTGGTCCGGTGCAGATCGCAGTCGCGGTCGCCGAGGCCGACGTGGAACTGCAGCGGCTTGCCCAGCCGAAGCCCTTCGTGCACGCCGAACCTCAACAGTGTGCGGTCGGCCAGCCGCACTCCCCCGGCGTCGCGCCAACGGGCTGCCGCGGCACTGACATCGCGCGGGTCGGGGTCGGACAGATCGCCGTCGAAGCCGCCGCGATAGGCCAGCACCGTCTTGGTGGCGACCGCGGTCTCGCTGCGCTGGTGCAGGATCCGGCGGAACGCGTCGGCGTAGTCGCCCGGGGATGCGGCCGCCTGCTCGGCGACCTGCTCGAGGCGCACGATCTCGCCGACCGTGCCTCCGGATGCGTCGGCGATCTCGGGCAGCCCGGCGATCCCGCCGGGCAGGCCGGTGTCGACCAGCCAGTCGCTCACCCCGGCGGCCGGCAGGAACAGCCGTGCCAGTTGCTCTTCGGTCAGCTCGCTGCGGCGTTCCCAATAGCGCTGCGGATCAACATGTTCGGTGAGCCCCAGGATCGGACCGCAATGAGCGCGCACCGCGAAACCGAGTTGAGTGTCGAAGCCGGAGTCGAAGTCGGCAAGCGGCTCGATGTTGGCCTCGTTGAGCCCGTTTTCGAAGCGCCTGCGGTCACCTGGGGTCAGCCAGTAGCCGTGGACGTGGTTGTCCACCAGGCGGAGACCGGCGATGTGGTCGTCGAGCGCCGAGGACGCGTGCACTCATAAACTCCAGGCCATCCGGAACTTCTCGGTCAGCGCCTCGGAGTCCAGGTGCGAGTACATTTCGTGCTCGTAGCGGCGGACCGCGACCAGTACGTCGACGGCGGGATCACCGAGGATCGCCCGCAACCGGGCCGACCCGTCGAGTGCCGTGATCTCCTGTGCCTGGTCGGTGCTCAGCGCTACGGTTCCCGCGGCGGTGCGGTCATCGTCGGACAAGGTGGCCGGGTCGACCGACGTCTCGGGCGGCAGTGCGGTGCCGCTCTCGATGCCGTCGGCCGCGAGTCCGAGGATCGCGGCGGTGGCGAAGTACGGATTGGCCGACGGGTCGACAACCTTGACCTCGACGTTGGCCCCGTACGGGTTGCCGTGTCCACCGCGGACGAAACGCACTGCCGCTTCCCGGTTCTCGGTGCCCCAACACGCGTAGGCGCCGGCCCAGTTGCCGGGTTCCATTCGCAGACCGGACACGATGGACCCGCAGAAGATCAGCTGCGCCTGTGGCAGCCCGGAGACGATGCCGCCGAGGGCATGCTCCCCTTCGGGGGTCATCCCCTGCGCGCCGGTCCCGCCGGAGAACACCGGGGTGTCGGCTCGTGACAGCGAAAAGTGTTGATGCGCGCCCGAACCCACGCTCCCGGCGAACGGCACCGGTGACAGGCTCACCCGCAGCCCGTACTTGCGGGCCACCCGGCTGATGATGATGCGGGTCAGGATCAGCTGATCGGCGGCGGCCACCGGCGACTTCGGGGCCAGCGAGATCTCGAACTGGTTGATGCCGTACTCGGGATGGAATTGCTCGATGCCCACACCGGACGTCGCGGCCGCGGCCGTCACGTCCCGTACGAAACCCTCGTATTCCAGCACGCCGGCCAACCCGTACTGCGCCCACAGGTTGCCGGGCAGCCGGTTGCCGTCGGGATCGACCAGCAGGAACTCGATCTCGTGCCCGACCAGCGCCTGGAGGCCGGCGTCGGCCAACCGCGCCTCGATGCGCGCCAGCGTTCCGCGCGCGCAGGCCGGGACGGGGTTGCCGTCCTGGTCGAAGAACGAGGCAGGTGCCCACGCCAGGCCATCTCCGATGACCCGCAATGCGTCCAGATCGATGCGGACGCGCTGGTCGCCGACAACGCTGATGCCCGGCGCGAAGGCGATCCCGGCACGGTCGATGGCGAACCCGTGGGTGACCGGGCTGAACCCCAGCCCGGGATCGGCGAACGCGTTGATCCGGCGGGCCGGCACGGTTTTGGCGTGGGTCAGGCCGGCGGGATTGACGAACGTTCCGACGACGGTATCCACCCCGTCGGCATCCAATTGCCCGATAGCTGCGCCGCCCGGCGGTGTGGTCATGGCAGCTATTGTGCCGACCGCACCCGCCGGATGCGACGAATAGCGGCTACGCGCGGCTCGGCAGGGTCAGCTTGCAACTCTGGCCGATGTCCAGCGTGCTGAGCATCCGGCCCATGCCGACCCACATCGCGCAGGACAACGTCAGGTCGGCCATCAGCTCGTCGGAGAAATGCTCGCGGGCACGATCCCAGAAGTCGTCGTCGTATTTGAGCTTGGCCCAATCGGTTCCGAACCGGTGGGCGAACTCGGCGGCGATGCGCTCCTGCTCGCTGTAGCCCTCCCACGTCTTCCACTCCAGCACGTGGTCGTAGAGCTCCTCGTCCACACCGGCCGCCGGACCGTCGGCGTCCCGGGTGTTCTGACACAAGACGCATTCGTTGTCCTGGGCGATCACCGCACGGGCCAGCTCGCGCACCCGCATGGGCAGCCGGTTCTTGTCGCTGTAGACCGCCTGGGAGAAGGCGGCCATTGCCGTTCCCAGGTCGGGAGACTTGACGATCCAGCCCGCGACGTCGTCGTCGGGAAAGTTTCCGATTCGGCTCATGGCGTGATGGTACGCCGGGAGACGCAGATCTGGAACGTGTTCTAGTTCTTCACCGACGTGGCGTGAGCTCAGGGACAATACCGGGGTGAACTCTCTCCCGGGCCGGCGTGCGCTGGTCGGCGGTCTTGCGGGGGCGGTGGTTGTGGCGGCGGGCTGGCGGGCCAGGACGATGCTCCGGACGCGACCGGGGGGCACACCGATGACGCTGCCCAACGGCATGCGCATCCATCAGTGGCAGCGGATCGAAACCAACTTCCTGTACCCGGAGATCTTCGGCCCGGACTCGGTGTACGCGAAGGGCGACTACATCGACTTCCAGCCCGGCGCAATCATTGTGGACGCCGGCGCGAACATCGGCATGTTCACCTTGTTCGCGGCCCTGCGCTGCCGCGGCGAGGCGGAGGTGTTCGCGTTCGAACCGATTCCCACCACCTACTCGGTGCTGGCGGTCAACGCCGAGGCCGCCAATCGCGGCGAGTACTCCGCGGTGATGGGCGCCCGACCCGGTGCGTCCCTGATGATCCACCCGATCAACCGCGGACTGTCTGCGACCAGCGAGACGGCAGTATTCCAGCACCACCCCAACTTCTCGCTGTGGAGCACACGGGATGCCGAGTTCGCGCGGCAGCGACTGGACCGGTTCGTCGCCGATGTGGCGGGTTTCATCCCCGTCGCTCCCATCGCCGTCCGCCGGGCGGCGGTGCGCCCGGTGGTCGCGTGGATGGGCCGCACCACCACGGTGACGGCCACCCTGGTCCCGCTGTCGTCGGTCATCGAGGAGTACGGCCTGACCCGCATCGACATCCTGAAACTCGATGTCGAGGGCGCCGAAATCGCAGTGCTGCAGGGCATCACGCCGACCCAGTGGGACATGGTCCGTCAGGTGGTTTTGGAGGTGGAGTACTTCGCCACCAAAGACGTGATCATCGAGATGCTCGAAGCACATGGGTTCACCACGTACTGGTACGCCAGTGAGCGCGAGCGTTACGGCGCCGTGCAGAGCGAAGTGTGCATGGTCTACGCGTGGCGGGCCGAAGACCGCTCGTAGGTTACTTCGGGGGTCGTGACACACACTGCGCGGAGTACAGCTCCACGCCCAGCTTGTCCATCAACTCGAGCTGCGTCTCGAGGTAATCGATGTGGTGCTCCTCGTCGGCCACGATCTCTTCGAAGAGGTTGGCCGTGGTGGAGTCCAGCTTCTCGCGGCACACGATGATGGCCGGCTTGAGCCGGGCGACCACCTCGTACTCGATGGCCAGGTCGCTCTCGAACTGTTCGCGCAGGGTCTGCCCGACGCGAAGCGAGCCGAGCCGCTGGTAGTTGGGCAGGCCGTCGAGCAGCAGGATGCGATCGGTGATGGCCTCCGCGTGGCGCATCTCGTCGAAGGATTCCTCGCGGGTGTGCTTGGCCAGCTCGGTGAAGCCCCAGTTGTCCTGCATCTTGGAGTGCAGGAAGTACTGGTTGATGGCGGTCAGTTCACTGGTCAGCTGCTCGTTGAGCAAGCGAAGAACTTCCGGATCACCTTGCATGACTTCTCCCCGCATCTGCTGACTGCCTGGCTGCCGGAATCACCCTAATGCAAGGACGAGGGCGGTTTTGTTCAGCTGAACGAGACGGCATGTTGTAGGGGTACCTAACTAAGGTTAGTCTCGGCTAATATGACCGGTGTGCGACGCCGCCCTGCGACGAGAGTGAACCGCTGATGTACGTGTGCCTCTGCGCGGGGGCGACCAGCGCCACGGTCAGCGAGGCCGTTGCCCGCGGCGCGTGCACGTCCAAGCAGGTCGCCGCGGCATGCGGTGCGGGCGGCGATTGCGGCCGGTGCCGCCGCACGGTGCGGGCCATCATCGAACAGCATTTCGCGTCGGTCGGCGACACGGCACGGGCGAGCTGAACTACGACTTTCCGCGGTGGAAATCCGCCAGCGCCTCGGCGTTGGCGGCGGCGCCCATCAACTTCTCGAAGAGGGCGTTCTCCCGCGCGGTGGCATCGGCGATGCCCTGCCGGAACGGCGCGACCATGGTCTGCTTGACGGCCATCAGGCTCGAAATAGGCCGGGAGGCAAGCACTTCGGCGTGCTTTCGGGCATCCGCGATGAGGTCGTCGGGCTCACTGACCCGCCAGACCAGACCCATGCGCAACGCTTCGGCGGCATCCACCCACTCCGAGGACATCAGCAGCCACGCCGCGTTCTGCCGACCGATCAACTGCGGCAACAGGTATGACGACGCCGCCTCCGGAGCTACCCCCAAGCTGGTGAAGGGACATTTCAGCCGCGCTGTCGACGACATGAACGCCAGGTCGGCGTAGCCCAGGATCGTGGTGCCGATACCCAGGCCGACCCCGTTGACCGCACAGATCAGCGGCTTGGGGAATTGGCTCAGCGCGGTGATCAGGCCCGGGAATCCGTGCGCGCCCTGGACGAAGTCGGGATTGGTGATGCGCTCCTGCATGTCGCCCAGATCCTGGCCGGCACTGAATGCGCGGCCCGCTCCGGTGATCATGACGACGGCGACCTCGGGATCGTCGGCGGCGGCGAGCAGTGCCTCGGCGGTGGCGTCGTAGAGGGCCTCATTGAAGGCGTTGAGAGCGTCCGGGCGATTGAGGGTGATCGTGCGGACCCGGTTCTCGTCGTCGATGAGCAGCGTCACGCGGCACACCCTAACGGTGGGGCGCGCTGCGGCGTGCAGCCACAGCCCGGCAGGTGAGACCTAGCTCCCCAGTAGTCGTTCGGGGTGGTGGTAGTCGTTGACGCCGCCGCGCAGCATGGGTAGGTGTGGTGGGGGGATCCATTCGGTGTCGCCGTTGGCGAGTTTTCGGGTTTTCCAGCCGTGGTCGAGGAGTCGGTGATCGGCCGGGCAGGCCAGGGTGAGTGTGTCGATGTTGGTCAACCCGCCCTGGGCCCACTCGTCGACGTGATGGACTTCGGTGAGGTAGCCCGGTGCATCACAGCCGGGGCGGGTGCAGCCGCGGTCCTTGGTGTGCAACATGATCCGCTGATCAGCCGAAGCCACCCGTTTGGTGCGGCCCAGCCACAGGGCCTGCCCGCGCACCCCGTCGAACAGAGCCAGGTAGTGGTAAGCGTGGCTCGCCATCCGGATGACGTCCGGGATCGGCAGCAGGGTGCCGGTGGCGGTGACCGCGTGCCCGGTCGTGGCCTGAAGGTCCTGCAGGGTGGCCGAGACGATCACCGTCACCGGTAACCCGTTGTGCTGCCCCAACTTCGGGTCACCGAGTTGACCACGCACCAACGCGGTCAACGCATCGTGCTGACGTTGGCCGTGGCTGCGCAGGTCACGGTCGGCCACCTCCTCGGATGGGCTGAGGGCAGGTGTCTGGTCGGCGGGGTTGCACACCCCGGGTGCGGCGAACTTGGTGAACCAGGCATCGAGCAGGGAGCGCAACTCCGGCGTGGCGATCAGCCGGCCCACACTCATCCCGTCGACCTGTTGCCCACCGCACCAGACGAATCCGCGTTTGCGGGCCCGGTCCTCATCGGAGAACGTGCCATCGGGGTTGAGGTGCAGTGCGAGCCGGTGGGCGATCTTCTCCAACTGATCGGGCCGCAACGTTTGGGCGTGGCCGGCCAGTGTGCGTTCGGCCTTCTCCACCTCCGCCGCCGGGACGTGGTCGGGCAGATCACGGAAGAACTTCTGGATCACCCGCAGGTGCTCGGCGTCCAGTAGTCCGGCATCCCAGGCTGTGGCGGTCTCGGGTAGCAACGGGGGCAACGGTTCCCCGGTCAACGCCCGACGCGGCGACACCTGCTCGGCATCGCGGATCCGGCGTTTGGCCTCCCGCGGGCTGATCCGCAACACATCGGCCAGGGTGATCGCTACCGGTGGGCAACCCTCGACGTGTTCCAGCCGAGAGATCAATGCGTGAGAGACCGCGACCTGCTGGCGCCGTGCGGTCTCCCACTCTTCGAGCACGACAAAACGATCAGTAGGGGAAAGCTCATCGAAATCGACCGCAGCCACGGACTCGAGATACCGATCCCGTGCCTCACGCACAGCGTCGACCACGCTCACACTTCGAACACTAGTGCGAACCTCCGACAGAAATGGATCCCGTAAAACACGCGTTGACTCATCTGAAATGCGCGCGAAGGGCGGCGAATTCGTTGTTCGTTGCCTCACTGAAAATGCGCGCGTGCGGCGTGCCTAGGTGAACGGTCAGCAATGTCGTCGGTAGGCCCGGGTGATGGGGTTGACGTTGGCCGAACGCAGGGCGGTAACCGAGGCGATTGCGGTTCGCTATGTGCGAGCCGACAAGCGGGCCAAGGGCGTGATTCTCGATGAGTTGTGTGCCACGACCGGCTGGCATCGCAATCACGCACGTAAGGCGCTTATGGCGGCGTTGACGCCGAAAGTCGCGGCCTCGCAGAGGCCGCGACCAGTGAAGTACGGGCCAGAGGTCATTGCCGCGCTGACGGTGTGCTGGACGGTGCTGGGGATGCCGGCCGGCAAGCGATTGGCGCCGATGTTGGGCGAATTGGTGGCGGTGTTGCGCCATTTTCAGGAGTTGGTCATCGATGACCAGACTGCAGCGTTGGTGGTGTCGATGTCGGCGGCCACCATCGATCGACGGTTGGCTCCCGAACGGCGCAAACACCAGCTCAGGGGGCGTGCCACCACGAAGCCAGGGTCGCTGCTCAAGAGTCAGATCCCGGTCAGAACCTGGGCCGACTGGCAGGACGACCGGCCCGGTTTCGTCGAGATCGATTTGGTCTCCCACGACGGAGGCTGCGCCTGGGGTCAGTTCGCCTTCACGTTGACCGTGACCGATATCTGCACCGGGTGGACCGAGAACCGCTCCATTCCCAGCAAGGCGGCGACATGTGTCTTCCGCGCACTCAAAGTCATCGTTGAACGGATGCCATTCCCGATCCTGGGGGTGGACTCCGACAACGGAGCCGAGTTCATCAACACCCACCTACTGCAGTGGTGCGTGGACAACGAGATCACCTTCACCCGGGCGCGGCCGGGCAATAAGAACGACGGCTGTCACGTCGAACAGAAGAACTGGGCGGTGGTCCGCACGGTGGTGGGCTATCACCGCTACACAACAGCGTCAGAGATGTTGTTGCTCAACGAGATATGGCAGCTGCAGTCCCAACTCACCAACTACTATCACCCGCAGCAGAAACTGGTATCGAAGGTCCGTCACGGTGCGAAGGTCACCAAGAAGCACGACGAGGCAGCCACTCCGTTTCGGCGCTTGATCACCCACCCGTCGATGGTCGACGAAGACCGGATCCTCGCGCTGACACTAGCCCAAAGCAACATCAACCCCGCCGCCGTCCAGCGCCGGATTCACGCATTGACCAACCAACTCCTCATCTTGACCACCAGCAAACCGGGAGACAGCGTCAACAAACGCGCACTCATACACAAGGCAGCCAAAACTCCTACGCGCGCATCTTGACATGAGGCAACAGGAAACAGTCTGGGGATGAAAGCGGATCTGGGGATAAACCCAGGTCAGCCGTTGGAATACACCCGGGTCGGCGCCACCAACACCACGACGCGGCCCTGCTCGACCATCGTCCGGTCGTATTCGGCCCAGTTGTCGTGCGTGCCACCGCAAGCGGTGAACACCTCACGCAACAACAGCCGCAACTGGTCTGCCGACGCCAGCCACCCAGGCTGGTCGTCGGGACCGGCGAGTTCGGCCCGGCCCTCCACCGACGCCCACTGCCAGCCGTCGCGGAACGTCAACGTCACTGCGGGCCGGGCCCGCAGGTTCGCCAGCTTGACCCGGCCATAGGTGACGAAGCCCAGTACCGGTTCGCCGGTGGCCGGGTGCGCGACGATCCCCGCGTTCACCAATGACGCCTGAATGGTGTCATCGGCGCGCAGTGTCGCGACCACCGCCAGGCCCCGGTCCGCCTGGGCCAGCGTGACTGCCTCGTCCAGCGTGGTCATGGCTGCTCAGCCACGAACGGACTACGAAAGTTGTACCGGCTGGTCGGCACCGCGTCGATGTTCACGTTCGCACCGAATGCCGCTGTGCTGGCGACCATCTGCTCCATGCGGCTCTGCAAGTCGGCATCGTCGGCGGCGCCGAAGAATGCGTGCAGGCTCCCGACCGCCTCGATGGGGAAATGCTCTTCGACGATCGCGTTGATCACTGGGGCGTCCTCGGTGATCGCGCGCACCACATAGTTCTGCACGTAGGTGAACGTCGACTGGGTCGCGATCGCCACCGGCGTGTGGTTGCCGTGCCAGCGAGACAGCCAGGTGCGCTCGTCCATGTCGGACGGCCGGCGCAGCAGCGCCATGTTGGCCAGCCCAGGCGAGCGCTCCCCCGGCGGGGTCGACGGCGGCGGCAGGGGCGCGGACTCGGTCACCAGGTACGCGGCGATCTCCTCGGCGTAGTGACCGAGCAGTTCCAGCGCCATCAGCATCTGGTCGCCGTAGTACTGCTGCGTCCACACACTGACCAGCCCCTGGACCGGTGGATCCAGCGTCGTCAGCGTCATCATCGACTCGCGAACGTCGCGGTCTCGGACGTTGATCGTCAGCCCCGGCAGCCCGAGCGCGAGCAGTTCCTGTGCGACCGGCCCTCGCAGTTGTTCAGCCCACTCGTCGTCGGCCGCACCGGTGCGCAGCGTGACAATCACCTTCTCCATGGCGCGAACCTACCTCAGTCAGTCGCGCAGCCAGCGCGGAGTGATGAAGACGCCCTCGGCCTCCACTGTGATGCCCTCGGCGTCGGAAATATGGCCGGAGACAAAGGTTTTCACACCGTCGACGCGGGTGATCTGTGCTTCCGCATGCAGCGGCCCGAGCGGGCAGGCCCGCAGGTACCGCACGGTGATGCTGCCGGTGAAGCGGGGTTTGGCGTCGGGACTGGCCGCCTCGCCGAGCACATGATCCAGAATCAGCGCCGACACTCCCCCGTGCACATGTCCGGGCGGGCCTTCGTAGGCCGCACCGAGATGAAAGTCGGCCCAGCGCCGGTCATCCTCACCGCGGTGGATCACCAGCGGCGGGGCGGTCGGATTGCGCAGACCGATGACGGCATTGCCCCAACTGATGCTCCGTCCCGACGGGGTCCGTTTCACCCCGAATGCGCCGTCGATCTGCTTGCTCCGCAGCCGGGCCGTCGCCGCGTCGATGTCGGCCTTCACCGCGGCGACGGTCTCGGCGTCCACCTCGGTCCGGATCGTCGCATCGACCAGCTCACGCACCGAGACGGCCAGCGGTTCGTAGATCGCCCGCAGCCGTTCGATGTCCTCGGCGGACAGGTCCTCGACGGTGAACTCCAGCACCTCAGCACTAGAACATGGCGCCGCCGCGCTGTCGAACGAGGGTCTCGCCGCGCACTAACACAAACGACACACAACTGACCCCTGGTTGGAACGCTGGCGTCGAGAATCACCAGGTAGCGCTCGACGTCCCGACGCGCCAGAAAGGCATGCCGATGAGCACCGACGTCACCGAGCCCGCGACACCGTCGAGCGAGCTGAAGATCCCGTGGTGGACCCGCGGCGATCTCAACGCCTTCTTCGGGCTCGGATTCAACATCCTGGTCAACGTCCTCACCCTGACCACGCTGATGATCGGCGTCGTCAAGCTGCCTGCCGACGATGTGCTGGGCACCGTGCTGCCCGCGCTCGGCGTGGCCCTCGTGCTGGGCAACCTCTACTACACGTTCCTGGCCCGGCGGCTGGCCCGGCGCGAGAATCGCACCGACGTCACCGCCCTGCCGTACGGGCCGAGCGTCCCGCACATGTTCATTGTGGTCTTCGTCGTGATGCTGCCGGTCTACCTGGCCACCAAGGATCCGATCGAGGCCTGGAAGTCAGGCCTGGCCTGGGCGTTCATGATCGGCGTCATCGTCATCATCGGCGGGTTCGTCGGCCCCTACATCCGCAAGCTCACCCCGCGCGCGGCGATGCTGGGCACCCTGGCCGGCATCTCGATCACGTTCATCTCGATGCGCCCGGCCGCGCAGATGTGGGAGGCCGCCTGGATCGGCCTGCCGGTGCTGGCGATCAT
Organism: Mycobacterium sp. ELW1; assembly: GCF_008329905.1. NCBI lineage: Bacteria > Bacillati > Actinomycetota > Actinomycetes > Mycobacteriales > Mycobacteriaceae > Mycobacterium > Mycobacterium sp. ELW1. The sequence goes on along the minus strand of NZ_CP032155.1, from coordinate 2,964,743 downwards.
CCTCATCGGCTTCTTCACCGACGTGAAGCTCCCGGGCAACATCCCCGTCGGTCTGGTGGCATTGCTGGTCGGCACCGCGATCGGCTGGATCGGCGGGTTCATGTCGGCGCCCGATGTCAGCCAGGCCGTCTCCGACATCGCGATCGGCATCCCCGACCTGCGGCTCGATCTATTGGGCTCGGGCCTGGCGCATCTGGCTCCGCTGCTGGGCACCGCAATCCCGTTGGGCGTCTACAACTTCACCGAGGCGATGAGCAACGTGGAGAGCGCCGCGGCCGCGGGTGACAACTACAACCTGCGCAGCGTGCTGCTGGCCGACGGCGCCGGCGCGGTGGTCGGCTCGGCGTTCGGCTCCCCGTTCCCGCCTGCGGTCTACATCGGCCACCCCGGCTGGAAGGACGCCGGCGGCCGCGCGGGCTACTCCCTGGCCAGCGGCGTGGTGATCGGTCTGCTGTGCTTCCTCGGATTGTTCGGGGTACTGGCCGCGCTGCTGCCGGTGCCGGCGATCGTCCCGATCCTGCTCTACATCGGTCTGCTGATCGGCGCGCAGGCCTTCCAGGCCGTGCCCCGGTTGCACGCGGTGGCAGTCGTCGCTGCGCTGCTGCCCAACCTGGCGCAGTGGGCCAGCGGGCTGATCGACAACGCCCTGAACGCGGCCGGAACATCGGCGGCCAAGGTCGGCATGGACGCCCTCGGCGGCGCCGGCGTGGTCTACGACGGGCTGCAGACCCTCGGTGAGGGCGCCATCCTGGTCGGCCTGCTGCTGGGCACGATGGTGACGTTCATCCTGGAGAAGAAGTTCCGCTACGCCGCACTGGCGTCGGTGGTGGCCGCGGCGCTGTCGTTCGTCGGCCTGATCCACGCACCCGAGATCGCGTGGGCCGCCAATCCCCAAGTGGCGCTGGGTTATCTGTTCTTCGCGGTGGTCTGTCTGCTGTACTCGCTGCTGCCCGCGGCGAAGGAGCCGGTGACCGTCGACGAATCCGACATCGTCGCCGGGCACTAGGCCGGGTCAGTCGGCGACGAACGGGACCTCGGCGCCGTCGGCGAGCACGATGTAGAGCCGGCGCCACGGGTTGGCGTCGACCAACCTCCACTGATGGCCGGAGCCGGCGGTGTCCTCGGCCAGCAGCACGTCGCCGGGAGCGAGCGTGAACTCCTCGCCGTCGCGAGTGGTGAACACCAGCGTGCCGGCCAGCGTCACGACGAGCTGGCGCACCGGCGCGGTGTGCCAGGCCAGCGTGCCGCCGCTGGCGGTCTCCTCCGCCGTCACCCGCGTCGACGACATCGCCGCCGACACCAGGTCGTCGTTGCGCCCCGGCGTCAGGTCGAGACGGCCGATCTCGACGTGGGACTGCTGGTCGGCTCCGGTGAACAAACGCACGCAGCGAATCACGTGTGCACCCTTTCGTTCTGGTCGGTTGCAACGGTATCCGCCCTCGCCGCGCTGACCTAGGGTGTGCAGCATGACGGTTCCACTCGGCGACACCGAGCCGTATTACGACCTCGGCGCCTACCACCGGCCCGTCGACACCCCGTCGCCGCAGGCGCAGGTGTGGTTCGACCGCGGACTGGTGTGGGCCTACGCCTTCAACCACGAAGAGGCGATCACCTGCTTCGAACGGGCGCTGGCGCTCGACGCCGATCTCGCGATCGCCCGGTGGGGCATCGCGTACGCGATCGGCCCGAACTACAACAAGGGTTGGGACGCCTTCGATCCCGTCGACCTGACCGCCTCACTGGCCCGGGCCCGGATGGAACTGAAGCTGGCCGCCACGAGCCGCGGCAGCGTCGTCGAGCACGCCCTGATCGCGGCGCTGGCAACCCGGTTCCCCACCGACGATCCCGACGACGCCGACGCTCTGGCGGCCGGCCACGTCGCCTACGCCGAAGCCATGGCCGAACTCGCGCGGGCGTACCCCGATGACGTCGACGTCCTGGCGCTGGCCGCCGATGCGCTGGTGAACATCACGGCATGGGCGTTGTGGGACACCGCAACCGGAGAGCCGGCCCCCGGCTCACGGGTGGTGGAGGCCAAGGCCCTGCTGGACGCGGCGCTGCGCACCGACGCCGGGCGCGCCCATCCCGGTGTGTTGCACCTGTACATCCACGCGATGGAGATGTCGGCCCATCCCGAGGACGCGCTGCCTGCCGCCGACCTGCTGCGCGGCCTGGTGCCCGACGCCGGCCATCTGCAGCACATGCCGTCGCACATCGACGTGCTGTGCGGCAACTACCGAGATTCGGTGCTGGCCAACCAATCCGCGGTGGCGGCGGATCGGCGCTTCGTCGCGCACGCCGGGCCGCTGAACTTCTATTCGCTCTACCGGGCCCACGATCTGCACTTCATCGTCTATTCGGCGATGTTCGCCGGCCAGTCGCAGATCGCGCTGGCGGCCGCCGACGAGCTGTCCGGGCAGCTGACCCCCGAACTGCTCACCATCGAGTCGCCGCCGATGGCCGACTGGCTGGAAGCGTTCGTACCGCTGCGGGTGCATGTGCTGATCCGGTTCGGCCGCTGGGACGACCTGATCGCCGAGCCCCTCCCGGCCGATACCGAGTTGTATTGCACGACAACGGCAACCATTCACTACGGGCGCGGGGTCGCGCATGCCGCCAAGGGGCAGCTGGCCCAGGCCGCCGCCGAGCGCGAGGCGTTCGCCGCCGCCTATGCGCGCGTCCCGGACTCGCGGTATCTGTTCAACAACACCAGCCGCGACATCTTGGCTGTCGCGGCGGCCATGCTCGACGGTGAGATCGCCTACCGGGAGGGCGATTTCGAGGCGGCGTTTGAGCATCTGCGGCGGGCGATCGCACTCGACGACGAGCTTCCCTACGACGAACCGTGGGGCTGGATGCAGCCGACCCGGCACGCCTACGGTGCACTCCTGCTCGAGCAGGGGCGCGTCGAGGACGCCGCCGCGGTGTACGCCGCCGACCTCGGCCTCGACCCGACGCTGAGCCGGCCGTGCCAGCATCCGGGCAACGTGTGGAGCCTGCACGGCTACCACGAATGTCTTCAGCGGCTCGGCCGTGACGCCGAAGCGGTGATCATCGGGCGGCAGCTCGAACTGGCCAAAGCCCGCGCCGACGTCCCGATCCTGGCGTCGTGCCTGTGCCGGCTGGAGGTTCTCAGCAAGGACTGTTGCCACTGAGGCAGTAATCTCGGTGGGTGCACGACGGCCTCGAACCCCCCTCGCCGGTCCTGCCGACCCGGCGCGGCTGGCCAGGCCGAGTCGTGCACTTCATCGGCACCGCACCGGTCACGTTCGGCTGGTTGGCGGTGCTGTTCCTGACGACCATCGCCCAGCACCTCCTACCGCGCTGGCACCTGCTGGAACTGCTGCGCAAAGACTCGACGAACCTCCACCACCTGGCCTCCGACCCGATCCGGGTGCTCATCACCAGCCTGCTGTGGCTCGACGGCGCAGCCTGGTGGCCGTATCTGGTGATGTTCTGCCTCTTCCTGGCCCCGGCCGAACGCTGGCTGGGCCGTCTGCGCTTCGTGATCGCCGGGCTGATCGCCCACATCGTCGCCACCTACGCCAGTGAGGGCTATCTGTACTGGCAGATCCAGGAGGCGCTGATCTCACCGCGCTACCTCAACGCCCGCGACATCGGCGTCAGCTACTTCGCCGTCGGGATCGTCGGACTGCTGACCTACCACATCGCGCGTCCGTGGCGCTGGCTCTACCTGTTCATCGCGCTCGCCTATTGCGTGGGCGCGGTGGCGATCACGCCGACATTCACCCCGGTCGGACACCTGGTTGCGCTGTTCGTCGGATTCGCCTGCTACCCACTGGCCCGCGGCCGTCCCGGTTCACCGGTCGATCCGATGCGGCTACTGGAGCTTTGGCGCTTCCGCCATCCACCGACACCGGTTGCGTAAGGTGAGGACGTGGCGCTCGACGAGCAGGACCTCCGGCGGCTCGGCCGCTGCGTCGAGCTTGCCCGGACCGCGCTGAACGCCGGAGATGAACCGTTCGGCTCCATCCTGGTCGACGCCGACGGCACGGTCCTGTTCGAGGACCACAATCACGTCGCGGGCGGCGACGCCACCGCCCACCCCGAACTGGCGATCGCACAGTGGTCGGCCGCCCACCTCTCCCCCGAGCAGCGGGCCCGCGCCACCGTGTACACCTCCGGCGAACACTGCCCGATGTGCGCGGCCGCCCACGCCTGGGTTGGCTTGGGCCGCATCGTGTTTGCCGTCGCAGGTGCCCAGCTGGCCGAATGGCTCACCGGCTGGCAGGTGCCACTGCCGCCGGTGGCCACCCTGCCGATCACCGCGGTCGCCCCACGGCTGACGGTCGACGGCCCAGCCCCTGAGTACCGCGACGAGATGATGGCCCTCTACGCCGCGAAGTTCGCGCCATGAGCGACTGGGTGCGCCACGCGATCTGGTGGCACGTCTACCCGCTCGGCTTCGTCGGCGCCTTCCCCGCCGCCGAACCGCCCGGCCCCGGAGAGCACCGGCTCCGCCGCCTCGTCGACTGGCTCGACCACGCCGTCGAGCTCGGCGCCTCCGGACTTGCGCTGGGCCCCGTCTTCGCCTCCCGCACCCACGGCTACGACACCACCGATCATTTCCGCATCGACCCGCGGCTCGGTGACGACGACGACTTCGATCACCTTGTCTCCGAAGCACATCAGCGTGGACTGCGGGTCCTGCTCGACGGCGTGTTCAACCATGTGGGAACCGAATTCGAGCGTTATCAGCGCGCCGTCGAGGGCAGTGACCCCGAGGCGCGGTCGTGGTTTCGCGGCCGCCCCGGCCACTTCCACACCTTCGAGGGTCACGGCGAGCTCATCACCCTCAACCACAAGAGCCCGGCCGTCGTCGACTACACCGTCGACGTCATGAACCACTGGCTGGCCCGGGGCGCCGACGGCTGGCGGCTCGACGCCGCGTATGCGGTACCGGAGTCGTTCTGGGCACAGGTGCTCCCCCGGGTCCGCGAAGCCCATCCCGACGCCTGGTTTGTCGCCGAGGTGATCCACGGCGACTACGCCGCATTCGTCGACGGCTCCGGAGTCGACTCGGTGACCCAGTACGAATTGTGGAAGGCGATCTGGAGCAGCCTCAACGACGGCAACTTCCACGAGTTGGACTGGGCGCTGCAGCGCCACAACGACTTCCTGGCCAGATTCGCGCCGCTGACGTTCGTCGGCAACCACGACGTCACCCGGATCGCCAGCAAGCTGGACCGCCCCGAGCAGGTGGCCCACGCGCTGGTGCTGCTGTTCACCACCGGCGGTGTCCCCAGCGTCTACGCCGGAGACGAACTCGGCTACCGCGGCGTCAAGGAAGAACGGGCCGGCGGCGACGACGCGGTACGTCCCGAGTTCGGAGCGCCACCCGTCCCGCTGGACGCCGCGGGGCGCGAGACCTGGAATCTGCACCAGTACCTGATCGGCCTGCGTCGGCGCAATCCCTGGCTGTACGAGGCGAAAACCACAGCGCTGCAAGTGGACAACCGCGGCTACGCCTACGAGACACGCAACGGTGATGACGCATTGATCGTCGCGCTCAACATCGACGACGTGCCGATGGCCCTGCCGGTCGCCACGCTCATCGGCAGGCAGGCCCAATTGGTGGGCGGCACCGCGGCACCTCCCGAAGAGATCGTCGACGAGGTGGTGGTCCCGCCCCAGGGCTGGCTGGTGCTGCGCCCGCTATAGCAGCTCCAGCGTCCGGGTATCCCGCTCGCCGCCGTAGAACCTGTCAAGCACCGCCACGAAATCGGCGTCGTCATCGGTGGCCGCACTGAACAGCGTCATCGACGAGCGCACCTTGAGATTGTCCGGCCAGCCGAAAATGTCGTCGACAGTGCGGCCTTCGATCGCCAGGACCAGGCGCGCGCACTCTCGCAGCCGCGGCCCGAGCACCGGATGCGCCAGGTAGGCCTGCGCCTCGGCGAGCGATGAGATGCCGAAACGCTTTGCGGTGGAACTACTTCCGAGCGCAGCGAGCTGAGGGAAGATGAACCAGATCCAGTGGCTGCGCTTGGCCCCGGCCCGCAACTCGGCGAGCACCTGGTCGTACACGCGGTCCTGGGCGTCGACGAAGCGGTGCAGCTCGAAGGGGTCCATGCCTCCACTCTATCGTTGTCGCAGCGTGACCTTCCTGTTATCGATGTGCGGTCAAAGCCGTTGGTGTACTGGCGATCCCGAGTCCCCCGCGTCGCCTGATCGTTAGCGAACCGCGATATGCCACACCGCTGCGCGTGCCGAGTCGGCGCTACGCACCGTGATTAGCTGCCAGAGCACAGCACTTCTCCACTGTGATACACGTACGAAAGGTGATGGTTTCCGTCATGAAGATCGTCGATAAGATGCGAGGCACTTGGTTGCGCCGCGTGGCCGCAGCCTTCGTGGCCGCACTCGCTCTGCCCGGCCTGATCGGTGTCGTCGGCGGGTCGGCGACCTCGGCCGCCTTCTCCAAGCCCGGACTCCCGGTTCTCTACCTCGATGTCCCGTCCGCCGCGATGGGACGCAATATCCGTATCCAGTTCCAGGGCGGCGGCACGCACGCGGTGTACCTGCTCGACGGCCTGCGCGCCCAGGACGACTACAACGGCTGGGACATCAACACCCCGGCGTTCGAGTGGCTGTACGGCTCGGGCCTGTCGACCGTCATGCCGGTCGGCGGACAGTCCAGCTTCTACACCGACTGGTACCAGCCGTCGCAGGGCAACGGGCAGAACTACACCTACAAGTGGGAAACGTTCATGACCCAGGAGCTGCCGGCGTACCTGGCCGCCAACTACGGGGTCGACCCGAACGGCAACGCTGTCGTCGGTCTGTCGATGGCCGGTAGCGCATCGCTGACCTACTCGATCTACTACCCGCAGAAGTACACCTACGCCGCATCGCTGTCCGGCTTCCTGAACCCCTCCGAGGGCTGGTGGCCGATGCTGATCGGTCTGGCGATGAACGACGCGGGCGGGTTCAACGCGCAGAGCATGTGGGGTCCGTCGTCTGATCCGGCGTGGCGCCGCAACGACCCGATGGTCAACATCAACCAGCTGGTCGCCAACAACACCCGGATCTGGATCTACTGCGGCACCGGTACGCCGTCGGATCTCGATACCTCCGGTGGCGGCGGCAACCTGATGGCCGCTCAGTTCCTCGAAGGCTTCACGTTGCGCACCAACAAGACCTTCATGGACAACTACCTCGCGGCTGGTGGACGCAACGGCGTGTTCAACTTCCCCGCGAACGGCACCCACAGCTGGGGCTACTGGGGACAGCAGCTCCAGGCGATGATCCCGGACATGCAGCGGGTTCTGGGAGCAACTCCTTCCGCCGGCTGATCCACCCCGAACAACAGCGAGCCTGTCGCCACCCCCCGGCGGCAGGCTCGCTGCTTTGTCTGTGCGGTTCGCGCGGGGAACAAACTGGAACCGGTCAAGGTTGAGTCGGTCAGACTGAACTTTGGAGGATTGATGGCTGAAGCCAAATCTGTGCCGGTCCTGTTTGTCAGCGAGCCGATCGTGCTGCCGGGAATGGTGGTGCCGATCGAACTCGATGACGCCGCGCGTGCCGCGGTGGACGCGGCGCAGGCCACCCCGACCGGCAAGCTCTTGATCGCCCCACGACTGGACGATCGCTACCCCACCTACGGCGTCATCGCGTCGATCGTGCAGGTGGGCCGCATCCCCGGCGGCGGCGCCGCTGCCGTCGTGCGCGGTGAGAGCCGCGCCCACATCGGGTCCGGAACCACCGGGCCCGGCGCCGCGCTGTGGGTCGAGGTCGACGAGATAACCGCGGCCGAGCCCACCGAGGACACCAAGGCACTCGCCGCGGAGTACAAGAAGCTGCTGCTGGCGATGCTGCAACGCCGCGAGGCCTGGCAGATCGTCGACGTGGTCAACAAGATCACCGACCCGTCGGCGCTGGCCGACACCGCCGGCTACGCGTCGTATCTGTCCGACGTCCAGAAGCGTCAGCTGCTGGAGACCGAGGACGTGGCCGCCCGCCTGCAGGTCCTGATCGACTGGACGTCGGAGCATCTGGCCGAGGTGGAGGTCAGCGACAAGATCTCGCAGGACGTCCGCGAGGGCATGGAGAAGACGCAGAAGGAATTCCTGCTGCGCCAGCAGCTCAACGCGATTCGCAAGGAACTCGGCGAAGGCGAACCCGACGGTTCTGATGACTACCGCGGCCGCATCGAGGCGGCCGACCTGCCGGAGAAGGTCCGGGAGGCCGCGCTGCGCGAGGTCGGCAAGCTGGAACGCTCCAGCGAACAGAGCCCCGAAGGCGGCTGGATCCGCACCTGGCTCGACACCGTCCTGGACCTGCCGTGGAACACCCGCACCGAAGACTCCACCGATCTGACGGCGGCCCGCGACATCCTGGATGCCGACCACCACGGGCTGGACGACGTCAAGGACCGCATCCTCGAGTATCTGGCCGTGCGTACCCGTCGCGCACAACGTGGTCTGCAGGTCGTCGGTGGCCGCGGCTCGGGTGCGGTGATGGTGCTGGTCGGTCCTCCCGGTGTCGGCAAGACGTCACTGGGAGAAAGCGTGGCCAGGGCGTTGGGCCGCAAGTTCGTTCGCGTCGCCCTGGGTGGCGTGCGCGACGAGGCCGAGATCCGCGGGCACCGGCGCACCTACGTCGGCGCACTGCCCGGCCGGATCGTCCGGGCGATCGGCGAGGCCGGTTCGATGAACCCGGTCGTGCTGCTCGACGAGATCGACAAGGTCGGCTCCGACTACCGGGGCGACCCGTCGGCCGCCCTCTTGGAGGTCCTGGACCCCGCGCAGAACCACACGTTCCGCGATCACTACCTGGACCTGGATCTGGATCTGTCCGACGTGGTGTTCCTGGCGACGGCCAACGTGATCGAGAACATCCCCTCGGCCCTGCTGGATCGCATGGAGTTGGTGCAGATCGACGGCTACACCGAGGACGACAAGGTGGCCATCGCCCGCGAGTACCTGCTGCCCCGGCAGCGCGACCGCGCGGCGCTGACCCCCGAGGAGGTCACGGTCACCGACGCGGCGCTGCGCAAGATCGCCGCGGACTACACCCGGGAGCCCGGTGTGCGGCAGTTCGAGCGGCTGTTGGCCAAGGCGTTGCGTAAGGCGACGACCAAGCTGGCTGCCTCCGACGAGGCGTTGACCATTGATGAGCCGGATCTGGTTGGCTACCTTGGCCGTCCGCGGTTCACCCCGGAATCGGCGGAACGCACCGCCGTGCCGGGCGTGGCGACCGGACTGGCGGTGACGGGCCTGGGCGGCGATGTGCTCTACATCGAAGCCGGGTCGACCGATGGCGAGCCGAGCGTGCAGCTGACCGGTCAGCTGGGCGACGTGATGAAGGAGTCGGCGCAGATCGCGCTGTCCTATGTGCGTAGCCACGCCGAGCAGCTGGGCGTGGATCCCGCGGCGCTGAACCGCAAGATCCACGTGCACGTGCCGGCCGGCGCGGTGCCCAAGGACGGTCCGTCCGCAGGCGTCACGATGGTGACCGCCCTGGTGTCGATGGCCACCGGGCGGCAGGTCCGCTCCGACGTCGGGATGACCGGCGAGGTCACCCTGAACGGGCGCGTGCTGCCCATCGGCGGTGTCAAGCAGAAGCTGCTGGCCGCGCAACGTGCAGGGTTGTCAACGGTTTTCATCCCGCAGCGCAACGAGGCCGACCTGGATGACGTCCCGGCCGAGGTGCTCGAGGCGCTGACCGTGAAGCCGATGACGGATGTCGCCGACATCGTCGCGCAGGCGCTGGAGCCGGCCGCCGAGGCGGCCACCGCCGCGGCGTAGTCCACAGGTGATGCCGGCCCCGACAGTTGTCGGCGGCCGGCATTACCGTCTCTACATGGCCTACGACGAGGACCTCGCGAACCGCTTGCGGGAACTGCTCGCCACCGAACGCGGCGTCGACGAGAAGCGAATGTTCGGCGGGGTGGCGTTCCTGATCAACGGCAACATGGCCGTGTGCGCCAGCGGTCAGGGCGGCCTGATGGTGCGAGTGCCGCCGGAGGACACCGCCGGCCTGCTGGAACGAGAACACACCGCACCGATGATCATGGCGGGGCGGGAAACTCGCGGCTGGATCCGCATCGGTGACGGCGGGGTGCGGACGAAGCGTCAGCTGCAGAGCTGGGCCACCCGCGGCGTCGACTACGCGAAAACCCTGCCGCCGAAGTAGCGCCGGAATAAATCCGGGTAAGTCGGGCTTGTCGCGTGAATGACCCGTCCCGTGCGCATCGCCGTTCAGATTCAGCCCGCCGACACCCCTGACTACGCCACCTGGCGGCGGGCCGTTCTGCACGCCGAGGACATCGGTGTCGACGTCATCTTCGGCTACGACCACTTCCACGCGCCGTTCATCGCCTCGATCGCCGACGCGAAACCGGTGCTGGCGGCCACGCAGCCGGACGTCAACAATTTCGAGGGCTGGACCGCCCTGGCCTCCTGGGGTGAGATCACCACACGGGCCGAGCTCGGGCTGCTGGTGTCGGGCATGGGCTACCGGAATCCGGACCTGCTCGCGGACATGGCACGTACCGTCGATCACATCAGCGGCGGCCGCGCCATCCTCGGTGTCGGTGCGGGGTGGTACGAGAAGGACTACACCACATACGGTTTCGACTTCGGTACGGTCAAATCCCGGGCCGACGCCTTCGACGAGGGCCTGCTGCGCATCGAGCACCGGTTCGGCCTGCTGAAACCGGCACCGCTGCGCAAGATCCCGATCCTGATCGGCGGATCCGGCCCCAAGCGCACGTTGCCCGCCGTCGCGCGCCACGCCGACATCTGGCACACCTTCCTGCCCCTCGACTCGTATCGAGAGGCCAGTGCCCGGGTCGCCGAGCTGGCCGCCGGCTTCGGGCGCGCCGACGGTGATATCGAGCGCTCGACGTTCTGGACAGATCCGCAGTCGGCGGACGGCTACCTGGCGGCCGGTGCGACGTTGTTCCACACCGAGGTCCGCGCAGCCGAGGGCAGGTACGACCTGAGCACGGTCGAGAAGATGATCGACTGGCGTGACACGAAACGCTGAGAATGTCTGACGCGACAATGACGCGTCGTTTCGTCGGCTCGCTGCGCGGGTATCGCCTGGCAGATGGATGACGCGGAGGCCAGGCGCCTCATTCAGCGCCTACGTCAGCATGCGGGCAGAACCTATGCTGCGGAAGCGGGAATCACGTTGCGGGACACCCCGATGCCGCTGTTCCAGCTGTTGGTGCTGTGCATGCTGGCCAGTAAGCCGATCGATGCCGCGATCGCGATGCATGCCGCCCGGGAACTGTTTCGGGCGGGCCTGCGCACACCGCGCGCCGTGATGGCGGCCAATCGACAGACCATGATCGAGGCGTTCGCCCGTGCCCACTACGTGCGCTACGACGAGAGCTCGGCGTCGCGGTTGACCGAATTGGCGACGAGGGTCAATGACGAATACCGCAACGACCTGCGCACCCTCGCCCGCATCACCAAACCCGACGTGAAGAATGCCAGGCAGGCGCTCAAACAGTTCACTGGAATCGGCGATACCGGATCCGACATCTTCCTGCGCGAGGTCCAAGACGTCTGGCCATGGGTGCGGCCCTATTTCGACAAACGCTCACTGGACAGCGCCGAGCAACTCGGCCTCCCCCGCGACCCCGACAAGCTGGCTGCCCTCACCGGCCGCGCGATCGCGCCGCTCGCCGCCGGGCTGGTGCGGGTCTCCCTGGACGACGACGTGCGGCAGCGCATCGCCGGCTGACGCGTGACCGTCCGGATCGGCACGTCAGGGTGGTCGTACGACCACTGGGATTCGGTGCTGTACCGCCCGGGGCTGCCGGTGGCCAAGCGGCTGGCCCGCTACGCCGAGGTGTTCGACACCGTTGAACTCAACGCCAGCTTCTACCGCTGGCCCAAGGACACCACCTTCGAAGGCTGGCGCACCCGGTTGCGCGACGGCTTCACCATGACGGTCAAAGTGCACCGCGGCTTGAGCCACTACCGCCGCCTGAACAACCCGGAGCCGTGGATCGACCGGCTGGAACGCTGCCAGCAGGCTTTGGGTGAGAAGCGCGAAGCCGTTCTCGTCCAGCTGCATCCGAATCTCGAACGCGACGACGCCCGACTTGCTCGCTTCCTGTCGCTGATCCCCGACTGGATCCGGGTCGCCCTCGAGATGCGTCACCCGTCCTGGGACGACCCGCAGGTCTACCAGCTCCTGGAGCGCTATCGCGCCGCCTATGTGGTCATCAGCGGGCCCGGTATGCCCTGCGTACTTCGTGCCACCACCGATCTGGTCTACGTGCGAATGCACGGGCCCGACACCGCGCCGGTCTACGCCGGCGACTACACCGAGAGCGACCTGCGCTGGTGGGCCGACCGGATCGGGGAATGGCAGGACCAGGACCGGCGGGTGCTGGTGTATTTCAACAACGACGGGCAGGGTCACGCCGTCCGGAACGCGCTGCGGCTGCGGGAACTACTCGGCGGGTGATTCGAGGAGTCTCGTTCGCGCCGTGGCGAATTCGGCGTCGGTGAGGTCACCGCGGTCGCGCATGGTCTTCAGGGTCTGCAGTCGTTCGGCCAGCTCGGGCGGCAGGTCCTCCGGCTGCGGCGCGGCCCGGACAATGGGCTCGTCCTCGATGAGTTCGACGAGCTGCGGCCGGGCCGGATCGACCCGCACCGCCACCCGGTCGTCGGACTCGGGCAGCTCACCGAGGGTGAACGTCGCCGCCAGCCGGGCCTCGTAAGGTGTTGCGCCGTCGACGCCTTCGACGCGCAGCCGCAGCACGCGGCGGCTGGCATCCTTGTTGACCACCACGTTGAACGTCGGCCTGATGACCTCCAGGACGACACCGGTGGCAGTCACCCCGGCGCTGCGCAGCTGATCCACCCGAGACACGGCGACGACCAGCCGCACCGCGTAGCCGACGACGACCGCACTCCACAGCACCAGCCACCACAACGACAGCGGGCTCGTCCAGTCAGCAGCCCACGGCACCGTCGACGCGATCAGCCATCCGAGCAACGCCGGACGGGGCGACCTGCGTGAAATCGCCAGGAACACAACGAACTGCGCGACGTAACCGCCGAGCCAGACACCGAGTACCCAGCCTTTGGCCGAGGTGGCGCCGGCGTGGTCGAGCAACCGGGTGGCGATCAACGCCGGCCCGGCGATCAGCACCCACCACAGTGCCGAGAGCCTCGCTATGGTCCGCCACATCACCGGGCCACGGTATACCGCGTCACACCCGCACCACGTCGCAGGCAGGTGCCAGCACGGTGACCAGCCCGGCCGAGCCGTCCACCCGGACCCGCATGCCGGTGCACAACCCGGCGGCGACCCCCGCGACGAACGGCACACCGATGTGGGTGGCGGCCGCGCCCACATCGCCCAGCGTGGCACCGCCGTCGGTCAGCACTGCGGCAGGTGTGCCCAGCAGCGCCACCGCGTCGATGTCGGCCGCGGAGAAGACGGCGATGTCCTCGGCACCCAGCCCGGCGTCGGCGGCCGAATCGACCACCCGGACAGTGCCTTCCGCGACGCCGGGGAACAGTCCGGTTCCGCGCAGCTCGTCGGAGACCTGCGCGGGTTCTGTTACGGCCACGGGCGTCCAGGCACCGTCGATGACGGCAGGCAGTCGTACCGCCTGCAACCGCTCGCGTTCGGCGATGCGGCGTTTGATGCGCAGCCGGGTGTCGGCGGGGACGGCCAGCGCCTCGTCGATGGTCAGCGCGAAGACGTCGTCGAGCACCGCGATCTTGTCTGCCGCCACCAGCCGAAGGCCCAATTCCCTTACCGCGAGCCGAAGTTGATGGGTGTACCGGAGGGTGGTGTCATAGGCCAACACCCGGCAGGCCCGCGGACCAGGCACCGTCGCGTGGTCATCGTCTCCTGAGTCGCGCACCCGGGCGGCCGCCGCCAGCAGTGCGTCCGGACGATCACCGAGCAGCGACGTCGCGAGCTCCACGGCTCCCGGCCCGCGATGCCCGAGATGGCCCAGCGCCGAGGAGAATGCACTCGCCAGCATCGGCGCACCGGTGCGGGTGGCCGCCATATCACCTGCCTCCAACGCGGCGCGCGCGTACGGATGGGCGCGCAACACCCGCGCCAGCGACGTGATCTCGGCGCTGATGCTCACCGGCTGATCCACCCCGCTCAGCTGCGCCGGGACCGCCTCGGCGAGCACGACCGCAAGCGCACTCAACGTCCAACCTTCATGAACTCTGCTGCGCAGCAGCCGGATTCGGGCATCCAGCTTGGCATCGCGCATCATCTCGAGCTTGGTGGTGTCGCACCGTTCGGCGTCCGCGGCGCCGCGGTATGCCCGCAGGTGGCGGCCGAACATGCGGGCGCCGGCCTGCAGACGAGTCGCTGACATGGCGCCGGTGACCGTGGCGAGCGCAGCGGGGCCCGGCGTCGGCACGTCAGCCGCGGCACGCAATCGGCGCGACAGACCAGCCACACGGGCCGGAAGTCGCGGCTCGGCGGCCGCGAGGGCCGAGGCGCCCAGATAAATGCGATGGCCGAAGGACGCGACCAGGCGGCTCTCCCATTCGCAGGCAACCGCACCGCGCAGATCCAGCAGCGCAGCCAGCGACCGGCCGGCGAGCCGCAACCCGCTCAGATGAAGATCCAGCGACATCGGGGTGAGCGGGCCTGCCGTGGCCTCACTCAGCGGGCCGGCCACGAACACCGGGAAGCGCGGATCGATGCGGTCGTCGAATTCACCGTCGGTGCCCTCGGGTGCGGCCCTGGTGCCGGTCGCCCGCGGAACGGTGGTGACCGGCAGCGGCACTCGCCCGGGGACGGCGAACGCGCCGCCCGCACCGATCTTGCGGCCCTGCAGCCCGCGTACCGTGTCGGCGACGGCATCGCTTGCACCCCAACCGCATTCGAAATCCCACTCGGTTCGCAAGGGGCCCAGGTCGAGCGGGGGGCACAACTGCGGCCAGCCCGGCACACCGCGCACCCTGGGTCGCGGGTCCACACCGCCGAGGAGCCGCGCCGCGGAGACGACGTTGGTGGTGTCGACCCCCGCCAGGTCGACAACACCGGTGCGGTCGGTGCCGACGGCCAGGACCAGGAATCGGATCAGGTCGTCGATGTGCAGCACGTGAAGCGGTCCGGTGGCGTCGGCGTCCAACAGGGCTGCAACAGAGCGGCAGACCAGGGCGTCGGCCTGCCGGCCCATCGGCGCGGCGATGCGCACCACCAGGCTCGGCGCCCAGCCCGTGCTGACCAGGTCCTCCACCTGCTGAAAGCCGCGCGGAGCCAGCAGGGACAGCGACGGGAACACGATCCGCGCACCGCTGCGGGCGGCGGCGTCACAGACCCGGGCGACATCGGCGGGGCGGGTCAGATCGCGCCCTTCGGCGGGCAACTGGACGACCACGTCGGCCAGCTCGGCCAACCGGTACAGCACCGGGTGGCTCAGCGCCGCCGCGACGAACTCGACGCCCGCATCGAGGTCGCGGTGCGCACGCTCGGCGATGCCGTAGACCTCATGGCCCGCGGCCAGCAGGCTCTGGGCGAGGGCGCGACCTAGCTCTCCGGTGACTTCCGTGACCAAGATCCGCATGCCACGCCCCTAGTTCCCCCGTCGTGCTTCGACGAGAATAAGCAGGTCGCGGGGAAAAAATCGCCGTTTCTCGCCACGGGAGAAGCGGATCAGGACAGGTTGGCCCGGCCGTCGGCGTGCACCCGGACCTTCGCACCGGCGATGTCTTCGGCCACGGTGACCGCCGCCGCGTCGGCGTCGTCGATTATGGCCATCGCGCGGGCGTCGTCGGGGGTCCGCACCGCAAGGAACGCCTTTTCCGGGCGGCCGTCGCGATCGAACGGCGTGGTCCAGGACTCGACGGTGCCCTCGCCCTCCCATTCGACCACCGCGGTGCGGGTGGGTTCGCGGTCGACCTCGGACTGGACGTCCTCCCATCGGAAGGCCGCCGGCGGCGGGGTCGCGCTGTACACACCGAAGCTGTGCTTGGTGAGGAACCCGCCGTTGGCGGTGATGAGGCCGTAGGCCGCGGGGGCGTCGCGCAGCAGCCCGGCCATCGTGGCGATGGAGTGCATGACGTAGTTGTTCCACGGGCCGCCGGCGAAGGTCAGCCCGCCGGTGACGGTCAACGGTCGCCGCGGGTCGTCGGTGGGCAGGCCGAGCTCGCCGGCGGCCACCTGCACCGCCGACGGGAAGCACGAGTAGACGTCGATGTGCGCCAGGTCGTCGACGCCGACCCCGGCCAGTTCGAGCGCGCGGCGCCCGGCGATCCGGATCGCGGGTGACCGGTGCAGCTCGTGGCGTTCAGCCACTGAGTAGGTGTCGTGCGAATCGGTGCCTGCGTAGGGGAAAATCCACTGATCGCGCGGGATCTGCAGCGCGGTGGCCTTCTCGGCCGAGCACAGGATGACCACGGCGGCCTGGTTGACCATGTTGTTGGAGTTCATCAGCTTCGGGTACGGCCAGCTGATCATCCGGTTGTCCGGACCGGCCTGCCCGATCTCCTCGGCGCTGCGCGCTTCGCGGCTCCATGCATGCGGGTTGTCGGCGGCCACCGCGCTGAACCGCGACCACATCTCGGCGACCCGGCGCTGGTGATCGGCGACGCTCTCGCCGCGCGCGATCCGCAGCGCCTGCTCGAAGAGCGGATAGACGTGCGACGGCAGCAGCAGCCCGATGCGCTCTTCGGCCGGGCTGGACATCGGGACCTCGTCCTCGGCACCCGGCGGCACTGCGACATCCTCACCCTGACGAGTCCAGTCAGGCTTGATTCCGCCGGCCTGCATACGCTTTCGGTTTCGCCACGTCTCCCCGCCGGCGAGCAGGACGACCTCGGCGCGACCCTGCTGGATGTCCAGGCAGGCCTGATTGACCAGGGACTGGGGCGTGTTGCCACCCACCCCGGTGTAGTACGTCGAAGGGTTGCGGGCGCCGATCCGCTGGCCCAGCAGCAGGCCCGGGTCGCGGTAGCGCCACGACAGCAGGTTGACCACCCGGATGGCGTCGACGGCCTGCAGAACCGCCGAATCGGCGGCCTCGCGCGCGGCCGCAACCATCAGGTCGACGGGTTCGATCTGCGCGTCGTCGCGCTGGTTGACCTGTCCCGCCGCGACCAATACCGGCGTCCGAGGATCCATCGACGGCCCCTATCTGTAGTCGTGACGGCGTTTGACGCCTGTCAAAACCTAGCATCGGCCGGCCGCCGGCCAGATGGGCGGTTCTCCTGCGCAGGCAGCCGTGCCAGGATGGCGCCATGACGGTCGTTCTGGTGCATGGCAATCCGGAAACCGACGTGATCTGGGGCCCGCTGGTCGAGGCACTCGGTCGCGACGACGTGGTGCGGCTGTCGCCGCCCGGCTTCGGTGCGCCGCTACCCGACGACTTCCCGGCGACCATGGTCGCCTACCGGGACTGGCTCATCGGCGAATTGGAGCGCTTCGACGACCCCGTCGACCTCGTCGGCCACGACTGGGGCGGCGGCCATGTGCTCAACGCCGTCATCCACCGCCCCGAACTGGTCCGCAGCTGGGCCAGTGACGTGCTGGGGATCCTGCATCCCGACTACGTCTGGCACGACATGGCTCAGGTCTGGCAGACCCCCGGCGAAGGCGAAGCACTGATCGAAGCGATGATCGGCGGTTCGCTCGACGACCGCGTCGCCCAGATGACGGGGTTGGGCATCTCGGCGGCCGTCGCCACCGAGATGGCGCTCGCGCAGGGACCCGAGATGGGCCGGGCCATCCTGACGCTGTACCGCTCGGCAGCGCAGCCCGCCGTCGCCGAGGCGGGACGGCACCTGGTCAACGCCACCGCGCGCCCTGGTCTGTCACTGCTGGCCACCGAGGACCACTTCGTCGGCACCGAGGAGCAGCGGCGCGCGGCCGCCGAGCAGGCCGGGGCCCGCACCGAGGTGCTCGACGGGCTCGGACACTGGTGGATGCTGCAGGATCCGGTGCGCGGCGCCACCGCGCTGACGCAGTTCTGGGACTCCCTCGACTGATCCCCGCCCGCGTTCAGGATTTGTTTACCGCCGCGGCGGGTAAAGCCCAAGCGTCCCCTAACAAGGAAGTGAGGGCCGCATGGCTGTGGGATCGGGAGTGATGTCAAGGGCCGCTATGACACTGGTCGGTGGCGCCGCGGTACTGACGCTTGCCGTCGGCTGCGGCAGCAGCGATGACAGTTCCAAGACGAGCACGTCGACGACCACGACGACGTCGCCGACCTCGTCCGTGGTTGTGACGACCAGTCCGGCCGGCGGTGACACCACAGCGCCTGGTGGCGCGACGGGCACGGCGCCCGGCGGCGTGACAGGCACGGCGCCAGGTGTCGAAGGCGGCGCCGGACCGGGCGGTGTCAGCGGATCGGCTCCAGGTGTCGAAGGCGGCGCCGGACCGGGCGGTGTCAACGGATCGGCTCCAGGTGTCCAGGGCGGCGCCGGACCGGGCGGTGTCAGCGGATCGGCTCCGGGCGTCCAGGGCGGCGCAGGACCGGGCGGAGCCGGCGGCTGCGTCAACGGCGTGGGCTGCCTCGGAACGGGCTAGCACGGGCTGGCACCGGGTTAACCACACCCTTAGCTGAGTGGCCATTCGTGACGCGGACGCGTCACGGGTGGCCACTCAGTCGTCTGCGGGTCCGACCCGGTAGATCGACTTGAGGGCGAAGAAGGCGTCCAGACCCTCCGGGCCGAGCTCGCGGCCGATACCGCTGGCCTTCACTCCCCGAAAGGCGCACGGAAGTCCAGCTGGTAGTCGTTGATTCCGACGGTGCCGGTGCGCACCGCACGGGCGATCTCGATGGCCCGCTCGTCGTCGGTCGACCACACCGTGCCCGCCAGGCCGAACTCGCTGTCGTTGGCCAGCGCGACGGCCTCGTCGTCGCCGTCGTACGGGATCACCGCGAGCACCGGCCCGAAGATCTCCTCCTGGGCGATCTGATCAGAGTTGTCGACGTCGGCGAACACCGTCGGCGAGACGAACCAGCCGCGCGGCTGATCGGCCGGAACCGAGCCGCCCGCAACCAGTTTCGCCGAGCTTGCCTTCCCGGATTCGATGTAGCCCAGCACCCGCTCGCGTTGACGGGCGCTGACCAGCGGGCCGATATCGGTCGACCTGTCCAGCGGATCACCGACAGTGAGGTCACCGACCATGCCGACGAGCGCGTCGAGCACCTCGCCGTAGCGCGATCGAGGCGCCAGGATCCGCGAACTGAGGTGGCAGGTCTGGCCGTTGTTGACGAACGACGCGTTCCGCAGGCCTTGGACGGTGGCGTCCAGGTCGGCGTCGTCGAGGATGATCGCGGCCGATTTTCCGCCCAGCTCGAGGGTGACCGGGCGCAGCAACCGGCCGCACACCTCGCCGATCGCCCGGCCGGCGACCGTCGACCCGGTGAACGTCACCTTGTCCACGCCGGGATGCGATACCAGGTAGGCGCCGGCCGCCGCGCCGCCGGGAACGATGTTGAGCACGCCCGCGGGCAGCCCGGCCTCCTGGGCGGCGTGGGCGAACACCAAGGCGTCCAGTGCGGTTTCGGGGGCGGCCTTGAGCACCACCGTGCAGCCGGCCGCCAGCGCGGGCGCCAGCTTGAACGCGGCCAGCGCCTGCGGATAGTTCCACGGCACGATCGCGGCCACCACACCGATGGCTTCCCGGCGCACGACGGTGTGCCCGATCATGCTCGGGCGGATTTCCTCGATCGGTGTATCGGTGATCAGCTGCGCGTAGTAGCGCATCAGGGCGGCCGGGAAGCGCCCGTTGGCACCGCGCGACAGCGACATCGGCATGCCGTTCTCACGGCTCACCAGTTCGTCGGTGGACCGCGCGCGGCTCTCCAGGGCTGCAGCGAAGGCGGTGAGCACGTCGGCCCGGTGATCGGGCGAGGTGGACTGCCACTGCGCGAGGGCGGCCCGCGCGGCGGCCACCGCGGCGTCGATATCGGCCTCGGTGGCGCTGGCGCCGTCGCCCAGCGGCTCACCGGTCGCCGCTTCTATCACCGGCTGCACCTGATCGGCCTTGAGGAACTTTCCATCGACGAAAATCTCTGCGGCGGTGGTCATCTCATCGCTCCTGGGTTTCGGCGGCCGCAGCGAACAGCACGCCGTCGGCGATCAGCTGGTCGATCTCGTCGGCCGTCATGTTCAGCACGTCGCGACAGATCTGGCGGGTGTCTGCGCCGGGCAGCGGCGCGGGGCGCTGGGGCGCGGGCGGGATGTGGCGGTAGGGCGCCGGCCCGGCCTCGGTCGGCAGCGGATGCTCGAGCAGCGGATGGACCATGTCGCTGAACACTTTTCGCAACGTCAGCTGCGGGTCGTCGGCCAGGTCGGCGACCCGGTTCATCGGGCCGGCGGGCACCCCGGCGGCCTGCAGCGCCTCGGCAACCTGCAGCGGCGAGCGCGCCCTGGTCCAGTCCGCCAGCTCCGTGTCGCCGATGACGGCGGCCACCGCCTTGCGGTCGGCATCGGACCGAATAGACACCACGCACCATTCGTCATCCCCGGCGCACGCAAGCACCAGATGCGCGGCGGGATCCGGCTCGATGTGCCCGACTCCGGTCGCGGCGGCGGCCAGCGTGACGTAGAGGGTGTCGAGTTGGTTGATCGCGGCTTCGGCCTGCGACACGTGGGTCCGGGCGCCGATCCCGTCCCGCTCGCGTCGGATCAGTCCGGCCAGCGCCCCGATCGCGCTGATCCGTCCCACGACATGGTCAGGGAAGATCGTCGTCGCGTCGTAGAACGCATGCCGCGCAGTGGGCGCAGCAGGTTCCTGCGACGTCCACAGCCGGGTCACGCCGATCGTCGCGCGTACCAGCGGGCCGTACCCCAGGCGCTTGCTCCACGGGCCGGTGTCCCCGAATGCGCTGCTTTCGGCCAGTACCAGGCCGGGATTGAGCTCCCGCAGTCGTTCGGCGGTAAAGCCAAGTGCGGCCAGGGTTCCCGGCTTGAAGTTGGCGAACACCGCATCGGAGGCGGCCACCAGCCTGCCGAACACCTCGGCACCCGCGGGGCTGCGCAACTCCAGGCCCAGGCCGAGCTGGTTGCGATGAGCGCGGGCGAACGACTCGCTGATCTGCTGATCGGGACGCTTCTGGCGCAGGCCGTCGGGGTAGCCGGCACTCTCGATCTTGATCACCTCGGCGCCGAGGTCGCCGAACAGCCGGCTCAGTTCACCGCCGGCGACGATGACGCCGAGGTCCAGTACCCGGACCCCGGCCAGCGGCCGGGCACCCACCGCCTGGGTGGAAGCGGGCGCGAATTGCGCTGATGCCCAACGGGTGTCGTTGCCATCGAGGCCGGGTGCCGGTGTGCGGTATCCGGCGTGGCTGCCGTCGACCACCCAGTAGCCGGCCGGTACCCGAGCCGTCACGCCGGGCGCCAACTCGGCGTCGAGCAGCGCCCCGACCTCGGTGAGATGCTCGGACTCCAGCGCTTGCGACGGAGTCAGCACTGCGGCGATCGGTACGCCGTGCGCCTGACCCTCGGCAACCAGCTGAGCCATCGTCTTGTCGGCGAACAGCGCGGCCATCAACTGGCCGAGCTCACCGAAGGCTTTGGTGCGGGCGGCAATCGAGTCGAAGACCGGGTCCTGGAACTGTTCTGGCTCCCCCAGCCATGCCCGCATGCCGCGCCACTGCCGGGGCGCCAGCACACAGATCCGCACATAGCCGTCGCGGCAGGCGAAGATCGGATACGAATCCTGATTTCGCGGCCTGCCGCGCCAGCGCTCGGCCGCGTTGCGGGCGGTCGCGGCCTGACCCTGCGTCCCGAACGGCGGATCCAATGCCAGCACCACGGCGTCGTACCGGGAGAAGTCGATGTAATCGCCGGTCCCACAGCGCAATCGGTTGAAGTACGCCACCAGTACCGCCCATGCCGCCTGCACGGCCGCGGTGGTGGAGGCGATACCGTCCGGGGGCAGCACCGGTGTGCCCGTCATCGGTCCCGACCGAGACAGCGCCGTGGACATCGCGTAGAGCACCGGGTCACTGGCTCGCCACGACGCCCGCGGACCCTCGGCGCCGAAGTCGGTGACCGACATCGCGACCAGCTGCGGGAACTGGTCGGCCAACGCGGCTCCGGAGGTGCCGAACTCCGCCACCAGACCGGGGGTTCCGCTGTCGACGAGGATGTCGGCCTCGCCGGCCAGCTCGACGAACCGGCGCCGGTCGGCGTCGGCGGCGGGATCGAGCACCAGGGCGCGCTTGTTCGCGTTGTGTAGCGCGAACGGGATGCTGACGCCGTCGAGGGTGGGCAGCGCCCGGCGGGCGGGGCTACCTCCCGGCGCCTCGACCTTGATGACATCGGCACCAAGGTCGGCCAGCAGCCGGGTGACCGGGTCGCCGGTCTGGTCGCACAGATCCAGCACTCGCACGCCGGCGAGCAGCGCGGGAGCGGTCACGAGTCCATCGCCAAGCCGAGCACGTCGGACAGCGTAGTAGTGAACAATCGGTGCCCCGGCAGCGCGGTCGCCGCGATCGGGGTTTGATGGACCCATGGACTCGATAAGCGAAGAGACCATTGACCAACTCGACGGCTGGTGGCGGGCAGCCAATTATCTCTCGGTCGGACAGATATATCTTCTGGACAATCCGTTGTTGCGCACGCCGCTGACCCGCGAGCACGTCAAACCCCGGCTGCTCGGCCACTGGGGCACCACCCCGGGGCTGAACTTCCTCTACGCCCACCTCAACCGCACCATCACGGCGCGCGAGCAGTCCACCGTGTACGTCACCGGACCCGGTCACGGCGGCCCCGGCCTGGTGGCCAATGCCTACCTGGACGGCACGTACACCGAGACCTACCCCGACATCACCCGGGACGCCGAAGGCCTGCGCCGGCTGTTCCGCCAGTTCTCCTTCCCCGGCGGCATTCCCTCGCACGTCGCTCCGGAGACACCCGGGTCGATCCACGAGGGCGGCGAGCTCGGCTACGCGCTGTCGCACGCCTACGGTGCCGCCTTCGACAATCCGGACCTGCTGGTGGTCGCGGTGGTCGGCGACGGCGAGGCCGAGACCGGCGCACTGGCCACCAGCTGGCATTCCAACAAGTTCGTCAACACCGCGCGCGACGGTGTGGTGCTGCCGATCCTGCACCTCAACGGCTACAAGATCGCCAACCCGACGGTGCTGGCCCGTATCCCCGAGGACGAATTACGCAGCCTCATGGTCGGATTCGGGCACGAGCCCTACTTCTTCGAGGTGACCGAGGACGCGGCGGCGGATCACGCCGACGCGCACCGCCGGTTCGCGGCACTGCTCGACGACGTGCTGGACCGGATCGCCGAGATCAAGGCCTCGCCCTCGGATGAGCGGCCGGCCTGGCCGATGATCGTGTTCCGCACCCCCAAGGGATGGACCGGCCCGGCCTATATCGACGGCAAGAAGACCACCGGATCGTGGCGCGCGCACCAGGTCCCGCTGGCCAGCGCCAGAGACACCCCTGAGCATCTGCAGGTGCTCGCCGACTGGCTGGCGTCCTATCGCGCCGAGGAACTCTTCGACGCCGACGGCACGCTGGACCCACGTATCGCCGCGCTGGCGCCGCAGGGTCAGCTGCGGATGAGCGACAACCCGCACACCAACGGCGGGTTGTTGCTCAAAGACCTTCGGCTGCCCGACTTTCGGGCGTTCGGGGTAGACGTGCCCGCACCGGGCGCCACGGTCTCCGAGGCCACCCGGGTGCTCGGCCAGTGGCTGACCGAGGTGATCCGGCTCAATCCGGACAACTTCCGGATCTTCGGGCCTGACGAAACCGCGTCCAACCGGCTGCAGGCGGTCTTCGACGTGACCGACAAGCAGTGGAGTGCCGAACTTCTCGGACCCGAGGTCGACGAACATCTGGCCCGCGCGGGGCGAGTGATGGAGATGCTGTCGGAACATCAGTGCCAGGGCTGGCTGGAGGGTTACCTGCTGACCGGCAGGCACGGGTTGTTCAACTGCTACGAGGCGTTCATCCACATCATCGACTCGATGTTCAACCAGCACGCCAAATGGCTGAAGGTGACCAACCACATTCCGTGGCGCCGGCCGATCGCCAGCCTCAATTACCTTCTGTCCAGCCATGTTTGGCGCCAAGATCACAACGGGTTCAGCCATCAGGACCCGGGGTTCATCGACCACGTCGTCAACAAGCGGGCCGAAGTGGTGCGGGTGTACCTCCCCCGGATGCCAACACCCTGCTCTCCACCTACGACCACTGCCTGCGCTCGCGCCAGTACGTCAACGTCGTCGTCGCAGGCAAGCAGCCGCACCCCAACTTCCTCACCATGGAGGAGGCGATCGCGCACTGCACCCGGGGCCTGGGCATCTGGGAGTGGGCCGGCAACGAGACGATCGGCGAGGATCCCGACGTGGTGATCGCCGCCGCCGGTGACGTCCCGACGCTGGAGGCCCTGGCCGCCGTCGACCTGCTGCGCCAGCACCTGCCGGAGTTGCGGGTCCGGTTCGTCAACGTCGTCGACCTGATGCGGCTGCAGGACGACACCGAACACCCGCACGGGCTGTCGAGCCGGGCGTTCGACGGGGTCTTCACCGCGGACAAGCCGGTGATCTTCGCCTATCACGGCTATCCCTGGCTGATTCACCGGCTGACCTACCGCCGCAGCAACGACAGCCGCATCCATGTGCGCGGCTACAAGGAAGAGGGCACCACCACGACACCGTTCGACATGGTGATGCTCAACGACCTGGACCGCTATCACCTGGTCATCGACGTCATCGATCGGGTGCCGCACCTGCAGTCGAGCTGCGCCACACTGCGCCAGCAGATGGTCGACAAACGGCTGGCGGCCCGCGAGTACACCCGAACGCACGGCGACGACATCCCCGAAGTGCGCGACTGGGTGTGGCCGGATGCGCGCGGAACGCAGGCGGGTGCGGTGGTCGACGCGACCACCGCGACCGGCGGGGACAACGAGTAGAACTTTGCTGGGGCACCGCTGAGCGCGGGTACACTCGGACGGGTTATGTCTGAGCTCAGCGCAGTGGCCGCGCCGCCCCACCCCGCGGTATCGCAGCTGGCCGCCCTGCATCACTTCCGCGTCTACGTCGATATCGGCGTCGTCGTCGTCGTGCTCGCCATGACGAACCTGCTCGCCCACTTCACCACGCCGTGGGCCAACATCGCCGTGGTGCCCGCCGCCGCCGCGGGCTTGCTGTTGCTGGTGCGCTCCCGCGGGTTGGGTTGGGCCGAACTGGGATTGGGTCGCGAACACTGGAAGTCCGGCGCGCTCTACGCGCTCGGTGCGGTGCTGCTGGTGTTCACCGTGATCGCGGTCGGCGCCCTGCTCCCCTGGACTCGCCCGATGTTCCTGAACAACCACTACGCGACGCTGTCGGGCGCGCTGGTCGCCTCGATGATCATCATCCCGCTGCAGACCGTGATCCCCGAGGAGCTGGCCTTCCGCGGTGTGCTGCACGGGGCGCTCGACCGGGCCTGGGGTTTTCGCGGCGTGGCCGCCGCCGGCTCGTTGCTGTTCGGTCTGTGGCACGTCGCCACCTCGCTGGGTTTGACCAGCAGTAACGTCGGTTTCACCCGGCTGTTCGGCGGCGGATTCCTGGGCATGCTCGC
The DNA here is from genome assembly GCF_008329905.1 of Mycobacterium sp. ELW1. Lineage (NCBI taxonomy): Bacteria > Bacillati > Actinomycetota > Actinomycetes > Mycobacteriales > Mycobacteriaceae > Mycobacterium > Mycobacterium sp. ELW1. The sequence continues at coordinate 2,939,226 of NZ_CP032155.1, read as the reverse complement.
CGGGGTGGTGATGGCGGTGCTGGCCACCGGTGCGGCCGGCTTCGTGTTCACCTGGCTACGGCGGCGCAGCGGCAGCCTGATCGCGCCGATCGCGTTGCACTGGTCGCTCAACGGCCTCGGTGCGCTGGCCGCCGCGCTGGTGTGGCACCTGTCAACCTGAGGTTCGGGTGCGCCGCGCGCGAAACTCCCGGTTCTTGAGCTTGTTGCCACACGTGGCCATGTCGCACCAGGTGCCGCCGTGGTTGCGGGAGCGGTCGTAGAACGCCCACCGGCAGTTCGCGTTGCCGCACGCCTTCAGCTGCGCCCACGTCCCGTCGCGCTGGGCCTCCGAGACGATCAGCAGCAGCGACAGCAGCCGTCCCGGCAGGGAATCGGCGTCGGCGGCCACGTCGAGCGCGCCGTCCGGACCGAGGTGCACCCGCGCGGTGGCGGTGTCGGTGATCCGGCTCAGCGGGCGAAGGTCGTCGGGTGTCGGCGCAGGACCGCCCGCGTTGTGCACCAGTAGTGCACGCAGCGCCTCCCGCACCTCGCGGATCTGGTCCAGTTCCTGCGGCGTGACAGTTCCGTCGGCCGCGAGCAGGCCGTGGGATCGCAACCAGAGCTCGGCGTCGTCGGCGGCGGCCAGCCGGTCGGCACCAGATTCGAGGTCGGCGGTGTTGACCAGCGCCTGAACCCGGTCGAGCGGCTCGGGCGCCGGCTTGCTCTCGGGTTCTGCCAGCCAGTCGGCCATGGCGTCGAGTGTAGATATCGGTGACCATCAAAACAACTTGACTGGTCATGAATGACCGGTGTAACGTTTTGGGTGGTCATTTAGAGTGAGGCAACGAGGCCTGCTCGGAACAGGAAACGCCCATGGGGCTCAACCAATTTCACGATAACTTCGGCGAGATTAACACCCGGCTGACGGGCGGCCTCGACGCCCCCGCGCCGGCCGCGTCGCATCACGACGCGACGGTCACCGCGCGGCTACGGGCGCGATTGTTCGCCGGCCGGCTCGACCGCGACGTCGAGGACGGCATCGCACCACTGCCCGGCAGCCCGCTGGCGGTCCACCTGGCGCGACTGACCTCGATCTCCGAACGCGAAGCGCTGGCCCGCAGTCTGCGCCACGCCCTCGGCGACCTGCACCGTGACCGGCCGGCGTTCTCGTCGCACATCCCGGTGCATCCGCAGCGATTGGCGACCTGCCGCGACGTGGTCGACGACATCACGTTGCGACTGCACGCCCCGCAACCGGTGCGGGCGCGCGGTATGGCCCGGCTGCGGATCCTGCTGTCCGACGGAACCGGTCCGCTGTACCGCAGCGGGCGGGGCAGCCTCGCCGCCGCACTGCGCGGAGTCCTTGCCGCTCTCTGAGCCGCCCTCTGAGTCACGGCAGCAGGACCGCGGCCCCCGCGATACGACCCTCAACCAGGTCGGTCAGGGCCCGGTCCGCTTGTTCGAGCGGATATTCCGGGGTGGTGACCTCGATGCGATGACGGCCCGCGAAGGCCAGGAAGTCGCGGGCGTCGGCGCGGGTGTTCGACGACACCGACCGAACCTGGCGTTCCTGGAACAGATGTCGCTGATAGTTCAGGGCCGGGATGTCGCTGAGGTGAATGCCCGCGATCGCCAGCGTGCCGCCCCGATCGAGCGCCTCGAGGGCCGGCAGCACCAGGTCACCGACCGGGGCGAACATGATCGCCGCGTCCAGCGGAACCGGCGGCGGGTCGGCCGGGCCCTGCGCGGACGCCACCCCCAGACTCAGCGCCAGCTCCTGCGCCTGGCTGCCGCGCGTCATGACGTGAACCTCGGCACCCTGCGCCAGCGCCACCTGCGCGGTGATGTGGGCGCTGCCGCCGAACCCGTAAAGCCCCAGCCGCCCGCCCGGCGGAAGCTCGGCGCGCAGCAGCGAGCGGTAGCCGATGATCCCGGCGCACAGCAGCGGCGCCAGCTCGCTGTCGCTATAGCCCGCCGGCAGGCGATGGGCGAAATCGGCTGGGACAGTGGCGAAGTCGGCATAACCACCGTCGGCGTCCCACCCGGTGTAGCGCGAATTCGGGCACAGGTTCTCCGCGCCGCGTCGGCAGTACTGGCACACCCCGCAGGTGTGGCGCAGCCATGCGATGCCGACCCGGTCCCCCACCGCGAATTCCGCGCCGACGCCGGACCCGACGGCAGATCCGACGGCGATGATCTCGCCGACGACCTCGTGCCCGGGCGTCACGTGCGGCCGGTGCACCGCCAGGTCGCCCTCGGTGACGTGCAGGTCAGTGCGGCAGACGCCGCAGGCCAGCACCGCCACCAGCAGCTCGCCGGGCGCCGGGCGCGGGACTGCTGCGGCACTGTCCAGCTCCAGCGGGTGGGTGCGCATCGGCCCGGGCCGACGTACCCGCCAGGCGCGCATTAGGTCTTGCGGACCATACCGACGATCCAGAGCAGGATCACCGAGCCCAGGACCGCGGTGAACAGGGTGAACCACCAGCCGCCCGCGGCGGTGTCCAGGAAGAAGCTCAGCAGGAATCCGCCGATGAGCGCGCCGACGATCCCGATGACGATGTTCATCAGGATGCCCGACCCGCCGCCCTTGACGATCTTGCCGGCGATCCAGCCCGCCAGCGCGCCGATAATGATGTAGCCGATCCAGCCGACGCTGGTCAGCGTCGTCGAACGGGCGAGGAATTCAGTCGCTGCAACCATGTCCATGACGGTCTCCTCCGGTTGGCTGGCCAGCGTGAATGCCGACCGCTATCCCTTGGTATACGCCTGGCAGGTAACGATTGGCCGCATCAAACGGCCACGATCACCTATTGGCCGGGGGTCATCCCGGGGACCGGCGTCTCCACCGGGACGGGAACACCGAGCGGGATGCGCCCACCCGCAGTCGGCGGCGGGGCGTTCGGATCAGCCACCGGCGCGTTGGGATCTCCCGCCGGTGCAGGCGGCGGCGTGTACGGCCGGATCGACTCGGCGAGCGCCTTGGCGGCGGCCGGATCGATCGGATCCTTGGCCGTGCCCAGCCACACCACGAACCAGCGCTGGTTGCGCTGATCGCGCGGCGCGTTCGGGACAGACGTGCCGACCACACCGGCCCAGATCTGGCCGTTGGGCTTGGTGGTGTCGGTGAACTTCACCTCGTAGGACGAGAAGTAGCCCGGCATGTCACCGGCCTGCAGCGCCCCGCTCTGCTGGTTGAGCCGGACGCCGGGGAACGGCATGAAGAACTCGCCCATGTCCGACGCCAGCCGGATCGCGGCCTTGCTGTTGTCCTGCTCGGCTCCGGCGAACAGCTTCAGGTCCAGCCGGCCGAGGATGACGCTGGTGTCGTTGGCCGTCGGAGCGGGCTGCCCGTTTTCGGCCGGGGCGGTGGTCTTGCTCAGCAACGCCTGGCCGTAGTTGAGCCGCGACGCGTCCGACACCACCCAGCCGGCGGGAAGCAGATAACTGAAGCCACCTGAGGAGTTCGGGACCCGACCCGGCTCCGGCGGCGCGGGCGGCGGCGGGGCGTTCGGGTCGACCGGCGGCGCGTTGGGATCCGCGGGCGGCGGCGGTGCGACCGGCGGTGCGTTCGGATCGGCCGGAGGCGGCGGCGGAGCGTTGGGATCCGCGGGCGGCGGCGGTACGACCGGGGCGTTGGGATCGGTGGCCGGCGGCGTCGCCGGCGGTACGGCGGGGGCCGCCGTGGTGGGTGTCGGTGTCGCGGGATCCGCGACGGCAGTTGACGACGGCAGGGCAATCGTGACGGCGGTGGCGGCGGTCACCGCGGTGATCGCGAACGCCGTCCACAGGCCTGGCCGTCGCGAAATCGAGTCCGGCTGCGTCATGGCGATGAACCTACCGTGTTACGGCCGTGACGCAAGTGTGGCCTGCTCACGATGTGGCGCACTGTAACGCTGTTGCGAGCTTACAAAATCGGCCGACAATGCAGGTCGCCGACGCGTCGTCAGCGCGCTGCGGGGTGCAAGGCGACCTCCTGTGCCTTGACTGTGAACCACACCGGGTCGCCGGGCGCGAGCCGCAGGGCGGCTGCCGACTCCGCGGTGATGTCGGCCGCCAGGCCGGGCGCGCCGTCGGCCTGCTCCTGTCCCCGCACCCGCACCCGCGCGCCGTCGGCGTCGAGCTCCGCGACCCGGATCTGGACGCTGTTGCGCGGGCTGCCGTGCGGCAGGTCGCGGTAGACCGCGACCGCGGCCGGGGTGAACACCGCGACCAGTGCGCCCTCGGCGGACGGCGGGGCGGCGTGCCTGCCGTGCCACAGCGTCCCGTCCGCGGCACGCACCGCGTCCGGGCCGGCCGGCACGCCCCGGACCACATTGACGCCGGCGATCCGGGCGCCGAACGTGCTGCGCGGCGCCGCCAGCACGTCGCCGACCTCGCCGATCTCAGCGACACCGCCGGCGTCGAGCACCAGCACGCGGTCCGCCAGCGTCAGTACGTCGAGCAGGTCGTGGGTGATCAGTAGCGTCGCCCGGCCCGCCGAGGAGACCCGCCGCAGCAGCGCTCGCACCGAGGCGGCCACCGCGACGTCGAGCCCCGCCAGCGGCTCGTCGAGCAGCAACACCTGCGGCTCGGCGGCCAGCGCCCGCGCGATGGCCACCCGCTGCGCCTGCCCGCCGGAAAGCTGATCCGGCTTGCGGTCGGCGAGGTCGGCCAACCCCACCTCGGCCAGCCAGTGCGCTGCGGCGTGCCGGGCCGCCTCGCGACCCGCCCCGCGACTGCGCGGGGCGAATGCCACATTGGCCTGCACGGTCAGATGCGGGAACAGCAGCGGATCCTGCAGCAGCAGGCCGACGCGACGATCGTGGGTGGGCACCGAGATCCCCGCCGCGGTGTCGGTCAGCGTGCGGCCGCCGACGCGGACCAGGCCCGAATCCGGCTGCAGCAGACCGGCGATCACGTGCAGCGTGGTGGACTTGCCCGCACCGTTCGGCCCGAGAATGGCCAGCACTTCCCCTTCCGCGACCTCGAATGCCACCTCATACGAGCGGTCGGCCACCGCGGCCGCGAACTGCAGCTCAGCCATTGCCGGTCCAGCCGGACAGCCGTCGCACCCCGAGACCCAGCACCACCACCGCCGCGACGACGACCAGCAGCAGCGACAACGCGACCGCCGCGTCGGCGTCGCTCTCCCGTTGCAGATAGATCTCCAGCGGCAGCGTCCTGGTGACACCCTGTCGCGATCCCGCGAAGGTCAGCGTGGCCCCGAACTCGCCGAGCGAGCGGGCGAAGGCCAGCACCGCGCCGGAGACCAGGCCGGGCGTGAGCAGCGGCAACGTCACCCGCCACCACACGGTCGCCGGCCTGGCCCCCAGCGTCGACGCCACGATGTCGAAGTCGGCGCCCGCGGTGCGGGCAGCGCCCTCGAGCGCGATCACCAGGAACGGCAGCGAGACGAACGTCTGCGCCAGCACCACCGCGGTGGTCGTGAAGGCGATCCGGATGCCCGCCGCCTCCAGATAGCTGCCCAGCAGGCCGAGCCTGCCGAAGGCGTACAGCAGCGCGATACCGCCGACCACCGGCGGCAACACCAGCGGCAACAGAATCAGCGGTCGCAACGTCCGCACGATTCGGCCGTCGTTGCGGGCCAGTACCAGCGCCATCGGCACACCGAAGATCAGGCACATCGTCGTGCTGGCCGCCGCGGTGCGCAGGCTCAGCAGCAGCGCGGCCTGTGACGGCGTGCTGCTGATCAGGGACCAGAAATTCGTCCAGTCGACCTTGACCGCCATCGCCGCCAGGGGCAGCACGACGAAGGCCGCGCCGAGCGCTGCAGGGACGTAAACCCACCGCGGCAGCGGCGGCTGCGTCCGGTGCGCCCGGCTGCGCTTCACCCGACACACCCTAGGGCGAAACGCGATGTCGTGTCCGGATCGTGTCGGCGCGGCATTGGCCTCTTTAGCTACCGTCCAGTAACATTTCGCTCTAATCCAACAAGGAGGTTGACGGGATGGACGTGCTGGTCACCGGAGGTGACACCGAACTGGGTCGGACGATTGCGGAAGGTTTTCGCGACGCCGGCCACAAGGTCGTCATCAGCGGTGCACGCCGCGATGATCTCGAGGTGGCCGCCAAGGAACTCGACGTCGATGCGATCGTGTGCGACGCCACCGATGCGGAGACGCTGGGTGGGCTGCGCACCGCGTTCCCGCATCATCTGGACACCATCGTTCACGTGCCCGCACCCGCCTGGGTGGGCGGCGACCCCCGCACCTTCAGCCTCACCGACACCGCCAAGGCGTGGCGGACCGCGCTGGACGCCAGCGTCCTGTCCGCGGTGCTGCTGGTGCAGAACATCGGCGATCACCTGCGTTCCGGCGGATCGATCGTCACGGTGGTGCCGGAGAATCCTCGCGACGGTGGCGCCGATGCCGCGGTCAAGGCCGCACTGTCGAATTGGACTGCGGGACAAGCGGATTACTTCGGTACCCGCGGCATCACCGTCAACACGGTGGCGTGCGGCCGCAGCGCCGAGCCGTCCTACGACGGGCTGTCGACCACCCCGCCGTCGGTGGCGGCCGAGATCGCCCGCCTCGCGCTGTTCCTGACCACGCCCGCGGCCCGGCACATCACCGGTCAGACGGTGCACGTCGGCCGGGGCGCACTCGCCAATTTCGGCTGACGGTTCACCTGTAGTTGCCGGCGTCGACGCCAGCGTCGACGGCGTCATGCTCAGTCCGGTCACCCACCTGGACGGCTATCACCCCGGCCGAATCACCGCCGTCGCGGAGGCCGTACGCCCGCTGTTGTAGCGGTTAGCCCCCATAGGTGGTCCACATCACCCGATTGGCCCGGGTATGGGTGAGAAACCCGTTGCCCGGGCGACTACCGTAGTAGGTGTCCTGTGCAAGTCGTTGAGGAGCAGAAATGACCCACCCCGGTGCCACCCCATCGGATAAGCACAAGGTCGTCATCATCGGTTCGGGATTCGGTGGCCTGAACGCCGCCAAGCAGCTCAAACGAGCCGACGTCGACATCAAGCTCATCGCCAAGACCACCCACCACCTGTTCCAGCCGCTGCTGTACCAGGTGGCGACGGGCATCATCTCGGAAGGCGAGATCGCCCCGCCCACCCGCGTGGTGCTGCGCGACCAGCGCAACTGCCAGGTTCTGCTCGGCGAGGTCACCAACGTCGACCTGGCCAACAAGACGGTCGACTCGATCCTGCTGGGTCACACCTACCGCACCCCGTACGACACCCTGATCGTCGCCGCCGGGGCCGGTCAGTCCTACTTCGGCAATGACCACTTCGCCGAGTGGGCCCCCGGCATGAAGACCATCGACGACGCGCTCGAACTGCGCGGCCGCATCCTGGGCGCCTTCGAACAGGCCGAGCGGTCGAGCGACCCGGTGCGCCGGGAGAAGCTGCTGACCTTCGTCGTCGTCGGCGCCGGCCCGACCGGTGTGGAGATGGCCGGGCAGATCGCCGAACTCGCCGACCACACCCTCAAGGGTGCGTTCCGCCACATCGACTCCACCCGGGCTCGGGTGATCCTGCTGGATGCCGCCCCGTCGGTGCTGCCGCCGATGGGCGAGAAGCTCGGCAAGAAGGCCGCCGACCGGCTGGAGAAGCTCGGCGTCGAGATCCAGCTGGGCGCGATGGTCACCGACGTCGACCGCAACGGCATCACCGTCAAACGCGGCGACGGCACCCTCGACCGCATCGAATGCGCCACCAAGGTGTGGTCGGCCGGTGTGTCGGCCAGCCCGCTGGGCAAGATCATCGCCGACCAGTCCGGCGCCGAGATCGACCGCGCCGGCCGCGTCAAGGTGCTGCCGGATCTCACCGTTCCGGGGAACCCGAACGTGTTCGTGGTCGGCGACATGGCGTTCGTCGAGGGCGTTCCCGGTATGGCGCAGGGTGCCATCCAGGGCGCCAAATACGCCGCCAAGCTGGTCAAGGCCGAGTTGAAGGGCGCAGACCCGGCGGCCCGCGAACCGTTCCAGTACTTCGACAAGGGGTCGATGGCGACGGTGTCGCGGTACTCGGCAGTGGCCAAGATCGGCAAGATCGAATTCGGCGGCTTCATCGCCTGGCTGGCCTGGCTGTTCCTGCACCTGATCTATCTGGTCGGGTTCAAGGCGCGCCTCACCACGTCGTTGTCGTGGATCAGCACGTTCATCGGCAGCCATCGCGGACAGCTGACGATCACCGAGCAGCAGGCCTACGCCCGCACGACAATCGAGCAACTCCAGGAGATTGCCGCTGCGGTCGAGGACGAGAAAGCCGCCAGCTGACCGCGCCTGCGCTGCTGGGAGTTGCCCGTGAGCGCAGGCGAAATGAGCGTGTTCAGCCACCGGCTGCCTTAGCATGATCGGCGAAGACAGTCTGACTACGAGGGGGCTCGATGACATCCAATCGTTCCGTGCGTCGCGCGGCTGCGGCAGCGATCGGCGCCGGCGCGGTGTTGCTCAGTGTGGCCGGCCCCGCTTCGGCAGACCCGCCGCCCAACTGCACCACCGCGGACATGACCGGAATCATGGCGGGAGTGTCGGCGGCGATGTCGAACTATCTGTTCACACACCCGGACGTCAACGGATTCTTCACCGGCCTGCAGGGGCTGCCGAAGGATCAGGTCAAGGCTCAGACGCAGCAGTACCTGGACGCCAACCCGCAGGTCCGCGCCGAGCTGGATGGCATTCGCCAGCCGTCGACCGATTTCCGCAACCGCTGCGGACTCATTCAGCGTCCGCTGGCACCCGGCGTGATCTAGCCGCGCCCCGGCGCGGTCCCACGCTCGTCGCACGCTGCGCCCTAAGGTGGTCGGCGTGGTCGTGAAGCCCGACGAGATCGTTTACCGCGTGCTGCAGCGGCTCCCCACCCGGATGCTGTCGCTGCGCACGATCGTGATCGTCGCTGCGCTGTCCGTGGTGATCCTCGTGCTGACGCTGGGCACGTGGGTGTGGCTGGGTGTCACCAACGACCAATACAGCCAGCTGGACCGCCGGCTGGACTCGGTCAGCAGCCTGGGGGACGTCAGCTCGCTGCTGACCACCTCCAAGCCGGACGCCGGCGGCACTCCCACTCCCGACGGAAACCTGGTGCGCACGATCCGGGTGGGCGCGATGGCGATGTCGGTACCGCCGGATGTGGTGCTGCCCGCGCTGGACAACGGCTACGCCAACACCACGATCGACGGCGTCGAGTACCGGGTGCGGACGTTCGCCGTCGGCGGCGCCACGATCGCGCTGGGCGCTCCCCTCGCCGAAACCCAGCGGCGGATCGCCGAACTGCACCTGCGGGTTTTGTTGATCTGTGCGGGGGTCATCGCCGGGACCGTGGTGGTCGGCTGGCTGATCTCGCTGATCATGATCAACCCGTTCCGGGTGCTCGCCCAGCAGGCCCGCGCGATCAACGCCCAGTCCAACCCCGACGAGGTCCAGGTGCGCGGCGTCAAGGAAGCCGTGGAGATCGCCGAGGCGGTCGAAGGAATGCTGGCCCGCATCGGTGACGAGCAGGATCGCACCAGAGCCGCGCTGGAGTCGGCCCGGGACTTCGCGGCCGTCGCATCCCACGAGCTCCGCACCCCGCTGACCGCCATGCGCACCAACCTCGAGGTGCTCTCCACCCTCGACCTGGCACCCGAACAGCGCAATGAGGTGATCGGCGACGTCATCCGCACCCAGAGCCGCATCGAGGCCACGCTGACCGCGCTGGAGCGGCTGGCCCAGGGCGAACTGACCACGGCCGCGGACTTCGTGCCGTTCGATGTCACCGAACTGCTCGACCGCGCCGCGCATGACGCCGAGCGCATCTACCGCGATCTGGCGGTGTCGCTGGTGCCCTCCCCCGCGGTGCTGATGGTCGGACTGCCGGTGGGGCTGCGGCTGGTCATCGACAACGCGATCGCGAACGCCGTCAAGCACGGCGGCGCTACCGAGATTCAGCTGTCGGTGTCCAGTTCGGCCGACGGTGTTCAAATCACCGTCGACGACGACGGCAGCGGGGTTCCCGAAGACGAACGGGCCACGGTGTTCGAGCGGTTTTCCCGCGGCTCGACCGCGTCCCGGTCCGGGTCTGGACTCGGGTTGGCGCTGGTGGCCCAGCAGGCGGAATTGCACGGCGGCACAGCGTCATTGACCACCAGCCCGCTGGGTGGCGCCCGCCTGGTCCTGACCCTGGCCGGCCGTCACGAGTAGAGCCGCTGCCCCTGCCAGGTCGACAAACTGCCACCGGCCGCCAGTGCGAGGGTGACCCCCGCGGCATCGGTGGCGGGCTCCGGGTAGCGCAACTCGCTGACACAGGCCAGCGGAGTGCCGAGCGCGTCGTCGGCCACCGACGACGGCCCGAGTTCCACCCGATGTCTCAGCAGCGGCACGCCCGCCACGTCTGCGCGCATGGCACCGCTCCAAAACCCTTCGCGCTCACCGGTTCTACCGATCTGCACACGTTCCCGGATCCGCAGGCGGGCGGCGTCGCCCACACCGACCGCGAGCTCGCTGATATGCCGAGCGTTGGCGGCCACGATCGTCGGCTCGAGGTCGAGGTCGAGCTCACCGCAGGCCTCGATGTGCCAGCACGCGTGCGAGTCGGTGGTGGCGGCACCGGGCAACGCGACGGTCGCTGCGGCGCTGCGCAGCCGCAGCCGCGCACCGGGTTCGACGATGATCCGGATCGAGATGACGTCCCCGCCCAGCGGCGTCGCCGCCGCGGACACCAGGTGCACGGTGTCGGGCTCGGTATGCCGGGCGGCCAGCGCCCCACGGCATTCGATGCGGGGCAGCCGTCCCGGCTGCGCCACCACCACGACATCAGAATGCATTACGGCTCAGGTGAGTTGGTTGACGCGCAGCTGTTCGCGCACCCACGCCAGGACCGGGGATGCCGCCGGATCGTCGGTCAGTGAGATCAACTCCGTCGGGCGACCCTCGCGAACCTTGGCGGCGTCGCGACGCATCACCTCCAGGTCAGCGCCCACCAGCGGAGCCAGGTCGGTCTTGTTGACCACCAACAGATCCGAGAACGTCACGCCCGGACCGCCCTTGCGCGGCACCTTGTCTCCCCCGGCCACATCGACGACGAAGATCTGGACGTCCACCAGCCCGGAGGAGAACGTCGCGGTCAGGTTGTCGCCGCCGGATTCCACCAAAATCAGATCGAGGTCGTCGTGTCCGGCGATCAGATCGTCGATGGCGTCGAGGTTGGCGGTGATGTCGTCGCGGATCGCAGTGTGCGGGCAGCCCCCGGTCTGCACGGCCGCGATCCGGTCGTCGGGCAGCACCGCGTGGCGGCGCAGGAAGTCGGCGTCCTCGGTGGTGTAGATGTCGTTGGTCAGCACCGCGAGCGACAAGTCGTCGCGCAGCTGGCGGCACAGCGCAGCCACCAGCGCGGTCTTGCCCGAACCGACCGGGCCGCCGATGCCGATCCGCAACGGCTCGCCCGGTTGCCGGGTCCGCTTGGGCCGGTCCGGGTGGGCGTGCGGCTGACCGTCAATGAAATGTGGAGGCATACAGCTACTTTCAGGAGACGAACAGCGGGCGTTCGCGTTGGGCGTGCCGCTGCGCGAGCTCGTCGAGCAGCGGATCGGACAGGTCGGCCAGTCCCTTGGCGGCCAGGTCGGCGGTGTCTTCGCACAGCTGCGCGAGGCCGAACGTGAGCGCCGCGACGTCGGCGGGATCGAGCGCCAGCAGCCGCTGTGCGGCGGTGGCCGTGCCGGTCATCGTGGTGTACACCAGCGACAGCGCGGTCTGTTCGGGGTCGAGCCCGCTGACGGCCCCGACCCGGCCCGCGGTCACCGCCAGGTGCGGTCGCGGACCCACTGCGTCCCAGCTCCATCCGGTCTCCGGATCGGGCCAGACTCGGCGGGCCAGCCGCAGCAGTCCGCGGCCCTGCGCGCGGGAGGCCAGGCGTGCCGCGGGTGACGGTGTGCGCGCATCGGTTTCGGCGTCGGCATCGGCCACGGCGAGATCGCCGCGGTGCACGGCGGCCGCGACCGACGCGGTCACCAGCCCGCTGGTGCGGATCCGGCGGCGCAGATAGGCCTCCAGCGTCTCCAGGTCGACGACCATCCGACTGGTGACCGCCTCCTCCACCCCGCCGGAATGCACGTGGCCGCCGGTCGGCAGCCGCGAGTCGGCCAGGGTCAGCAGGGTGGTCAGCGAGCTCATCAGAACAGGAAGTAGCGCTGCGCCATCGGCAGTTCGGTGGCGGGTTGTTCGGCCCACACCTCGCCGTCGATGCGGACGGTGAACGTGTCGGGATCGACCTCGATGCGGGGCTGCGCATTGTTGAGCGGCATCTGCGCCTTACCGATGGCGCGCACGTTGCCGACCGGCACCAACTTCCGGTTGACCGCGATTCGGTCGGCCAGCCCGTCCTCGATGGCCTGCGGAGCGACGAAGTGCACCGAGGTGGCGGCGGCGGCGGCCGGCGCGGCACCGAACATCGGGCGCGGCAGCACCGGCTGCGGAGTGGGGATGGAGGCGTTGGCGTCGCCCATCGCCGCCCAGGCGATCATGCCGCCCTTGAGCACCGCGTGCGGGCGCACCCCGAAGAACGCCGGCTCCCACAGCACCAGGTCGGCCAGCTTGCCGACCTCCACCGAGCCGACCTCGTGGTCGATGCCGGTGGCCAGCGCCGGGCAGATCGTGTACTTCGCGACGTAGCGGCGCACCCGGTTGTTGTCCGCTGCACCATCACCGTCGAGTGCGCCGCGGCGGCGCTTCATCACATGGGCGGTCTGCCAGGTGCGCAACACCACCTCGCCGATACGGCCCATGGCCTGGGAGTCGCTGCCGATCATCGAGATGGCGCCGAGGTCGTGCAGCAGGTCTTCGGCGGCGATGGTCGACGGCCGGATGCGGCTTTCGGCGAACGCGAGATCCTCAGGGACGCTGGGGTTCAGGTGATGGCAGACCATCAGCATGTCGAGGTGTTCGTCGAGGGTGTTGACCGTGTGCGGCCGGGTCGGGTTGGTGGAGCTCGGCAGCACGTTCGGATAGGCCGCGACGGTGATGATGTCGGGTGCGTGGCCGCCGCCGGCGCCCTCGGTGTGATACGCGTGGATGTTGCGGCCCTTGATCGCCGCCAGGGTGTCCTCGACGAAGCCTGCCTCGTTGAGGGTGTCGGTGTGGATGTTGACCTGAACCCCGGCGGCCTCGGCCACCGTGAGGCAGGCATCGATCGCGGCGGGCGTGGTGCCCCAGTCCTCATGCAGCTTGAAACCCGCTGCGCCCGAGCGCAACTGCTCCCACATCGCCTCGTGGCTGACGGTATTGCCCTTGCCCAGCAGCGCGACGTTGAGCGGCCAGTGGTCCAGCGACTCGAGCATGCGGGCCAGATGCCAGGCGCCCGGGGTGACCGTAGTGGCCTTCGACCCCTCCGCGGGACCGGTGCCACCGGCCACGATCGTGGTGATGCCGCTGCCGATGGCCTCGTCCATGATCTGTGGGCAGATCAGATGGACGTGACAGTCGATCGCCCCGGCGGTGACGATGCGCCCGTTGCCGGCGATGATCTCCGTCGACGGACCGACCACCAGGTCCGGGTGCACACCGGACATGATGTCAGGGTTGCCCGCCTTGCCGATGCCGACGATGCGGCCGTCGCGAATCCCGATGTCGGCCTTGATGATTCCCCAGTAGTCGATGATCACCGCACCGGTGATCACGGTGTCCGGCGCGCCGTCGGCACGGGTGGCGCGGCCTTGACCCATCGACTCACGCAGCACCTTGCCCCCGCCGAACACCGCCTCGTCGCCGGCCAGGCCGGGGCCACCGCTGCGATCCTCGGTGATCTCGACGAGAAGGTCGGTGTCGGCCAGGCGGATCCGGTCGCCGGTGGTGGGCCCGAACAGAGCGGCATAGCGGGCCCGGGACAGCTCGGTCATGCATCCAGCCTTCCGGGTGGGTTGAGGCTCAGTCCGTGCACCTCGCGCAGGCCTTGCAGCGGCACCAGTCGGACTCGTTGCGCCACACCGGGTTCGAAGCGGACGGCGGTGCCGGCGGGGATGTCGAATCGATGCCCGTGCGCCGCGGCACGGTCGAAGGACAGCGCGGCGTTGGCCTGCGGCAGGTGTACGTGGCTGCCGACCTGCACCGGCCGGTCGCCGGTGTTGACGATCTCCAGTTCGATCCGCGCGGCACCGGCGTTGATCTCGATGTCACCGTCGCCGAGGAAAACCTCACCGGGAATCATGGTGTCCTCCACAAACTCACGGGATCGGGTGGTGGACGGTGACCAGCTTCGTGCCGTCCGGGAACGTGGCTTCGACCTGCACGTCGTGCAGCATCTCGGGGACACCCTCCATTACGTCGTCGCGGCCCAGCACGTCACGCCCGGTGACCATGAGCTCGGCGACGGTGCGACCGTCGCGGGCGCCTTCCAGCACGTGATCGGTGATCAGCGCGACCGCTTCGGGGTAGTTGAGCTTCAGCCCGCGCGCTTGTCTGCGCCGGGCGAGATCGGCGGCATAGGACAGCAGCAACCGGTCGGTTTCGTGGGGTGTCAGTTGCATAGTGCGCGATCCTGCCACGCCCACACGGGATCAGCAGGGCGGCGAGGTCGCTCAGGCCTCGGGCTCGAGGTTCTGCAGGCGCACCTGTCCGCGGGCGACGAGGCGATCCTTGTCGTCGCGGATGGTCACCAGCCACAGCTGCTGGCGACGGCCGCGGTGCAGGGGCTCGGCCACCCCGTACACGGTGCCGCCGGAGATCGCCCGCAGGAAGTCGGTGTTGTTGTTGACACCGACGACGTTGCCGCCGCCGTTGGCGGACAGCCAGACGTACGCCGACGTGCTGGCCATCGACTCGATGATCGAGCAGTACACCCCACCGTGGACGATGCCCATCGGCTGCAGGAGTTTGGGCGCCACGTCCAGTTGCGCCTTGGCGCCATCGACGGTCAATTCGGTGAACACCAGCCCGAGTTCGTTGTCGAACGGGGCGGAGAAAGCGATCTGCTCGCTCGGCGACTGCTCTGATTGCACGCAACTGTGTCTACACCAGCCGGGTGGAGACGAGGGACGGGCCCCGCGTGTGAACGCGGGGCCCGTCCTCGGCATGGACCGGGGGTTTCTGCAGCCCTCAGAAACTCCGGCTCGGTCCGTTGGTCTGGTCATCACAGACTAGGCAAGCCTTGCCTAAGTTACAAGAGCTACCCCGTGCGACGCAGCGCCCGTACCGGCAGCCCGAATCCGCTCAGCGCGTCGAGCACCGCCTGGCCACGCCGCATGCAGGTGAGTTCGCCGGTGCCGGTGAGCATCGGCACCTGGGTGGCGGTGATGACCACCGCCGACCCGACCATCTGCCACATGGCAGCCGGCGTAAGCGAGCCACGACTCAGGTGGTGCAGGCCGTCGAAAATGGGCTCCAGCGAGCGATGGCAGCGGTGCGCGGTCCAGGTGGCCAGCGCGCGCTCGTTGGGCAGCCGGACCACGCCGGTGGTCGCGGGATCATCGGGCAACACCCGCAGTGTGGGGTCGACGACGGCGGCCCAGTCGATCGACCCCTCCGAGTCGATGTGCATCCAGAGATTTCCCGGCCCGGCGTCCCAGGCCCGCCCCTCGAGGACGAGCAGGGTGACCGCCCGGCCCAGAACCGCATGGGTGAACGTGGCCGCGAGCTGATGAGCGGCGGCCCGCCGGTCCCCCAGTTCGTCGGCCGCCGACTCGAACATTGCAGCCAGCCGTCCGGAGGTCACCGAATCCAGCGGCCACCAACGTCGCCGGGACACATCGGCCATCACCGCCACCCCGTGAACACGGGGTGATTCCGGGGTCAGGTCGCGCAATCGGCGGCTGGATTCGTGCAACGGCAGGACCCGGCGAATGGTCATCCCGTCGATCAATGGGTCAAGCACGGCTGCGGTCACGACACCTCCTCGTCTATGGTTAGGTAAGCCTAACCATAAGAAGGGATGGCAAGCCTGCGTGGCTACTGTGAGTGCTGTCACAACTCTGACCGTTTTATGCCGGGTGGCCTGCGCCGACCCGGTCACCGGGGGCTCCGCGGGAACACCACCGTCCGGAGCGGAGTTGATCGACTTATTGGATACGACGCGCGGTAGTAATCGGGAGTACTCTGATTTGACTGCCTACGGAGATGAACGGAAATGGCCAAGTTGACTCGTCTCGGCGAACTTGAACGCGCGGTGATGGACCACTTGTGGGCCGCTGGTGAGCCGTTGACGGTTCGTCAGGTCCACGAGGCGCTCTGTACCGAACGGGACCTGGCTTACACCACGGTGATGACCGTCCTGCAGCGCCTGGCCCGCAAGAACCTGGTCTCCCAGATCCGGGATGACCGCGCCCACCAGTACGCACCGGTCCACGGCCGCGACGAACTGGTCGCCGGCCTGATGGTCGACGCACTGGATCAGGCCTCCGACTCCGGCGGCCGGCAGGCCGCCCTGGTGCACTTCGTCGAGCGCGTGGGCGTCGACGAGGCGGACGCATTGCGGCGCGCATTGGCCGAATTGGAGTCCAAGCACCGTTCCACCTGGCCCGCTGGCGGCATGCCCAACGCCTGAGGGACAATTTCAGCGTGTCCGCGCTGGCCTTCACCTTCCTCGCCTTGATGCTGGTTGGTCCTGTGCCCGCGCTGCTGGCCCGGGCCTCATGGCCGATGCGCGCGCCGCGGGCCGCGATCGTGCTCTGGCAGTCGATTGCGGTGGCCGCCGTGCTCTCCGCATTCAGCGCCGGACTGGCCATCGCGAGCCGGCTGTTCGCCCCCGGCCCGGACGGCCGTCCCACCGCGACGATCACCAGCGAGATCGAAGTGCTGGGCTGGCCGCTGTGGACGGCATACGTCGTGGTCTTCGCGATCACCCTGCTCATCGGCGCTCGACTGGTGGTCGCGGCGGTGCAGGTCGCGGTCGCCACCCGGCGCCGCCGGGCCCACCACCGGATGGTCGTCGACCTGCTGGGCGACTGCCGGCACGGTATGCACGGGCTGCGGGTGCTCGACGTGTCCGAACCGCTGGCCTACTGCCTGCCCGGAGTGCGCAGCCGGGTCGTGCTCAGCCAGGGCACCCTGTCGGCGTTGAGCGACACCGAACTCACCGCGATCCTCAGCCATGAGCGGGCGCATCTGCGGGCCCGCCACGATTTGGTGCTCGAGGCGTTCATCGCCGTGCACACGGCGTTCCCCCGCTTCGTCCGCAGCGGCAGCGCGCTCAATGCGGTTCGGCTGCTCGTGGAGATGCTCGCCGACGATGCCGCGGTGCGCACCGCAGGACCCGCTCCGCTGGCCCGCGCGCTGGTGGCCTGCGCGGCCGCCCGCACGCCGAAAGGTGCCCTGGCCGGTGGCGGCCCGACCACGCTGATCCGGGTGCGCCGGCTCGCCGGCGATCCCAACAGTCTGGCGCTGTCACTGGCCGCCTACGCCACGGCGGCCGCGGTGCTGGTGGTGCCCACGGTCGCGGTCGCGGTGCCGTGGCTGACCGAGCTGCACCGACTATTTCTTTCCTGAATCTGTTCTGCGACAACAAAATCCACACAATCGAAAGGCGCGAGATGAGCTCACCGCAAACGGACGGTACTGCACAGATCGGTGTTACCGGAATGGCGGTGATGGGATCGAACATCGCGCGGAACTTCGCCCACCACGGCTATACCGTCGCCTTGCACAACCGGTCGGTCGCCAAGACCGATGCCGTACTCGCCGAGCACGGATCCGAGGGCAACTTCGTGCGCACCGAGACGATGGCCGAATTCGCCGCCGCGCTGGAGAAGCCACGTCGTGCGCTGATCATGGTCAAGGCCGGCGACCCGACCGACGCGGTGATCAACGAGCTGTGCGAGGTCTTCGAGCCGGGCGACATCATCATCGACGGCGGCAACGCGCTGTACACCGACACCATCCGCCGCGAGAAGGCGGTGCGCGAGCGCGGACTGCACTTCGTCGGCGCCGGCATCTCCGGCGGTGAGGAAGGCGCATTGAAGGGGCCGTCGATCATGCCGGGCGGGCCCGCCGAGTCCTACAAGTCGCTGGGGCCGCTGCTCGAGGAGATCTCCGCGCACGTCGACGGCGTTCCGTGCTGCACCCACATCGGCCCCGACGGTGCCGGCCACTTCGTCAAGATGGTGCACAACGGCATCGAGTACTCCGACATGCAGCTCATCGGCGAGGCCTACCAGCTGCTGCGCGACGGGCTCGGCAAGACCGCACCCGAGATCGCCGAGATCTTCGCGGAGTGGAACAAGGGCGATCTGGACAGCTACCTGATCGAGATCACCGCCGAGGTGCTGCGCCAGACCGACGCCAAGACCGGCAAGCCGCTCGTCGACGTCATCGTCGATGAGGCCGAGCAGAAGGGCACCGGCCGCTGGACGGTCAAGTCGGCGCTGGATCTCGGAGTGCCGGTGACCGGTATCGCCGAGGCGGTCTTCGCCCGCGCACTGTCGGGCTCGGTCCCGCAGCGCAAGGCTACGACCGGCCTGGCCTCCGGCGACCTGGGTGAACGACCCACGGACGCAGCGCAATTCATCGATGACGTCAGCAAGGCGCTCTACGCCTCGAAGATCATCGCCTACGCCCAGGGCTTCAACCAGATCCAGGCCGGCAGCAACGAGTACGACTGGAACATCACCCCCGGCGACATGGCCACGATCTGGCGCGGCGGCTGCATCATTCGCGCGAAGTTCCTCAACCGGATCAAGGAAGCGTTCGACGAGAACGCCGACCTGGCGACGCTGATCGCCGCGCCGTACTTCCGCGATGCGGTCGAGGCCGGGATCGACAGCTGGCGTCGCGTCGTGGTGAAGGCCACCGAGCTGGGCATTCCGATCCCCGGGTTCGCCTCGGCGCTGTCCTACTACGACGCGCTGCGCACCGAACGGCTGCCCGCGGCGCTGACCCAGGGCCTGCGCGACTTCTTCGGCGCACACACCTACGGCCGGACCGACGCCGACCCGGCCGCCCGATTCCACACCCTGTGGAGCGGTGACCGCACCGAAGTCGAGGCGTAGCGCCGTTAGGCTGATCGGGTGCGCTTTCTCGACGGCCAGCTACCTCAGTACGACCTGACCTACGACGACGTCTTCGTCGTCCCCAGCCGATCCGACGTCGCGTCCCGGTTCGATGTCGACCTGTCGACCTCCGACGGCACGGGGACGACGATCCCGGTCGTGGTGGCCAACATGACCGCGGTGGCGGGCCGTCGGATGGCCGAGACGGTGGCCCGCCGCGGCGGCATCGTGGTGCTGCCGCAGGACCTGCCGATCGACGCTGTCAAGCAGACCGTCGACTTCGTCAAGAGCCGCGACCTGGTGGCCGACACCCCGGTGGTGCTGGCGCCTGATGACTCGGTGTCCGACGCTGTCGCGCTGATCCACAAGCGGGCCCACGGGGTGGCCGTGGTGGTGTTCGAGGGCAGGCCCATCGGCCTGGTCACCGAAGCCGCCACCGTCGGCGTCGACCGGTTTGCGCGCGTGCGCGACATCGCGGTCAGCGACTTCGTCACCGCTCCGGCCCACACCGATCCACGGCAGGTGTTCGAGCTGCTCGAGCACGCCCCGGTGGACGTGGCCGTCCTCACCGATGTCGACGGCGCCCTGGCCGGGGTACTCACCCGCATCGGCGCCATCCGCGCGGGCATCTACACCCCGGCCGTCGACGCGGCGGGCCGGCTGCGGATCGCCGCCGCGGTGGGCATCAACGGCGACGTGGCCGCCAAGGCGCGGGCGCTCGCCGAGGCCGGCGTCGACGTGCTGGTGGTCGACACCGCGCACGGCCACCAGCTCAAGATGCTCGACGCGATCAAGGCCGTGTCGTCCCTGGACCTCGGCGTCCCGCTGGCAGCAGGCAACGTCGTGTCCGCCGAAGGGACGCGCGACCTGATCGGGGCCGGCGCCTCCATCGTCAAGGTGGGAGTCGGCCCCGGCGCCATGTGCACCACCCGGATGATGACCGGCGTCGGGCGCCCGCAATTCTCTGCCGTGGTCGAATGCTCCTCTGCCGCACGAGAACTCGGCGCGCACGTGTGGGCCGACGGCGGCGTGCGGCATCCGCGCGACGTGGCGCTGGCGCTGGCGGCGGGCGCGTCGAACGTGATGATCGGGTCCTGGTTCGCCGGCACCTACGAATCCCCCGGTGACCTGATGCGCGACCGTGACGGCCGGCCCTACAAGGAGAGCTACGGCATGGCCTCCAAGCGGGCCGTGGCCGCCCGCACCAGCGCCGACAGCGCCTTCGACCGCGCCCGCAAGGCGCTGTTCGAGGAGGGCATCTCGACCTCGCGGATGGCGCTTGACCCCGAACGCGGCGGCGTCGAGGATCTGCTCGACCACATCACCTCGGGAGTCCGCAGCACCTGCACCTACGTCGGTGCCACCACCATCGCCGAGCTGCACGAACGGGTGGTGCTGGGCATCCAGTCGGCGGCCGGGTTCGCCGAGGGGCATCCCCTGCCGACCGGCTGGTGAGCCGGTCATCGTCGGCGAAGCCGCTAACATAGGGATTTGTTCTGCTCCCCGAGGAAAGGGAACCTGTGCCGCAGGCACCCATCGAGGTCCCCGCGGATCGGGCTGCCTGGGGCGAGCGCCCCGCAGACGAGGCCGAGGCCGAACCTTCTTCTAGCCGGCCGGGCATGTGGCCCGGCTGCCCCACCCGCTCATGACCGCCATGTACACCGCGTTGAGCCTGTTGGCGATCGTCGTGCTGACCCTCGGAACGGCGTTGTTCGTCGCCGCCGAGTTCTCGCTGACCGCCCTGGAACGCAGCACCGTCGACGCGAACGCCCGCACCGGTGACCGCAGCGACCAGAACGTCGCGAAAGCGCATCGCACGCTGTCCTTCCAGCTGTCCGGCGCGCAATTGGGCATTTCGATCACCACGCTGGCCACCGGTTATCTCGCCGAGCCCGTCCTGGCGCGGCTGCTCGATCCGGTCCTCGAGCTGCTGCATGTGCCGCAGCGGGCGGCCGCCGTGATCTCGCTGACCCTGGCGATCCTGATCGCCACCTCCTTGTCGATGGTGTTCGGCGAACTGGTGCCCAAGAACCTCGCGGTCGCGCGGCCGGTGCCGACCGCGCGCGCCACCGCCGGATTCCAGCTGATGTTCTCGACAGTGATGACCCCGATCATCAAGCTCACCAACGGCACCGCCAACTGGATCCTGCGCCGGATGGGCATCGAGCCGGCCGAGGAACTGCGCTCGGCGCGCTCCCCGAAGAACTCGGGTCGCTGGTCCGCAGCTCGGCCGAGCATGGCTCGCTCGACGAGGCCACGGCGGCGCTGGTGAACCGGTCGCTGCAGTTCGGGTCGCGGATCGCCGAGGAGTTCATGACCCCGCGCACCGAGATCGAGGCACTCGACGCCGACAGCACGGTCGCCGACCTGGTCACCGCCTCGGCGAGCACCGGCTTCTCCCGCTTCCCCATCGTCCGCGGCGACCTGGACGAAACCATCGGCCTGGTACACGTCAAGCAGGTGTTCGGCGTGCCCGCCGAGGAGCGTTCGACCACCCGGCTGGTGTCGATGGCGATCCCGGTGCCCACGGTCCCGGCGTCGCTGGACGGCGACGCGCTGATGGCCCAGCTTCGCGCCCACGGCCTGCAGACCGCGATGGTGGTCGACGAATACGGCGGCACCGCGGGCATGGTCACCGTCGAGGACCTGATCGAAGAGATCGTCGGTGACGTCCGCGACGAGCACGACGACTCCACACCCGACTTCCAGAAGGCAGGGCAGGGCTGGCAGGTGTCGGGGCTGCTGCGCATCGACGAGGTGTCGGAAGCCACCGGATTCCGCGCCCCCGAAGGCGAATACGAAACGATCGGCGGGCTGGTGCTGGAGAAGCTGGGCCACATTCCCGAGCCCGGCGAATCGGTCGAACTGTCCGCCTTCGACCCGGACGGCCTCTTCGACGACCCGGTTCACTGGCGGGCCACCGTCGTCGAGATGGACGGCCGCCGGATCGATCAGCTCGTGCTGACCGAGTTGGGCCGCCGCGGCGACCCGGGGCGGGAGGGCTGATGGGCGACTTCCTGGGCGTTCTGCTGACCATCGCGCTGCTGGGCGCCAACGCCTTCTTCGTCGGGTCCGAATTCGCGCTGATCTCGGCCCGCCGCGACCGACTGGAAGCCCTTGCCGAACAAGGCAAACGGAGCGCGGTGACGGTGCTGCGGGCCGGTGAGCAACTGTCCCTGATGCTGGCCGGCGCCCAGCTGGGCATCACCGTGTGTTCGATCCTGCTCGGCCGGGTCGGCGAGCCCGCGGTGGCCCACCTGCTGGAGAAGCCCTTCGATCTGGTCGGGGTTCCCGACGCCGTCCTGCACACCGTGTCGTTCGTGGTGGCGCTGGGCGTCGTGGTGACGTTGCATGTGCTGCTCGGCGAGATGGTGCCCAAGAACATCGCGATCGCCGGTCCGGAGAAGACGGCGATGCTGGTGATCCCGGTGTATCTGGTCTACGTGCGGTTCGCCCGGCCGTTCATCGCTTTCTACAACTGGGCGGCCAACACCACGTTGCGCGCCTTCGGCGTCGAAGCCAAGGACGAACTCGACGTCACGGTGTCCACCGTCGAACTCGCGGAGATGATCGCCGAATCGCGATCCGAAGGGCTGCTGGACCCGGAGGAACACATGCGGCTGACCCGGGCGCTGCAGATCCGCAACCGGGTGGTCAACGACGTGGCCGTGCCGGTGCGCGACATCCGGACGGTGCCGGTCGCCCGGCCCGGCAGCGGGCCGACCGTCAGCGCCATCGAGCAGGCGCTCAACGAGACGGGCTACTCCCGGTTCCCGGTCACCGATGCCGGCGGCGACTTCATCGGCTTCGTCCACATCAAGGACATCCTCGACCGGATCGACGAGCGCGACGCGGTCGTCGACGGCTCCGTGGTGCGTCCGCTGCCGCGGGTTACCAACGACATGCCGCTGCCGGACGCGCTGTCCCAGCTGCGTCGCGACAACAGCCACCTGGCCCTGGTCACCGACGGCGATGAGTCGGTATGCGCCATGGTCGCGCTGGAGGACCTGGTCGAGGACCTGATCGGCACGGTGCGCGACGGGATGCACCGTGCGTGACGGCCCGCTGGCCGAACACACATGGCTGGGGATGGCGGCGGCTCACCGCGCCCGGGTGGAGCGGTTCACCGGCCCGCATCTGCAGCGCGCCCGCCGCGGCGAGGCGCATCCGGTGTGGGATTTCCTGTTCACCTACTACAGCCTGCGACCGCGCCAGCTGCGGGTGTGGCATCCCGGTTACGGCACCTCGCTGGCCGGCCCGGCGAGTGCGGAATACCTCGACCGCGCGGGCTATCACGCCACGCCCGACGGCGTGACCGTCGGCTCCGGCTTCCTGCACTCCCGGCTGTCCACGGTCGGTTTCGTGGCCGACCTGCTGCGCCGCACCGAAGCACGCGCGCCGCAGTTCGGCTGCTTCGGGCTGCACGAATGGGCGATGGTCTACCGCTCCGACGCGGTTCGCCACGGCGCGGTGCCGCTGCGACTCGGCGGGCCGGGTACCGATGCGGTGGTGGAGTCGATGCCGCTGCGCTGCACTCATTTCGACGCCTATCGGTTCTTCACGGCCGCGGCCGCGCCACGCAACCGCGGAATACCGACCCGCGCCGCGCAGCGCGACTGGGAACAGCCGGGGTGTCTGCACGCGAACATGGATCTCTACAAGTGGTGCTTCAAGCTCGGACCGCTGGTGAATTCGGAGTTGCTGGTGGGCTGCCTGGAGCTGGCCGCGGACGCACGTGAGCTCGACATGCGGGCGAGTCCCTATGACCTGTCGGACTTCGGGTTTGAGCCCATCACCGTCGAGGAACCCGCCGGGCGAGCGGAATACGTCCGGCGCCAGGGGGTTATAGCCGAGCGCGCCGCGCCGTTGCGGGCGGCGCTGCTGGCGTGGTGTGAGCGGCTGCTGGGTGCGGAGGTGGCCTACGACACTCTGTCGGAGGGGTTCCTACCTGCGGGTAAGATGAATTGATTGTCGTGAGGGAGGACAGATGAGCGATCGCGTGCCCGTGGGCAACCTGCGTGTGGCGCAGGTGTTGTACGACTTCATCACCAACGAGGCGCTGCCCGGCACCGGGATTGATGCCGACAGCTTCTGGGCCGGGGTGGACAAGGTCGTCACCGACCTGACGCCGCAGAATCAGGATCTGCTCGCCCGCCGCGACGATCTGCAGGCGCAGATCGACAGGTGGCATCGGCAGCGGATCATCGGCGGCATCGACGCCGGTGAGTACCAGCAGTTCCTCACCGACATCGGCTACCTGCAGCCGGATCCGGGTGACTTCAGCATCACCACCTCCGGCGTGGACGACGAGATCACCACCACCGCCGGCCCGCAGCTGGTGGTTCCGATCCTCAACGCCCGCTTCGCGCTCAACGCCGCGAACGCCCGCTGGGGTTCGCTGTACGACGCCCTCTACGGCACCGACGTCATCAGCACCGAGGGCGGCGCCGAGCCGGGCACCAGCTACAACCAGATCCGCGGCGACAAGGTGATCGCCTACGCCCGCGACTTCCTCGACAAGGCCGTTCCGCTGGCGTCGGGATCATGGGCCGACGCGACGGGCATCAGCGTCGCCGACGGCGCCCTGGAGATCGCGCTGGGCGACGAGTCCACCGGGCTGGCCAGCCCGGAGAAGTTCGTCGGCTACACCGGCGAGCTCGGCGAACCCGCCTGGTCGGTGCTGTTGGTCAACAACGGCCTGCACATCGAGATCCTGATCGACCCCGAGTCGCCCGTCGGCAAGACCGACAAAGCCGGCGTCAAGGACGTCGTGCTGGAGTCCGCGATCACCACGATCATGGACTTCGAGGACTCGGTGGCCGCCGTCGACGCCGACGACAAGGTGCTCGGCTACCGCAACTGGCTCGGCCTGAACAGGGGTGACCTGGCCGAAGAGGTCAGCAAGGGCGGCAAGAGCTTCACCCGCGTGCTCAACGACGACCGGACCTACAAGACGCCGGGCGACGGCGAGTTGACGCTGCCCGGGCGCAGCCTGCTGTTCGTCCGCAACGTCGGGCACCTGATGACAAACGACGCGATTGTCGATGCTGAGGGCAACGAGATCCCCGAAGGCATCCAGGACGCGCTGTTCACCAGCCTGATCGCGGTGCACGGCCTCAAGGCCGAGGACGGCAGCCCGCGGCAGAACAGCCGGACCGGGTCGATCTACATCGTGAAGCCCAAGATGCACGGGCCCGATGAGGTCGCGTTCACCTGCGAACTGTTCAGCCGCGTCGAGGACGTGCTGGGCCTGCCGCAGAACACCATCAAGGTCGGCATCATGGACGAGGAGCGCCGCACCTCGGCCAACCTCAAGGCCTGCATCAAGGCCGCCGCCGACCGGGTGGCGTTCATCAACACCGGCTTCCTGGACCGCACCGGGGACGAGATCCACACCTCGATGGAAGCCGGCCCGATGATCCGCAAGGGCGCCATGAAGTCCCAGCCGTGGATCAAGGCCTACGAGGACCAGAACGTCGACATCGGCCTGGCGACCGGGTTCTCCGGCAAGGCGCAGATCGGTAAGGGCATGTGGGCCATGACCGATCTGATGGCCGACATGGTCGAGCAGAAGATCGGCCAGCCCCGCTCCGGCGCCACCACCGCGTGGGTGCCGTCGCCGACGGCGGCCACCCTGCACGCCATGCACTACCACTACGTCGACGTCTACGCGGTGCACAAGGAGCTGGCCGGCAAGACCCGCACCAGCATCGACGAGTTGCTGACGATCCCGCTCGCCAAGGAGCTGGCGTGGTCGCCCGAGGAGATCCACGAAGAGGTGGACAACAACTGCCAGTCGATCCTCGGCTACGTGGTGCGCTGGATCGACGCCGGTGTCGGCTGCTCCAAGGTACCTGACATCCACGACGTCGCTCTGATGGAAGACCGTGCGACGCTGCGTATTTCGAGCCAGCTGCTGGCGAACTGGCTGCGGCACGGTGTGATCACCGAGGACGCCGTCCGGGAAAGCCTGCGCCGGATGGCGGCGGTGGTCGACGAGCAGAACGCGTCCGATCCCGACTTCAAGCCGATGGCGACGGATCCGGACAACAGCATCGCCTTCCAGGCCGCCCAGGAGCTGATCCTGGCCGGCGCCGCGCAGCCCAACGGCTACACCGAGCCGATCCTGCACCGGCGACGCCGGGAGTACAAGGCCAGCACCGGCGCCTGACAAGCACGTCCACACCGCATCACCGTTGACAGGGAAGAGGATCAAGCACCGCCATGGGCAGGCACAGCAGACCGGGTCCCGGGGGTTCATTCGGTGACGAGCCTGCCGACGACAGTCCGACCGGTCGCTTCGCCCGTCCCGGTGACTCCGATGGTCCCGACAGCGATGACGCACGCGACGACACCGGCTCGTCGCCGCTGACCGACACCGCCCGGCGCAGAATCGCTTTCGAGGGCGGGCACCGCAGTGAGAGCGGCCGCCGCGGGGTGAGTCTCGGGGTGATCGCCGCGCTGATCACGGTCGTGGTGGTCGTCGGCGCGGTGATCCTGTGGCGGTTCTTCGGCGATGCGCTGTCCCATCGGTCGACCGACGCCGCCCAGAAATGTCTGGGCGGCACCCTCAACGTCGGGGTGGTCGCCGACCCGTCGATCGCCGACAACGTCAGCAAGTTCGCCCAGGGCTTCAACGCCACGGTCACCCCGGTCGGCGATCGCTGCGTGAAAATGATTGTCACCGCAGCCGATTCGGATCGCGTGGTCGACGGTTTCGTGTCCAACTGGCCCGGCGATCTCGGCGAGCGTCCGGCCCTGTGGATCCCGGCCAGTTCCATCGGTGCGGCCCGCCTGCAGTCCAGCGCGGGCAAGGAAGTCGTCAGCGACGCCCGCTCACTGGTCAGCTCACCCGTCGTGCTCGCGGTGCGACCGCAGCTCAAAGACGCCCTGGGACAACAGGGGTGGTCGGCGCTGCCGGGGTTGCAGTCCAATCCGACGGCGCTCGACGGCCTGAACCTGCCCGGCTGGGGATCGCTGCGACTGGCGCTGCCCACCGTCGGGAATGCCGACGCCACGTATCTTGCCGCCGAAGCGGTGGCAGCTGCGTCGGCGCCGCCGAACTCACCGGCCACCGCCGGCATCGGCGCGGTCAACGGTCTGGTCGCCGGGCAGCCCAAGCTCGCCGACGACACCACCGACACGGCCTGGAAGTCTCTGCTGGGTACCGGGGACCCCGGTGCGCCGGTTCACGCGGTGGCGACCACCGAGCAGCAGCTGTTCGCCCGCGCGTCGTCCACGCCGGACGCCAAAAACAGTGTCGCCGAATGGTTGCCGTCGGGACCGGTGGCCCTGGCCGACTACCCCACCGTCTTGCTGGCCGGAACCTGGTTGTCCGAGGAGCAGGTCAGTGCGGCCAGCCAGTTCGCCCGGTTCATGCGTAAACCCGAACAGCTCAGCGCCCTGGCGAAGGCCGGCTTCCGGGCCGAGGGCACCACCCCGCCGGGCAACGATGTGGTGAGCTTCCCGCAACTGGGATCGCCGCTCACCATCGAGGACGAGTCGGTGCGGGCCACCCTGGCCGCGGCGGTGTCCACCCCGGCCACCGGGTCGGCCACCACGATCATGCTCGACCAGGCGATGGGTACCGACGAAGGCGGCAAGTCCCGGCTGGCCAATGTGGTGACCGCGCTGACCAACCGGATCGGCGCACTGCCGTCGAACGCGGCGGTGGGGTTGTGGACGTTCAACGGTGTCGAGGGCAAGTCGGCGGTGCCGATGGGGCCGCTGACCGACGATGTCAACGGGCAGCCACGCTCGGCGGCACTGACCGGCACACTGGGCGGGTTGTCGCCGTCGGGCAGCGGTGCCGTGTCGTTCACGACGTTGCGGCTGGCCTACGGCGAGGCGCTGGCGAACTTCCGGCAGGGGCAGACCAATTCGATGCTGGTGATCACGCAGGGTCCTCACACCGATCAGACGCTGGACGGCCCCGGGCTGGTTCAGTACGTGAAGTCGGCGACCGATCCGGCCAAGCCGGTGGCGATCAACGTCATCGACTTCGGTGACGACTCTGACCGGTCGACGTGGGAAGCGGTCGCCCAAACCTCGGGCGGCACGTATCAGAACGTCGCGACGTCCGATTCGCCGGATCTGGCGACGGCCGTGTCGACGCTGCTGTCCTGATCCGTCAGCCGAGCCGCAGCAACTGTCGGACGCCCGCGGTGAATTCGTCGGGCACCTCGATCTGCGGGTAGTGGCCGACGCCGGCCAGCTCGATCACCTCAGCCGCCGGCCGCAACTCCCGCAGGCCGGCCAGGACGTTGGTGGTGGCCACGGGATCGCCGGTGGCCCAGAGGAATCCGAGCGGCTTGTCCCAGTCGCGGACGGCCACGTGCCATCGGTCGGCGAAGCGCACCCGTTCGTTGAGGTAGGCACACAGCAGGTTCAGGATGCGGTGGCCGTCGTCGCGTGCCAGCAGCGCCCACTGGGCGTGGGCCTCCTCGTCCGACAGTGGATGCGCGGCGCTGAACAGCTTCGCGAACCCGCGTAGGAAGCCACGCTCGTTGGTCAGCCGGGCGAACAGCGGGCCGAGCGGGCCGCGCAGGATCTTCTGGCTGGGGCGCAGGCTGGCGCGCTCGATGATGACGCTGCCGTTGGTGAGGACGGCGCGCTGGATGTCGAAGGGCAGCGTGCCGGCGATGTCGCGAGCCAGCAGCTCGGTGGCCACCGACGTGCCCATGTCGTGGGCAAGCAGCACCACCGGACCCGGTGCGGCGTCGGCGACGACCTGCTGCACGATGTCGGCCTGCTCGAGCAGGCTGTAGCGATGCGGGCGGGGCTTGTCCGACAGCCCGAAGCCGAGGAAGTCCAGCGTCAGCCAGGCCTGGTCACCCAGGCGATCGACGACCCCGCGGAAATCGTAGGAACTCGACGGGAAGCCGTGCAGCATAAGCAAGGTCGGGCCGGACGAGCCAGCGTGGGATCGGACGAACACCGACCCCACGCTGGTGGACAGCATCCGGCCACCCTCTTGCCACTGGCGGACCTCGGCAGGCAGCACGGCTTGCACGCTATCAGCGACGTCGCGCCCAGATCAGGCGAACGCCTCCACCGGCGGGCACGAGCACACCAGGTTCCGGTCGCCGTACGCCCCGTCGATGCGTCGCACCGGCGGCCATACCTTCGCCCGGTTTCCCTTGCCCAACGGGTATGCCGCCTGCTCACGGCTGTACGGGTGTGTCCACTCGTCGACCAGCAGGCATTCGGCGGTGTGCGGCGAATTGCGCAGCGGATTGTCGTCGGCGGGCCACTCCCCCGAGCCGACCTTGTCGATCTCGGCGCGGATCGCGATCATCGCCTCGCAGAACGCGTCCACCTCGGCCAGGCTTTCGCTCTCGGTGGGCTCCACCATCAACGTGCCGGCGACCGGGAAGCTCATGGTCGGTGCATGGAAACCGAAGTCCGCCAACCGCTTCGCCACATCGTCGACGGTGACGCCGGTGGACTTGGTGATGCCCCGCAGATCGAGGATGCACTCGTGGGCGACCATGCCGTTCTCGCCGGTGTAGAGCACCGGGTAGTACTCGTCGAGGCGGCGCGCGATGTAGTTGGCCGAGGCGATCGCGGTCAGCGTGGCATCGCGCAGGCCGCCCGCACCCATCATCCGGATGTAGGCCCAGGTGATCGGCAGGATCGACGCCGACCCGTACGGGGCCGCCGACACCGGATGTCCCTTCGGTAGTTCCTCGGCCATCGGGTGGCCGGGCAGGAACGCCGCCAGGTGCGAGCGCACCGCCACCGGTCCGACACCGGGGCCGCCGCCACCGTGCGGGATGCAGAACGTCTTGTGCAGGTTCAGGTGGCTGACGTCGCCGCCGAACTTGCCCGGCCGGGCCAGCCCGACAAGAGCATTGAGGTTGGCGCCGTCGACGTACACCTGCCCGCCGGCGTCATGCACCGCGGCGCAGATGTTGGCGATGTCGTGCTCGTAGACCCCGTGCGTAGACGGGTAGGTGATCATCAGCGCGGCCAGCCGCTCGGCGTGCTCGCTGACTTTTGCGCGCAGATCGTCGAGGTCGACGTCGCCGTTCTCCCGGCAGGCCACCACGACCACCCGCATACCGACCATCGCCGCGGACGCGGCATTGGTGCCGTGCGCGCTGGACGGGATCAGGCAGACGTCACGGCCGGTGTCGCCATTGGCCAGGTGATACTCGCGGATGGCCAGCAGTCCGGCGTATTCACCCTGCGATCCGGCGTTGGGCTGCAACGAGATTGCGTCGTACCCGGTCAGGCCGGTCAGCCAGCCCTCCAGATCGGCGATCAGCTTGCGCATGCCCGGGGTGTCACCGGCCGGGGCGAACGGATGCTGCTTACCGAATTCCGGCCAGGTGATCGACTCCATCTCGGCGGCGGCGTTGAGCTTCATCGTGCACGACCCGAGCGGGATCATGCTGCGGTCCAGCGCTATGTCTTTGTCGGCGAGCATGCGCAGGTAGCGCATCATCTCGGTTTCGGTGCGGTACCGGTGGAACGCCGGGTGGGTCAGGAATTCGCTTGTCCGCGACTCGATTTCGGGACCGGCGTAATCCCCTGCCAGGCTGGCGCCGAAGGACTCCAACACCAGGGCGACATGGGCCGCGGTGGTGGCCTCGTCACACGTGACCGACACGTGGTCGGCGTCCACCCGCCAGATGTTGATGCCGCGACCCTTGGCCTCGGCCTGCACCGCGGCAGCGCGGTTCGGGACATGCACCAGCACGGTGTCGAAGAAGGTGTCGTGCACCACCTCGACGCCGGCCTCGCTCAGGCCGGCGGCCAGTGAGCGGGCGTGCCCGTGGACGCGGCGGGCGATGCCGGTCAGGCCCTCGGGACCGTGGTAGCTGGCGTACGACGCGGCCATCACCGCCAACAGCACCTGGGCGGTACAGATGTTGGAGGTCGCCTTGTCGCGGCGGATGTGCTGTTCACGGGTCTGCAGCGACAGCCGGTAGGCCGGCGCTCCGTCGCTGTCGACCGACACCCCCACCAGGCGGCCGGGCAGCTGGCGGGCGTGCTTGTTGTGCACCGCAAGGAAACCGGCGTGCGGTCCACCGAATCCCATTGGCACACCGAATCTCTGCGCGCTTCCGAACGCGACGTCGGCGCCCAACTCACCCGGCGGGGCGATCAGCGTCATCGCCAACAGGTCGGCGCCCAGCGCCACCAGCGCACCGCGCTCGTGGGCCTGCTCGACCAGCTTGGACCAGTCGGTCACCCGTCCGCTGGCGCCGGGCAGCTGTGCGATGACGCCGAAGAACTCACCGTCGGGAAGACCGTTGCGCAAGTCGGCGGTGACGATCTCGATGCCCAGCGGCTCCGCGCGGGTCGCCAGGATGGCCGCGGTCTGGGCGAACATGTCCTCGTCGACGGCAAGCCGGTTGGCCGAGCCCCGCGATGCGCGGTGCATCAGCGTCATCGCCTCGGCGGCCGCGGTGGACTCGTCGAGCATGGAGGCGTTGGCGAGATCCAGCCCGGTGAGGTCGGCGATCATGGTCTGGAAGTTCAGCAGCACCTCGAGCCGGCCCTGGCTGATCTCGGGCTGATACGGCGTGTACGCGGTGTACCAGGCGGGGTTCTCCAGGATGTTGCGCAGCAGCACCGGCGGGGTGAGCGTGTCGTAGTAGCCCTGCCCGATCATCGACACCGCGATGGTGTTGGTGTCGGCGAGCGCCCGCAGCTCGGCCAGCGCCTCATGCTCGCCGACCGCGGCGGGCAGCTGATCGAGGCCGGGGGCGATGCCGTCGGCGGAGAGCGCGTCGAGGATGCCCGCAGGCAGCGCCTTGGCCGCCAGTTCCTCGAGCGAGGCGACCCCGATCACGTCGAGCATGGTGGCCAACGCATCGGAATCGGGTCCGATGTGACGATCGGCGAAGGTGGGCTGGCTGTGATTGGACCCTGCTTGTTCCGACATGGGGGACTCCTGACTTACGGCGCAGCCGTCAGCGGCGTCCTCTCCCTCTGTCGTCGACCCGGACCGGGTGCCTGAGAGATTCGGTCAGTCCGCGTGTCAGCGGTGCTGCCTTTCCCCATGGGCGGGCGACCGCGAGGTCACCGCTTTCCAGAGGCATCGTGGCCACGCGCGGTCCGGGGGCCTGAGAGGTTGACGGAGAGGTGTTGCTCCTTCGGCGTCCGTGACTGGCTGCCACGAAACTCTCCCGCGCGAGGGCGATACGAAAAAGATTCTAGCTGCTAACCGATCTTGCGGTCGCGGCTCTTCCGCCGGGAGGCCAGCTCGTCCTCCGGTGAGGCGATCGACTCGCCGCCGTCGGCCCGCTCGCCCGGGAAATCGGCGATCGCGCCGGACAGTTCCCGCATGGCTCCGCTGACCGCGATGCCGAACACACCTTGGCCGCCCTGCAGCAGGTCGACGACCTCTTCGGCCGACGTGCACTCGTACACCGTTGTGCCGTCAGAGAACAGGGTGATGTTGGCCAGATCCTGCACGCCGCGCTGACGCAGATGGTCGACGGCGACCCGGATGTTGTGCAGCGAGATGCCGGTATCGAGCAGACGCTTGACAATCTTGAGGACCAGGATGTCCTTGAACGAATACAGCCGCTGGCTGCCGGAGCCGGCCGCACCGCGGATGGACGGCACCACCAGTGAGGTGCGCGCCCAGTAGTCCAACTGGCGGTAGGTGATTCCGGCGATCTGGCAGGCGCTCGGCCCGCGGTAGCCGACCAATTCGTCGGGAACCGAGTCGTCGGGGAACAGGCCCTGCTGCACCGCCTCGCTCACTGGCGCGCCGGCGGGCGTATCCGCCTCAAAGCGGCCGTCGGAACCAGAGCCCGTGCCAGCAAGGTCCAACTGTCCCTGACGTGGCTGCTCGCCCACGATGCTTCCTCTCGCCGTTCGAACCTATGGCCCGCTCACCGCTCCACCAACCACGTTTGCCCAGTCCGAGTCCACCGAGCATACGCTTTTCGACGGGCGGTCGTGCTCGTCGTCGTGATGAAAGTATGGCTGCCCTTGCGCGTGCCACCGGTCATCCCTCGGGCGTGTCGAACCGCTTGGGCCAAGTGATACGCGTCCGTGATCTTGGTGGTCAGGTCGCTTTGAAGTCGTCCGGCGACACGCTGTCGAGGAATTCCTTGAACTTCTCGACCTCGTCCTCGCGGACCGCGCCGGTGGATTCCTCGTCGTTCTCGTCGGGGATGAGCAGCCCGGCCTCGGCCAGCACCGCCTCCTCCACGTAGATCGGCACACCCATCCGCAGGGCGATCGCCACCGAGTCCGACGGGCGCGCGGACACCTTGATGTCGCGGTCGAAGATCAGGTCGGCGTAGAAGGTGCCTTCCTGCAAATCCACGATGCGCACCTCTTTGAGCGAATGCCCCAGTGCGCCAATGACATCTCGGAAGAGGTCGTGGGTCAGCGGGCGGGTCGGCTCGACACCCTGCTGTTCATACGCGATCGCGGTGGCCTCGGACTGGCCGATCCAGATCGGCAGATACCGGTCGCCGTTGGACTCCCGCAGCAGCAGGACCGGCTGGTTCTGGGGCTGTTCGACGCGAATGCCCACCACACGAACCTCGCCCATCTGTGTCTGACCTCCGCGCTCGTTGCAGTCCTTTGGAGTCTAGTCCTCAGCGGTCGAGAACGTCTCGTACAGCGGACTTGATCAGCGATGTGTGCAATGTGATTGCCAGCGCGGCGACCTCACGCGCCAAGTCGTCCGCGCGATCGCGCGCCCCGGTCTTCGACGCCTTGCCCACCGGCCCGGCGATCTGCGCGATCAGATCGGACTGCCGATCGGCCGCCGACCGGAACGCCCGCAGGTGCCGCGGTTCCACGCCGTACTCCCCCAGCGCCCGCGCACACTGCGCGATGACCACCGAATACTCGTCGAACAGCCCACCCGGGCCGGTGGTGATCACGCCCGCTTTGCACAGCGCGGTCAGCAACTCCTCGCCCACCCCGGAGCGTTCCAGCAGATCCTCGCGGCTCAGCCGGACCTGGGTGCGCGCCACGTCGGTTTCGACGTCGGCGTCGTCGCC
Organism: Mycobacterium sp. ELW1; assembly: GCF_008329905.1. NCBI lineage: Bacteria > Bacillati > Actinomycetota > Actinomycetes > Mycobacteriales > Mycobacteriaceae > Mycobacterium > Mycobacterium sp. ELW1. The sequence continues at coordinate 2,905,361 of NZ_CP032155.1, read as the reverse complement.
GAATTGGCTGCCGTCCGCCACCGTCACCAAACGCGGTACAGCGTAAGGCGATCCGGTGTGCGGCAGCTCGCCGTCCGGCTGGGCGTCGAGCTGCGCCTTGATGACTTTGAGAGGTAGATACTGGTCGCGCTGCGCGGTCAGGATGAACCGCAACCGTGCGCAGTCGTACGCGGTGAACCGCCGATACCCCGATGCGCTGCGCTCCGGCGTGACGAGACCTTCGGCTTCCAAGAATCGGATCTTGGAGATCGTCACGTCCGGGAAGTCCGGTCGCAGCAGGTCCAGGACCGCTCCGATAGACATCCCGGCAAGCGCGGGACTATCGGGCTGCATCGTCAGCTCTTCGCGCGAGCGCTCATCGCCGTCACTAGCTTCCTGGAACGCTGTCGTCCTCGGACGACTTCGGTCCGGTGAGGAACACCAGGCGGAACTTGCCGATCTGTACCTCGTCGCCGTTGGCCAGGGTGGCCGAGTCGACCGGTTCGCGGTTCACGTAGGTGCCGTTGAGGCTGCCGACGTCGACGACCTGGAATTCGTTGCCGTCCAAGCGGAACTCGGCATGCCTGCGGCTGACGGTCACGTCATCGAGGAAGATGTCGGAGTCCGGATGGCGGCCCGCCGACGTTGTCGCCTGGTCCAGCAGGAACCGCGACCCCGCATTCGGGCCGCGCTTCACGACCAGCAGCGCCGAGCCGACCGGGAGACCTTCGACCCCGGACACCCCGCTCTCGCCGCTGGTGGCCGCCGGGGCGTCCAGCTCGTTGAGGAAGTCGGCCCGGAAGACGGACGTCGTCTCCACGGTGACTTCGTCAGAGTTCTGGTCCTTGTCGGTCACCCGCTGCTCCTTCACTGGCTGCCGTGGCTGTACTTGGCGGGAATCCGCACAAGGCGCCCGTCCGCCTCACCAATCACTTACGACGACCGTACCGCGCAGTGGTCGTCGTTGTACCCACCACCGCCGGATCGGTGGCTGGCAGGCACCCTAACAATGTCATTCGGTCACTGTGTCCCGATAGGCGTCCGCATCGAGCAACGCCGCCAACCCCTGTTCGAGGGTATCGCCGTCGACCTGCAACTCCAACAACCACCCCTGACCGTAGGGATCGGAGTTCACCAGTCCGGGGCTGCCTTCCAATTCGCCGTTGACGGCAATCACTTTGGCCGACACCGGTGCGTAGAGATCGGACACCGACTTGGTGGACTCCACCTCGCCGAACGACTCACCGGACGTGACGTCGCTGCCCACCTCGGGGAGCTGCACGAACACCACGTCACCCAGTGAGGACTGGGCGAAGTCGGTGATGCCGACGCGCACGGTGTCGTCACCGGTACGCAGCACCCACTCGTGCTCGGCGGTGTAGCGCAGGTCGGCTGGGATTTCGCTCACGGTGCTCCTCGGTCTCGGGTGCTCATTGTGTCGGGCTGCTCATTTGACGGGCTGAGCGTATTGGCGCGCTTTCGGTTGCCGCAAGGTGGTGATGTCCACCCGGTCGGACTGCGCGACGGTCATTCGCCCGCCCACCCGTTCGACGCTGTCGACGGCGCCGCCCGGGATGTTCATCGCGGCAGCCAGGGTGGGCGGATCGCCAATGGCCAGAACAGAATACGGCGGGCCCAGAGTTTGCGTGTCGATCACCAGCGCGCCGGGGCTGCCGACCACCCAGGTGTCGACGCCGACGCGGACGGCCTGCTGCCCGGAGCGGATCTCCATCGCCTCGGCGCCGGCGGCCCGCAGTTCGTTGATGACGTCGAGCATGGTTTCCGGGGCGACGCCGGGTCCAGGGTCGTCGATCGTGATCGTCACGCCGGGGCCGGTGGCGGCGACGGTGCCGATCAGGATCGACAGCGCGGCCAGCCTGGCCTGCGCGTTCTGGATCGCAGCCTGGTCGCTGCTGCCCGCTGTCTGCATGGCTGCGAGGTTGCGCTGCAGATCGGCCACCTCGGTGTTGAGCGTTGCTTCACGCTGCTGCAGCGAGCCGAGCAGGACCAGCAGGTCGGCTGGGCGCGCGGTGTCCAGTGCGTCGCCTGTCTCGGTCTGCCTCGCCTGAGTGGCGATCGCCACACCGAGCATCAGGCACAGCAGTACGCCGAGCGCGCCGAACATGATCTGCATGCGGGTGCGGGGCCGCCGCAGCGGCGCCGGGGCTGGGCCCGGCAATTCGTGGCGGCCGTGTTCTTCGTCGGTCACCTCAGGCCCCGAACAGCCGGCGCCGCAGTGCGGCGGCGTTGCCGAAGATGCGGATGCCCAGCACGACGATGATCGCCGTCGACAGCTGGGTGCCCACCCCGAGTTGATCGCCGACGTAGACGATGAGTGCGGCCACCAGCACGTTGAACACGAACGAGACCACGAACACCTTGGGGTCGAAGATCTTCTCCAGGTAGGCCCGCAGACCGCCGAACACCGCATCGAGCGCGGCGACGACCGCGATCGGCAGGTACGGCTGGATGACCTCAGGGACGCTGGGGTGCAACACCAGCCCCAGCACGATGCCGACGATGAGTGCGGCGATTCCGATCATCTGCTGATACGCCCCCTACCGGCTGATCTGCTTGGCAAATTTAATCTCCCGTACCGCGCTCGCCGGCAGCGACAGGCCGTCGCCGCTGCTCACGCTGACCCCCACGCCATAGGAGACCTCGAGGAGCCGCAGCCGCTGCAGCCCGCTGCTCCGATCGAAGGTATCGCGCATCGCGCCCGGCGGCCCCACCGCCAGGATCGTGTACGGGCTGCTGATCGGATGATTGTCGACCAGAATGGCGCCGCCCGCCTGACGGATCGTCACGTTGGGCCCCATCCGCACTCCCCCGACCGAGATCGCTTCGGCCCCACTGGCCCACAACGAGTTCACGGCCAGCTGGAGATCGCGATCCAGGATGATCTGCCGGCTGCCGGCCACCCGCTGCTTGGACACGTCGGACAGGTCGCGCCCCACGCCGGGGTCGGTCACCGTGACCGACAGGCCGGGCCCGATGACGGCGGTGGTGGCCGCGGCCAGGCTGAGCGCATCGAGCCTGCTGAGCAGATCTCGGCCTGCCGCGTCGTCGCGCAGCTGACGGCGCTGGATGCTGTCGGCCTGGGTGGCCAGCTCGTCGCGGCGCTGGGTGAGCCGGTCGGTGGTGCCTTCGGCGGATCGCACGCTGGCGGCCAGCACCTGCTGGGCGGCGTTGACGCCGGGCGCGGTGGTCCGGGCTTGCGCGACCGCGGCGGCGAACACCACCGCTATCAGCACTGCCGCCACTGCCTGCCAGGCCCGGTCGGCGATCGTTCGCGTGGTCTGTCTGCTCTTCTCGCGCGCAGCGGCAGCGGCGGCGTAGCCGGGGTCGAGGTGTTCGGTGAGCAGCGAACGCAGCAGGCCCGGCAGCGGGATGAGGGCCGGCCGCTGCTCGTGGCGCTCGCTGCGGCCGGCCCGCGGGTCGTAGCCGCCGAGTGCGCTGTCAGGTGCGGGCATCGCTGACGCCGGCCTTGGGCATTGTGGTCACCACCAGACGGACCTGCAGCAGGTAGAGGACGGCTGACCACAGGTACATGCCGACGCCCCACAGCAGGAAGCCCCAGCCGCAGGCGCCGATCACCCGGCTCCACGTCGCGTCCCACTGGCCGAGCAGCACCAGCGGGAAGCCGGACATCAGCGCGAACGTCGCCGCCTTGCCGATGTAGGTGACCGGCAGCGCGGTGAGCCCGCGGCTGCGCACCACCGGAAGGGTGGCGGCCAGCACCAGATCGCGGCCGACGAGCGTCGCCACCAGCCACCACGGCACGACGCCCGCGAAGCCCATCCCGACCGGAACGGCCACCATGTAGACGCGATCCACCAGCGGGTCCAGCAGTGCGCCCAGCTGTGACGATTGGTTGGGCACCAGGCGGGCGATCTTGCCGTCGGCCCAGTCGGAGAAGCCGCTGAACATCAGGATCGCCACGGCCCACCCGTACGCGTCGGTGGCCAACAGCAGGTACAGGAACACCGGCACCAGCACGAGCCGGATCACCGACAGGATGTTCGGGATCGTCAGCACCCGGTCGCGACGGTCCATGGTGATGAACTTAGCCCTAGCGGAAGACCCCGGGCAGGCTGAGCGCCGACAACGTGTCGTCGTTGAGCGGGTTGTCGTGGACCATGTATGTCCAGGTCGAGGTCGGGCGGGCCAGCTTCGACAGGTCCAGGCCCTGCTCCTCTTCGAGGATGTTGGCGGTCTCGAAGGTCTGCTGGGCGGCCTCGATGGCGTCGGCGGCCAGGTGCGCGAACGCGTCGACCGCCATCCGGTGGAACTCGTCGAGCGGGTTCTGCCTGCCCAGCGCGCGCAGGTGGATGCTCTCCCGGATGTCGGCCAGGTAGGCCAGGTGGTCGGCCCAGCCGCGGTCCAGGTGGAACAGCATGATCTGGCGGCAGATCGTCTCGAGCCGGTCCTCGCCGGACTTCTCGACGAGCTCCTCGTACCGGTCGGGCGAGAGTTCCTTGAGCTCGTTGCGGGCTGCCGGCGTGCTCAGCAGGGTGTTGCGGCGCTCGACGATGATCGCGCGCTGCTGGGCGATGAGCTGGTTGTAGCGCCAGGTGTTGGCGTGGACGTCGAGCAGCCGGCCTTCGGCCACCCGCTGGGCGTGGTCCAGCAGGGCGCCCGCCTTCGGGCTGGTGATCCGTCCGGTCTCGTCGGCCTCGGTGGGCAGCTTGCCCTCGTCGAGATGCGCGACGACGACGTCGTCCTCCCAGCTGGCGAAGAACACCGATGAACCCGGGTCGCCCTGGCGGCCGGCGCGCCCGCGCAGCTGGTTGTCCAGCCGCTCGGTGCGATGCCGCCCGGTGCCGATGACGTGCAGACCGCCGAGCTCGGCCACTTCCTTTTTATCGGCGGAATGGTCGTCCGATTCGGAGCCACCGAGCCGGATGTCGGTGCCGCGGCCGGCCATCTGGGTGGACACCGTGACGGTGCCGAGCTTGCCGGCTTCGGCGATGACGGCGGCCTCTTCCTCGTCGTTCTTGGCGTTGAGCACCACCGCCGGGACGCCGCGGCGAACCAGCCGCTCGTGCAGCTCTTCGGACTCGGCGACGTCGTGCGTGCCGACCAGGATCGGCTGCCCGGTGGCGTGCACCTCGACGATGTGCTCCATGATCGCTTCGATCTTGGCCGCGGCGGTGATGTAGACGCGGTCGTCGGCGTCCTCGCGGATGTTCGGCGTATTCGGCGGGATCGGCGAGACGCCGAGCTTGTAGAACTGGCGCAGCTGTTCACCGGCGGCCAGCGCGGTACCGGTCATGCCGCACACCGTCGGGTACCGGTTGATCAGGGCCTGCACCGTGATGGTGTCCAGCACCTCGCCGGTTTCGGTGGTCTCGATGCCTTCCTTGGCCTCGACCGCGGCCTGCAGTCCGTCGGGCCAGCGTTGCAGCGACGCGATCCGCCCGCGCGAGGAGTTGATCAGCTGCACGGCGCCGTCGCGGACGATGTAGTGCACGTCGCGCTGCAACAGCACATGCGCGTGCAGCGCGACGTTCACCTCGGTCAGCGTGGTGGTGACGTGCTCCTCGGAGTAGAGGTCGATACCGCCGAGCGCGGCCTCGAGCTTCCTGGCCCCCTCGTCGGTGAGGTGCACGTTGCGGCTGTCGGCGTCGGTGTCGTAATCGATGCCGGCCCTCAAATCGCCCACCAGCCGGACGATTTCGACCTTCGGGGTCTCCCGGTGGGTGGTGCCGGCCAGTACAAGCGGCACCAGGGCCTCGTCGACGAGCACGGAGTCGGCCTCGTCGATCAGCGCGACGTCGGGGTTGGGCGACACCAGGTCGGCGACATCGGTGACCAGCTGGTCGCGCAGCACGTCGAAGCCGATCTCGTTGACCGAGGCGTAGGTGACATCGCATTTGTAGGCGGCGCGGCGTTCCTGTGCGGTCGACTCGGCGGTGATCCAGCCGACCGTGAGACCCATCGACTCGATCAGCGGCGCCATCCACTCGGCGTCGCGACGGGCCAGGTAGTCGTTGATGGTCACGACGTGGACGTTGCGCCCGGCCAGGGCGTAGCCGGCGGCGGCAATCGCACCCGAGAGGGTCTTGCCCTCACCGGTGGCCATCTCGATGACGTCGCCGGCCATCATGCGCAGCGCACCGGACAGCTGGACATCAAACGGACGCAGGCCGGTGGTGCGTTCGGCGGCTTCGCGGGCGACGGCCAGGAACTGCGGGATGTCGGACGACGAGGCGAGGTCGCTGAGGTCCAGCAGCTTCGCGGCCTTGGCGAGTTGCTCGTCGTCGAGGCCCTTGGCCTTGTCGTCGAACTCGGCCGAGGCGTCCACCTCGGCCATCGATTGAGCCTTGGTCTTCTCGGTGGTGGCACCGAGCATGCGCCAGAAGCCCCGGCTGATCCGGCCGGGTCCGGCAACGCTGTCCTTGCGAGTTTTCGCCACGGGTCAACGGTACCGTCGGCGCCATGACCGACGTCGACGTACTCGTCGCGGTGAGTTCCCGACGCGCTGCCCACGGCGACGGCGCGCAGCCTTCGTTATCGGCCCGGACGGATATTTGTGCTTCAGGGACCGCGACTCGACCCCGGGGGCGGGTCTGACGAGGACGCTGAAGCTCACATTTCGCTAGCCATCTGGCACACACGCGCGCCTTAGCCGGGATGCCGGGGTAGGTTCGCCGGGAAAGCCAGCAGATCGGGCGTCGGGTGGTCGGCGCCGCAGGAGGAGAAGCGCGTTGGAGAAGTTCACCCCGTCCATGGACTGGGGACACGAGCTCGTCCCGTCCCTGATTTGGATTTCCAAAGCGTGGGCGATCAGCGCCGTTTTGAGTCTCATCGTGCTGGTCTTGCTGGCCCGCTACACGGTGTGGGGCCGGCAGTACTGGCGGATCACCGGGGATTACTTCAAAGGCCGGCAGAGCATCAAGGTGTGGGTCTGGATCGCCGTGCTGTTGCTCTCGACGATCATCTCGGTGCGCCTCGACGTCCTGCTCAGCTACTACAGCAATGACCTGTTCACGTCGCTGCAGGTGGCGTTCCAGGGCGCGGGCGGCGGCAACGAGGAAGTTCGCCAGTCCGGTATCAGCGGATTCTGGGCGGCGCTGATCCTGTTCGGCATCCTGGCGACCATCTACATCAGCCGGGTGATGCTGGACATCTACCTCATGCAGCGGTTCATCATTCGCTGGCGGGTGTGGCTCACCGACCGGCTCACCTGCGACTGGCTCGACGACCACGCGTACTACCGCACCCGGTTCACCGACAGCGACATCGACAACCCCGACCAGCGCATCCAGTACGACATCGACATCTTCACCGCCGGGGTGGGGTCCTCGCCGAACACGCCGATGATCGGCAGTTCCAGCACGTTGCTGTTCGGCGCCATCAACTCGTTGGTGACGGTGGTTTCGTTCACCGTGATCTTGTGGAACCTGTCGGGTCCGCTGACCTTCCTCGGTGTCACCCTCGGGCACGCGCTGTTCTGGGTGGTGCTGGTCTACGTGCTGGTGGCGACGATCATCGCGTTCTGGATCGGCCACCCGCTGATCCGGCTCAGTTTCCGCAACGAGCTCACCAACGCCGTCTTCCGCTACGCGCTGGTCCGGCTGCGTGATTCGGCCGAGGCCGTCGGCTTCTACCGCGGCGAGAACGCCGAGCGGGGCCTGCTGCGCGCCAAGTTCGCCCAGATCATCGCCAACTACAAGCGCTACGTGAATCGCACGATCGCGCTGACCGGCTGGAACCTGTCGATGAGCCAGATCATCAACCCGCTGCCGCTGGTGATCCAGGCGCCGCGGCTGTTCGCCGGGCAGATCGACCTCGGTGACGTCACCCAGTCGTCGAGCGCATTCGGGTCGATCCACGACTCGCTGTCGTTCTTCCGCAACGCCTACGACTCGTTCGCCTCCTACCGGGCTGCCATCATCCGTCTGCACGGCCTGGTGGAAACCAACGCCGAGGCGCGCGAGCTGCCCAAGCTGACGACAGTCACCAGCCAGGACGGGTCGGTGGAATTGCGCCGGGTCGAGGTTCGCAAACCCGACGGCAGCCAGCTCGTCGATCCGATCGATCTGCGGCTGGAGCCGGGCGAGACGCTGGTCATCACCGGGCCTTCGGGTGCAGGCAAGACCACGCTGCTGCGCAGCCTGGCCCAGCTGTGGCCGTTCACCTCCGGCACCCTCTGCCGGCCCGAGGACGACGACACCATGTTCCTGTCGCAGATGCCGTACGTCCCGCTCGGCGATCTGCGGACCGTGGTGTCCTACCCGGCCACCTCCGGCGAGATCAGCGACGAGGACCTGCAACATGCGCTGTCCAAGGTCGCCTTGTCGCACTTGACGATTCGCCTCAACGAGTCGCAGGACTGGGCCAAGGTGCTGTCGCCGGGCGAGCAACAACGCATCGCGTTCGCCCGAGTGCTGCTGACCAAACCCAAGGCGGTCTTCCTCGACGAAGCCACCTCGGCGCTCGACGAGGGTCTGGAGTTCGCGCTCTACGAGATGGTGCGCACCGAGCTACCGGACACCATCCTGGTCAGCGTCAGCCACCGCAGCACGGTCGAGCAGCACCACGCCAGGCACCTGGAACTGCTCGGCGAGGGCCAGTGGCGCCTCGGCCACGTCGAGGGTAACGAGCCCGCTACCGTCTAGCCTGCGGCGCTGGCGGTTTAGCCTGCGGCACTGGCACTTTCGGCGGCCACCTTGGCGGCGTGCGTTCCGGCGCGCCGGCCGAAGAAGGAGCCCTCCCCCAGCTGGGTGCCGCTGGCGTAGCCCTTGCCGTCCTGGGCGATGTTGGACGCGCATGCGCCCGCCGCGTACAGGCCCGGAATCACGGTGCCGTCGGCACGCAACACCTCGCCGTCGACGTCAGTGGCCAGACCACCGACGGTGAAGCCGGAGTACATCGCCTTGCCCAGCGTCAGGTCGAAGGCTCCCCACGGCCCCTTGTCTTGTGGCGCAAGGAATTCCGGCTGCTTGTGGAACTCCGGGTCCTCGCCCTTGGCGGCGTGCTCGTTGTAGTTGTTCAGCGTCTCGACGAGGTTGCCCGTCGGGATGCCCAGCGCGGCCTCCATCTCCTCGACCGTCTCCCAGCCGTCGATGAAGGTGATGAGCGGGATCTCCGGGCGCTGCATGTGCGCTTCGTCGACGATCAGGTACGCCGCACTGTCGGGTTGGTCCATCACGAAACCCGACGTGCGCGAATGGTAGGAGTCTTCGGTGACGAACCGCTTGCCCTCCTTGTTGACGATGATCCCGGTCAGCAGGGTCGACGGCGGGTAGACGGGAGCGGTGATGAAGATCTGGTCCATGTGCTTGGTGGCCCCGCCCACCGACTCGCCGAGGCGGATGCCCAGGCCGTCGTCGTAGGTGTTGCCGAGCACGAACGGCTTCTCGGCGAGCTTCGGCGTGAGCTTGGCGACCATCTCGGGATTCATCACGAAACCGCCCGCGGCGATCACCACCGCCTTCGCCCGGATCGACCCGGTCTCGGTGAACTTCTTCCATGAGACGCCCACGACGGCCTCGTCCTCGACGACGAGATTCGTTGCGCCCGTTTCGTAGCGGATCTGCACATCCAGTTCGGCGGCCCGCTTGAGCAGCAGGTCGATCACCATCGCCGCGCCCTGGGTGTCGCCGGGAACCGGGACCTTGTGGCCGCGCGGGGCGGGCACCGCCATGTTCTTGTACGGCCACACCTTCTCGTTGCCGGTGAACATCAGCCCCTCGGTGTTGGGCTGGATCACCGCCTTCTCCGGGTAGTAGCTGCGCTCGAACGCGATCCCCAGCTCCTCGAGCCAGTTGAAATGTTCGACGCTGCCCTCGCAGTAGGCGCGGATCTTGTCGAGTTCGGGCTCGCGCGAGACCGCGACGAGGTACTTGTACATCTCTTCGACGCTGTCGGCATGCCCGGTCGCCTGCTGGACGGCGGTTCCGCCACCGAGGTAGAAGTGGCCGCCGGCCATGGATGTGGTGCCGCCGGCGACGGCGGCGCGCTCGAGCACCAATACCCGCGCGCCTGCGGCCGCGGCGCTGACTGCCGCACACCCGCCGCCGATGCCGAAGCCGATCACCACGACGTCGACCTCGTCGGACCAGTCGGTCACATCCGAGGCGGCGACGGTCGTGGGAATGTCCAGGCCACTCATTGCTGCTCCTGTTTCACATAGTCGAAGAACGTGCGGATCTCGTCGGGGATGTAGGCGATTTCGAGGTAGGGGACGCCGGCCGCCGCGGCGGACAGGTACGCGAACCGCATGCCGCCGGGCATCACACCGCGGGCGACGATCTCCACCGACGGGCCGCCGCCGGTCAGCGCGGCCTCGAACGCGTCGGCGTCGGGGACCTCCGTGCAGATGTGGTGCAGACCGGGACCGCTCTGGTCGAGGAACTCGGTGTAAATGCTCTCGCCGCTCGTCGGTGCGATGAGTTCGAGCTGAGTGTCGCCGGCGTAGCTCAGCGAGATGTCGGCGTTGTAGTCGGCGGGCCGGCCGCGGTGTTCGCACGTGTCCGGCCCGAAGTGCACATCGGGCATGCGAATCCATTTCCTGGCCCCGAGCAGCGTGGTCAGCGCCGCCTCGGTGGCGTCCAGGTCGCGGGTCACCCACGCGATCTGGACAGGTGTCTGGTCGGTCATCGGTTCGAGGATATCCCCGGCCCGCCGGTGTGGCTAGAACGTGTTCTAGTTTTGCGCCACGGAACTAGAACGCGTTCGAGTTCGGTGGCTCCGCGGTCAGCAGATCGATGGCCAGCTGCAGCTGCTCGTCGAACAACGCCCGCGGATCGGTGAAGGTGTCGGTGCCGTATTGACCGAAGACCTCGAGGCTGATGGCCCCGATCATCATGGCCCAGATCGCGGTGCACCGGATCACCAGCGCATCGTCGCCGGGAAAGCCGAATTCGTCGCGCACATGGACCAGGTCGGTCGACATCGGTTGGGCGACATGGTGTTCCGTCAGGGCGATATCGCCGGTGGCCACGCCGGTGGCGACCGCGTCGAACAGCATGCCGATCACCCGGGTGCCGGGTCCGGTGGTCAGCTCGGCCGGCGCCTTGTAGCCCGGCACCGGGCTGCCGTACAGCAGGGCCCACTCGGCGGGCTGGTCCAGTGCCCAGCCGCGGATGGCGTGGGCGATCGTCGCGACGTCGGCTCGCCAGCCGCCGTCGGCGGCCGCCCGGGCCTGCCCGACCGCATCGGCGAGGTCGGAGTAGGCATCGACCAGCAGGAGGGTCAGCAGCGCGTCACGGCTGGCGACGTAGCGGTACACCGCAGAGGACACCATCCCCAGTTCGCGGGCGATGGCCCGCACCGACAGTCCGGCCGCGCCCACGGTGGCCAGCTGCCTGCGACCGAGCTCGACGATCTGGGCTTCGATGCGTTGCCGCGTGTCCTCGCGTTTCCCCACTCGCCGAGTCTGACACATCCGAGATCACTGCTCTTGCTTTTCGCCGAGTCCGCTGGCATCCTCGATACGAGAGCATCGCTCTCTAAATCCGAGTCGATGGGACACGCCATGAACCAGCACTACGACCGCCCGAACGCCGCCGCCCGCGCCGCCAACGCCGTCATCCGCCGGCTCGCCGAGGCGGGCATCAGCATCGCGGGCACGCGGGCGCTTCGCGTACGCGGCCGCAAATCCGGCGCGCCGCAGAATGTGGTCGTCAACGTGCTGCGGGTCGGCGACACCGAGTACCTGGTCTCCCCGCGCGGCAACACCCAGTGGGCACGCAACGCACGGGCAGCAGGCGAGGTGGAACTCGGCCCGCGCTACCGACGCACCGTGGTCACCCTCACCGAGGTCGACGACGATGCCAAGCCGGCCCTGCTCAAGAGCTATCTCGACCGGTGGTACTGGGAGGTCAAAGGCCGCATCGCCGGCCTCACGCCGGAGTCGACGGCCGCCGAATTACGTTCGGCCGCACCGGCAATCCCGGTGTTTGCGCTCGCGCGCTAGTTGGCGTTGGCCTGCTCGGCGGCGGCCACATTGACCACGTCGGCGCCGGCACGCACCTGCTGGCTGGTCGCCACCCACGACACCGCCGCGGGCAGATTGCCCCAGGTGCTGTTGAACAGCCCGACGATCACGGCCTTGTTGTTGTCGATCGGCATGTACACCGGGCCGCCGGAGTCACCCTTTTGGCTGACCACGCCGTTCTCCATGGTGAACCAGCCGTTGTTGACGCGCTCGATCGAGCCGCAGCTCTCGCCGGTGATCACGCCGAAATGGCAGACCGGCTGGCCGTTGGTCATCGGTGGCGCCGCATCGGCAACCAGCTGGCGGCCGCCGGGCAGGATGTTGTTGACCGTGACATCGGCGCCCAGAGCGATCATCTCGTAGTCCGAGATCACCTGATCGGTGCGCACCACGGCGCCGTCCGGGGTGTTGTCCTGGAAGGTCGTCACCATGCCGATGAAGCGCCCGTCGCGATCGGTGACCGGGCCGTCCGCCTGGCAGTGACCGGCGGAGTAGGCGACCCGCGCCACCGGGTCCACATAACCAAGGGTGCAGACATTGCTGGCCTGGCGGATCTCCATACCGGGCGAGACGACAGCACCGGGTGTTGCGTGGGCCAGCGGGGCGATGATCGCGGACGCGGCCAGGGCCACAGCGGTAGAGACGAAGCCCAGCGAAAAACGAGTCACCCTACACCCCGATCGGTCGGCGGTACGTCAAGGACGCGCCGCGGAAGTATCTCGACTGTGTATCGGCGCCGATTTCAAATCGTTACCAACGAACTATGGCGTACCCGGCGTGTCGCCGCAGGAATCGCCGCAGATGGGGTTAAAAGCCGGAGTTAGGAGTCGAACCCCAGGCCCAGGCGGTCGAGGGTGCGCAGGATGAGGTTGCGTTTGCCCTCGTTGTGATCGGCCCGGTCCAACGACCACCGGGTGGCCTGAATGCCCACACTGGCCACCGGTTCGGGCGGAAACGGCAACGGCTTGCGGTTGACCATCTCCAGCTCGGTTCGCTCGGTGGGGTGACCGTCGAGCAGGTCGAGGCAGACGTCGGCGGCGAACCGTGCGGCGCCGACACCCAGACCGGTGAATCCGTTGACGTAGGCGATCCGCCCTCGGCCGGCCAGACCCCAGTGCGCACAGAACCGGGTGTTGGTGTCGATCGCGCCGGCCCAGCGGTGGCTGAACCGGACATCCTCGAGTTGCGGGAAGGTGATGAAGAAGTGGGCGGCCAGCTTGCGGTACGACTCCGGCCGGTCCTCGTACATCGCGTCGACGCGACGACCGTAGTGATAGACGGCGTCGTAGCCGCCCCAGACGATCCGGTTGTCCGCCGAGAGGCGGTAGTAGTGGAATTGGTTGGCGCTGTCGCCGATGCCCTGCCGGTTGCGCCATCCGATGCGGTCCAACTGGTCGCCCGTGAGCGGCTCGGTGGACAGCACGTAGTCGTACACCGGAATGGTGTGGAACCGGTTTCGCTTCAGCAGGCTCGGAAACACGTTGGTGGCCAACACAACCTGGTCGGCCTGGAGCACCCCGGCGGAGGTTTCCACCCGTATCCCCCGCTGTTCGCGTTGCACCGACGCCGCCGCGGTGTGTTCGAAGATCTCGACCCCGGCCTCCGAGCAGGCCCGGGCGAGCTCGAAGACCAGCCGGGCCGGATGGACGATCGCGCAGCTGTCGGTCGCCCACAGACCGGCCCGGTAGGTCGGTGAGTCGACCTCGGCGCGCACCGCCGCCTGATCAAGGAACCGGCCCTCGCCGTCGTCGGCGCCCTCGGCCAGCCACTCGACCTGATGCGGTTCGGTGGCGACCGTGAGCATGCCGGTGCGTTCCCAGTCCACGTTCATGCCGTAGGAGGCGATATCGGCCTGCATGCCGTCGAGGTTGGCCAGGCCGAGCTTCTCCAGACGGTCGAACTCGGTGGGCCAGCGCGACTTTCCGTTCTCGGCGCCGTGGGTGATGCTGGCCTCGACGAAGCCGCCGTTGCGCCCCGATGCCGCCCAGCCGACCCGCTCGGCTTCGATGAGCACCACCCGCGCCCCGGGGTTGCGCGCCTTCGCGTGCAGCGCCGACCACAGCCCGGCGTAGCCGCCGCCGACGACCAACAGGTCACAGGTCAGGTCGCCGGACAGCCGGGGGTAGTCGGGACGGGCGACCAGCGACGAGTCCAGCCACATCGATCCGAACGCGGCGGAGCCCAGCGCCCGGGCGATCAGGGCGGGGTCGACGTCGCGGTCAAATACGGTCTGCACCCCAGCATGGTGCCATGACGGCGGCGTCCTACCGGGCGAACCGCGCGAGTAGGGGCCCGACGATGGCCAGGACGAAAACATACGGCGTGGCCAGCGTCCCCACCGCGGCGACGGTGGTCCCCGCCAGCCCGATGATCACCAGCGAGAACTCGCCGCGGGCGACCAGCGCGGTGCCCGCGCGAAGCTGGCCCGGCCTGCCGACTCCGTCGCGGCGGGCGGCGTACACCCCGGTGGCCACCTTGGTGATCGCGGTGACCGCGGCCAGCAGCGCGGCCGCAGGCAACATCGGCACCAGGTCCGCCGGCGCCACCGACAATCCGATCGCCAGGAAGAACACCGCCGCGAACAGATCACGCAGCGGGGTGAGCACAGCGCGGGCCCGCTCGGCGGTCTCCCCCGTCAGCGTCAGGCCGACCAGGAACGCGCCGACGGCGGCCGAGGCGTGCAAGTGTTCGGCCGCCGCGGCCACCAGCAGCGTCAGTCCGAGGATGCGCAGCAGGAGCTGCTCGTCGTCGGGATGGCTGATCAGCCGTCCCAGGTGATGACCCCAGCGATACGACGCCGCGAACACCACCACCAGAGCGACCATCGCGGCGCCCATCCACAGCAGCGCCTCCCACCAGGTGCCGCCGGCCGCCAGCACGGCCAGCAGCGGCAGGTAGGCGGCCATCGCGAAGTCCTCGAGCACCAGGATCGACAGCACGGCAGGCGTTTCCCGGTTACCCAGCCGGCGTAGGTCGTTGAGCAGGCGCGCGATCACACCCGACGAGGAGATGAACGTGATACCGGCCATCGCCAGGATGCCGACGAAGTTCAGGCCGAGCAGCCAGCCCGCGATCGCGCCCGGGGTGGCGTTGAGGACGAGGTCGACGCCGGCCGAGGGCAGGTGCCGGCGCATGCTGGCGGCGAACTCGCCGATGGAGAACTCCAGGCCCAGGGTCAGCAGGAGCAGCACCACGCCGATCGTGGCGCCGGTGGACACGAACTCCCCTGCCGCCGGCACCGGCGCGATACCGCCGTTGCCCAGGGCCAGTCCGGCCAGCAGGTAGAGCGGGATCGGTGACAGCGCGAACCGGCGCGCCAGGGTTCCGAGGATTGTCAGGACCGTGAAGATGACGCCGAGTTCGAGGAGTAGCGCCGCCGACACAGCCACTCAGATCATCCTTGGTCGACGATTCGACGGACGCCGGAAATGCCGTGTTCGGTGCCGATCACGACCAGAACGTCGCGGGCGTGCAGCACCTGGTCGGGTTTCGGCGAGGCCAGCACCTCTTCGTCGCGCACGATCGCCACGATCGATGCGCCGGTACGGGTGCGGGCCTTGGTGTCGCCCAGCGGCCGGTCGACGAACGGTGACCCCGCAACGATCTCGACCTGGCCGGCGTCCAGGCCCGGCACTTCCTTGGTCAGGTCGGCGAAGCTCTCCACCAGCCGCGGGGCACCGAGGATCTGGGCCAGCGCGTCGGCTTCCTCATCGGTGAGGCGGAACACCGGGCGAGCTTGGTCGGGGTCCCGCGCGCCGTAGACGACGACTTCGAAATCACCGCCGCGCCGGGCGATCACACCGATGCGATTGCCATCGGCGCTGTCGAACTCGTACCGCAGCCCGACTCCGGGCAGCAGGACTTCTTTGACCTCCATGGGCTCCATCCTCGGGTGGCGGCACCGATGTTGACTAGCTTGCGGCCACCGTAGTCGCCGGCTGCGGTGTGGTGCTGGGCGCCCAGCCGGGCGGGCCGAAGACGTAGCCCAGCCGGTCACGCCAGCGGCGCGCCGAGCGGACGTCGCGGGCGATCGCGGCGTACTCGTGGGTCTGCAGTTTCCAGATGTTGAACGTCGTGACCGGCTTGGTGAGTCCGTAGTGCGGTCGGTAGAGCTCGGGTTGGAATGTGCCGAACAGGCGATCCCACAGGATGAGGATGCCGCCGTAGTTCTTGTCGAGATACTCCGGGTCCATCCCGTGATGCACCCGGTGATGCGACGGCGTGTTGAACACGAACTCGAAGGCCCGCGGCAGCTTGTCGATGCGTTCGGTGTGGATCCAGAACTGGTAGATCAGGCTGATCGAGAAGCTGGTGAACACCATCCATGGCGGAACGCCCAGCAGCGGCAACGGAATCCACATGATGATCTCGCCGCTGTTGTTCCACTTCTGCCGCAGCGCGGTCGCAAAGTTGAAGTAGCGGCTGGAGTGATGCGCCTGGTGGGTGGCCCAGATCAGCCGGACCCGGTGGGCGGTGCGGTGGTAGAGGTAGAACAGCACGTCCACTCCGACGATCGCGATCACCCACGTGTACCACTTGGTCGCCGAGAGGTGCCACGGCGCGACGTACGCGTAGAGCGCGGCGTAGCCGAGCAGGGCGAAGAACTTCCAGACGCCCATGGTCGCGACCGACATGAGGCCCATCGAGATCGAGGCCCACGCGTCGCGCGCGTGGTAGGCGCCGGACGCGGGTTGGTCGGCCTCGGTCAGTCGTTCCAGCTTGCGGGCCGCGGTCCACTCGAGGATGAGCAGCAGGAGAAAGAACGGGATCGCGAACAACACCGGCTCGCGCATCTGCGGCGGGAGCACAGACAGCAGTTCACCGATTCGATCCACGCGACACCTCCGGGCGGGAGTCTAACGCGATCGGAGCCCGTTGTTAGACACCGCGTCAAGAAGCGTCAGCGGAAGCTCAGCACCTCGTCGCCCCAGGCCTGGCGGATCGGCCCGTCCAGGTCGTCGACGACGCGATCCCGGCGATCGATGACCAGCGTCGCGCGGTCGTCGATCCGATACGGCGCCCAGTGCGGCTGACCCACCGGCACGTTGGGGTCACCGGTTGCCGCGAACCTCGTCCAGCGGGCGCGCATCCGCTCCGACAGCTCCTCGCCGGTTTTGAGTCCACCGAGCTTGAACGTGACGTCGCGGGGACCCGAGATCAGGTTGCCCCACACATAGATCAGCTCGGTGGCATGGGCGGCACCCAGCCGGATCGTCTTGAAAAGTGGTGTGGCCCAATCGAATCGGTAGAGATAGACCGGCGCCACGGCGGTGTGCCCCTCAGCGAACCACACCGTCGGCATCCGGAAGCCGACATCGCTGGCCACCCACAGGCTGCGGGTGCGGGCCATCTTCGCCGGGTATGCCGAACTGACCTGCTCGGCGGTCGGCAGCTGCAGGCCCGGCTGGTCGTTGGCCATCTCGCTGAACATGGTTTTGACCGCTTTGGGCGCGATGGGCATCAGCGGTGAGCGCATCAGCCGGAACAGCGCGGCCTCGTTCTTGTTGGTGCCGATCAGCAACGGCACCGGGTGCGTCTTGCCTGCCCTGGCCAGCGTCACCGGATAGTCCGGGACCAGGTCGCCGTCGACGGTGGGCGCGAACGCCAGCAAGCCGGGCGTGGAAGCCGGGACATGGTCGAAGACGTGCTGTGCGGCATCGACCAACGTCTCGACGGGCGCCCGGTGCGCCTCGTCGGCTGTCATGCCGAGCCGGTCGAGGAACTGCTGGGCCATGGTGCCTGCGCGCTCGGCGCCGTAGATCGAGGTGGCCGGCGCGCTTTGGGCGATCGCACGGGAGAACAACCCGGCGGCCTCCGGCACGGCCAGCAGCGTGGTGGTGATCGCGGCTCCGGCGGACTCACCGAACAACGTCACCCGGTCCGGGTCGCCGCCGAAGCCGGCAATGTTGTCCTGCACCCAGCGCAGCGCGGCCAGCACGTCGCGCAAGGCGACGTTGCTGTCGAACCCGGCCGAGGAAAGATCGAGGAAGCCCAGCGCACCGAGCCGGTAGTTGATCGTGACGACGACGACGTCGGAGCCGGTGGCCAGCACGGTGCCGTCGTACATCGGCTGGCTGCCCGACCCGAAGATGTAGGCGCCGCCGTGCACCCACACCATCACCGGCTTGGGCTCACCGGTGGCCGTGGCCGAGGCCCCGGTCCCGGATGGCGCCCAGATGTTGAGGAACAGGCAGTCCTCGTCGGCGTGGGTGCCCAAGCCCATCGGGATGGGGCTGCGCGGCTGCGGACTGACCGGACCGAATGTCGTCGCGTCGGCGACCTCGGTCCACGGCTGCGGAGGAACCGGGGCCCGCCAGCGCAGGTCGCCGACCGGCGGGGCGGCATAGCGAATGCCCTTCCACGTCGTGACCCGGCCGTCGTCGGCCCCGCGGACCGGCCCGTAACGGGTCTCGACGATCGGGCTGTCCACGATCAGCCGCACGCTCGCATCCGCTGTCATCGATGTCCTCCTGCCACGTCATGCGATGTCGACGAACCACACCACCCGTCCACGCTACCGACGGGTAACGCGTCTGGGCAGGCGGCCGCTGGTCTATCCGGTCACCGCGACGGCCACGTATGACGGCGGCCACACGTGAGCGCCCAGCTATCCTGGCCCGCGTGCGGAAATGGGCGCTGCTGTCAGCCGCTATCGCCGTAGAGGTCACCGGCACGCTGTCGCTGCGGGCGTCGCAAGACCATTCGGCGTGGCTGGTTCTGGTGGTGACCGGTTATCTCGCCTCGTTCTACTTCCTGGCGCAAGTGTTGCGGGCCGGCATGCCGGTCGGGGTGGCCTACGGCGTCTGGGGTGCGGTGGGGACCGCGGCGACGGCCATCCTGGCGGCGGTGATCTTCGGTGACCCGTTCACCCTCCCGATCGTCGCCGGGATCGCGTTGATCATCGCCGGTGTCCTGTTGGTCGAGCTCGGTTCGCGGCATCACGCCGGCGGGGAGGGCACGCCATGATGTGGCTGACGCTGGCCGGGGCCATCCTCATCGAGGTATGCGCGACGCTGTGTCTGCGCGCCTCGGACGGCTTCCGCAAGAAGGTGTGGGTCGCACCGATGCTGCTCGGCTATCTGGTGTCGTTCACCCTGCTGTCGGTGACCCTGTCGCTGGGCATGCCGGTCGGGGTGGCCTACGGCGTGTGGTCGGCGGCCGGCGTCGCGCTGATCGCGGTGATCGCCCGTGTGCTGTTCGCCGAGCCGCTGACGCCGCTGATGATGGGTGGCATCGCTTTGATCATCGCGGGTGTGCTCACGATCGAACTGACCGGCGCGGTGGGCTGAGGGCGCGGGCCAGCAGGACCGCCGCCAGTCCCGCCACCGGGACGGTCAGCAGACCGACTCGCAGCGACACGGCGTCGGCGAGCGCGCCGACCAGGATCGGTGAGCCGAGGAATCCCGCTCGCATCAGCCAGGTCAGCACCGTCAGCCCGGTGCCCGGCCGCAGTCCGGGCAGCTCGTCGGCGGCGTGCATGGCGCCGGGCACCAGGGTGGCCGAGCCGAATCCGGCGGCGGCGAACCCCGCGATGGTGCCGGGGATGCTGGGGAACGCCAGGGCGGCCGCCATGCCGACGGCGACGATCACGCCACCGGTCCGGGCCACCGTGCACGGCCCCCATCGGTCGGTCATCCGGTCGCCGACGAGTCGGCCGACGAACTGGAAGCCGACCAGTGCGACGTAGCCGAACGCGGCCAGCGCCGCAGGCGCCGACAAGGAATCTCGCAGATACAACGTCGCCCATGAGCTGCCGGCGTCCTCCACGGCGGCACCGGCGATGGCAATGGCCACCAGTGCGGCCAACGCGACATACACCCCGCGACCCGCGCGCTCCGCGGCCCGCGCGCCCACCCGGGTGTCGGTGTCGTCGTGGTCGGGACCGGGCAGCAGGTACCGGTAGGCGACCAGGCACACCGCGCTGAACAGCAGAGCGGATGCCGAGAGCTGAGCGACGCGGGGAATGCCGAGATAGATTGCGCCCGCGCCGATCAGGCCGCCCAGCACCGCCCCGGACGACCACACCGCATGCAGCGAGTTGATGATGAAGCGGCCGTACGCGCGTTGCACGCGCAGCCCGTGCACGTTCTGGGCGACGTCGGTCACCGAGTCGGCCGCACCGGCGCAGAACAGCGCAGCCGCCAGCGTCAGGCCGGTGGGTGCCAGCCCGGCGAGGACGGTGAACACGGCGAGCAGCGCCGAACTCGCGACCGCGACCACCGAGGAGCGGTAGCGGCGGACCAAGGCCGCCGCGGTCACCCCGGTCAGCAGCGCGCCCGCCGAGAACGCGGCCACCGCCAGACCGAACGCCGAGTTGGACAGGCCGAGGTCAGCCTTGATCTCGGGGAGACGCGGCAGCAGGTTGGCGAACAACGCGCCGTTCGTCAGGAACAGCGCGGCGCTGGCGATGCGGGCTCGCCGATTCCGCACAGCGAGTCCGGGGCCGCCCATGTGAGGCGAGGTTACGGGCAACCAAGCAAGATGGCATCCATGACTGCTTCGTCGCTGGCCGAACTCGCCCATCGGTTCGGTGTGGCCACCGAGTACCACGACTGGACCGGGCGGTCCGTGCCGGTCGAGGAAGACACCCTGGTGGCGGTGCTGGCCGCGCTCGGTGTCGAGGCCCGCACCGAAGAGGGCCGCGCCGCAGCGCTTTCGGCCGACGACACCCGGTATTGGTCCCGGTCACTGCCGCCGACGGTGATCGGGACCGCCGGCAGCGAGACCTCGTTCTGGGTGCATGTCACCCACGGCGACCCAGCGCACATCTGGGTCCGGTTGGAGGACGGCACGGTGCGCACCGGTGTGCGCCAGGCCGACAACTTCACCCCGCCGCACGACCTGGACGGCAGGCTGGTGGGTGAGGCGACATTCGTGCTGCCCGCCGATCTGCCGTTGGGCTATCACCGCGTCCATCTGAGCTCGGGTGGTCAGGAGTTCAGCACCCCGCTGATCGTCACCCCGGCCTGGCTGGGGCTACCTGCACGGCTCGGCGCGCGCCGAATCTGGGGTCTGGCCACCCAGATCTACAGCGTTCGATCCGAAAACTCCTGGGGCGTAGGCGATCTTGGTGACCTCACCGATCTTGCGGTATGGGCGGGCGCCCGCCACGGAGCCGGTTACATCGTGGTCAACCCGCTGCACGCCGCCGCACCGACCCGGCCCATGGAGCCCTCCCCCTACCTGCCGACGTCGCGGCGGTTCACCAATCCGATCTACTTGCGCGTCGAGTCCGTTCCCGAGTTCGCCCAGCTGCCCAAGCGCGGCCGGGTGTGGAAACTGCGGGCCGCGGTACAGGCCCGATTCCGCAAGATCGACGCCATCGACCGCGACTCGGCGTGGGCGGCGAAACGTACTGCGCTGAAAGCGATTTACCGGGTACCCCGGTCGGCGGGCCGCCAACTCGCCTTCGAGGCCTTCACACAGCGGGAAGGCCAGGCCCTCGACGACTTCGCCACCTGGTCGGCGCTGGCCGAGAAGTACGGCGCCAACTGGCGGAAGTGGCCGAAAGGCCTGCGACATCCGGGCAGCCCCGAGGTGGCCGAGTTCGTCCAACGGCACGGCTCGGCGGTGGATTTCCACCGCTGGCTGCAGTGGCAGCTCGACGATCAGCTCGCCGCCGCACAGTCCCAGGCGGTCCGTACCGGGATGGCACTGGGCATCATGCACGACCTGGCCGTCGGTGTTCATCCCGACGGCGCGGACGCCTGGGCGTTGCAGAACGTGTTGGCCACCGGGGTCGCCGCCGGCGCCCCGCCCGACGAGTTCAACCAGCTGGGCCAGAACTGGTCGCAGCCACCCTGGCGGCCAGACCAACTCGAAGAGCTTGGCTACCAACCTTTTCGGGATCTGATTGCGGCGATCCTGCGGCACGCCGGCGGGGTTCGCATCGATCACATCATCGGACTGTTCCGGCTGTGGTGGATCCCGTCCGGCGCCGCGCCGACGAAGGGCACCTACGTGCGCTACAACCACGACGCGATGATCGGGATCGTCGCGCTCGAAGCGCACCGGGCCGGCGCCGTCGTCGTCGGCGAGGATCTGGGCACGGTGGAACCGTGGGTGCGTGACTACCTGCGTGCTCGCGGCCTGCTGGGCACGTCGATCCTGTGGTTCGAACTGGACCGCGACGCGGGCGGCGGGCCGCTGCCGGCCGAGCGCTGGCGGGAGTTGTGCTTGTCCTCGGTGACCACGCACGACCTGCCGCCGACGGCCGGTTACCTCGCGGGCGAGCACGTGCGGTTGCGTGGTGAGCTCGGCCTGCTCACCCGGCCGGCGGAGGACGAACTGGCCGACGATCGCGCCGAGCAGGCAGCCTGGCTGGCCGAGCTTCGCCGGGTCGGCCTTCTCGGCGAGGATGCCGACGAGGAGCAGGTCATCCTGGCGTTGTACCGGTATCTGGCCCGGACCCCGTCGCGGCTGTTGGCGCTGGCGCTGACCGACGCGGTGGGCGACCGGCGCACCCAGAACCAGCCCGGCACCACCGACGAGTATCCGAACTGGCGCGTCCCGCTGACCGGGCCCGACGGCTCGCCGCTGTTGCTCGAGGATGTGCTGACCGACCCGCGGGCGCAGACGCTGGCAGCGGCGATGCAAGCCGCGACCGCGCCACACCCGGAGTAGCGATGCCGAAATACAGCGCGGGCGTACTGCTGCACCGACACGTCGACGGTGTCGTGGAGGTCCTCATCGGGCATCCCGGTGGCGCGTTCTGGGCGCGCAAGGACGACGGCGCATGGTCGATTCCCAAGGGCGAGTACGACCCCGACACGGATGATCCGTGGGACGCCGCACGGCGTGAGTTCGCCGAAGAGCTGGGATCCGATGTGCCGCAAGGCGTCCGGATCGACCTCGACGCGGTCAAGCAGCCGAGCGGCAAGGTGCTGACGGTGTTCGCCGTCGAAGCGGACCTGGATGTGGCGCAGGCACAGAGCAATACCTTCTCCCTGGAGTGGCCGAAGGGGTCGGGGCGGATGCAGGAGTTCCCCGAACTGGACCGAGTCGGATGGTTTTCGGTGGCTCAGGCGCGCCGCAAGTTGCTCAAGGGCCATGTGGCGTTCCTGGACCGGCTGATGGCTCATCTGCCGGGACTGGGCGAAGGCGATCCGGAGCCTGCGGGTTAGCCTCACGACGTGAAGTTCGCCGTCGTCGCTCCCATTGCCGCGGGGGTCACCGCGGACCCCGTGTGGATGACGGAGTTCGCCCGCCATCTCGAGGCGTGTGGTTTCGAGTCGATCATCATGGCCGAGCACACGGTGCTGGTGACGCAGTACACCAGCGTGTATCCCTACGACCCGTCCGGTCGGGTCGACGTTGCCCAGGAGTGCCCGGTGCCCGACCCGCTGGAGATGCTGGCATTCCTGGCCGGCCAGACCACCACGTTGGGTCTGGCCACCGGGGTACTGGTGGTGCCCAACCACCATCCGGTGATGCTGGCCAAACGGGCCGCCACCGTCGACGTGTTGTCCGGCGGACGGCTGCGATTGTGCGTCGGGGTCGGCTGGTTGCGGGAGGAGATCGAAGCCTGCGGAGCAGGTTTCACCAGCCGGGGCCGTCGCGCGGACGAGCAGATCGAGGTGCTGCGGGCACTGTGGGCCGACGCACCCGGCGGCGTGAGCCACCACGGCGAGTTCTACGACTTCGACCATGCGATGTCATACCCGAAACCGGTTGCAGCCGAGGGAATTCCGATTCACATCGGTGGGCACAGCCGGTTGGCGGCGCGCCGGGCGGGGCGCCTCGGTGACGGTTTCCAGCCACTCGGGGTCGGCGGTGCCGAGCTCGCGACGCTGGTCGAGGTGATGCGACTGGCCGCCGAGGACGCCGGACGTGACCCCGACTCCCTCGAGCTGTCGCTGGGCCATCTGGTGACGAAGGTCGACGCAGACCGGGCGGGGCGGCTGGCCGAGGTCGGAGCCGGGCGGCTGGTGCTCGGTATGCCTGCGGTCACCGATCTCTCCGAGGCCAAGGATCTGTTGTCGGACTGCGCGCAGCGGCTGGGATTGCGGCCGTGAGCCTTTCGGTCCCCGACCGGTCGGATCTGTCGGACGTGGTGCATCGCTATGCGGCGGCGGTCGACGATCGGGATATCGAGGCCGTGATCGCAGTGTTCGCGGCTGACGGCGAATTGGTGTTGCCGGATCCCCCGGATGTGCTGACCCCGGCACGGTCGCACCGCGGCCCCGACGCCATTCGCGATGCGCTCGCCGCGGCGACCAGCGTCGGACGGACCCACCACAGCATCGACTCCGAGGTGTACGCGGCCGGCTCGAATCCCGATGTTGCGCAGGGGCGTATCGCGGCGACCGCACACCATTTCAGCCGCCGTTCCGAGGGCTTCACCGATCTGGTGTGGTACCTGCACTACGACGACGAGTACCAGCGAGCCGAACCCGGCTGGGTGCTGAGCCGGCGTGCCCTGACGATCGATGCGATCGAGACGCGCCCCACCCGTCGGCTGAGATAGCCACCCCGATGGCCGCGAACGGCCATCTGCTGAAGATGGCCGGGCTGGGTGATGCGCCGAATGCCTGGCCGCTCATAGGTTCGGGGCATGACAGGATTCGCACGTAACAAGGTCGCCGGCGGAATACTACTGGCGTCGCTTGGCGCCGGCGCGGTGGCGGCCGCACTCGGGTCCGCACCGCAGGCGAGTGCGAGCTGCGCATCGTTTTTCGGGATCGGCAACAGCACCAACTGTTTCAGCACCCCCACCAGTGTCGCCATCGCGCTGGGTCCCGGGGCACAGGCCTACGCCCTGGGCACGCTCGGGAGCGCCATCTCGGTAGGGAAGCTTTCGTTTTCGAAGATCGAGGAAGACACCGTGTTGAATTCGGTCACCGCGCTCGGCTACAGCGCTGGCGCCTACGCCAACCGCGGCAGCCGCCTGGGCACCTCCGTGGCCGTCGGCAACGATGCGACAGCCATCTTGGCCGGCGGTGACCTGAATTTCGCGGCGGCGCTGGGCGACTCGTCGGTGGGATATGCGGGCCGGACACCGTTGGCAGACAAGGCCTTCGGCAACATCGCCATCGCCGTGGGAACCAGCCGATACGTGGCCCAGGCCGCGGCGGAGGGCATCGGCAACATCGCACTCAATGTGTTCAGCCCGTCGTCGACCACACCGTTCGGCAGCAACGTGCTCGCCGTGGGCTCATTCAACGTTGCCGCCAGCTTCTTTTCCCGTGACAGCCAGGTCTTCGCCGGCTTCGGCGGCAAGCAGCAGACCGGCACCCGAAATGTTGCATTCAGCGGGTTTGGCCGGCGAAACGACATCGAAGCCCACGGGCCCGGGTCCATCGTGGGATCGCTGTTCCAAACCTCGACG
Organism: Mycobacterium sp. ELW1; assembly: GCF_008329905.1. NCBI lineage: Bacteria > Bacillati > Actinomycetota > Actinomycetes > Mycobacteriales > Mycobacteriaceae > Mycobacterium > Mycobacterium sp. ELW1. The sequence goes on along the minus strand of NZ_CP032155.1, from coordinate 2,880,108 downwards.
ACCGTTCTGAGGAGCGGTCCCGGCGTCACCATCAACGGCAGGTCGACGCCGATCGAAGGGCAGCACGCGGCCGCGCACCACGCACAGGTCAAGCCTGCTCACCGACTGCCGCATCGAGGTGAGCCCTGACGCCCGCAGCCTGCGCACTCAGTTGCGGGACTGCAGCGCCTGCTGGCCGAAGGTACCGGTCTCCAGCGAGCCGTCCGGCAACACCAGATCGCCACTCTCGAGCCGGGACCGCAGGTAGGCAAACGTCTGCGCGGTCTGGGCGAACAGGTGCTCGCCGGCCACCAAAGCCGGTCGTGACTCCTCGTCTGCGGTGACGAACTGCGGCAGCGGCTGCACCACCGTGTGGTAGTCGACGTTGAAGAACAGCGGGAACGAGTACCGCTCCTGCTTGACCTTGCGCACCCGATGCGACGTGGCGACGAAGGCCCCGTTGGTCCACAGTTCGAGCATGTCGCCGACGTTGACCACGAACGTTCCGGGAATCGGTGGGACGTCGATCCATTCCCCGGCGCCGTTGAGGACTTCGAGCCCGGGCGCGGTGGGCTTGAGCAGTGTGAAGCACTCGTAGTCGGTGTGTGCGCCGATGCCCTGGGCGTCTTCGGCGTGCGGGTTGTGCGGATAGTAGATCAGCCGCAACTGGCTCGGCGTCTTGGTGGCGTGCCGGGTGAAGGTGTCCGGATCTTCTCCGAGCGCGACGGCGAAGGCGCCCAACAGATCCTGTCCGACGCCCAGCACCGCCTGGTAGTACTCGGTGACCGTTTCGGCGAAGCCCGCAAGGTCGGGCCACACGTTGGGTCCGAGCATCGGGTTTCCCGCCAGGTGGTCGGGGTCGTCGGCGGGCAGGTCCAGTGCGGTGTCGAATGCTTCCTTGAAGTCTGGCTTGTCGCTGTAGAACCCTTCCTCACCCACCGGCACATAACCGCGATGACAGTTCGACAGCCCGATGTAGGACTTCATCTTCTCCGCCAGCGGCAGGGCGAAGAACTGTTTGGTGGCCTCCAGTAGCCGATCGAAAAGCTCGTCGCTGACCGAAGTCCCCGAGATGTAGAAGAAGCCGACGTCACGTGCCGCCGTGCCGAGTTCGGCCGCGACGCGCTCCCGGTCGGCAGGATCGGTGGACCGCAACCCGCTGATGTCGATCACAGGTACCGATTGGAATGATGTCGCCCCACTCACACTGTCACGCTTCCTTCGCTGTCGTTGATGTCCCAGGCGATGTCGTCGTCGACTCGTAGCCGTCCTGACTGGATTCTCGGCTGCAGCCGCGCCCCGACCCGGTGTGGATGGCTGGATTCGTCGATCCGCCAACCGGTTCCGTCGACCGTCCCCAGCGAGATCTCCTGGGGGTGAGCCCAGCCGAACCGGTCCCCCACTCGCACCAGCACACCCGTCATGGCCGACGCCGACAGCACAAGTCCCCAGCAGGGTTGTGTCGCAACGGCTTCGCGCTGCCAGTGCTCGGTGTAGTCGGCGTGCACGCCGATCTCCACGAGGGTGTCACCATTCCAGCTCATCCGTCCCGCGTCGGGTAGGCCGGGTGGCTGCAGGTCGACCAGGCGGGCCCATTCGAAGACGTCGTCATGCTGGCTGAGCAGGCCGGCGAAACCCTCGCCAGGTCCGCGAAGATCGACGAACATGGAGATGCCCTGCAGCCATTGCACATTCGTGCCGATGTCGCGGGAGCCGTCGGCCTCGACCAGCAGCGTGCGTCGCCACAGTCCGGTGCAGTCGGCGATCACCGGGGTCGAGAGGGTCACAGCGACGCGTCCCATCTCGAGTGCAGCTCGGCCAATCCGGATGCCGTGGGCCGGCCCAGCGCCCGCACCCGCGCGATGCCGCCGTCGGGGTAGGCCTGGACTCGAATGGCGGTGATCGCGGGGGCATCGACCACGAAGACTTGGCGTGCGTCGGCGATCAGGTGTGTGCGGGGCAGCACCACCTCGTCGAACGGCAACGCCCACCACGGCCGTCGGGCATCGGGCCGGTCACGGGTGCCGAGCACGGACACCTCGCGTGAGGCGTTGAACACGAAGTAGGAGGTGTCGATTTCAATGCGGAGCAGATCAGTGGGCGTCAGAAAGGAGATCGTCACCGCGTCATGGGTGTCGGGTCCGATGTCGCGCCGGCGCCGGGCTTCCCAGCCCGACCCCATGTTCTGCGGCCGGTCCGCGGCGATGAGCGCCCGCGCGTCGGAGTAGAACGTGTCGCTGCAGTGCTCGACGCGCCCACCGTGCTCAGCGCCGGAAACCTCGACGGTCACCCCCGACCACAGCGCCGGGTCGGGAACAGGATCGCCGTAGGCCCGCAGCCTGGCCACCCCGCCGTCAGATGCGATCACCACCTTGAGGTGGGTGTAGCGGCGCGCGTCGTCCACGGCAATCAGGTTGTGCGCGTCGGCTTTCAGAGCCGTCGACGGCGACAGCACCCGCCAGTCCACCCGTGCATCACACGGGTCGGCGCCGGCGGCCAGCGTCGCCGCGTACAGCGCGGCGCCGGTCGGATGGTTGCCGGTGAAGAACCGGGTGTCGACGTCGATGGTGTGCAGCCGGCCCGGCACTCCGAGCCGGATGATGACCCAGTCCGGCGCGAGTGCGTGCCTGCGGGTCTCCCAGCCGTCGACGACTTCGCCGCGCAAGTCGAAAGTGCCTGGCACGAAGTCGGGTTCGGCCGCGTCGATCAGCCGTTCCTTGAAACCGAACGACTCGTCGCTGGCCGCCACGACGCTGCCGCCGACCGCACGGCAGGCCAAGTCCAGTCCGGTCATGTGCGTAACCCCTGCGATAGTGGCCGGTGCGTGCGGGCGTTCTCCGGCCCGGCGGCATACACACCGGCCTTACTGGTGGACAGGTTCAGGCCGACCAGCATCTGCGCCAGACCTACTGCGGCGGCCACCCCGTCGACGGCGGGCACGCCGAGTTTCTCGGTGATCGCGGCGGTCACCCCGGCCATCCCTGCGCAACCGAGGCAGATCACGTCGGCGCCGTCCAGAGTCACCGCGCGTTCGGCTTCGGCGACGATCGCGGCGACCGCGCCGGCCGGGTCGGCATCGACCTCGGCGGTCCCGAGGCCGCACGCCCGTACCGACGCACAGTGGGCAGCCAACCCGGCCAACAGCAGTCGGTCCTCGATCGGCGCGATGGAGCGGGCCAGGGTGGTGACCACCGAGAACCTCCTGCCGATCAGCTGAGCGACGTGGGCGGCCGATTCGGCGATATCGAGCACAGGGACGTCGAGCATCTCCTGCAGCGCATCTTTGCCGTGCTCGCCGAAACCGGCCAGCACCACGGCGTCGGCGTCGAACGTTCCGGCGGCGAGTTGGGTGGCGACGACGTCCATCACCCCGACGGCGGACAGGTAACTCTCCGCAGCGGAGTCGATCGCGACGGATCCGAAAGCGGGTTGCGCGGTGACGATGTCGGTCTCGGGTGCGGCGGCCGCCCTGGCCGCGGCGTCGATCTCCGCCGTCATCGTCGCCGAGGTGTTGGGGTTGAGCACCAGAATCTTCATGCCGGCTCCCGGAGTCCGGCGGCCAGCAGGTTGCCGCGGCTGTCCTCACCGGCCGGCCGTCCGCCCCGCCAGGTCTGACGGATCGCACCGGTCAGCGCACTGCCCTCATACGGGGTCACCGGGTGACGGTGCTGAAGCTCGGCACCCCGGACCACCCACGAGGCGTCGGGGTCGAACACACAGAAGTCGGCGCGTCTGCCTGGGGCGATCGCTCCCCGGTCGGTCATGCCGGCGAGTTCAGCGGGCGCCTGCGCCATCCACCGGGATACCTCGTGCACGGCGAATCCGCGCCGGCGCGCCTGGGTCCACAGCGCGGGCAGTGCGATCTGCAGCGAGCTGATCCCACCGAAGGCCCTGCCGAAGTCACCGCCGGTGAGGTCCTTATGGTGTGGCGCGCACGGCGAGTGGTCGGATACCACCATGTCCAGCGTTCCGTCGGCCAGGGCAGCCCAGAGCAGGTCGCGGTTGTCGCCGCCGCGGATGGGCGGGCAGGCTGCAAACACCGTCCCACCCTCGGGGATGGTCTCGGCAGCGAAAGTCAGATAGTGCGGGCATGTTTCGGCGGTGACGGGAAGTCCCGCCGCTTTGGCCTCGGCGATCATCGGCAGCACCTCGGCGCTCGACACGTGCACGATATGGGCTCGGGCGCCGGTCGCGGCGACCGCGTCGAGCACCATGCGCACCGCATCCTCCTCGGCAGCGTCGGGCCGCGACCGAAGGAAATCGTCGTACAACCGCCCGGCCGGCTCCGGGCAATCTGTCAGTACCCGCTCGCTCTCGGCATGCACCAGCAGCACTGAATCCAGTTCGGCCACAACGGTCATCGCCGTCCGAAGCTGGTCGGGGTCCAGCGGCGGAAAGTCGGCGTTTCCCGATTCGGACAGAAAGCATTTGAAGCCGAACACTCCCGCGCCGGCCAGCTCACCGAACGACTCGAGGTTGTCCGGCACGATGCCGCCCCAGAAACCGGTGTCGACATGGCAGGCGCCGTCTGCCGCGGACCGCTTGGCCTCCAACGCCGCCACCGTGGTCGTCACCGGGTCGCAGTCCAGCGGCATGTCCACCACCGTGGTGATGCCACCGGCCAACGCCGCCGCCGTCGCCGAGTCGAAGCCCTCCCAGTCGGTTCCCGGGTCATCGATGTGCACATGGGTGTCCACCAGACCGGGCAACACCACCACATCAGGGCCGAAGACCGTTTCACCGACGCCGGCGAGCTTCTCGTCGACGCCGGCGACAACGCGGATCATGCCGTCCGCCAACCCGATCGCCGCGGGCCGGACCACGCCGTCGATCACCGCGCGCGGCGCGCGAATGACGTGCTCGACGGCGGCCGTGGTCACGGCGGCGGCACCGGGCCGAACCGCTCCGCGAAGGCCCTCGTCAGCTCTGGCCAGACATGCGGGTCGTGGCCGGGCACCAGCTCGTATCCCTTGTCGGTGGCCAGCCTCTTCAGCTTGCGGATCGGCTCGACCGTGTCGGCCGGGTCGACGTCGATGAACCCGCCGATCGCCAACTCGTGCTCGATGTTCTCGGTGAGGTCGGCGGCGTCGAACGCGAACACGAACCCGCCGCCACCCACCGACTCGTCGAGATCGACGACGAAGCTCTGATGCCCCGGCGTGTGCCCGTAGGTGGGCACCGCGGTGATACCGGGCGCGATTTCGGCTTCACCGTCGGCCAGCACCCAGTCGATGCGGGGATCGTCGAAGTCGATGCGGGCGATGGCATGTCGTTCCGGCTCCGGGTGGTTCGAGAGCCCGTACTCCAGCTCGCGCCGCTGCGCATGCACCGGGACCTTGCCGGCGAACAACTTCACGCCGCCGGCGTGGTCGTGGTGCAGGTGCGACAGCGCCACGAGGTGGATGTCGTCGACGTCGATGCCGATGTCGTGCAGCGACTCCTCGATCGGCTCACCCGGCCCCGGCAGAACCGGGATGTACTCGACGGTCGGATAGAACCGCCGGTACAGCGCCGGATCCCGGATCAGCGCGGTGTTGAAGCCGGTGTCGAGCAGCACCCAGCCGCCATCGGTCTGCAACAACACCCCCGGAACCGGTTCACGCAGCCGGAGTTCCGGTGGCGAGCCGTACACCGACACCGCCTTCGGTAACTCCTCCCACCCGAGCGTCAGCAGGACGATACGACGAACCTTGCCATCTCCGAGACCCACTCGCGTCAGCCCACCGACAGCGCGGCCAACCGCAGCGAGTTCGGATCGGTCACCACGTGCGCCTGCTCGATACCCTTCAGCCACGGCTGGGCGACCATGAAATCGTTGACATTGGCGATGTTCAGCCAGCAACCGGTCTTCACCGCTTCCTCACCGGCGGTGGAGAAGTCCGCGAGGTCACCGGTGGGCAGACCCTTGGCCAACGCGTCGGTGATCGGCGGGGCCGAGCACCCGAAGAAGTTCAGGCCACCGTCGGCATCCCAGGAGATGTGCCCCCACGTGTAGGGCGACGGTGCATCAGGCCAGCCGAGGTAGGTCATGATCTCCGGTGCCGCCTGACCGTCACCGCCGACCCACCCGTAGATCTCCGAGGTCGGGTAGGCCTGAACCTTGGCGTTGAGTCCCGCCGCGGCGAGCTGGGTCTGAATCAGGTTGGAAATCAACTGGTTATCGGGGTTCGATGAGTCGTAGCCGATGGTGACGGACTTCTGGTCGGCCGGCTGGCTCGCAGCCAGCGTGGTCAGAACGGACGGATCATGGGTCACCGACTGCTTGCCATACTCAGCGGCCATCATGTTCGCCGGGTAGATCTGGTCAGCCTTCTTGCCGCGGCCGAAGTAGGTCTGCTTGACCAATTCGTCGACGTCGATCGCCTGCATGACGGCGTTGCGGTTCTTCGCGTCGGTCATCATCCCCTTCTTGGGGTTGATGTAGACGAAGTTCGACATCATGGTCGGCAGTGAGTAATTCGCGAACGCCTTGTTGTCCAGATAGGACTGCACGGCCGAGGACGGCAGGTCGTGCAGGATCGCGCCGAGCTGACCATTGTTGAACTGCAGCTGCTGCGCCGAGACGTCGGTGATCACCGGCAGTTCGACCTTCTCGAAGTACGGCTTGGCGCCCCAGTAGTCGCCGAAGGCGGTCAGCTGGTACTTCGAGCCGACCTCGGCGGCGGTCAGCGTGTACGGGCCGGTGCCCAGGTCATGGGTGGTCAGATAACCCTGCGCGTGGTCGGTGCCCCCGTTCTTCTGCAGGCCGTCAGGACTCATCATCCGCGGACCGTATGGGCAGGCCAGGTAGTCCAGGAACGCCGAGTTCGGCGCCTTGAGCGTGACGGTCACGTCGTAATCGCCCTGGGTGGTTACCGATTCGACGTCGGAGACCATGTAAGCGGGCCCCTGATTCACCGCCGCGCGCCGGTCGAAGGACGCCTTGACCGCCGCCGAGGTGAAGGGAGTGCCGTCGTGGAACTTCACCCCCTGACGCAGCTTGAAGTTGAACACCTTGTTGTCCGGCGAGGCCGTCCACTCGGTGGCCAGCAGCGGCTGGAGCTCCGCCTTGTCGGTGCCGGCCTTGTACTGCAGCAGACCCTCATAGGTGTTGGTGGTCAGCAGCAGGCCCTGGCCTGCGTAGTAGATGTCGGGGTCCGGCGGCTGGCCCGGATCCTGCAGGAACGACACCTTCAGCACCTTGTCGGTCGGCGCCGCGTTCGGAGTGCTGCTGCCCCCGGAATTCGAACCGCCACAGGCGGTCAGAGCCAGGGCTGCGGTCGCGCCGATCGCGAGCAGCGTAGTGAGTTTCTTCATCGGGCGGCTCCTTCGAGTACCGGGGTGGTCAGGGATGCAAAGGCGTCGAGGATCTCCTCGGTGGTCCGCGTTGCACCGGTTTGCAGGTATTCCATGGCATCCAGTGCGGCATCGTGCCGGTAGATCGACGAGCCGCCGACACAGTCGGACACCACCCGCACGTGGAAGTCGCGCTGATGGGCATCGGCGAAGGTGTAGTGCACACATACGTCGGTCAGGCCGCCGATCAGGATCAGCGTGTCGGCCTTCAGCCCGGACAGCACGATCTCGAATTCGGTTCCGATGAAACCGGAATAGCGCCGCTTGACGATGTGGAACTCGTGGTTGGGGCCGGTGAAGTCGGGTAACAGCTCGGGATGCAGCGGGGTGCCCGGCCTGCCGTCGATGCAGTGCGGTCCTTCGACACCGTCGAGTTCCCGGCCGAAGTCGATGCCGCTGGCGCGGTGCACTTCCTGGAAGAACACGATCGGGATCGTCGCGGCACGCGCGGCGGCGATCAGCTGCCGCGCCCGGCCGATTCGGTCGGCGTATCCAGCCATGTGCGGGATGCCCACCTCCTCGACGGGCATGTCGCCACTTTCCTGCATGTCGACGACGACCAAGACCGGATTGCCCACTATCAGTGGCTGTTTCGGCACCTATCCTCCTGTAACTGCGATGCGGGGGTCTGCGGCGGCCTGGAGAAGATCCACGACCGTGTTGATGAAGACGTAAAGGGCGCCGAGCATCAGCGTGACGCCGGCGATCGCCGGGAAGTCGGCCACCGGAATGCTCTGGGCGATGTACTGGCCGATGCCCGGCCAGCCGAAGACCTGCTCGACCACCAGCACGCCGGCGAACATCAGGCCGACCTGCAGCCCGGTCATCGACAACGCCGAACCGACGCAGTTGCGCAGCACGTGACCGGCCACTATTCGGCTCTCCGACAGACCTTTCGCGCGTGCGGTTCGCACATAGTCGCTGTCCATGTCGGTGAGCAGACTGGACCGAAGCACCCGGCCGATGGCGACCGCCGGGCCCAATGCCAGCACCAGGGCAGGCAGGATCAGGTGGTGCAGGGCATCGGTGACGACGTCGAAACGCCCGCTGAGCAGTCCGTCGACGGTGAGCAATCCGGTGGGGCCGGTCGGCGGATTGCTGATACCGATGCGGCCGTTGGCCGGCACCCAGCCCAGCTTCTGGTAGAAGACGATCAGCCCGAGGATGCCGAGCAGGAACATCGGCGCCGAGGACCCGGTGAACAGGATCGCCCGCAGCACAGCCGAACCGCGCCACTTCAAAGTGGTGCTGAATGCCAGCAGCACGGCCAGAACCAGTGCGATGCCGATACCGTAGATGGCCAGTTCCAGGGTGGCCGGGAAGAAGCTACCGAGATCGGAGGCGACGGCGTGCCGAGTCCGGTACGACGTTCCGAGGTCGCCCTGGACCGCTCCGGTGAGGTAGTGCCAGAACTGGGTCACGATCGGATCGTTGAGGCCCAACGCTTCTCGGCGCGCGGCCACCGCCGAGGCCGACGCCTGTGCACCCATCTGGGCCTTGACCGGATCCAGTGGCGAAATATGTTGCAGCACAAACATCACGGCGGTCAGTGCGACCAGGATCACCAGCGTCGCGGCCAGTCGGGAGGCGATGAACGTTTTCACCTGCGGGCCTCCTAGCTCGTCTTCATCAGGTTGCGCAGGCTGTCACCGGCGACGTTGCCGATCACTGCGAGGACAAGGACACCCAGGCCGGGCATCACCGGCACCCACCACTGCTGCAGGAAATAGCTCAGGTTGCGGGCGGCGTCGGCGCCGAGTTCCGGGGCGGGGGCCGATTGCCCGAGTCCGAGGAACGACAGCGCAGCCAGCGTGAGGATCAACGTGCCGAGGTCGAGGCTGGCGGCCACCAGCGCATTGGGCACAGCGCCGGGCAGCAGGTGGCGGGTGGCGACCCGGACGGGTCCGACCCCGGCCAGCCGGGCGGCCTCGACGTGGGGCCGGGCCGCCAACCGCGCGACCTCACCGCGAACCAGCCTCGCGTAGAACGGCCACCACACGATCGACACCGCGATCAGGGTGTGCACGAACCCGGGTCCCAGTGCGGCGACGACGGCGATGGCCAGCACCGGCGCGGGCAGCGACAGGAAGCCGTCGGTGATCCGCATCAAGGTTGCGTCCAGCCAGCCGCCGGTCGCGCCTGCGATGAGCCCGACGAGCCCTCCGATGAGCAGCCCGACGCCGACCACCACCAGGGCCGCGAACCAGCTCGACCGGATGCCGAACAGCACGCGGCTCAAGATGTCCCGTCCGACGCTGTCGGTACCGAGCAGGAAGCCGTTCTTGCCGGGCGCCTGCAGCGGCATACCCACCGGCACCAGCGGGTCATGCGGGGCCAGCAGTGGCACGGCGACGGCGATCACCGTCACCAGCAGCAGCAACGACACACCAAGCCAATTGACGATCAGCGCACGGTCTTTCGGTAGCGCCGACATCCTCTTCGCGCGGCTGCGCAACAGTGCCGGGGCGGGGACTGCGATGGCCATCAGCGCGCCTTCCGTTCGATACAGGCGACCTGGTGCGGGCTGCCGGGAGTGCCTTCAAGGCGGACGTCGAGCTCGATGTCGCTGCAGGTGTCGATCGCGATCGGGCACCGCGGGTGGAAGGCGCAGCCGGTCGGCGGTGACAGTGGGCTGGCGGGTTCGCCTGCCAGCACCCGGCAGTCGCGACCCAGGTCGGGGATCGCGTCGACCAGCGCCTGGGTGTAGGGATGTGTCGGGCGTCCGATCACGTCTTCGGCGGGGCCGATCTCCACGATGCGCCCCAGATACATCACCGCTATGCGGTCGGCGACCACCCGCGCCACCGACAGGTCGTGGGTCACGAACACCACCGACATGTCCAGGGTGCGGCGCAGTTCGCCGATCAGGTTGAGCACCGAAGCGGCCAGCGACACATCGAGCGCGCTGGTCGGCTCGTCGCAGAGCAGCACCTGCGGCGGGATCACGGTGGCCCGCGCCAGCGAGACGCGTTGCCGCTGGCCGCCGGAGAGCTGCGCGGCCCGCGACTTGACCACATCCTGCGGAAGGCCGACTCGCTCCAGCACCGCTGCGACAGCGTCCTTGCGCTCGCTGCGTGACATCGAGGTGCCACGCAGCCGTTCACCGATCAGCTCGCCGACGGACAACCACGGTGTCAGTGAGGCACCGGCGTCTTGGAAGACCATCTGCGGGCGGGTGTCGCCGGCCAGTTCGACTTCGCCGGTGGTCGCCTTCTCCAAGCCGGCGATGATGCGCAGCAGCGTCGACTTGCCCGAGCCGCTCTCCCCGACCAGCGCCACCGACTCGCCGTGCGCGACGGTCAGCGACACTCCGCGCAGCGCCTGCAGTTTGCCCCCGGATGCCCCGGAGCGGTCCAGCCTGCGACGGCGCACGGTGAACGTCTTGGTGACGGTGCGGGCGTCGACGGCGGGCGGCTGTTCGAGAGAGATCTCGGCACGATCCGGGAAAGCCTCGACCTCGGCGGCGACGATGCCGGCCAACTCGGTGCGCATCTGCGCAGGCTCGATGATGCAGGCGCTCACCCGGTTCTCCGCGCATGCCACCGGATCCGGCGGGGTTGCGGAGCATTCGGTGCGGGCCAGCGCACACCGCGGCACGAACGCGCACCCGGGCAGTGGCGCGCTCGGGCTGGGCACCTGGCCGGCCATCGCCGCCAGCGGACGGTCCCGCGCCGTGTCCAGCGTCAACCGCGACTGCAACAGGCCGTGAGTGTAGGGATGCGCGGGAGCGGCGAGAACGTCGGCGGTGGGTCCTATTTCAGCGATCCGCCCGGCGTAGAGCACGGCGATGCGGTCGGCGATCTGCGCGGCGACGCCGAGGTCGTGGGTGATCAGAACGATGCTGCAGCCGATCTCGGCACGCAGCCGCTGCAGCAGCGCCAGCACCTGCGCCTGCACGGTCACGTCGAGTGCGGTGGTCGGCTCGTCGGCGATGATCAATTCGGGGTTCCCGGCCACCGCGATCGCGATCATCACCCGCTGGCGCAATCCGCCGGACAGTTCGTGCGGATAGGCCCGCATCCGCCGTTCGGGATCCGGAATGCCAACTGCGGTCAGCAGTTTCAGGGCCTCGTCGCTGCTGCCTGCCACTTCCTCGACTTGCTTGCCGATCCGCATCGTCGGGTTCAGCGACGTCATCGGATCCTGGAACACCGCGCCGAGGTCGAGCCGGCGAACCTTGCGCAGCTGCTTGGCAGCGCCGGTGAGCATGTCGGTTCCGCAGACCGCAACACTGCCCGCGGTCTTAGCGGAGCCGAGCAGGCCGAGCATGCTGAATCCCAGAACGCTCTTGCCCGAGCCGGATTCGCCAACCAGGCCCACGATTTCTCCGGGCGCGATCTGCAGCGACACTCCGCGCAGCGCGTGCACGTCCTTGCCGTTGCGGCGGAACGTGACACAGAGATCATCCACCGCGGCGACCACATCACCCGGCGTCGTCGCCGGTGCGTCAGGTCGCAGCGCGACACTTGCGGCGCTCGCCATGCAGAGTCTCCCGGAAGGTCAGAGGGTCCACGAGGATGCGCTCACCGGTGAGCCATCAGCCTGTCGATTGACAGTTTTGCGGGCCTCTCGTCGCGGTGGGTGTCGCTGGCGTAACCAAACCAAGACGGCGCGTAACCGATAGGTATCCCGCGTTTCTGTCATGTGACAGAAAATCCCCGGGTCTGTCTTTTCGCAGGTGATGTAGGTCAACATCGGACCATGGAGACAACGCGGGCGGGCCGTCCGCGCTTGACCGAACGGCGCAGACCCGGCACGACCGCCCGGGACGAGATCCTCGACGCCGCGGCGGAACTGTTCACCAGCCGCGGCTATGCCAGCACCTCGACCCGGGCCATCGCCGAGGCGGTCGGCATCCGGCAAGCCTCGCTCTACCACTACTTCAAGACCAAGGACGAGCTGCTGTCGGCACTACTGCACCAGACCGTGACGCCGACTTTGACGTTCCTGTCCGGCCTCGAGCAGGGTGGCGACCCCCGCTCGGCCGCAGGCACTCTGCACGCCCTGGCCGCCTTCGATGGCGCCCAGCTGCTGACAGCGCAGTGGAACCTGGGCGCCCTCTACCTTCTGCCCGAGCTCAGGGAGGCGCGACTGGCCACCTTCTGGACCGAACGCGAGCGGCTCCGCCAGGCCTACCTCGACCTCAGCCGCGTGGTTCTGGTCGCGACCGGGATCGCCGACGACGCGGCCGACCTTCCGTTCCGTCTGGTCGAGTCTCTGGTGAACATGTGGACACCGCCCCCACACCCGAACCCCGGCACGCTGGCCGGCCACGTTGCCGACGCGTGCCTTCGCGTACTCGGTGTCACCGAGGACCAGCTTGCCGCGCTCAGCGCGTCCGAACCCGCCCGGGCAGGACATTTGTAGTATCAGGCCATGCCGCTGGCCGAAGGCGAGACATTCGCGGGCTATACGATCCTGCGATTGCTGGGCGCGGGTGGGATGGGTGAGGTCTACCTGGCCCAGCATCCCCGGCTCCCCCGCCGCGACGCCCTCAAGGTGTTACCGGCCTCGGTGAGCAGCGATGCCGAGTACCGGGCGCGGTTCGAGCGGGAGGCGGACATCGCCGCCACGCTCTGGCACCCCCACATCGTCGGCGTCCACGACCGGGGCGAAACCGACGGCCAGCTGTGGATCGCGATGGATTTCGTCGACGGCAACGATGCCGGCGATCTGTTGAAGAACTTCCCCACCGGACTGCCGCAGGCCGAGGTGCTCAACATCGTCACCGCGGTCGCCGAGGCGCTGGACTACGCCCACCAACGCCATCTGCTGCACCGCGACGTCAAGCCCGCCAACATCCTGGTCTCCAAGCAGGATTCCGGCGAGGAGCGGATCCTGTTGGCGGACTTCGGAATTGCCCGGTGGGACAACGATGCCAGCGGGCTGACCCAGACCAACATGACGGTCGGCACGGTGTCGTATGCCGCCCCGGAACAGCTGATGGGCCGCGACCTCGACGGGCGGGCCGACCAGTATGCGCTGGCGGCCACTGCCTACCACCTGCTCACCGGCACCCCGCCGTTTCCGCATTCCAATCCCGCGGTGGTGATAAGCCAGCATCTGTCGGCGTTGCCGCCGAGCCTGGCCGAGCACCGCCCGGAGCTTGCGAACCTCGACGGGGCGCTGCGCAAGGCGCTGTCCAAGGATCCCGCGGAGCGGTTCGACCGCTGCGTGGACTTCGCGCGGGCCCTGGCCCACCACATCACCACCCCGGTGTCGGGTGACGGCCTCACCGACGCCGAGGCCACCCGGCTGACCCCGATCACCGATGCGGCGCCCGCCGGCGAACCGTCCCCGCAGTCCCACAATCGGTGGCTGAAGATCCTGCTTCCCGTCCTGGCGGTGCTGCTGGTCGCCGGTGTCGCGATCGCCTTCATCGCCGGCCGCGACCGCGGGGAGGACGTTGCCGCCCAGAACGTCCGCACGGCCACGACGACAGCGACCACCCCGGTTGTCCCGCCACCGCCGCCGGTGGTCGCGACGACGACACCATCGACCGCGGCGACCGACACCGTCACCGTCGAGCCGACCCCCACCGCGGTGATCGGCTCGGACTGCACCGAGCCGGGCGCCACCGGAACCACCGCCGACGGGGCGACCGCCTACTGCACGAAGTTGCAGTACACCAACCGCTATCTGTGGTCGGTGCATCAGGACGAGATCCCCAATCCGGTGGTCACGTCGTCGCCGACTTCTGCCGTGGCGGCTCCGCCGACGGAGACCGAGTCCCCGGTCCGTGTCTGCATGCAGGAAACCGGGCATACCCGATTGCGATGTGCGGAGGAGATATTGCGCGGCAACGGCGGGTAGGACCGAACCGATGAGCGCTGACGACACCCCGCTGTGGCTGTTCGCCGATCAGCTCGGGCGGGAGTTCCACGGCGGCGAACACGCGCACCGTCCGGTGTTCTTGGTCGAGGCCACCTCCGCGCTACGACGGCGCCGCTATCACCGGCAGAAGCTGCACCTGGTGCTGTCCGCGATGCGGCACGCCGCAGCGGACCTGGGTGAGCGCGCAACCCTGGTACGCGCGGACACCTACACCGAGGCGCTCCGCGAGTACGGCGGGCCGGTGCTGGTGCACGAACCGACATCGTTCGCCGCCGATCGCTTCGTGCGGCGTCTCCAGCGCGACGGAGTGGTCGCCGAGGTGTTGCCCACTCCCGGATTTGCCTTGTCGCGGAACGACTTCCGCCAATGGGCCGGGGATCGCCGCCGGTTCCGGATGGAGGACTTCTACCGCGAGCAGCGCCGCCGGTTCAGCGTGCTGATGGACGGGTCCGAGCCGGTGGGCGGGCGGTGGAACTTCGACGCCGAGAACCGCGAGTCCCCACCCAAGAACGGTCACTCGATCGGCGTCGACGCGCCGTACCACCCGCGGGAAGACGACATCGACGATCAGGTGCGCCGCGACCTGGATGCGATGAATCTGCCGACGGTCGGCGTCGACGGACCGCGGCTGTTCGCGGTCACCCCGGCCGAGGCACGCCGGGCGCTGACGAGATTCATCGAGCGTCGACTGCCGCTGTTCGGCCGCTACGAGGACGCCATGATGGGCGGTGACTGGGCGATGTCGCATTCGCTTCTGTCGGTGCCGCTGAATCTCGGGGTGCTGCACCCGCTGGACGCCGTGCACGCCGCTGAGCAGGCCTACCGGGACGGCGACGCCCCACTGGCCGCCGCCGAGGGGTTCATCCGCCAGATTCTGGGGTGGCGGGAGTACATGTGGCACCTGTACTGGCACTTCGGCCCGGACTATCTGGACAACAACGCCCTGGACGCCGAGACCCCGCTGCCGGCCTGGTGGACCGAACTCGACGCCGATTCGGTCACCGCCGAATGCCTGCGGCAGGCGCTCGGCGGTGTGCGGGACCGCGGCTGGGCGCACCACATCCAGCGGCTGATGGTGCTGGGCAGCCACGCGCTGCAGCGCGGTTACCAGCCGCGGGCCCTGACCGAGTGGTTCGCCACCGCCTTCGTCGACGGCTTCGCGTGGGTGATGCCGACGAATGTGGTCGGGATGAGCCAGCACGCCGACGGCGGCCTGCTCGCCACCAAGCCGTACACCTCCGGTGGTGCCTACGTGAACAAGATGAGCGATCACTGCCGCTCGTGCAGCTTCGACCCGAAGGTCCGCATCGGAGCGGATGCATGCCCCTTCACCGCGGGATACTGGGCGTTCGTGCACCGTCACCAGGACCTGCTGGCCGGCAACAACCGCACTGCGCGCGCGGTGTCGTCGATGGCGCGGCTGGCCGACCTGGACGCCGTCGTCGAGCAGGAACGGCACCGCGAGACGTTCTAGTCACACACCGGTGAAACAAATCCATGCCCTTGTGGCGATAGAGGTCGCAAGAGGCTGGTGTGATCTGCTCGCAGAGCGACCTCCAAGCTCCCTGGGCTATGTTCGACCGCAGAGACAGACGGAGGTTGGAGTGAAAAGGCTCATCCTGGTGGCCGCCGGCGCGCTTGCCGCAAGTTCGGCAGCAGCCGCCCTCAGCATGGGGGCCAGCAGCGCCGACCCGAATGCCGGCGGCACGATGAACATCCTCGGCGAACCGTATTACAAGGCGGTCGCGATCCTGCACGCCCAAGGCATCTCGACGGTCTTCGGCGGCTCGGTGGGCAGCGACGTTCCGCAGGCCAAGTGCATCGTGCAGAGCCAGAAATACCTGGCCAGCGGCAAGATGTCGCTGATGCTGAACTGCACCAAGGCTGCCCAGCCCGACGCGCCGGCACCCAGCGCACCGGGTACCGCCCCCGCCCAGCAGATCCCGTCCGACGGTGGTTCCCGCCCGACTCCGGGTGCCCCCGGAACCGTCATCGTCACGCCGACTCAGGTCGGCTGACCCCGCCCCGGGACGAGCTAGACTCCTCGGCAGTCACTGCCGGGAGGTTTGCCCATGCTGCGCCCACGCCGTTTCGAACGCGAGATCGATCCGGGTCCGGTGCAGATCCAGGCCCGCAAGGTCGCCTTCGACGTGTCCGGCGCGCCGTTGCACTGGATTCCAGGCCATCCCGTCGCATCGCACATGGTCGGGCTGCTCAACATCGTCCTCCCGGTCGCCGAGCGCTGGTTCGTCGACGCCTACAATGAGGCGCTCCCGCTGGTGAAGGATCCGCGGCTGGCCGAGGACATGCGCGGGTTCATCGGCCAGGAGGCCACCCACGCCGACACCCACGACAAGGTCCTGCAGGAGCTGATGGTGGCGCGCGGCGTGGACCCCGAGCCGATCCTGCGCCAGCTCGACTACGTGTTCGGTCAGGTGCTCTCGCCGAGCACGTCGGCTGACCCACGGAAGCGGCTGAACAATCTCTGCGATCGCCTGTGGCTGATCGCGGCGATCGAGCACTACACCGCGGTGCTGGGCGACTTCGCGCTGAACTGCGCCTGGGACGACTACGGCGCCGACCCCACCCTGGTCGACGTGTTCCGCTGGCACGGCAGCGAAGAGGTCGAGCACCGCAACGTTGCGCACGACGTCGCGGTCTACTTCCACGACAGCTATCTCGACCGGATCCGCTCGATGGCCATCGCGGCAACACTGATGGCCGGCTTCTTCAACCGCGGCGCCTGGTTTCTGTGCCGGACGGACCCCAGCCTGGACATGAGCTGGTGGCGAATGCAGAAGCTGCGGGCCGACGACTCCAAACGCGGCCTGTTGCCCAAGTACCGCAAGCTCTTCGGCACGACGACGCTGACCTATTTCCGGCCGAACTATTCGCCCGAGGACGTCGGGTCCACCGCGCAGGCGGTCGCCTACCTGGCCAGTTCGCCGGCCGCCCGCGCCGCGCACCTGTGATGCGACTGCCCCGGCTGCGGCCCGCGCCGCCGAGCGCATCGGGCCGTACTCGCCACGACCCGTTGCTGCGCCTCACCGATGCGTCGATCACGGCGCTGTGGGCGATCAGCGGCGCGGTGCGACGCCCGGCGATGCCGCGGGCCCGCGAGCGCACGTTCACGCTGCAGGTCGTCGACCGCCGTGTGGTCGCACGGGATCAGAACGTGGTGGCACTCACGCTGGCGGCGCCGGATCGACGGGCGCTACCGGCATGGCATCCCGGCGCGCATGTGGACATCCGGCTGCCCAGTGGGCGTGTTCGGCAGTACTCGCTGTGCGGCGACCCCGCTGTGCCCACCAGTTACCGGATCGCGGTGCGGCGCATTCCCGACGGTGGCGGCGGGTCGATCGAGGTGCATGGCCTCGGACTCGGCGCGACGGTGACCACCGGTGGCCCGCGAAATGCGTTCCCGCTCACCGTTCCCGGCTACGGCTCCCCCGCCCGGCAGCTGCGGTTCATCGCCGGCGGTATCGGCATCACCCCGATCCTGCCGATGCTGGGTCTGGCGCAGCGGCTGGGTGTCGACTGGTCGATGATCTACGCCGGACGCAGTCACGAGTCCATCCCGTTCCTCGACGAGCTGCGCAGGTTCGGTGACCGGGTGCAGATCCGCACCGACGATGAACACGGAATCCCCACCGCTGCTGAACTTTTGGGCGATTGCCCGGATGGCGCAGGCGTGTACACCTGCGGTCCGGCCCCGATGCTCACCGCCGTTCGGGCGGCGCTGAGCGGCCGCGGCGACGTCGAACTGCATTTCGAGCGGTTTGCCGCCCCACCGGTGGTCGACGGCACGACGTTCACCGCGACGGTGGCCTCGACGGGTGCCACGGTGACGGTGCGGCCCGAGGAGACGCTGCTGTCGGCGCTGCAGCGCGAGCAGGTGGCGGCGCCGTACTCCTGCCAGCAGGGATTCTGCGGCACCTGCCGCACCCGCGTCGTCAATGGTGTTGTGCAGCATCGAGATACGCTTCTCACCGAACCCGAGCGGGCCCAGGGGATGATGCTGACGTGTGTGTCACGCGCTCCCGAGGGCGGCCACCTGACGCTGGATCTGTAGTCAGTCGGCCTTGAGCATCGGAATGCCCTCGCTGGTCGAGAACTGGGCGTCCTCCTGGCTGGCAAGTCCCATCGACACCAGAGTCCTCGGGAAGATCAGGTCGGTGAGGTAGGCCAGCCCGACCGCCCACCGGTTGACTCCGCGCGGGATCGCATACAGGTGATAGGCACGGGTGACGGCCTTCGCAGGCAGGCCGGAGACCTGGATGTTGAGCGGGTTGGCGACGGCTTTGCGCGGGCCGAGGTCGACGACCAAACCCATGTTGCGATGCCGGTAATCCTTGGGGGTGCCGAATCCCAGGCTGGCGGCAACGTTGCGCGCCAACGCTTTTCCTTGCCGCACCGCATGCTGGGCGGTGGGCGGGGTGATCGTGCCGGGCTGGGTCAGGTCGGGGACGGCGGCGGCGTCGCCCGCGGCGAACACGTCGGGGTGGCCGGGCACCCGCAGGTCCGCGCCGACCGTCAGCCGGCCCCTCTCGGTCGGCAGGCCGAGTGTCTCGATCAGCGGTGCGGCGGTCACCCCGGTCACCCACGCCACCGTCCGGGTGTCGACCCGCGAATCATCGCTGAGCACAACGTGATCGGCGTGCACTTCCGTCAATGTCAAGCCCAGCCGTACGTCGACGCCGCGTTCGTGCAGGACTTTCCTCGCGGCCTTGCCGAGTTTCTCGCCCACTTCGGGCATCACCTGTTCGGCCAGGTCCAGCAGCAGGAAGCGCACCGATTCCGGGTCGAATCCCATCTGGCGGGCCGCGGCATCGGCCAGCGCCCGGAGCTGGAGGACCAGTTCGGTGCCCGAATACGACGCGCCCACCACCACGACGGTGCGTCGGCCCGCGGCCACTGCGGGGTCGGCGTCGATACCGGCCAGTTCCAGCTGCTCGAGGACGTGGTCACGCAGGTAGAGCGCCTCGGCGATCGACTTGAGCCCGCGGGCGTAGGTGGCCAGGCCGGGAATGTCGAAAAGGCGGGTCACCGAGCCGGGCGTGAGCACCAGCCGATCCCAGGCCAGCTCGTGGGTTCGCCCCTCGGGATCGGTGTAGCCGAGCGTGTGCGCTGCCAGGTCCGCTGTGTCGACGCGCCCGCGGATCACCCTGACCCCGGGAAGGGATCCGGCCAGCGGGATGGAGACGAACCGCGCATCGACCAGGCCGCCGGCCACGTCGGGCAGCAGCGGTGTGTAGAGCATGTAGTCGATCGGCGAAATGAGGGTGATCTGCACATCCGCGTGGTGCCGGTGCAGGCGCCGCTGCAGTCGCCGCGCGCACTCGAACCCGGTGAAGCCGCTTCCCACCACCACAACCGACGTCATCGGGCCAGTTATACCCTCGCCCGCCGAATGCAAACTCAGGGTTGGGACTGTTGCGCCGCGCCGTGCCGACCGAGCAGGATGGGTAGCCCTATGGCACGTTCGCTGGGTCTGCTGTCCTCGGTGTGGTCGTCGGCGGCGACCTTCCCGGTGAGCACCGGGGCGGCGATGGCGTACCGCACCCTGTTCATGACCGTCAGGCGGTTGGTGGTCGGCCGCACGATGACCGTGCGCCTCGACGGCGGGGACGTCACGCTGACCGTCACCGAATTCAACTCGCGCCTCGATGTTCGTGGCCTCGCCGTCGGCCAGCTGAACGACGTCCGGATAGCCGCGACCGACATCCGTTGGGGCAACCACCATTTCGAGGGTGCCACGATGGTTCTGCACAATGTGCACTTGAAGCCGGGGGTTCCACCGGTACTGGTGGCCGCACCGGTCGACGTGACGATGGTCGTCTCCACCCAGGCCCTCAACGCGGTGTTCGCCGAGTCGCTGCCGCGGTTGTCGGGCCATGTCGATGACGACGGCATAGCGCGGTTGCGCTGGACTCGCCACCCCCGGCTGGGCAGTGTGGAGGTGGACGTGGAGTTGGACGGCTCCACGTTGTGGTTGCATCCGCGGGCGCTGCGCACCACTCGGCGTCGGTGGGCGTTGCCGACCCGGTTGCCGTCCTATCCGGTGCGGCTCCCGGAACTGGCCAGCGGCCTGACCCTGACCAGTCTGTCGTTGGGGCCCAGCTCGTTACAGCTGACGGGTAGCCTCCCGCAGTGGCGGGCCGAGGTGCCCAGGGCGCGGGTCGAGGACGTCCTCACCCAGCTCAGTGCCGTCGGGCGGCCACTCAACTTCACCGGGCGGTCCCGCCGCGGCTAGCCGGCGGCGCTCGTAGCGGCGGACCGCCAGCACCGTCAGGGCGGCCAGCGCCCAGCCGAGCAGCAGATCGACCACGTAGTGCTCGGCCGCGTAGACCAGCGTGAAGGCCATGACCATCACGTAGCCGGCCAGCAGTGGCCGCCAGCGCCGGGCAACCCGCCCCACAGGAAGGCCGCGATCATCGCCGACAGGCCGGCGTGCAGCGACGGAATGGCGGCGACCAGGTTGACGCTGGCCTGACCCTCGTCGAGCAGCGCGCGGGCCACGCCCAGATGCAGCATCTCGAAGCCCCGGCCGGAGATCCGCTCCACGACGTCATTGGCGCCCGGATGCTGGCTGATCACCGGCCCCAGCAGCCCGCCATCGGCGGGCGGCACCGGGCTGAACATGCACGGCGGCGCGGACGGACCGCCGGCCACGTCGGCCGGCTCGCAGCGGGCCGCCGCCCAGGGCGGCGCGGCGGGCAGCACCGCGTAGATGGCCAGCGCCGCGAACGACAGCACCAGGAAACGGCGGACGAATGCCTTCCACTCGGCCCGGTCGCGCAGCCACAGCACGCCCGCCACCACGTACGGGAGGATGAAGAACGAGATGTAGACCGTGCTGATCACCACCTCCCACCAGGGCGGGGACGGCATCTTGAGGTGTTCCTGAAGCCACACGGTGGGCACCGCGCCGAACATCAGGCGGTCCACCTCCGGCTGCCACAGCCACTGGGTGGGGGTGCCGATAAGCCCGGCCGCTCGCCTGCTCAGGTCGTAGACGATCAGCACCACGGCGAAGGGCAGCCAATCGCGCACGATCAGCAACACCTGGCGCCGCCCGATGCTGGCGGCCAGCAGCCCGGAGCATACGTAGAGCAGCACGAGCTCGCGATTGATCGCCAAACCATTTGTGGCAGTCCACAATACGATACCCGCGAGCCAGATTCCGATGGCGATGCGACGTATCAGCGTGAGCCGGTTGCTTCCAGGGTCCAGACCGCGCTGCGGCGCTTCGGGCTCGACATCGACGGCGGTCATCGCCGTCCACTCAACCCGTCCATCGCATGGGGTTACCCGATTTGCGCAAGATTTCGTTAAGACACCGTTAATCCGGCTGCGGCGGGCCGACCCGACGGGTGGTGGTCGCGTAGACCGGCAATTCGGCCGGCTCAGTCCCAGGCCGAGGCAACAGCCTCTTCGACATCGATGACCTTCGCCTGCTGCGAGGCCGGGCTGTCGATCTCGTCGGCCACGTATGCCGCGACGAAGCGGCGGATCTCGGTGTCCACGCCGGCCACGATCCGCAGGATCTCGCCGCGCACCGATTTCGACGTCACGTGCACCGCGATGTCCGAGGGCCGCGGCTTGGCGACGTCGATGACCAGGGTTAGGGGTTCGGCCGCCCGGGCGGTAGCCCGCAGCGCGATGTCGCCGTCGACCTTGAACCGCTGCTTGTCGACCCGCAGGTCCACGATCAGCTCGATCACCAGCGGGATGCGCACGTTGAACGTGATGGTCTCGCCGACGCTGCGCCGGGCGGTCGGCTGTTGGATCTTCACTTTGGCGGTGACCTTGGCCAGGCCACCAGGCCCCTGGGCCATCGGGCCCATCTCGAATTCGCCGCCGGCGATCTCGGCGAACGCGGCAGCCACCCGCTCCTCGGTCACCGCGATTTCGAAGAACCGGCGCCCGAATTCCTCATAGGTGACGAAGCTGTGGGATTGCATAGAGGTCTACGTTCTCACGTCCGATGTGCACGCCAGAGCGCGGACCGGTAACAAATCGGTCGTGTCAGGCCGGCGGCCACACCAAACGGAGCCCGACGTCGTCGGCAGGTTCACCGGCGGCGGCCGCGAAAGCGTCCAGCGAGGTGATGACGGAGTCGCGCTCCGTGCCGTTCATGGTGCTCAGGACGCGGGTGATGGCGCGGCGCCGGTGGCGGGTGACCTTGCGAACCAGCTGCCTGCCCTCGGTGGTCAGGGACAGTGAGATGTTGCGCCGGTCCGCTGCGGAATCCTGCCGGTGCAGGAACCCGGCTTTGATCAGCCGTTCGCAGATCCGGCTGGCGTTGGACGGGCTGATCTCCAGCGCTGCCGCCACCGAGGCGAGATTGAGTGGGCCGCGGGTGTCGATCATCACCAGCACCCGAAGCTGCGGCACCGTGACCACGTCGGAGATTTCGGCTATCGAGGCGGCCGCGATGCCGACCAGTGCGCGGCAGGCGCGCAACACCGCGTCGACGTCGGCTGCCGACGGCCCGTCGCCCGTCTCGGTCACCGCCTCCCCCTCACCCTCGGCATTGGGCCAGCAGAACGCCGCAGCCCGGGGAGGGCAAGGATACCGGACGTCGGGAAGCCCTGTGGTTCTTGGAGTTTGGGGAAGTCCGCGTGCCTCGCGGCGATTCCGCTGATGCGCGGCTAGGTCACCGCTTCGCAACGGCATGCCACGCCAGGTCGGCGATCGCGGCGCAGTAGTGCTCGGCGATCGGTTCCCGGGTGTAGAGGGCGCGCACGTTGATCGGGGCGAGAACGAGTTGCATCGCGGCGATCGTGTCGACACCGTCTCGCAGCTCGCCGCGCGCGGCGGCGCGGTCGAACACCGAGCGGATACTCGCGAACCGCCGCATCCAGAACGCCATCCGGGTGTCGTCTGCGAAAGCGGCGCGGTCGTCGACCACCAACGCCCTCAGCAGACTGCGACCGACCGTGTCGTTGACCTGTTGGGCCACCACCGTGGCCAGGGCCTGCAGATCGGTGCGCAGTGACCCGGTGTCGGGTGCGGTGAGGACATCGTTGCTCCAGAACAAGAGCGCCTCGAGGGCGAGCCGACTGCCGTCTCCCCAGTATTTGGTGACCAGCGATTCGTCGATCTTGTGCCGAGAGCACATCGTCGGAATGTCGAATCGCTCCAAGCCCCACCGGGTCAGCTCGTCGTAGGCGGCTTTCATCACCGTGTGCCGGACGTCGTCGGGGACGCCGGCGTCCGTATGCTCCGCCTCGCCGTCGATTGGTCGACCTCCGTCCTGCCGTGCGTCAGCTGCCAGTCAACCACTTCTGCCCGGTGGCTCGGATCAGATTTCCACCGCGATCGCCGACGGGCACGGCTCGGCATCTCCGGGTCCCCGCACGGTCAGCCGACCGCCAGTCTCGGCAGAGAGAAACGGGGTCATGAACGAGGCACCCGGAAAG
Source organism: Mycobacterium sp. ELW1 (assembly GCF_008329905.1). Lineage (NCBI taxonomy): Bacteria > Bacillati > Actinomycetota > Actinomycetes > Mycobacteriales > Mycobacteriaceae > Mycobacterium > Mycobacterium sp. ELW1. Next base: position 2,856,535 of record NZ_CP032155.1, on the reverse strand, counting down.
GCCCGGGAAAAAATCCTCGTCCCACAGCACCCACCACGCCCATCATCGTCATCAAGGTGGCGACACCGCGACATTCGCCCGAGGTCGCCACGCCTATCAGGCTCTGCGCCAACAGGATTCCTGACCGGCGCCCAGCGCCACCGCAGCGCGGTCACAGCTCCAGCAGCACCGTGACCGGGCCGTCGTTGACCAACGTCACCGCCATGTCGGCACCGAACACGCCGGTTTCGACGTGGGCGCCCAGCTCCCGCAGCGCATCGGCGAAGGCCGTGACGAGCGGCTCGGCGACGGCGCCCGGTGCAGCCGCGTTCCAGGTCGGCCTGCGCCCCTTCACGGTGTTGGCGTACAGGGTGAACTGGCTGATCACCAGGATCGGTGCGCCGGTGTCGGCCGCGGACCGTTCGTCGTCGAGAATCCGCAACTGCCACAGCTTTTCGGCGAGCCGGCGGGCGATGGCGTCGGTGTCGGAATGGGTGACGCCGACCAGGGCCAGCAGACCCTGGCCGGACGGCCGGATTTCCCCGACCACCTCGCCGCCCACCGAGACCGACGCCGACGTCACCCGCTGCACCAGCACCCGCATGGGTGCCGATGCTAGTGCGAGACAGCCGGGTCCGACCTACTCCCCGGTGCCCACCGGCGCGTACCCGAGAATCGCCTTGGTCTCCAAGAAGTCGGCGAAACCCTCTTCGCCCCACTCCCGGCCGTTGCCACTGGTTTTGTATCCACCGAAGGGGGCCTTGATGTCGAACGCGTGGTTGATGGCGACCGCGCCGGCACGGATGCGCCGGGCCAGGGCACGCGCCTGGTCCAGGTCGGCGCCGGAGACATAGCCGTAGAGGCCGTAGTCGGTGTCGTTGCCGATCTCGACGGCCTGGTCCAGGTCATCGTAGCCCAGGATGCACAGCACCGGTCCGAAGATCTCCTCGCGGGCGATCGTCATGTCGTTGTTCACGTCGGCGAACACCGTGGGGCGCACGTAGTAGCCGGTGTCGAGGCCCTCAGGACGGCCCGGGCCGCCGGCCACCACCGTCGCTCCCTCGGCGATGCCCTTCTCGATGAGGCCCTGGACCTTCTCGAACTGCATGCGGGAGGCCACCGGCCCGATGGCCGAACTGTCGGACAGGTCGCCGACCTTGACGCCCTCGGCGGTGGCCTTCGCCACCGCCACCGCTTCGTCCATTCGCGACTTCGGGACCAGCATGCGCGACGGTGCATTACAGCTCTGCCCGGAATTCATCATCATCACTGCGACGCCGGCCGCCACGCTCTGGCCGAACGCCTCGTCGTCGAGCACGATGTTGGGGCTCTTTCCGCCCAGTTCCTGGCTGACCCGCTTGACGCTGGGGGCGGCGTTGCGCGCCACCTCGATGCCGGCCCGGGTCGAGCCGGTGAACGACACCATGTCGATGCCGGGATGGCTGGACAGCGCGGCGCCGACGCCCGGCCCGTCACCGAAGACCATGTTGTAGACACCGGCGGGAAGCCCTGCGGCGTCCATGATCTCGGTGAAGATCTGCCCGGAGAACGGCGCGACCTCCGACGGTTTGAGCACCATGGTGCAACCGGCAGCCAGGGCCGGGAACACCTTGCAGGCGATCTGGTTGATCGGCCAGTTCCACGGCGTGATGAGGCCACACACCCCGACCGGCTCCTTGACCACCATGGTCTGGCCGCGCTCGGTTTCGAAGCTGTAGTTCTTCAGCACGTCGATGGCGGTCGAGAGGTGGCCGAGACCCATCATCACCTGCGGCCCCGCGGCCAGTGTCGGAGGTGCGCCCATCTCCTCGTGCACCGCATCAGCGAGATCCTTCAGACGTTTCTGGTACTCGTCGAGGATCGTCTGCAAGACGTCGAGGCGGTCTTCCTTGGAGCTGACCGACCACGTGCCGAATGCCCTGCGGGCCGCCTTCACCGCCTTGTCCACGTCGGCGTCGCTGCCGATGGCGATCGTGCCGCCGACCTGCTCGAGCGTCGGGTTGTCGACGTCGAGCGTCCGCAGCTCGACCGGATCCACCCACTGGCCATCGATGTAGAACTTCAGATATTCGCGCATGATCACATCCTCCTCAATCCGGGTGGGTTATTGGGTGCCTTCGGCGTACCAGGTCCTGAATCGGTCGTACTTCGGCATCTCCTCGGAGTTGGCCTTCGGGTCGATGCACACGTGCACCACGCCGACTTTTCCGCTGGCGTAGGCGCGGGCGATCGCCGGGCCGATTTCCTCTTCTTTCTCCACATACTCACCGTGGCACCCGAAGCCCTCGGCGATCTTGTCCATCCGGACGTCCTTGCTCCAGTGCACGCCCGGCTGCGGCGACGGCTGCTGGAAGGTCCGCTTGTACACACCCACCTCGAGGCCCCACTGGTGGTCGACGCCCACCACGCACACCAGCGGCAGGTTCAGCCGAGCCGCGGTCTCCAGCTCGGCGATGTGGAACAGGAAGGCCGAGTCACTGGTGAGCAACATGACCGGGCGCTTGCCGCCCTCGGCCACCGAAGCGCCCACGGCATACGGCAGTCCGGTGCCCAGGTGACCGAAGTTCTGATTCCAGATCACGTCCCGCGGCTTGGTTTGCGAATAGGTCCACTGAAAGATCACCGTTGCACCGCCGTCGCGCACCAGGATGCCGTCGTCGAGTTCGTCGAACGCCTTGGTCGCCTCGACGACGTACCGGGCCGGGTGCACCGGGGTTCGTCCGCTCGGCGCCTCGTCGGCGACCCGCACCAGCTCGGCGGCGTCGGCTTTGATCAGCGTTTCGAGATTGGGCGACGGGGAGCGAGGGGTGTCCCGCAGCGCCTCGACCAGCTGCGGCACCACACCGCGCAGGTCACCGACCAGCGCCACGTCGACGGGCCGGTTGACGCCGATGGCGGTCGGGTCCTGCTCGACCATCACCCATTTGCGCGTCGCGCTGTTGGCGGCCCAGTGCTGGGTCTTGCCGTAGTGCATGGGTTCGCCGAGTTCGGTGCCGAGCGCGACGCACAGGTCGGATTGTTCGACGGCCTCGTTGGCGGCCGGGGAGAACAGGTACGGGAAGGTGCGGTCCTGCAGACCCGGGATGAACGACGTACCGCCGGAGGTCTGGATCACCGGGCACGCCATCAGTTCGGCCAGTTCCTTGACCTCCTGCTGCGTGCGAGAGGTGTGCACGCCGTGACCGACCAGCAGCACCGGTCGCTGGGCGTCGCGGATCAGTGCGGCCGCCTCGGCCACCTCGCGGCTGCCTGCGCCCTGGTTGACCAGTCGATACGCAGACGGCGGGGGTGCATCGTCGACGTCCAGCTCTTCGAGGATGACGTGGGACGGGAACTCGACGTAGGTCGGGCCGGGGGTTCCGGACATGGCCCGCCGGATGGCTTCGTGGATGATCTCGTCGGTCTGATCGGCGTACTCGATCGAGCTGCTGTACTTCACCGATGCGGCGAAAAGCGGTTCCTGCTGGACGAATTGGATGCGTCCGCGGCGCACCCGGCGTTCGGTGACCCGGGCCCGCTGCCCACCCAGGAAGATGACCGGTGAGTTCTCGACGAGTGCGCACTGGATGGCCCCGGCGATGTTGGCCATGCCCGGGCCGAGCGTGCCGATGCACAAGCCGGGCTTGCCCGTCATCCGGGATGCGGCCTCGGCCATGAAGCCGGCGCTCAGCTCGTGGTGCGGCGCCACGACCGACCAGCCTCGAGCGTCGGCTTCGGTGAACATGTGCACGAAGTTGGGGTCCGGGATGCCGAACAGTGTGTTCACACCCTCGGCCTCGAACAGGTCGAGAATGCGTTTGTAGACCGGTACACCCATGCGAAACTCCTTGATTCCGTTACAGATAGCGTTGTGCGAGTTGGTGACGATGCGCTGCCGGCGAGCCGAACAGCGAACGATTCAGCGCGGCGCGCTTGAGGTAGATGTGGATGCCGCTTTCCCACGTGTAGCCGATGCCGCCGTGCAACTGCAGTGCCTTGCCTGCCACGTCGACGGCGGTGCTGCAGGAGTACGACTTCGCCATTGCCACGGCCACCCCGGCATCGGGCTGGTTCTCGGCGACGGCGCGTACGGCCGCGCGCACCAGTTGACGGGAGACCGCGATCGCCACATGCATGTCGGCGCAGGCGTGCTTGACAGCCTGGAATGAGCCGATGGGCCGGTCGAACTGGTGCCGCATCGTCACATAGGCGACGGTCGCCGCGAGCATGGCCTCGGCCACGCCGAGGCTGTCGCAGGCGACGGCAACGGCGGCCCGGTCGTGTACCCGGCGCACCGCAGCAGCGGGATCGCCGTCGAAAGTCATGACCTCCGAATGCTGGTCGATCGCGACGTGAGCCAGCCGGCGCGTCTCGTCGAGTACCGGGTGGGCGGTGATGGTCGCAGCGACCTCGGCGACCCCGTCGTCGGTGAGCACCAGGATCGTGTCGGCGCCCTCGGCGTCGGGCACGAAGTCGAGCGGCTCCAGCGCGACGGCCACCCTGATGGCTCCCGAGGCCATGCCGGCGAGCAGCCGGTCGCGAGTAGCGCTGGGCGCCAGGCTGTTCAGTACTGCGGCCGCCAGCACGGCGCTGCCCAGGAAGCTGGTGGCGCTGGCTGCGCGGCCCATCTCCTCGCAGATGACGGCCACCTCGGCGAACGTCGCGCCGGAGCCGCCGAGGTGCTCAGGCACTTCCAGTCCGGCCCAGCCCGCGTCGGCGATCACCGCCCACTCGACGGTGCGCTCCTTGGCCAGGAGGTCGCCGGCCACCGACCGGAGGTCGGCGTGGAACTGCTCGAATTCGCTTGTCATCAGGCCCTGCCCGATTCTCGCGGCCTCACAAGGCCCCGCTCGGGCTCGGTTCGCGCGGCAACCCCAGCCCGCGTTCGGCGATGATGGTGCGCTGAATCTCGCTGGCGCCACCCGGAATGGTCCATTCCCAGGAACCGATGAAGTCCAGCATCCACGCCCCGGACTCCCATCCGCTGGACGCGGGCTTGGTGAGTGTGGTGTGGGCGGCCAGCCCGCCTATCTCGGCGCCGAAGTCCGTCATCCGTTGCAACAGCTCGCTGTAGAACAACTTCACCACCGAGGCGTCTGCGGCACCGGTGACCTCTGTCTGGCTGCGTGACACCAGGTCCCGGCACAGTCCGCGCAACCCGGCGATCTCGATCTCGAAGTGCGCCAGCCGATCGGCGACCCGCGCATCCGTGACCGGCGAGCAGGCCTGCACCAGCCAGCGGAAGCCCGCATTCCCCAGCCGCTCGGTCAATTCCAGCATTGTCATGCCGCGCTCGGCGCCCAATGTCGCCTGGGCGACCTGCCAGCCCTCGTTCTCGGCGCCGATCAGGTTGGCCGCCGGGATGACCACGTCGTCGAGGAATATCTCGCAGAAGTGCGACTCCCCGACGGCGTTGCGGATCGGCCGCACCTCGATACCCGGTGTGGTCATGTCCAGCAGGAAGTAGGAGATCCCCCGGCGTTTGGGCGCCTCCGGATCGGTGCGGGCCAGCAGCAGGCACCAGTCGGCGTGCAATCCCCCACTGGCCCAGATCTTTTGACCGTTGACCACGTAGGTGTCGTCGACCCGTCTGGCGGTGGTACGCAGGCCGGCCAGATCGGATCCGGCCTCGGGTTCGGAGAATCCCTGCACCCAGATCTCGCCGTCCAGGATCGCGGGCAGGTGGCGGGCGCGCTGTTCCTCGGTGCCGGCAACCAGCAGGGTGGACGCGGCGTGGTGGATGCCGACGAACGCCAAGACCAACCGCGGGGCGTCGTGGGCTGCGAGTTCGGAGTACAGCACGATCTGCTGATCGACCGGCATGCCGCCGCCCCACTGCGCCGGCCAGTGCGGGACGGCGAAGCCGGCGGCGTGCAGTTCGGCGAACCAGGCCTTCTGGAAGGCGACGAACTCGGCGTCGGAGGCACCGGTTTGGGCAGACCGCCAGTCGGCCGGCACATGGTCGGCGCACCAGGCACGGACCTCGGAACGGAAATCCGCCAGGCTCACGCGAACAGCCCTGTCAGGCCGCGCCGCCCCGTACGGCGGACCAACTGATCGCGGGTCGCCGACAGACCGAACGGAAGCCGGCGAAGCGGTTGGCTGTACCGGGACAACCACGACAGGGTGGTCTCGTCACAGAAGCCGACGGCGCCGTGCAGTTGGTGGCACACCCGGAACACCACCTCGGCAGCCTCGATGGCGGCCAGCCGTAGCGCGAGCGCATCGTCGGTGTCCTGGCTCCACAGCGCGTGTTTGGCCAACACCTCGAGCCCGCTGCGCTCCACTTCGGCGTCGGTCAGCTGGAACTGCACTCCCTGGAAGGCCGACAGCGGCTGGCCGAACTGCTTACGCAGGGTGATGTGGGCGATGGTCAGTTCGATGGCGCGATCCAGCATCCCGAGCAGGGTCCAGCACGGCAGCACCAGGCCGAGCGCGACGTCATCGGCGCCGCTGGTGTCGATCGGCGTCAGCTCCAGCGCGCAGATGAAGCCCGGGCCCACCGCTGCAGTTGGCGTCGCCGAACTGCGCACGCCGTCGAGGGTGACCGCAATCCATTGATGGCGGAGGCCGTGGACTGCGGCGGCGGGCGCGGTGGCGGACACCACGATCAATCCGTCGGCATCCAGGTCGGTCGGGTGAGCCAGACGTTCGGCCAGCGGATACGGCAGCGCCCAGTAGCCGGCGCTGCGGCACAGCGCGGCGGCGGCCTCGGCCGATTCCGGGTCGGTGCGCACGTCGAGGTCGAAGGCGCCCAATTCGGTCAGCACCGGAACAACGAGCGCGTCGCGTTCACCGGGCTTCGCCTCGGCCTGCTGGACCAATGAATCCCCGCCGGCAGCCTCGAAGGCGCGCAGTGCCTGACGGCCGTATTCGGCTGCGTCGTCGGATAGTTCGATGTTCATCGCGCACCTGCCAGCAGCGCCCTCGACATCAGAATGCGCTGCATCTCGATGCTGCCCGAGGCCACGGTCGCGGACTGCGAGTAGCGCCAATGGTCTTCGACCTCGGCACGGTAATACGCCGTCGCGGAGTCGTCACGGGGCACCTCGGCGATGATGTCCATCAGCACCTCAGCACTGTCCTGATCCAGTTTCGTCACCGCGATCCGGTAGGCCGCGGCATCTCCGGGCTGAATCCGGCCGCTGCTCTGCAGCGACACCACCCGGTAGGCCATCAACCGGGCCCTCCTGCAGTGCAACAACATTCGCACCCAGCGTGCGCGCAGCTCCTCGGGCAGCTGCTCCCACCGGTCCCCCAACGCCTGCGGCGCCAGCGTGAGGAGTCGTTCGCAGCGGGCGTAGCGGGCGATCCCGACCCGTTCGAACGACAGCACGTCCTGCACGATCGACCAGCCGCCGTCCAACGGCCCGAGGAGATCGGCCTCGGTGACCCGCAATTCGTCGAAGAACACCTCGTTGAGGTGATGCGGCCCCATCATCGTGCGGATGGGCCGGACTTGAATGGCCGGATCGTCCATGGGCACCAGGAAGATCGACAGCCCCTGTTGTTTCTTGTCGGCTTTGGTGGTCCGCACCAGCAGGAAGCACCACTGTGCCATGGTCGCGTAGGACGTCCAGATCTTCTGTCCGCTGATCCGCCAGCCGTCACCGTCACGGCGTGCGGTCGTGCGCAGCGATGCCAGATCTGAGCCGGCCTCCGGCTCCGAGAAGCCCTGACACCAGATGACGTCCCCGCGTGCGATCGGTGGAAGGTGTTGGCGCTGCTGGGCTTCGGTGCCGTAGCGCATCAGCGTCGGGCCCACCCAGTTGACCCCCATGTATTGCGCGCCGCGCGGCTCGTGATGGGCCCACATCTCCTCGCGGACCACAGTCTGCTCCCACACCGAGGCCCCCCGCCCGCCGAACTCCGCCGGCCACGCCAGACAGAGCAGGTCGTGGGCGGCCAGCGTCCGGCAGAACCGCTGCGCGGCGTCCAGATCCGCCGGGTCGTCGGTGAACGCCCCGAGAAAGCCGTCGGGGACATGCTCTTTCACCAGTTCGCGCAGCTGTGAGCGCAGCGCCGCCGCGGGCGCACCCATGTCGAAGTCCAAACTCATGCGTTCTCCACCTCCGCCAGACCCAGCTCAGCCAGCACATCCGCGGTGTCGGCGCCCAGCTCACGAGTGGGCCCACCGATGCGGCCCGGGGTGCGGGAGAACCAGGTCGGCACACCAGGCATCCGGACCGGGCCCTGCGGGGTGTCCACCGTCTCGAAGAAGCCGACCGCATTGAGCTGCTCGTTGTCGAACAGTGCCTGCGGGGTGTTCAGCGGTGCGGCCGGGATTTCCAACGCCAGGAACAATGCCAGCCACTCCGCAGTGGTGCGTTCGGTCATGGTCTGCGCCACCAGCGAGTACACCGTGTCGATCTCGGCGGCGCGCGCCGCCAGGGTGGTGTAGCGCTCGGTGTTCCACGCGGGCTGCACCGCGTTGATGAAGCTGGCCCAGTGCCGGTCGTTGTAGATCAGCGCTGAGATGTAGCCGTCCTTGGTGCGGTACGGCTTTCGGTTGGGCGCGACGGTCCGGTGGTACATCGCCGGCCCGAGTGGCGGATCGAACATCGCCCCGTTGGCGTGTTCGACGAGCATGAACGAGGCCATCGTCTCGAACATCGCGACTTCGACCTCTTGACCTTCACCGGTGCGTTCGCGGTGGAACAGCGCCATCGTCGTCGCGTACACCGCGGTCAGCCCGGCGACCTTGTCGGCGACGATGGTCGCGACGTAGTTGGCTTCGCCGGTCAGTTCGGCCTGTACGGCCGGTAGTCCGCACTCGGCCTGAATGGTGTCGTCGTAGGCGGGCCGGTCGCGATCTGGCCCACGGTGGCCGTACCCGTAACAGTTGGTGTAGACGATCGACGGGTTGATGGCAGCGACGTCGTCGTAGGCGAAGCCCAGTTTGGCGATCGCCTTCGCCCGCATCGAGTGGATGAAGACGTCGGCGCCGGCGATCAAGGCGCGCAGGGCCGCCCGGCCTTGCTCGGACCGAAGATCAAGTACCACACTGCGTTTGCCGCGGTTGACGTTGACGAATACCCCGGACAGACCCGGCGCGGGGCCGACCGAGACGTAGCGGGTGTCATCGCCCGCCGGTGGCTCGATCTTGATGACGTCGGCGCCCATGTCGGCGAGGATCTGGGTGCAGTAGGGCCCCATCACCATCGCGGTGAGGTCGACCACCCGGATCCCGGCCAGCGGACCGGTGCTGGTCATGTCGTGCCCCTGGCCATGGCGAAGCTGTGACCGATGTGCGCGTTGTGTCCGTCGGGGACCACCGGGAACTGGAGCGGCACGGTCAGGTCGCGGATCTCCTCGATGCGGGCGCCCACGTCGTCGACGGTCCACGCCGGTTGGTACACCCCCACGCTCTCGACGATGGCCACCCGGGCCACCCGGCCCGCGATGGCGGTCAGTATTTCGCCGGTGACCGAACAGGATTCGTGCGCCAGCCAGCCGACGGCGGGTGCGACCAGCTGCGGCTCCATCGGCGGGTAGACCGACGTGTCCAGCCCCTCGGCCATTCTCGTTACCGCGGCCGGGACGATGACATTGCAGCGCACCCCGTGGGCGGCACCCTCGAGCGCCACGACGTTGGACAACCCGATGACCCCGGCCTTGGCGGCGGCGTAGTTGGCCACTTCGTGGTTGCCGTAGAGACCACCGATCGACGACGTGAGGACGATCCGGCCGTAGCCGGCCGCACACATCAGCGGGAACGCGGCCCGCACCACGTGGAAGGCGCCACGCAGGTGAACGTCGAGCACCGCGTCGAAGTCGTCGACCGTCATCTCCGACAGCGCTGCATGCCGGACGTTTCCGGCGTTGTGGATCAGCACGTCCACCCGGCCGAACGCCTCGGTGGCCGCCGTGACGATCGCCTCACCACCGGCGGCGGTGACCACCGAGTCGGTCGACGCGATCGCCTCTCCACCGGACGCGGTGATCTCCTCGACGACCCGCTGGGCGGGACCGCCGTCGGCGCCTTCCCCCGTCAACTCTCCGCCGATGTCGTTGACCACCACTTTCGCACCCAGTCCGGCGAGCAGCAGCGCGTACTCGCGGCCCAGCCCCCGGCCTGCGCCGGTGATGACCGCGACCCGGTCGTCGAATCGTGCGTGTGTCATCTAATTTCCGAGCACCAGGCCGTCGAGGTCACCCGCGGCACGCCAGTCGGCGAGGAGTTCATCGAAGGCATAGAAGCCGGGCGAGTAGAAGTCGCCGAGAAACGATCCGTTGTTCTCCGAACCGCCACGGCCCTCGTTGTTGTAATAGCCCGGCGTGCAGGACAATTCGAACGCCGAGTTGTCGATGGACAGCTCACGCACGGTGCTGACCCAGGCGTCCTGTCCCTCCTGGCTGGGCTCGACGGTGGTCGCGCCGCGGCGCTGGGCCTCGGCGATGATGTACGCGATGTGCTTGGCCTGCTGCTCGAACATGGCGGTGGTGTTGGCCGAGACTCCGCCCTGGATGAATCCCATGAAGAATTGATTCGGGAAGCCGCGACTGGTCATGCCGTGCAAGGTCGCGTAGGCGTCGTGCCAGTGGTCGAACAGCGACACCCCGTCCCGCCCGACGATGGCGTCGATCGCGAACCGCCGGCTGATCTCGGTGGAGATCTCGAAACCGCTGGCGAAGATCACGCAGTCGACCTCGTATTCGACTCCGTCCGCGACGATCCCCTTCTCGGTCAGCCGTTCGACGCCCTTGGACGCCGACACGTCGACGAGGGTGACGTTGGGACGGTTGAAGGTAGCCAGGTAGTGCTCACTGGAGGTCGGACGCTTGCACATGAAGCGGTAGTACGGCTTCAGCGCCTCGGCGGTGGCCGGATCCTCGACGATCTCGGCCACGAGGCGGCGCAGCCGCTCCATGATCTTGAAGTCCTCTTCCTCGCGGAACGCCATGATCTGCTCGATCGACACCGATGCGGGATCCTCACTGGCGGCGATCCGGGCGGTCAGGTTCCGCCCGAGCTCGGTCCAGAAATCGCACACCAGGTCCGGTTCGCCGAACACCACCCCGACGAACGGCGACCAGTTGTGGAAGTTGCGCTTGCGTTCTTCCTGCCAGCCGGGCTGCAGCGTCGCGGCCCAGGCCGGATCGGTCGGCGGGTTGGTTCGCGCGTCCACCGAGGACGGGGTGCGCTGGAAGACGAAGAGCTGCTGGGCATCGCGGCCCAGATGCGGAACCAGCTGGATGCCGGTCGCGCCGGTGCCGACCAGAGCGACGCGCTTGTCGGCCAGCTTGTGCAGCCCGCCGTCGGCGTCACCGCCGGTGTAGTCGTAGTCCCAGCGCGCGGAGTGGAACACGTGACCGCCGGCCGCCTGAAAGTCTTTGATGCCCGGGATGCCGGGCAGCTTCGGCCGGTTGTAGGAGCCTTGGGCCATGACGACGAACCTGGCCCTGAGGTCGTCGCCGCGGTCGGTGCTGATCCGCCAGCGTTGCGTGTCGTCCTCCCAACGCAATTCACGCACCTGGGTGGAGAACAGCGCTCCGTCGTACAAGCCGAAGTGCTTGCCGATGTTGCGGCAATGCTGGAAGATCTCGGCGCCGTCGGCGAACTTCTTCGACGGCATGAAGCCCAGCTCTTCGAGCATCGGGATGTAGCAGTAGGCATCGTTGTCGCACTGGATCCCCGGGAACCGGTTCCAGTACCAGACCCCGCCGAAGTCACCGGCCATCTCGATGACCCGGATGCCCTCCACACCGGCCTTCTTCAGGTAGGCCCCGGCCAGCAACCCGGCGAAACCGCCGCCGAGCACCACCACGTCGACGTCTTCGACGATCGGATCGCGTTGCACCACCGGCGTATACGGATCGACTTCGTAGAACTCGGCGAACTCACCGTCGAGCTCAAGGTATTGCGCGGAGCCTTCCGGACGTAGCCGCTTTTCCCGCTCCACGCGGTACTTCTCCCGAAGCGCATCGATGTCGATGTCGTCGGGCGTCGGGGTGGGTCCGCACTCGGCGGTCATCGGCCGTTCTCCTCTGCGAGCGGTCTCGGTTCCCCGATACCCATGTATTTCGACAATTGGTGGTGCAGGTTGACCGTGCTGCGCTCGCGGTACGGGTTGGGTTGTGTCCCGGGGAAACCCAGCGACTTCATCCCCTGCTGGACGCCGGCCATGTTGGAGAAGTCCTGGGGCAGCACACTGCGCCAGCGCGGATCGCCGACCGGGGTGTACTCCCATTCTGTCTGGGGCTCGGCGCCTTTCGGGTAGAGCTCGAACACCGACACCTCGAAAATGCACTTGTCCGGGTCGTAGCCCGGGTCGGGGCGCGCGCCGTAGCACAGTGCACTGGTGAGGCCTTGCCCGATCTGGAAGTTCGGGAACAGCTGCCACGCGGTGCCGCTCTGCCCGAGGATGTCGGCCGGGATCGTCGGCCAGACGACCCCGCGCGCCTCGTCGTCGCGCCGCGCGGCGGCCAGCCAGTGCTCGAGCACCTTGTCCGCCGGTGTGCCCTCGGGCAGTTCGTCGACGAGCCGCAGCGCGGCGGCCACCAGCGTCTGCGTGGTGGTGGCGTTGGTTTCCTCCATGGTGTACACCTGCATTTCCGCGGTGGAGATCCGCGGGTCGCCGGTCCCGAGCCTGATCTTGGACTTCGTCTCGGCCATGTCCTCCGGAGCGTCGTAGCCGATGTTGCTGTGCCTGCCCTGCGCCTTGGCCCAGCCCTTGAATTCACCGAACTTGTTGAACTCGGGGTGGGTGGTGAAGACGTGGTAGGTCTCGTTGAACGCCTCCAGTGCGACCTTCCAATTGCAGTCGAAGTGCACCCATTTGCGCCATTTGCACCGCATGTTCTCCAACCCGAACGGGTCGAGGATCTTCGCGGCCGGGAACAGGTAGTCGGCCAGTGGCTCGCAGTCGGGGTCCATGTTGACCCACAGCCAGCCGCCCCAGGTGTCGACGTTCACCGGCCGCAACCGGGTGTTGCCCGGTTTCAACGCACCCTTCCAGTCGGCTTCTTCACGGATATGGGTACAGGTGCCGTCCAGACCGTATGTCCAGCCGTGGAATCCGCACACGAACGACTTACGGGCCCGTCCGACAGCATGTTTGGCCCCCGCCGGGGTGTCCACCAGCCGACGGCCGCGGTGCATACAGACGTTGTGATGCGCCGCAAACTCGTCGGGACCGGTCCGAACCACGATGATCGAGTCGTCGAGGATGTCGTATGTCAGATAGCTGCCCACCTCGGGCAGTTCCTCCACCCGGCCAACCTGCTGCCACACCTTGCGCCACAGCTTGTCGCGTTCGGCACGGGCGTACTCCGGTGAGATGTACGCATCGACACCGATGGTCATCGGCTCCGCGAGTTCTTCGGCAGTCTCCAGTTCGCCCATCGTCAAATCCTTTCAGGGCCTGCTGATCTCGCGGCGAAAGTCGTCGTCGGCGAGGAACAGCGAGGTGTTGTCGGCGCGCAGATGGCTCCATCGCAGGTCCAGACCACCGTCGACGAGCAGGGTCTGGCCGGTGATGTAGCCGGCGAGGTCCGAGAGCAGGAACAGGATGGCGCCGGCCTGTTCTTCCGGTTGTGCCCGCCGTCCCATCGCGATCGCCGCTCGATCCCGTTCCGGATCGGCGTCGACATAGGTACGCGACGCCGCGGTCTCGGTGACTCCGGGCGCCACCGCATTGACCCGGATCTCGTCGGGTGCGAGTTCGACCGCGAGGGTGCGGGTGGCCGCGACGATCGCGGCTTTGGCCGTGCCGTAGGCGATGTGGAAGGGCGCGGTGTTCATCCCGCTGATCGAGGAGACCGACACGATCGAACCGGGCCCGCCGGCCGCCCGGATCTCGGCGGCCACCGCCTGGCTCATGAAGAACATCGTCTCGAGGTTGGCGGTGAACAGGTTTCGCCAGTCCTCACGGCTGACCCGGGTGGCGGGCATCCATGTCGAGGGCGCGGCGCCGCCGGCAACGTTGACCAGGCCGTGCAGTCGCCCCTCGGTGCGGCGCACCACGGCCAGCACGGCAGCGATCCCGTCGTCGGTCGCGGCGTCCGCCGTCACCGGCACGATCGGCAGTCCGTCGGCGATCAGCGGGCCGATGTGGGTGTCGAGGTTGTCCTGTGAGCGACTGACGGCGACGACGGTCGCGCCGGCCCGTGCGGCCATGTCGGTGACGGCGGTTCCGATGCCGCCGCCGCCGGCGCCCGACACCACCACGATGCGGCCGTCGAGCCTGAGGAGATCCGCCATGCCCTGCTTTCACTCGTCTTTGTCCGGACAAATATCTACGCTCTGCCGAATGGAGAACATGATTCCGCAGCGGTTATAGGCCCGTCAAGGGCCGCTGCGAAGAATTATGGCGGCTATTGTCTGGACTAAATCAGCTTGGTACGGTCACGCCGTGATGCTGCAGCAGAACGGCCGCTTCACCCTCGTCCAACCCCCGGTGGTGGCCGAGGGCTGGACCATCGAGCGCCGGACCGCGCCCAGCCGGCTGTTCGGCGCCAACGGTCTGCGGACCGGTCCGGACGGTCGGGTGTACATCGCTCAGGTGACCGGCAGCCAGATCAGCGCCCTGGACATCGGGACCGGATCACTCGACACGATCAGCGCCAAGGGCGGCGACATCATCGCCCCGGACGACGTCGCGTTCGACGATGCCGGGAACCTGTATGCCACCGAGGTGATGGACGGGCGGGTCAGCATGCGGGCCGTCGACGGCACCACCCGGGTGCTGCGCGACGATCTGCCGTGCGCCAACGGCATCACCGTGCACCGCGGCCGGCTCTTCATCGGTGAATGCCGCGAGGGTGGCCGCCTCCTCGAGCTCGATCCGGCCGGCGGCCCGCCGCGCATCCTGTTGGAGAACGTGCCCTCACCGAACGCGATGGAGGTCGGACCCGACGGGCTGCTGTACTTCCCGGTGATGGGGGCCAACGAGATCTGGCGCATCGATCCGGATGGCGGCGGCCCCGACGTGGTGGCCGGCGGCCTGGGCGTGCCCGATGCGGTCAAGTTCGACGCGAACGGGAATCTGGTCTCCACCCAGGTACACAGCGGCCAGGTGCTGCAGATCGATCCGCGCACCGGGCAGCAGACGGTGCTGGCCAATCTCAGTCCCGGACTGGACAACCTCACCTTCGTGGGGAACAGAATGTTCGTCTCCAACTTCACCGGTGAGATCACCGAGATCCTCGACGGACTGCAGACCCGCACCGCGTTGCCCGGCGGGCTGAACTGGCCGCTGGATCTCACGGTCGGCCCCGACGGCGTGGTGTACATCGCTGACGGCACCTACTTCTATGCGCTGCGCGCCGACGGCACCCTCGAGACCCTGGGCATGCTGTTCAGCCCGGGCTACCCCGGTTTCATTCGGGGGGTCACCGCGACAGGGCCGGGCGAATACGTGGTGACGACCTCAGGCGGGCAGGTCGCCCGGTTCCGCCCCGCCGACGGCGAAAGCGATTTTCTGGCAGACGGATTGGACCAGCTCTACGGGGTGGCCGTCGGAGCGCGCGGCATAGTCGCCGTCGAGCAGGGCACCGGGCGGCTGGTGTCGGCGGACGCCGGTCGCACCGAGGTACTGGCAACCGGACTGGACACCCCGGTCGGGGTGACCTTCGGGCCCGACGGCAGCCCGCTGGTCAGCGAACGCGGCCGGGTGGTCAGGGTCGACGGCGGCACGATCGACCCGGTGGTGGACGGATTGGGTTGTCCGCAGGGCATTCTGGTGGACGGTAACCGGCTCTACATCGTCGACACCGACACCAAGTCGCTGCTCGAAGTCGATCTGGACAGCGGATCCCGCACCACGATCGCCTCGGGTCTTCCGGTCGGCGCCCCGCCCGGCGTCACCCCCAAGCCGCTGCGCGGCATGCCACCGTTCTCGGGTCCCCAGGGGCCCTTCGCCGGGATCGCCGCCGCGCCGGACGGCACCGTGTACGTCTCGGCGGATGCCGACGGCAGTGTCCTGGCCCTGCGCCGGAGGAGCTGACATGCCGCATCCCGAGTCCGGCGACCACCGCTACATCCAGGTGGCCCGCACGCTGCGCAAGGAGATCGTGGACGGGGTGTACCCCGTCGGTTCTCAGCTGCCCACCGAACACGAACTGTGTCAGCGATTTTCGGTCAGCCGATATACGGTGCGCGAAGCCTTGCGACGGCTGCGCGAGGACAACCTGGTGTCGTCCCGGCCGCGGGCAGGCACGATGGTGGTGCCGCGGCCGTCGGCGCACGCCTACGTCCAGGATGTGGTGTCCATCAACGATCTGCTGGCATTCGCGACCGGTGCCCGGTTCGCCATCGAATCGATCGCCATGGTCACGATCGACGACGAACTCGAGCACCGGACAGGGCTGGCGGCCGGCGACGAATGGCTGGCGGTGCGGGGATTCCGCGGCGCTGACGGGGCAGACGCCCCGGTCTGTCGGACCGAGTACTACATCAACCGGGCATTCGCGGCGGTGGGCCGGATGTTGCAGAACCACAGCGGGCCGATCTTCCCGCTCATCGAGGACCTGTTCGGGCTCAGCATCGTCGAAGTGCGGCAAGAGATCTCCGCGGTCCAGGTCGGCCTCGAACTGGCCGGACGGCTCAAGGTCGAACCGGGCACACCCGCCCTCGAGATGCAGCGCACCTACATCACGTCCGATGGCGAGATCGCCCAGGTCACCGTCAACACCCACCCGGCCTCGCGATTCCGCCATTCGATGACGATGCGACGGGTGAAGGGCTGACGGGCCGTGCGCACCGCGCAGCGTGACGCCGAATTGGCCACCCGGGCCTACGCTTCCGGATCGTGGGTGCACGACACCCTGGCGGACGCGTTGGCCGCCGCCGCCCGCGACACCCCACGGCGGGAGGTCCTCGTCGACGGCCCGGTGCGCCTCGACTGCGCAACGCTTCACGATCGGGCGAGCCGGCTGGCCGGCGTGATGCTGACCCGGATCCCCGCCGGGAGCGTGGTGTCGTTCATGTTGCCCAACTGGCATGAAGCGGCGATCGTCTACCACGCAGCGACGGCGGCCGGCATGGTGGTCAATCCGATTCTGCCGTCGCTGCGTGACCACGAGCTGGCGTTCATCCTGGCTGACGCCGATGTGCGAATGATCTTCGTCCCCGGCGACATCGGCGGTCACGACTACGCGGCGATGCTCCAGCGGGTCACCGCGACGCTGCCCGATCCACCGGTTGTCATCGTGGTCCGCGGCGACCCGCTGTCCGGACAGCTCGCATTCGACTCGCTGCCGAGCCGGCCGGCTTCGGCCGCGGCTCCGACTCTGGACCCCGACGCCGTCCGGATGATCCTCTACACCTCCGGCACCACCGGACACCCCAAAGGTGTTCTTCACAGCCATAATTCGATTCACGCCTTGATTCGCCAGATCGGCGGGCACTGGCTGATCGACCCTGGGTCGGCATTCCTGGTTCCCTCCCCCATCGCCCACATCGGTGGGTCGATTTATGCGTTCGAATGCCCAGTCCTGCTGGGAACCACCGCGGTGCTGATGGATCGGTGGAACTCCGACGACGCGGTCGCACTGCTGAGCGCCGAACACTGCACGCACATCGCCGGCGCGACGCCGTTCCTGCAGGCGATTCTCGGCGCCGCCCAACGCGCGAACACCCGGTTGCCGGACCTGCGGGTGTTCATCTGCGGCGGTGCCTCGGTCCCGCCGCAGCTGATCCGCACTGCGGCCGACTATTTCGAGCAGGCGATGGTCACCCGGGTGTACGGCTCCACCGAGGTGCCGGTCACGACGATCGGCGCTCCCGACGATCGCGACCACGCCGCCGACACCGACGGCCGACCCGGCATCGCCGACGTCACGATCGTGGACGGTGAAATCCGGGCACGCGGCCCGCAGATGCTGCTGGGTTACCTGCACCCGGACGACGACACCGACGCCTTCGATGCCGACGGCTACTTCCGCACCGGCGACCTCGGTCACTGGGTGGACGGCCGCTATCTCGTCGTCACGGGCCGGGCCAAGGACATCGTGATCCGCAACGGCGAGAACATCGCGCCCAAGGAGGTCGAGGATCTGCTGCTCGGCCACCCCGGCATCAGCGAGATCGCGATCGTCGGGGTGCCCGATCCGCGCACCGGGGAGCGCGCCTGCGCGGTGATCGTCACCGACCGGGCACCGGGACCAGACGTCGGCGATCTGCGCGACTACCTGCAGGCCGCCGGTGTCGCGAAGTTCAAATGGCCCGAGCAGGTCGTGATCTGGGACGCGCTGCCCAAGAACGACGCCGGAAAAGTACTCAAACACCGGATCCGAGCGAGATTGGTCGAAAGCGAATGAGTGACTTCCAGGTAGCGGTAGTGACCGGCGCCAGCAGCGGCATCGGATTCGCCTGCGCCACAACACTCGCCGCGGCGGGGATGGCCGTCCTCGGTACCGGCCGCGACGCGGGACGGCTGACTGCGTTGGAGGACGCCGTCGGTGCCCCCGACCGGGTCGCCACCCTGGCCGTCGACCTCACCGACGACGACGCACCGCAGCGGATCGTCGAGGAAGCGGTCTCCCGGTGGGGACACATCGACTTCCTGGTCAACAACGCGGGCGTCGGCAGCCCCAAACCACTGCACGAAACCGACGACGAGACACTGGATTACTTCCTCGGCGTCATGCTGCGCTCTCCGTTCCGGCTCGCCCGTGAGGCGATCCCGCACATGCGCCCGGGCTCGGCGATCATCAACGTCACCTCGACCTTCGCGGTGGTCGGCGGTCTGCGCGGCGGTGCCTACTCCGCAGCCAAGGGCGGCCTGACCGCACTGACTCTGCACATCGCGTGCCAGTATGGCGCACAAGGAATTCGCAGCAATGCCGTGGCGCCGGGCGTCACGGTCACCCCGATGGTGGAGCACCGTCTGGACGATCCCGGCTTCCGGAAGATGCAGACGGAGATGACACCGCACACCCGACTCGGACGGGTCGAGGACATCGCCGGCACGGTGGCGTTCCTGTGCTCCCCCGCAGGAAGTTTCATCAACGGCCAGACCATCGTGGTCGACGGCGGTTGGAGCTCGACCAAGTATCTGTCGGACTTCGCCCTGACCTCGGAGTGGGTCGCTCGGTGAACCTGTTCGCCACCCTCGATCAGGCCGCGGCCCGGTTCGCCGACCGCGGCGCGGTCTACCGCGGCGAGCAGCAGCTGCACACCTGGAGCGAGCTCAGGCAGCGGGCGCTGCGATTGGCCGCATCGCTTCGGCGCGTCCACGCACCAGGCCAGCGGATCGCTATCGCCAGCGAGAACCGCGCGGAAATCATCGAACTGTTCTACGGGGTGTGGGCGGCCGAATGTGTCGTCGTCCCGGTCAACTTCAAGCTCCATCCCCGCGAGATGGCACAGATTCTCGAAGACTGCGGTGCGGCAAAGGTATTCGCATCCCCGAAGATCGCGGCCGATCTGACGCCGTACAGCCCGGTCGACGTCGAGCGGATCGGTGGCCCGGACTACGACCGGCTGTTCACCGCCCCGCCCGCCGAAGTCCCGGTGACCGACCCGTCGACGCTGGCGTGGCTCTTCTACACCAGCGGCACCACCGGTCGCTCCAAAGGAGCGATGCTGTCCCATCGCAGCCTCACCGCGATGACGGTGGCGCACCTGGCCGACATCGATTCCCCGGATGAGAATTGCAGCCTGCTGCACGCCGCCCCGATGTCGCACGGCTCCGGTCTCTACATCGCGCCCTACGTGCTGCGCGGCGTGCGGCAGGTGGTTTCGGCATCCGGCGCGTTCGACCCGGACGAGTTTCTCGATCTCTGCGCGGCATATCCGGGATCGTCGGCGTTCCTGGCTCCCACGATGATTCAGCGCCTGGTCGACACCGGGCGCGAGGCACCCGCCACCCTGCGGATGATCGTGTACGGCGGCGGCCCGATGTACGTCGACGGCCTCAAGAAAGCGATGGCCGCGTTCGGGCCGGTCTTCGCGCAGATCTACGGCCAGGGTGAATCTCCGATGACGATCACCGGATTGCGGCGCGACGACCACGAACTCGCCGACGACGCGATCCTCGGGTCGGTGGGATACCCCCGGGCCGGGGTCGAGGTGGCAGTGCTGCGCGCGGACGGCGGTCGCGCCGAGCCGGGCCAGATCGGTGAGATCGTGTGCCGGGGCGACGTGGTGATGTCCGGGTATTGGAATAACCCGGAGGCCACCCGCGACACCGTCAGGCAGGGCTGGCTGTACACCGGGGACATGGGCTCGTTCGACGACCGTGGCTACCTGACCTTGCACGACCGCTCCAAGGACGTGGTGATCAGCGGTGGTAGCAACATCTATCCGCGGGAGGTGGAGGAGGCGCTGCTGGAGCATCCGGACGTCGCCGAGGCCTGCGTGGTCGGTGCGCCGGATCCGGAATGGGGGGAGGTCGTCGTGGCGTTCGTCGTGGGCTCCGCTGCCGGCCCGACGCTCGACGCCCACCTGCTGGACCGGATCGCCCGGTTCAAGCGGCCCAAGCGCTACGTCTTCGTCGACGAACTGCCGAAGAACAGCTACGGCAAGGTGCTCAAGCGCGAATTGCGCGCCCGGCTCGGGTAACGGCGTTCTCGTCTGCATAGAATGCCGCTATGTCCACCGATTACCGCTTCCTGACCTACGAAGAGCTCGATGACGGCCGCATCGTCCGCATCATGCTCAACCGGCCTGAGGCGCGCAACGCGCAGAACCGCGGCCTGCTGGTCGAGCTCAACCAGGCGTTCCTGCGCGCTGAGGCCGACGACACGGTTCGGGTGGTCATCCTGGGCGGTCATGGCCCGATGTTCTCCTCCGGTCACGACCTCGGGTCGGCGGTGTCGCGGGCCGAATACACCCCCGGGCCGGACCAGCACCCGAGTTTCCAGGGCCTGGGCGCCAATCGGGAGGGCGCGGAGAAGCTGATGCTGCAGGAGTGGCACCACTTCTTCGCCAATACCCGCCGCTGGCGCGATCTGCGCAAGATCACCGTCGCCCAGGTGCACGGTGACGTCTACGCGGCGGCGCTGATGCTGATGTGGGCCTGCGATTTGATCGTGGCGGCCGAAGGCACCCGGTTCGCGGATGTGGTGGGCACCCGGCTGGGCATGTGCGGGGTCGAATACTTCGCCCATCCGTGGGAGTTCGGGCCGCGCAAGACCAAGGAGCTGATGCTCACCGGTGACGCCATGGAGGTCGACGAGGCCTATCAGCTGGGCATGATCTCGAAGGTCTTCCCCCAAGACGAGCTCGCGGACAAGACGCTGGAATTCGCGCGCCGGATCGCCGAGGTGCCCACGATGGCGGCGCTGCTGGCCAAAGAAGCGGTCAATCAGACGCAAGACAACATGGGCTTCTACAACGCGCTGAACGCCTGCTTCACGCTGCACCAGCTCAATCACTCGCATTGGGCACAGGTCCACGAGGAGGGCTGGCCGGTGGGTCTGGAGTCCGATGGTCTGCCGAACTGGAAGACCGCCCCGCCGACCGTGCCCGCGGTCAAGGACCAGGTCCGCGCCGAAGGCTGATCTTCGGCGCACCGCCGCGATCACGGCAAAGTCCCGATTCCGGCTCACCTGAATCGTTCAAGTAGTCTCGGCGCCGTCACGAGCGGTGATCGATGGGCCACTCGGTTGGACAACCACTGCCGAAATGCTGTCAACGCGGCCTTGCCGAAATCCCTTGTAATAGCGTTTAATTCGCGGAGTGCGCAAAGCTGCACAATCGGATTATCCTTATAATTCTTAGAATTATTGTTGTGCAGGCCACACCATTTCGCGAAACGTGGTGAAAAGCACAGACTTTGGTATATGCGCAAATTGTTGTTAGTTTCGGCCGCATGTTTGCAATCGCGACGTTGATGACTCTGATCAGTCAGGTGTCAGGCACGCCGTACGTCCCCGGCGGGGACACACCGGCTGGCACCGACTGCTCGGGACTGGCCTCCTGGGTGTCCAATGTGGCCACTGGACGGCCTGCTTTCGGCAGCCGGTTCCACACCGGCAACGAGGAATCCGCCCTCCTCGCCCGCGGATTCCACTACGGAACGGCCCCCAATTCCCTGGTGATCGGCTGGAACGGCAGCCACACCGCAGTCACGCTGCCCGACGGCACCCCCGTTTCCAGTGGTGAGGGCGGCGGCGTGCGCGTCGGCGGCGGCGGCGCCTACCAGCCGCAGTTCACCCACCACATGTACCTGCCGATGCCCGCCGAGGACATGCAGGATCCGCTCGCGCCACCGGCGCCGGATGCTCCCCCGCCGGCTCCGGACGCACCGGTGTTCGTCGATGCGATCAACGCACCGCCACCGCCGGCCGAGGTTCCTCCGCCGGCCCCCGAGATCGTGCCGGTCAGCGCCGATATCGCCCCTCCTCCAGGGGATTCCGTTCCGCAACCCGCATAGAACGTCGACGAATACGCCGCACTGTCCACGCTGACAGTGCGGCGTATTTCATCAAAATCCTTGTTGGGCTATGAGTTTCGATCCTGCCTCACGGGCAGCGGCGGGCCGCGCAAGTACGCCCGCCACGACCAGCGCCAGGACCGCAAGAGCAAGGCACGGCCCCCACAGCGCGCTGCCGTGCGGCCACGGGATCACGTTGCGGTACAGGGTGTATCCCAGAAGGGCCAGGCCGAGCAACGGCAGGATCACCTCCCACCTGCGAATCTGATTGTCACGCGCGAGGAACAACAGCCGGATGGCTCCCAGTGTGGCCAGCCCGTATGCCACCAGCAAGATGAGCGTGCCCGCTGTGGCCGCGATGGTGAACACGTCGAACGGACGCGCCCGCAAGACAACCCAGCCGATGGCCTGGATCGCGAACACCGCTGCCACCGCCGTCGCCGCCGCCACCTGCGGGACGTTGCGGCGGGGATGCACCGCCGCCAGCACGGCCGGTCCGATGCCGTCTCTGCTCAGCGCGAACAGCAGCCGACTCGCACCCACCACGCTGGCCAGGCAGCAGGCCGCCGCGCTGAACGTCGCGCCGACGACGATCACGTAGGACAGCCACGAGGCGACGTACTGCTGGGCAAGATCACCCATCAGAGCGTCGGATCTGCCGAATGCCGTTACCCCGGCAGCATCCGTGCCGAATGCCATCATCTCGATCGCCGTGATGGCCACGAAGAACACCCCGCCGAACAGTGCGGTACCGAGGATGGCCCGGGGAATGTTGCGCCGCGGCGCCTCGGTCTCCTCACCGAGCGTCGCCGCTGCCTCGAAGCCGGCGAAAGACAGGAAACCGAAGACGATTCCGAGGAACACCGTCGACACCGAGGTACCGGGGGCCACGGTGAACACCGACAGGTCCAGGTGCTGACCGCCAGGAGTGCGTCCGGCGATCACCTTGCCGAGCGTGATCGCGGCCACCACCAGGATGAGCATGACCGTCAGTCCTTCGGTAACCAGGAGGACTGTGGCTCCGCCTTTGATCTCGCGGGCCGCGAGCCACCACACCGCGGCGAGCACCAGCCACGCGAACACGAACGCCAGCCAATCCGGTAACTCTTTGGGAGCGGCCACTTTTCGAACCAGATCGGTGAGAAAGATGCCCGCCGCGGTCGCGGTCACCGCACCGAAGAACACGTAGGTCCCCGCATTCAGCCAACCGGCCACACTGCCCGCCCGGGGTCCGAGCGTGACGCCGACGAAGGCGTACACACTGCCGGCGTGGCTGAACCGTTGCGCGAGCCGGACGAACGTGTGGGCGATCAGCAGCACGCCGACGGTCGCCAACAGGAATGCCAGTGGAACGGCACGACCGACGGCGGTGGCTGTTGCCTGCGGATTGATGTTGACGGCCATCGACGGCGCCATGAGAGCAACCGACACACCCACCGCCGACCAGACGTTGAGGGTCCGGCGCAGCGTGGGTTCGCCGGACACCTCCTGCCCGGCCAATCAGTCACCCTCGTCGAGGACCAGCGCCTCCTCCGGACAGGCCGCGACCCCATCTCGGGTGCGCTGTTCGTCTCCGGGGGCGACGTCACGGTCCTCGAGTGTCGAGTAGCCCATGTCATCGACCGGGAACAGTTCGGGATCAACGGAATAGCACAGGGCATGGCCCACGCACCGTGAGCTCTCCAGACGGACCCGCATCGGCTCAGGTTAACCTCGGGCCCCGAGCGCACGCGCCGATTCCGCTAAGCGCCTCAGGGATTGATGGTGTTCTCGCCGACCTGCCGCCCCCACACGTACTCGGTGAGCAAAGGCTGGCCGAGTTCGAAGTGGTTGTACGGCGCGATCGAGGCGCCGTCATCCATCACCAGGTAGGGAGCCGGCCAGAAATTGCGGTCGATCGTCTGCCAGCACCCGGGCGCTCCGCCCGGACCACCCCTACCGTTGGTCCTGGGCAGGTTGTCCGGGTACACGTAGGGATTCGGCGCGCCGAGGATCTCGGTCATCGTGCTGAGTGAATATCCGTTGCCGCCGAAGGCATCCAGTGCACTGGGCGCCGCTTGTGCGATGTTGCGAATGCCGCAGAACAGTTCCGGGCTGTAGGTGTCGAGAAGCTGGGTGGTGGGCACCAGATCCGCCATCCCGCGAATGAAGTACGGCTTGCTGCGCTCGAAGACATCGGCGCCGGTATTGCCGAACCCCATGGAGGCGAGCAGCGCCGCATCGATGTCGTGCTGCTGGCCGTTGAGCGAGTTCGCGGTCACCACCGCGTGGTCGAGCGCATTCCACAGGTCGGGGCTGGCCTTGGTGTAGACGTCGGCCAGATCGCCCAGTCGCTGGATGTCGCGGCGGATCTGCGGCATCTGCGGGTTGATGTCGTCGAGCACCGAGTTCCCGTTGACGATCGACTGGCCGAACTTGGTGCCCAGCCCGTTCAGCGCTTCCGCCGCCGCGGACAGGGTCAGATTCAGCTTGACCGGATCCACCTTCTCGGAGATCGACGTGACCGTCTCGAAAAGAGTGTTGAACTCCGTGGTGACGGTGGAGGCGTTGATGACGTCAGACGTCGTCAGACGGGCCGACACCGGGTTCTTCGGTGTCGACAGCGCGACGTATTTGTTGCCGAAGACCGTGGTGGCCTTGATGTCGGCGTGCACGTTGGCGGGGATGTAGGCCAAATAGCGAGGCTCGACGTCGAGCCTCAGCCGCGCAATGTTCTTTCCATCGCGCTCACCGGAGCTGACATTGATGACCCGGCCGATCACCACTCCGTTGAAGGTGACCTTCGAACCCGTGTCCATCACCAGGCCGCCGCGATCGGAGACCATCGTCAACGTCGCCCGCGGTGACAGGTCGCCGCGAAACTGCAGGTAAACCAACGACAGGACCAGGACGATCACGGCAAGAAATATCAAGCCGGCGGCCTTCAACGGCGGACGGTCGCGCCAGTTCACTTCCAGCCCCTCCTCAACCCCGACCCAAGCGAACGAGCGCACCTCCCGGCCGTGGCCAGTGATGTGGACCACAGGAATGTACCTGATTTCAGAGTCGAGTGGTCGCCATTCGCGCAATTAGCCATATCGTTAATTCAGCAATTCTCGTTGCATCGTCGTCAATATAGGCCGAGCGAATTCACGCGGTGAAATACGCAGGTGCCCAGGCAATTCCGTGCCCAGTAATGTGCGCCACCAATGCCGCCGATAGGGGTGGGAATTTGCCTTTGCAATATTTGCTCTGCACGTGCAGCGCCGACCATGGGCGGGTGACGGACGCCGACCGGATGCTGACGGTATCCAGAACTGGCCCCAAAGCCGCTCCGGTTAGCGGTGGAGTCGGGATAATCGACTGTGCCGCCCGGGGGTGTCGCCGGCGCGGGAACAGCTCAGCGAGGAGCGTGAGACCTATGTCCATCGTCGAAGCGGACGCAGCGACCCAGTCGCCCCATCAGCGCGCGGTCAGCGAGACCCAGCAATACATCGACAGTCCGCGATTCGAGGGGATCACCCGCCTCTACACCGCCGCCCAGGTCGTCGAGCAGCGCGGCACGATCCCCGTCGACTACACCGTCGCCCGCGAGGCGTCGGCCGCCTTCTACAAGAGGCTGCGAGAACTCTTCGCAGCCAAGAAGAGCATCACCACCTTCGGGCCGTACTCGCCGGGCCAGGCGGTGACCATGAAGCGGATGGGCATCGAGGGCATCTACCTCGGGGGCTGGGCCACCTCGGCCAAGGGCTCGACCACCGAGGACCCGGGCCCCGACCTGGCGAGCTACCCGCTGAGCCAGGTGCCCGAGGAGGCGGCAGGCCTGGTGCGCGCGCTGCTGACCGCCGACCGCAACCAGCAGTACCTGCGCCTGCAGATGACTCCCGAGCAGCGCGCGGCCACGCCGGCCGTCGACTACCGTCCGTTCATCATCGCCGACGCCGACACGGGCCACGGTGGAGACCCGCACGTGCGCAACCTGATTCGTCGATTTGTTGAGGCCGGCGTCGCGGGCTATCACATCGAGGACCAGCGCCCCGGCACCAAGAAGTGCGGCCATCAGGGCGGCAAGGTGCTGGTGCCGTCGGACGAGCAGCTCAAGCGACTCAACACCGCCCGCTTCCAGCTCGACATCATGGGTGTGCCGGGCATCATCGTCGCCCGCACCGATGCCGAGGCGGCCAACCTCATCGACAGCCGCGGTGATGAGCGAGACCAGCCGTTCCTGCTCGGCGCGACCAATCTCAAGGTGCCGCCGTACAAGTCGTGCTTCCTGGCCATGGTGCGCCGGTTCTACGAGTCGGGTGTCACCGAGCTCAACGGTCATCTGCTCTATGCGCTACCCGAAGGTGAATATGCGGTGGCCGACGCCTGGCTGCAGCGGCAGGGCATCTCCGACCTCATCACCGAACAAGCCAGCGCATGGCGCGACGGTAAAGAACATTCGCTGGACGCATTGTTCGACAAGGTCGAGTCGAAATTCGTCGACGCCTGGCAGGACGACGCCTCGCTGGACACCTATGGCGACGCGGTGGCCGAACTCCTCGCATTCCGGGAGAGCGAAGGCGAGCCGCACGAGATGAGCGCCGCGGACTGGCGCGAGTTCGCCAAGACCGCATCGCTGCACGCGGCCCGGGAGAAGGCGCGTGAACTCGGCGTCGACGCGGCATGGGATCCCGAGCGGGCCAAGACCCCCGAGGGCTACTACCAGGTGCGCGGTGGCATTCCGTATGCGATCGCGAAATCCCTTGCGGCAGCGCCGTTTGCCGACCTGCTGTGGATGGAGACCAAGACTGCCGATCTGGCCGACGCCCGCGAGTTCGCCGAAGCCATCCATGCGGTGTACCCGGACAAGATGCTGGCCTACAACCTCTCCCCCTCGTTCAACTGGGACACCACCGGGATGACCGACGAGGAGATGCGGGCCTTCCCCGAGGAACTCGGGAAGATGGGCTTCGTCTTCAACTTCATGACCTACGGCGGCCACCAGATCGACGGTGTCGCTGCCGAGGAGTTCGCCACCGCCCTGCGCCAGGACGGCATGCTGGCGCTGGCGCGCCTGCAGCGGAAGATGAGACTGGTCGAATCGCCCTACCGCACACCGCAAACGCTGGTCGGCGGTCCGCGCAGCGATGCCGCGCTGGCGGCGTCCTCGGGCCGCACCGCTACCACCAAGTCGATGGGTAAGGGTTCCACCCAGCATCAGCATCTGGTGCAGACCGAAGTGCCCAAGAAGCTGCTCGAAGACTGGTTGGCACTGTGGAGCGAGCACTACGAGCTCGGCGAGAAGCTGCGGGTGAGCTTGCGGCCGCGGCGAGCGGGCGGCGAGGTCCTGGAGCTCGGCATCTGGGGTGAGCGGGAGCAGGGCGGCGAGCAGGAGCTGCTGGCCAATGTGCTGGTGGACCCGATCAAGGACCGGCACGGCCGGAGCATTCTGACGGTGCGCGATCAGAACACCTACGCCGAGAAGCTGCGCCAGAAGCGCCTGATGACGTTGATCCACCTGTGGATGGTGCACCGGTTCAAGGCGGACGCCGTCTACTACGTGACGCCGACCGAGGACAACATCTATCAGGCCGACAAGATGAAGGCGCACGGCATTTTCAGCGATGTCCACAAGGACGTCGGCGAGATCATCGTCGCCGATGTCAATCAGGAGCGCATTGCCGAGCTGCTGGAGCCGGACCGTGCGGCACTGAAACGGCTTATCGCCAAGGAGGATTGAGCGCGCCTCTTCCTCCGCGAAACCGACGTTTCGCGGAGGAAGTGCGAGTAGATCGCTGCATTTCGTCGATCTCGGCGCGGAACTAGGCGGACCCGAGATAGGCGACGATCGCGTTGGTGAGCCCGCGACGGGCCGCGTCGAGATCGCCGTAGCTGCCGAGTTGCTTCTCGGAGGCGATCCCGCGCATCGCGCCGGGAATCAGCCAGGCCATCTCCCGGATGCGCTGCGGATCGACGTGCAGGTCCGCGAATGCCTTCTGGCAGGTCTCCTGCCAGCCCTGACCCCAGGAGAACAGTTCGGCAGCGGTCTGCGGATACTGCTGCTCGAGGTCGGCATGCTCCCGCGGCAGCGCGGCCCGCAGGTTTTCGATCGCGCGCGAGTCGCGGTTCGTCAACCCGTCATAGAGCGTGTCGATGATGCCGGCCACCCGCTCACGCAGGCTCGCAGAGGTGTCCGGCGGGGTGAAGATGTTGGCTCGCCGCTCGGCGGTGTAGCGCAATACCGCCGCCCAAAAGCCGTCGGTATCCCCGAATTGATATTGCACTGTGCCCCAGGTGGCGCCGGCGTCCTTCGCGATCCGGTTGGCCGACACCGCGCCGGGCTGACCGGACGCCAGCGCGGTCAGCGCGGCTTCGAGCAGACTCTCGCGCGTGGCCGAACCCCGCCGGTTCGGCCGACGTCGCGCACTGTCCGCTTCGGCCACACCGAGAGCCTAACCCAGATTCATTGACACTTCTATGATCTCTTTCTAGACTCGCCAGCGTGGCGAAACCGTCCCTGTCGATGAAGCCCACCGGCTGGTTCCAGGTGGCGTGGTCCGACGAGATCGCGGTCGGCGACGTCCACCGCATGAAGTACTTCGACACCGACCTGGTCGCCTGGCGCGCGCAGTCCGGTGCACTGACCGTGATGGATGCCTATTGCGAACATCTCGGCGCCCACCTCGGATACGGCGGCCAGGTGGTCGGCGAGGTGATCCAGTGCCCCTTCCACGGCTGGCAATGGAACCACGAGGGGCGCAACGTCTGTATTCCCTACCAGGACAGGCCAAATCGCGGCCGCCGGATCCCCACCTATCCGGTCGTCGAGCGAAATTCGTCGGTGTACATCTGGCACGACGTGGAAGGTCGGGAACCGTACTTCGAGGCACCGGACATCTTCGCCGACTTCGGCGACGACAGGACCGCCGCCGACTATTACCCGCAGGCCCGGCTGTACCGCCCGCAGCTTGAACTGCACCCGCAGTACGTGCTCGAAAACGGCGTGGATTTCGCACATTTCAAGTTCGTGCACCAGACGCCCATCGTCCCGCTGTTCACCCGCCACGACTTCGACGAGCCGGTGTCCTACGTGGATTTCACCATCACCTTCGAAGGCGACGAGGGCCAGATCATCGACGACATCAACAGCGGCGTCGAGGCCATCAACGGCGGACTCGGCGTCGCCGTCACCAAGAGCTGGGGCATGGTGGACAACCGCACGATCTCCGCGGTCACCCCGGTCGACGAGTTCACCTCCGACGTCCGGTTCATGGTCTACATCGGCCGCAAGCCCGGCGATGACAGCCCCAGAGCCGAAGCCAAGGCGCAAGCCTTCGCCCAGGACGTGATCGACCAGTTCGCCGCCGACATCCAGATTTGGCAGCACCAGCGCTACACCCACCGGCCCGCGCTCGCGACCACCGAATTCGACGGCTTCACCGCAATTCGCAAGTGGGCCAACCAGTTCTATGTATCCGACCCTCAAGGAGATCCCGCGAATGTCAGCCAGTAACCCGATCCGGGTGTTCCAGGTGGCGACCGGAAACGTCGGCACCGAGATGATCAAGCGCATCGGTGCGCACCGCGGGCTGGAGCTGGTCGGCCTGCACTGCTACTCCCCGGAGAAGATCGGCCGCGACGCCGGCGAGATCGCCGGAATCGCGCCGATCGGTGTCACCGCAACAGGATCCGTCGACGAGATCATCGCCGCCAAACCCGATGTGCTGACCTTCCACGGGGTGTTCCCCGATGAGGACCTCTACGTCAAGGTGCTCGAGGCGGGCATCAACATCGTCACGACCGCGGACTGGATCACCGGTTGGCATCGCGACACCAACCATCCGCACCACTCCGGCAAGAAGGTGTCGCAGCTTCTGCAAGAGGCATGTGAGAAGGGCGGCTCCAGCTTCTACGGCACCGGCATGAATCCCGGCGTCAACCAGATCCTGGGTGTGGTCTGTTCATCCGACGTCGCCGAGATCGAGAACGTCACCACCATCGAATCCGTCGACGTCTCGTGCCACCACTCGGCCGACACCTGGAAAGAGGTCGGCTACGGCCTGCCTGTCGACGACCCGGCGCTGCCCGGCATGCTCGAGAAGTACACCCGCGTCTTCGCCGACAGCGTGCTGATGATGGCCGACTGCTTCGACCTCGAACTCGACGAGGTGAAGTTCACCTACGAACTGGGCGCCTGCACCAAGGACGTCGACCTCGGCTGGTACCAGCTGCCCAAGGGCTCACTCGGCGGCAATTACCTCAAGTACCAGGGCATGGTGGACGGTGTACCGCGGGTCGAGACGCACCTCGAGTGGCAGATGACGCCGCACACCGATCCGAGCTGGGACATCAAGGGGTGCTACATCACCCAGATCGCCGGCGACCCGTACGTCTACAACAAGCACATGATCTTCCCGAAGCCCGGCGTCGACCTGTCCAACGTGGAGTCGTTCGCGTCCATCGGCATGACCGTCACGGGGTTGCCGGCGCTCAACGCCATTCCCGCGGTGGTGGCCGCCGCACCGGGATTGATCACGAGCGCGGACCTGCCGCTGCGCGGATTCGCGGGCCGATTCAAGAAGTGAACGCCGCCATCTGACGGCCACTGAGCGAACTGTAATCACGATAGTATCGGTCCGGATTCGGTTCGGTGAACAGAAGATGAACAGGCACGTCAAGGCTTATTTTTGCGTCGATTCGGCGCGTTCCATGCCGATCGCGACCCCGGCTCGATAGCAACATTCCGGCGCCTCACCGCGGACCTGGACACCAGTCCAGAAGATAGCGAACGGTGTATGTGCGCCGGAACTGTCCAGGTAGAGTGCCGTTCGTGGGAAAGCACCGGTTAGCCAGGCCCCGGCGCCGATGGTCTGTCGCCGTGGTCGCGCTGGCCGCTCTCCCGTTGGCCGCCGTGCTGTCCGGCAGCACCGGTGCCGGCCCCGCCAGGATGACCTCAGGCACCGTCGAATGCTGTGCCGAATTGGTCGCCGCGGCCCCGATGGATCTGACCGCCGCACCCATCGGTGCGCACTACGTCGTCATGACCCAGGCCGAGTTGGTGGCCAGCAGAAGTGCGGTCAACCGCACCCCCCTGCACGCGCTACCCGCGGGCGTCGGCATCGAACAGGGCCTGCAGCTCAAAACGGTTCTGGCCGAACGCCTCATCAGTGCCTACTTCCCGGAGATCCACAACATCGGCGGCGTCCGGGCCGACTCGTTGAAGTGGCATCCGATGGGATTGGCCATCGACGTGATGATCCCGAATTGGCAGACGCCCGAAGGCAAGGAGCTCGGCGACCGGATCGCGGCGTTCGCCCTGGCCAACGCCGACCGGCTGTCGCTGAATCACGTGATCTGGCGCCGCATCATGTACGACCATGGCGGCAAACCGTCCCTCATGCCGAATCTCGGCGGGAACGACGCCAACCACTACACTCACGTTCACATCGCCACGAACGGTGGCGGCTATCCCACCGGTGGCGAGAGTTATTTTGGCTAGCTTCAAAGTTTTTGGTGTGGCGTCGGGTGCCGCTGTTCTGCTGATCGCCGCACCTGTGGCGCACGCCGACGAGGCGTTCTGGGGTGGTTGGTACAAGATCACCTTCCACACCGATCAGAAGTCGGGCACCTCGAAAGCGGCGACACAACCCGAAGCGCCCTACACCGCGTCGTTCAAGATCACCACGGACTGCTCGGCCGACATCTGCACCGCCTCGGTTCTCGACGGCCCGACGCCCAAGGACAACGCCGCGCAATCGACCAGCTTCGTGTGGACAGGCTCGCAATGGTCGCGGTCGAACAGCTGGCGATGGGACTGCGCGCTGCCGGACGGCACGATCACCTACGACCCGGCGCATTCGGTGACGACCTACACCCCGCAACCCGACGGATCGCTGGCGGGCACATTCGAGACCACCATCGAAAGCGGCGCCTGCCAAGGCACAGTCACCATCCCGATGACCGCTGCACCGGCCTGACATACGTCGTCGCTTAGGGTGCGAAGCGTGAATCGTCTCGACCGCTTCTTCGAGATCACCGCCCGCGGGTCGTCGATCGGCGCCGAGGTTCGCGGCGGCCTGGTCACGTTCATCGCGATGGCCTACATCGTCGTGCTGAACCCGATCATCCTGTCCGGGGCCGCTGACGTGACCGGCCACAAACTCGGCTTCGCCCAGGTGTCGGCCACCACGTCGCTGGCCGCCGGGGTGATGACCATCCTGTTCGGCGTGGTCGCCCGGCTTCCGTTCGCGTTCGCCGCCGGGCTGGGCATCAACTCATTCCTGGCCACGACCGTGGTCGGCACGATCACCTGGCCCGAAGCGATGGGCCTGGTGGTCATCAACGGCCTCATCATCGTCGCGCTGGCCGTCACCGGCCTGCGCCGGCTCGTCTTCGACGCCGTGCCCATGCAACTCAAACTGGCGATCACCGCCGGCATCGGCCTGTTCATCATGTTCATCGGCCTGGTCGACGCCGGCTTCATCTCATCAACCGGATTGCCCTCTCCCCCGGTCGGATTGGGCTCCGGCGGCTACGGGTCGATCAGCACGGTGCCCACCGTGGTGTTCGTGTTCACCCTGCTGCTCACCGGCATCCTGGTGGTGCGCAAGGTCCGGGGCGGCATCCTGTTGGGGCTGGTGGCCGGCACCGTCGTCGCGGTCATCATCGAAGCGATCTGGCATCTCGGGCCGGCGACCAAGAATCCCGGCGGTTGGACCCTGTCGGTGCCGACCCTGTCGGGATCGCCGTTCGCGCTCCCCG
The DNA here is from genome assembly GCF_008329905.1 of Mycobacterium sp. ELW1. NCBI lineage: Bacteria > Bacillati > Actinomycetota > Actinomycetes > Mycobacteriales > Mycobacteriaceae > Mycobacterium > Mycobacterium sp. ELW1. Next base: position 2,823,530 of record NZ_CP032155.1, on the reverse strand, counting down.
ATCTTTCTCTGGTGGGCGCATTCAGTTTCGACAGTTTCGGGCGGATCGGCGTCCTGGCCGCGGCGATGCTCGTGTTCACCTTGGTGTTCGCGAACTTCTTCGACGCGATGGGCACGTTCACCGGGCTGTCCCGCGAGGCGGGTCTGGCCGACGAGCGCGGGAACTTCCCCCGACTGCGCTCGGCGCTCGTGGTGGAAGGCGCCGGCGCAGTGGTCGGCGGCGCGACGTCGGCCTCGTCGAACACTGTCTTCATCGAGTCCGGTGCCGGTATCGAGGAGGGCGCCAAGACCGGGTTGGCCAACCTCGTCACCGGCGCACTGTTCCTCGCCGCGATGTTCGTCGGGCCGCTGGCGCAGATCGTGCCGACCGAAGTCGCCGCGGCCGCGCTGGTGATCGTCGGGACGATGATGTTCTCCCAACTGCGCCACGTCGACGTCTCGGAATTCTCGGTCGCCCTGCCGGTCGTCCTCACGGTCGCGGTGATGCCGTTCAGCTATTCGATCGCCAACGGCATCGGCGTCGGGTTCGTGACCTGGGTGGTGGTGCGCTCCGCTGCCGGCAAGGCCCGCGAGATCAGCCCGCTGCTGTGGATCGTCGCGGCCGGATTCGTGCTGTACTTCGCCCGCAGCGGGATCGAGTCACTGCTCGGCGTGTCCTAGCCAAGGACGCAGTGTTTACAGTGAAGAGCTCGACACGGCGGAGGGACCCGGACATGCGCAGGGTGACATTGACGACGCTGATCACCGCCGCCGCGATCGTGGGCGCCCCCGGCGTCGCTGCGGCCGCGCCCACGAACTACTGCGCCGATCTCAAGGGCGTCGACAACGGGCAGACATGCGACATCCAGCAATCCGATCCGGCCTACCAGGTCAAGATCAGCTTCCCCAGCCGCTACCCGGACCTCAAGTCCGTCGCTGACTACATCAGCCAGACCCGCGACGGCTTCCTCAACGTGGCCAAGGCGTCCAATCCGGGCGACGTGCCCTTCGAGCTCGACATCACCGCGACCTCGTACACCTCGACGGTCCCGCCGCGGAGTAGCGAGTCCCTGGTCCTGCAGAACTACGAGAACATCGGCGGCGCACACCCCGACACATCGTTCAGAACATTCAACTGGGACCAGACCTCCCGCACGCCGATCACCTACGACACGCTGTGGCGGGCGGACGCCGACCCACTGAAGGTGGTGTACCCGATCGTCGTCGCCGAATTGCAGAAGCAGGCCGGCCAGCCGATCTCGGTCGATCCGGTCACGGGCATGGACCCAGCGAGTTACCGGGACTTCGCGATCACCAACGACGGCGTGATCTTCTTCTTCAGCCAGGGCCAACTGCTGCCCGAGGCGGCGGGTGCCACCCAGGTGCTGGTTCCGCGCTCGGCGATCGGACCGCTACTGGCCTGAGCGCGCCGGCGGGGTGACACACACCGCCGCGCTCCACATCCTGTCGCCCGGGTTACGCGGATCGGGTTGCGGCAAGCGGGCCGCGAGCCGAAGGAGCAGCGGCAACCGCCGGAACCGCCGGGCCGCCGTCAACAGTGATTCGGCGGAAGCGACCGACCAGCCGAGGTTTTCGAAGAATGCCAGCCCGGTGGGCGGGCCGAACTTGATCGGCGCGTTGCGCATCATTCCGTCGGTCTTGTCGTTCATCGTCGTCTTGATCCCGCCGGATCCGAAATCGAATGTCCACCAAGCAATCTCGGGGCGTTGAAATGCCGCGGACAACCCGATGACGTCGGCTTCGTCCAGATACATCAGCAGACCTTCGGTGAGCACGAAGGCCTTCGTCGCCCCGGCGAGAGCCTCGTCGAGGAAGGCGTCCCGCGCGCGCGGATCTGCCAGGTCGACGGCGTGGCGTGACAGCCGGCAGCGCGGAGTCTGATCTGCCAGCAGCTGCTCCTTCTCAGCGACCAGGGCAGGCAGGTCGGCTTCGACCCATTCCAGCTCGGCCGGCAGGTCCAGCCGGTATGGCCGCGTGTCGAGACCGGCCGCCAGGTTCAGCACCCGGTCGCACCCGTCGCTGATGGCCTGCGCAATGAGGTCGTCGATGATCTTGGTGCGGGCGACCAGCCACCAGCCATCGCGAATGCTCCGCGGCGCGGCGGCGATGATGGCGTGACCCTGTTGCCCCGCAAGCCGTTCCGCCAGCGGATCGCGAAACAGAGCGTCCGGCCGCGCCGATTCCTTCGCCCGATGCGCGGTCACCCAACGGGCCGTGTCGGAGACATTCGAGACGAGCGAGTCCATGCGCGACAGTGTCCCAGACCGCCGGCTCAGAACACCGGCAGGTGCGCGGCCGCCATCATCGGCAGACGGCCGGCGCTCATGCCGCGCCCTTCCACCATGGCGGGCACGCGACCGGTCCACGTCGCGCCGTAGTAGGGATCGATCGGGGTCAGCGCATCCGCGCCGCCGAGGCTGTTACCCACCCGCTCCAGCCAACGCGTGATTCGAGCCTTCATGGCTGACCTCCCTGTTCGGTGTTGACGTCCTTGCCAGTCACTCTGCTGGTTTGCGAGCGTCGACGGCATCGGTCGGTCGGCGGATGCCGAGGATGAATCCGGTGTCCACCAATCGGGGGACCTCTGGCTGCCATGCTGTTCTCATGCCTCGTCTGCCCCGCCGGATCACCTCGGATCTGACCGCCGTCGTCGCCGGACTGGAGGGCAAGCTCACCGAGCGACGTCGTGACCTCAAGGTGCAGTTGGGCGCCTTCCGCGGTGTTCATGTGGTGGTCTACCGCGGGTACGTCGCCGACGACGTCGCCAAGGTCCGGGTCCGGGTGATGGAGACACCGGAGTTGCCCGGCGACAGCCGGATCCCGTACTGGGACGTGGCGCAGAGCAATGTGCGACGGCACGCGACGTTGTCCATCGTCGGTACCGAGGTCGAGCTGCGCATCGGCGCGCACCGGGCCACCGAGGTCACCGACAGCCACGGCTTCGCCAACTTCTCGCTGCCGGTGCCCAAGCTGCGGGTCGGCTGGCACACGGCGGAGGCGGTCGCCGCGGGGATCAGTGACGAGGAACCGGCCGTCGGCACCGGCTGGGTGATGAAACCGTCGCTGGCCGCGCCGTATCTGGTGATCTCCGACATCGACGACACCATTCTTCTCACCGGCCTGACCGAGGGTGTGGCGATGGTCGCCAGGACCTTGCTGCACGCTGTGGAGCAGCGCAGCGCGATCCCCGGCATGGCAGCGTTCTACCGCGGTCTGGCCCGCGGAGTCGAGAGCCGCACCGGGAGCCGTCGAGCGGAACCCACGTTCTTCTACGTCTCGACGGGCAGCTGGTCGTTCTATTCGATGCTGGAACAGTTCGTCGAACTGCGCGCCTTTCCGCCAGGCCCGATGTTTCTCACCGACTGGGGTCCGACCGAGCGCTACCTGCGCCGAAGCGGTGCCGAGCACAAACGAGCCGCCGTTCGCCGGCTGTTCGAGGCCTATCCGCGGATGCGTTTCGTCGTGATCGGCGACAGCGGTCAGCGCGACCCACTGATCTACGAGGAGGTGGCGCGCGAATTTCCCGGACGGGTGCTCGCGGCCATCATCCGGCAGGTCGGCGCCGACGACGATGAGCGCAACGCGTCGTTGCGCGAGCATGCGCAGACGCTGCGCGACGAGGGCATTCCGATGCATCTGGTGGCAGACGCCGGGCAGGCCGCCGAACTGGCCCGCAGTCTGCGTCTCTGCGACGAGGACACGGTGGCCGAGGCGCGCGCTGAGCTGAACGGTTAAAACACCGACACCAATATTTGCTGAACTGCTAGTCTCTGCAGCGTGCAGGTATCCGGGTATTTCGCAGGCGGTGTGCTCGCGCTCGGGATCGGCGCTGGGCTCTTCCTCGGGCACGGGGTGGCCTCGGCCGCTCCCGACGCCGGGTCCTCGGTAGAGAAGTCCGTGACAAAGCCCGCCGCCAAGTCGGCGCGGCAGGCCGGCCGCCCCGCCGCGGCCCGCAGTGAACATCGCCGCCCAGCCACACGACAGGCAGCACACCCGGCTCCGCGATCAATCGAAAAGACAGCCGCGACAACGACCGTCACGTCCGACGTATCGGTGACACTGCCGCCGATGCCAGTCGTCAGCGGCGCGTCATTCACGGTGTCCGCCGACTTCATGAAGCCGTTCGCCACGAATTTCGTTGCTGCCGGTGGCGATCCGGCCGACAGCGCACGGTTCTTCTTCGGCGATCTGGCCGTCAAGAGTCTGGATGCGCTCGCTGAGGACAACATCTCGGCACCACAGGTGCGGTCGCTGATGGGCAACCTGGCGGCATCGGGCTACTTCGGCGGAATCTGGCTACGCGACAACCTGCACGCCACCCCCACCAGCACCCCGGCGATCACAGTGCCCACGGGGGTGTTCCCCGGAGTCGACCTGTCCCCGTCGGCGATCGGCATCCGGTTGTTCGACGCCGTGTCGGCCGGGTTGACGGGCGCGGCGGCAAATGCGCCGGATTGGGTCGTCTCGGCGGTCGCACACGTCTCGGTGCCGGTGCTGCTGGCGCTGTACGGGTACAACCGCGGCTATCTGCAGGTGGTGCTGGAGCACCCGCCGGCGGGCGTGCCCTCGATGCAGGACACGTTGACGTGCAGCGGCTTCCTGGCGTGCAACTCGACGGCGTTCCCGCTGGAGCTCGCCACGCGTTACGACAGCGCACTGGGCAAGCTCGACGCCCCGGCCACGCCTGGCTGGTCGGAGGTGTCGATGTGGACCACCGCGCTCCAGGGTGCAACCAGCGCGGGGCGGTTCGTGTGGGAAGGGTTGGCCCAGGCCGGCTTCTCCCCCGCCTCGTATACGGCACTGGTGCAGTTGAGTTCGGCCTACCTGATGGTCAGCAAGGCGGCGGTGTTGTCCAGCATGACCGCCTATGCCGACGGCGATGCGGCCATCGGCCGCAGCTCACTGCGGCTGCAGGCGGGACTGTGGATGTGGTCCGGCGCCTACTTCGCCGGCCTGGCCTCGAGTGCCGCACCCGGCACCATCCCGAAAGTTGTTGTCGCCTAGGTATTTCGGTAGCAAATCAGAGGTCGCGCTCGAGCAACACCGTGCCGGCGTCGACGGAGACAATTTGGACTGAGGCGATGTCGTCGACACTCATCGACGTGCTGCCACCTGGTGTTGCCGGCATCCCGATCCGCGCGGTCCAGGTGGCCAGCTGCGTGTGGCTCCCGTCGCGACCGACCGCCACCATCGCCAGTTTGTCGCTCGCCGCACCGTCGTCGTAATCGAGGTCCATCGGTCCCGCCTCGTAGGTGCACTGCATCTCGATGCGGGTACCCCACGTCCTGCGGGTGAGCGTGACTGTGGCGGTGAGAGGAACCGGCCTCATCGGCGTCATCGTGAGCGCCGCCGCCTGAACCGGGGCCGGCGTCACCACGATCGGATTCGACTGCAGGGCAACGACGGTAAGCCCAACGACCAACGCCGCGGCCGCGGACCACATCCACGTCGCCGTCCGTGACCGTCGCCGTCGCGCATTGACCCTGGCCAGCAATTCGTCCCGCAGCGGCGGCAACCCGGCCTGGCCGGCGCGATCGTCAAGGGAGTCGACGTAACCACGGTCGATCTGCCCCAAGAGCGCCGGCATACCGCTGAGGTCGCTGATGGCATCGACGCAGGACGGGCAGGCCCTCAGGTGCATCTCAAAATCGCGCCGCTCCGCCGACGACAGGGAGCCGAGCACATATGCCGCATCCCACAGCGCGTACGGGTGGGTGTCGCCGGGTGACGACGGACCGTCGACTGTGGTCATCACGTCACCCCGAGGCCAAGCCCTCGAAGAGCCGGGTGATCAGCATGAGGACAAAGCTGTCGAAGTCGCCACGCAGCCGTTCCTGATCGGATGCGAAAGGGCGCTGCATCGACATCCCCAGCAGCACAACCTCCATGAGTCGCACCGATTCGTCGATCACATGGTCCGGCGCCGCCTCACCGGCGATGGACCGCAGCAGCCCGGCGAACTGCCGCCGCTGGGTGTCCCGGAATTCGAGGTAGGCGGTGCGCAGGAACTCGTTGTGGTTGGCGGCCGCCCCGAACTCGACGACGAAGGTGACCGTGTCGAGGTTGTCGATGAACAGGGTGTACAGCAGGCCTGCCGCGTCGGCCAGGCCGTCGCCGACGGAGTCGGCAGGCATCAGTTGGGTCTCAGCCGCGGCAAACAGTTTCGTCGCCACATCGTTGATAGCGGCGTCGAAGAGCTTTTCCTTGGTTTCGAAGTGGTAGTGCAGCAGCGTCTGGGACACCTTGGCCGTGTTGGCGATCAGACGCATCGACGACTTCTCGTACCCGTAGGCGCGGAAGCATTCGACGGTCGCCTCCAGGATTCGTTGCCGAGCGTCGCCAGGCGTGATGTCGGGCAGGCCGACACCGTCGTTCGCCTCAACCATTGGTGTCGACATCGACACTCCTTGTTTTGTGATGAACTTTCCCTGATCGCGCACTCAGTGTCCTCTAGTTTGAGTCACGAGTGGCGATTCCGGTTGGTTCAGCAGGAAACCAAGGGAATTCGGTCAGTTACGACGACGACGGACTCAAATCACCGGAATGCAGCCGCAGGACGCGGCGAACCTGGGCGGTGCGCCGCAGGCGCCTTGTCCAGGACACCGCGAACGCGCTCAGCATCAACACCGACAACGCCGCGAGCCACGGATAGCCGCCATGGCCGTGCACCCACACCGTCAGACCGCTTTGGATGCGTCCGGCACCGGCGATCACCGGGTCGCCCGACACCGCGGTACCGGTGAAGATGCGTATCTCGTAGACACCGTAATAGCCGACGTACACCCCCACGAGCAGCACCAGGGCGCCGCCGAACCTGTTGACATACGGCAGGATTCGACGCATTCGATAGACGCCGATCGGGTTTGCGAAGGCCGCCGCGATGGCCAGGACGCCGACGATCAGCGACATGCCCGCCGCGTACACCAGATAAGTCAGCAACCCGTCGACGATCAGGCCGCTGCGGAAGCTGGCCGCGGTGACGGCCAGAAACGGTCCGATGGTGCAGGACAGCGACGCGATCGCATATCCGACGCCGTAGCCGAACATCGAGCCGCCGCGCACCGTCGGCGCCCATCGGCTGCTTCGGGTCACCGGGTTGAGGCCGGGCAGGTGCCGGCCGGCCAGCGACCAGATCCCCAGGGCGACGAGGAGCACGCCGATCGCCACCGTGACGTACGGCAAGTACTGCTGTACAGCCGCGGCCGCGGAGACGGTGAGCAGGCCGAAAGCACCGAATACCGCCATGAAGCCCAGCACCATCTCGATGGTGGCCACGCCGGCGCGGCGCAGCGCAGTGAGCTGACCGGCGGCGTCGCCGCGCACGACCAGCGTCATATAGACAGGCAGCATCGCAAAGCCGCACGGGTTGAGTACTGCCACCAACCCGGCGCCGAAGGCCAGTCCCATCAGACTGTGTTCCACGATGCGCGCGTGCCCCTTGTCTCGTTGGGCGACCCGGAACTGTCGTCTGCTACGACACGAGCCACGGTGCTGTCGGGTTCACCTGATTTCCCGGAGTCGAGGGTGGCAATCGGCCCTGGATGACCCGATCCGGCCATCCAGGCAAGATGGCCGGGTTGCGCGATGCGGCTCGGCACGGCGCGGCCGTAGTTTCTCGACATGACCGAGACCGCCCGCGAGAACTCCCGCACGGATCAGCACCCCACGCCCGCCTACGCGGTGTGGCTGCGCGTCATGGCGCTGGTCTACGACCCCTTCGTCTGGATGGGCGAGTTGATCGGCATGCGACGCCGGCGGCGCGAGCTGGTGGCCGACGCGCGCGGACGCGTGGTTGAGATCGGCGCAGGAACAGGGCTCAATCTCCCGCACTACCCCGACGGGATCGATGAGCTCGTGCTCACCGAACCCGAACCCGCGATGCGCCGCAAACTCGCCCGGCGGCTCGAACGGGTCGGGCGCGCCGCGCGGATCTCTGATGCGTCCGCCCTGCATCTGCCGTTCACCGACGCCTCGGTCGACACCGTCGTCTCGACGCTGGTCTTGTGTACGGTCCCCGACCCGGAGGCCGCGTTACGGGAGATCGCCCGCGTCCTACGACCGGGCGGACAGCTGTTGTTCATCGAGCACATCCGCTCGGGCTCACGTTTACTTGCCGCGTATCAGGACGTGATGCTGCGGCCATGGCGCGGTTTCGCAGGCGGATGTGTGTGCAACCGCCCGACCTTGCAGATGATGACGGCCTGCGGCTTCACAGTGCAGGCTGATGCCGCGGTATGGCACGGGATGCCGGCGGTCGTCCATCCCTCGCCGGTACTGGCCGCGGCTGTATGCACGAGCAGCGGCGCGCGGCTAATGGCAGCGGCGGTCGTCCATCCCTCGCCATCGGACGGGCCACTGCATGAGGACCACCCAGTGCCTGCGCGGCGGTGTCGCGGGCGCAGCGATCGCCGGCGCCGGCTATGTTTTCGTCGCGTTGGCGGCCGCAACCCCGGCAAGCGCTGCACCACAATGCAATTCGGACATTCAGGCCTGCGGCGACAGCCGCACGGTTTACGCCATGTTGGTGTCCGTCACGCCCGCCCCGATCATGCTCGTCGGCGAGGGTACTGCCGAGCATCCCAATGGTGGGCTGTTGATCGGCAACGGATATAGCCCCGACCCCGCGACCTGTGGCACCGCGTGCAACGGCGGTAACGGCGGCTGGTTGCTCGGCAACGGCGGACACGGGGCCAACGGTGGCAGCGGCGGCAGCGCCGGCCTTTTCGGCTCTGGTGGACGGGGCGGCGGTGGGACATCCGAGCACATCGACGGGGGTAACGGCGGCCACGGCGGTGTCCTGATGGGCAACGGCGGCGACGGTGGTTTCGGCGCCGGTGGCGGCGGCGACGGGGGTCGCGGCGGCAATGGCGGCATCTTCGGCGGCTATGGCGGCGACGGTGGTGACGGCGGTATGGGATCCCCGGGCAGCAACGGCGGCACCGGTGGCCGCGGTGGCGACTCCGGTCTGATCGGTGGTGTCGGCGGTAACGGCGGCAACGGTGGTGACGGCGGCCTCGGCGTCGGCATTGTCATCAGCAATGGTGGGGGCGGGGGCGCCGGCGGGAACGGCGGACTGTTCCACGGTGGCGGCGACGGCGGGCAAGGGGGTGACGCCGGCACCAGCGGAGCCGGTGGGCAAGGCGGTCGCGGCGGCAACGGCGGCGCGATAGACGGCCGCGGCGGGTCCGGCGGTGGCGGCGGAAATGGCAGTAACAGAGGATCTTTCAAAGGGGGCCAAGGCGGGACCGGTGGTAGTGGCGGCATCTTCGGGGTCGGCGGCGGTGGCGGCGACGGCGGCACCGGCGGCGGCACCACCGGTGGGGTCAGCGGCTTGGGCGGCAACGGCGGCGCAGGGGGTGCGGGCGGAATCTCCGGCGGCCAAGGCGGAGTCGGGGGTCAGGGCGGAAGCGCGACCACCGGCACCGGCGGCCAAGGCGGCAGCGGAGGCTCCGGCGGGGCCGGCGGCATTGTCGGCGGCTCGGGCGGGGCGGGCGGCAACGGCGGCAACAGCAATTCCGGGTCCGGCGGCAACGGCGGCTCGGGAGCCAACGGCGGACTGGGCGTCGGCGGGACCATAGCCGGTCGGGGCGCCAGGGCCGGAAGTCCGCCCAATGGAGGTACCGGCGGCAAGGGCGGCCTCGCGGGGCGGGGCGGCCGCCCCGGAGACCCCGCGCGGTAGCGCCTACTCGGCGACGTGCTCGAGGCGCTGCGTCACCCGAGCCAGCGCCTCGTCGAAGATGTCGACTTTCTCCGAACGCTTTTCGTTGGCCGGCTGCGCGGCGCCGCGGCCGCCCTCGGTTTCCACTCGAGCCGCGCCCTGGCGACGCAACAGGCTGAAGTTCTTTTCCCGCGCCTGCCGGAGACGGCTTTGCAGATCCTTCAACTGCGTGGCGTCCATCCGAGCCAACGCCTCGGGTTGGCTCTCGCCGATCAGTGACTCTTCTTGCGGGGTCAGGTTCACGTGGTGGTTGCTCACCGTTGATTCATAACCTTTTTCAGGCGGACGCACCCGGGACTCGCCGAGTCCCTCGACAACTCGTCGCATGGGGCTCATCTGATGTTCACGATGATCCGGTTGCCGGGATCGCTTTGCTGGAGTCGCGTCGCAACGACGTCTTTATCGCTACACTCCGTCGACTACTCGCCTGGAGGCATTCGTATGGGGTTACACCGCAGCATCAATCGGCCGTCTCGTGCCGCCGCCAAGTACATCGGACGGGTCGGCGGGTTGGCCGTGGCGCTGGGGGTGGGCACGATGATCGCCGGCGGTGGTGCGACGGCGTGGGCGGACACATCGACTGGCTCGGCGACCGGACATTCGGCGTCGGGCCCCGATGCCCGGTCACCGAAAGCCGAGACCGGCCCGGCATCGAGGCACCCGTCGCCGAGCCGTCAACGCATTCGAGCCAGCGCAGCGAACCGCACACCCTCGGTTCCCCAGACACCGCGAGCACCACGAATTGCCCTATCGCCCAATGCAAATGCGGCAGTCAACGCCGCATTACTGGACATGATCAACGCGCCCGCGACGACGGTGTTCGGTCGTCCGCTGGTCGGCAACGGCGCGGCGGGGACGGCCGCGCACCCCAACGGTGGTGACGGAGGCCTGCTGTACGGCAATGGCGGCGCGGGCTACAGCAGCCCCACCGGCGGGATCTCCGGCGGCAACGGCGGCAGCGCAGGCCTGTTCGGAACGGGCGGGGTCGGCGGCGCCGGTGGTGCGGGTGCCAACGGCGGCCGCGGCGGCAGCGGCGGAATCATTTCCGGTGACGGCGGAGCCGGCGGACTCGGCGGCGAGGCTGCGCTCGGGATCAACGGCAGTAACCCCGGCTCTGGTGGCGCCGGTGGCAGCGCCGCCCTCTTCGGCAGCGGCGGAGCGGGCGGCCAAGGCGGAACCGGACTCACCGGAACGGCGGCCGTCACCCCCGACAACGGCACGGGAGCCACCGGCACGACGGGCACGAGTCTCGGCTATGTCGGCGGTCCCGCAGGCGCGGGCGACAACGGCACTCTAGGTCAAATCGGTGGGACCGGCGGCGCGGGCTATGGCCCCAATGTCCCCCTGTCAAATGCTTCTGCGGCCGGCAGTGCCGGCGGGGCAGGTGGTCTCGGAGGAGTGGGGAGCGACGCCGAGAGCGCCGGCGGGGCCGGGGGCTCCGGTGGCGTCGGTGGAACCGGTGGTCTGCTGTTCGGCAGCGGCGGGGCCGGAGGACGGGGCGGCACGGGCGGTACCGGGGGCACCGGAGGCACGGCCGCCAACGGTGGCGCAGGCGGTGCCGGCGGCACCGCGATCACGTCGAGCACCAGCGACGTGACGGTTGCCGGGGGCGGCGGAGGCTCCGGCGGGGTCGGCGGCGTCGGCGGAACGGGCGGCGCCGGGGGCAACGGCGGGGTCGGCGGCAGCGGCGGTCGCGGCGGGCTGTGGTTCGGTGTCGGCGGGGCCGCCGGATCGGGCGGTACAGGCGGATTCGGTGGCACCGGCGGTCTGGCCGGCAACGGCGGACACGGGGGCGACGGTGGCGGCGCGTTCGCCCTCAGCAACGCCAACGAGTCCGGGATCGGCGGGGACGGCGGCGCAGGCGGCGGTGGCGGAGTGGGCGGCACGGGTGGCCACGGCACGGGTGGCCAAGGCGGCACCGGTGGGATGGCCGGTACGCCCGGCGAGGGTGGTCTTGGCGGTCAGACCGGTTCGAGCGGTATCCATGGCGCACCCGGCAGCGGCGGTAGCGGAGGCGTGGGCGGCACCGGCGGCACCGGCGGCACCGGCGGCGTCACCGCAAAACTTCCTCCCGCCCCGTCGGGCGACAACACGCCCATCGGACCGTCGGGCAACACGGGCGTGACCGGGACCGGCGGTGGCAGGGGTGCGCCCGGCCAGTCCGGCCCGGTTGCATGATCGGACGTCCTACATCATTTGACCCATACCGCCGATGACGAACACATAGTTCGGCCGAAGAGTCGGTGTGCCCATGCGCCATACGTTCAACAGCATGAACACGATCACCGGCATCACCAAGTTGGCCGCCTATGGCGCACTCCTCGGCGGCATCGGCGCCGCCGCTCTCGGCATCGGCACCGGCCTGGCACAGGCCGACTCCCCGACTCCGGTGACCGGCACGCATCAACTTCAGTCTGTCGACCGCGGCGATCAGGAGGTCATTCCCCGGGGGCATCCGATCCCGATTCACGGCGACGACAGCGGCACCCACATCCCAGGCGCCAGCCATCCGGCCGGCGCCACAACCACAACCCTTCGCGGTCACTGAGCCCGCGCCAAGACCTGCCAACCCACCACTGCAAGGATCAGGCAAAATGACGCAGACTGTAGCGGGCAATGAAGCCGCCGACGAATTCTGTGAGGACTGCGGCTACGAGCCGGAACTCAAGCGAACGCTGAATGGCTTTCAGGTCTTTGCCATTTCGTTCGCATCCCTGTCGGTGGCGGTGGGAATCTTCGCGACCTACGACGACGTTCTGCGCGATTCGGGGCCGGTCGGCATCTGGCTGTTCCCCATCGTCGCGATCGGACAGATTCTGGTGGCGTTGGTGTACGCGCAATTCGCCGCCCGCATACCGCTGAGCGGCTCCTCCTATGCGTGGGCGTCGCGGCTGGCCAGCCCGAAGCTCGGGTGGGCCTTCGGCTGGCTGGCCGTCCTCAGTGCGGTCGCCAGTCCGGTCACCATCGACAACGCTCTGGCCAGTCAGTGCCTGATGCCGCTCTTCGGCATGGAGCCCAGTGAGACGACCGCGCGCGTGATGACCGTGGCGCTGTTGATCATTCAATTCATCCTGGCCGTCGCCGCAACGCGGATCGTCGGTTGGGTCAACTCACTGTCCGTTGGCGTCGAACTGGCCATCCTGCTCGTCATCGGTGTCGCCCTGACCATCGCAATCATGGTGAGCGGCAACGCCGCACCTGCGAACCTGTTCTCGCGCGGCATCACCGAAGGCAACCCGAATTTCTGGATCATCGGCGGCGGATTGATGGCGGCTTCGATCATGGGGTTGTCCACCCTGGTGGGCTTCGAGACGGCATCGAATATGGCTGAGGAGGCCAAGAATCCGACGCGCACCGTTCCGCGGGCGATCATCGGCTCGGTGATCGCGGCCTCAGTGCTGGGGATGGTGTTCGTGATTATCCTGACCGTGTCGATCACCGATATGGCCAAGGTGTCCAATACCGAGTCGCCGGTCGCCGAGATCATGAATCAGCGCTTCGGGCCTGGCTTCGAGCGGCCACTGCTGGCCGCGATCGCCCTGGCATTCTTCGGGGCCGCCTTGGTCAGCATGGTGTCAGGAGCCCGCTACATCTACGCGATGTCGCGCGACGGGCGCTTTCCCGCCCACAAGGTGATGGGCCGGGTCAACCCGCGCACCCGCACACCGATTCCTGCGACATTCCTGGTGTTGGCTGTCGGCGTCGTCCTGATGGCGATGATGCCGGGAGACGCACTGCTACAACTGATCATGGCCGGTGCGATCGTCACGATTCTCCCCTATCTGTTCACGATCATCTTGTATCTGGCAACGCGTCACAAGCTCGACAGCAAGCCGGGCGGATTCGACCTGGGTCGCTGGGAGTGGCCTGTCGCAATCGGAGCGCTTGTCTGGGTGGTCATTTCACTGTTCGTGGTGATCACGACGTCCCCGGGTTGGGCGCCCATCGTGCTGGCCTTCGGGTTGTCCGCGGCCGGCGGCGTGTACTTCCTCTACATGTGGAAGTTCAATCGCTCGGTGCTCGAGCAAGAGCCTGGAGATCCCAATATGTTCGCGGAGGTGGAGTGATCATGACCGCTGCACTCACCGGCCGGGTGGTTCGCCCCGGCGATATCGAGTACAACGAGGCCAGCAGGGGGTGGAACCACCTCTTCGTCCACCGGCCCGCTGTGGTCGTATTCGCCTGCAGCACTGAGGATGTCGTCAATGCGCTGACATGGGCGCGCCAGGAGGGGCTCGCCGTCCGGGTGCGCAGTGGCGGCCACGCCCTGGAAGGTTGGTCGGGCGTCGACGACGGCGTGGTGATCGACGTCAGCGGGTTGAAGTCGGTGACGATCGACGCCGAATCGCGCACCGCGACCGTCGGCGCGGGGCTCAACCAGCTCGAGGCGGTCACCGGCCTGGGCAGGGCCGGCTTCGTGGCTCCGACCGGAACCGAAGGCAGCGTCGGGCTGGCCGGCGCGACGCTGGGGGGCGGCTTCGGTCTGCTGACACGCAACTACGGAATGGCGTCGGACAACCTGCTGGCGGTCGAGATCGTCGTCGCCTCAGCCGACGGCGGCGCGGAGGTGATCGTCGCCGACGAACACAACAACCCTGACCTGTTGTGGGCGTTGCGCGGCGCAGGCAACGGAAACTTCGGCATCGTCACGTCGTTGACGTATCGAATTCATCCGTTGACACAAGCGATCTTCGTCGTCGCCACGTGGCCCGGCTTCGAGGATTTGGAGGCGGTGTTCGAGTCCTGGCAGCAGTCGGCGCCGTACGCGGACCGTCGGCTGACGAGTCAGCTGGAGATCGAGGGCGACAAGGTCGGGCTACATGCCCTGCTTGCCGGCGGGACGGAAGCTGAAGCACTGCAGCTTCTTTCACCCATGCTGTCGATCGGGAGCCCGGACATCGTCGTGCAGGACGCGGCGTGGCCGGAGATCTACTCCGGGTTCCAGATCCCCATCACAGAAGAACCGGCGAACTGGAAGTTCGCTTCGCAGTTCATGACGGAGCCCTTGCCGTCCGACGCGGTGCGCGTCATCGCCGAGTTCATGGCGAAGGCACCAGTGGGGTGCAACTACTTCACCAACGCGTTCGGTGGCGCGCTGCCCGACAGTGAGCCCTCGGGCGGGTCGGCGTTCGCGCACCGCGGCGCGCTGTACTACGCCGAGCCGGGCGCAGGTTGGGGTGTCCGAGGCGGTCCGCCGGCCTCAGATGATCAGACCGAGGCGGTTCTGGCGTGGGTCGCGGAGCTCACTGAAGCGTTGGCGCCCTACGTCAACGGCGCCTACGTCAACGTTCCGAATGCCGGCATGCCGGATTGGGAGCGCGCCTACTGGGGTGCCAATGTCGAACGGCTACGTCAGATCAAGGCCGCTTACGACCCGGCCAACGTGTTCTCCTACGCCCAAAGCATCACGGCCTAGCCGTCATTCATCAAGTCCGACAGGAACTTCGGCAACCGGCCTGCGCCGAAGTCGTAGAACCGTGCCCACACCGGGTCGATCGAGATGCGCACCATCTGCGGATAGGTGGATTTCACGGTGCGTTCGAACTCGGCGAGTTCGCTGCCGCTCAGGGTGTTTCGCGCCGACGTGAGGTACTCCTCGGTGACGCCGTCGACTGTTTCCAGGGTGGCCAGGCCCCGCACCAGCAGCGCTTTGGCCTCGTCCGGAGACGAGCCGCCGTCGATGGTCACGGCAACCTGGGGCCGCGACGCCAGCGCACGGGCTTTCGGTGAGGTCGGCGCCGTCGACACCACGATCCGTTCCCCCGTCCAGTGGAACCCGACGGGGATGACCCGCGGGAAGCCGTCGTGCCCGTTGTAGGCGAGCCGAGCCATCGCCCCAGACAGCAGGTGTTGAGCGCCCGGATGACTGAGCTCGGCCGCCAGCTCCCCCTTATTCATCGGACGCCACCGCGTGGAGCGGTCCGACGTAGGTCCCCGGGTGACTCGCAGCGTCCTGCCGGGCAACGGGCACCCGGCCGGCGATCCAGGGAACTTCCATCCGCCCAGGCGCATTCGGCAGCGTCACCGCGATGGTGTCCGGCACCCAGCCATTGGGCTCCGCCAGGAACGTCAGACGGCTGCTCGCGGAGGCGCCGGGTGCGAGCGTGATCGGCACTGCAGCGTCGGCTTGTTGCGGCAACTGATAATCCGGACCCCACATCGGGTCGTCGGGACCGATGAGATCCACGCCGGGATACCCGTTCAGCTCGCACAGCTGAGGAGAGATGTTGGTGACGATCAGTTCGAAATGGATTTGCGTCGCATCGCCGGGTGACCCAGGCGCGCCGGTGCTCAGAGCAAGCGAATCGGATGTGCACGCAGGCGAGGCTGATGCTGTCGGACTCGCCACTGTCGATCCGATGGCCATGATCGCCGTCAGCACTGCGGCGGCACCGGGTAGGTATCCCATCGTCGCCACCCTCCCGTCTTCGAGAATTCTCGACCGGCGAGCGAACTCTAGTCCTTTACCCGGTCACTGTGTCGGTTCTCGACACCCGCGGGGTCAGCCGGCCGCGACCCCGGTCGGGGGTTCATCCACCTCGGGCGCGACCGGGACCACGACCGTGATCGCGGTGCTGCCGCCGTGGCCGTCCGCGACCGAAATGACGAAGCTGTCGTGGGTCACGGTGAAGGGGGCGCCCAACGCCGCGGCGAGATGACGTTGCTCAGCCGTCGGGTTGTAGGTGAATGACCCGTCACCGTAGACATCGACGAAACCCCCGCCCGTTGTCGCCGGATTCGAGCTGTAGCTCAGCGGGTCCGAATCCGGGTCGGTGACCCCGATGACGGATCCGGTGACCACGCCGATGACGTTGTCGACGGCCAAGTCGGCGATCGTGCCGCCGGTGGGCTTTGCGTTGGCAGCACTCACCGGCACCGTAATCGTCTCGGTGGCGGAACCTCCGTAGCCGTCGTCGACGGTGACCGCGAAACTGTCGGTGGCGGCCGCCTCGGGTGCGTTGTCAGCGGCCGCGGCGTGGCGTATCTGAAACGTCGGCGTGTAGGTGAACGAACCGTCGGAGTTGACGGTGACGGCTCCCCCAGCTGCACTCGTCGCCGGTCCGCTGAAGTGGAGGTTGTCCTGGTTGGGATCAGTGGCCTCGATCTGCCCGGCGACGGTGCCGTCGACGGCCGACGTGGTGTCGGAGTAGCCGCCGATGGTCGGCGCCTTGTTGATGGACGCGACCGTGACGGTCACCGTCGCGCTGGCCGCGTCAGGGCCGCTGATACCCAACCGCTGTGCGTAGTAGTGGATTACCGATTGGATGTGGCCCAGTACGCCGGGCAGCCGGTATGTGCTGCCGTTATCTGCGGTGGCGGTGAAGCTCACCGAACCGCCACGGTGGGCAGTAGTCGCGTCGGGAGTAACGGTGAAGGTGCCGTCTGGGTTGACGTGGACGACCGCGTTGCCGGGTTGGGTGATCGTATAGGTCACTTCACCCCGAGATCCGTTGGCGTCGTGGAGATCTCCCGTGACGACACCGGTGACGGGATCCTCCGAGTGCTGAACGGCGGCGATCACGGGAGGCTTGTTGAACAGAGTGTAGCGCAACTCGCGGCGAAGCCAGCCCAGTACGTCACGAGGGCGGAGAGCCTTCCTGACCGGACCCGCGGGCGTGGCGCGATTGGCGCCGACAGATGACCGGATAGCCTTCGGCGCCGTGACTTTGACGGCGTCACCACGACGGGCGGGCGCGGCAGGTCCGGCGCTGCCACGCGCGTCGCTCCTACCGCCATGTCCGGTGTCGGCGTTCGCTACCGCAGACCCCTGCGCCAGGGCAGCGCCGATGCCGACCGCGATCGCACCGGCACCCAGCCAGACAACAGGGCCACCAATGCGGCGAACAGTCGGACCGCGATGCGCCGCGGACCTCACGGCTGCGATTCCCATCAGCACCGTGCCGCCCACTGCCCAGCAGATCAACACCGCGGTGGCGAAACCGGCGCCCGCCCCGTCGAAGAACGCGGTGGAACGCAGCAGCGTCGCCGTCGCCCCCTGAGGAAGGTACTGGCCAAGTTCACCCCAGGGCCTGGGCAGCATTTCCGGCGCACTGGCCAGGCCCGACAATGGGTTTCCCAGCAGCAACGCCAACGCCGAACCGAGCGCCAACCCGATGCGCCCGAATAGCGTGCCCAGCCCCAGCACGGCCAGGCCCGCACCGCTCAGACCCAACATCAGAGCTGCGGCGACACCGCCGGCGTTCCCGTCGAGGGAACCGACGACCCACAACAGGACTGCGGTGATCGTCACCGCTGCTGTCGCTGAAAATATCAGCAGTGCAACGGTTCTCAGCCATACCCGGTTCGGGAGCAGTAACACCAACACGATTGCCGGAAGTAGGCCCGCGATCGTGATGGGCAGACCGGAGGCGATGAGGCCCGCTCCGCGTGGGTCCCGGCCGGTCGGGGGCGCAAGGTCCTCGGTTCGCAGTGGGACGGCGATCACTGTCTTGAGCTGATTACCGAGCTGGGAAAGCGTTTGAGCCACAGCCGGACTGGCACCGGTGGCGGTGAGCAGGACGGGGCCGGCAGGGCCGAGCGTCAGACCGCCGTACTCGATCCGGCCACGAATGGCACCCCGTAGCTCCGGCTCGTCGAGATAGGTGGTCACGCGAAACGATCCAGGAGCGTTCTGCCGCAGCAGGGCTGCGATCTGTCCCGCCTGCGGACCGGCTACGCCAATCGGCAGGTCGTGTGGCTTGCTGCGGGCCGCCGGCAGCGCGAACGCGATCGCCAACACCGCCACCACGACGGACAGGCCGACGACGATTCCCATCGCACGGGTCGCCCCCGAGGCCACGCGTACCCGCTCCGCCGCATGCCCCGGCCGAGCTTCCGGATTTTTTTCAACGACGGATGAAATCATGAGCAGAGCGTAAACCGCGGGCGCAGATAATTCAATGTCTATTGAAATGATATCGTCAGACATGCCTTCACGTGCGGCGATGGACAAGCGACGCGGCAGACGCCATGGCGAACCCGTGTCACGGGACGTGGTCCTGCGTGCAGCCAAGAACCAGTTCGCTCGACACGGCTACGAGAAGACGACGCTGCGCGCGATCGCCGACGAAGCGCATGTGGATCCGTCGATGGTCTTGTATCTGTTCGGCTCGAAAGCCGAGCTGTTCCGCGAGTCGATGAAGCTGGTTCTCGACCCGAAACTCTTCACCGACCAGCTGACTGCCGACGCTGATGACGCGTTGGGGTTCCGCATCGTCCGGGCTTATCTGAGCATCTGGGAGCAGCCCGATACCGCTACGAGCATGGTCTCGATGTTGCAGTCGGCGACGTCGAACAGCGATGCGCACGAGGCATTTCGGGAGTTCTTGCACAGCTATGTGATGACCGCGGTTACCGACGCCCTGGGCGGCGCCGACGAAGCGCGACTACGGGCGATGCTCGCCGCCACAAGCCTCGTCGGTACGGCGATGCTGCGCTACGTCATGCGAGTGCCGCCACTGTCGACGCTGACCGCCGACGAGGTGGTCACACTCATCGGTCCGAGCGTTCAGCGCTACCTCAGCGCGCCTGCCGACGAACTCGGCCTGCCGGCCACCGGGGCCGACTAGCCGCGGTCCCGATGCCCGTCCAGAAAGTCGGCGACCACCCTGCCCGCGTCGATGTCCGGGACCGCCGGAGCCGCCCCGGTGCGGGCCCACAGGCCGAACACCAACAATGGCCCGATCAATGTCACCAACGTGTGCAGTGGATCGCCTGCCGCCAGTCGCCCGGCGTCCTGATGCGCCGCGATCACGCCGGCCGCATTGACGAGATTGGGCATCAGCGCCGTAATCGCCTCGCGCAGTTCCGGATTCCGGGGAATCTCGGCGAGAAGCGTCGCGACCGCACCGCCGTAGCGCTGTGCGGTCTCGACGTACGATCGCACCAGCGCGGTGAGGTCGGCCGTGACATCGTCCGTGATCGCCACGCTCGCGAACGATGAGTCAGCCAATACGTGCGCCAAGGCCGTGTTGATCAGAGCCGCCTTGGCTCCGTAGCGCCGGAACAGCGTCGCTTCGTTGACACCCGCCCGCGCCGCGATCTCCTGGGTGGTGGTGGCCCGATAGCCACATTCGGCGAAGACCGCGACAGTTGTCCGGAACAGGTCGTCCTCGTCGATGCGTTTGGGCACACCCAGATACTAATGCAAGTGCCCACTTGCATTAAATGGGAAGTGGGGTTACGGTTCGGTCGCTTATCGGCTACGCGAGGAACCAGGAAGGGATGGTCCCGTGACGTCCACCAAAGCGCCACCGACGAGAGTTGTCCGGGCCGTCGAGCGCGTCCGCCATCACCTGTCCCGGATCAATCAACGCGCCGTCCCGCCGGCCGCGGCGATGATGGAGCTCATCATGGGGGCATGGATCGCCCAATTGATCTCCGCTGCAGCAGAATTGGGTGTTGCCGACGCCTTGGCAGACGGACCTGCGACCGGCGAGGATCTCGCGCGCCGGCTCAACGTCGACCAGAACGCGCTGGGCCGAATGCTCCGGGCACTCATCGGTGTCGGCGTGTTCCGGCAGCGCAGCGACGGCCGCTATGAGCTCACCGCCCTCGCGGAGACGTTGCGCACCGACTCCCCTGTCTCGATGGCAGGTATGGCCCGCTGGGTTGGCTCAGCACAACACCGCGAGCACTGGAGCCACCTGGCGGACGCGATACGAACGGGGTCTGCGGTGGTTCCGGCATTGCGGGGCAAGCCGATCTTCGACTACCTCGCCGATGAGCCCCAGCTCGCCGGGATCTTCAACCAGGCCATGACGGGACTGTCGGAGTCGTCGATCACCGCTGTCGTCGCGGCCTACGACTTCAGCCGCTTCGCCACGATCGCCGACATCGGCGGCGGTCACGGCCGGCTGCTCGCCGCGATCCTCGAATCAGCGCCGCAGGCCCGCGGCGTGTTGTTCGACCTGCCCGAAGTGGTCGCCGGCGCACCTGCGCTGCTCCGCCAGTACGGGGTCGAGGACCGCATCCGAATCGACCCGGGCTCGTTCTTCGATTCAGCTCCAGACGGCGCCGATGCCTACGTGCTCAAGCACGTCATCCATGACTGGCGCGACGGCGATGCGGTCCGCATTCTGCAGACCGTGCGCGCTGCCGCTCGCCGAGGCACGCGAGTCTTGTTGATCGAGTTCGTGATTCCAGACCACGACAGGAATTTTCACGGCAAGTGGGTCGACATCGAGATGCTTGTCGTCGCCGACGCCCGCGAACGCACCGCGGCCGAATACGGTCAGTTGCTCGACAAGGCAGGATTCCGGCTGACTCGAGTGGTCGACACAGTCGGCCCGATCAGCATTCTGGAGGCGGTCGCGGTCTAGCCGACCGTCGTCAGGCGATGACCCTTGATTCCCGCAAGTCGGCCCGCTGGCCCGCGCGACCCACCTGGGCGAGTATCTCTTCGGTGTGCTCACCCAATTTCGGTGCCGGACCGGCTAATTGAGCCGGGGTCCCGTCGAAGAGGGCGGGATGCCGCGGGATTCGGACCCTGCCGACCACCGGGTCGTGAAGTTCCTCGAACAGCCCCATCGCGATGGCGTGCGGATCGTCGGGCAATTCCTCGGGCGGCACGATCATCGCGTACGGTACGTCGGCGGCTTCGAATCTCTCCGTCGCTTCGCGCACCGTCAGCTTCTCCGCGCCGGCGTAACACGCTGCCATCACCTCGGCCATCAACGGGCGGTGCTGATTTCGAAGGTCTGCGGTCTGCAGTCGCGGGTCGTCCGCGCCGGGTGCTTCCAGAGCTCTGCACATACCGGTGAAGTCGGAATCCGAGATCGGGGTCACCACGCCCCACCCGTCGATGAAGCGGAACGGCTTGAATCCCGATGTGAAGCTGGACGGCTGCGAGTTGTCCGAATCGAGCAGGACCTCGTTGCCGGCCGCATCGGTCCACAGGAAGGACACCACCGCATCCACCATGGAGACGTGCACGTGTTGTCCGCCGCGGCCTGTCGCGCGAGCGAACAGAGCGGCGGTGACGGCTTGGCTGGCGTACAGCGCGGTGACCTTGTCGGCCAGCACCTGCTGCAGAAAGATCGGCTCGCCGACGTCGGGCGCGGCCTGGCTGGAGGCCACCCCGCCGTAGGCCTGAATCACCGTGTCGTATGCGCTGCGGTCCCGATATGGGCCGACCTCACCGAAGCCCGTCAGCGACACGTAGACGACGCCCGGATTGATCGCGACGACGTCGTCGTACCCGAGACCGAGCCGGTCGGCCACGCCGGGACGGAAGTTCTGGATCACCACGTCGGCCTTCGCCGCCAACTCCAGCGCGATCTCGCGTCCGGTGTCGGTTCGGACATCCACCGCGATCGACTTCTTGCCGCGGTTGCACACCCGGAACACCGCACTCAACCCGTTCACGCTCGGTCCGATCCACCGAAGGATGTCGCCGATGTCGGGGCGTTCCACTTTCACCACGTCGGCGCCCTGGTCGGCGAACAGTGCGCCGATGTAGGGACCGGTGAGCGCCAGCGACAACTCCAGAACGCGAATACCGCGCAGCGGCCCAGTGTGTTCCATACCCACTCTCTTACCGTCCCGTGGATCCTGGCGCACGCTTCTCGCCGAACGCGGCGAGACCCTCCTGGGCGTCCGCGGAACGCATGACCTCAACGACGAGTTGCTGTTCGATCTGACGGGCGTCGGCCTCGTCGAGCCACACTGGCCAGGATCGAAGCCTTCGCATTGTGCACCGCCCGCCGAACGGCGTGGCTACGCGGTCGGGCTTCATCTGTTGCCCGATCTGCGCCTGCAGGAACTGGCGCTCATCGTCCGTAGTGCCGAGGTCCGTTCCACCCGGCTCAGCGAGCTGGCGCAGGCGTTGACCGACGAGCCGATCCATCAGGAACAGTGGTTTCCGGTCAGCCTGGACAGTGACCGAACCTACGAGGTGAGCCACATCAACTCGCCGGTCTTGACTGCGTACTCACGTATCGCCTTGATCCTGAGCCTTGTTCCGAGTCCTGAGGCGATGAGCGGCGCCGACGTCATCCGGATGGGCGAAAACTCTCCGCGACTACCCGCGGACTCAGCGCCGCGCTGGCCGCAGAGTCGCCCTCCTGGCAGACCACCTGACGGATCGAATAGCGTTCTCGCGCATGGCGGTTGCCGCCCTACCGGCCCGGCCCGGAAGCCGTTTCCGATCCGGTGTGAGTCAGGCTGGTGTCGCTGTTGTTCGGGAGCGAGACCGGACGAGGTGCCGACTCTCCATGGGCGCGCGTCGACCGTTTCGGAGTTTCAGGCGCCCCTGATGTATCGTTCCTTGGCGTCCATCGGTTGTTTCCGGCGGGCACGCGGGCTGTGGCGCAGCTTGGTAGCGCACTTCACTGGGGGTGAAGGGGTCGCAGGTTCAAATCCTGTCAGCCCGACCGACTTGAATGACTGCACCATGGTTATGCAACGCGGTCGCGCCGCATAATGCGGCAGTATTCGGACGCTGAATTGATCGACGCTGTCCGAGCCTCTCGATCTTGGCGTGGTGTTTTACGCACCCTGGGGCTGGCCGGTACTTCGGCCGCGGCTATGCGGTCGGTCCGTGCCCATGCCGACCGACTCGAAGTCGATTACACACATTTCACCGGTCAGCGTCGGTGGACCGACCAGGCTCTAGCTGTACTCGGCTTAGACATTGGTGACGGATCGCTATTGCTGTAGGGAGGGCCTCCGGGCTTAGTGGAGATGTCTGACGTCTTCACCAGTCCACGGAGGTCCTCGTGTCCCACGCTAATGCCCGTTTGACCGTTCATGGTCGTCTGCTGCTCGTTGAGCGGATCGTTGAGGGACACCGTCCGGTGTCTCATGTCGCCGCCGAACTGGGAGTTTCTCGCCAGTGCGCTCACCGGTGGGTTCGCCGGTTCCACGCTGAAGGCTTTGCCGGCCTGTCGGATCGGTCCTCACGACCGCGTCGATGCCCACGTCGCACACCATCTGTGGTTGAAGATGCGGTGATAGAGCTGCGCCGCACCAGCAGGCGGGGTCAGGACTGGATCGCCGCCGAGTTGGGTCTGCCGGCCCGGACGGTGTCGGCGATCTTGCGCCGTCGCCAGATGCCGTATCTGCGGGATTGTGACCCGCTGACCGGTGAGGTAATCCGGGCATCGAAGACAACCGCGGTGCGCTACGAGCGGGCGCACCCCGGCGAACTGATTCACATGGACGTCAAGAAGATTGGGCGCATCCCCGACGGGGGTGGCTGGAAGGCACACGGCAAAAAGATGGGCGACACCGCCGCCCGTAAGAACGCGCGCATCGGGTTCGACTACGTGCACTCCGCTGTCGACGACCATTCGCGGCTGGCGTACTCAGAGATCTTGCCCGACGAAAAGGGCGCGACCTGCGGTGGGTTTCTGGCCAGAGCCGCCGAGTACTTCAGAACCCACGGGATCTCGACCATCGAGCGAGTCATCACCGACAACCACTGGAGCTATCGGCGTTCCGCCGATGTCGCCGCAGTCATCGCAAACCTGGGCGCCAAACACGTCTTCATCAAGCCGCACTGCCCCTGGCAAAACGGAAAGGTGGAGCGCTACAACCGCACACTGCAGACCGAATGGGCCTACCGGCAGATATTCACCACCAACGCCGCCCGCACTGCCGCCCTTGCCCCGTGGCTCGAGGACTACAACAATCAACGACGCCACTCAGCTATCGGAGGCCAACCACCGATCAGCAGACTGACACCAACGTCCTAACCGAGTACATCTAGCCGCCGCGATTCGTTCCGCCACGTCGTGGACTCAGGTCGGCGAGGCACTTGGCCTCGTCGGAGGGTCCAGCCTGGCCACGATCCGCGGCCATGCGGTTCGCCTGGGCCTGTATACCGCCCATTTGTCGCCGCCACGGGATGCATCCGTTTCCGATCTCAAATCTTCTCCGCGACTCGTCCATCTTTCTCGTGCCGGATCACTCATGGCTGCGGCGTGGTTTGAGCTCTGTGGCCACTCGGTATCGTGGCCACTCGAGCCTTGCCGCTACGACTTACTCGTCTGGATCGACAACGCTGCCCGGCGGGTCCAAGTGAAAACCACCACGGTGAAACAGGGGTCTTCCTGGACCGCATGGATCTCCAAGACCGGCAAAACACGTACAACCTACGATCCAGATGAGATCGACTACTTCTTCGTGATCGATGGCGACTTCAACTACTACCTGATCCCCATCGCCGCGGTCGGCGGTCTCAAGGCGATTCAGATGTCTGCCTATCGCGAGTATCTGGTCCAGCGCGAGCCAGCTACACCGTGAGCAATCGGTACAACCCGATCAACCCGACCACCACGATCACTGCCCGCAGCACATTCGGCGAGAGCCGCCGTCCATAGTGCGCGCCCAGCCACCCGCCGACGAGCGATCCGGCGGCGATCAACCCCGCCGCCTCCCAGCTCACCCGGTCGAACGCCACGATGGTGTAGGCCACCGCCGCGACGATGTTCACCAGCAGCGACAGCAAGTTCTTGGCCGCGTTCATCCGCTGCATGTCCTCGGGCAGCAGCGCGCCCATCACCCCGATCAGCAGGATGCCCTGTGCGGCGGTGAAGTACCCGCCGTAGATGCCCACCGCGAATGTCCCGACCACCAGGGCCGTCATCCGTTTGGGCGACACATGCTCGGCCGAGCGGCCTGCGGCCTCGGCGCGCGCCCGTGCGTAGGCCTGGATACGCGGCCCGATCACCACCAACACCAGGGCGCCGACCAGCAGCACCGGAACGATCTGCGTGAACACCTTCTCCGGCAGGTGGAGCAGCAGGAACGCCCCGATCGCCGCGCCGATCAGCGACGCCGGGATCTGCCAGCGCAGCCGATCCCACTGCCCACGCAGTTCCTTGCGATACCCCCAGGTACCCGATACACCGCCGGCCACCAGGCCGATCGCGTTCGACATCGTCGCCGTCACCGGCGGAAACCCGAGCGTCACCAGCGTCGGAAAGGTGATCAACGTGCCCGAACCCACCAGCGAATTGATGGCGCCGGCCCCCACCCCGGCCAGGACGATCACGATCATGTGGGCAACTGACACCAAGGAACCCTATCCGGCGAACCGATCAGCACAGACGGCGCCCGAAGCGGCCACCAAACACGCTCGCCTGCAGCGTGATACAGCACACAGCCCTGCTCCGGCAGCAAGCCACCTAGCCTGTTATTCCCATGAGCGAGATTCCGAGTACCGGCGAGGCGCTGGCCAACCTCTCCATGCCCCTGCTCGATGCGATGATGACCCAGCGCGCCATCCGGCGGGTCAAACCCGATCCGGTGGACGACGCCATCGTGGTGAAGTGCATCGAACTGGCACTTCGGGCTCCCACCGGGTCCAACGGACAGAACTGGGAGTTCATCGTCGTCAAAGACCAGAAGGTCAAAGATCAACTCGGCAAGCGCTACCGCCAGCCCTGGTCGATCTACGGAACCCTCGGCAGACGGCAAGCCGCCAACGACGAGTCGATGCTCAAGATCCTGAAGGCAGTGGAGTGGCAGGTCGAGCACTTCAGCGAGATACCGGTCCTGGTGATTCCCTGCCTTCGCGGCGGCACCCGAGTGCCCTACATCCCGACGCCGTTCGTCGGCGAAACGTCGTACTTCGGCTCGATCTATCCCAGCGTGCAGAACCTGCTGCTCGCCGCCAGGGCCATGGGACTGGGTGCATCCCTGATCACGATGCCGCTGTGGAGCGTCACCTCGGCGCGCAGAATCCTGGGCCTACCGCTGTCGGTGACCCCGATCTGTGTGGTTCCGCTCGGCTGGCCGCGCGGACGCTACGGCCCGACCACCCGCAGGCCGGTTGAGGACGTCGTCCACTTCGACACGTACGGGAACCGCGGGCTCACGACCTAGCGGTGGCCGCCGCTTCCGGGTGCGCCACCGGCCGGACCTCCACCATGGTCGCCGCCGTTCCACCCGGGCTCGGCGACCTCGGCTTCGGTCAGCATGTCGCTGGTATCGGGGATCACCGACGGCGCGCAGTTCATCGAGAAGCTGTCCTCGGTGTCGGATTCCGAGCACGCCAGCACTCGGGGCACGGCGCCGTCGAACGCTCCTGAGAACACGGCGACGGCGGGCGCCGCGGCGATCATCAAACCGGCAACGCCATAGACCAGTCGGCGGGTGGGCGCCAATGAGGTAGCAAACTCCATGACCGGCAATCTATGCCCAGCAGCGGCCAAATACCGTCAAACCCGCCGAATCAACGCGGCTTGAGCTTGCGCTTTTCCCGCACCCGCACATTGATCCGGATCGGGGTGCCCTCGAAACCGAAGGTTTCGCGCAGCCGCCGCTCCAGGAACCGCCGATAGCCGGCCTCCAAGAAACCACTGGTGAACAGCACAAACGTCGGCGGGCGTGCAGTCGCCTGGGTGGCGAACAGGATCCGCGGCTGCTTACCGCCGCGGACCGGCGGCGGGGTGGCCGCGACGACTTCCTTGATCCACGTGTTGAGCTGCCCGGTCGAGATGCGGGAATCCCAGGACGCCAGCGACGTCTCCATCGCCGGCACGAGCTTCTGCACCGCGCGGCCGCTCTTGGCCGAGATGTTCACCCGCGGCGCCCACTGCAGCTGCGCCAGTTCGCGGTCGATCTCGCGGTCCAGCAGATAACGCCGGTCCTCGTCGACGAGATCCCATTTGTTGAACGCCAGCACCAGCGCCCGCCCCGCTTCGATCACCATCGTCAGAACCCGCTGGTCCTGTTCGGTCAGCGGCTGCGAGGCATCGATCAGGACGACGACCACCTCGGCCGCATCGATCGCGCTGTGCGTGCGGACCGAAGCGTAGAACTCGTGGCCGCTGGCCTGCCCGACCCGGC
Source organism: Mycobacterium sp. ELW1 (assembly GCF_008329905.1). Taxonomy (NCBI): domain Bacteria; kingdom Bacillati; phylum Actinomycetota; class Actinomycetes; order Mycobacteriales; family Mycobacteriaceae; genus Mycobacterium; species Mycobacterium sp. ELW1. Next base: position 2,796,017 of record NZ_CP032155.1, on the reverse strand, counting down.
GGCGTAAGCCGGCGGTATCAACGAAACGCCATGTCTTGCCACCTAATTCGATCAGCGAGTCCACCGGGTCGACCGTGGTTCCTGCGACGTCGTGCACCACCGAACGCTCGGCACCCGCCAACCGGTTCAGCAGCGAGCTCTTGCCGACGTTGGGCTTGCCCACCAGCGCCACCCGTCGTGGTCCACCGGTGGCCTGGGCCACCTCGGACTGCGCAGGCAGGTCCGCGACGACCTCGTCCAGCAGGTCGGCCACCCCGCGGCCATGCATGGCACTGATCGGGTGCGGCTCCCCCAGCCCGAGCGACCACAGCGCGGCCGCGTCGGCCTCGCCCTTCTCGTTGTCGACCTTGTTGGCCGCCAAGAACACTGGTTTGCCCGACCGGCGCAGGATTCGCGCTGCCGCCTCGTCGCCGCTGGTGGCGCCGACTGTCGCGTCGACGACCAGGATCACCGCATCGGCGGTCTGCATCGCCACCGAGGCCTGCTCGGCGACCAACTGCTGCAAGCCCTTGGCGTCCGGCTCCCACCCGCCGGTGTCCTGCACGACGAAGCGCCGCCCGGTCCAGGACGCGTCGTAGGACACCCGGTCGCGGGTCACCCCCGGCAGGTCCTGCACGACGGCTTCACGCCGGCCGAGGATCCGGTTGACCAGCGTGGACTTGCCGACGTTGGGCCGACCGACCACTGCCACCACCGGCGGCGGCGCCTGCGCCTCCTCGTCGTCGTCGAATCCTTCCTCGGAAAGCTCCCAATCGCTTTCGTCAGACCACGTGCCGTCCTCGCTCATCGCATTGCACCACTTCGTTTTTCGACCAGATCAAGCAGACTGGCCACCACCTGGTCCTGGGTCATGTCACTGGTGTCGACGATGATCGCGTCCTCCGCCGGTCGCAGCGGTGACACCGTGCGGGTCGAATCCAGGTGGTCACGGCGGATCACATCTGCCAGCACCGTCTCGTAGTCATCGGGCAACCCGCTCGCGACGTTCTGATCGTTGCGGCGGCGCGCCCGCGTCTCGGCCGAGGCGGTCAGAAAAATCTTCACGTCGGCATCCGGAAGCACGACCGTACCGATGTCACGGCCTTCGACCACGACCCTGTCGGCCCCCGCCGCCAGTTCACGCTGCAACGCCACCATCCGGGTGCGCACCTCGGGGACCGCCGACACCGCCGAGACCGCGCGGGTGACCTCGTCGCCCCGAATCTCAGCCGAAACATCTTCAGCACCAAGGTAAGCCCGGTCTACGTCCGGGTCAGAACCCACCGACAGCGCCACATCGGAGGCTGCCGCGATGGCCTCGGCGTCGGCCAAGTCGATGTGGGCGCGCAGAATCGCGAGCGTCACGAGCCGGTACATCGCACCGGTGTCCAGGTAATGGGCGCCCAACGCACGCGCCAATCCTCTTGACACCGAGGACTTTCCGGTTCCGGCCGGCCCGTCGACCGCCACAACGCATGAACTCACAGACCTACCGCCTTGTACAGATCGCCGACTTCCTTGCGCGTCAGCACGCGGATGCTGCCGGGCCGCTGTTCACCCAGCGTCACCTCACCGATGCTCACCCGCACGAGCGCCTCGACGGGGTAGCCCGCTGCCGCCAACAGGCGGCGCACGATCCGCTTACGCCCTTCGTGCAGCGTGACCCGCAGCAGTGTCTTTCCCGGCACCGCGTCGACCACGGCGAAGTCGTCGACCTTGGCCGGTCCGTCGTCGAGCTCGATGCCGGCGCGCAGCGTCTTACCCAAACCCCTTGGCACCGAGCCGGTTACCGTCGCCAGGTACGTCTTGGGCACCTCATACGACGGATGCATCAATCGGTGGGCCAACTCGCCGTCATTCATCAGCAGCAACAAGCCTTCGGTATCGGCGTCCAGCCGCCCGACGTGAAAAAGGTTCTTGTTGCCGCGGACCCGATGCTCCACCAGATCACCCACACACGGCCTGCCACGCTCGTCGGACATCGTCGAATGCATTCCGATGGGCTTGTTGATCGCCAGGTACATCATCGAGTCGTCCACGACGATCCGTGACCCGTCGACCCTGATGTCGGCATTGGCCGGATCGACCCGGGTGCCCAGCTCGGTGACGATACGTCCGTCGACCTCCACCCGGCCATCGACGATCATCCGCTCGGCCACCCGTCGCGAGGCCACTCCTGCCTGCGACAGGATCTTCTGCAGCCGCACTCCTTCTGGTTCAGGCATCGGTGTCCACATCGATCGAGACGTTCGGATCGGCTGCCGAGACACCGGCCAGCTTGGCGAAACGTGGTTCGGCATCCAGGTTTTCACTCAGATCGTCGATCGAATCGACGTCGGGAAGCAGCGGGGCGATGTCGGGAAGGTCGGTCAGTGACGAAAGCCCGAGCCGCTCGAGGAACAACTCGGTGGTGGCGAACGTGGTCGCGCCGCTGTCCTCGTCGGTGCCCGCCTCGGTGATCAGCCCGCGCGCCACCAACGTGCGGATCACCGCATCGACGTTGACGCCGCGCACCGCGCTGACCCGCGCCCGGGTCACCGGCTGCCGGTAAGCGACCACCGCCAGCGTCTCCAGCGCCGCGCGGGTGAGCTTCGACCGTGACCCGTCCAGCAACAGCCGCTCCACATACGGCGCGAACCGGGCCCGGGTGTACATCCGCCAGCCACCGCCCGCCTCGCGCAGGTCGATGCCGCTCTCGCGGTCCGCCAACGCTGCCGCCATGCGTTCCAGGGTGGCGGTGATCCGATCCTGTGGTTGCTCGGTCACCGACGCGAGCGTCTCGGCGTTGACCGGAGAGTCCACGACCAGCAACAGCGCCTCCAGCACCCGGACCAGTTCGTCGTCGTCCATCTCGGGGAGGGCGACGTCGATACCGAGATCGGACCCCGAGTCGGCCCCAGGGTCAACCTCGGGTATGTCGGCTGCGTCGTCGGTCATGATTGGTTCTACTCTTCTTCCCACTCGGCTCGGACCAGCTCTTCGTTCACAACCCGGTCGCCGGTCCATGAAACCTGGAGCACACCAAGTGGTTCTGGCTGCTCGAATGCTACCGTCCTGGCCCGATACAGTTCGAGCAGCGCCAAGAACCGTCCGACGATCTGGATCGGCGCCTCGCAGTCGGCCACCAGTTCCTTGAACGACGCCCACTGCCCCGCCCCGCGCGCCGACAAGAACTCCAACAGCAGCTCGGCCTGCTCCGGCACCGACACCTGCGACGCATGCAAGTGCTCGGTCGCGACGGTGGGAACCGGGCGCGGGGTGAACGCCGCGGCGGCGATGTCGGCGAAGGCTGCGGCGTCGACACCCAGCATGACCTCGGGAAGAAGCTCGGCGAAGCGATCCTCGACCGTCACCGCCCGGGGGTAGCTTCGCAGCGCTGCGGCCTCCAGCTCGGCGAACATCTCGGCGACATGCTTGAACGCGCGGTACTGCAGCAGCCGCGCGAACAACAGGTCGCGCACCTCGAGCAGCGCCAGATCTTCCTCGTCGTGCACATCACCGGCGGGCAGCAGCCGCGCGGCCTTGAGGTCGAGCAGTGTGGCAGCAATCACCAAAAAGGTGGTCGTCTCGTCGAGCTCGAGCTTCGGACCGATCTCCCGCGTGTAGGCGATGAATTCGTCGGTGACCTGATGCAGCGCGACCTCGGTGACATCCAGGCGGTGGGCGAAGATCAACTGCAGCAGCAGATCGAACGGACCCTCGAAGTTGGTCAGCCTGACACGGAAGCCCTTTTCAGGCGCCGGTGAATCGGTCACTTGCCGAAGCGGTCTATGACCTCGCGGGCCAGCGACCGGTATGCCTGTGCGCCAACCGATTTCGGCGCCCAGGTGGTGATGGGCTCGCCGGCGACACTGGTCTCGGGGAACCGCACGGTGCGGCTGATGACGGTGTCGAACACCAGGTCGCCGAAGCGCTCCAGGACCCGCGCCATCACTTCACGGGCATTGACGGTTCGATTGTCGAACCGGGTGATCAGAATGCCGCTGATCGTCAACCGCGGATTGAGCCGCTCCCGCACCTTGTCGACGGTGTCGGTGAGCAGTGCCAGCCCGCGCAGCGAGAAATACTCGCATTCGGTCGGGATGACCACCGCATCGGAGCAGGCCAGCGCGTTGACGGTGAGCAGGCCCAGCGACGGCTGGCAGTCGATCAGGACGTAGTCGTAGCGATCGAGTACGGGGTGCAGCGCGCGCGCCAGGGTCTGCTCGCGGCCCACCTCGTTGACCAGCTGGATCTCAGCGGCCGACAGGTCGATGTTGCTCGGCACCAGGTCCAGATTCTTGACCCGCGTGTTGATCAGCACCTCGTCGATGCTCACCCGCGGCTCGATCATCAGGTTGTGCACGGTGTGGGTCAGTTCGTAGTGCGGTACGCCCAGGCCCGCCGACAGCGCGCCCTGCGGATCCAGATCCACCAGCAGCACCCGCCGGCCGTACTCCGCCAGCGCCGCCCCCAGGTTGATCGTCGAGGTGGTCTTGCCGACCCCGCCCTTCTGGTTGCACATCGAGATGACCGTGGCCGGCCCGTGCGAGGTCAGCGGCTGTGGTTCGGGAATGTGGCGGGGCGGGCGGCCGGTGAGACCGATCGGTGTGGCTTCGTCTGCCTCGTCGGTCACGCCGTGCCCCCCGTCAGCAGGCTTTTCGGCGGCGTGGCGAACATCCGCGAAAGTCTAACGGTGTGTCGTCGCCACACGAGGCAGACCCGCGACATCATGCCCGCGGATGTGCGCCGGCCCATACCTCGCGCAGGGCATGCACCGTGACCAGCGTGTAGATCTGCGTCGTGGTCACCGAGGCGTGGCCGAGGAGTTCCTGGACGACGCGGACGTCGGCACCGCCGTCGAGAAGGTGGGTGGCGAACGAGTGACGCAGCGTGTGCGGTGATACCGCCGAGGAGATGCCGGCCCGTTCGGCGGCGTCCTGCAGCACCTGCCAGGCGCTCTGGCGCGACAGCTGCCCGCCACGCGCGTTGAGGAAGATCTTCGGCGTGCCGCGGCCCCGGCGCGCCAGGTCGGGACGGCCTCGCACCAGGTAGGCGTCCAGTGCCGCGATCGCCGGGCGGCCGACGGGCACCAGGCGCTGCTTGCCGCCCTTGCCGCGCAGCAGTACCGATCGGGCCTCGGTGTCGACGTCGTCGACGTCCAGGCCGACAGCCTCGGAGATCCGCGCGCCCGTGGAATACAGCAGCTCGAGCAGGGCGCGATTGCGCAGCGTCAGCGGCCCGTCCGACGGGCTGTCCCCGCCGGCGCCCTCGAGCAGTGCCAGCACCTCGTCGAGAGTGAGGCTCTTGGGGAGCCGACGACTCGGCGTGGGCGGCTTGACCGCGCGGGCGACGTCGATGCCGATGATCCCCTCGGCGGCGGCGAACCGGTGAAAGCCGCGCACCGCGATCAGGGCGCGCGCTGCCGAGACCGCCGACAACGGCACCACGCCGGCGTCGGGATCGCCACGGCGCAGCGCCACCAGAAACTCGCTAACGTCGTTCTCGCTGACTCCTGTCAGGTCGTCGATACCGCGCAACGACAGGTGCTCGACGTAGCGGCGCAGGTCGCGACGGTAGGAACTGATGGTGTTGGCGGCCACCCCGCGCTCGATGGTCAGGTGGTCGAGGTAGCCCTGCAGCTGCCCGTCCAGAGCGATTCGGAGGGCAGGAGCGGAGCGACCCGGGAGATCGGTTCGGAGGGCAGGAGCGGAGCGACCCGGGATATCAGCGGAGAACGTCGTCATCGGCGGGCCTTCCCCGCGGCGAACGCCGTCGGGCGGTCCGGGAACGGCACATCGACGGGCCGGGGCCGCTTGTCGTCGACGATCACCGCGTGTGCGGCCAGAATGCCCGCTACCGCAGTGGAATTCACGATCTCCCCGGAGAGCACCTGCTGCACCGCGTCGGCGATGTGGACCCAGTGCACTTCCATATCGGCTTCTTCGTCGTGGCCCTCGGGCCGCCCGACATCAGTGAGAATCCGGGCGAGATAGACACGCAGAGCCTCGTCGCTGAACCCTGGCGAGGACATCAGGTCGACCAGCACGTCCCAGCGTTCGGCGGTCAGGCCGGTCTCCTCGCGCAGCTCGCGCGCCGCGGCCTCGGTCGGGTCCTCCCCCGGCTCGTCGAGCAGCCCGGCGGGCAACTCCCACAGCCGGCGCCCGATCGGGTGCCGGTATTGGTAGACCATCGCAACCCGACCCGCTTCGTCAACCGCGACGACCGCCACCGCACCATAGTGCTCGACGACCTCGCGCTTGGCGATGTTGCCGCCCGGCATCCGGACCTGATCGACTCGCAGGGCGAGAATGTTTCCGCGGTAAGCGGTTTCAGAGGAGACAGTCTCGAAGTCGTGGTCAGCCACGGGCTGAGTGCTCTGGAACCTGCTCGGCCAGCGGCTGGGCCGCCTCCTCCGGGCGTTCCTTGCCGTTGGAGTGCTGTTCTGGGATCTCCAGGGACAGCCGCTCGCCCGCCTTGTAGTCGATGGCCGCACCGATGAACGACACGAACAGCGGATGCGGCCGGGTCGGCCGGCTCTTGAGCTCCGGATGGGCCTGTGTGCCGACCAGGAACGGATGCACGTCGCGCGGGTACTCGACGAACTCGACCAGATGACCGTCCGGTGAGGTGCCGGAGAACTGCAGGCCGCTCTGCGCGATCCGGTCGCGATAGGAATTGTTGACCTCGTAGCGGTGGCGGTGCCGCTCGGACACATGCGTCGAGTCGTACGCCTCGGCGACGATCGAACCGACTTCCAGCGTCGCCGGGTAAGCACCCAACCGCATGGTGCCGCCCAGATCAGCCTCACCGGCGACGGCCTCACGCTGGTCAGCCATCGTAGAGATCACGGGATCCGGTGTGGCCGGTTCGAATTCGGCCGAGTTGGCTTCGGTCAGCCCCACCGACCGGGCCGCCTCGATCACGATGCACTGCAACCCCAGGCACAGGCCGAGGACCGGCAGCCCACGCTGGCGGGCGTGGCGGATCGCGCCGATCTTGCCTTCGATGCCGCGGATGCCGAACCCGCCGGGAATCAGCACGCCGTGCACGTCACCCAACGCAACGGCCGCGCCGCTGTCGGTCTCGCAGTCGTCGGAGGCGACCCAGCGCATCTCGACCTTGGCGCGGTGTGCGAACCCGCCCGCGCGCAGCGCCTCGGCCACCGACAGATAGGCATCGGAGAGGTCGACGTACTTGCCCACCAACGCGATTCGGACGGTTTCCTTGGGCTCGTGCACCCGACGCAGCAGGTCGTTCCACTGCGTCCAGTCGACATCGCGGAACGGCAGATTGAGCCGGCGCACCACATAGGCGTCGAGTTCCTCGCGGTGCAGCACCTTCGGAATGTCATAGATCGACGGCGCATCGGGCGTCGAGATCACCCCGTCGATGTCGACGTCACACATCAGCGCGATCTTGTTCTTCAGCGGCTCGGGCACGTCACGATCGCAGCGCAGGATCAGCGCGTCGGGACTGATACCGATGCTGCGCAGCGCAGCCACCGAGTGCTGGGTGGGTTTGGTCTTCAACTCGCCCGACGGCGCCAGATACGGCACCAGGGATACGTGCAGGAAGAAGCAGTTCTCCCGGCCGACCTCGTGGCGGACCTGGCGTGCGGCCTCCAGAAATGGCAGCGACTCGATGTCGCCGACGGTGCCACCGATCTCGGTGATCACCACGTCGGGCCGGTTTCCCGCGGCATCGGGCTCGGCCATCGCCAGGATGCGGCCCTTGATCTCGTCGGTGATGTGCGGGATCACCTGCACGGTGTCGCCGAGGTACTCGCCGCGGCGCTCCTTGGCGATCACCGACGAATACACCTGCCCGGTGGTCACATTGGCCGAGCCGGACAGGTTGCGGTCCAGGAAGCGCTCGTAATGCCCGACGTCGAGGTCGGTCTCGGCGCCGTCCTCGGTGACGAACACCTCACCGTGCTGGAACGGGTTCATCGTTCCCGGGTCGACGTTCAGATAGGGGTCGAGCTTCTGCATCGTCACCTGCAGGCCGCGCGCGGTCAGCAACTGACCGAGGCTGCTGGCAGTCAGGCCCTTACCGAGGGACGAGACAACTCCACCGCTGACGAAGATGTGTTTGGTGGCGGTCTGCGGGTGCTTGCGCAGTGGGGGCAAGAGCAACCTCCGTGACGTCGGGCAGGGGATCGCTGGGAACTGCCTGGGGCCTGCCTACCCACGGAATCTCACCCTAACACCGACGCCGACAAGCCGGCGCTAACACGCCAGTGGCCTTCGTTACCTCTGCGTTGCCCGGCGTCTACTGCGGGACGGTGAGGGACGCCGCGCCCGGCCCGATGCCGAACTTGCCCGACGGTGCCCCGTTGATCAGGTTCTGCAGGGCCAGCACGGTGGTGATGCGGCCCGACTCGGAACTGATGTCGTCGACGGTGGTCACGTCGGCGGCCATCCCGGCGTCAGCCCGCGTCACCGCGAGCGCCGCGGTTCCGGTGGCCGATCCGTCCCGGCCGGCGAGCACTGTTCCCGATCCGTGCGGGGCCATCCCCGCGGCGAATCGGGCGACCGTGGAGCCCTGGTTGCCTGCGTCATCGCCCAGAGCTCCGCCGGTCACCACGACCGCGGTGTTGGCAGCGGCCAGGCGATCGCCCTGGTAGGTCAGAAAGCCGGTGTCGCGCAGCGCGGCCAGCACGGTGTCGCGCTGGGTGTCATCCGCCGGGCGGATCGCGGGGTTGCGGTTGATCAGCAGCGCGATGCCGAGCAGGTCGCCGGCCTGCGAGCCCTGGTCGACCAGCGTGGTGCTCAGCTGCGCGCCGGCCGGCACGATCGAGGAGTTGACCACCGAGCGCAGCTTCTCCGCGGAGTTGGCGTCGACGAACTGCTGCGTCAGCGCGACCGTGCCGGTGACCGTTCCGCCGGCCTGTCCGATCAGCCGACTTGTCGCCGCCACGTCATCGTCGTTGGCGTCGGGGGTGCGGAACAACACCACCGACTTACCGGCCAGCGCGTCCTTGACGATCCGGCTCGACATCTGCTTGTCGAAATCGTCGGCAGCACTGAGCTTTTCGTTCAGCGCGTTGCGTTGATCGGTGAGCGAGGTGATCTGTTTGCTGAGGTCCTGCTTTTCGTCGCGCAATCCGGACAGCAACGTGTCGGACAGCACGCCGGAGCCCAGGAAGACGCCGACGGCCAGCGCAAGGAACACCGCAGCCAACGAAATGGCATGGTGGCGTAGCGAAATCACAGCGGTGAGCCTTTCTGCTCTACGCCTAGGTCACCCAGCTCTGCACCCACAGCGAGAAGCGGTTCCAGTAGGTCACAATCCAGTCGATGACGAATGTGTCGGCCCGCGACACCCACAATGCGGCGATGATCGCGAATAGCACCGCGAGGATCAGCATGGCGATTGCGCCACCGGAGATGTGGTTCCGGTACAGCGTGGCAACAGCTTTCGCATCGACGAGCTTCTCGCCGACCTTGAGCCGGGTGAGGAACGTCGACGGGTTGCTCTGCTGGCGGGAGCGGTCGAAGAACTCCTCGATGCTCGCCGAGTGACCGGCCGTCACGATCAGCGAGGCGCCGTGGTGATCGACGAGCAGCAGCGCCAGGTCGGCGGCCGAGCCGGCCGCCGGGAACGTCATCGCTCCGATGCCCAGGTCCTGAATGCGTTCCAAGCCGTTGGCGTGCCCGTCGGCGTCGGCGGGAAGGACCACCTGCGCACCGCTCTTGAGCACGTCGGCGCTCATCTGGTCGGGGTTGCCGACGATCAGCTGGGGCCGGTAGCCGTTCTTCTGCAGCAGGTCCGCGCCGCTCTCCACACCGATGAGCACCGGTTGGTACTCCTTGATGAAGGGCTTGAGTGCCTTGAGGTCGTCTTCGGCGCCGGGCCCGTCGGCCACCACCAGGACGTGGCGGCGGTACACGTCGACGTCGATGTCCGGGATGCCGATACCGTCGATCAGCAGCGGGCTCTCGCTGCGGATGAATTCGATGGTGTTGCCCGCGAACGCCTCCAGGTGCGCAACCAGCCCGGTCTTGGCGTCCTGCATGAGGTCGGCGATCTCTTCGTCGCTGCGCTCGACGCCCAGGGCCAGCCGTCGATCACCGGCATACACCCCACCGTTGTGCAGCCGGATCTTCGCGCCGTCTTTGATCTTCTTGAAGACTTCGGGGCCCGCGCTGTCGATCAGCGTGATGTTGTTGGCCACCAATACTTCCGGGCCGAGGTTCGGGTACCGGCCCGAGATCGACGGGGAGGCGTTGACCACTCCGGCGATGTTCGCGTCGACCAGAGCGTCAGCGGTCATCCGGTCCAGGTCGAGAATGTCGAGCACCACGATGTCCCCCGGGCCGACGCGGCGCAGCAGGCGATCGATATCGCGATCGACGCGGGCTGTCCCCACGACTCCTGGTCGTGCACCGGTATTACGGGAGAGAAGCGCTGACATCTTCATGCTGGGATTCTGTCGGCGACCGGACGGATATCCGCGGAGGCGCGCCGTAACACCAGCCACACAAGTCACATTTTGTCACAGCAGTAACACAGTTCGGATACGCGATTGCCCACACCCCGCGGCCCCCACCGGTTACCGTCAGCTAACCGATCGACGGAGCCGAACATGAGCCGAATATCCCGCGCGACCTGGGTCAGTGGGCTGCTCGTCGGGCTGGGAGTGGGCGCGGCTCTGCTGGCCGGGGGCGGCGTCGCCAGCGCCGAGTCGCCCGGTACCGGTTCAGCGACCCACGGGTCCAGCACCTCGGCAGGTTCGGTCGGCCACTCGCGGCCGCCGTCGACCGCGACGGTGCCCAGAGCCCGCAAGACACCCACTGCGTCAAGGCTTTCCACCCCCGCGGCGGGCGTCGCCAGACCCGCGCCGCGTCCTGTGGGGTCACCGCCTCCGGTGCCGGCTTTCGTCGCGGCGGTCACGACGTTCTTCGACGACCTCCACGACTCACTGACCGGAGCCCCGGAGGCCCGTCCCACTCCGGTCGAGACGACGACAACTGCCTACGGGGCGATCGGGAAGTGGATGCTCGGCCGCAGCGGCGGCCTCGCCGACTGGCCGAACCAGCAATATCCGTTCAAGGCGTTGTACCAACCGATCAACCTGATCATCCTCGATCCGACGTCGACCACCGCCGAGGAATCGGCCGGCAAGCTCAACGCCGCCCTGGGTGCGGCCGGGTTCCCGGCGCAGCCGGTCCACTCCACGGGGTATCAGGGTCTGATCGACGGCGTCGTCTACGGGCAGCAGCCCACCGGACCCGAGCAGGCGTTCTCGAACGCCCATTGGCTGCTGACCAACGATCACGGCCGAGTGTTCGGCGCGGCGCCCGCCCCCGGCGGGAACGGCTACGTGTGGACCGCCTCGTTCAGCCGCGAGCGTCCCGGCCTCTTCTATGTGGTCCCCACCCACGTCTACGTGTCGTTCAATCGGGCCAGGGACGCGGTCCGCGCCGCGCTGGTGCGCACCGGCGCAACCGATCTGGGTCTGGTCGACATGGACAACGAGCTCGACCGCCGGACAAGCACCACCGGCGACCACGACGGCTATGCCGTCGTCATCCAGCTCAGCTGAGTCCCCGGTCGCCCTGGGCGGCGTCGAGCAGCTCTCGGGCGTGCGCGCGGCCGGTGTCGGACTCCCCCAACCCGGCCAGCATCCGCGCCAGCTCCCCCACCCGCTGTTCGGTGTCCAGGCGGCGCACCTCGCTGGTCCCGTTGCCGGCACTGTCAACGACGAGGTGGCTGTCGGCGTAGGCGGCGACCTGTGGAAGATGGGTGACGACGATGACTTGATGGCTGCGGGCAAGCCGTGCCAGCCGGCGGCCGATCTGCACCGCGGCCCGGCCACCGACGCCGGCGTCCACCTCGTCGAACACCATCGTGGTGCCTTCCGCCGACGCGGCCAGCACCACTTCCAATGCGAGCATCACGCGGGACAGCTCACCACCGGAAGCGCTCTTGTTCAGCGGAAGGACATCGGTGCCGCGGTGCGCGGTGAACCCGAACTCGACCAGGTCGATGCCCTCGCCACCGGCATGCACGGTCTCGCCCGACGGCAACCGCAACGGTGCGCTGTCGTCGTCGCGGGCCGGCATCAGCGACACCGTGACGCTGAAGTCGGCGTGCGTCATCGCCAGCCCGGTCAGCTCCGCCGTGATGGCCTTGGCCAAGCCCTTCGCCGCCTTGGTGCGGGCTTTGGACAACTCCAGGGCGGACGTCGCCACCTGACCGGCGAGCTCGTCGACGCGGCGGCCCAGCCCGGCCAGCGCGTCCTCGGAGACGTCGAGCTGCGCCAGGCGCTCCCGGGACTCCGTGGCCCACGCCAGCACACCGTTGACGTCCGCGGCGTACTTGCGGGTCAGGTTGCGCAGCTCGGCCTGGCGCGCCAGCTTGCTCTCCAGTGCGCTGGCGTCATCGGGGAGGTCGCCCAGGAAGTCGCCGAGTTCGCGGGCGACGTCGCCTGCGACGGTCAGCGCGTCGGTGAGCTGACGGGCCAGCGCGCCCAGTGCGGGATCGTCGGTGGACTGCAGCAGGGCCGCCGCACGCCCCAACGTATCTGTGGCCGAACGGGGTTCGCCGTCGGTGAGGTCGTCGGCCGAGAGATTGGCGCGCGCCCCGGCGACCGCTTCGCGTAGCGCGTCGAGTTCGGAGAGCCGGCGGATGTCGGCCACCAGCGATTCGTCTTCACCCGGAGTCGGGTCGACGCCGTCGATCTCGGTCAGCGCGAACTTCAGCCGGTCCGCCTCCTGAGCCAACTCGCGCGCCCGGTTCGTCCGGTCGACCAGATCCCGCCGGGCCACCTGCCATTGGTCGCGCAGCTTCTTGTAGCGCTCGAGTTTTGCGTCCACGCCGGTGAAGCGGTCCAGGGCGGCTCGCTGCTCCTCGGGGCGCATCAGCCGCAGCTGGTCGTTCTGGCCGTGCAGCGTCAGCAGCTCCGAGGTGAACGTCGACAACGACTTGGCCGGCACGCTGCGCCCGCCGAGATAGGCCCGCGACGGCCCGTCGCGGCTGACCGTGCGCAGCGCGATGATGCTGCCGTCGTCGTCGCGGTCGGCGCCGGAGGAATCCAGGATCTCGTCGATCCTCTTGCCGGTGGCATCGTCGAGTTCGGCAGTGGCGAAACGGCCTTCGACGACGGCCCGCTCCGCACCCGACCGCACCCTGGTGGCGTCGGCGCGCGCCCCGCCCAGCAGGTGCAGTCCCGTCACCACCATGGTCTTGCCGGTGCCGGTCTCGCCGGTCAGCACGGTCAGGCCGCGGTCGAACTCCGCGGTGGCGGCGCTGATCGCGCCCAGTGACTCGATCCGGATCTCAGCCAGCATCGCCGGATCACTGCCCCCGCCAGCCGGTGACCGGCAGCCGGAATTTGCGCACCAGGCGATCGGTGAACGGCGCGCTGTCGAGGCGCACCCACTTCAGTGGTGTCGTGCATTTGGTCACCTCGAGCCGCCCGCCGGCCGGCACCCGCATCTCGCGGCGACCGTCGCAGAACACCAGCGCCTCGTGGCTGTCGTCCTCGATCTCGATGGCGATCAGCGCAGTCGGGCTGGTCACCATCGGGCGCGCGAACAACGCGTGAGCGTTGTTGGGCACCACGATCATTGCCTCCAGATCCGGCCACACCACGGGCCCGCCGGCCGAGAACGCGTAGGCGGTGGAGCCGGTCGGGCTGGACACCAGGACACCGTCGCAGCCGAAGGCGGACACTGGCCTGCCGTCGATCTCCAGCACGACGCCGATCACCCCGAGCCGCGCGCCCTTCTCCAGACTGGCTTCATTGAGGGCCCAACCGCGGGCGATGACCTCACCCTTGGCGCGCACCGCGATGTCGAGGGTCATCCGCTCCTCGACGCGGTAGGTGCGGGTGACGACATGCTCGAGGACGGTGTCGATGGCTTCGGCTTCGGCCTCGGCCAAAAACCCGATGCGTCCCAGGTTGATGCCGAGCACGGGAATCTCCGCGTTGCGGGCCAGTTCGGCGGCGCGCAGGAAGGTGCCGTCACCTCCGAGGACAAGCACCAGCTCGCACCCGACGGCCGCGTTGGCATCGGCGTCGACCACCTCGGTGGTCGAGCCCACCGCCTGCATTTCGGTGGGGTCGAAATGGGTGCCGCGATCCACTGACTCGGCAGAGAGCACACGCAGCGCTATGCCGTTGTCGCCCAACACCTTTTCCACCCGACGAGCCGTCTCGATAGCCTCCTCGCGGGCAGTGTGTACGACGAGCAGGATCGCCCGCTCAGAAGTCATTGCGGTCCTTCCGCGACGGCGCGGCGTACCGCGGCGTCCAGTTCGTCTCCGTGCAATCCGTTGTCTGTTTCGGCACGCAGCCACAAAAAGTATTCGACGTTGCCCGAGGGGCCGGGCAGCGGGCTCGCGGTCGCGCCGACGGTCTGCCAGCCGAGCTGACCGGCGCGAGCGGCCACGGCCAGTACCGCAGAGGCCCGCAATTCCGGATCGGACACCACCCCGCCTGCACCGACCTGCTCGCGACCGACCTCGAATTGTGGCTTCACCATGGGAACGATATCGGCGTGCGCCGACGCGCAGACAGTCAGTGCGGGCAGCACCGTGGCCAGTGAAATGAACGACAGGTCGGATACCACGAGGTCGACGGGGCCGCCGATCGCATCGGGGGTCAGGTCCCGCACATTCGTGCGCTCGATGACCGCCACCCGCGGATCGGAGCGCAGCGACCAGGCCAGCTGGCCGTAGCCGACGTCGACGGCCACGACTTCGGTGGCGCCGCGGTCCAGCAGCACCTCGGTGAAGCCGCCGGTCGAGGCGCCGGCGTCGAGGCAGCGCCGACCGGCCGGGTCGATGCCGAAGGCGTCGAGGGCACCGATGAGCTTGTGGGCGCCGCGCGACACCCAGGTGCGTTCGTCGCCGGCCTCGACGGTCAGGTTGGCGGTGATGGCGACCGCGGTGGCGGGTTTGACCGCACGCATGCCGTCGATGCTGACCCGGCCGGCGCCGATGAGTTCGGCCGCCTGCTGTCGTGACCGCGCCAGTCCACGACGGACCAGCTCAGCGTCAACCCGGGCACGCCGCGTCATGCGCGAACTCAGCCCTTCTCCACCGATTCCAGCGCATTGACCAGAATCTGGTGCGCTTCCTCGAGCTGCCGTCCGACGGCATCGATGTCGACACCGGCGACGTCGACGCTGTCTGGATCGACGCTGGGCACCTGGGCCAGCACGGCGTCGATATCGGCGCGAATCTGTTCGGGGTCGGCGTTCATATCACCGTTCACGCTAGCTGATCCGGCGCCGTCAGCAGGGACCAGCGCCGCAGCGCGGCGCGTGCGGCATCGTCACCGGCGCGCACCTCCAGTTGGCGTTCGGCATCCCACACCGCACGAGCAGTGGCACGGACCACCGAGAGCCCGTCGTCGCTGTGGTCTGCGCCCGCCGCGCTCACGATCACCGAGCCGTCGCTGACCTCGACACGCCAGGCCGCCTGCTCGGCCACCCGCAGCGCCTCGGAGCCGGTGTGCAGATCGCGGAGGTCTGCGCCGATGTAGGTAGGACGTTGCTCCGGGACCGCGTGCACCGCCTCGGCCGCGGTGCTCACCCCGCACAGCACCATGAGGCTGGGCAGATCCGCGGCGTTGGCACCGGCGATATCGGTGTCCAGGCGGTCACCGACCACCAGCGGAGTGTCAAAGGAACCCCGCGCCAACGCATCTCGCATCAGTGCCGGAGCGGGTTTTCCCGCCACCTGGTACTTGGCGTCGGTGGCCGTTCGCAGCGCGGCGACCATCGAGCCATTGCCGGGGAGTAGACCTCGTTCGGTGGGCAGGGTGCGGTCAATGTTGGCGGCAACCCAGAGCGCACCGGAGCGGATGGCAAGCGCAGCCTCGGCCAGGTCGGGCCATCCGGTCGTCGTCGAGTGTCCCTGCACGACGGCGACGGGTCCGTCATCGAACCGTCGGACCGGCTGCAGCCCGACCGCCTCGACCTCACCGGCCAGCGCGTCGGTCCCGACGATCAGCACCTTCGACCCCGGCTTCAGCTGCTGGGCCAGCAGCCGTGCCGCACTCTGGGCGCTGGTCACCACATCGGCGGCGTCCGCGACGAAGCCGAGCTCGCGCAGATGGGCGGCCACGTCCTCTGCGGCGCGAGACGCGTTGTTGGTGACGAACAGCTTGCGGGTCTGCGCGGCGTCGAGGGCATCGATGGCGCCCTCGGTCGGCTCATGACCGCGGAACACGGTGCCGTCCAAATCGAGCAGCAAGCAATCATGTTGCTGCGCAAGGGTAGTCATCTCAGGCCAGCTCGCCGACCCGGTCTTCGGCGTCGGTGACGCCTTCGACGTCGGCGGCGGCGGCATGGATGAACCACTGCAGCGCATCCTCACCGCGATCGAGGGCCAGGAGCGTCTCGGCGTAGGCGTAGAACAGTCGGGCGGCGGTCGAGCCGGTGCGCGAGGGGTCGGGTTGGGGCGTGGACAACACCACCAGCGCCTGCTCGAGTTGACCGAGGTCGGCACGTGCCCCGGCAGCGACGATCCGCAGCTCGTCGGCGTCGTCGCCGGTCAGCTCGGCCGCTTCGGGGCTGCGGGCCAGTTCGATGGCACGTTCGGGCCGGCCTACGCCGCGTTCGCAGTCGGCGATCAGCGGAAGCAATTGCGACTTGCTGCCCATCCGCCGGGCGGCACGGAACTCGGACAGCGCCTGGGCCCAGTCACCGCACTGGTAGGCAGCGATGCCGACGGCTTCGCGTACCGCCGCGATCCGACCCGAACGGGCCCGCGCGGCCTGGGCGTGTTCCAGAGCGGCCTGCGGATCCTCGTCGAGCAGTTCGCCGGCCGCGACCAGGTGACGGGCGACGGTGTCGGCGGTCGCACGATCCAAAGTCGAGAGCTCGCCGCGGATTTCGGGCGCGAGTTGCTTGGCCTCGATAGACGACGGAATGACCGGACCGGCCTGGGTTGCGCTGCTTCTGTCGTCGCCGGGGGTCTGCCGTGGCTGTGCCGGACGGGCACGGCCCGGCCCCGACCGGCGTGGCGCGTTGCTGCCCCAGCGGTCGCGGTTTCCAGCGCCGGCCGCCGAGGGACGACGGGGCGGACGCCCGCCGGAATTGCCTTGCCTGTCATCGACCACCCGTAAAGGATACGGGCAGGCCTCAGACAGTCACAATTCGGATAATTGAAAAGCGGCGAATGGAATTCGGAATTCAAATGGAAACGCCCCCCGATTTCTCGGGGGGCGTTTCACTAAATTGTGTTCGGCGGTGTCCTACTTTTCCACCCTGTTGGGTAGTATCATCGGCGCTGGTAGGCTTAGCTTCCGGGTTCGGGATGGGACCGGGCGTTTCCCTGCCGCTATGGCCGCCGTAACTTTATTCACTCTTTTTTGAGTGTCCCCCGTGTGTGGGGGAGGTTTAGTTTTGGTGGTGGGGTGCAGTGTTGTGACTGCTGTGGTGTGGTTGCGGGCGTTGATGTGCGTCTTACAGTGTCCGAATCAACTGGTTGTTTGTTTTGGTTGTTGTAAGTTTTCGGCCGGTTAGTGCCAGTTCCCTGAACACCTTGCGGTGCGTATAGGTCTGGTCTATCGATCCCGTGGTCTGCGGGGGGCCTTATCCCTCTAAAAGGGTGAGAAACCTGGTCTTGGAGAAGGTTTCCCGCTTAGATGCTTTCAGCGGTTATCCTGTCCGAACGTGGCTATCCAGCGGTGCCCCTGGTGGGACAACTGGTGGACCAGAGGTTCGTCCGTCCCGGTCCTCTCGTACTAGGGACAGGTTTCCTCAAGTTTCTGACGCGCGCGGCGGATAGAGACCGAACTGTCTCACGACGTTCTAAACCCAGCTCGCGTGCCGCTTTAATGGGCGAACAGCCCAACCCTTGGGACCTGCTCCAGCCCCAGGATGCGACGAGCCGACATCGAGGTGCCAAACCATCCCGTCGATATGGACTCTTGGGGAAGATCAGCCTGTTATCCCCGGGGTACCTTTTATCCGTTGAGCGACACCCCTTCCACTCGGGGGTGCCGGATCACTAGTCCCGACTTTCGTCCCTGCTTGACATGTCCGTCTCGCAGTCAAGCTCCCTTGTGCACTTGCACTCAACACCTGATTGCCGTCCAGGTTGAGGGAACCTTTGGGCGCCTCCGTTACATTTTAGGAGGCAACCGCCCCAGTTAAACTACCCACCAGGCACTGTCCCTGGACCGGATATACGGTCCGAAGTTAGAAGTCCAATACGATCAGAGTGGTATTTCAACAATGACTCCGCCCACACTGGCGTGTGAGTTTCACAGTCTCCCACCTATCCTACACAAACCGTATCGAACGCCAATACCAAGCTATAGTGAAGGTCCCGGGGTCTTTTCGTCCTGCCGCGCGTAACGAGCATCTTTACTCGTAGTGCAATTTCGCCGAGTCTATGGTTGAGACAGTTGAGAAGTCGTTACGCCATTCGTGCAGGTCGGAACTTACCCGACAAGGAATTTCGCTACCTTAGGATGGTTATAGTTACCACCGCCGTTTACTGGGGCTTAAATTCTCCGCTTCACCCAAGGGTTAACGGGTCCTCTTAACCTTCCAGCACCGGGCAGGCGTCAGTCCGTATACATCGTCTTGCGACTTCGCACGGACCTGTGTTTTTAGTAAACAGTCGCTTCTCACTGGTTTGTGCCACCCCCCACCGCTGCCGGCAGCAAGTGCCATGACAGTAGGAGGTCCCCCTTCTCCCGAAGTTACGGGGGTATTTTGCCGAGTTCCTTAACCATAGTTCACTCGTACGCCTTGGTATTCTCTACCTGACCACCTGTGTTGGTTTGGGGTACGGGCCGTGTGTGCGCTCGCTAGAGGCTTTTCTTGGCAGCAAAGGATCACCGAATTCGCCTCACTCGGCTATGCATCACCTCTCAGGATATATGCCAGACGGATTTGCCTATCTGACTCCCTACGGGCTTGCCCCAGTATTACCACTGACTGGTACGGCTACCTACCTGCGTCACCCCGTCGCTTGACTACTACCCACCCGGGTCTCGCGCAGCCGGTGACCCCCGCTTCCCGAAGGAATTGGTGGGACACCATTTGGGCGATTAGCAGAATGGATTCATCAGGGACGCTCACACACGGGTACGGGAATATCAACCCGTTGTCCATCGACTACGCCTGTCGGCCTCGCCTTAGGTCCCGACTCACCCTGGGCGGACTGGCCTGGCCCAGGAACCCTTGGTCTTTCGGCGGGCAAGGTTCTCACTTGCCTTATCGCTACTCATGCCTGCATTCTCACTCCCACACCCTCCACAGCTCCATTACCAGGCTGCTTCACCGGTGTGCAGGACGCTCCCCTACCCATCGAACAAGTTCGATGCCGCGGCTTCGGCGGTGTGCTTGAGCCCCGCTACATTATCGGCGCACAATCACTTGACCAGTGAGCTATTACGCACTCTTTCAAGGGTGGCTGCTTCTAAGCCAACCTCCTGGTTGTCTCTGCGACTGCACATCCTTTTCCACTTAGCACACGCTTAGGGGCCTTAGCCGGCGATCTGGGCTGTTTCCCTCTCGACGTACGGAGCTTATCCCCCGCCGTCTCACTGCCACGCTTTCACTTACCGGCATTCGGAGTTTGGCTGACGTCAGTAACCCTGTGGGGCCCATCGGCCATCCAGTAGCTCTACCTCCGGCAAGAAACACGCAACGCTGCACCTAAATGCATTTCGGGGAGAACCAGCTATCACGGAGTTTGATTGGCCTTTCACCCCTACCCACAACTCATCCCCTCAGTCTTCAACCTAAGTGGGTTCGGGCCTCCACGCGGTCTTACCCGCGCTTCACCCTGGCCATGGGTAGATCACTCCGCTTCGGGTCCAGAACACACCACTACACCACACACTGTTGTGTGGATACGCCCTATTCAGACTCGCTTTCGCTACGGCTACCCCACACGGGTTAACCTCGCGACATGTCCCTGACTCGCAGGCTCATTCTTCAAAAGGCACGCCATCACCCCACCACGAAGGAGGGCTCTGACGGATTGTAAGCGCACGGTTTCAGGTACTATTTCACTCCCCTCCCGGGGTACTTTTCACCATTCCCTCACGGTACTAATCCGCTATCGGTCACTGAGAAGTATTCAGGCTTACCGGGTGGTCCCGGCAGATTCACAGCAGATTCCACGGGCCCGCTGCTACTCGGGAACAGTTCCACAGGAGCCGTGATGTTTTCAGTTACGGGGCTCTCACCCACTACGGCAGGCCATCCCAGGCCACTTCACCTAACACCACGGTTTATCACTCCCGCCCCGGCCGGCAGACCGAAGACGAAACGTCCCACAACACCGCACACACAACCCCTGCCGGGTATCACATGCATACGGTTTAGCCATCCTCCGCGTTCGCTCGCCACTACTAACGGAATCACAATTGTTTTCTCTTCCTACGGGTACTGAGATGTTTCACTTCCCCGCGTTCCCCCCCGCACCCTATGTATTCAGATGCGGGTGACACGACATCACTCGTGCCGGGTTTCCCCATTCGGACATCCTCGGATCAACGCTCGGTTGGCAGCTCCCCGAGGCATAACGCAGCCTCCCACGTCCTTCATCGGCTCCCAGTGCCAAGGCATCCACCATGCGCTCTTACACACTTACAACACAAAAAACCAATTCGAAAAAAAGAAATTGCACATCAATCGCACCCACACACCACCCACCAGAGCCGAAACCCCAGACAGGCACCATGTGCGCGCTAGATGCTCGCAACCACTATCCACAAATCAAACACCACACCCCACCACCAAAGATGGAGCAACAACACGCCGACCCCGCCAACGCAGAGCCACCCGGGAACCCGGGCACGGGCCTGTTGTCTCAAAGCCCAACAGTGTGTTTGGCAGCACCAGACAACCCCCCAAAAGGAAGGTCCCCGTCCTGGATGTTTGCTTGTCGTGCACCAGACCCCCACCCACTACAGGCGAGAGGCCATCCAACGAATCGACCAGGACACCGAACCCCCACACGATGTGGGCGGACCTGATTCTCGTGGTGCTCCTTAGAAAGGAGGTGATCCAGCCGCACCTTCCGGTACGGCTACCTTGTTACGACTTCGTCCCAATCGCCGATCCCACCTTCGACGGCTCCCTCCCACAAGGGGTTAGGCCACCGGCTTCGGGTGTTACCGACTTTCATGACGTGACGGGCGGTGTGTACAAGGCCCGGGAACGTATTCACCGCAGCGTTGCTGATCTGCGATTACTAGCGACTCCGACTTCACGGGGTCGAGTTGCAGACCCCGATCCGAACTGAGACCGGCTTTGAAAGGATTCGCTCCACCTCACGGCATCGCAGCCCTTTGTACCGGCCATTGTAGCATGTGTGAAGCCCTGGACATAAGGGGCATGATGACTTGACGTCATCCCCACCTTCCTCCGAGTTGACCCCGGCAGTCTCTCACGAGTCCCCACCATTACGTGCTGGCAACATGAGACAAGGGTTGCGCTCGTTGCGGGACTTAACCCAACATCTCACGACACGAGCTGACGACAGCCATGCACCACCTGCACACAGGCCACAAGGGAACCGACATCTCTGCCGGCGTCCTGTGCATGTCAAACCCAGGTAAGGTTCTTCGCGTTGCATCGAATTAATCCACATGCTCCGCCGCTTGTGCGGGCCCCCGTCAATTTCTTTGAGTTTTAGCCTTGCGGCCGTACTCCCCAGGCGGGGTACTTAATGCGTTAGCTACGGCACGGATCCCAAGGAAGGAAACCCACACCTAGTACCCACCGTTTACGGCGTGGACTACCAGGGTATCTAATCCTGTTCGCTCCCCACGCTTTCGCTCCTCAGCGTCAGTTACTGCCCAGAGACCCGCCTTCGCCACCGGTGTTCCTCCTGATATCTGCGCATTCCACCGCTACACCAGGAATTCCAGTCTCCCCTGCAGTACTCAAGTCTGCCCGTATCGCCCGCACGCCCACAGTTGAGCTGTGAGTTTTCACGAACAACGCGACAAACCACCTACGAGCTCTTTACGCCCAGTAATTCCGGACAACGCTCGCACCCTACGTATTACCGCGGCTGCTGGCACGTAGTTGGCCGGTGCTTCTTCTACAGGTACCGTCACTTGCGCTTCGTCCCTGCTGAAAGAGGTTTACAACCCGAAGGCCGTCATCCCTCACGCGGCGTCGCTGCATCAGGCTTGCGCCCATTGTGCAATATTCCCCACTGCTGCCTCCCGTAGGAGTCTGGGCCGTATCTCAGTCCCAGTGTGGCCGGACACCCTCTCAGGCCGGCTACCCGTCGTCGCCTTGGTAGGCCATTACCCCACCAACAAGCTGATAGGCCGCGGGCCCATCCCACACCGCAAAAGCTTTCCACCACACACCATGAAGCATGCGGTCCTATTCGGTATTAGACCCAGTTTCCCAGGCTTATCCCAAAGTGCAGGGCAGATCACCCACGTGTTACTCACCCGTTCGCCACTCGAGTACCCCGAAGGGCCTTTCCGTTCGACTTGCATGTGTTAAGCACGCCGCCAGCGTTCGTCCTGAGCCAGAATCAAACTCTCCAAACAAAAACCCCTCACCCAAAGGCAAGGCAGAATTCGAATCAGAACAAGCCTGACCTAACAAAACAAGACACCAAACACTTGGCATCAAAAAAACCGCACCCCAACACGGGGGTATCAGAATGCGGCAAAAAACAACAACAAACAAAAACCACCAAACACACTATTGAGTTCTCAAACAACAGTCCCTGGCAACCTCCCGGCCGCGCAACGATCCCGCGACCAAAAGGCCGCGGATCACGTAGAGCGGACAGTAGGAACACCCTGTATTCCAGGGTTATTCCCGGGGATATCGTCGCGCTCTCCGGGCTGGCCGTGTCGCGGCGACTTGGAATAAGTTACAGACGAGCTAACAGGGAGTCAAATCGCCTGCTAGATCGGCGTTTCGCCCGCACGCCGAAGGCTCAAACCCGCTGCACCCCAGCGACATTCCGCTTCCCGCGGCGCAGCACCAACCAGCGCCCGTGCAGGAAGTGGGACGGTTGTGCCACCCAGTCCTCGCTGTTGATCTTCTCGTTGTTGACCGACACGCCCCCTTCGGCGATGGTGCGCTTGGCAGCGCCCTTGCTCGCCGACAGACCGGTGGCCACCAACAGATCGACGATGCCGTCCGCACCGCCCGGGCCGAGTTCGGCCACCGTCGTCTCCCGCAGCGCGGCCGACAGAGTCGGTTCATCGAGCCGGGATAGCTCGCCTCTGCCGAACAACGCCTGCGACGCGTGCTCGACGGCCTCAGTGGCGGCGGGGCCGTGCACCAACGTGGTGAGTTCTTGGGCCAGCCGCCGCTGTGCGGCGCGCTCATGTGGACGTTCCGCCGTGGCCTGCGCGAGCTCGGCCAGTTCGTCGGCAGACAGGAATGTGAACCAGCGCAGGTACCGGACCACGTCGGCGTCGGCGGTGTTGACGAAGTACTGATACCAGGCGTATGGGCTGGTCATCTCCGGATCCAGCCATAGGCTGCCGCCTCCGGTGGACTTGCCGAACTTGGTCCCGTCCGCAGCGGTGACCAGCGGCACGGTCAGCGCATGGACGCTCGCGCCCAGCGTCTGACGAACCAGCCGCACCCCGGCGATGATGTTGCCCCACTGATCGGAGCCACCGATCTGCAGCGAGCAGCCGTAGCGCCGGTGCAGCTCCACATAGTCGTTGGCCTGCAGCAGCATGTAGCTGAATTCGGTGTACGAGATGCCGTCACCGTCGAGCCGGCGACGGATCGTGTCGCGGTCGAGCATCACGTTCACCGAGAAGTGCTTGCCGACGTCGCGCAGGAAGTCGATGGCGCTCAGCTGCGCGGTCCAGTTCAAGTTGTTCTCCACGACCGCCCCGCTGGATGACTCGTCGAAGTCGACGAAACGCTCCAATTGGCCGCGGATTCGCTCGGCCCACTGCGCGACGGTGTCGGTGGTGTTCATGGTCCGCTCGCCGGTGTCGCGAGGATCACCAATCATTCCGGTGGCGCCGCCGGCCAGCACGATCGGCCGGTGTCCGGCCCGCTGGAATCGACGAAGTGTGAGCAACGGCACCAGATTTCCCGCGTGCAGGCTCGGCGCGGTCGGATCGAACCCGCAATACACAGTCATCGGGGGCTGCGCGGCTGCCGCGGCCAGCGCGTCGATATCGGTCGACTGCGCAATCAGCTCCCGCCAGCCCAACTCGTCGAGAATCGTCGTGCTCATGGGTTGATCTTCCCGCATGGGATGCGCTCAGTCGCTCGCGCCCGGGATTGGCGCGCGGGGACTGCGACGGTAGGCCGACACCTCCGGACGTCCGGTGAGCCACAATCGCCACGGCCGATCGGCGGCCTGCGAGACCCCAACCCGCGGACCCGAGCTCTCGGGTCCATCCTCGTCACCGAGCTGGACGGTCACCGGCGAGGCCGGATCGAAGACGTCGACCCCGTTGTCGTCCATCACGATGCCCAGCGCCGAACAGAGGTTGCCCGGACCACGGGCCAACGCCGCCGGGCGAACCGACGGGCCGCGCCGGACCTGCGCCACGTCCAGACCCGACTCGATCGCCGCGGCCCGCACCAGCACCGCCGCAGCCGTGCCGTCGGGGCCGCACGACACGTTGGCGCAGACATGGATGCCGTGGCTTCGATACGTATACAGGTGACCGGCCGGGCCGAACATGACGTTGTTGCGGATGCTCGGACCCCGATACGAGTGGGCCGAGGCGTCCGGCCACGGGCCGTCCGGCGGGCCGCCGTAGGCCTCGACCTCCACGATCAGCGCGCTGACACCCCGGCAGCTGATGACCCCGCCGAGCAGAAGTCGCGCTGCCGAGACCGGATCCGTGTCCAGCTGATCACCCATCGGACGAAATTCTGCCCCAGCCCTTGACCTGCCCCGCGATCGGGAGCATTATTCATCGCGTGATGAGTTCATCGGTTGATGAATTAATGGCCGGCGGTACTGAAGCCGCCATCCTGGTCGAGCACCTGCACGTGGTGCGCGGTAAGCGGGTCGCCCTTCACGACATCTCGGTCACGATCCCCCGCGGTTCGATCACCGGGCTACTCGGCCCGTCGGGCTGCGGCAAGACCACGCTGATGCGCAGCATCGTCGGAACCCAGATCGTCACGTCGGGAACCGTGACCGTGCTCGGCCACCCGGCCGGCTCCCCCGCGCTGCGGCACCGGGTCGGCTACGTCACCCAGGATCCGACGATCTACAACGACCTGCGGGTCATCGACAACGTCCGCTACTTCGCCGCGCTGTACGGCGCCAGCCCCGCAGTGGCCGATCGCGCGGTCGACGACGTCGGACTGCGTGATCACGCCTCCGCGTACTGCGCCAACCTGTCGGGCGGACAGCGCGCCCGGGTGTCGCTGGCCTGCGCGCTGGTCTGTGCGCCCGATCTGCTGGTGCTCGACGAGCCGACCGTCGGCCTCGATCCCGTGCTGCGGGTGGACCTGTGGGCCCAGTTCGACGCGCTGGCCCGCCGGGGCACCACCTTGCTGGTGTCCAGTCACGTGATGGACGAGGCCGACCACTGCGCGGGACTGCTGCTCATGCGCGAAGGCCGACTGCTGGCCCAGACCACCCCCGCACGACTGCGAGAGGACACCGGATGCACATCACTGGAGGAAGCGTTCCTGTCCATCATCAGGCACAGCACCGCAGCGCCAGCAAGCTGAGGCCGCGTCCCTTCCTGGGCGCCTACCTGGCCACCACCGGCCGCATTCTGCGCCAACTGCGGGCCGACCACCGGAGTGTCGCAATGATCCTCGTGGTGCCCAGCGCCGTGATTACGTTGATGTACTTCATGTTCGACGACGTGCCGACGTTCCCGGGCGCGGTCTCGCCGTTCCAGACGACATGCCTGATCCTGCTCGGACTGTTCCCACTATTCGTGATGTTCCTGATCACCTCGATCACCATGCAGCGCGAACGATCCTCGGGAACGTTGGAACGAATCCTGACCACCCCGTTACGACGGCTGGACCTGCTGGCCGCCTACGGCTCGGCATTCTCGGTCGCGGCCGCTGCGCAGGCAATCCTGGCGTGCGTCGTCGCGTTCTGGCTGTTGGGTTTCGACACCAAGGGCAGCCCGCTGTGGGTGTTCGTCATCGCGGTCATCAACGCGGTGTTGGGTGTCGGCCTCGGCTTGCTGGCAAGCGCGTTCGCCCGCACCGAATTTCAGGCCGTGCAGTTCATGCCGGTGGTCATCGTCCCCCAGCTGTTGCTGGCCGGAATCATCGTGCCGCGCAATCAGATGCCGACCTGGCTGGAATGGATCAGCAATGCGATGCCGGCCAGCTACGCACTGGAGGCATTACAGCAGGTGAACAGCCACACCGACCTGACCGCCGTCGCGATCCGGGACATCATCGTGGTCCTCGCTTTCGCGATGGCGGCGATGGCACTGGCCGCGGCCACCCTGCGACGGCGCACCCCGTGACCGGCGAACCCCGGCAGGCCAAGCGCCCCGGACGCCCGCGGGGCGCGTCCGACACCCGCGAACGGATCCTGACCAACGCACGAGAGCTGTTCGCCCGCAACGGGATCGACAAGACGTCGATCAGGTCGATCGCCGCCGCCGCGGGCGTCGACTCGGCCCTGGTGCATCACTACTTCGGCACCAAGGAACAACTGTTCGCGGCGGCGATCAATATCCCGATCGACCCGATGGCCGTGCTGGTTCCGCTGCGCGACACGCCAATCGACGAACTCGGCCACGTCCTTCCGTCGATTCTTCTGCCGCTGTGGGACTCGGAGATGGGCAAAGGGTTGATCGCGACGATGCGGTCCCTGCTGGCGGGTGCCGACGTGAGTCTCGTGCGCTCGTTCCTCCAGGAGATCGTCACCGCCGAAGTCGGTCGCCGAGTGGACAACCCACCCGGTACGGGACGATTGCGCGTGCAGTTCGTGGCCTCGCAACTGGTGGGTGTGGTCATGGCGCGCTACATCATCGGGCTGGAGCCGTTCGCGTCCCTGACACCGGAACAGATCAGCGCGACGATCGCGCCCACGTTGCAGCGCTACCTCACCGGGGAGCTGCCCGCACTGTCTTGAGAGTCACCCCAGGATGGGGAAACGCCGTTGGCGCGACAGCCGGTTCAGTGCCCGTTGCATGACGCGGCGGACATGGGTGTCGACCTCGTCGACGTCCGGGTTCTTCCCGAACGCCGCCGGATCCACCGGCTCGAGGACCTCCATCACGATTTTCGACGGCAACGGCAGATTCGGCGGAAAGGTGACCGTCAGCCCGAACGGAAGGCCGGCCGTCGCAGGGAGAATATCCATCCGGATCTTGGTGAGCCCCAACAGCTTCGCGAAGCGCGTGCCCCGGCCGAGGAAGAACTGGGTCTCCTGGGCGCCGATCGAGACCATCGGTACGATCGGCACACCGGTTTCGATCGCGGTGCGCGCGTACCCGGTTCGACCGTCGAAGTCGATGACGTTCTGCCGCGACGTGGGCCGGTACGCGTCGTAATCCCCGCCGGGGAACACCAGCACGACCGCTCCGGCGTTCAGTGCCGCCCTGGCAGTCTCCGGGCTGGCGTGCACCACTCCGAGGCGTGGCAGCAGCGGACCCCATGGCGCGATGAAGATTCCGTAATGCGCCAGTGTGTACAAGGGTCGGTCGTAGCCGAACTCGGCATAGAACGCCGGCCCGAAGATCGGTACGTCGGGCGTCAGCATGCCCCCCGAGTGGTTGCACACCAATAACGCACCGCCTGACGGTGGCACCAACCCGAGACCACGCACCTCGGCGCGAAAGTACAACCGCAACAACGGCCACATCAGGCCAAGCACGTGCCGGGTGAAGGAAGGATCCCAGCTGGCGAGTTCGCCACGCATCGGCTCGGCGACGTCGTCGTCCCCCATGGCGCAACGGTACGCCCGACCCGGCCTGGTGGGTCAGGACTCCGAGTGCGCCATCAGACGCTCATGCTCGTCGGGGCTGACGTCGACGGCTTCGTCGACCAGCAACACCGGGATGTCGTCCTCGATGCGGTAGGCCTTGTGCAGGCGGGGGTTGTACAGAACGTCGTCCACCAGGAGCAGCGGCCCGCGGTCGGCAGGGCACACCAAGATGTTCAGCAGTTTCTCGTCGAGCATGTGGGGCTACGGGCTCACAGCCGGCGGCGCCGCCGCGGGGGCGTTGTTGCCGCCGATGGTCGGTGAGCCGTCACTGGGCATCTGGCCGGCGCCCATCACGGCATTGTTCTGCTGCCGCTGCTGCGCCTGCTGCAGGAGCTGCATCTGGGCGAAGATCTTCTGCTGGTAGCCCAACGTGTTCTGGAGCGCTTGGATCAGCGGTTTCTGATTCGGGCGGTACTGCAGCGCGTTCTGGATCTCGGCGATATTCGTCTTGGACGGCTTGATGCCCTGTGCGCGCAGCTTCATCACCGATTTGATCAGGTTGGACAGCTGGCCCCCGCCGGAGCCCTGGTCGTAGTTCTGGTCGATGAACAGCAGCAGCTGGTCGGCACTCTGGAACTGCGGGACGCCGTTGGCATCGGCGGTCGCCGGCGCCGTGGGCGTGGCAGGCGCGGCGCTCGGGTCAGCCAGCGCCTGTTGCGTACCCACGCCGACCAGCAGCCCAGCGGTCAGGGCACCGATCGCCGTGCCGCGAACGGCGCGACGCCAGTGACGTGAAACGGTCTGGGTTGTCATGCATTCCTCCGACGCGTGGCGATCTGCGATTATCGGCGAGCCTAACAGCGCCGCGCGACCTGGGCAGAGGCTCAGTTCTCGGCACCGCTCGAGTCATCGGTACCGCAAAGCTGAGCTCGTGCCGCAGCCGTCAAACGCTTGTACTTCCCCGTATCGGGCTCCAAATGCCAGGCGTTACGAGATGCCTTCGGTATTCCGTCGGCGCGCAGCGCCGACACCGTCGGCCGGTAGGTGGCGCTGAGCGGGATCTCCGGCACCACGTGCACCACGTCGGGCGCCAGCCCCACCGGCATCGACGCGAAGGCGTCGGTGAGGTCCGCGGTGGTCACCGACATGCCGTCGCGCAGCGTGATCGCGGTGACAGCGACGACGCCGGCGGGCCCCTCGACGCCGTAGGTGGCGGCCAGGTCGACGGCGTTGATCCGGCTGACGGCGTCGGTGACCGGCTCCGGGAACACCACGCCGCGCTCGGTTCGGATCAGCAGCGGACGGTTGCCCAGCAGCCAGAAGTCGCCGTCGGCGTCCCGGCGGAACACGTACTCGGTAGAGATCCAGGTGTCTCCGGGCGCGAACACACCGCGCTTGACCGACGCGGTCGGATCGATCGGCCCCCACGGCCGGGCCAGCAGCACACCGACCTCGTTGGGCTCGGCGACCACCACGAACCCGCGGTCGTCTTCCAGGATCAGGTCGTCGTCGGCGTCGTAGGCCGCCAACTCGACCTGGCCGCCGCCGGGCAGCGGACGGCCCTTGCTGCCGATCTTGGCGCCGGCCACATTGGCCAGCACGGCCTGCCCGTCGGTGGTCGCGAAGAACTCGACCACGGTGGCGGGGCTGAAGGCGTCGACAGTCCGTTGCCACAGCCCGGGCGGCATGCCCGAGCCGATGAACAACCGCACCGGATGGTTGCCGCGTAACCGGAAATCCGGGTCGTCGACAACGCTGCGCAGCATCGTCCAGGTATAGGAGACGACGGTGACGCCGTACTGCCGGATCTCGGTGAGGAAGCGGTCCGGGTGCAGCCCGCGCGACAACGCGATACGGGTGCCGCCGACCACCGCGCCGCCGAGGCTGACCAGCAGTCCGGACTGGTGGTGCAGCGGAGTCAGGCAGTAGACGGTGTCACCGCGGCCCAGCGCAGCGGCCGAGGCGGTGCCGAACGCGGACAACGCCCAGCGGTAGTTGGTGATCTGCTTGGGCACCAACGCCCCGCCGACCGTGTTGAACGCGACGAACGCCAGGTCCCGCGCAAAGCCCGGGTTTGGCCGGTACCACCCCGGCAGTGCGACGGCGTCCGGATCGATCTTCTCCATGTCGACGACGTCGCTGTCGTCGGGCAGATTCAGGTCGCGGGTCTCGCCGCCACCGAGGACCAGCACCTCGACCGGGAGCTTGCGGGCCGCGTCGAGGTTGCCCGGGTCGGTGATGACCTCGGTGACCCCGCCGATCCGGACCGCTTCGTCGAGGTCAGCGTCGGGCGGCATCAGCACCGCAACAGCACCGAGGCGAGACAACGCGGCGATCGCCACCAGCGCCGACGGCCGAGTGTCCATGAGGACGCCGACCCGCACGCCCTGGCGGACGCCCACCGAGATCAGGCCGCGGACCACGTTGTTGATCCGTCGGTTCACCGCCTCGTAGGTGTGCACCCGCCCGTCGTACAACAGGAATTCGCCGTTGGGGGCGCCGTCGGCCTGCTCGTCGATGATGCGGCCCAGCGAGATTCTGGTGTGGTCGTTGATCTGCCCCAGCCGGGTCAGGCGCGGCAGCGTGCGGGCGGTCTCCACCGCGAGCGTTCGCATCGACTTCCTGGTGTTCACCACCGCCCCGGCCGCACCGCGCGCCAACGACCAGGCGACCTCCGACGCCTCGGCCACGCCGTGCATCAGTCGCGCCGACAAGGCCACCCCGGACTCGTCCGGCTCGGCATCGCTGTCCTGCATGGGCGCGATGGCGGCGGGGCGGGAATCCTGTCCGGCAAGCCAGCGCACCCAATCCGCCACCGTCGGCCACGTCGCCGTCGCCGCCTTGGATCCGACCACCAGACCGAAGTGGCCGGCCCGGATCATCACCTCGTAGACGTCCGCGCCAGGGGCGGCGCGCTTGATGCCGCGCACCGAGGCGGGCTGACCGATGTCGTCGACCTCGCCGACGAAAGCCAGTACCGGGCAGGTGATATCGGACAACGTCACCAGCTGCCCGTTGATGTTGAACCCGCCCGACATCATCCGGTTGTGCGAGATGAACTGCTTGAGCAGCTCGGAGACCGCGGGGCCGGACCAGGCGATCCAGCCTTCGGAATCCAGGAAGCGCCGCTGTTGTTCGCGCGGCAGCAGGGCGTCACGGTCGTGCAGCTGGAGTAGGAAATCGACGCGCGCTTTCGCGGTCTTGAGAGGGTCGAGCATCTGAAAACCGGTGCGGGCCAACCATCCCGGAATGTCGATGCGGTTGAACACGTGGTCGGCCATGAAGTCCGCGGCCACCGCACCGATGTTGGGCGGGATGCCCATCGGCAGCGCCGCCAGCGTGTCCACCGGGGAGCCGAACGCGACGATGCTGGCGATGTCCTTCGTCCGCCGGTAGGCCGCGGTCTGGTAGCAGAACATGCCGCCCTGCGAATAGCCCGCCAGATGAACGCTCTGTCCGGTGGTGTCCCTGACGGTGTCGATGGCCTCGTTGAGCGCGACGATGTGGTCGGTGAGGTTGCGTTCCATGCCGCCCTCGACCTCGTCAGGCGAACCGAAGTCGATCACCCACGGGTCGATGCCCGCCTCGTGCAGGATGCCGACGGCGCCGTCCTCCCGGGTGACATCCCACATGTTCGCCGACATCATCATCGGGTGGACCATCAGGACCGGCGGCCCGGCAGGCCGCTCGCGGGCCCTGCTGTCGGGCGGAAAGTAGCGCCGGAGCTTGTACATCGGCTTGCTCTCGACGATCTGGAAAGGTGAGGGCACCGCCCCGGTTTCCAGACCGCCCCAGCGCAAGACCTCGAACCCGTTCTGCGCCGTCGCCATCAGGCGCTCCACAGGCCTGGTGACCGCCGACAAGTTCAGATCCACGGCTCTCCCCTGTCCCACATCGCTGCTGCGTAAGGCCCCGACAGCCAGCACATCATGGCATAAGGCCGATCCGCGTCCCGTCGCTTTGAGTTCTCCCCAGTAGCCTCATGCCAGTGGCACACCTGCTCGGAGCTGAAGCCCTACACCTGCAATTCCCGACTCAGGTGGTCTTCGACTCCGTGACCGTCGGAGTCAACGAAGGCGACCGCATCGGCATCGTGGGCCGCAACGGCGACGGCAAATCGAGCCTGTTGAGCATGCTGACCGGGCAACTGACACCGAATTCGGGGCGGGTGACCCGTCGGACGGGCGTCCAGGTGGGCGCACTCGACCAATCCGACACGCTGGACGGCGCCAGCACGGTCGGGCACGTTCTGGTCGGCGATCTGGCTGATCACGAGTGGGCCGGTGACCCCAAGGTCCGCGATGTCGTCGGTGGCCTGGTCGCGGACATCGGGTGGGATGCGCTGGTGTCGACGCTGTCCGGCGGTCAGCGCCGCCGCGTCCAGTTGGCCCGGTTGCTGATGGGCGACTGGGATGTGATCGCGCTCGACGAGCCCACCAACCACCTCGACGTCGAGGGCATCACCTGGCTGGCCGGGCACCTCAAGACGCGGTGGGCCCGCACCGGCGGCGGGCTGCTCGTCGTGACCCACGATCGGTGGTTCCTCGACGAGGTAGCCCTGACCACGTGGGAGGTTCACGACGGAATCGTCGAACCGTTCGACGGCGGCTACGCGGCCTACATTCTGCAGCGGGTCGAACGGGATCGGCAGGCCGCGACGGTCGAGGCCAAGCGCCAGAACCTGATGAAGAAGGAGCTGGCCTGGCTACGGCGCGGGGCGCCCGCGCGGACGTCCAAACCGAAGTTCCGCATCGAGGCCGCCAACCAGCTGATCGAAGACGTGCCGCCGCTGCGCAACCCGATCGAACTCGCCAAACTGGCGACCGCCCGGCTGGGCAAAGAGGTCGTCGACCTCATCGACGTCGGGGTGACCTACGACGACCGACAGGTGCTGCGCGATATCGAGTGGCGGATCGCGCCCGGTGAGCGCACCGGCATCCTCGGCGCAAACGGTGCAGGCAAGTCGACGCTGCTCGGCCTGATCGCAGGCACGGTCACCCCCGACAGCGGCAGGGTCAAGCGCGGCAAGACCGTCAAGCTGGCGATGCTCGACCAACAGGCTGGCATCTTGGCCGGCCTCGAGGGCGATATGGTCCGCGAAGTTCTTGCCCAGCTGCAGACCGACTTTCAGGTCGACGGCAAGGACGTCACGCCGGCTCAGCTGCTGGAACGGCTCGGCTTCCGCCGCGAACACCTGTCCGCGCGGGTCGGGGAACTCTCCGGTGGCCAGCGACGTCGGCTCCAGCTGTTGCTCACGATTCTGTCCGAGCCGAACGTGCTGATCCTCGACGAGCCCACCAATGATGTCGACACCGATATGTTGGCGGCCACCGAGGATCTGCTGGACTCCTGGCCGGGCACCCTGATCGTTGTATCCCATGACCGCTACCTGCTCGAGCGCGTCACCGATCAGCAGTACGCGATACTCGGCGGGCGGCTGCGACACCTTCCGGGCGGCGTGGACGAGTACCTGCGGCTGGCGAAGGCACAACCGGCCGCAGCGACTCCTGGCTCGCCCACCCGATCCGGCTCGGCACCCTCGTCTGAAGCGCTGTCGGGTGCCGAACTACGCAGCGTGCAGAAGGAGATCACCTCGATCGAGCGGTCATTGGCCAAACTCGACGGCCGCATCACCGCGATGCACGCCGAGCTGGCCGCGCACGATCAGTCCGACCACGTCGAAATCGGCCGTCTGACAACAGAATTGCGCGCACTTGAAGACGCCGTCGCCGCGGCAGAGGCGCGCTGGCTGGAACTTTCGGAACAACTCGAGTGAATCAACGGGACGCTTCGTAAGATGTCAGCCATGCGCTACCTGCTGCGGCCGTTGCGCGTCTTCGCGCGGTACTGGCCGCAACTGGCAGCCTTGTACCTGCTCGGCGTGCTGGGCCGCCGCGGCGCCATCGAATGGGCTGCCTGGGCCGGCCACGACAACCAGTGGTGGGCGTCGCTGATCATGCCGCTGGCCGGGATGGCGCGGCTGGGCTCCTACGTGGCGATGTTCCTGGTGCTGCGCCCGGCTTTCCCGGTGCTTGCGACGCTCGGGCGCCGACCGGCCCGGCGGATCGACCTGTTCTCCACCATCGTCGTCCCGTTCTTCGCGATCTATCTGGCATGGCAGATGTTTCGCGAGGACTGGTTGGCGTTCGAGCAGCGTGCGCTGCAGTACCGCGTCGGCGAGGCGATGATGGCGGCCGTCGCGGGCGGGCCGCCCACCGATCTGCACCCCGCCGAACTTCCCGTGGGCGCGAGCGCCTGGCTGCTCATCGGCGCGGCCCTGGTGCTGCGCACGGTGCTGAGCAAGGTCAAGGACCGGTTGCCGTCCTGGTTGGTGGCGGTGCGACTGTACGTCGACGCACTTTGGGTGTTCCTGGTGCTCAGCTTCTCGGTCAACCAGGGTCTCACCCTGCTCACCAAGCCCGGGGACTGGGTTGCGCACCGGCGAGTGATGGTGTGGCTGAGCAATACTCGCGCCGACGCGTTCTCCTACTTCTCCCCGCTGGAGAAGGTGTGGGATGTCGTCACGTGGGCACTGCGTACCGCGTTCGGCGGTGCCGCCGTGCCGCTGATCTGGCTCGCCGTGGCGGGCATCGTGTACGGCGTCACCTCGACAGCCGATTGGCGCAGTGTGGTGCAGCGCATCGGCGGTCAGCGCGCGACCACCTGGATCGACCGCTCGGCGCCCACCGGTAAGCGCCTTCAGAAACGCGTGCGCGTCGTCCCGAAAGCCGTCCGCGAGAAGGTCGTCGACTACGGGGTGGATCAGGTCGGCAAGTTCCGGCCCATCACCGACTCGGCGCGCATCGTGCTGCACGGCGGTGTCCTGGCGTTGACGCTGTACGTGCTGGGCTACCTCGGACTGGCGTGGCTCGACATGACGGGAAGTTTCTACCGGGCACAACTCGGTGACGGCTACCTCCTCCGCGGCGTCGCCTGGGTCATCGGCCCTCATCCCCAACCCTTCTGGCAGGGCTTCGGCGGCACGCTGAGCCTGGTGTCGCATCTCATCGTGGAACCGCTGCGGATCTGTTTGGTTGCCAGCACATTCGCGTACTGCATCGAGCACGTCTCGCGTGATCCCGAACCCGAGGCGTCGCCTACAGCTGCAGCCGCAGCCTGATCCGGCCGTCGAGGTTCGTCACGTCGACGGCGGTGGGCACCACGTCCTGCGGAAGCAGGAAACTGAACTGAACGGGACCGGGCCTGGTGCAGCGGTCGGAGACGTTGTCCGGTAAGGCGGCGGTGTAACCGCCGATGCCTTCGGCCTGCCAACGCCGGGCGCCGTCGGTGATCACACCGGTGCACAGGTCGCCGGCCCGGGCGTTGGATCGGGCGATCGACACCACCTGCAGGACAGTGCCTTTGGGTAGCGGCCGAGCACCCGGTCCGGGTGTCCGGTCGAGGTGGCGAACCTCCGATATCGACCAGGTTTGGCCGTCGACCGTACCGCTGCGCCCGGCGGCGATCACGTGTGGCGGGGAACGGTGTCTCGGTACCGTGACCAGTCCGGCCACAAGTCGACAACAACCAGGACCGCGATAGCCGCGACCACGACGACCATCGCCACGGCATTGCGCTGCCACAGTTTTCGTGGCATGGGCAGCTTCATTGCGCCCCCAGTTTCGACGGTGGTACGACGATCGAACCCGGCCGGTCGACACCGGCGAGCGGGATGTCGATCACCAACCGTGAGTCGAGTCGACCGTCGCCTCCCCAGAGCCGCATCACCACCGAAGGGACCGTTTTCAGGAGATCGGGCGGCACGTCGAACGCCCAGGTGCGCTGTTGAGCGATCCCGGGTTGCACCAGATCCGCACCCGACAACAGCTGAGTCGTCGGCGCGTAGGTGTTGGGGCCGACCAGCAGGTCGGCGTGCGGCAACACCGGCTCCCGGGAAGCTTCGAGCGTCGTCAGCGCCACCACCCAGACACCCGCTGCCGCATACGGTTTCCGGGATTGTTGTGCCGTGACGGTCGGGGTCATCGCGGCGTGTGTGACGGTTGCCGACAGATTCTGGCCGACGGCCCGGCTGGCGATGCCCGCATGAACATCAAACGGCGCATAGATGGTCGTGTTGGCGGGCAGGTGCAACCACACCAGGGTCGCCAACGCGATCGCGACCACGGTTGCCGCGGCCGCGACCACACTGCGACGGCTCATTGCTTACCCCGCACCGGAATTGTCGCCTGGCCGTATTCGGTCTCGCTGTCCACCCACGTCTTGCCGTAGGTCACCATGAGCTCGGTGAATTTCTTCTTCCAGATCCGGACGGTCACGGAATCACCCGGGCGCAGCGCGTTCCGGGGCAATGTCCAGAGCACGCCGACTTCTTCGGTCAAACCTGGGCCGAGGCTCGGAACCGGGGTGCCGTCGGTCAGCCGGATGACGCCGTAAAAACGCTTCTGCGGCTGGTCGCGGAGGTCGATCTCGTCATCGAGATACGCCGGGACCGTGCCGTCGTTGCGGATCTTCATGACGATGCCCAGATACGTCCGGCCGGGCGTCTTCGGTGCGATGAGCGTGGTGCCCGCCCGCAGTTCGTCCACCAGGGTTGCGCGCTCGAGCGTGACGGTGAATGCGTTGTCGCTGAACTCGTCACCGGGTGCAAACTCGGTGACGGCCGAGTCAACAGTGTCGAGCCCACCGAACAACGCGGTGCCGGCCAGGATGACGACGGTCAGCAGCTGACCGATCTGGCTCAGACTGAGGCCGGCCAACCAGCCACGAACGCCCCGCCGCGGTGCGGCGGCCGTGTCCGGCGCTCCCCCCATATCTGGCGATCGTAATGGGTCGCCGGCAGTGCGCTACCGCCGCAGACGCAGCCGCAGGTTCTCGACACTGTCCCGCACCACACTGAGCTGGGCGGCCACCTGCGTCGGCGCGGTGCCACCGCGGGCGTCGCGGGAGGACACCGATCCCTCGACGGTCAGCACGCCACGCACCTCCGGGGTCAGCTCGCCGCTGATCTCAGCCAGTTCCGCATCGGTGAGCTCGTCGAGGCCAACGCCGCGGCTCTCGGCGGTCCGCACGGCCGCACCTGCCGCCTCGTGGGCCACCCGGAACGGCACCCCGCGACGCACCAGCCACTCGGCGACGTCGGTGGCCAGGGTGTAGCCGGCCGGCGCGAGTGCGGCCATCCGGTCGGTGTCGAATCGCAGAGTCGCGACCAGTCCGGCCATCGCGGGCAGCACGAGTTCGAGTTGAGCCACCGAGTCGAACACCGGCTCCTTGTCTTCCTGCAGGTCCCGGTTGTAGGCCAGGGGCTGAGCCTTCAGGGTGGCCAGCAGGCCGGTCAGGTTACCGATCAACCGGCCCGACTTGCCACGGGCGAGTTCGGCGATGTCCGGGTTCTTCTTCTGCGGCATGATTGAACTGCCCGTGGACCAGGCGTCGTGCAGCGTCGCATAGCCGAATTCTGTTGTGCTCCAGAGGATGATGTCCTCGGCAAGCCGGGACAGGTCGACTCCGATCATCGCCAGCACGAAGGCAGCCTCGGCGGCGAAGTCACGAGAGGCCGTGGCGTCGATCGAATTATCCGCTGCGGCAGCGAATCCCAGCTCCTCGGCGATGGCGTCGGGATCCAATCCCAGCGACGAGCCGGCGAGGGCGCCCGAACCGTACGGCGATACCGCGGTGCGGTCGTCGAAGTCGGCGATGCGGTCGACATCACGCAGCAACGGATGGGCGTGCGCCAGCAGATGGTGGGCCAGCAGTACCGGTTGCGCGGCCTGCAGGTGAGTCTTGCCCGGCATGATCGCCGTCGGGTGAGCGGCGGCCTGCATCGACAAGGCGGACACCACCTCGAGCGCGAGGTCGGCGATGCGCCGCATCGCGTCCCGCAGCCACATCCGAAACAGGGTGGCCACCTGGTCGTTTCGCGACCGTCCCGCCCGCAGCCGGCCACCGAGATCCGGACCGACCCGGTCGATCAGGCCGCGCTCAAGTGCCCCGTGCACGTCCTCGTCGGTGACCAGCGGGATGAAGCTGCCGTCGGCGACATCGTTTCCCAGACTGTCCAGGCCGGCGAGCAACCCGTCGCGCTGCTCGTCGGTCAGCAGGCCAGCGGTGTGCAGCACCTTGGCGTGTGCCTTGGAGGCGGCCACGTCGTAGGGCGCCAGCACCCAGTCGAAGTGGGTGGACTTGCTCAGCGCCGCCAGGGCGGGCGCCGGCCCGTCTGCGAAGCGGCCGCCCCACAACGAGCCCTCGTTGGTGCTCACGTCTGATTGCCTGCCAAGTCCCGGCGGGCGGCGATCTTCGACGACAACCCGTGCACGTGGACGAATCCCTTGGCCGACGACTGGTCGAAGGTGTCGCCCTCGTCGTAGGTGGCGAGGTTGAAGTCGTACAGCGACGTGGGGCTGCGCCGGCCGTTGACCGCGATGTGCCCGCCGTGCAACACCATCCGGATCTCGCCGGTCACATGCTGTTGGGTGTCGGCGACGAAGGCCTCCAGGGAGCGCTTCAGCGGCGAGAACCACAGGCCGTCGTACACCAGCTCGCTCCACTTGCGATCGGTGGTGCGCTTGAACCGGCCGAGTTCACGCTCCAGCGTGACGTGCTCCAGTTCGGTGTGGGCGGTGATCAGCACCATCGCGCCCGGGGCTTCGTAGATCTCGCGGCTCTTGATGCCGACCAGCCGGTCCTCGACGACGTCGAGGCGACCGACCCCCTGGGCGCCGGCCCGGCGGTTGAGTTCCTCGATGGCCTGTAGAACGGAAACGCCGCGTCCATCGATGGAGACCGGCACCCCCTTCTCGAAGCCGACGATCACCTCGTCGGGGGTGCTCCAGTTCAGCGTCGGGTCTTCGGTGTAGTCGTAGACGTCCTTGGTCGGCGCGTTCCAGAGGTGTTCCAGGAAGCCGGTTTCCACCGCGCGGCCCCACACGTTCTGGTCGATGGAGAACGGCGAGCGCTTGGTGACGTTGATCGGGATGGCGTTCTCCTCGGCGAACGCGATCGCCTTCTCCCGAGTCCAGGCATAGTCCCGGACCGGGGCCAGCACCTCGAGATCCGGCGCCAGCGAAGCGAATCCGACCTCGAAGCGGACCTGGTCGTTGCCCTTGCCGGTGCAGCCGTGCGCGACGATGCCACCGCGGTGTTCGCGGGCCGCGGTCACCAGATGCTTGACGATCAGCGGCCGGCTCAGCGCCGACACCAGCGGGTAGCGATCCATGTACAGGGCGTTGGACTTGATGGCCGGAAGGCAGTACTGCTCGGCGAACTCGTCGCGGGCATCGACCACGACGGCTTCGACGGCACCGCAGTCCAGGGCACGCTGGCGAACGACCTCCATGTCCTCGCCGCCCTGGCCGAGGTCGATGGCGACGGCCACCACCTCCTTGCCGGTCTCCTTGCCGATCCAGCTGATGGCCACCGAGGTGTCCAGGCCGCCGGAATACGCCAAGATGACGCGTTCGGACATGAAGTGCTCCTTTGCCTTTGGGATCTAGTTGAAGCGGGTCTAGTGGATGGTCTCGAACATGGTGGCCAGTTGCGCGCCGGTCATCGGCTCGCGGGCCACCACCAGGATGGTGTCGTCGCCGGCGACGGTGCCGACGACGTCAGGTAGTGCCGCCCGGTCGATCGCGCTGGCCAGGTAGTGCGCCGCACCGGGCGGGGTGCGCAGCACGGCCAGGTTGCCACTGGCGTCGGTGGACACCAGTAGATCACCGAGCAGCCGGGACACCCGCTCGGTGCCGCCGGATATCCCCCGCACCGGGCTGCCGTCCTCGGGCACGACGTAGACGCCGCTTCCGCCGTCGGCGCCGCGCAGCTTGACCGCCCCCAGCTCCTCGAGGTCGCGCGACAAAGTGGCCTGGGTGACCTCGATGCCCTCGTCGGCCAACAGCGCGGCGAGTTCACTCTGGCTGTGCACCGACTGCGCGGACAGCAGCGCCACGATCCGGGCCTGCCGCCCGGCTCGTGTGGTGCTGACCTCGCTGGTCACTTGTTCTCCAACAACCACACCAGCAGAGCTTTCTGGGCGTGCAGCCGGTTCTCGGCCTCGTCCCACACCGCACTGTGTGGACCGTCGATCACCCCGTCGGTGATCTCGTGTCCCCGGTGGGCCGGCAGGCAGTGCAGCACAACGGCATCGGAGTCGGCGTGGTCGAGCAGGCCGGCGTTGAGCTGAAAGGGCCGGAACGGCACAACCCGGTCGAGGCCGTCGTTCTCCTGCCCCATCGACGTCCAGGTGTCGGTGACCAGGACGTCAGCGCCCTTGGCCCCGGCGACCGCATCGGTCGTGAGCGTGACGGTGGCGCCGGTCTGCCTGCCGCGGTGTTCGGCGGCGGCCACGAACATCGGGTGCGGTTCGAATCCGGCCGGCGCGGCGATCGTGACGTGGATGCCTGCGGTCACGCCGCCAAGCATCAGGGAGTGCGCCATGTTGTTGGCGCCGTCCCCGAAGTAGGTCATCCGCAGGCCGTTCAGCGAGCCCTTGCGTTCAACCAGCGTCTGCAGGTCCGCCAGCACCTGACACGGGTGGAACTCGTCGGACAATGCGTTGACCACCGGAACAGTTGCCGCGGAGGCCATTGCGTTCAGCCGCTGCTGAGCGAAGGTGCGCCAGACGATCGCGTCCACGTAGCGGGACAGCACCCGACCGGTGTCCTCGAGGGTTTCTTCCCGGCCCAACTGGGTGGCACGGCCGTCCACCACCACGGCGTGCCCGCCGAGCTGGGCGATGCCCACCTCGAATGAGAACCGGGTGCGGGTGGAGTTCTTGTCGAAGATCACCGCCACCCCGCGCGGGCCCTCCAGCGGGCGCCGGCTCATCGGGTCTTTCTTGAGAACGGCTGCCAGTTCCAGGATCTCGGCCTGCTCCTGCTGATTCAGGTCGTCGTCACGCAGGAAATGCCTCAGGGTGCTCATCGGGCCGCCTCATCCAGGATCGCGGGTAGTGCATGAAGGAAACTGTCGATCTGCGCTTCGCTGATGATCAGCGGCGGGGCCAGTCGCACCACGTCGGGTGCGGCGGCGTTGACCAGGAAACCGGCGTCACGGGCGGCGGTTTCGACGATCTTGCCCTGCGGCGCGGTCAGCACCACACCGCGCAACAGACCCCGACCGCGGACATGGTCGACCAGCGGATGGTCCAGCGCCTCGATGCCGTGGCTCAGCGTCTTGCCGAGGACGTCGGCGCGGGTCACCAGGTCTTCTTGGGCAAGCACCTTGAGCACTGCCAGCGCGGCCGCGGTGCACACCGGGTTGCCTCCGAAGGTGCTGCCGTGCAGCCCAGGGGTCAACAGGTCGGCGGTGGGGCCGATGGCCAGGCACGCCCCGATCGGCAGCCCGCCGCCGAGTCCCTTTGCCAGCGTGACGATGTCGGGGGTGATGCCGTCGTGCTGGTGGGCATAGAAGGCCCCGGTGCGCCCGACGCCGGTCTGCACCTCGTCGAGCACCAGCAGCGCGCCGTGGCGGCTGGTGATCTCGCGCGCGGCGGCCAGATAGCCCTCGGGCGGCACCACCACGCCACCCTCACCCATGATGGGTTCCAGGAACACCGCCGCGGTGTCCGAATCGACGGCTGCTGCGAGCGAATCGACATCGCCGTAGGGAACGTGAGTGACGAAGCCGGGCAGCGGTTCGAACGGCGCCTGCTTGGCGGGCTGGCCGGTCAACGCGAGCGAGCCCATCGTGCGGCCATGGAAAGCGTTCTGGGCGGCAACGAGTTTCGTGCGACCGGTCAGCCGGGTGATCTTGAAGGCGACCTCGTTGGCCTCGGTGCCGGAGTTGCAGAAGAACGCCCGCGCCGGCGCGCCGAGCAGGTCGACCAGCGCCTCGGCCAGCGCGATGCCAGGCTCGGTGGCATACAGATTCGAGGTGTGGCCCAGGGTGTTCAACTGGGTGGTGACCGCATCGATGATCGCCGGGTGGCGGTGGCCGAGGATGTTGACCGCGATGCCGCCGAGCAGATCGAGGTAGGTCTTCCCGTTCTCATCGGTGACGACGGCGCCGTCGCCGCTGGCCAATGCCAGCGGCGGGGTGCCGTAGTTGTCCATCATGACGTCGGACCAACGCTCAATCAGGCTGTGTCGCTTCCCCATGTCGCTTCGCTCCTGCCCGCCGCTCATGGAACCACTTTCGTGCCGGTGCCTTCGTCGGTGAACAGTTCGACCAGCACACAATGTTCGACCCGTCCGTCGATCACGTGCGCGCTGGGTACTCCACCCTCCACGGCCCGCAGGCAGGCTTCGATCTTGGGGATCATCCCGGTCTCCAAGGTCGGCAGCATCTCGGCCAGGGTGACGGTGTCGATCTGGCTGACCAGCGAATCCCGGTCGGGCCACCGGGTGTAGAGGCCTTCGACGTCGGTGAGCATCAGCAGCTTCTCGGCGCCCAGGGCTTTGGCCACCGCGGCAGCGGCGGTGTCGGCGTTGATGTTGTGCACCACACCGTCGGCGTCCGGCGCGATGGTCGAGATCACCGGAATACGTCCGGCGGCAATGAGATCCAGGACGGCGGCGGAATTGACGTGATCGATGTCGCCCACCAGGCCGATGTCGGTGAGAACACCGTCCACGGTGACCCCGCGTCGCACCGCCGTGAGCAAATGGGCGTCCTCTCCGGTGATGCCGACCGCGTACGGGCCATGGGCGTTGATGAGGTTCACCAGCTCGCGGCCGACCTGACCGAACAGCACCATGCGCGCGATGTCGAGCACCTCGGGGGTGGTGACCCGAAACCCGCCCTTGAATTCGCCTTCGATGCCCAGCTTCTTGAGCATCGCGCTGATCTGCGGACCGCCGCCGTGTACCACGACCGGGTGAATACCGGCGTTGCGCAGGAACACCATATCGTCGGCAAAAGCCGCCTTGAGCCGGTCGTCGGTCATCGCGTTGCCGCCGTACTTGATGACGACGATCTTGTCGTTCAGCTGCTTGAGCCACGGCAGCGCCTCGGCGAGGATCGCCGCCTTGGTGTTCACGGTCGCGGTCATGAGCTGTAGGCCGAATTCTCCTCGACGTACGCGTGTGACAGGTCGGTGGTGCGGATGGTCGCGTGCCCGTTCCCGAGCTTGAGGTCGACTGTCACCTCGATGTCCGCGCCCGCCAGGTTCACGTCGCGGGCTCCCTGCGCGCCGGCCCCGTCGACGCACACCGGGAAACCGTTGAATGACACGGTGATCCGTTGGGCGTCGATCTCGAACGGCACCATCCCGACCGCGGCGAGCACCCGCCCCCAGTTCGGGTCGGAGCCGAACAACGCCGTCTTGACCAGGCTGTCGCGCGCGATGATCCGGCCCGCGGTCACCGCGTCGTCGTCATTGGGCGCCCCGGTGACGGTGATCGCGATGCGCTTGGTGACGCCTTCGGCGTCGGCCTGCAGTTGCGCGCAGAGGTCGTCACACACCCGCAGCACGGCCGCGTCCAAATCGTCCTGGCTGGGCGCGATCTCGCTGGCACCCGAGGCCAGCAGCAGCACCGTGTCATTGGTCGAGCAGCTGCCGTCGACGTCGAGGCGGTCGAAGGTCTTGGCGGTGGCCCGGCGCAACGCGGTGTCGAGTGCGGCGGCGTCAGCCACCGCGTCGGTGGTCAGCACCACCAGCATCGTCGCCAAGGACGGGGCCAGCATGCCGGCGCCCTTGGCCATCCCGCCGACGGTCCAGTTCTCCCCTGTTTCCGGGGCATGGTGCAGGGCAACCTGTTTCGGCACGGTATCGGTGGTCATGATGGCCCGCGCGGCTTCCTCACCGCCGGTCAGCCCACCGCCGAGTTCGTGGACGATCTCGGTGACACCGGCCAGCACCTTGTCCATCGGTAGCCGATCGCCGATCAGCCCCGTCGAACAGACCGCGACCTCGACGGGTCCGGTCTCGGTGCCCCACTGCGACAGCGCTGCGGCGACGGCCTCAGCGGTGGCGTGGGTGTCCTGGAAACCCGCCGCTCCGGTGCAGGCGTTGGCGCCGCCGGAGTTCAGCAACACCGCACGCAACCGGCCGGTGGTGAGAACCTGCTGGCTCCACAGCACCGGGGCTGCCTTGACCTGGTTGCGGGTGAACACCCCGGCGGCCGCGTAGTCGGGACCTTCGTTCAACACCAGCGCCAGGTCGAGCGCACCGGATTTCTTGATACCGGCCGCGATTCCGGTCGCGCGGAACCCGGCAGGCGCGGTAACCCCCTGCGTCCGCACCAGTTTGGTCTGATCGATGTTCATTCCCGAGTCGCTTCGCTCCTGCCCTCCGATACGCGTCACGGCGCCACTCCCACGATCGACAGTCCTTCGGTCTCGCCCCAGCCGAGCGCCAGGTTCATCGACTGCACCGCCGCACCGGCGGTGCCCTTCACCAAGTTGTCGATGGCGCACACCGCGACCAGCACGCCGGCGTCGGCGTCGACCGCCACCGCCAGCTGGGCGGCGTTGCTGCCGATCACCGCACCGGTGCGGGGCAACTGCCCTTCGGGCAGCAGATGGATGAACGGTTCGGCGTCATAGGCCTTTTCGTAGGCCGCGCGGATCTCGGACACCGACGCCTGGGTGCGGGCGGTGCAGGTGGCCAGAATGCCGCGCGACGTCGGGATCAACACCGGAGTGAACGAGACGGTGACGTCACGGTCGGTCACGGCGCGCAGGCCCTGCGCGATCTCCGGGGTGTGCCGGTGCGCACCGGCGATGTTGTACGCGCGC
Organism: Mycobacterium sp. ELW1; assembly: GCF_008329905.1. Lineage (NCBI taxonomy): Bacteria > Bacillati > Actinomycetota > Actinomycetes > Mycobacteriales > Mycobacteriaceae > Mycobacterium > Mycobacterium sp. ELW1. Next base: position 2,751,623 of record NZ_CP032155.1, on the reverse strand, counting down.
GCCGACCCGATGACCTCGGAGCCCAGCAGGTCGACCTTGGCGGCGCGGCCCGCGCCCGAGGTGCCGCTGACCGCCACCACGGTGACCGCAGGCTCGACCAGGTCCGCGGCGACCGCGGGCAGCAACGCGAGCAGCGCGGCGGTCGGATAGCAGCCCGGTACCGCGATTCGGGTGGCGTCCCGCAGACGGTCCCGCCCGCCGGGCAGTTCGGGCAGCCCGTAGGGCCAGCTACCCGCGTGCTCCGAGCCGTAGAACCGCTGCCAGTCGTCGGCGTCGGTGAGCCGGAAGTCGGCGCCACAGTCGATGATTACGGTGTCATCGCCGAGTTGCTCGGCCAACGCTGCGGAATGGCCGTGCGGCAGGGCCAGGAACACCACGTCGTGGCCGGCGAGGAGCTCGGTCTCGGTGGGTTCGAGTATCCGGCCGGCCAGCGGCAACAGGTGCGGGTGATGCTCGGACAACTGAGTGCCCGCGCTGGCGGCGGCGGTCAGCGCGCCAATGGTCAGACGGCCGTCCGCATAGGCCGGGTGTCCGAGCAACAAACGCAGGATCTCACCGCCGGCGTAGCCGCTGGCGCCGGCAATCGCCACCGAAGTCATCCCGCGATTCTGCATGGTTATGCAGCCGTATGCAAATTCATTCCAGGGCCGGCCCGCGCAGCGCGGAATCAGGCCCTGAGCTCGGCGCCGACGCGCTCGGCGGCCGCGGCCACCGCCGCATCCCGGGCGGCGCTGGCCTCATCCTCGGTCAACGTCCGGTCCGGCGCCCGGAAGCGCAGCGCCAGAGTCAGCGACTTGCGGTCGGCGCCGATCTGCGGCCCGGTGTAGACGTCGAACAGCGCAACGTCCTCCAGCAGCTCCCCGGCTCCGTCACGGACGGCGTCGACCACCGCCGCCGCGGCGACGTCACCGGCGACGACCAGGCTGACGTCCTGGAACACCGCCGGGAACGGCGATACCCGCGGGGCGGGCAGCGTCTGGACGATGGGCACGGCATCCAGGTCGAGTTCGAGTGCGCAGGTGCCCTTCGGCAACCCGGACCGCTCGATGACCGACGGATGCAGCTGCCCGGCATGGCCGACCACCTGCCCGTCGACCAGAACCTCAGCGCAACGGCCGGGATGCCACGGCAGGTACTGCGCGGCGCGCAACGTCACGTCGACACCGCATGCACGGGCGATGATCCGTACCGCCTCGAAGGCGTCGGCGGCCTCCACCGCACGCCCGGGACCCCAGGGTCCGCGAGGCTCGCGCAGACCGGTCAACACCGCACCGACGTGCACCGGCTGACTGGGCAGAGACGCGTCCAGCGCCGCGATCTCCTCGTCGCTCGGCCTGCGGTGCGTCGGGATCAGCTCGACGCCCTTGGTCTGGTCGGTGGGGTACACCACCTGCGCGATGGAGAACAGCGCGACATCTCCGAAGCCTCGAGACACGTTGCGGGACAGCGCTTCCAGTAGAGCCGGCAGCAGCGTGGTGGCCAGGCTGGGCCGGTCGGCCTCCAGCGGGTTGAGCACCGTGGTGGTGACCCGGCGCGGATCGCGGTCCGGCAGGCCCCACTGGTCGAAGACGCCGGCGGGCAGGAACGGAGTGGGCAGCACCTCGACATAGCCGGACAGACCCAGCGCCTTGCCGACCGCCCGTCGCCGCTTCTGCCCCGCGGTCAGGCCGCGACCGGCGGGTGCCGTGGGCAGTACCGACGGGATCTTGTCCAGGCCTTCCAACCGCAGCACTTCCTCGACCAGGTCGGCCGGCTGCGCCAGATCCGGGCGCCAGCTCGGCGGGGTCACGATGAGGATGGCCGGATCGGCGTCGTCCTCGGTCACCTCGGCGCCGATCTGGGTCAACCGCTTGACCGTGGCTCCGCCCTCGTATTCCACCCCGGCCAGCTGATCGGGCAGATCGAAACGGATCCGCACCGGCGGCGGGGACCAGTCGTCGCGCGGCGGGTCCCCGCGCCAGTCGGTGAGGGTGGGTTCGATGGCGCCGCCGGCGATCGAGGCGAGCAGCCGGGCGCACCGATCGACCGCGGCAACGGAGATGGCGGGGTCGACCGAGCGTTCGTAGCGCCGGCCTGCCTCGCTGACCAGGTGCAGGCGGCGGATCGTTCGTGACACCGCGGCCGGATCCCAGACCGCGGCTTCCAGCAGGATGTCGGTGGAGTCGTCGTCGATCTCGGTGGTGCCCGCGCCCATCACACCGCCGATGGCCGCCGTCGCGACATCGTCGACGATCAGCACGTCGGCCGAGTCGAGTTTGCGTTCGATGTCGTCGAGCGTGACGACCGTCTCCCCCGGCTTGGCGAACCGGACCACGAATTCGCCGTTGATGCGGCTGCGGTCGTGTGCGTGCATCGGGTGGCCGAGCTCGAGCATCACGTAGTTGGTGACGTCGACGGCCGGCGAGATGGGCCGGATACCCGAGAGCATCAGCCGCCGACGTAACCACCACGGCGACACTGCATTCGGATTGATGCCAGTGACCGGCCGCAACGCGAAACGGCTGACGCCGGTGCCGGGTTCGACGGTGACCGGCAGCGCCACACCCTCGGCGGGCAGCGGCGCAACGTCGGCCGGGTCGTCGAAGGGCAGATCGTAGGCACAGGCGATTTCGCGGGCGATGCCGCGCACCGACATGCCGTAACCACGGTCCGGCGTCACCGCCAGGTCGAAGATCACATCGTCGAGTCCGAGCACGGCAATTCCGTCCGCGCCGGGTTCGGCGGTGTCCGGCGGCAGTACGAGAATGCCGGAATGATCGGCGCCCAAACCCAATTCGGCCGTCGAGCAGATCATGCCGTCGGAGAGGCGGCCGTAGGTCTTACGGCTGGCGATGTGGAAGTCACCCGGAAGGGTGGTACCGGGCAGCGCGACGACGACAAGGTCACCCACCGCGAAGTTCGTTGCACCGCAGACGATATCGCGATCCTCGGCTTCGCCCACATCGACCTTGCACGCCCGGATGGGCTTTTTGAACTCGGTGAGTTCTTCGATGGCGGTGACCCGCCCGACGGTCAGCGGACCGCTCACCGGGCCGAGGGTGATGATGTCCTCGACCTCGTGGCCGACGCGGATGAGGGCGTGTTCCAGGTCCTGCGGCTCGACATCCCACTCGGGTGCGCCACGCTGCACGACCTCACGCAGCCAGCTGTAGGGAAGGCGCATCAGACGCCGACCCCGAACGGCAACGAGAACCGCACATCGCCTTCGACCATGTCGCGCATGTCGGGGATGCCGTTGCGGAACTGCAGGGTGCGCTCGAGGCCCATCCCGAATGCGAAGCCCGAGTAGACCTCCGGGTCAATACCCGCGGCGCGCAACACGTTCGGATTGACCATGCCGCAGCCACCCCACTCGACCCAGCCCGGGCCGCCCTTCTTGTTCGGGAACCAGATGTCCACCTCGGCCGACGGCTCGGTGAACGGGAAGAAGTGCGGCCGCATCCGGGTGCGGGCGCCTTCGCCGAACTCGGAGCGGGCGAACGCGTCCAGCGTGCCGCGCAGGTGGGCCATCGTCAGCCCGCGATCGACAGCGAGCCCCTCCACCTGGTGGAAGACCGGGGTGTGGGTGGAGTCCAGTTCGTCGGTGCGGAACGTGCGCCCGATCGACACGATGTAGACCGGCAGCTCGCGGGCGAGCAGCGTGCGCACCTGGACCGGGGAGGTGTGGGTGCGCAGTAGTTGGCGCGACCCCTCCGGAGCGATGTGGAACGTGTCGGACTCGCTGCGGGCCGGATGGTCGGGCGGAAAGTTCAGCGCGTCGAAGTTGAATTGCTCGGTTTCGACCTCGGGACCTTCGGCCAGCTCCCAGCCCATCGCAATGAAGGTGTCGGCGACGTGCTCGGCCAGGATGGTGATCGGGTGCCGCGCCCCGACGGGCTGCCGTGTCGAGGGCAGCGTGACATCGATGGCCTCGGCCACCAGGACTGCCGCGTCACGTTCGGCGCGCAGCACCGCCAGTCGCTCGTCGTAGCTGCGCTGGGCATCGCCGCGGGCGACGTTCACCAGCTTTCCTGCCTCGGCGCGGTCGGCCTTGGGCAGCGTTGCCAGTGCCTGGCGGGCCAGTGCCAGCGGCGCGCGGTCACCGAGGTGATCGGTCTTCGCGCGGGCCAGCGCATCCAGGTCGGCGGCCTCCTCGAAGGCACGCCGGGCCGCGCTGACGGCCTCCGTCAGCGATTCCTGCGACAAGTCGACGGGTTGCTCACCCACGCGGCAAGACACTCCTTTTTCGCAGCTGGGCTTATTTCCGCCACGGATGTGACGCAAGTGCCGATCATAGGTGATGCCAGAATGACGCCCCGCAGGCATTTCACCCTAAGGGAGCCCGATGCTCAGAGCCCTCGCCGTCACGTCCCTGTGGGTGGTGGCGCTGGCCGCCGCGGGGCTCGCGCTGGCCTTCGGTCCCTGGTGGTGGCTGATCGCCGCCCCGTTGGGCGCGATCGCGGCATTGGGCACCTGGGACCTGCTGCAGACCCGGCACACCCTCCTGCGCTCCTACCCGGTGCTCGCGCACGCGCGCTGGCTGGCCGAGGCGATGCGCCCCGAGATCAGGCAGTACTTCATCGAGTCGAACACCGAGGCCAGTCCGTTCGACCGGGAGACCCGCGACATGGTCTACGAACGAGCGAAGGGCACCAAGAGCGATGAGCCGTTCGGCACCGAACGGGACGTCAACGCGCTGGGCTACGAATTCCTCCGCCATTCCCTGCGGGCCCACTTCGCATCCGAACTGGCGCCCCGGGTGCGGCTCGGCGGTCCGGACTGCACCCGGCCGTACGACATCGCGTTGTTGAACGTCTCGGCGATGAGCTTCGGTGCACTGTCGGGCAATGCGATCGAGGCCCTTAACGGCGGCGCCGCCCGCGGCGGATTCGCCCACGACACCGGCGAGGGCGGCATCAGCCCCTATCACCTCAAGCACGGCGGGGACCTGATCTGGGAGATCGGCTCCGGGTACTTCGGATGCCGCGACGCCGACGGGCACTTCGACGCCGCGCTGTTCGAGGAGAAGGCGGCCTGGCCGACGGTGAAAGCTATCTCGATCAAGCTGTCCCAGGGCGCCAAACCCGGCCTCGGCGGGGTGCTGCCCGGAGCCAAGGTGAGTGCGGAGATCGCCGCCACCCGTGGTGTGCCGATCGGGCAGACGGTGGTGTCCCCGCCGGCGCACACCGCGTTCAGGACCCCGCTGGAGATGCTGCATTTCATCGCGACGCTGCGAAGCCTCTCCGGTGGTAAACCGATCGGATTCAAGCTGTGCATCGGTGCGCGCACCGAATTCCTGTCGATCTGCAAGGCAATGCTGCACACGGGAATCACCCCGGACTTCATCATCGTCGACGGGTCTGAGGGCGGAACCGGTGCGGCGCCACAGGAATTCGAGGACCACGTCGGCATGCCCCTGACCGAGGGGCTGATGCTGGTGCACAACGCCCTGGTCGGGACGGGGCTGCGCCGCCACATCAGGATCGGGGCCTCGGGCAAGGTCGCCAGCGGGGTCGACATCGTCAGCCGCATCTGCCAGGGTGCGGATTTCACGATGTCCGCCCGGGCGATGATGTTCGCGATCGGGTGCATTCAGGCGATGAAGTGCAACACCAACAGATGCCCGACCGGTGTGGCCACCCAGGACAAGGCGAGGGCCCGTGCGCTCTATGTTCCCGACAAGACCGAGCGGGTGGTCAACTTCCAACGCGCCACGGTGGCCAGCGCTGCCCAGATCGTCGCCTCGATGGGGCTCAACGGATTCGACGAGCTGGAGCCCTCGATGCTCAACCGCCGCATCGAGGGTCAGCGCACCCGTACCTACGCCGAGATCTACGACTGGCTGATGCCCGGGGAGCTGCTCGACGATCCACCGGAGTCGTGGCGGTCGGACTGGATCGAGGCCTCCGCCGAGGAGTTCCGCTAGCGGAATTACCAATGCGCTGAGGGTTTTCCACAGTTCCGCGTTCATCCACAGGTCGGTCCTGTTGCCTCATGTCAAGATGCGCGCGTAGGAGTTTTGGCTGCCTTGTGTATGAGTGCGCGTTTGTTGACGCTGTCTCCCGGTTTGCTGGTGGTCAAGATGAGGAGTTGGTTGGTCAATGCGTGAATCCGGCGTTGGATTGCGGCGGGGTTGATGTTGCTTTGGGCTAGTGTCAGCGCGAGGATCCGGTCTTCGTCGACCATGGACGGGTGGTTGATCAAGCGCCGAAACGGAGTGGCTGCCTCGTCGTGCTTCTTGGTGACCTTCGCACCGTGACGGACCTTCGATACCAGTTTCTGCTGCGGGTGATAGTAGTTGGTGAGTTGGGACTGCAACTGCCATATCTCGTTGAGCAACAACATCTCTGACGCTGTTGTGTAGCGGTGATAGCCCACCACCGTGCGGACCACCGCCCAGTTCTTCTGTTCGACGTGACAGCCGTCGTTCTTATTGCCCGGCCGCGCCCGGGTGAAGGTGATCTCGTTGTCCACGCACCATTGCAGTAGGTGGGTGTTGATGAACTCGGCTCCGTTGTCGGAGTCCACCCCCAGGATCGGGAATGGCATCCGTTCAACGATGACTTTGAGTGCGCGGAAGACACATGTCGCCGCCTTGCTGGGAATGGAGCGGTTCTCGGTCCACCCGGTGCAGATATCGGTCACGGTCAACGTGAAGGCGAACTGACCCCAGGCGCAGCCTCCGTCGTGGGAGACCAAATCGATCTCGACGAAACCGGGCCGGTCGTCCTGCCAGTCGGCCCAGGTTCTGACCGGGATCTGACTCTTGAGCAGCGACCCTGGCTTCGTGGTGGCACGCCCCCTGAGCTGGTGTTTGCGCCGTTCGGGAGCCAACCGTCGATCGATGGTGGCCGCCGACATCGACACCACCAACGCTGCAGTCTGGTCATCGATGACCAACTCCTGAAAATGGCGCAACACCGCCACCAATTCGCCCAACATCGGCGCCAATCGCTTGCCGGCCGGCATCCCCAGCACCGTCCAGCACACCGTCAGCGCGGCAATGACCTCTGGCCCGTACTTCACTGGTCGCGGCCTCTGCGAGGCCGCGACTTTCGGCGTCAACGCCGCCATAAGCGCCTTACGGGCGTGATTGCGATGCCAGCCGGTCGTGGCACACAACTCATCGAGAATCACGCCCTTGGCCCGCTTGTCGGCTCGCACATAGCGAACCGCAATCGCCTCGGTTACCGCCCTGCGTTCGGCCAACGTCAACCCCATCACCCGGGCCTACCGACGACATTGCTGACCGTTCACCTAGGCACGCCGCACGCGCGCATTTTCAGTGAGGCAACGAACAACGAATTCGCCGCCCTTCGCGCGCATTTCAGATGAGTCAACGCGCGGTTGTGGCGTCGGGTTTTTGTCGGTGGTTCGAACTAGTGTTCGATGTATGAGTTCGATCGACTCGGTGCTGGAGGCACTCGACGATGTGGTCGAGGCGTTGGCCGCGGTCGATCTCGATGTGTTGTCACCGCCGGATCGGTTCCAGGTGCTGCAGCGGTTGGAGACCGCCCGTCGCCGTCAGGTTGCGGTGTCGCATGCGGTGGTGGGGCGGTTGGAGCAGTTCGAGGGGTGTCCCCCGGTACCGATCACCCTCGCCGATGTGTTGCGGATCAGCCCGCGGGAGGCCAAACGCCGGATCCGCGATGCCGAGCAGGTGGCGCCGCGGCGGGCGTTGACCGGCCAGCCGCTGCCGCCGCTGCTGCCGGACACCGCCGCGGGCTGGCACGCCGGACAGTTGGATGGCGAGCATCTGCGGGTGATCCAGAAGTTCTTCCGCGACCTGCCCGACCACGTCCCCGCGGTGGAGGTGGAGAAGGCCGAACGCACACTCGCCGAGCACGCGCAGACGATGCGACCCGATCAATTGGAGAAGATCGCGCTGCGGCTGGCGTTACATCTGAACCCCGACGGCACGTTCTCCGATGACGATCGGGCTCGCAAGCGCGGATTCGTCTGGTGCGGTGGGCAGGGCGTCGACGGCATGAGTGTGGGCCGGCTGGTCGCCGATCCCCAGTTGCGGTCCATGCTGGATGCCTGGTTCACCAAGTTCGCCGCACCCGGAGTGTGCAATCCAGCAGATCAATCGCCGACCATCACCCCGACCGAGGAGACGGCCGAACGCGACCGCCGCAGCCACGGCCAACGCCAACACGATGCGTTGACTGCGCTGGTCCGTGGTCAGCTCGGCGATCCGAAATTGGGACAGCACAACGGGTTGCCGGTCACGGTAATCGCGTCGGCCACGCTCCAAGACCTCCACGCCAAAACCGGACATGCTGTCACCGCTACCGGCACGCTGCTACCCATGCCGGACCTCATCCGGATGGCCAGCCACGCCTACCATTACCTCGCCCTGTTCGACGGGGTGAACGGACAGGCCTTATGGCTGGGCCGCACCAAACGGGTGGCTTCGGCCGATCAGCGAATCATGCTGCACAACAAGGAACGCGGCTGCACCCGCCCCGGCTGCGATGCACCCGGATACCTCACCGAAGTCCACCACGTCGACGAATGGGCCGACGGTGGTCTGACCAATATCGACAAACTCACCCTGGTCTGCCGACCCGATCACCGGCTTCTCGACCACGGCTGGAGAACCCGGAAACTGGCCAACGGTGACACCGAATGGATACCGCCGCCGCAACTCCCACTCACGGCGGGCACCAACACTTACCACCACCCGGAACGCTTCCTACCCGGAAGCGGCGAAGGCGGCTAGTGCTCGGCAACATCCTTGCGCGGCAGCTGGGACACCAGCGGCGCGTCGAACGGCTGCCTGCCCAATCCGCGTGCCCCGCCGGGCGATCCGAGATCGGCGAAGAAGTCCGCATTGGCTGCCACGTACGGCTGCCAGTCGTCGGTGGCGTCGTCGATGTAGACGATCGCCTCGACCGGACACACCGGCTCACAGGCCGCGCAGTCGACGCACTCGTCGGGATGGATGTACAGCATCCGCTCCCCCTCGTAGATGCAGTCGACGGGGCATTCGTCCACACACGCCTTGTCCCGGATGTCCACACACGGCTCGCCGATGACGTAGGTCATGACGCCGCCAGGTCGTCCAGGGCCGCATATGCCGCGTTGTATCCCGGGACGAAGGTGATGCCGGGCCCGCCGTGGCAGCCGGCGCCGCCGAGATACAGACCCTGGATCGGGATCTGGATATCCAGGAATCCCTTGGGGCCCGGCCGGTTCGGGCCCATCAGATCCGGGTGCAGCAGACCGTGGCAGAAGTCCCCGTCGGGCGCACCGAACATCGTCTGCATGTGATAGGGCGCGAACGTGATGTGCCGAATCTGGATGTCGCGGAAATTCGGCGCGAACTTCGAGATCTTGTCGATCACCGTCTCGGCCATCTCCTGTTTGAGCCGCCCGTGCTGTTCGCGGGGCGCCTCGACGGGGAACCCGTAGGCGTAGGCGCTGGCCGCGTGCTTTCCCGGCGGCGCCAGGGACGGATCGCTGACGGACGGAATCTGCATACCGAACGAAGGATTGTCCGGCAGCATTCCGGCCCTCGCCATCTCCCACTGTCGTTGCTGTTCTTCGGGAGTGCCGAAGACCCCGACCGACTGCTGCATGCCCTCTTCGTTGAGGAGTTCGTACGGCGCGGCGAACTCGGGCAGACCGTCCAGCGCGAAATGCATCTGGATGAACGTCGCGCGGTGGTCACGGCCCGCCAGACGCTCGACCAAGTTGCCGGGCAGGTAATCCGTTCCGACCAGATCGATCAGCGTCAGATCAGGCGACAGGTTGGACACCACGACGGGTGCAGCCAGCACCGATCCGTCGCGCAGCCGAACTCCGGTCACCCGCTCGTTGTCTACGAGGATCTGCTCGACCTTGGTGCGATATCTGATTTCTCCGCCACGGTCGATGAACAGATTCTTGAGGTGATCGCAGACGGCACCGATGCCGCCCTCCAGTTTCGTCATCATCGTGGCGTCCATGTCCGGCACACCCATCGCGAACGCCAGACAGGTCGCGCTGCCCGGTGTGAACGGACCCCGATAGGTGGAGTTGATCGCCAGGAACGCCAGCATCCCGCGGATCGTGGCGTACTTGTCCTTGTCCGGGAAGTTGCGGTCGATGACATCCATCGCGGTGCCGAACAGCATCTCGTGAATGGCGCGCCGCTCGGATTCGTTTGCCGCGCAGGCATACATCTCATCGAGCGTCTTCGGTGGCGTGCGCGCCTCGAAGCGTCCCAGCGCCCGCGAGGGACCCGTGGTCCACTCGAGCATCTTGGCCATGCCCAGCACCGCATCGGTTCCGTGTCTCTCGGACAGATGCGTCATGTACTTCATCGGATCGCTGTACAGAATCATCGGCTCCTCGCCGGCCTCACCGAGATTGACGGACTGAACCTCAGAATGGACCTGCGGAATCGTGTGCAGCTCCAACGCCGCCGCGACCTCCGGGGCTGTCGGGAACTGAACGGAACCGGCTATCTCGTAACGGAATCCGTCGATCAACTCCACGGTGGCCGCCATGCCGCCGGAATAGGTGTTCTGTTCCAGCACCACCGTCCGGAGGCCGCGTTGCTGCAGGACCGCCGCCGCGGTCAGGCCGTTGTGACCTGCCCCGATGACGATCGCGTCGTAGTCGGTCATTGTTGGTTTCTCCTCACTCGATGGAACTGATGTCACAACTGCTGTGAATTTGCGAAAGACATTGTGCGAAAATGCCGTAATGACGAACTCGCACGATCGGCGCCGGACCGCGACGCGAGAGGCATTGCGCGAGGTGGCCTTGGCGCGATTCGCCAACGACGGGTTCACGAACGTGACGGTGGCCCAGCTTGCGGACGACGCGGGCGTCACCGAGCGGACATTCTTCCGGCACTTCCCCACCAAAGAAGCGGTGCTGTTCCAGGACTACGAGACTCAACTGGAGTGGTTCGCCGATGCCCTGGCGCGACGCCCGGCCACCGAGTCGCTGTTCGACGCGGTGCTGGGCAGCGTCGTCAGTTTCCCGCACGACCTCGAGATTGTTCGTCAGGCCGCGATCATGCGGGCGACCCTGCTCGACGGGGATCGCGCCGCCGGGCATCTTCGGGTGGTGCAGGCGTCGTTCGCGGAAGTGCTGACCGATTTCGTCAAGCGTCGCTACACCGACCTCCCCGACGTCGACCTGATCGCCGAGGTCGCAGGCGCGGTGCTGGCCGCGGCTCTGGTCACCGCTGTTGAACGGTGGGGACGCGACGGCTGTTCGACCGATTTGAGCGAGGTGGTGGCCACCAGCGTGGGCCTGGTGCGTTCCGGCCTCGCGCCGCTGGAGTCCGAGAGTTAGCACGGCAGAAGGTCTTTCCACGATGTCGGCGCTTTGGGAGCACCGAGATCCGACTGAACGAACCGGCGCCCCTCCGCGGTGACGTAGCTGCCCGTCGCCGGGTTGTACGGAACGACCTGCACAGACGGCCGGCCTGAGCCCTGTGTACCGAACGCGCTGGGAGCCACTCCCGGTGCGGGCGAGCCCGGTGGGCCGAATATGTGGTCGTCGGGATTGACCCTGCTGTCGGGCGGAACTCCCTGCGAGATGAGATTCGGGTCCAGTGGATACGGACCGACCGCGTGCTGGCGCACCGCGATCGGCACAAAGGGTTGGTCGCTGTCGCAGATCTCGACGGTGGGAGCACGCTTACCCGGCTTACCGGCGCACGGATAGTTCCGTGCACCGCGGACCGCGAGCGGCGAATCCTGCGGCAGCTTGCAATACAGGCCGTCCGGGGTGTCGATGGTCGTCGTGTCGGCCGGCGATCGCCACGACGACGGCGGTAGGAAACCGACGGTACAGGGCGGCGGATCACCCAAGGTGATCGCGAACTCCCCCACCGGCAGTCCGGTGGGATTGTTGGTCGGCAGCCCGAACGCCTGGGTGCTGGCGATGGCCGGCGGCAGCAGCACCAGCAGCTGCTCGAGGGACGAGTTGTAGGTGACCAGAATCTGACCCAGCGTGCTCAGGTTGGCCAGCAATACCGGCAGTGTTGGCTTCAGCTGATCGAGCAGTCGGGTGATCTCGTTGGCGGCGGCCGGTCCGGTGTCCAGTAGCGCACGGACCCGGTCGTCGTCGCCGGCGATCGTCTGGGTCACGTTGGCCAGACCGCGCGCCCACACCCGCAGCGAATCGGTGCTGGCGACCTGTGAATCCAGCAACGGGACAGCGTCATCCACCAGTGACGTGGTCTCGTCACGTACGCCGTGGATCTTGTCGATGACGGTCGCCGACGAGTCCAGTAGTGAGGACAGGTCGTATCCGGCGCCGCGCAGGCCGGTGTCCGCCTCGTCGAGCAGGACAGCGATTTTGTCACCGGGGATGCTCCCGACGAGCATGCTCACCCTGTCCAGCATCGGGCCGACGGCCTGAGGGATGGTGGTCTGCTGCAGTGCGATCACCGATCCGTCGCGCAGGTACGGACCGGATCCACTCTGCGGCCGCAGGTCGACGTACTGTTCCCCGATCGCCGACGCACTACGGACCTCGGCCCGCAGATCGGCGGGGATTCTCGGCGAAGTATCCAGCGACAGCGTGGCTTGCGCGCCGCGCGGGGTCAGTCGCAGGTCGGTGACCTTGCCAACCTGCACGCCGCGATAGGTGACGTTGGAGAACCGGTACAGACCGCCGCCGCTGGGCAGTTCCAGGGTGACCGTGATCTTGCCGATGCCCAGCAACGTCGGCACCTGTATGAACAGGAACGTCATCAGCAGCAGGCCGGTAACCGCGATGATGCTGAAGATCACCAATTGGATCCGGACGAGTCGGGTCAGCATCAGCCACCTCCGCTCGGCGTCGGCGCCGTCGGCGGTGTCGCCGGAGCCGGATCGGCGATGCCGGTCTTGAGTGGGTCGTAGGTGTAGTTCAGATACCACGGATCACCGGGTGCGGGAACAAGTTTCGCATCCTGGTCACCCCACCGGGTGCCCAGGAACATCGTTCTCTTGAGCCGCGGAACCGTCAGGTCCGCGACCAGGAACATGTTCACGTAGTCGCCGCGTACCGCCCGATCGATGTAGCTCTGGTTATAGGGGTAGGTGGTGGCGAAGGCCAGCGCGGTGTCGAGCTCGGGGCCGAAATCGGCCAGCGCCTTGATCGTCGGCTCGAGGTTGTGCAGATTGGTGACCAGGTCGTTCTGTGTCGCATTGATCAGATCCGTGGTGGATTCGCTGAACTTTCGTAGCTTGTCCAGCGCGGTGACGATGCGCGGCCGCTCCCGGATGAGCACGTCGAGCGCCGCCGGAACACGTCTGAGCGCGGCGGTGACAACGTCACGCTGCTGGGCGAACGTGCTGGTGAACCTGTTCAACTGCTGGATCATGTCGATCAGCGCACTGCGTTCGCTGTCCAGCGTGCCGACGAAATCGTCCAAGCGCCGCAACATGTCTCGGATCTGAGCCTGCCGGCCCGAGAACGCGGTGTTGGCGTTTCGGATGACGTCACCGATCTGTCCGAGTCCCCCGCCGTTCACCACCGCGGACAATGTGGACAAAGTCCGTTCGGTGGACGGATATGTCGACGACCTGCTCAGCGGGATCGTCGTTCCCGGCTGCAGCCGACCGAGCGGGGCGACGCCGATCGGCGGATCGAGCTCCAGGTGCATCGAGCCCAGCAGACTGGTCTGCCCGACCGTCGCGACCGCGTTGGCCGGCACCACCACATCGGGACGGACGAACACTTCGACGTCGGCATGCCAGTTGCGCAACCGCATATCGCCGACGGTGCCGACCACGACATCGTCGACGAGGACCGGCGAATTCGATTCCAGCATGCCGACATTGGAAATCTCGACGTGAAAGACGCTGGCGTGACGGCGATTCTCGGTTCCCGGGAGGGGCAACGCGTTCAGGCCGCGGAACCCGCATCCGGAGACACCGGAGGCGATGACCGTGACCGCGACGACAGCAGCCACGCCACGTCGGCTCACGGTGTCGGTCCCGGCGCCGGCGCGGGCTGCGTCCCCGAGTACGCGGAGATCGCGGGTGGGTTCTCGGGCGGGCCGGGGACGGGCCCAGATCCCTCGGGCGCCAGCGCCGGATCGGAATAGGTGAGATTCTCCGGGGAGGGCGCCTTCATCAGGTGCGGGCTCATCGGGAACGGCAAGAGGTTGAAGCTGAGCAACCGCATGGCTGGGCCGAGGTACTGGGCGCACAGCTTCGCCGTTTCCGGCGCGGTGGCATTCTCCAGTGCACCGATCTGCCCGCAGATGAACTGGATCGGGTTGGTGAAGTTGTTGAAGACGATCGATCCGATGTTGTCGCCGGTGTCGGGGTTGTAGACGTTGTAGTAGTTGGCGAATGCGTTCGGCGCCACATGCAGCAGCTGCTCGAGACTCTTGCGGTTGTCGGCCAGGTTTCGGGTGACGTCGGTTAGGCGCTCGATCTGTTCGGCGGTCAGCTCACGACTTCCGCTCACGAAGCGCTGCGCATCGGCGGTAGCGGTCGCCAGGTCGCGCAACGCGGCGTCGAGGTCGCCGGTGTTGTCGTCGAGTGTTCCCATCAGCGCGGCCAGGCGTTGCTCGAAGTCGACGATCGCTCCACTGCTGTCGCGCAGCACAGTGACCAGGTTCTGCATGCCCTTGATGATGTCGACGATGTTTCCGCTTCCGTCGGCGAAGATTTCTGCAACAGCTGACAATTGGGCCAGCATCTGTCGAAGCTTCACGCCGTTGCCGCCCATTGCGTCGGCGGTGTCGTCGATCAGCCGGGCCAGCGCCGGCCGGGCTGTCTCGCTGCTGGGCCCCAGATCGGTTGACAGCCGCATCAACTGGGTCTTGACGTCGTCCCATTCGATGGGGACGGCCGTCCGCTCGACCGGGATCACCGCACCCGACGGCATCGTCGGACCGCTGTCCCGATAGGCCGGCGTCAGCTGAAGGTAGCGGGCGGCCACCAGATTCTGCGCGACGATGACTGCCTGGGCGCCCGCCGGGATGGACACCCCCGGGTCGACGCGAAGCACCATCTTGACCTGCTTGCCGTCCGGCTCGATGGACTCGATGCTGCCGACCTTGACCCCCGAGACGCGTACCTCGTCGCCGGCATAGATCGCGGTGGCGGCAGTGAAGTACGCGGTGATCGTGGTCGCGGGATAGACCGCGTGCCGAATCAGCAGTGTGGTGCCGGCAGCCGCGAGGGCGACGAGTACCGCGGCGGTGGCCGCGACAACCTTGCTGCGGAGCTTCACCGTGGACCCTCCTGCGGTTGGGGCGGAATCCCGTTGTAGGGGAACGGGAATTCCGCTCGCGGTCCGGCGTTGTCGGGCGGTTGTCCCGCGTCGGTGCCGCGACGGAATCCGAACGCGTAGTCGAAGAACGGCTGCAGGAACGCCGCGGGCACGACGTTGGCGGTGTAGGCCTGGTAGTAGAAACCGCTCGACACGGCCTCTCCCATGGTGATCTCGTATTTGGCCAGCCCCGGCAGCGCCTTGGCGATGTTGTCGCTGTTCTTCTGCAGCACCTCGGTGACGGAGTTGAGCTTGGTCAGGGTGGGTGCCAGCGTCGCCTCGTTGTCGTGAACCAGTCCTGAGAGCTGCCTGCTGACTGACGAGGTATTGGCCAGCAGGTCGGCGATCGCCTGACGTCGTTGCGCGAGAACCGCGATCAGGTCGGCGCCGTTCAGGATGAGCGCGTTGACCTGCTCACGGCGTTCGGACAACACCCCCGCCAGATCCGAGGCGCTGCGCAGGAGCTCCCGCAGTGTGTCGTTGCGGTTGTTCATCGACTGGGACAGCCGGGTCAGGCCCGCCAGGGTGGGTCCGAGTTGCGGCGCCATCGAATCGATGGTGTCGGAGAGGGTTTCCAGCGATTGATTCAACGATGCGGTGTCGAGGCCCGACGCGTTGGCGGTGAGATCGCCGATGACGTCGGTGAGCACGTAGGGCGACGAGGTTCGCGATGCCGGGATCGGGTCCGACGGCTTCTGTGTCCCCGAGCCCGCCGGGACCAGCGTGATGATTCGCGCCCCCAGCACGGTTCCGGTCTTGATATGCGCGGTGGTTTGCGATCCCAGATGCACGGTGCCGTCGACGGTGAAGGTCACCAGCGCATCGCCACGCAGCAGTGCGACCGAGGAGACGGTGCCCACTTTGATACCGGCGACCACCACGTCGTTGCCCGTCACCAGCCTGCCGGCTTCGGGGAACACCGCCTGGTAGCGCACTTGCGTCGCCCACGACCACAGCGTTTGCGGTGACAGGCCGACCAGCGTCACCAGAATGGCCACCGAGACTCCGATGAAGCCGGCCCGGACAAGCGCTGCGCCACGGTATTTCACCATCACGGCTCGGCACACCTTCCGCCGGTCTGTTTGATCCAGGGGAAGACCGCGGTCCTGCCCTGCAGGTCGGTCACGCGCACCGACATGCCGCAGACGTACATCTGGATGAAGCTGCCGTAGGCGCCCAGCCGGCTCAGCTTGCGGTAGTTCTCCGGCGCCTTCACCAGTGCCCGATCCACGCGTTCTTTGTCCTGATCCAGAATCGGGGCCAGTCGGCTCAATTCGTCGACCACTCCAGACAGAGGTGGCCGCGCGGCGGTGAGCAGGTCGGCCAGCGACGCGGTGCCCGCGTCGAGGGCGGTGATCGCCGCGCCGACCGGATCGCGATCGGCGGCGAAGCCGGTGATCAACTTCTCGATGCGATCGATTGCCGCCGAGAATCGGTCACCCTCGGCCGTCAAAGTGGAGAGGACGACCTTCAGATTGTCGATGAGTTGCTCTATGACACTGTCGTTTTCAGCCAACGCAGTGGTGAACGAGGACGTCTTCGCGAACAGCGATTCCACGGTTCCGCCCTGTCCCTGCAGGATCTGCACCAGGGAGGCGGTGAGGGCGTTGACGTCTTGCGGATTCAGGCTCGCGATCACCGGCTTGAGGCCGGAGAGCAACAGATCGAGGTCGAGGGCCGGTTCGGTGCGATCGATGGGAATTTGGGACCCGGCAGGTAGCACGGCAGTCGGGCCGGGCGCGTCGACCAATTCCAGGTAACGGTCACCCACGAGGTTGAGGTAGCGCACCGCCGCCTTGGTCGCGCCGGTCAGCATCACGTCGCGGTCGGCGTCGAATGTCACCAGCGCGGTCGCGTCGGGCCGGAGGGTCACCGTATCGACCGTGCCGATCCTGATGCCGGCCGCACGCACGCTGTCGCCGGGCTTGAGCCGCGATGCGTCGGCGAACACCGCGGAGTATCCGTTGGTGCTTCCGGTGCGGTATTGGGCGAACGTCATGAACAGGAGTGCCGTCGCGGTGACCATCACCACCACGAAGCCGGTGAACTTGACTGCCGTTGCCCGCAATGACCGCATCAACCGGGCTGCCCGATCTGTGCGGAGTTTCGGGGTGGGCCGTCCAGTGGGCCGTACAACAGCTGCTTGAGACCGTCGGAGTTCAACAGGATTCCCTGATTGCCGTACTGGGCGGGATTGGCACCGATATCAGTAACCAGGAAGGGCGGTTTCGTGTTGGGCGCCAGGTGCGGCAGTCCCTGGTCGGCGCAATGCGGACCGCCGGTCGCGGCCACCTTCGGCAGGTCGGCGGGATAGCGGTACCGCTCCAAGCCCATGGTGAAGCTGACCGACACGACGGCTCCGGGATCGGGCTGCGGCGGGGCCTTGGCGATCGGGAGAAGCCCGGCAAGCGTGCAGTTCAACGCTTCGTGGTAGCGGTTGGTCAGGTCCGTGGTGGGCACCAGGATGTGCAGGACGTCGGTGAGCGCCGGCCCATTTCCGTCGACGACGTCGGTTCCGACATCAGCCAGCCCAATTGCGCTGAGCAACAACGCATCCAGATCGTCCTGCCGGTCGACGATGGTCTGACTGATCTGTGTCACATTGTCCACCGACCTCACCAGGTCGGGCGCCGCGTCAGAGTAGGCAGCGACAGCCACATCCGCCGCGCCGATGTCGTGGCGCAGATTTTCCATGCTCGGTTCGAGCCGAGCCAACAGGTTGTCGATGTCGGAGAACATCTTTCCGAGCTGCTCGCCCCGGCCGTTCATCGCGCCGGCGAGGACACCGAGAACCTCATTGAGCTTCTCGGGCTGCACTTGTGACAGCAGCGAGGTGAGCCGCTGAAAGACGGTGTTGATTTCCACCGTGACGTTGGTCGCGTCGATGACCTGACCGGAACGCAATGGCTGCGCAGCCGGATGCTCCGGGGCGGTGAGCTCGACGAGCTTGGCGCCGAAGACCGTCGGCGAGGAGATGTCGACCCCTACATTGCCGGGGATCGACGACAACTGAGCCGGATCGATCGAGAGGTGAAGAACCGCTTGGCCGTTGGGACTCTGGTCAATCGATGAGACGGTGCCGACCTCGACGGCGCGCAGCTTGACCTTGGCACCGGGGTTCATCACCAACCCGGCGCGCGGCGAGAGCACCGTGATCGGCACGCCCGGGGTGAGGCCGCCGCGAAACATGATCACCGCCACCGCGACCACCGCGGCGAGCACGCCCATGGAGATCAGTCCCACCGCGACCCGAAGCGTGCCGGGCACCCTCCACGTCGCGTCGCGCTGAGTCACGTAGGCACCCTCCCTGGCTTCGGGAGAATTCGTACCACATTGGTGTCAGTACTGACTAGATTTATGTCAGAACTGACAGTGGTTCGGCGCGCAGTGGGTCAGCAGAATTCGTGGGTGTTGCCCTACGCGACGGCGGGCTGCGGCGAGGGCGCGACGATCAGGGCCGTGCGCGCCGCGCGCCGACGGGCGACATGCGCGGCAGTCAACGCGCCCAGCACGCCCAGCGTCGATGTCGTCAGGATCGACAACCCGGTGTTGGCCATGATCAGGTAGCCGAACGCCGCCGCGACAGCGAGCAGCGCGTACCGCGCGGTGGTCCACTGCGCGGGATGGCCGAATCGGGTGCCGACCACCATGCCGAGAATCAGTGCCACGCCATGACCGACATTGGTGAAGTCACCAAAGGTTCCGATGGCCGAACCGACCGCGACCGCCAGCCACCATCCGGTCCACGCCGCGCGCCACTGGCGCGGGATCGCCGCGCTCAGGGCGCCGAGGACACCGACGGCTCCGTAACTCATGCCGACGTCGGTGGCGTTGACGATCGACCACGACGCCAACCCGGCGGCCAGTGCGCCTGCCAGGCCGGCTGCGACCAACAGCGTCGCTCCGACGTGGCCGACGACGAATGCCAGCACCATCCGGCGGCTGTGCCACAGCAGTTCGGCCAAGCCGAGAATCGCGAACAGACCGGGCAGCCATACGTAGATGGGTCCGGTCTCGGTGACGAAAGCACTGCCGATCAGGGTGCCGAGGCGACCGTGCGCGAGATTGTGCAGGTTTGTGCTCGCATGCCAGATGACCTGTTCACGGAAGTGCGGGCCGAGCGCCAGCAGCACGGCCGCCACCGCCACGAGCGCGGCGGTGTAACCCAGGGTGACTCGGAGGCGGACCAGCCTCCTCAGCAGTGAACGGACCATCTCCATCCACTATGCCTGGGCTTCGAGATCGTCTCCATCGTCCTCGACTGGCAGATCCCTGCGGGTTTTGAGGCGGTACATCGCCAGATCAGTCGGCACACCGGCGGCGCGCGGGGCGAACACCTGACGCCTGATCCGCTTGACCGTGACGCCCAGCGCGTCGAGGTCCTCGGGGCTGATGCACTCCAGCGTCTCCCCTGACACGACGAGTCCGCCGCGGGTCGCGCGGTCCATCACCCGGGCGGCGATGTTGACGTCGACGCCCAGCCAGTCCGAGCCGATGCGTTGCGGCCGCCCGGTGTGGATCCCGGCGCGCATCCGCGGGGTATAGCCGTCTACCTCGACTGTTCGAACCGCCTCGCGGGCGGCGATGGTGGCCCGCACGGCGGTCGCCGGGTCGGCGAAGACGGCCATGATGCCATCGCCCATCCGCTTGACGATGTGGCCGCCGGCGTCGAGCAGGGGTGGCTCGACGACCTGCGCGACACGGCGCAGCAGCCTCAGGGTGGCGTCGTCACCGGCCCGCAGCGACCAGCTGGAGAAGCCCACCAGATCGGTGAAGACGAGCGTGACCTCCGGATTGGCGGGACGGCCCGACACACGTTCGGTGAGCGCCTGCCAGACCTGAAGTGTGGCCAAGCTCACCTCGCGGGTGGCGGCCTCACGGTCACGCAGCAGGCGGTCGGCGGCACGCGCGGCGGCACGAGCCCCGCCGTCGCCCGCCGCGGACAGCGGATCGCCGAAATCGGGATCGCCGGGCAGCATCCGCCGGGCACGCCGAACGAGGGCGATGACACCGGGGTTGTGATTGGTGTTGTGCCACCACGCCGCGGGCCCACGCCCGTGCCGCACCAGTTGGTTGACGTCAACGAGGGAATCGGGTTGATCGTCGAACGGCTCGACGTCCACAAGATCAAGCCTAGGCAACGCTTTTCGGGCCGGCCAACCAGGTGTGACGCGGTCGACGTCTCGCTATGCCAAACGACTGGTCACAGCTTCGTCGCCATCGTAGACAACACCCGTTGTCAGTCCTATCGTTAGGCGATGAGGTCAACGTCGACCACACATGGCGCCGAGCCGCTCGGGCCGGACTCCCTGACGTGGAAATACTTCGGCGATCTGCGAACCGGGATGCTCGGGGTGTGGATCGGCTCACTGCAGAACATGTACCCGCAGCTGGGCGCCGGAGTGGAAGAACACTCGATACTGCACCGCGAGCCGCTTCAGCGGGTCGCCCGGTCGGTGTACCCGATCATGGGCGTGGTGTACGACGGTGAGCGAGCCCGCCAGACCGGCGAGCAGATCAAGGGATTTCACCGCGGCATCAAGGGCGTCGACGCTGCGGGCCGGCGCTATCACGCGCTGGACCCCGAAACGTTCTACTGGGCGCACGCCACGTTCTTCATGTTGATCCTGAAGGTGGCCGAATACTTCTGCGGCGGCCTGACCGAGGCCGAGAAGCGCCAACTGTTCGACGAACACGTGCAGTGGTACGCCATGTACGGAATGAGCATGAAGCCGGTCCCGAAAACGTGGGAGGACTTCTGCGAGTACTGGGACCGGGTGTGCCGCGACGAGTTGGAGATCAACCGGGCGACGCTCGAGATCTTCGACATCCGCATTCCGAAGCCGAAGTTCGTCCTGATGCCGACGCCGGTGTGGGATCAGTTGTTCAAGCCGATGGTGGCCGGCCAACGGTGGATCGCCGCCGGATTGTTCGACCCGGTGGTGCGGGAGAAGGCCGGAATGCGGTGGACGCCCGGCGACGAGGTGGTGCTGCGGTTGCTGGGCAAGGCGGTCGAAGTCGCGTTCTGGGCGGTGCCCGACGAGATCCGGCTGCACCCCCGCGCACTGTCGGCGTACCGGCGGGCCTCGGGACACATCCCGGCTGATGCGCCGCTGGTCGAAGCACCCGGTTTCATGGCACCCCCTAAAGATCGCCGTGGGCTGTCCATGCACTATGTCCCTCGGACCAAGAGCCTCGTCGCGCGTGCGGGGTCGCTGGTTCACACGACGTTCTCACTTGCCGGTTTGCGGCCCGCCCGAGGACGTTCCGCCGCCGCCTGAACCGGAGAACCCATGATCGAATGGTCCGACGTCGATATCGCTGTGCGCGACGCCGTCCGTGAGTTCGTCGACAAAGAGGTGCGCCCGCACCTCGACGAGCTGGAGAGCGGCGATATGGAGCCGTATCCCATCATCCGCAAGCTGTTCGCCACCTTCGGTATCGCAGAGATGGCGCGGGAGTCACTGGACAGGCGACTCGACCGGCTGCGGGCCGGCACCGAGTCGAAGTCCGGCGGCGGCGGTGGCATGTTCGGCGACGGCGGTTCGGCCGGAATGGGTTTCGTCCTGATCAGTGAGCTGTGCCGGGTCAGCATGGGCCTGGTCACCGGGATGGGTGTCAGCCTGGGGCTCACGGTCCCGACGATTCAGAGCCGGGGCACGCTGGCCCAGCAGGAGCGCTGGCTGCCGGAGCTGGTGACCTACGACAAGATCGGCGCATGGGCGATCACCGAGCCGGATTCGGGTTCGGATGCGTTCGGCGGCATGAAGTCCTACGTGGTGCGAGACGGCGACGACTACATCCTCAACGGGCAGAAGACGTTCATCACCAACGGACCGGACGCCGACGTGGTGGTGGTGTACGCCAAGTTGGACGAGGGTGACGGCGCTGACAAGCGCGACCGCAAGGTGCTGACGTTCGTACTCGACCGCGGTATGGAGGGCTTCGTTCAGGCGAAGCCGTTCCGCAAGATGGGCATTCACAGTTCGCGCACCGGTGAGTTGTTCTTCAACAACGTCCGCCTGGGCCGCGACCGGTTGCTCGGCGAGACCGAGGAGAACAAGTCCGGCGACGGCCGCGACAGCGCCCGGTCGAGTTTCGCGGCGGAGCGGATCGGCGTGGTGTCGATGGCGCTCGGGGTGATCGAGGAATGCCTGCGGTTGTGCACGGATTACGCCAAGACGCGCACCTTGTGGGGCAAGGAGATTGGTCAGTTCCAGTTGATCCAGCTCAAGCTGGCCAACATGGAGGTGGCCCGGATGAACGTGCGCAACATGCTGTTCCGGGTGATCGAATGCGGGCAGAGCGGCACACCGATTTCGCTGGCCGAAGCGTCGGCGATGAAGTACTACTGCTCGCAGGCAGCCACCGATGTCGCGATGGAAGCGATCCAGCTGTTCGGCGGCAACGGGTACATGACCGAATGGTCCAGATCACCCACGTGGCCAAGGGTTTGCTCGGGGCGTGAGCTCCGAACCGGGTTCGCCAGTGTGCGGTTTCGTACGCCTGACGTGGCGTGTCGCGTACGAAACCGCACATTCGCGGCAGTGCCGTCATGAAGTACCGAGCGCACGAACCAGCGCCCGATGCACCGCGCTGCGTCCGAGCGGGACCTTGAAGCCGTTCTGACTCAGCGGCCGGGCACCCGCCATCGCCTGCTGGGCGGCTGCGTGCAGCACCGCATCCTCGGGCCGCCGTCCCCTCAACGCGGCCTCGGCCGCAGGTACCCGCCACGGCAGCGGAGCGACGCCGCCCAGCGCTATCGCTGCTGATGCGATCACGCCATCAATCAGCTCGACACCGACCGCCGCCGACACCAGCGCAAAAGCATAGCTGTGTCGATCACGCAGCTTGAGGTACCACGAGTGCGCCGCAAACGCCGACGGGGGCAGTTCGACAGCAGTGATGAGTTCCGCTGTCTGCAGGCAGTTTTCGCGATCCGGGGTATCTCCGGGCAGCGTGAAGAAGTCGGCGATCGGGATCGCGCGGGTGCCGTCGGGGCCCTGCACATGCACGACGGCATCGAGAATGGCCAGCGCCACGGCCATGTCGGACGGATTGGTCGCCACGCACTGCTCGCTGCCCCCGAACACCGCATGCTCGCGGTTGAACCCGTCGAGCGCGGCGCAACCCGAGCCGGCCACCCGTTTGTTGCAGCGGTCGAATTCGGTTTGCATGAAGTAGGGGCACCGAGTTCGTTGCAGCAGATTGCCACCCACGGTTGCCATGTTCCGCAGTTGCGTGGTGGCGCCGCTCAGAATCGCGTGCGACAACACCGGGTACTGGCGGCGAATCAACGGATGGTTGGCCAGCACGCTGTTGGTGACCCCGGCACCGATGCGCACGCCCCCGACGTCGGTGCTCAGCACCGAGGTCAGCCCAAGGCGTCGAACGTCGACGAGCGCCGGCGGTTGCAGCACACCATTTTTCATGAGATCGACGAGATTCGTACCACCGGCGAGGTACGTGCCGCCGGTTTCGACGACGGAGCGGATCGCGTCGTCCACCGACGCCGCATGCCGGAAGTCGAAAGTCTTCACTGCGACGTCGCCTTCGCGGCCGCCGCGACGGCGTCGACGATGTTCGAGTAGGCGCCGCACCGGCAAATGTTGCCCGCCATTCGTTCTCGGATCTCGGCCTCGGTCAATACCGGGTGGCCCTCGAGCGCGGTGTCGCGATCACCGTCGAACGATGCCGCGGACAGATCCCCGCGGGCGTGCTCGCGAAGCATGGCATGTGCCGACGAGATCTGGCCCGGAGTGCAATAGCCGCATTGGAAGCCGTCGTGGTGCAGGAAGGCCTCCTGCACCGGATCCAGGGCATCACTGCCAGCGATCCCTTCGATGGTCGTCACCGCCGACCCGTCGACCGACACGGCCAGCGCAAGACAGCTGACGATCCGCTCGCCCTCGACGGCCACCGTACAGGCGCCGCACAAGCCGTGATCGCACCCTTTCTTGGTACCGGTCATCCCGAGGCGCTCACGCAACAGGTCCAACAGAGTGGTCCGGACGTCGACCGTGATCTCATGGAGCGCCCCGTTGACTCGGAGGGCGATCTCGTAGTCGGATGCCATCAGTTCCCCTGACTCGCGGTGTCGTGAATCATCAACTGCTCCACTGTGATCGGCAGGTCGCGGATCCTGCGGCCGGTGGCATGGAAGATTGCATTGGCCACCGCCGCAGCGACGCCGCAGGCGCCGATCTCACCGATGCCGCGCACGCCGATCGGGCCAAGACCGAAGTCGGGTTCGTCGATGAACGTGATGTCGAAGTCGGGGCGGTCCGCGTGAGTCGGAACGTAGTACTCACCGATGAGTTGCGAGGTCCGGGCGTCGTACGGCAGCTGTTCCAGCAATGCCATGCCGACGCCGAACGTGATGCCTCCCATCACCTGATTGCGGGCCAGCGCGGGGTTGAGGACTCGTCCGCAGTCCATCACCGCAACCCAGCGGGTCACCGTTGCCCGTCCGATCTCTTCGTCGACCTCGACTTCGCAGAAGTGCGCGCCGAACGACTGCGAAACGCTGTCGTGCTGCTGACCGCCGTCGACAGAGACCGTGAAAGTCAGTTCATCGAGGAAGCGCCGGCCGCCGTGCGCGATCACCTCGGCGACCGCGACGCGGTGGCCCGCAGACACGACGTCGCCGTCGATGAACCGGATATCGCCTGCGCCGTGAAACGGGGTGTTCACATCGCCGTTGAGCAACGCGCGTAACCGGTCGCTCCATTGGGTGGCGGCGGCATGGACGGCCGAGCCGACCGTGGCCGTCGTCTGCGATGCGCCGCTGTAGGGGGCATCCGGGAACAGCGAATCACCGGAATCGAACGCCACAGACGACAACGGCAAGCCCGTGGCGTCCGCGGCGACCTGGCACATCGCCGTGCGCACGCCGGTGCCGATCTCGTGGGTGGCCGATGTGAACCGCACCGACCCATCGGCGGCAGTGGTCACGCTGCACGACGCCGGCATCCGGCGACCGGGATATGTCGCGGTGGCCATCCCCCAGCCGAGTCGCATTCCGTTGTCCGACAACGATCGCGGCTCCAGAGGGCGCTTATCCCACCCGAACCGCCGCGCCCCGGCCTCGTAACAGTCCAGGAGATGCTTGCCCGACCATGGTTTGCCGCTGGCCTGGTCGGCGTCGGCGTGGTTGCGGATGCGGAGTTCCAACGGGTCCATACCGAGGTCGACGGCGAGTTCGTCCATCGCCGATTCCAGCGCGAAGAGACCCGGCGCCTCCCCCGGTCCTCGCATGAAACATGGTGTGGGAGCGTTGATTCGCGCGGTCCGGTGGGACACCACCAGCCGCGGTGTCTGGTAGAGGATGCGGCTGGACAGCCCGGCGGGCTCGCAGAAGTGAGCCACCGTCGACGTCTCGGTCACGGTGTGATGCTCGACGCTGCGCAGCGCACCGTCATCGTCTGCGACCAGACGGATCTGCTGGCGGGTCCGAGGCCGATGACCCGTCGAGGAGAACATCTGGTTGCGGGTGAGGACGAGTTTGACCGGACGCCCGATCTCCCGCGCGGCGACCGCGCACAACACCACATGCATCCACAGAAAGCTCTTCGACCCGAACGCGCCACCGACCAGGGGTGCGATCACCCGGACGTGAGGTTCCGGGACACCGAGGTAGGCGGCCAGCGCCGCACGTTCACCGGTTATCCACCGAGTCGCGTCATGCACGGTGAGCAGATCACCGTCCCACGCCGCGATGCTGGCCGAGAGTTCGATCGGATAGTGCGCGTTGAGCGGTGTCGTGTAACCGACATCGACGCGTGCCGCGCCGGGCGGTTCGTCACGCGGCCCGCGATGGTCTTGCAGCTTCTCCTCGTCCAGCTTCACGAAGTGATCCGGAAGGTAACTGCCGTAACGGATCTGGCCATCCTTCTCATCCGGTGGCGGGGTGGCGCCGAGCACCTCGTCGATGCCCAATGCGGCCGGTTGCACCTCGTAACGCAGGTCGAACAACGACGCCGCATGGGTGGCGTTCTCCGGCGAATCGGCCACCACGACGGCCATGTGCTGGCCGACGTGCTGAACCGTCAGATCCGACAGCGGTGGCCGGCGCTCCATCGGCAGGTCGAACGTGACGTCATCCGGTAGCCGATGCAGGACGGGGCAATTCAACGGAGTCAATACGTGCAGAACGCCGGGGGCCGCGGCGGCACGAGCGCTGCTGTCACGCAGTGATTCGACGGTCACGATGCCGTGGGCGATCTCGGACTGCACCACGGCGGCATAGGCCACCCCGTCCACGAGGGTGTCGGCCGTGTAGCGGGCTCGACCGGTCACCTTGTCCCGGCCCTCGACCCTGGTGACCGGTTGTCCGATGTGCGTCATGGGAAGGCCCTCGTATATTGCGGCGGAAACGGCAGGGTTACCCCGAGCGTCCCGGCGGCACGGCGAACCCAGTTCGGGTCGCGAAGCAATGCGCGGGCCAGGAAGACCGCGTCGGCCTGCTGGCCGTCGACGATCCGCGCGGCCTGGTCTGCTTCGGTGATTAGTCCGACCGCGGCGGCAGGGATGTCGGCCTTGGTGCGCAGAGCCTCGGCGAACGGCACCTGGTAGCCGGGGCTCACCGGGATCGTCGCATCGGGCACCAGTCCGCCGGTCGATACGTCCATCAGGTCGACGCCAAGTTCCTTCAGCCGTGACGCGAGGATGATCGACTCTTCCACCGTCCAGCCCAGCCGAGGGTCGTCCGTGTCGCCGGCCAGCCAGTCGGTCGCCGACACCCGGAAGAACAGCGGAAGTTCGTCGGGCCACTGCGCGCGCACCGCCGCCACCACCTCGAGGGCGAACCGCATGCGGTTCTCCAGGCTGCCCCCGTAGTGGTCGGTGCGGGTGTTGGACGCCGGTGACAGAAACTGGTGGATCAGGTATCCGTGTGCACCATGTAGCTCCAGTACCCGGAATCCCGCATGCGCCGCACGGCGGGCCGCATCGGCGAACGCCCCGACGATCGAACTGATCTGAACTGCATCGAGTTCGGCGGGCGCGGGCAATCGCCCGAACGGCACCGGACTGGGGCCGACGGTGGACCACGTCTGCGGCTCCCGACTGTCGTCCGGCCACGGTCGGCCGGTCGAGGCCTTTCGTCCTGCGTGCACGAGCTGGATCCCGGGCACGGCGCCGTGGGCTGTGATGAAACCGGTGATCCGGCGGAAGCGTTCGACCTGCCGCTCGTTCCACAGCCCGAGGTCGTAGACGCTGCTACGGCCCACCGGGTCGACGGCGGTCGCCTCTGTCATGACCAGCGCTGCACCCCCAACGGCACGGGCACCGAGGTGCTGGATATGCCAGTCGGTCGGTGAACCCATGTCCGGGCCCTCCGGTACTGCCGAGAACTGCATCATCGGCGACATCCACGCTCGGTGGGCGAAGGTGACCCCGCGCAGCGTCAGCGGGGTGAACAACGCGGTCACGACGCCACCCTCGGCGCTGGGCGCTGTGGTCGCAACCCGAGGAAATCCTGAGCAGCGCGGTGCAGCGAATCGGCTCCCGGCCCGTGCTCGACAGCGAAGCGAGCCGGGTCGGACTCGGCCATATCGAATGGATAGTCGCTGCCGCAGACGATTTTGTCCTGGCCCGCAAGCTGTTTGAGCAACGCCAGCTGGGGCGCACCGTGTGTCACGGTGTCAAAGTACAGATCGCGAAACGAATCGCCAGGCCGGCGAGGGGCGCGGGCGTTGACGTCGGTGCGGGCCGACCAGGCGTGACTCCAGCGACCTACCAGGCCGGGGGCGCAGCCTCCGCCGTGAACGAAACAGATTCGCAAGCCGGGCAGTTCGTCGACGAGACCACTGAGCAGCAGGGTGGCCACCGCCGTGGCCGACTCGACCGGATTACCGATCAGATTGGTCAGGTAGTAACTCGACCATTCCGGGCGCGCAAGTTGCATGGGATGCACCAGCACCGCCAATCCCAACCGCGTGGCTTCGGACAGGACGTGGCGCAGCGGGTCGCTGTCGAGCGAGCCGCTCCCCACCACCGGCGGGATCGCGACGCCACAGATTCCCTCGATACCGGCCATCGTCTCGAGTTGGCGGCTGGCCTCTGCATTGTCGCCGAGGGCAACCATGCCCAATCCCACCAAGCGGCCGCCGCAGCCGGTGACGATTCCGCCGAGGGCGCGGTTGAATGCGTCGGCGTATCTGCCGGCCGCCTCGCCGGGGGCGAGCGGAAACGCGAACGGCGGCGCGGACAGCACACGCACTCCGACGCCGGCCCGATCCATATCGGCCAACGCCGCAGCGGGATCACTCATCGCGTCGGTAGCGATCGACAACGGCAGATCACCCAGGTATAGCTGACCGTCCCGATCGTGCATCGGCCCGTAGGGCGCACCCGGCGGTAGACCGAAGAGCTCGCGGGGCAGCCAGTGTGCATGGACATCGACCACGCCCTCGGCGATGGGAGTCGTGATCATCGGGTGCCCGGCGCAGCGCTGGCCGCCTTGCCGAGGGCCAGGGGCGGGTTGGCACTGTCAAGATGTTCCACGGTGGTGAACACCAGATCATCGTCGCCGATGTTCTCGATATCGTGCAAAAGGAACTCCCCCGGACCGAAGTGGAAGTGCCGTGTTTCGCCGGCCTGATAAGAGACTTCACGCACGGTGCCGTCGTGGGTGTGCTGCCTGCTACGGCCGGCTTTGACGGCCGTCCAGAAATAGTCCAGAACATGTCGGTGCGCGTGCCAGCGCTCGCCCGGTTCCAGCCGGATCTCCCAGACCCGGACCCGCTCATTCGCACTGAGCAGGGTGGAACCGACATGACCGTCGTACGCGTGTTCGGCAAACTCCGTGCGCAGCCAGTCGGGCCACGTTTCGAAATTGGTGGCGACAAGCTCGCCCGCCAAGGGCAGATCGGTCAGAAAGTTGTTGTCTGTCATCGGTTTTCCTTTCAACGGTAGTTAGCGTCCGGGCCCGTAGAGGCCGAATCGCAGATCGGGGTCACCGGGTATCCAGGTGTTGTGGAACTGTGAGCGGTTCCCCATGTCCACGACTCGGCGCAACAGTGCGTCGCTCAACTGGAGCTGGCCCGGCTCCCACTTGGTCAACGCAGAGGCGATGTCGCCGCCCGCGTCGCGCAGCGCGGCGGCCAGGGCCCAGCAGTCGGCGGCCGCTTTCGCGGTCCCGGCGGCGGCGTGCGGGCGAGACGCGCAAGCGGCATCACCGATCAGCGCCACCCGGCCCTGCGCCATCCTTGACGCCCGGACGTCGGAAAGTACTTGAAGGTAGGGCGTTTCGGTGGCCTGAACCACCTCCGCCACGGCTGGCGCGAACAGTTCGGCTGCGGCCCGGCGCATCTCGTCGATATAGCGGTCCTGCACCAGACCTGGGTGCACCGATACCGAGCCGTGGAATCCACGCTTGTCGATCAGCATCTCGGTCAGGTCGGGTCCGGCCGCGACGTTGCGATACCAGACGTAGTTCATCAATCTGTGTTTGACGTCCAACCCATCCTCGCCAGGTATCGGGTACATGGTGATGTGTGAGTGCGGCACCACGTCGTAAGTGATCGCGTCGTCGAGAACCCGACGGGTTTGAGCGCTCAGCGCCGACCATGGCACGGTGCCTCGCCAACCGATGTAACCGGAGTAACTCAGCGTCGCCTCGGGATCGAAGCGCTCTCGCGCTGTCGAGGTGATTCCATCGGCAAACACCACCAGATCAGCCGAAACCGTTGTGCCACTCACGAATCGGACGGTGGCCTGGTCGTCGTCCTGACTGAATCCACAGGCGTATTCGCCGTAGTGGTAATGCTTTGTGCCGAAGTCGGACAACAGGGCGCGATAGAAGGTACCCCAGGAGGTGTAGGTCCAGCTCGCGTTCTCGCGGTGCGCAATGCCACCGTCGCGTTGGAGGTATTGAATGTAGGAGGTGCGCGTCTGCAGGTCGGCCAGGTTCTGGTGGCTGCGTTCGCTGAACCAGCGCACGGTGTCCGGTTGCAGGACGATCCCGCTGCCGCGGCCGTCCAGCGGTCCCGGGGTGCGTTCGTAGACGTCGACGTGGAAGCCGAGGTCACGCAACAGCAGGGCCGCGGTCAGACCGCCGATGGAGCCGCCGACGACAACCGCTGTCGCGTTGGCGTATTCGTTCATGACTGGCTCTTTTCCGTGCGGTGGACCAAGGTTTCGACGACGGGGTCGGCGGGCATCGGCGCGCCGCGGGTCTCGGCGGCGAACGCCAGACCGACCACGGCCACCAGGCCCAGCGCCGATACCCAGGCGGTGGCTTGGCCCAGGTTGCCGCCGAACCACGACGTAGCGATGACACCGGCACTCAGCGGACCCAGTGCGGTGATGTAGCGACCGACGCTGTTACACACCGCGAGTGCAGTGGCCCGGACACTGGGCGGGAACAGTTCGGGGGCGTAGATGAACGTGCCGGACAGCGCGCCGAAGAGCCCGAACCCCAGGATCGGCATGGCCACCAAGAATTCGGCGTAGCTGCGTTCGAACGGGAACGTCCACGCGATGCCCAGGGCCGACACGAGGAAACTCAGCAGGAAGGTCGTGCGCCGGCCGATCAGGTCGGCGATGAAGCCCCAGGAGGCGTAGCCGGCGACGCCGCCGGCGTTGAACAGCATCGCCGCCACCGCGACGCGGTGATCGGCCAGGGCCGCCGGTAGGTCCGCCGCCGCAGTCAACTGCCGGATGATCTGCGGGTACCAGGTGGACACGCTCCAGAACGCGATCAGCGCGCCGGTGGCGAGGGCGGTGCAGACCAGCATAGGCCGTCGCAGCGGCGGCGCGAACAGCCGCCACAGCACGAACCGGTCGTGAGCGGCACTGGCCCCCTGGGCCTTTCGCCGGCGGCGCGAATCGAGGTGCGCGCTGATCTCGGGTGGTTCGGGCACGAACCGCCGGATGAACCAGACCACGAACGCAGGCAGGCCCGCCAGCATCAGCATGGCCCGCCAGCCCTGGCTGCCCATCAGGGCATAGGCGCCCGCGGCGGCGAAGAAGCCGGCAGCGTAGCCCGCCATCATCACCCCGCCAGCGCGGGCACGGAAGCGGTTGCGCCAGGTTTCGGCGATCAGTGCGGCACCGACGGGGGCTTCGACACCTGACCCGAGACCGGCAATGAACCGCAGGATGCCCAGTTGCCACCAGTTGTCCGCGAACGCCGCCGCGGCGCTGAACACCGCGTAGGTCAGGATGCCGACCGAGAGCACCCGGGTGCGGCCGAAGTAGTCGGCGAGAATTCCGAACAGGATCCCACCGGTCGCCCACCCCGCGAGGAACAGAGCCATCGTCAGCCCGCCGTACATCCCGATCGACGCCCGGGTCGCGTCGATGCCGCTGTTGGGTAGTAGTTCGGTCATGGCCGGCCCCAGCACCAGGACGTAGAGGCTGCCGGCGAAGCCGTCGAGTCCCCATCCCAACGTGGTGCCGGCCAGCACCAGCCACTGGGTACGAGTGATCTCACGACGCCAGCCGGCGCCTGCCCTGGGTGGTCCCTCGGTCTCGATCGTCATCGAATTCCCCTCACTGCGTTGTGGTTTGGTCATGCCCAATCAGTTCAGGCGGTCGGTCTGATGGCCGCCGTACCAGTCGACCGGCTCAGCGGCGGTGCGCACGACGATTGTCTTGACCCACGAGAAGTCGTCGAAGGACTCGACGCCGGCGTCCTTGCCCATGCCGGATTCCTTCACGCCGCCCCACGGCAACGACGGCTCCAGCCGGTGGTGGTCGTTCACCCACACCATTCCGGCGACAACTCGTTCGGCCACTCGATGAGCGCGAGCGACATCGAGCGTCCACACACCGGCGCCGAGGCCGTACCGGTTGTCATTGGCCATCGCGACGGCCTCGGCCTCGTCGTCAAAGGGGATCACCACGGCGACCGGCCCGAAGATCTCCGTGGTCGCAACGGACATGGTCATCGTTGCGTCGGACAGCACGGTCGGCTGCAGGAAGAAACCTGTCTGCAGGTGCTGCGGCAGGTCGGGGACGCCGCCTCCGGCGGCCAGCCGGGCGCCCTCGGCCACGCCGGCCTCGATCATGGTGCGAACCTTGTCGCGCTGCGCCGCACTGATGAGCGGCCCCATCTGGGTGTCAGGCAGGCTCGGATCCCCCACCCGGATCGCCTGTGCGCGGGCGGCCAACGCCTCGACGAAACGTCGGTAGATGGTGCGGTGGACAAGAAAACGCGAACCGGCGACGCAGGACTGGCCCGCGGCGACGAACGCTGCGAAGGCCGCCCCCTCAGCGGCGATGACGGGATCCACGTCGTCGAAGACGATGATCGGGGTCTTGCCGCCGAGTTCGGCTGTGACGCGGGCGAAGCGTGATGCTGTCGCGACCGCAGCGGCACGGCCGGCCTCGGTACCACCGGTCAGTGTGATCTTCGCGATGTCGGGGTGTTGAGTGAGCCGTTCACCCGCTGGCCGCCCGCCGGTGACGACGTTGAGCACTCCGTCGGGAAGCCCAACCTCGGCCAGGATTTCAGCCAATGCCAGTGTGGTGAGCGGTGTCAGTTCCGACGGCTTGACCACGACGGTATTGCCGTTGGCCAGCGCCGCCGACAGGCTGCGGGCCAAGATGAGCATCGGGTGATTGAACGGGGTGATGATTCCGCACACGCCCAACGGAAGCCGCTGCTGATAGGTCAGGTACGGCCCATCGCCGGGTAGCGCGGCGGCACGCTGCGCCGCCAGCAGACCGGCGTTGTAGCGGAACCACTCCGGTACCCGAGACAGTTGAGCGCGGGTTTCGGTGATGGGTCGTCCGTTATTCTGCGCTTCCAGTGTGTACAGCCGCTCACCGGCGGCCTCGATGGCATCAGCCATGCGGAGCAACAACTTTCCGCGCTGAGTGCGTGTCATCTCCGGCCACGGGCCGTCGACGAATGCAGCGCGGGCCCTGGCGACTGCCACATCGACATCGGCGGCCGACGCTTCAGACACGGTGGCGATGACATCCCCGGTCGACGGGTTCACGATGTCGCGAACGAGCGGCGCGACGCCCGCGGGTATGGGGCGCCGGATCGCAGTCGCAGTACTGGCATGGCTCATGAGGTCCTCACATCGGGTCAAGTCCGGTGGTCGGCCATGGGTCGACCGGGTGCATGGAATATGAGTGTCATCACAGACGAGCGGGCGTTCAATGTTCACGCAGACATACTCTTGGCCAATTAGTGTTGGGCTGAACACTGAGTGAGGGAGGATGTTCGGCATGGCCGATGCACCGCAAGCTCGGCGGCCGGGGTTGGAGCTGCTGACCTGGCTCGACGCGCTGGGTGTGCTGAGCGCCGCGGCGGCCACCGACACCGATGTGAACCAGGTCCTCACTCTGGTTGCCGACACAGCCAGGAAGCTGCTGGGATTCGACTTCTGTGGGGTGTTGGTGCCCGACCCGTCACGTCAGCGGTTGCGGATCGCCGGGTGGAGCGGCCTGTCGGACGACTATGTGCACCGGGTCAACTCCGACCACCCGATCCAGTTGGACAGCACCTCGCCGTCGAGCAAGGCGTTTCACACCGGCACCGCCGTGGCAATCCGCGATGTGACCGCGGAGCCGGAATTCGCAGTGTGGGCGGGGATCGCTCGCGAGCAGGGCTACCGGGCCGTGATCGCGGTGCCCTTGATCGCCCACAACGAAGTGCTGGGCACGCTGAACGGCTATTACGCACCGGTTCACACCTTCACCCAGCACGCGGTGCAGCGAATGATGTTGCTGGCCAACCACGCAGCCATCGCTTTGACCTCGGCCAGCCGCCTCGACGAGTTACGTGCTCTCAACCTCTCCTTGCTCGAGCAACGGGACATGTTGCGGCGCTCAGAGCAGATTCATCAACGACTACTGGGCGTCACACTGCGCTCCGGTGGCATCGATGGCATCGCTGCGACGCTGCGCGAATTGCTCGGCCGGCCAGTGCTGATCGACGATGCACGCCATGGGGTGCTCGCCGGAGACGGCGCGCAGTTCCCGGACGCGGCCTGGCGGGACGCGGCGGATCACGACGACGCCGGTTCGACACCGGTCCCCGTCCGGACTGACGACGCGGCAGCACGGTGGTTCGTCAGCGCCGTTCGGCTGGGCAGCGAGATCGTCGCGCGAATCTGGTTTCCCGCCAACGATTCTCCCCTCACTGCCATCGACGCGCGGGCGGTCGAGCACGGTTGCCTTGTGGTGGCACTGGAGTTCCTTCGTGCGCGGACGGCCGACGAGGTCGAACACCGGCTGCGCGGCGA
Organism: Mycobacterium sp. ELW1; assembly: GCF_008329905.1. Lineage (NCBI taxonomy): Bacteria > Bacillati > Actinomycetota > Actinomycetes > Mycobacteriales > Mycobacteriaceae > Mycobacterium > Mycobacterium sp. ELW1. The sequence continues at coordinate 2,717,217 of NZ_CP032155.1, read as the reverse complement.
ATTGCTGGCGGACTTGCTGGCCAGCCGGACGGCACCGCCCGAAGACCTTCTGCTGCGGGCGAACCGCCTCGGCCACGACCTCACGCTGCCGCACACGGCAATGGTCGCCGCACTGACGGGACCGAATGGGCAGTCCGAGCCGCGCTTGTATGAGCGCGCGCTGTCACATGTCGCCAAATTCGCTGCCGGTCACCATCCCCGGCCATTGGTCGCCATGCACGCAGGACACATCGTCGTGTTGTGGCCTCCGGTCGCGACGGCCGATGAAACCCCGGTGGCGACGGCGGTGCACCGAGCTCTGCAAATCGCCGTCCCGGGCGCCGAAGCCACCGTTGCAGTGTCTTCCGAGCACCGTCCGACCTACCGCGAGTCCTACCGCATCGCCAAGGGCACCCTGGAGATCGCGCTCCGAGACGGGCGCATCGGCACGGTCCTCACCGTCGCAGACCTCGGGATCGTCGGATTGCTTCTGCAGATCGACGACTCAGCCACGCTGCGGGAGTTCGCGTTGCGGACCCTCGGGCCGATCGTCGACTACGACGCCGCCCACCGCACCGAACTCGTGGCGACGCTGCGCGCCTATCTCGCCTGCCGGCGGGACCGAACCGCCACCGCCGCAGCCCTGGTCATCCACCCCAACACCGTGGCCCAGCGGTTACGCCGGATCGAGAAGCTGTGCCGCTATGACCTCGATGACCCCGCGGCGATGATGCACTACACCGCGGCGATCACCGTCCACGACCTAGCCGGAGCGCCCTGAGAGCTGCGCACGCTGGACACGCGCGCTCTGATACAGGCAAATAGCCGCAGCGGCAGCGACATTCAGACTCTCCGCGCCGCCGCTCATCGGGATTGTCACCCGGTGGTCGGCCAGCGCGGCAACGTCCGCGGACAGACCCTGCGCCTCGGGGCCGAACACCCAGGCCGTCGGCGCGGCCAGGACCGGGTCGGCGTCGTCCAGGCTCATCTCACCATCCAGCGTCGTCGCCAGCACCTTCAGGTCCGCGCCGCGCAACCGGCCGAAGACGTCCTCAGCATCATCGGCGACCACCACCGGCACCGCGAAGATGCTGCCCGCCGAAGACCGTAAGACCTTGCCGTTATAGGGATCCACACTGTGCCCGGCGAACACCACCGCCGCGGCTCCCATCGCGTCGGCCAACCGGATCAGGGTCCCGGCATTACCCGGTTCCGACAGTTCGACCGCCACCACCACCAACTGTGGCCGTCCGGCCAGCACGGCATCGATATCGTCGTCGGGCGTCGTACACACCGCGACCAACCCCGAGGGCGTCACCGTTTCCGACAACGCCTTGGCCGCACGCTCGGTCACCCGGTGGACAACCAACCCGGTGAGCAGCTGGGCATGGCGCTGCGCCGCCGCTTCGGTGGCGAACACCTCGATCACCAGTCCACGGCGGCCCGCGGCCTCGACCAGGTTGGGCCCCTCGGCCAAAAAGCGCCCAGCACGACGACGCCCGGTGTGGCGCTGCAGTTTTACTGCAGCTGCCACCCGGGCGGATCGTTCAGTGAGTGCCTCTGACTCCGAAATGTCAGGCGGCTTCACCGGAGGGAGCGTTGACGTCCTCCGGCAGCGCGCCCTTGGCGACCTCGACCAGCGCGGCGAACGCAGCGGGGTCACTGACGGCGATCTCGGCGAGGTTCTTGCGATCGACCTCGACACCGGCGGCCTTCAGGCCCTGGATCAACCGGTTATAGGTGATGTCGTTGGCGCGGGCAGCCGCGTTGATGCGGGAGATCCACAGCTTGCGGAACTCACCCTTGCGGGCACGACGGTCCCGGTAGGCGTAGGTCAGCGAATGCAGCTGCTGCTCTTTGGCTTTGCGGTAGAGCCGCGAACGCTGGCCGCGGTAGCCCTTCGACGCCTTGAGTACTGTGCGCCGCTTCTTCTGGGCATTGAGTGCGCGCTTCACGCGTGCCATTGGGGTGTTCCTATTCTCGTTCGGTCAGAAAGTTGAGGGTTACGGCGCTTAGCCGTTCAGCATCGCGTTGACGCGCTTGGCGTCGTTGGGTGCCACGACGGTGCGACCGTCCAGGCGACGGGTGCGCTTGGTGGCCTTGTGCTCGAGCAGGTGGCGACGGTTCGCCTTCTGCCGCACGATCTTCCCGGTGCCGGTCTTGCGGAAGCGCTTCGATGCTCCGCTGTGAGTCTTGGCCTTGGGCATTGGTCCTCAGTTCTACGTGGTCTCTGGGTTTTCGGTGGGTTGCGCCTCGGCCGGGCGCCCCGCGGGGGCGTCGGCGTCGTGCGCCGCCTTGGCGCGAGTCTTCGCGCCGCGGTGCGGTGCCAGCACCATCGTCATGTTGCGTCCGTCCTGCTTGGCGGAGGTCTCGATGAAGCCGTAATCGGCGACATCGGCGCCCAGCCGCTGCAGGAGTCGGAACCCGAGTTCCGGTCGCGACTGCTCGCGGCCGCGGAACATGATCGTGACCTTGACCTTGGACCCCGCCTCGAGGAAGCGGATCACGTGACCCTTTTTGGTCTCGTAGTCATGCGGGTCGATCTTGGGCCGGAGCTTCTGCTCCTTGACGACGGTCTGCTGCTGGTTCTTGCGGGACTCGCGCGCCTTCTGGGCTGTCTCGTACTTGAACTTGCCGTAGTCCATGATCTTGCAAACCGGCGGCTTGGCGTCGGGGGCTACTTCGACGAGGTCAAGATCGGCATCCGCGGCGACGCGAAGAGCATCTTCGATGCGCACGATGCCTACCTGCTCCCCGCCGGGTCCGATCAGTCGGACTTCAGGTACGCGGATGCGCTCGTTGACACGGGTCTCAGTGCTGATGGGGCCTCCCTGGTTCGGTTTCCTCTTCGGACCACCGCGGAGTCACAAGGGAACAGCCGGGGAGAAACCACGCCATCAGCGAGAAGGCCCTGCATGAAGCAGGGCCCAGTGCCGACCGATCACGGCTGACGCCGCCTGCGAAACCGCAGAACAGATACCATTGCGGTACCTGCGACCGGACCGTTGTACCTGCGGAAACATCCGTGGCGAACGGTGGGAGTGGGACTCCACTTGCTGTCCCTGGCGTAAGCCGGGACGGTCGTGCATGCCAGTCTAGCAGGCATGACGGACCCAACCACACCACCAGCTGACGCGAGCGACCCGCGGGCACGCGACCTGGCCGACATCCCCGCCGTGGAAGTCATCACCCGCGCCGCGGTGATGCTGATGAGCGCGGCGGCGGAGAAAATCGGGCTTTCCTCCCCTGATCCCGACAGCAGCGAACACCGCGACCTCGACGAGGCCCGCCGGCTGATCACCGCGCTGGCCGGCTTGGTGACCGCCTCGGCGGAGTATCTCGGCCCGCATGCAGGCCCGGTCCGAGACGGACTGAAGAGTCTGCAGCTGGCTTTCCGGGAAGCCAGCGTTGCTCCCGATGAACCTGGCCACGGCCCGGGCGAGAAATACACCGGCCCCGTCTGGTAGCACACCACAGACAATTCGAATGTCGAAGTAATATCCTCGGCGGCACTATGACCGTCACCACGAGCCGGCCAACTTCACGGTTCCGCTGGGTGCCCGCGGCGGCCGGCTGGATCATCGGCGTGATCGCGACGCTGTCGCTGCTGTCGAGCGTCTCGACGATATTGCGGCACACCATCCGGATACCGCGGGAGTTCATCAACAGCTATCTGTTCAACTTCCCCGACACCAGCTTCGCGTGGGCGTTCGTCCTTGCTCTGCTGGCCGCCGCGCTCGCGGCGCGCAAACGGATCGCCTGGTGGATTCTCGTCTTCTACATGGTGGCCGCGTCGGTGTGGAACATCACCGACCTGCTGACCGGCGACGAGACCGCAGCTGTGGACGCCGGCGAAGTGATCGGCCTGACGTTCCACATCGCCGCGGCCATCGCACTGGTGCTCGCCTACAAGGAGTTCTGGGCACGGGTCCGCCGCGGGGCCCTGGTCAAGGCCGCCGCAACGCTGGTAGCCGGCTTGGCCGTCGGCACCGCGATCGGCTGGGCCCTGCTCGAGTTCTTCCCCGGCACCCTGGCCCGCGAAGATCGATTCCTGTACGCACTCAACCGGGTCGGCGCGTTCGCCGGTGCCGGCTCCGAATCCTTCACCGGTCATCCGCACACCTTCGTCAACGCACTGCTCGGCCTGTTCGGCGCCATGGCGCTGATGGTGGCCGCGATCGTGCTGTTCCAATCCCAGCGCGCCGAGAACGCGTTGACCGGAGAGGACGAATCCGCCATCCGCGGACTGCTGCAGGTGTACGGCAAGAACGATTCGCTCGGCTATTTCGCCACCCGTCGGGACAAGTCCGTGGTGTTCGCCGCCAACGGGCGCGCCGCGATCACCTATCGCGTCGAGGTCGGGGTCTGCCTGGCCAGCGGGGACCCGATCGGCGACCCGCGCGCCTGGCCGCAGGCCATCGCGGCGTGGCTGTCGCTGTGCCAGGAGTACGGCTGGGCACCCGGGGTGATGGGCGCGAGTTCCACCGGCGCCCAAGCGTTCCGCGAGGCCGGTCTCAACGCCCTCCAACTCGGCGACGAGGCGATCCTGTATCCCGACCAGTTCCACCTGTCCGGGTCCGACATGCGCGCCGTGCGCCAGGCCGTCACCCGCGCCCGTCGCGCAGGCCTCACAGTCCGGTTCCGGCGGCACCGCGACTTTTCGCCGGCGGAGATGGCCGCCGTGATCAGCCGGGCCGACAGCTGGCGCGACACCGAAACCGAACGCGGCTTCTCGATGGCACTGGGGCGGCTCGGTGACCTCGCCGACGGCGACTGCTTGTTGGTGGAGGCGGTGCAGGGCGCGAGCGGCGAGGGGCAGGAGGGAGGCGAGGTCGTCGCGATGCTCTCGTTGGTGCCGTGGGGCACCAACGGGCTGTCGCTGGACCTGATGCGCCGTTCGCCGAAGTCCCCCAACGGAACCATCGAGTTGATGGTCACCGAACTGCTGCAGAACGCCGAAGAACTTGGCGTCAGCCGCGTCTCGCTGAACTTCGCGATGTTCCGCGCCGCCTTCGAGCAGGGCGCCCAACTCGGCGCCGGCCCCGTCGCGCGGCTGTGGCGCGCCGTGCTGGTGTTCTTCTCGAAGTGGTGGCAGTTGGAGACCCTGTACCGCTCCAACATGAAGTACCAACCGCAGTGGGTCCCGCGTTACGCCTGCTACGAGGACGCGCGACTGGTGCCGCGGGTCGGTGTCGCATCCGTCATCGCCGAGGGCTTCCTGGTGCTGCCGTTCTCCCGGCGCACCAAACAGCACACCGGCCATTACTCGGCGGTCCCCGAGGACCTGGCCGCATCGGGACGGCTGCACGCCGACGGCACGGCGCCCGATGCGGTCGACGAACCCGCCGACGACCCCGAGACCCGGCAACGCGAACGCCTCCCGGACCAGGTTCGTGTTCGGATGGCAAAGCTGAAAACGCTGCAGCGCAACGGAATCGACGCATACCCGGTGGGCACCCCGCCCACCCACACCATCGCCCAGGCGCTGGGCGCCGCCGACGACGTCACCCTCAGCGTCGCGGGCCGGATCCTGCGTGCCCGTGACTACGGCGGCGTCGTGTTCGCCCAGCTACGCGACTGGTCCGGCGACGTGCAGCTGCTGTTGGACAAGGCGACGCTCGACGGCGCCGCCGAAGACTTCGCCGCCGTCGACCTCGGTGATCTCGTCGAGGTCACCGGGCACATGGGGTACAGCAAGAACGGCACCCGATCGGTGCTGGTCCAGCAGTGGCGCATGCTCGGAAAGTGCCTGCGCCCCTTGCCGGACAAGTGGAAGGGCCTGCAGGATCCCGAGGCCCGGGTCCGCGCACGCTACGTCGACCTCGCCATCAACGCCGAAGCCCGAGACCTGATCCGGGCGCGCAGCAACGTCCTGCACTCGATCCGGGACACCTTGTTCAACAAGGGCTTTCTCGAAGTCGAGACGCCGATCCTGCAACAGATCCACGGCGGAGCCAACGCCCGGCCGTTCAAAACCCACATCAACGCCTACGACCTTGACCTTTATCTGCGCATCGCACCTGAGCTATACCTCAAGCGGTTGTGCGTCGGCGGCGTCGAGCGGGTCTTCGAGTTGGGCCGGGCGTTCCGCAACGAGGGCGTCGATTTCAGCCACAACCCGGAGTTCACCCTGCTCGAGGCCTACCAGGCGCACGCCGACTACCGGGTGTGGATCGACGGCTGCCGCGAATTGATCCAGAACGCGGCAATCGCGGCCAACGGGTCCGCAGTGGTGATGCGCCCCAGGCCGGACCGCCCCGACCAGCTCGAACCGATCGACATCTCCGGCGTATGGACGGTCAAGACCGTGCACGACGCCGTCTCCGAAGCCCTCGGCGAAGAGATCGACGCCCACACCGATCTGGCCGTGCTGCGCCGGTTGTGCCATGCCGCGCGGATTCCCTACCTGACCCATTGGGACTGCGGTGCGGTGGTGCTCGAACTGTACGAGCGGCTGGTGGAGGAACACACCGAAGCACCGACGTTCTACACCGACTTTCCGACCTCGGTGTCGCCGCTGACCCGTCCACATCGCAGCAAGCCAGGGGTCGCCGAGCGTTGGGATCTGGTGGCGTGGGGCGTCGAGCTGGGCACCGCCTACAGCGAGCTGACCGATCCGGTCGAGCAGCGACGCCGGCTGCAGGAACAGTCGCTGCTGGCCGCCGGTGGCGATGCCGAGGCGATGGAGCTCGACGAGGACTTCCTGCAGGCAATGGAATACGCGATGCCGCCGACCGGCGGCCTCGGCGTCGGCGTCGACCGGGTGGTCATGCTGATCACCGGCCGCAGCATCCGGGAAACGCTCCCCTTCCCGCTTGCCAAACCCCGGTAGCTCGCCGAAGGAACTTCACAGCCACCAGCCAGGAAACGTCGTCACCATGAGAACGTGACCACGGCTGATCACCAACACATTTCGTTGATGCACGGATGGTTGCCTCTCACGGTGCAGATCGTGGCCGGCCTGGTTCTGGCGTTCGCTGTGGGCTGGCGCACCCGGCGCTGGCGGCTGCTGTGGCTGCCGCTGGCCGCAATCATCGGTATCGCCGCCGCCTGGTTCACCCAATGGAGCATCGCCGATGACGGCCTGGCCGGCGACCCCGCCCCGCAGCAGCTGTGGGTGTGGATCGCCGCAACGGGCCTGGCCGCGGTGGTCGCGGTCGTCGGCTGGCGGGGCACGCGCTGGTGGCGTCGGGGCATGTCGGTGCTGGCGATACCGCTGTGCGGGCTGGCAACGGCGTTGATGCTGAACCTCTGGGTGGGCTACTTCCCGACCGTGCAGACCGCCTGGAATCAAGTCACCGCAGGCCCGTTACCCGACCAGACCGACCGCGCCACGGTCACCGCGATGGTGCAGCAACACGCCATCCCGGCCAAAGGAACGGTCGTCAAGGTCACGATCCCTTCGGACGCATCGCATTTCGCGCATCGCGACGAACTCGTCTATCTGCCGCCGGCGTACTACGCCACCAACCCGCCGCCGAAGCTGCCGGCGGTGATGATGATCGGCGGAGAATTCAACACCCCCGCTGACTGGCTACGCGCCGGCAATGCGATCAAGACGATCGACGACTTCGCGTCCGCACATCACGGCAACGCCCCGGTGTTCGTGTTCGTCGACTCCGGCGGGGCGTTCAACAATGACACCGAATGCGTGAACGGCCCGCGCGGCAATGCCGCCGATCATCTGACCAAAGACGTTGTGCCGTTCATGCTTTCGAATTTCGGTGTGAGTGCCAACCGTGCGAACTGGGGCCTGGTCGGCTGGTCGATGGGTGGCACCTGCGCCGTCGACCTGACCACGATGCATCCGGATATGTTCAGCACGTTTGAGGACATCGCGGGCGACCTGACCCCGAACTCCGGCAATAAGACCCAGACGATCTCTCGACTGTTCGGGGGCGACGCCGCCGCTTACGCCAACTTCGATCCGGCCACCGTCATCACCAGACATGGCCCCTATCAAGGCGTATCGGGGTGGTTCGCCATCTCAGGTGCGCCATCCGCGCAGCGCGCGACCCCCACCACCATCGAGACCGGCGCGAGCGGCCTGGGTGGACGCGACGCCAACCCCAATCCCAACGACCAGACCGGCGCGGCGAACACGCTGTGCGGATTGGGCACCGCGAACGGTATCAACTGCTCGGTGGTGGCTCAGCCCGGCAAGCACGATTGGCCCTTCGCCGCGCGCGCCTTCGCCGACGCACTGCCCTGGCTGGCCGGTCAGATCGGGACACCCGGCATCCCGGCGGTCGCTCTGCCAGGCCCGCCGGTGCCGCCACCGGGACCGGTCACGATCGCTGCCGCCGGGAGGCCGCCGGGAGTACGGTGATCGTCATGCCCGACGAATCCGTTGTCGAACCACCGTTGGACTCCGGCTACAACGAATCCGGGGTGCCCACCTTCGAATCGGTGCAGGAGAAGATCGAGACGCGGTACGGAACTGCGCTCGGCTCAGCCGAATTGGATGCCGAGACACCGGAGGGCCGCACCGTCGAGGAACAGTACGACGCCCGTCAGCGGGCGGCGGCCGAGCGGCTGGAAGAGATCCGCGCGTCCATGCACAAGCCGGATCAATCCTGACCGGCAAAATCGTCGCGATCACCGGCGCCAGCAGCGGGATCGGTGCCGCGACGGCGCGACTACTGGCTCAGCAGGGTGCGACCGTGGTTCTCGGTGCGCGCCGCGAGGATCGGCTGCGCGGCCTGGCCGACGAGATCCGCGAGGCCGGCGGCACAGCGCTGACCGTTCCGACCGACGTGACGCAACAGGCCGATGCCGAACGGTTGGTCTCGGCGGCCGTCGACGAGTACGGCCGTCTCGATGTGTTCGTCGGCAATGCCGGCATCGCGCGAATCGGGCCTACCGCTGACCTCGACGTCGACGGCTGGGACGCGATGATCGACGTGAACCTGCGCGGGGTCCTGCACGGCATCGCCGCCGCGCTGCCGGTCTTCCGACGGCAAGGCTACGGCGATTTCGTCACGGTCGTGTCGACCGCCGGGCTGAAGATCGTGCCGGGTATGGGCGTTTACGCCGCGACGAAGAACGCCGTGCGCACCCTGCTGGAGGCGTTGCGTCAGGAATCCACCGACGGCGTCATCCGCACCACGTCGATCTCCCCGGGGTACGTCAACACCGAACTGGACTCGTCGATCGAGGATCCCGAGGCGCGGCGGCAGGCCCGTGCGGCGATGGAGAGTTTCGGTCTGCCGCCCGAGGCGGTCGCCCGGGCGATCGCGTTCGCGATCGATCAGCCGCGTGATGTCGAGATCGGCGACATCACGATCCGCCCGACGGTCCAGGACTAGCGGCCCGGGCCTCCGCGCCGCTCTCCTGAACCTCGGCGTCGAACTGCGGTGCGGTGCGACCGACATAACTGCCGGAATTTCCGTCGGTGTTGGCCCGGGAACCGGCGACCCCCGCGTCGGCGGTGATGTCCGATTCCGACTTCTGCTGACGCGCGGCGTGCTGGTCCCTGGCCTTGCCGACCAGACGACCCCACGTGCCCTTCACGTCGTCGACGAAGTTCATCAGTTACCCACGCGGCGCGCGAGCGTGCTTCCGAGCCCGGCGAGAACCTGGCCGGGACGCTGCTGCTCGCCCTGCTGCGCACCAAGAACCACGATGGCGCCGGTGAGGATCGGCAGCGCCCACTGCGTATAGCGGAGCTGCCGTTGAGCTCCGGCCACATCGTCGGGGGTCGACGACGACGGATCGGTGGCGCCCTCGACGGGATGGCCGTCGCCCTGTGCGGCTTTGGCACCGAGCATCCCGCTGTAGGCGGTGACAGCGAGAGCGGCACCGGTCAGCACGATCTTGGCCACGGTGTTGCTGGTGACTCCGGATTGATGCTTGGCACGGTCCCGGTTGGCGTAGAGGATGGCACCGCCGCCGATCACGTGCGCTCCGATCGCGATCGCGTTGACGGGAGCCCACTTTCCCCATCCGACGCCGGCCACGCGGGCGCGGTCGCGAGGATCACGCACAGCTGCTGCCGCACCGTTGACGCCGACCGCCCCCATCAGTGAGCCACCGAACCACGCAGCGGCGCCGAGGTCATGGAGCGAACGGACAAGAGTATTGCGCGACGACATAAGGGTCCTTGACGATTATCGGCGAACCCAATCGCGCGCAACCCTGCGGTGCAGGGAGCGCGGTGAGGCGCACCGGCGGTGGTGAGCGAGTGCCCACCCAGTGGTGCGGATACACCATCTGGAGCGCGCTAAACGCTTTCCACTCTGACGGTTTCCGGGTGCCCGCTTACCCGCCGTGACCCTGCCGTGGCTCAGGCGCTGACCTTGCGCCGCCGGGTTGTCCGCTTGGGTGCCGGTGCCGCGGGCAGCACGTCGGCGAGGAACTTGCCGGTGTAGCTGCTCGGCACCGCCGCCACGTCTTCCGGAGTGCCCTGCGCGACGACGGTGCCGCCGCCCGAACCACCCTCGGGACCCATGTCGATGATCCAGTCCGAGGTCTTGATGACGTCGAGGTTGTGTTCGATGACGATCACCGAATTACCTTTGTCGACAAGGCCGTTGATGACCTTCAGCAGCTTGCGGATGTCCTCGAAGTGCAGACCGGTGGTCGGCTCGTCCAGGATGTAGACGGTGCGGCCGGTCGAGCGCTTCTGCAGTTCGGCGGCGAGCTTGACGCGCTGCGCCTCACCGCCGGACAACGTCGGGGCCGGCTGACCCAATCGGACATAGCCCAGCCCCACGTCGACCAGTGTGCGCAGATAGCGGTGAATGCTGCTGATCGGCTCGAAGAACTCCGCGGCGTCCTCGATGGACATGTCGAGCACCTCGGAGATGGTCTTGCCCTTGTAGTGCACCTCGAGGGTCTCGCGGTTGTAGCGGGCGCCGTGGCACACCTCGCACGGAACGTAGACGTCAGGCAGGAAGTTCATCTCGATCTTGATGGTGCCGTCGCCCGAACATGCTTCGCAGCGGCCACCTTTGACGTTGAACGAGAACCGGCCGGGCTGATAGCCGCGAACCTTCGCCTCGGTGGTGGCGGCGAACAACGTGCGGATCTTGTCGAACACGCCGGTGTAGGTGGCCGGATTGGACCGCGGGGTGCGCCCGATCGGCGACTGGTCGACCCGGACCAACTTGTCGAGGTGTTCCAGACCGTTGATCCGGGTGTGGCGGCCCGGGACCTGGCGGGCCCCGTTGAGCTTGTTGGCCAGCACGGTGGCCAGGATGTCGTTGACCAGGGTCGACTTTCCGGAGCCGGACACGCCCGTCACCGAGGTGAGCACCCCGAGGGGGAACGCGACGTCGATGTCGTGCAGGTTGTGCTCCCGCGCGCCGATGACGGTGATCTGCTTGCGGCGGTCCACCGGGCGGCGGATCGCCGGTACGTCGATGCTCTGCTTGCCCGACAGGTAGGCACCGGTGATCGAGTTGGGGTTGCGCAGCAGATCGGCATACGTGCCGCTGTGCACCACCTGGCCGCCGTGCTCACCGGCTGCCGGCCCGATGTCGACCACCCAGTCGGAGTGCGCGATGGTGTCTTCGTCGTGTTCGACGACGATCAGTGTGTTGCCCAGATCCCTTAGCCGCGTAAGGGTTTCGATGAGTCGACGATTGTCACGCTGATGCAGTCCGATCGACGGCTCGTCGAGCACGTAGAGCACGCCGACCAGACCCGACCCGATCTGGGTGGCCAGCCGGATGCGCTGGGCCTCACCACCGGACAGCGTGCCTGCCGCGCGGGACAGCGACAGATAGTCCAGCCCGACGTCGAGCAAAAAGCCCAGCCGCGACTGCACCTCCTTGAGCACCTGGCCGGCGATGGCGGATTCACGGGCGCCCAGGGTGAGGGCGTTGAGGAACTCCGAGCAATCCGAGATGGACAGCTCGGACACTTCGGCGATCGACTTCGCGCCGTACTCCCCCGCGGCCAGCGTGACCGCGAGGATCTCCGGCTTCAGCCGGGTGCCCTGGCACTCCGGGCACGGCACGTCGCGCATGAACCCGTCGTAGCGCTCTTTCATCTGCTCGGATTCGGTCTGCTCCATGCGCCGGTGCAGAAACGCCATCACGCCTTCGAATTCGGCGTAGTACGACCGGGTCCGTCCGTACCGGTTCTTGTAGCGCACGTGGACCTGCTCGTCGCAGCCTTCCAGAATTGCCTTGCGCGCCTTGGCCGGAAGCTTGCGCCACGGGGTGTTGACGTCGAATCCCATCGACTCACCCAGGCCGGCCATCATCCGGGTGAAGTACTCGGCGGTGTGGCCCATCGCCCACGGGGCGACCGCGCCGTCGGCGAGCGTCAGATCCGGGTCGGGAACCACCAGCTCGGGGTCGACTTCCTTGCGGATGCCGAGGCCGCTGCATTCCGGGCAGGCGCCGTAGGGCGAGTTGAACGAGAACGACCGCGGTTCCAGGTCGTCGACGGCCAGCGGATGTCCGTTGGGGCAGGCCAGCTTCTCGGAGAACCGCTGCTCGCGGTGTGGGTGGTCGTCCTCGCGGTCGACGAACTCCAGCACGACGATGCCGTCGGCCAGATTCAGCGCCGTCTCGACCGAGTCGGTGAGGCGTTGCTTCGCGCTGGTCTTGACGGTGAGCCGGTCGATCACGACCTCGATATCGTGCTTTTCCTGCTTCTTCAGCTTCGGCGGATCGGTCAGAGAATGCACGACTCCGTCGACCCGGACCCGGCTGTAGCCCTGGCTGTTGAGCTTGTCGAAGAGGTCGACGAATTCACCCTTGCGGGTGCGCACCACCGGCGCCAGCACCTGGAACCGCAGACCTTCGTCCATGGCGAGCACCTGGTCGACGATCTGCTGCGGGGTCTGCCGCGCGATGCGCTCACCGCACACCGGGCAGTGCGGGGTACCCGCTCGGGCGTACAGCAGCCGCAGGTAGTCGTAGACCTCGGTGATGGTGCCGACCGTGGAGCGCGGGTTGCGGTTGGTGGACTTCTGGTCGATCGACACCGCCGGGGAGAGCCCCTCGATGAAGTCGACGTCCGGCTTGTCCATCTGACCGAGGAATTGGCGCGCATAGGCCGACAGCGATTCGACGTAGCGGCGCTGCCCCTCGGCGAAGATGGTGTCGAACGCCAACGAGGACTTGCCCGATCCGGACAGCCCTGTGAAGACGATCAGACTGTCGCGGGGCAAGTCCAGGTCGATGCCGCGCAAGTTGTGCTCACGCGCCCCCTTGACGATCAGCCGGTCAGCCACCAGCCCCCCTTCCTGCGGGTTTGTGGGCACGAAGGCGCCGTCGAGAGGACAGTCCATCTCGAACGCGGCGCATTGAACCCCATGCTATGTCGACCCACCGACAAGTAACGTGGCGACCATGACAGTCGTCGCCGACACCTACACCGGACACGTCGAACCGCAGACCGCTGCCCGCAGGACCGTGCCCGGCGCCACCATCGTGAAGATGTCAGTGGGCCCGATGGACAACAACACCTACGTGGTGACCTGTTCCCAATCCGGCGAGAGTTTATTGGTCGACGCAGCCAACGACGCGGCGCTGCTCGTCGACCTGGTACGGGAACATGCGCCGAAGTTGGCGCTCATCGTGACGAGCCACCAGCATTTCGATCACTGGCAGGCGCTCGAAGCGCTGGCCGAGGCGACTGGCGTTCCGACCGCGGCCCACGAACTCGACGCCGAGCCGCTGCCGGTGACGCCGCAGCGCTACCTGGCCGACGGCGACACGATCAGCGTGGGCGATCTCGTCTTCGATGTGATCCATCTGCGCGGGCATACGCCCGGCTCGGTGGCGCTGGCATTGCGGCCGGCCGGCGAACGGACCGCCACCCACCTGTTCACCGGGGACTGCCTCTTCCCTGGCGGCGTCGGCAAGACGTGGGAGCCCGGCGCGTTCGAGCAACTACTCGGCGACGTGAACAGCAAGCTGTTCGACCGGTACGGCGACGACACGGTCGTCTACCCCGGGCACGGCGACGACACCACGCTGGGCGCCGAGCGTCCGCACCTCGCCGAGTGGCGCGAGCGCGGCTGGTGAATGGTGGCGCCTCCAACCTGCTGGTATCCATGACCCAGCGGGTCTGAGGATGGACTCAATATTTCGTGGGCGATGACTCTGGGCTCTATCACTTCACTTTCTGCGAGCGTGGAAAGGTCGGATTCGATCGAACCGGCACCCTGGACGACGCTTTGTACTGGTTTTCCCAGGGCGAAGTTTCCAGCCTGGGGAGAAAGCTTGTGGGCGACCGCGCACAGCGGTTTCACTATGAATACGAGATGCTCAGCCGCCGCGATCCCCGCTGGGCCAAACGACGCGTGCGCGAACTGGCTGCCATGTTCCCCGACGGCCAACTCCAAGACACAGCCTTACTTCCCGATATCGGTGAAGTCTTGTGAGAGCCGGCCTCGGCCGAGCCATTTAGTCGCCGCGCCACCACGCGTCAGGGGCAGGTCGCAACGACCTCGAACGGCTTGCTGACCTGCTTGCCGGCCGAGTCCGATCCGCTGGCGGTGCCCTTGATGGTGTAGGTGTTGCCGTCTTTGGTGGCGGTGGCGGTATCTCCGGGCACCCCGTCGGTGAAGTTCAGCACCACCCCATTGACGTCTCCGAGTCCGACGGCGCGGACCTTGGATGCGTCCTGCTCGAGACCGACGATCACCCCGGTGATCACCTCTCCGATGGCGATCGAGAACTTGCCGTCCGTGGTCGCGCAGACCACCGGACCGTCGATCTGCTTGGCCTGACCGTCGATCGTGACCTTGGCGCCCGTCCCGGCGGCCGCTGCACTCGTCGTCGTTGCCGCCGCCGATGTCGTGGTTGCGGCCGTCGACGTCGTCTTGGCGTCGCTCGAGCTGTCATCCTTCGAACAACCGACTCCGCCGACCATCAAAATGCTCACTGCCCCAACAACACTCAGCAATCGAACCGTCATCGTCATCTCCTCGACTTGCCCGGCGACCTACGGCCGAGCGTAGACCCCCGGGACCGACCAGAGGATGATTCGGCAATCTCCGAGGCAACCGGTTGGCAAAATCCCGACTCGAGCGCGAATACCACTCGACGACATCCGGGACGATGCCCCCTACGCAGCGACTTCGTCCGGTAGCGTATGCACCGCTTTGCCCTGCCAACACGCCATAAATCACGGAGGCATCGATGACCCAGCAACCACCCGGCTACCCACCCGCGGCTCCTCAGCCGAAGAACAACTTGGCACTCGCCATCCTGGCGACGATTTTCTGCTTCCCGATCACCGGCATCGTCGCGATCGTGAAAGCCGCTCAGGTGAACGGACTCTGGGTGCAGGGTCAGTACGCCGAAGCTCAGGCGTCGGCCTCTGCCGCCAAGAAGTGGGTGATCTGGAGCGTTGTCATCTGGTTCGCGATCATCGTCATCTACGGCATTCTCTTCGCCACCGGTGTGATGAACATGGACGTCGACACCACCACGTCGTGACATCGACAGAGGTTGGGCAGGCGGCCGACGGCCGCCTCGCTCGCCTCGCCCCGCCGCTGGTCGTGGGTGCACTCGCGGCGGGTGCTTGCGCTGCCGTGTGGATCGGTGACCCAACCACGCCCGGCGGCTTTCTTCCGGTCTGCCCGACGAAAGCCCTTCTGGGCGTTGACTGTCCGGGCTGCGGCACCCTTCGCATGATCTATTCGCTGCTGCACGGCGACCTGCTGGCGGCCATCCGGTTCAACGCGCTGGCGTTGGTGGCGCTCGGCTTTCTTGCTGTCGCGTACGGAACGTGGACCTCCGGTCGGGTCACCGGCCGTCAGCTAGCCGGATGGCAGCATCATCGATGGGCCCCGTTCATCACGCTCGGGCTGGTGTCGGTCTGGTTCGTCGTACGCAACCTGCCCTTCGCACCGTTCACCGCACTGCGTGTCTGACTCTCAGAGCCAGCCGCGCCGTTTGAAGATGACGTAGAGAAGCCCCGACAGCAGGACGATGATCGCCGCGCTGGACACCAAACCGACGACGCTTTGAAAGCCCGGATAGGGGACGTTCTGTCCGTACCATCCGGTGACCGCGGTGGGCACCGCAATGATCGCCGCCCAGCCGGTGAGCTTCTTCATGATCGTGTTGAGTCGCGCGTCCTGCAGCGACAGATTCGTCTCGAACACCGTTGTGATCATGTCGCGCAACGACTCCGTCCACTCCGCCGCGCGAATGACGTGGTCGTAGAGATCGGAATACCAGCTGTCGAGTGCGACGGTGTCGGCGTGCTCTGCGCGGCGGCGCATGATCGTGTTGATGACCTCGCGCATGGGCAGCACGACCCGGCGCAACTCCACGAGTTCCTTGCGGAGCCGGTAGGTGGAGCGCTGGATCGTGCGGGTGACCGCCCGGTCGTCGAACAATCCGTCCTCGAGCGCTTCGATGGCGTCATCGAGCTGCTGGATGGTGTCGAACTGGCCGTCGACGATCACATCGAGCAAGCCGTGCAGCAACGCCGGCGGACCCATCTTCAGCAGATCGGCGTTCTCATCCCACCGCCGGACCACCTCGTCGATGTCGAAAACCGGCTTCTGCGGGTCTAATTCGTGGCGCACGGTGACAATGCCCGCCGGCAACACGAAGATGGACACCCTCGTCAGCATCAGACGCGACTCGAGATCGTTGGCCAGTGGCGGGGCCAACGCAGTCGCGTACACCGTCAGAAACGTATGCGTCGCATACCGAGTCGCCTTCGTGCGTTCGGCGTGCGCGACGGTGTCCTCGATCGCGTGCTGATCGAAGCCGAGCTCCTCGGCAAGCTCACACAACACGTCGTGATCCGGATTGCACATGTCCACCCAGACCAGCGCGTTGCGCTCAGCGAGGTGCTCTGAGGTCTCCTGCAGCGGGAAATCTTCCGCCTTCAGTGCGCCATCGACCCACAGACGGGTTCGGCAGTAGGTCATCAGACCAGTCTGCGGTAGCCCCGAGCGGGCCGGCTATCCGGTGGTGTGAACGATCAGCACGTCGCACTTGGACCGGCGCGCCACGTTGGCCGGCACCGAGCCCAGCAGGCGGCCGGCGATCGTGCTCAAGCCGACGTTGCCGACGATCAGGAGATCGGCGCTGGCCTCTTCGGCCAGTTCCACCAGCGCGTCAACCGGAGCGCCGACGACGGCGCGCTCTTCGACCTCGGCGGCACCTGCGGCCTTCGCGCGGTCACGTGCCTCACGCAGGATCGCGTAGATGGGGGCATTGCCCGCCATCTTGTAGCCCTCGTCCTTCAGCAGGTCGGCTGCGCGGGTGTCCTCATTCGCCGGGAAATAGGCGGTCGCCACGATCACTTTGGAGCCAGGTTCGGAGGCGAGGTAGCCCGCCCGGTCGACTGCACGCAGCGATGAATCCGAGCCGTCCGTGCCGACGACCACGGTCTTGTAACCGCCCATTCGTACCCTCCAGTCTCCAATTTCAACGCCACCCGGAACACTATCGCTCCTGAACCTCACAAGGGTGCGATTCACGTCACGCGGCAATTCCGGCGCGCCGCACGATGCCACTCTACCGGCGAAAATAGCGTCCTCGACTGGTGCGTGAGGCGCGCGACAGCGCCCACAATTGCATATCCACATCGCATCCGATTCGCGATTGTCGACGCTGCCACATCAATCATGACCAATGGACTCAATTCGAAACCGCGCGAATTCTGCCGGGCGCGACCCATAGTTCGCCGAACAGGATCGGTGGGCCGCGGGTTACCGTTTGGCCCACCATCGACCGCGGTACAGGACGACCCACGTGAGTATCACCCTTCGGCCCGAACGGGCCCTCGACGACGAGCAGCGACGCGGCGCCCCCGCGCGACCGCTCGACGCCGTGTGGGTGGCGGTGTTCGCCACCGCGCTCAGTGCCGCCGGAGCGGCGCGGCCATCGCTGTGGTTCGACGAAGCGGCCACGATCTCGGCTTCCACACGGCCGATACCCGACCTGTGGCGCATGCTCGGCAACATCGACGCCGTTCACGGCCTGTACTACCTGCTCATGCACGGCTGGTTCGCGGTGTTCCCCGCAACCGAGTTCTGGTCGCGGTTCTCCAGTTCCGTCACGGTGGGCTTGGCCGCAGCCGGTGTCGTGGTGCTGGGCCGCGTTCTGTCGACCCGCTCGGTCGCGGTCACCGCAGGTGTGGTTTTCGCCATGCTCCCCCGCGTGACGTGGGCCGGCATGGAAGCCCGGTCCTATGCACTGACCATGGTCGCCGGCATCTGGCTCACGGTGTTGTGTGTGGTCGCGCTGCGCCGCGACCGGCCGAGATGGTGGGTGGGATACGCGGTTCTGGCCATCGCCGCCACGCTGTTGAATGTCTTCTCGATTCTGCTGCTGCCGGTGCACGCGGCGTTGGTCGCGACCATGGCTGAATCCGCGAAGGTGCGGTGGCACTGGGTCCTGACAGCGGCGGCAGTCTGCGCTGCGACGTCCCCGTTCCTGTTCTTCACCCAGACCCAGCTGTTCCAGGTGGGATGGATTTCGTCGCTGAGCGGCCGAACCACCGGAATGATTTTGGTGGAACAGTACTTTGACCGTTCACTACCCATCGCGGCGTTGTGCGCGCTGCTGGGCCTCGCCGGCCTGATGTCGTGGCGGCGGGCCGGGTGGCGCCCGCGATGTCTGGTCGTGATCACCCTGGCGTGGATCGTGCTGCCCACTGTTGCCGTGCTTGGGTATTCGATGCTGCGCGATCCGGTCTACTACCCGCGCTACCTGTCGTTCACCGCTCCCGCCATGGCGCTCATCCTCGGCCTCTGCATCGTGGCGGTCGGTCGCTCTTCCCGCGCGTGGATCACCGCTCTACTCGTGGTGTTCGCAATCGCGGCGACGCCGAATTATCTGGCTCAGCGCGGGCCTTATGCCAAAGAGGGCATGGACTACAGCCAAGTCGCCGACATCATCACCCGGCATGCGGCACAGGGCGATTGCCTCGTGATGGACAACTCGACGGCATGGAAACCCGGCCCGATCCGCCCGCTGATCGCTGCGCGACCCGCAGCGTTCGCCAAGCTGCACGACTACGGCCGTGGCCTGACCGGCATCCAACGAAAAATGCTGTGGGACGGTCACATTGCAGTCTGGATGTGGGCGGACAAGATGACCGACTGCCCGGCGATCTGGACAGTGTCCGAGCACGACAAGTCCCTGCCCCGACACGAGCAGGGACCGGCGCTTCACGCGGGTCCGCGACTCGGGCGGGCGATGGCCTACCAGGTGCCCTACCGATTCGGCTTCCGCATCGTCGAACGCTGGCAGTTCAATTTCGCGCAGGTCACCAAGTCAGTTCGTTGATGCGCCGCCGGATAGCGACGAATGCCGGCACGGATGGCGCCGACCACCGCACAAGCCTTGCTGGGCAGTGATTTTCGGCTGCCCACCGATCTGGGCGAGCCGCGGGGCTACTATCCGGCTGAAGAGAAAGCGAGCGCCGATGCCCGCACCGACCGAAAACCTCACTGTGCGACTGCGTGACGGGCGGTCGGTGTGTTACGCGCAGTACGGCGCACCCGACGGCGAGGTCGTCGTCAACGCCCACGGCGGACTGGCTTGCCGGCTGGATGTGGCCGCCGCTGACGCCGCCGCACGCACTGCCGGCGTCCGGTTGATCTCGCCGGACCGGCCCGGAATCGGTGGATCCGACGCGCAGCCCGGCCGCACCCTCCTGGACTGGGTCGACGACGTGGCCGACCTGATGGACCAGCTCGGCGTCGGGCGCTTCGCCGGGATGGGTTGGTCGATGGGTGGCCAGTACGCGGCCGCGCTCGCCTGGGCGCTGCCCGACCGGGTGCGGCGGGTGGCGATCGTCGCCGGGGCGCTGCCGCTGACCGAGCCGGGAGTGTTCGCGCGACTGCCGGCGTTCGACCGGATCTACACCCGGCTGTCACAACGCGCGCCGTGGCTGGTCACACCGTGCTTCGCCGCGATGGCGCTGGCCGCGCGGCGGGCGCCCGCACTATATGGGCGCCTCGCTGCCGGTCAGCTGGGCGCGGCGGATGCCGCCGTGTTGCGTGACGAGGGCTACGAGGAGTTCGCCCGGATGTCCGCCGAAGCCCTGCGCCGACCCGACGGTGTGGCCGAGGACTACCGCGCCTGGATGCGACCGTGGGGGTTCGCTCCCGAACAGATCACCGTGCCGACCGACGTCTGGGGCGGTCAGCAAGACGAACTGGTCGACCACGCCTGGCCGCCCGAGCTGGCCCGCCGCATTCCCGGCGCGACCCTGCACGAGCGACCCGGCGGGCACTTCCTGGCTCACCTCTACTACCCGGCGATCTTCGCGAGCTTGCTCGGCAACGGTTGATCCCCGAGTCGCTTCGCTCCTGCCCGCCGGCTGGTTGATCCCCGAGTCGCTTCGCGGGGTCAGTTACCGAACCAGCGGTTCGCCGGCGGCAGTTCGGTGCCCAGCAGGGCCCCGGCCGGCGCACCGGATTCGGTTCCCGCCTTCGCCGACCAGCCCGTGCCCACACACAGCAGGTCACGCGGCGTCGAGATGGTCGACGGCAGCGGAATCCCGAAGCCCGGGATGCCGGGGATCGTGATCTGCGGCGGCGAGAGCAGCGTCGCGACACCTTGCGCCATCGTCGGCAGCAGCTGCGCGGGAGGCGTGGGCAGGGTGCCCGCGGCGTCGGAGATCGGCGCCGACGGGATCAGGGTTCCGAGGCCACCCGGTGTGGGTCCGATGTAGCTACCCGGACCACCCGGCAGCACCGTCGGCGGGGTCGGCGGGGTCGCCACACGATTGCCACCCGGCGTACCCGGCACCGCGGCAGGCGGGGTCGGGAGTCCGGCCCCTCCGCCGCCACCGGGACCACCCGGCACCGCTGCGGGCGGCGTCCCCGGCGTCACGATGTTGTTGGTGAACGGGGTGCCCGGCACCGCGGCAGGCGGAGTGGGCAGACCGGCGCCGCCACCGCCTCCCGGACCACCCGGAACGGCACCCGGAGGCGTCGGCAACCCACTGCCACCGCCACCACCCGGACCACCCGGAACGGCACCCGGAGGCGTCGGCAACCCACTGCCACCGCCACCACCCGGACCACCCGGGACCGCACCCGGAGGCGTCGGAACTCCACCACCGCCGCCACCACCCGGACCGCCGGGAACAGCGGCCGGCGGAGTCGGGATGCCGGAACCACCACCAGCGTCAGCGGCCGCGGGCAGCGCCGCCGGCGGGGCGGGCACACCGGCTGCGGCAGCGGCGATGTCGGCCGCGGGTACACCGGCCGACGGTGCGACGACACCCGAGGCGTCGGCGACCGGCGCGCCCACAGCGCCACCAGCTCCGGCAGCGCCTGCGCCACCACCGCCACCAGCCCCGGCTCCAGCGGCTGCGAGCCCGGAATTGTCGGAGACCGCGGCGGCCGGCACTCCGGCTGCTCCGGCGTTGTCTGTGATCGGTGCCGCGGGAACAGCGGCGCCGGCGTTGTCGGTGATCGGCGCGGCCGGGACGCCGGCGGGGCCGGGAATGCCGCCACCTTCGCCGACCGGTACGCCGGGCACGCCGGCCGGAGGCGTCGGCACACCGCCGCCGGTGCCACCACCGGGACCACCCGGGACGGCGGCCGGAGGCGTCGGCAATCCACCACCGGTACCTTCGCCGGGGCCACCGGGAACTGCGCCCGGAGGCGTCGGCAGACCGCCACCGGTGCCTTCACCGGGCGTACCGGGAACCGCAGCGGGCGGGGTCGGCAGACCGCCACCGGTGCCCTCACCGGGTGTACCGGGAACCGCAGCCGGCGGAGTCGAGCCGGTCTCGACGAGGTTGGCTCCGGGCGTACCGGGGACCGCGGCCGGCGGGGTCGGCAGACCGCCACCGGTGCCCTCACCGGGCGCGCCGGGAACCGCAGCCGGCGGAGTCGGAAGCGATTCGTCGCCAGGGGTTCCCGGTGTTCCGGGGATCACCTGCGGCGGCGTCGGCGGGATCTCCATGCCGGGGGTTCCCGGGGTGCCGGGCACCGCGACCGGAGTCCCCGGCACATTCACGTTGACCGGGACGCCGGGGCCACCCGGGACCGCGGCGGGCGGGGTGACGAGTCCCGGGGTCGACGCCGCGCTGGGCACACCCGGCAGGGTGACCGGCGGAGTTCCCGGAACGTTGAGCATGCCGCCGCCGAGCGGGACGCCCGGCACCGAAGCTCCTGGCGGCGGCAGCGTGCCGGACGCATCGTTGATCACGTTGCCGGGAACCGCGGACGGTGGAACCGGCGGCGTGTTGACGGTGACCTGGTTCGAGCCGCCGGGGACGCCGGGCACCTCGGCAGGAGGCGTTGTCACAGAGCCGTTCACGTCGCCACCGGGGACCGCCGCCGGCGGAACCGGCGGGGTTCCACCGGAGCCAGGGATCGACCCACCGGGGACCTCGGCCGGCGGAACCGGCGGAGTCACAACGGATTCGGGCACAACATCGCCCGGGACCGCGGCCGGCGGAACCGGCGGGGTCCCACCGCCACCGCCACCGGGAACACCCGGAACACCGGCAGGCGGAGTACCTGGGAAGTCGCCACCACCGCCACCGGGAACTCCCGGAACGCCAGCGGGCGGAGTACCCGGGACGTCGCCACCACCGCCACCGGGAACACCCGGAACGCCAGCGGGCGGAGTACCCGGGAAGTCGCCACCACCGCCACCGGGGATGCCCGGCACGCCGGCGGGCGGCCCGGGCGGGACCGCGCCGCCACCGGGGACAGCGGCGGGAGGAGCTGCGGCCGGCGGCGCGGGCGCCAGACCGGAGGCGTCGGCGAGCGGGGCGGCCGGAACACCGGCCGGGGCGGGAGGAACGAGTCCGTTGGCATCAGAGATCGGAGCACCGGCATCGCCGGCACCGGCAGGCAGAGCGCCGGGCGCGCCGGGTCCACCGGCACCCGAGCCTCCGCCGGCGCCGCCGCCGCCTGGGCCGCCGGCACCGCCACCGGGCGCACCGGCTCCGCCACCACCGGGCAGACCGGCTGCCGCGTCGCTCACCGGGGCGCCGGCCGCGCCGGCACCGCCGTTGGGCACGCCCGCGGCGTCACTGATGGGAGCGCTGGGAACACCTCCGGGCGGGGTGGGGATGCCGCCACCGCCACCACCGGGAGGAGTACCGGGAACGCCACCGGGCACACCCGGAATACCGCCACCGCCACCACCAGGAGGAGTACCGGGAACGCCACCGGGCACACCCGGAATACCGCCACCGCCACCACCAGGAGGAGTACCGGGAACGCCACCGGGCACACCCGGAATACCGCCACCGCCACCACCAGGAGGTGTGCCAGGAACGCCGAGCGGCGTACCGGGAACACCCCCACCGCCGGGAACGCCGGGAGCGCCGGGAACCGCGGCGGGCGGTGTCGGGATGCCGCGTGTCGTGCTGGTCCCGGGCGCGCCGGGGACGGACGCGGGCGGGACGGTCACGCCGCCGGTGCCGGGCATCCCGGGCGAACCGGGCGCGCTGGCCGGTGGGACGCGAATGGTGCCGGGTACGGTCGCGGGCGGAATGGGGCCACCGGCGGTCGGCGGGTTGTTCGTGAACAGCGTGTTCGACGTGCCGGGGATGCCCTGGGACAGATCGGGCGGCGTCGTCAGGCCTTGGTGGAGGATGCCCATGCACGGAACACCGGGGCTGCCGAAGTCGGCGACCGCACGGGCGCTGAACAGCGGAGCTGTCCAGAAAAACCCGGCCGTCGCCATGGCAGTGACCGCCGCCACGCGAGAGGTGGTCCGAGACATCATTTCCCCGTTTCTGTGAGAGGCCTGCCAGGGAAACTACAGACGTGTAAGTACCGATCCGGGCAGCCATTCAGGGGGTTACCGAACTGTTGCTAACCAGTGTTGCCGCGGTTACCCCGGCGACAATTTGATCGCGCAAACACTCGCTGAACTGCGGGCGCGCGGTGAACCGGATCAGGACTTGCGGGCGCGCTTGAACACCTTGTCGAGATCCTTGCCGCTGACGCCTCTTCGTTGGGCCTGTTGGACCTTGTGCAGCACGAGCGGGCAGCGCTTGCAGCGTGGCGTGCTTCGACAGCACTTCTTCTTCGACTTCGCCACGGCAGGCAACGGTACAGAGATCAAGATCAGAGCGAGTGACGGGATTCGAACCCGTGTAAACGGCTTTGCAGGCCGGTGCCTAGCCACTCAGCCACACCCGCGTGTCAGGCCATACTTTTCCACCGCGGCTGCGACTCGCCCATCTTTTGGCTCAGCCTGATTGCTGCCCGGGCCGCCGCAGGGCGAATACGGTGACGACATGCAGATCTGGTTGGCCGACCCGCCGTTGCTCGGCGGTCCCGGACAGGGCACCCGGCAGATCGTCGAACTCCTGATCGCCTTCGGGCTGACCGCCTTGATCGGCCTGGAGCGCGAGATTCACGGCAAGAGCGCCGGCCTGCGTACCCAGGCGATCGTCGGCACGGCATCGGCGCTGATCCTGATCGTCAGCAAGTACGGCTTCTTCGACGTGCTGACCCCGGGACTGGTCGAGGTCGACCCGTCGCGGGTGGCCGCCCAGATCGTCTCCGGCATCGGCTTCCTCGGCGCCGGGTTGATCATCACCCGCCAAGGCGCCGTGCACGGGCTGACCACGGCGGCAGCGATCTGGGAGTGCGCGGCCATCGGCATGGCCGCCGCCGCGGGACTGGTGAAGCTCGCGATCGTCGTCACGATCCTTCACTTCGTGATCGTCCTGGGCTTCAACCCGCTCAGCAGACGTCTCACCGCGCGGCTGGCCGGCTCGGTGCGCCTGCGGGTCACCTACGACGTTGACCGCGGCGTGCTGACCCGCATCCTCGCCACCTGTGAAAAGCACCAGTGGAGCCTGACCGAGCTGAGTACCGACAGCGACGGCGGTGTCATGTTGACGTTGTCGGGCACCCAAATCCTGCGCGCCCCAACCACAGTCGCAGCGATAGCCGGCGTCACCGGGGTGCACCGGCTCGACGAGAAGGACGAGTAGGCCTCAGTCCGCCCGGCCGCGCCCAGATCGGTAGGAGGCCACCACGCCCACTCCCGCCAGAACAGCGAACGCACCGAACATCAGCCGGCTCGCGCTCGCATCGGGCGCAAGCCGCAGATTCACCACGACACCGGCCATCCCCGCGCCGAACGCGCCGCACATCAGCTGCACGGTGTTGATCGCGGCCGCGGCCACCGCCTGCTGAGGCGCGTCGTCGACCACCGAGCCCATCGCCCAGGCCGAGAGATGCGGCCACGCCATCCCGATGCCGCACCCCGTGATCGCCAGCGCAACCGCCCACAGGGCTACGACTGTTGTTGGCGCACTGTCGGTTTGGGTCACCGCCGCCAGCGTCAGACCCGCAGCCATCACCACTGGGGCGATCGCCACCACCCGCACCGTGATCCGGACATTGGTGATCGACGCGCTGGCAATCTCCCCGACCGTCCAGCCCACCGACAGAGCCGCGCCCAGGAAACCCGCCACGACCGGGGCCAGCCCACCCAGCCGCTGACCGAACAGCGGCACGTACATGTCCACCATCGTGGCCGCCATCAACAAGCCCAGGGTCAGGTAGATCCACTTCAACGGCCCCGGCTCGAATGCTTTGCGCGGCAGTACGGCAGCCGAAGCCCGGCGGTCGACGACAATGAACACCGCCACCAGCACCGCACCAACGGCCAGCAGTCCCCCGATGACGCCTGCGCTGTGCGGAATCACCGCCGCGCTGACCGTCAGCGCTGCCACACCGAGAAGCAGCAACGACCACACCGGAATTCGCGTCCGAGGTGGCTGATGGTCGGTGTCGGCCCGGGCCGGCAACGCCAGCGGCACCAGTAGACTCATCGCCACTGCTAGAACCGCAAGCAATCCGAATCCGCCTCGCCACAAGCCGAATTGGGCGAACAGGCCACCAGTGGCCGGACCCACCAGGGTGCCGACTCCCCACATCGCCGAGACCACCGCCGAAGCGCGGGTCCACAACCGGTCGGGCAGCGCCGCACTGATCACCGCATAGCCGAGACCGGCCAGCACACCACCGGCCAAGCCCTGGACCACCCGCCCGGCGAGAAGCAGCGGCATCGTCGGCGCCAGCGTGCACAGCGCACTGCCCCCTGCGAAGGACAGCAACGCGCCCAGATACGCCGCGCGCGGGCCGAATCGCGTCAGAATCGGTCCCACCGTCGTCGCCGCGGTCACCGACGCGACCAGGTACACCGTCGTCACCCAGGCGTAGAGCCGCTCACCACCGATGTCGGCGACGGCGCTCGGAAGCAGACTGATGGTGATGAATTCGTTGATGGCATAGATCGCCACACCACCGGCCAGCACGATGACGGCGCCGAGATAGTCACGGCCCAGCAGCTCACGCCAGCTGCCTGCGGCCGATGCGGTCGTCTCGGTCATGGCATCACCGTAAAGGCTCAACCACGGTTGAGCTCAAGCGCGCCCGGCTATTTCAGCCCGGCCGCGTCCATGCCGCGCAATTCCTTCTTCAGATCCGCGATCTCGTCGCGGATCCGGGCGGCCAGCTCGAACTGCAAATCGCGCGCCGCCGTCATCATCTGCGCGGTCAAATCCTTGATCAGGTCCGCGAGTTCGGCCCGCGGCATGTTCGAGGTGTCACGGCCCTCGACGATGCCCGCGCTGACCGCACGTCCCGGTTCGCCCTGCGCCCGCCGACCCCGGGAGGCGTTGCGCCCCGAGCCGCCGACCTCGATCGCTTCGGTGTCGTCGGCCTCCCGGTACACCTGATCCAGGATGTCCGCGATCTTCTTGCGCAGCGGCTGCGGGTCGATGCCGCGCTCTTCGTTGTAAGCGATCTGCTTGGCGCGACGCCGCTCGGTCTCGTCGATGGCTTCCTTCATCGAATCGGTGAGCTTGTCGGCGTACATGTGCACCTCGCCGGACACGTTGCGCGCCGCGCGGCCGATGGTCTGGATCAGGCTTCGGGTCGAGCGCAGGAACCCCTCCTTGTCGGCGTCCAGAATCGCCACCAGGGAGACCTCGGGAAGGTCCAGACCTTCGCGGAGCAGGTTGATACCGACCAGCACGTCGTATTCGCCGAGGCGCAGCTGCCGCAGCAGCTCGACGCGACGCAGCGTGTCGACCTCGGAGTGCAGGTAGCGCACCCGGATGCCCATCTCGAGCAGGTAGTCGGTGAGGTCCTCGGCCATCTTCTTGGTCAGGGTGGTGACCAGGACCCGCTCGTCGCGTTCGGTGCGGGCCCGGATCTCGCCGATCAGGTCATCGATCTGGCCCTTGGTCGGCTTGACCACGACCTTCGGATCGAGCAGGCCGGTCGGGCGGATCACCTGCTCGACGAACTCACCACTGGTCTGGCTGAGCTCATAGGGTCCCGGTGTCGCCGACAGGTAGACCGTCTGCCCGATCCGGTCGGCGAACTCTTCCCAGGTCAGGGGCCGGTTGTCCACGGCCGACGGCAGCCGGAAGCCGAACTCGACGAGGTTGCGCTTGCGGGACATATCGCCCTCGTACATGCCGCCGATCTGCGGGACGGTGACGTGGGACTCGTCGATCACCAGCAGGAAGTCCTCGGGGAAGTAGTCCAGCAGCGTCGCGGGGGCCGACCCGGCCGGCCGGCCGTCGATGTGGCGCGAATAGTTCTCGATGCCAGAGCAGAAGCCGACCTGGCGCATCATCTCGATGTCGTAGTTGGTGCGCATCCGCAACCGCTGGGCTTCGAGCAGCTTGCCCTGGTTCTCCAGCTCAGCCAGCCGCTCCGCCAGCTCCTGCTCGATCGTCGAGATGGCGATTGCCATCCGCTCCGGACCCGCCACGTAGTGGGTGGCCGGGAAAATCCGCAGCGAGTCGACCTGGCGGACCACGTCGCCGGTCAGCGGATGCAGGTAGTACAGCGCCTCGATCTCGTCACCGAAGAACTCGATGCGCACCGCCAGCTCCTCGTAGGACGGGATGATCTCGACGGTGTCGCCGCGCACGCGGAACGAACCACGGGTGAAGGACAGGTCGTTGCGGGTGTACTGGACGTCGACGAGCAGCCGCAGCAGGCCGTCCCGGGGTACTTCGGTGCCGACCTCCAATTCGACCGAGCGGTCGAGGTACGACTGCGGGGTACCGAGGCCGTAGATGCACGACACCGACGCGACGACGACGACATCGCGTCGGGACAGCAGACTCGACGTCGCCGAGTGGCGCAACCGCTCCACGTCGTCGTTGATCGAGCTGTCCTTCTCGATGTAGGTGTCCGTCTGGGCGATGTACGCCTCAGGCTGGTAGTAGTCGTAGTACGAAACGAAGTATTCAACGGCGTTGTGCGGCAACATCTCCCGCAACTCGTTGGCAAGCTGGGCGGCCAGCGTCTTGTTCGGCGCCATCACCAGCGTGGGCCGCTGCAGCCGTTCGATCAGCCACGCCGTGGTCGCGGACTTACCGGTGCCCGTCGCGCCGAGCAGCACGACGTCGCGCTCCCCCGACCTGATCCGGCGCTCCAGTTCCTCGATCGCGGCGGGCTGGTCACCGGCGGGCTCGTACTCACTGACCACCTCGAACTCGGCGCCGCTGCGCACCAGGCCAGTCACGGCGTCGGCGGCAGGCCGGTACTCCGAGTGAGCGATCACCGGGTGTTCGGTAGCGAATGCCATGTCCCCAGGTTAAGCGTCCCCACCGACACATTCATTCCTCGTTACGCTTGCGCGGTGACGGTCCATCCGCCCAAGCAGGAAACGTTCGACCTGGTCGGCTACACGAACACCGACCCCAAGGGCATCGTGCGGGCGGTGGACCAATACGCGGTCACCCCGTGGGGTCTGTACATGGCGCGGCCCACTCCCGGCCGCGCCCAGTTCCACTATCTGGAGTCGTGGCTGTTGCCGTCGCTGGGGCTGCGGGCCAATGTCTTCCATTTCAACCCCGGCTACGAGCGGCCGCAGGACTACTACCTCGACATCGGCGTGATCACGGTCGGCGACACCGCCTGGCATGCCGAGGACCACTACCTGGACCTGGTGGTCTACGCCGGTGACCGCACCGACCTCATCGACACCGACGAACTGTTCGCCGCGCACCGCGACGGTCTGCTGACCACCGAGACCGCGGAGGCTGCCCTGCAGTGCGTCGTCGTCGCCGTCGAGGGATTGGCCCGGCACGACCACGACCTCAATGCGTGGCTTTCCAGCGAGGGAATGACACTGACCTGGCGTTGATCGTTGTCCTGCGGGGCAACGAATCGGCAGTCCCGTACCGGACGGGTAGTCTGCCTAGCTATGAGCTCCACCACGCGCGGATGGCTGAGCATCGTCGCCTCGGCCACCCTGGTCGTGGGTTCTCAGTTAACGGCGGCTACCGCACTGGCCGACCCCGATCCCGCGCCGCCGCCGACGCCCGCGGCCTCCGATGACGCGAACCCGCAGTTGCTCCACAACATCACCTACCGGGCCCGGGCGGACGGCACCTCGCGCGGGGCGGTGGTCGCGTACAAGATCGATGACAACAACGTCAACAGCGACCAACCCACGCTGCTGCCGGGGATGACCTTCGAGGTGAACACGGTTCTGCACGATCCCAAGAAGGCCGGCATGGAGCTGTCCATCCAGTGGCCCTACGGATCGAATCTGCACTGCGAGATCCTGGTGGACGACCAGATCGTGGCGCAGGCTGACCAGTTCATCGCCCCCCGACTGTTCCGCCCCAAGGATGACCCGCTGTACGGCACCATCCAGTGCGGCGCGCCCCTGGATACGCCCGCCCCGAACGCCGCGCCCCCGCCCGCCCCTGCCCCGGCGGCGGAACCGACGACCTAAAGTCCGCGATCGCCGATACTCTGGGCACGTGCAGAAACCCGATCGTGTCGCCGAGGCCGGCGCGTGGCTGTTGGAAAACGGCCACCGGATGGTGCTCGCGCTCACCGGCGGCCGCTACCCGCGCACGGTGATGGGCATGTTGACCGTCGAATTGCACACCGTCGGCCGTAAATCCGGGAAGCCGTACGCCAACCTTTTGACGTCGCCGGTTCACGACAACGAGCGCATCGTCGTCGTGGCGTCCAAGGGCGGGCACCAGGATCACCCCGACTGGTACAAGAACGCGATGGCCAACCCGGAGGTCGCCGTGACCGTTGACGGCGCGACGGTCCCGATGCTGGCCCGCTCGGCCAGCCCGGCGGAACGGGCCGAGTTGTGGCCCCGAGTCGTCAAGGCCTACAAGGGATATGCGGGCTACCAGCGCAACACATCGCGCGAAATACCGTTGCTGATCCTGGAGCGCCGCCGAGCGACCCGATAGTCAGACGGCCGGCGTCCAGCCGGTCGTCTCGGCCCATTCCCATGCCCGGCGGTACGCATCGAGAAACCACGGCTCCTTCGCCTCGGCGTAGGCCCCGATGTCCGCGTGCTGAGCCGCGGAATGTTTGACCGCCAGGTAGTCGACCCGCACGCCGGGGTTGGCCTTGAGCCAGTCCACGAACAGCAGCGCAAACCGCTGATTGGGCCAACCGTCCACCCGGATGTGCACGTTGGTGGGCCGGCCCGGGTCACCGGACGCGTGGAAACGCTTGTGCCACAAGGCCGGATCGGTACCCGCTTTCGGCACGTCAGAGGTGATCGCGTCGACGCGGGGATACCCGGCCCGGAGTAAGTCTTCGGCGAGTTCGTCGGCGACCTCCAGCGAGGCGACCGTCACCTGGACGTCGATGACGTCCTTGGCATCCATGCCGGGCACCGCCGTCGACCCGATGTGGTCGATCCGCACCGCCCGGTGCCCGCAGGTGGTGTTGAGCCGGGCCAGGATTCGTCGGGCCTGATCGGGCCACCTGGGATCGGCCGGCACCACCGTGGTTGGACTCGGCGCCGGGGTACGGGTGGTGAGGTTGTGCGCGAACGGCAGAATTCGCTGGTACCACAGCTCACGCGCCTGCTCGACGAGCTGCCCGGAACTGCCGGAATTGTCCAACCAGACGTCGGCGACCAGTCTTCGTTGCTCCTCGGTGGCCTGCGCGGCGATCCGGGCCCTGGCGTCAGCCTCGGAGAAGCCGCGGTATTCGATCAGCCGCTTGACCCGCACCTCGGGGTCGGCGTGCACGATGATGACCAGCGGGAACATCGGCGCCATCTGCGACTCGACCAGCAGCGGGATGTCCTCGACGATCACGGCATCCTCCCCCGCCGCGGCGATCAGCTCCGAGCGCCGGGTCGCCACCAGCGGGTGGACGATGCCGTTCAGGGTCTGCCGCTTCTCCTCGTCGCTGAACGCGATCCCCGCCAGAGCCGGGCGGTTCAGCGCGCCGTCCGGAAGCAGGATCTGCGACCCGAACGCGTCGACCAGCTTGGCCAGGCCTTCGGTGCCAGGCTCGACGACCTCGCGGGAGATGACGTCACCATCGACGACGATGCCGCCACATTCAGAGAACGTGGCGGACACCGTCGACTTGCCGGCGCCGATACCGCCGGTGAGTCCAATACGCAGCACTGCACCAGTCTTTCAGGCGCCCGAGACGACGAACGCCCCGGCTCGGGTGAGCCGGGGCGTTCAATCGTGGATTACTTAGGCGTTACCTGCCAGCTTCTCGCGCAGAGCCGCAAGCTGAGCATCGCTGGCCAGTGAACCACCGGCCGACTCACCCGAGCTCGACGAGGAAGACGACGACGAGCCGTTACCGGCCGGGCGCTCGGCCGCCTCGGCCTCAGCCTTGGCGAACTTCTCCATCTGCGCGGTGTGCATCTTGTGCCGGCGCTCGGCCTCGGCGTAGCGGGCCTCCCACTCGGTGCGCTGCTTGTCGAAGCCCTCGAGCCATTCGTTGGTGTCGGCGTCGAAGCCCTCCGGGAAGATGTAGTTGCCCGCATCGTCGTAGCTGTCGGCCATGCCGTACTTCGAGGGGTCGAACTCCTCGGTGTAGTCCTCGTTGGCCTGCTTGAGGCTCAGCGAGATGCGGCGGCGCTCCAGGTCGATGTCGATGACCTTGACCATGGCGTCGTCGCCGACCTGCACGACCTGATCCGGCACCTCGACGTGGCGCTCAGCCAGCTCGGAGATGTGCACCAGACCTTCGATGCCCTCTTCGACACGGACGAACGCACCGAACGGCACCAGCTTGGTGACCTTGCCGGGCACGATCTGGCCGATGGCGTGGGTGCGGGCGAAGTGGCGCCACGGATCTTCCTGAGTCGCCTTGAGCGACAACGAAACCCGCTCGCGGTCCATGTCCACGTCGAGCACCTCGACGGTGACCTCGTCGCCCACCTGAACCACCTCGGACGGGTGATCGATGTGCTTCCAGGACAGCTCGGACACGTGCACCAGGCCGTCGACGCCGCCGAGATCGACGAACGCGCCGAAGTTGACGATCGAGGACACGACACCCTTGCGGATGGCGCCCTTCTGCAGCTGGTTGAGGAACTCGCTGCGCACCTCGGACTGGGTCTGCTCCAGCCACGCGCGGCGCGAGAGCACCACGTTGTTGCGGTTCTTGTCCAGCTCGATGATCTTGGCCTCGATCTCCTTGCCGATGTACGGCTGCAGATCGCGGACGCGTCGCATCTCGACCAGCGACGCGGGCAGGAAGCCACGCAGGCCGATGTCGAGGATCAGGCCGCCCTTGACGACCTCGATGACGGTGCCCTTGACGGCCTCGTCCTTCTCCTTGAGCGCCTCGATGGTGCCCCAGGCACGCTCGTACTGAGCGCGCTTCTTGGACAGGATCAGGCGGCCTTCCTTGTCCTCCTTGGTGAGGACGAGGGCTTCCACCTCATCGCCGACGGACACAACCTCATTGGGGTCGACGTCGTGCTTGATGGAGAGCTCGCGGGAGGGGATGACACCCTCGGTCTTGTAGCCGATGTCGAGCAAGACTTCGTCGCGGTCAACCTTGACGATGGTCCCTTCGACGATGTCGCCATCGTTGAAGTATTTGATGGTCTTGTCGATCGCGGCGAGAAAGTCCTCGGCCGAGCCGATGTCGTTGACGGCTACTTGCGGCGAGGTGACGGTGGGACTTGGCATATTGTTGGGTTGCTCCGGACAGGCTTAATCGTAGGGACAGTTCTGTTGGGGATGTATCTGTGGTGCTGTACCCGCAAAGTGCACACAGGTACTGTCCGAGACTACTCGACTAGGCACACGCTGGACAAACCCGGGTCTGTGAGCCCGCTGTGGACGCCCCTTTTCGAATACCCTGCTCAGGTGTCCTACCCCTTCCCGCCGCCGTTGCCCCGGCCGGTCCGCAAGGTCGGCGCCCCGCTGGCGGTGATCATCATTCTCGGCACCGTCGCCGGATTGATCGTGACCCTGCTGACCGCGGTGAATCCGGCCGGCACCGTGATCGGATTCATCCTGGCCACCACGGCGACGACGCTGGTGGTGTTGTCGTATCTGTGGTTGGACCGGTGGGAACCGGAGCCGCCGCGGCTGCTGGTGTTCGCGTTCGTCTGGGGCGCCTCGGTGGCCGTCGTGCTGTCGGTGGGCCTCGAAGTGGTCTTCGACGCCGCGGTGAACACCGGCGGTTCAGAGTCCAGCCCCTTCACCATCGCGGTCGGCGCCCCGCTGATCGAGGAGGCCGCCAAGGGCGCGTTCCTGCTGTTGATGATGACGGGGGTGCGCCGCGCCGAGCTGAACTCGCTGACCGACTGCCTGGTCTATGCAGGCATGACGGCGATCGGCTTCGCCTGGCTGGAGAACATCTTCTACATCGCCGACGGCGGCTCGCTGGGCGATTCCCTGCTGACCGCGGGATTACGTCTCGTGATGGGGCCGTTTGCCCACCCGCTGTTCACGACATTCACCGCAATCGGCGTGCATTTCGCTCTGCAGCAACGCAATTGGTTTGCCAAGGCGGGGTGCGTGGCGCTCGGCTACCTCGCCGCGGTGGTGATGCACGGGCTGTGGAACGGTTCGACGCTGATCGGGGTCGGCGCCTATTTCGGGGTGTATGTGGTGTGGATGATGCCGGTGTTCGCCCTGGCCGTGACGCTCGCGGTACGCAGCCGCCGGCGTGAGCAGCGCGTAGTGGCCGAGAAGCTGCCGGGCATGATCGCCGCCGGTCTGGTGACCCCGGCCGAGGCCGGCTGGCTGGGGTCGATCCGCACCCGCAAGGAGGTCGTGGCCGCCGCCACCCGGTTCGGCGGGCGCCCGGCCGGCCGCGGGGTCAAGAAATTCGCCATCCAGGTTGTCGAGCTGGCGTTCGTCCGCGACCGCATCGACCGTGGCTTCGGCGATGCCCGGGTCTTCGCGCTGCAGCAGCTCGAAGTCGACGGTGTCGTCGCCGCCCGAGCCGCGGCCGGGCCGGCTCTGCACTGGCTGAACCGATACCGGCCGCCGGGCGGTTAGACGGGGACGGTCGCGACGGTGTAGCCGAGGTCTTCGAGAATGCCGAGCTCGACCGCAGTCAGGCGGATTCGACGAACGCCGGTATAGGTGCTCGGACTCATCACCGATCCCGCGAATGTGAAACCGTCCAGGTGACTGGCATCGCCGGACATCGGTACCAACCCGCCGTAGGCCGCGACGGCATTGGGGCCGTCGAAGTATGCGTAGCCACCCGTCACCCACGTGCCGTCGCTTGCGAACAGCTTCGCCCCCGTGCTGTCGGTGAGGTAGCCGTCCAACGTTGACCTGTATCCGCTGTAGGACTGCGACTTGAGCGTGGAGGAGAAGCCCAAGGTGTGCACCAATTCGTGCAGGGCAACGGATTCGAAATCGCTCTCCTGGTAGTCAGGGGTGCCGTCGAACGACCATAGATGACCGGAGTTGAACCAGATGGTGCCGTCAGCCACGGCGCCGTTCTGGTCGACGCCGGTGAGGATCTTGCGCTGCACCACGTTGCCGATGAAGACCTTGTCACTGACCAGGTAGTACGGACTCGCGCCGGTGCCCAGTGTGGTGGACTCGGGCGAGTTCTGAACGGTGACGTGATAGGTGACGGTCACCGGTCGCCCGGCCGACGGCACGATGCGCGACGCCAGAACATCCGCTGCCGCTTGCAACGCATCTCGCGCCGCAGGGGTCCACCACGATTCTGACTGCGGGTCATAGGTGAACGAAAACCTCAGCGGTGGCGTCCCGATCGCATACTGGTTGACCTCCACCGCGGCTTGAGTGCTCGCCCGGCGAAACAAATCCAGGAGGTTGATGTGCGGCCCGACATCCGTTGCCAGCACTGAGAAGGTGTCCGTTCCGGTGAATTTCGGCCCCGGGGTGTAGGTGAACGTACCGTCGGGCGCGATCTCAACGGTGCCGTACATCGGACCCCTGTCGACCAACTGGCCATTCTCGTCGAAGTCCTTGCCCGCCGGGAGCAACTTGTACTTGATCACGTCGCGCTCGGGATCGACCGCACCGATGGTGCCGGTGATCACCCCTTCATGCTCGCCGGTGATTTGAATCGGTTTGACCGTCGGCGGCCTGTTGAAGAAGGTGCGTCGCACCACCAGGGACACGTGGTCGAAAAGGTCCTGGATCGGATTTGCCGACGCGACCGGACGAGACGACGGCGCCGCCGCCCTGGTCGTGGCCGTCGCCCGATTCTGGACCCGCAGCGGCGAGGCCACGCCCGCACGGACGACCGGCCGGGAGACCTCCGATGACTTCTTCTCTGACGCCCTTGCCGCGGACGGAGCACGTCGCGCCACCCCAGTGCCCGGCTTGCTGTGACTGGCCGACGCTGACGGCGAGTCCGCACTGCCGGTCTCAGCGGCGGCGACACCTGCTGTCTGCAACCCAGCCCAGGACAGCCCGGCCATGAATGCCAAAGCGCCGACGCGCGCCTCCCAACCGACCTTCGCCATCAAACCCCCCATTGCTCGAAAGACTTCATACCGCTACCACCGACGAATGCACTTCGTAGCCAAGATCGAGCACCACCGCGGTGGTCGGCGAATCCGCATTGCTGCTGTCGGCACCGGCGACACCTGCTGTCTGCAAACCAACCCACGCCAAGCCGAGCAGCAACGCAAACACGCCGAAGTGTGCTCCCCGCCGAGCTATCGACATGAAACCCCCGGTTTCGCGCACGCCCACCCCGTTTGCGCACACGCTATGCGAGATTCAGCAAATTGTCAGCGGAGTCACAGAAAAGTCGGGAGGCCGTGTCTCGGCTGCTAGCACCCAGCCCTGGCGAATCAGGCTTGTGGCGGCCGGTCGGTAGCGGCCGGCACACGGGCACTAATGCGCGGCGGCATCCCAGCTGCGGCCGTACCCGACCGACACCTCGAGCGGCACATCCAGCGGGTAGGCGCTGCCCATCTTGTCGCGCACCAACTCGTCGAGGGTGTCGCGCTCGCCGGGCGCCACCTCGAACAACAGCTCGTCGTGCACCTGCAGGAGCATGCGCGATGCCAGTCCGCGTTCCTTCATCGCCGCGTCGACGTTGATCATCGCCACCTTGATCAGGTCGGCGGCGCTGCCCTGGATGGGTGCGTTGAGCGCGGCGCGTTCGGCGGCCTCACGCACCTGCCGATTGCTGCTGTCCAGCTCCGGCAGGTACCGCCGCCGGCCGAACACCGTCGAGGTGTAGCCGTCCTTGCGGGCCTGGTCGACGATGTCGCGCAGGTAGTCCCGGATGCCACCGAACCGATTGAAGTACTGCTCCATCTGGACCTTGGCCTCTTCGGTCGAGATCTTCAGCTGCGCCGACAGGCCATAGGCGCTCAGGCCGTAGGCCAGGCCGTACGACATCGCCTTGACGCGACGCCGGAGCTCGGCGTTGACCTCGTCGATCGGGACGTCGAACGCGCGCGACGCCACGAACGAGTGCAGGTCCTCCCCGGTCCGGAAGGCCTCGATCAGGCCCTCGTCCTTGGACAGGTGCGCCATGATGCGCATCTCGATCTGGCTGTAGTCGGCGGTCATCAACTCGCCGTAACCGTCCCCGACGATGAACGCGTCGCGGATCCGGCGCCCGGCGTCGGTGCGGATCGGGATGTTCTGCAGGTTCGGCTCGGTCGACGACAACCGCCCGGTCGCGGCGATGGTCTGGTTGAACGTGGTGTGGATGCGCCCGTCGGCGGCAACAGACTTGAGCAGCCCGTCGACGGTGACCTTGAGTCGGGTTGCGTCGCGGTGGGCCAGCAGATGCTCGAGGAACGGGTGGCCGGTCTTGTCGAACAAGGACTGCAGCGCGTCGGCGTCGGTGGTGTAGCCGGTCTTGGTGCGCTTGGTCTTCGGCATGCCGAGCTCGTCGAACAGCACAACCTGCAGCTGCTTGGGCGAACCCAGGTTGATCTGTTTACCGATCACCTCGAACGCCGCGTCGGCGGCTTGCCGAATCTGCTCGGCGAACTCCCGCTCTAAGGTGTTCAGCTTGTCCAAATCGACTGCGATGCCGACGTTTTCCAGCCCGGCCAGCACAGCCTGCACCGGCAGCTCCATCTGGCCCAGCAGCGACGACGAGTCGATGCGCTCCAGCTCCTCGTCCAGTGCGTCGGCCAGGTCGGCCACCGCACGGGCGCGCAGGATGAGCGTCTGCACTGCCTGGTCGTCCACGCCTTCGCTGTCATCGAGGAGCGAAAGCTGTTGTTGCTCAGGGTTATCGGCACGCAGCTCGCGACGCAGGTAGCGCAGCGACAGGTCGTCGAGGGCGAAGCTGCGCTGCCCGGGGCGCACCAGATACGCCGCCAGCGCGGTATCGGAGGTGACGCCGGCCAGCTTCCAGCCCCGACCGGCCAGGTCGTGCATGGCAATCTTGGCTTCGTGCAGCACCTTCGGCGCACTGTCATC
Organism: Mycobacterium sp. ELW1; assembly: GCF_008329905.1. NCBI lineage: Bacteria > Bacillati > Actinomycetota > Actinomycetes > Mycobacteriales > Mycobacteriaceae > Mycobacterium > Mycobacterium sp. ELW1. The sequence goes on along the minus strand of NZ_CP032155.1, from coordinate 2,679,687 downwards.
GGCCAGCCAGGCTCCCAGCGCGGCCTCGTCGTCAGGGGTCAGGCTTGCGGTGTCGATGTAGGCGCCGTCACCGTCGGCCGTGGCGATCGCCACCGCGGTGGCATCGCCGTCGTACACCTGATGGGTGCCGACGACGGCGAGACCGGACCGGGCGCCGGTTCGGGCGTGCTCGGCCAGCCACGCCGACACCGTGCCGGGTTCCAGTTGCCCGCCACGCACATCGAAGCCCTCGTCGACCTCCGGCTCGACCGCGGCCAGCGTGTCGAACAGCCGGTCGCGCAACACCCGGAACTCGAGGTCGTCGAACAGACGGTGGATCTGGTCGCGGTCCCACGGCTGTAGCCGCAGCGTGTCGGGGGTCTGCGCCAGCGGGACTTCCTTGACCAGTTCGGTGAGATCCCGGTTGAGGATGACGCTGGACAGGTTCTCGCGCAACGCATCTCCGACCTTGCCGCGCACCGCGTCGACATTGTCGACCAATCCCTGCAGCGAGCCGTATTCGAGGATCCACTTGGCGGCGGTCTTCTCCCCCACCCCCGGGATGCCGGGCAGGTTGTCGCTCGGGTCGCCCCGCAGCGCCGCGAAGTCGGGGTACTGCGTCGGCGTCAGGCCGTACTTCTCCACCACCGCCTCGGGGGTGAACCGGGTCAGATCGCTGACGCCCTTGCGGGGATAGAGCACGGTCACGTCCGGACTGACGAGCTGCAGCGCGTCGCGGTCGCCGGTGACCACCAGCACCCGGTAGGCCTCCTGCTCGGCCTGGGTGGCCAGCGTGGCGATGATGTCGTCGGCCTCGAAGCCGGGCTCGGCCAGGACGGTGATGCCGAGTGCGTTGAGAACTTCCTTGGTGATTTCGATCTGGCCGCGGAACTCATCCGGCGTTGCCGAGCGGCCTTCTTTGTACTCCGGGTACTTCTCCTTGCGGAAGGTCTGCCGGGAGACGTCGAACGCGGCGGCGATGTGGGTGGGCTGTTCGTCGCGCAGCAGGTTGATCAGCATGGCGGTGAACCCGTAGACCGCGTTGGTGGTCAGCCCGTTCTTCGTTTTGAAGTTCTCGGCGGGCAGAGCGTAGAAGGCCCGGAACGCCAGCGAATTGCCATCCAGCAACAACAATGTGGGTTTTTGATCCGTAGCGCTCGCCGTCACGCCATCACTCTATGCACCGCCCCCGACACTCAGTACCCGAGGAGCTTGCGAAACCGCTGTCCCACCGCCATCGACTGGCCCATCCGCTGCACCCACCCGTCGAGCGCGGCCTTGGTATCGGCCGGATCCCAGCCGCGTTCCTGCCCCAGGGCGATCATGCCTGCCTCGTCGGTGATGCCACGCTTCTGCGCGGTGAGGGCGAGATCGGCGTAGTTGCCCAGCGAGATGCCGTTGATGGGTTCCCAGATGGGGTCATCGTCGGCCACTGACCTGTTCGACGGGCCGCCCAGCAGGGCAGGATCACTCAGTTTCTTGAAAAGTCCCATGCCGCGACTTCACCCCGAGTCGCCGGCTACCGATCCCAACTTTCCGAACTGGAACACGTTTCAATTCGGCGGCCCGCATCGCTTACGATGACCCCGTGCCAGCTTCTCCAGACGCCCCCACGCAACTACCGGCGATCGACGGTTGGTGGGACCACGACGACGCCGGTGTGCCGCATCTGATCGGCGGCAAGTGCCCGCAGTGCGGAACCTATGTGTTCCCGCCACGGGCCAACAACTGCCCCAACCCGGCCTGCGACAGCGATGTTCTCGACGCCGTCGCGCTGTCGCGGCGCGGGACGGTGTGGAGCTACACCGAGAACCGGTACGCGCCGCCCCCGCCGTATCCGTCGCCGGACCCGTTCGAGCCGTTCGCGGTCGCCGCTGTCGAGCTTGCCGACGAGGGCCTGATCGTGCTGGGCAAGGTCGTCGAAGGCACGCTGGCCGCTGACCTGAAGGTCGGCATGGAGGTGGAGCTGACCACCATGACGCTCTACACCGACGACGACGGCACCGAGCGCGTCACCTACGCATGGGAGATCGCGAAATGACCGCTGAGCCCGTCTACATCCTCGGCGCGGGCATGCACCCGTGGGGCAAATGGGGCCGCGACTTCACCGAGTACGGCGTCGTCGCCGCCCGCGCCGCGCTGGCCGAGGCCGGCTTGGACTGGCGCCAGATCCAACTGGTCGCCGGCGCCGACACCATCCGCAACGGCTACCCCGGTTTCGTCGCCGGTGCGACCTTCGCGCAGAAACTCGGCTGGAACGGCATCCCGGTCACCTCGAGCTACGCGGCTTGCGCCAGCGGTTCGCAGGCCCTGCAGAGCGCCCGGGCGCAGATCCTGGCCGGCTTCTGCGACGTGGCGCTCGTCATCGGCGCCGACACCACCCCGAAGGGCTTTTTCGCCCCGGTCGGTGGCGAACGCCGCAACGATCCCGACTGGCAGCGCTTCCACCTGATCGGCGCCACCAACACGGTGTACTTCGCGCTGCTCGCGCGCCGCCGGATGGATCTCTACGGCGCGACGCTCGAGGACTTCGCCCAGGTGAAGGTCAAGAACGCCCAGCACGGGTTGAACAATCCGAACGCCCGCTATCGCAAAGAGGCCAGCGTCGAAGACGTGCTGGCCAGCCCGGTGGTCTCCGATCCCCTTCGGCTGCTGGACATCTGCGCGACGTCCGATGGCGCGGCTGCGGTGATCGTGGCCAGCAAGGCGTTCACCGAGAAGCATCTCGGCTCGGTACAGGGCGTGCCGTCGGTGCGCGCGGTGAGCCTGCAGAGCCCGCAGTATCCCCAGCATCTGCCCGAATTGCCAGACATCGCAACCGATTCCACCGCTGTGGTGCCGGGCCCGGACCGGGTGTTCAAGGATCAGATCCTCGACGCCGCCTACGCCGAGGCCGGCATCGGCCCGGAGGACCTGTCGCTGGCCGAGGTCTACGACCTGTCCACCGCACTCGAACTCGACTGGTACGAGCATCTGGGGTTGTGCGCCAAGGGCGAAGCCGAGCAGCTACTGCGCAGCGGCGCCACCACGATCGGCGGCCGGATTCCGGTCAACGCCTCCGGCGGTCTGGCCAGCTTCGGCGAGGCCATCCCCGCCCAGGCGATCGCCCAGGTCTGCGAACTCACCTGGCAGCTCAAGGGTCAGGCCACCGGCCGTCAGGTCGAGGGCGCCAAGGTCGGCGTCACCGCCAATCAGGGCCTGTTCGGCCACGGCTCGTCGGTGGTCGTCGCCCGCTAGGTGAGCCAGACCGTCGTCGTCACCGTCAAGCCGGGCAGCCGCAAGGGGCCGCTGGTCGAGACGGCCGACGACGGTTCGCTGACGATCTTCGTACGGGAGCCCGCCCTCGAGGGCAAGGCCACCGAGGCCGCGGCTCGGCTGCTCGCGAAGCACCTCGGGGTACCGCGCAGCGCGGTGACGTTGACGGCGGGCGCGACGTCGCGGGTCAAGCGGTTTCGCGTCGACTAGGCTGCGCGCTGCCGCCCCGCCATACATCGACGGCGTCCTGCAGCGGCAAACCCAGTGCGTCGCACAGGCTTACGACGGTGCCGAAGCTGGGACTGGGCAACCGACCGACCTCGATCTTGCGCAGCGTCTCCGGGGAGATACCCGCGTCCTTGGCGATGACCTCGGGTGCGCGGCCGGCCCGCGCCGTCCTGATCAGCGCGCCGAGGCGTTGTCCGGATCGGATCTGCTCGGGGCTCAGCGGTACGCGCACCATGCGATCGAGTATACGGTATAAAAATACCGACGAAGGGAATCGCACTCCGATGATCGAACTCAAGACCGCCAAGGAAATCGACAAGATGGCCGTCACGGGTGACTTCGTGGCGCGCACACTGGCGACGCTGGCGGACGAGGCCGAACCGGGCGTGAACCTGATGCAACTCGAACACCGCGCCAGGGCTCTGATCGACGAGCGCGGCGCGACGTCCTGCTACTGGGACTATTCGCCGTCGTTCGGCCGCGGCCCGTTCCGCAATGTCATCTGCCTCTCGGTCAATGATGCTGTGCTGCATGGCCTTCCGTGGGATTACGTCCTGCGCGACGGCGATCTGCTGAAGCTGGATTTCGCCGTCTCGATCGACGGGTGGGTGGCCGACTCCGCGATCACGGTGGTGGTCGGCGACAACCCGAACGCCGCGGACACCGCACTGGTCGAGTCCACGCGCCGCGCCCTGGCCGCCGGCATCGCGGCCGCGGTTCCCGGCGGGCGGCTCGGCGACATCTCCGCGGCCATCGGCGATGTGGCCGCTGCCGCGGGGTACGCCGTCAACACCGACTTCGGCGGGCACGGGCTGGGCCGCACCATGCATGAGGACCCGCACGTGCCCAACCGAGGCAAGCGCGGCCGCGGCATGGTGCTCAAACCCGGTCTGACGCTGGCACTCGAGCCGTGGTGGGGACGCGGAACCAATCAGCTGATCGTCGATCCGGATGGCTGGACACTGCGCGCGGCCGACGGATCCAACACCGCACATTCCGAGCACACGATCGCGATCACCGAGCAGGGCCCGCGGGTGCTCACGCTGGGCTAGTAGACCGCACGGCATCGCCTCTCGGCCGAACAGCTCGGTCCGGCTCGGAGCGGTACCGTCATCTGATGCCTGGTTGGGACTCGTTTGCCGTAATCGTCGGCGGCGTCGGCGGAGCGCTCGTCGGATTGTTGTTCGTCGCGATCTCGATCCACGCCAAGCAGATCGCCGAGTCGCCGAGCCTGCGCTGTCGTGCAGCTCAAACACTGGTGGTGTTCGCCATGCTGCTGCTGGTGGCCGTCGTACTGGTTGTTCCATCGCAACCCCACCGGGTCGTCGGCGCCGAGCTCATCGTGCTGGCTGTTGGCGCAACGATCCTGCTGATCTTTCTCGGTAGGTCTGCCGAAGACACCGCCGCGGAGAACCCGCTGAGCCGAATGTTGAAGCGAGTCAACCCGAATGTCACCACAGCACTCGGTATCGCGCTCACGGGCCTGCTGTTGCTCACCGGTGCGCGGTGGGCTCCCTACGCACTGCTGCCCACGACGTGCGTGGCCATCGTGGGGGGCCTGACAAGCGCCTACCTGTTGCTCACCAAACTCTCCGAGTGATCACGCCACCCCGAGATACGCCGCGCGAATACTGTCGTCGGCCAACAACTCTCGGGCCACCCCACTGCGGGTGATGGTTCCGGTCTCCAGGATGTAGGCGCGATCGGACCGGGTCAGCGCCTGCTGAGCGTTCTGCTCCACCAGCAGGACGGTGGTGCCCTGCGCGTTGATCTCGGAGATGATCTTGAAGATCTGCGAAATGATCATCGGCGCAAGGCCCATCGACGGCTCGTCGAGCAGCAACACTCGCGGGCGGGCCATCAGCGCGCGTCCGATGGCGAGCATCTGCTGTTCCCCACCGGACAGGGTGCCGCCGACCTGGGTACGGCGCTCGGCAAGCCTCGGGAATGTCTCGAACACCCAATCGAGACGCGCACGACGCTCCGCTTTGCTGTCGAACTTGCGCCCGTAGCAGCCCATTTCGAGGTTCTCGGTCACGGTCATTCCGGGGAAGACACCGCGGCCCTCGGGGGCCTGGATGAGGCCGTCGATGGCACGCTGATGAGCCTTGACCCGGCTGATGTCGCGGCCCTCGAACCACACCGATCCCGACGACAACGGCCGAAGCCCTGAGATCGCCCGCATCATCGTGGTCTTGCCTGCGCCGTTGGAGCCCAGCAGGGTCACCAGCTCGCCCTGTCGCACCTCGAGCGAAACGCCGTGCAGCGCTTCGATCCTGCCGTAGTGGACGACGGCGTCGCGGATCTCGAGCAGCACCTCGGCCTCAGAGCTGGTCATCGGGCACCCCCAGGTAAGCGGCGATCACGGCCGGGTCGTCGCGGATCTCGGCGGGCAGGCCGTCGGCGATCTTGCGGCCGAATTCCAGCACCACGATCCGGTCGGTGACACCCATGACCAGCCGCATGTCGTGCTCGATCAGCAAGACGGTGTATCCGTCGTCGCGGATGGCCTGGATCAGTTCGATCAGCGCGGCTTTCTCGCTGGGGTTGAAGCCGGCCGCCGGCTCGTCGAGGCACAGCAGCTTCGGCTCGGTGGCCAGCGCCCGGGCGATCTCCAGCCGGCGCTGGTCCCCGTACGGCAGGTTCTTGGCCTTCTCCTCGCCGCGATGGGCGATACCGACGAATTGCAGCAGCGCGGCGGCCTTGTCGATGGCGGAGCGCTCTTCGCGGCGATGCCGGGGCGTGCGCACCAACGCGCCGGGCACCGACGTCTTGTGCCGCGCATCGGTGCCCACCACCACGTTCTCCAACGCGGTCATCTCGCCCCACAGCCGGATGTTCTGGAAAGTCCGGGCAATCCCCCGTCGGGTGATCTGGTGCCGCTTGATGCGGCCCAGCGGCGCCCCGTCGAAGGTCACCGATCCCGAACTCGGCCGGTACACACCGGTGATCGCGTTGAAGCAGGTGGTCTTGCCAGCGCCGTTCGGTCCGATCAGGCCGAGGATCTCGCCCCGCTTGATCTGAAAGCTCACCGAATCCAGCGCGGTCAAACCGCCGAACTTCACCGTGAGATCCTTTGTCTCCAGCAGGGTTTCCCCCTCGGCGACGTCAGTGTCACGGGTGAAAACGGCCAGACTCTCGTCGATCGGGGTGTCCGGATCGTCCTGGGTGGGACCACTGGCGGCGTGCGTCATGCGGCCGACTTCGACTCGTCGGCGCTGCGCAACAGATAGCGGGCGCGTTTGCCGTAGGTGAGCAATTGCTGGCGAACCGGGAACAGCCCCTGCGGGCGGAAGATCATCAGCACCACCAGCGCCAGGCCGAAGAACAAGTACTTCAGGTCGCCGAGGTTGATGCCCAGGAAGTGCACGCCGAGCAGTCGGTTCGGCAGGTAGACGATCACGAACGCTCCGAAGATGACGCCGAGCTTGTTGCCCTGCCCGCCCAGCACCACCGCGCACAGGAACAACATCGAGTTGATGATGTTGAACGTGGGCGGCGCGACGTATTGCACCTGCCCGGCATACAGCGCCCCGGACAGTCCGCCGATCGCGGCACCGATCACGAATGCCCACAGTTTGAACCGGAACGTGTTGACGCCCATCACTTCCGCGGCGTCCTCGTCTTCGCGGATCGCCACCCAGGCCCGGCCGACCCGGCTGCGTTCCAGGTTGCCGACCAGCAACAGAATTCCGACGATCAGGATCAATCCCAGCCAGAACCACCAGGTGCCGTAATTCGCATGGCCTGTGGAGTTACCGCTCGAGAAGACCCCTTCCGGCAACTTCTCGGTCTGCCCGACCCTCGGATAGGCCACCCCGTTGAGGCCGCGGGAACCGTTGGTGACTCCGGACAGGTTGTCGGCGAGCAACCGGATGATCTCGCCGAATCCCAATGTGACGATGGCCAGATAGTCGCCGCGCAGCCGCAATGTCGGGATGCCGAGGATCAGGCCCGCCAGCGCGGTGAACGCCATCGCGAGCGGCACACACGACAGCCACGCCCAGTCCTCGCTGAACGCCCCGCCATTGCTCAGCTGGTTCCACGGGCTGTCCGGACTGGTGAGCAGAGCGACCGTGTAGGCGCCGACGGCGTAGAAGCCGACGTAGCCCAGGTCCAGGAGACCGGCCTGGCCCACGACGACGTTGAGGCCGATCGCGATGATCGCCACCATGGCGAACTGAGCCATGGTGCCGCCGAAGCTGATTCCGGGCGTGTCGAAGAACGGCGGCGGGTGCAGCGGCGACAACGCCAGCAGCGCGAAGCCCAGAATTCCGAAGCCCCACTTCTGCACCCGGCTCAGGCCCGACCACCAGCCGCGCAGGCCGTCGCCGGGAGCCAGCAGCCGGCCCGACCACTTCCCTGGCGTCTGCTCGCTCATGCTCGCGCCTTTCCGAGGCTTTCCCCGAGTATCCCGGTGGGCCTGATCAGCAGCACCAGAACCAACAACACGAAAGCGACGACGTCGCGCCATTGCGTGCCGAACACGGCCTGGCCGTAGTTCTCCATGATGCCCAGCACCAGCCCACCCAGCAGCGCCCCGCGCAGGTTGCCGATTCCGCCGAGCACCGCGGCGGAAAAAGCCTTGATACCCAACAGGAATCCGCCGGAGTAGATGATGCCCTGCGGCACCTTCAGGGTGTAGAGCAGCGCGGCGGCGCCGGCCAGCAGACCGCCGATGAGGAACGTCGTCAGGATGATCCGTTCCCGGGACACCCCCATCAGCGTCGCGGTGGTCGGGTCCTGAGCCACTGCACGGATACCGCGGCCGAACTTGGTCCGGTTGATCGCGATATCGGTCAGCGCGGCGAAAATGAGCGCGGCCGCGACGACCACGATCGTGACGTTGGAGACGGTTGCGCCGAACACCTCGAACTGGGACTTCGGCTGCACCAGGATGATCGGCTGCTGAGCGTTGCTGCCGCCGTAGCCTTTGATGATCTTGGGCAACACGAAGTGCACGAACTCCTGTAGCACGAACGACATACCGATCGCGGTGATCAGGAAGGTCAGCGGCCGCGCATTGCGCCGCCGCAGCGGCCGATAGGCGACGAACTCCAAACCCATTGCGGCCGTGCCGGATACCAACATCGCGAACAACATGGCGATGCCGAGGTAGAACACGGTGAGCAGCACACCCTTGCTGTAGGCGTTGCCGCTTGGCGAGAACCCCAGGATCATGTCCAGGCAGAAGTACGCACCGAACATGCCCAGCATGAAGATCTCGGAATGCGCGAAGTTGATCAGCCGCAGCACACCGAACACCAGGGTGTAGCCGACCGCGACCAGGGCGTAGATGGCGCCCCAGGACAGCCCATCGATGGTCAACTGCCAGAAGCCGTCTCGAAGATTGTCGATATTGAAACCGATGTCACTGGCGAGACATGAGATCTGGCCGAGGCACTGATAGACCATCTAGGGGGCGGCCTCCTTGGTGTCTGGAACGAGAACGCGTCCGAGCCAAGTGGTCCCGGACGCGTCTCGCGAATCGTTACTGAACCTTGTAGATCCAGATCAGGGTGGTGGTGAGCTCACCCTTGTCGGTCCACTGGTATTTACGGGCAACGCCCTGTCCGTTGTAGTTCTTGACCCAGTCGAGCAGGTCCGGACGAGTGATCTTGCCCGCGTCGATGCCCTTCAGCAGAACGGTCCCGAGGTCGTAGCCCTCGGTGCTGTACGTGCCGGGAGCCTGACCGAACTTCTTGGTGTACTCGTCGGCAAAGCTGCCGGTGGCCGGACCGCAGGGGCAGGACAGGATGGCGTCCTTGGAGGCCTGGCCGGCCGCCTTGACGAACTCCGGATCCTTGGTGCCGTCGGCGCTGACGAACTTGCCGGTGTACCCGCCGTCGCGCAGCTGCTGCACGAACGGCGCGGCCTCGGCGTAGTAGCCGCTGTAGAACACCGAATCCGGCGACTGGCCCTTGACCTGGGTGACCGCGGCCGAGAAGTCCTTGTCGCCCTTCTTGACCGAGATCTTGCAGGCATCGAGGGCCACCGGGCCGAGGGTCTCGCGGACTGCCGCCGCCAGGCCGGTGCCGTAGTCGGTGCTGTCGTCGACGACGCAGACCTTCTTCTGGCCGAGGGTGTTCTTCAGATAGTTGGCCACCGAGGGACCTTGCACGCCGTCGTTGGCGAGGCCGCGGAAGAACGTCTTCCAGCCCTGCTCGGACAGCGTGACGTTGGTGGCCGAGGCGGTGGCCGCGACCAGACCGGCCTGGTCGAAGACCCCGCCGGTGGCCTTGGTCTCGCCCGAGAACGCCGGTCCGACAAGCCCGATCGTGAACGCGTCGTCGACGATCTGCGGCGCGATCGCGGTGGCCTTCTGCGGGTCACCTTCGGTGTCGAACGGCTTCAGCTGGACCTGGCAGCCGGGATTGGCGGCGTTGTGCTTGTCGATGGCCAGCTGCACGCCGTCCTTGATGTTGATGCCCAGCGCGGCGTCGGGCCCGTTGAGCGCACCGGCCATGGCAATGGAAACCGGCGGGCAGGTGGCCTTGCCGTCACCGGCCGGATCGGCCGGGGTGGCGCCGGCGTCGGGCTTGACTTCCGCGCCGTTCTGATCGATCTGGACCTGCTCGACGATCTTCAGATCGCTTTGTGAGGCGTTGCCGCCATTCGACGGGGTCTGTTGGTTGCAGCCGGCGATGCCGATGACCGCCAGCAGCGCCGAACTAGCGGCGATTGCACTGCGTGTCGCGCGTCCGCGCACGTTTACCTCCGGGTCAGTAGTTTCACGGCGCCGACATCGCAGACCGCTCTCCGGCCCACTCTCGACACTGCGGTAGAACATAACCAACCGGTGGCCGCAGCGCGTCGTGTTGGCCAACGCCTGGCCGTGAGCATATTCCGGATCGCGCTAAACGGCGCGGTCAGAGGAAACGCAGAGTTAACGCATCAATTCGACGCCGGATCCGAACCGGGCGTGTCGAGAGTCTCCAGCACCACCTCGGCGACCCGCTTCATCGTGGTGCGCCGGTCCATGGCCGCACGCTGAATCCACTTGAACGCTTCGGGTTCGGTCATGCCCTGGTTGGCCTGCAGCAGCCCCTTGGCCCGTTCCACCAGCTTGCGGGTCTCCAGCCGGTCGGACAGGTTGGCGACCTCACGCTCCAGTTCGGCGATCTCACCGAACCGGCTGACCGCCACCTCGATCGCCGGGATCAGATCGCTGATCGAGAACGGCTTCACCAAGTACGCCATGGCGCCGGCGTCGCGCGCCTTTTCCACCAGATCCCGCTGACTGAAGGCGGTCAACACGACGATCGGCGCAATGCGCTTGCTGGCGATCTCGGCGGCCGCGTCGATCCCGTCGCGACGCGGCATCTTGACGTCCATGATCACCAGGTCAGGGCGCAGCTGTTCGGCCAGCTCGACGGCCTCCTGGCCGTCGCCGGCCTCCCCGACCACCTCGTAGCCCTCGTCCCGAAGCATCTCGGCCAGATCCATCCGGATCAACGCTTCATCCTCGGCGATCAGCACCCGGCGGGATGTGCGGTCTTCGGCGTCCGTCATGCGGCCATTGTTGCGTGGTCAGCGGTAATCAGCCACCTCGGCGTACTCCGGCCGACCGGTTGGCGGCCCCGGGGCGGTCATCCACTATGGTGGGACACCGCCGTGAAGACGGCCTGCCCTCGTATCCCAACTGGCAGAGGAAACGGATTCAAAACCCGTGCAGTGTGAGTTCGAATCTCACCGAGGGCACCACAATGAATGGTCGGGCCGCACGTCATCGAAGGCTCACGCGAACCATCGTCGCCACGGTTGGCGAAGTCGCTTGATCTGTTGATTGATGCGGGCTTCCAGAGCGTCGTCCACACCGATTGTGAGCGCCAAGGTGTAGAACTCGGTGGGCTCCGAATCCTGCCAGCCGAGTTTCGGTATCACGGCAATGAACCCGACAATCCGTGTGATGAATTCATCAACGTCGTCAAGTGGCCGGTCCACAAGCCGCGCAATGTCGTCGATTACTTGGCGATAATTCGCGGGGCCGTCCACCCCTCGTGTTTCTCGTGCGAGAACCAGATTGTCTCGATAAAAATCGGTCACCAATGTGGCCGCGGCAACGACTTCGGCGGGGGTCGGGTCTTCGTCATACAGGTCGTGGTCGCCGAAGACACGTCGAAAGGCAGGAGCGAACATCGCCCGCTGCAGATCCACCTGGAGTCGGCTAAGCCTTGACTCGACTGCATCATTGAGCGCCTCGAGTTCGTGAATGTTCGTGACTCGCCGACCGGAGGACGAACCCACTTTGGCGAGATGAGCCTCCACGGCGCGCTGGAGTTTGGACCGCTGCTGAACCATTACCGAGCCGAACCCGGCAATCTCCCAGCATTGGCGCTTGTCGCTGAAGAGTTCCGCTAGCTGATCCGGTGTTTCGGCGAGAGCCGCAACCGTGACATCGGCGTCATCCGACACTGTGACCCCTCCCCAACTTCCGCCAGTCGAATCGATGCCGGGGCATTCCCCCGCATTCGGTGGAGCAGAAACTAGCGGGCCCGACCGACAAGACAAATCCGCTCACCCAATTTTTGGACAACGACCGTGCGCAGCGAGTCGAAGCAAAATTCGATGACCTCTGAAAAGATGTGCGAGCGTTCAGCAATCACATTCCGCTTCTCCACGCGAGGATCCCGCCAATGCCCACTGCCGAGAACGGCGCCCTGACGCGGCCCAGAGTCCTCCTGATCTGCTCGCAGCCCAGCCTCACCTGCTCTGCGCTCTACTGCCTCAAGGGCATGGGCGCTCGGGTCGTCGCGGCCGGCGACCCCGGCCTGCGATTCCTACGGTTCTCGCGGTACTGCGAGACGTTCGTGCCCTGCCAGGTTTATGGCGCCGACCCCGATGAGTTCGTCGCCCGCATCAGCCAACTGGCCGACGAGTACCGGATCGACGTCATCATGCCGGGCGACAGCGACAGCCTCTTCCTGCTCGCCGAGGTGAGGGACCGCCTGACGACGCGGGTCTTTCCGATCCCGACGTTGCAGCAGCTGCGCCGGCTGAACGACAAGCACGCGTTCCACGACACATGCGTACAGGCGGGCGTACCGGTACCGGCCTCGATCTTCGTGGCCGACAAGCATGAACTCGATCCGGACGAGCTGGGCGAACGATTCGGCTATCCCCTGATCGTCAAGCCCACCACGTGGGGTGGATCGGACGGCCTGGTGGTGGCCACGTCGGCCGACGACGTTCGCGCACAGATCATCGACAACCCCGACTACCGATACTTCCCCCTGGTCGCTCAGGAGTTCCTGCCCGGACAAGATGTGGGGCTCAACGTCTTCGCGGTCGACGGCGAGGCGATTCTCGCCGCGCCGCAGATGCGGGAGGGCGAAACGATCACCCACCTGGACAACGAGCGGGTGGTATCTCTGGGCAAGCAGTACGTCAAAGCGGCCGGCCTGACCGGGCTCGCTCATCTCGATGCTCGGCTCGGCCCCGACGGGCAGGTGGCATTTCTCGAGTGCAACCCGCGCATCTGGGCATCGGTCTGCCACTCGTACTGGTGCGGCGAGAATTACGTCGCGGCCGGTATACGGCATGCGCTCGGTCTGCCGGCGGCCCAGCCAACGCCGATCGCGGGTCAATCGGTGACCGCCCCGGCACACCTGTTGTTCGACCTCGCCCGGGGCCGCCGGACGCCGTGGTCCCTGGACCGCGGCAACCGGCGAGCACTGGCGCAGGGCTGCGCCGACCCGGTGTTGCTTCTCCGGCGGTACTTCGACCGCCCCACCCGACGAACAGTGCAATAGCCGAGAGAACTTCCCGCCGAAGTCATTTCACACGCGGCGGGCCAAGATCACCGGACGCAGTTGTTGCCGACGATCTCCTTGCAGACCGCTCCCGGGGGCGCGGGGTTGACCGTCGGCGAGAACGAGTTCGGGCCTCCGGGCGCCACCGCCTTCTCGGTCGGCGACGGTGTGACGGTGGACGACGGGGTGGTCGTCGACGACGGGGCGTCCTTCGCGTTCGAGCTGCACGCGGTCAGCGCACCCATCCCGACGATTGCGGCCCCGCCAGCAAAGAGTGCAATCTGACGAGTCAGGCGACCAGAGCTCATAATGTTTCCTATCTGTGTACGCCGAAGTGGCGAAAAGCCACTTTACTGGAAAAGCGCTGTGGGTCCAATGGGGAGAGCATACCCCTCAAGCAAACTTTTAGACGGCTTTTCAGTAGAGGTCCAGGCGTCGATCGGAGAGCAGGTCGACGTACTCGGTGAGTGTCTTGTCGTGCGTGGCGGACAGATCCACATCGGCGATGGCCAGGCCCGGTCCCGGCCCGGCCGCAGCGACCACCCAGCCGTCGGGGTCGATGATCACACTGCCCTCGGTCCACGGCTGGTCACGTTCGACTCCGGCGCGATCACACACCGCGACCACCACCCGATTGAGCCGGGCCGTGGACATCGCTGTGATCACCTCGCCGGGCCGCTCACCCTTAGGACGCGGGAACAGCGGCCAATTCACCGGCGCCACAATCAATTCCGCGCCGTCGACGGCCACTTGACGGGTCACCTCACCGAACTCCAGGTCGTAGCAGACCATCACCGCGATTGCCCCGTGCCGTGTCTTCAGCACCGAGGGCAGCTCCGCGCCGCGGGTGAAGATGAGCTTCTCCCGGTCCCACAGATGTGTTTTGCGGTAGGTCGCGAGCACTCCGTCGCGGTCGAGCGCGACCGCGCTGTTGTACAGCAACCCGTCGTCACCGAGCTCGCAGAACCCGCCGATCACGATCGCGTCCCCAGCGGCGGAGCGCCACCCGTCGAACGCCGGGTCGGTCGGGTGCAACGCCACCGAGCGGGCTTCGTCGGCATCAGCGAACATATAGCCGGAGGTGGCCAGCTCCGGCAGCACCACGACATCGGCGCCCTGCGCGACGGCGTCGGCAACCGCACGCGTCGACAAGTCGACGTTGTCGGCCAGCGCGCCGATGGTGGGGTCGATCTGAGCGCACGCGATCCGGGTCATCCTTGCAGGCTAACCTCGCCGCAAGGAACCGGCAGAGGAGGAAACATGGCACCCGACGGCAACGATGTGCCGGGCCCCGGCATTGTCGGGCAGGTCGACGCCACGAAGTACCCGCGCTACACCGAGCCGTCGACCTTCGCACGGTTGCCGCGGATCTCCGAGGTGCCCGGTGCCGACGTCCGTATCGTCGGGGTGCCCTTCGACAGCGGGGTGTCCTACCGGCCCGGAGCGCGATTCGGGCCCTCGCATGTCCGCGCGGCCTCCAAGCTGCTGCGGCCGTTCAACCCGGCGTTGGGGGTCAGTCCGTTCAACGCCCAGCAGGTGGCCGACTGCGGCGATATCGCGGTCAACCCGTTCGACATCGACGAGGCGATCACCACGATCGACACCGCGATGACCGACCTGCGCAAGGATGGGTCGACCGTTCTGACCATCGGCGGCGACCACACCATCGCCCTGCCGATCCTGCGCTCACTGGCCCGCGACCACGGACCGGTGGCGGTGCTGCATTTCGACGCCCACCTCGATACCTGGGACACCTATTTCGGCGCGCCCTACACCCATGGCACACCGTTCCGGCGAGCCAGCGAGGAAGGGCTGATCGACATGGAGAGGTCGCTGCACATGGGCATCCGCGGCCCGCTCTACAGCAAGACCGACCTGGAGGACGACGCCGTTCTGGGCTTCCAGGTGATCCGCTCCGATGACTACGAATTCGACGGTGTGACAAGCATTGTCGAACGTATGCGCAAGCGTCTCGAGGGCGGGCCGGTGTACGTCTCGGTCGACATCGACGTGCTCGATCCCGCGCATGCGCCGGGCACCGGAACCCCGGAAGCCGGCGGGTTGACGTCGCGCGAACTGCTCAACACATTGCGCGGGCTGGTGGGCCTCGATGTGG
Organism: Mycobacterium sp. ELW1; assembly: GCF_008329905.1. Classification (NCBI taxonomy): domain Bacteria; kingdom Bacillati; phylum Actinomycetota; class Actinomycetes; order Mycobacteriales; family Mycobacteriaceae; genus Mycobacterium; species Mycobacterium sp. ELW1. Next base: position 2,664,357 of record NZ_CP032155.1, on the reverse strand, counting down.
TCGGCGCCGACATCGTCGAGGTGGCCCCGGCCTACGACCACGCCGAGATGACCGGGATCGCCGCCGCCCACGTCAGCTACGAACTCCTCTCGGTGCTTGCCGCCAACCGATAGGCTGCGTTGGTGGGCACCCTGCGGAAATGCGCTGGTTCGGTGCCGTCGGACGGGCCGGCTCAGCGCGCGGACTGCGAGAAGATGCAGCGCCGCGCGCCGGCTCGCAACCTGCATTGGGCCGAGTCGATCACGCGCCGTCAGCGGGTGCTCAACATCGCGGCGACCATGGCCGCCGTCGTCACCGCCGTCATCGGGATCCTGCAGTTCATCACCGCCGATCACTTGGTGGCCATCGGGCTGGTCAATCTCGGCACCGCGGCGATCTTCGGGGTCATCCCGCTGCTGCACCGCTTCGGCGAGAGCATTGCCGCGCTGGCATTCATCTTCTTCGCCTTCCTGTCGCTGACGATCGTCGGCTGGCAGGTCGGGACCGACTCCGGCATCCAGTTCTATTACCTGGTGTCGGCGTCACTGGCCGTTCTCGTGCTCGGCGTCGAGCACGTCGTGCTGGCCTCGATGGTGGTGGCGATCGGCGCCGGGCTGACCATCGCATCGCAGTTCCTGGTTCCCGGCGACACCGGAATCCAGCCGCGCTGGCTGGTCAACGCCGGCTTCGTGATCACCACGGTGTCCGCCTGCGTGATGATCTTCGCGACGGTCTGGTACGCCATGCGGGAAGTCTCGCGCGCCGAAGCCGCAATGGAATTCGAGTACCTGCGCTCCGAGGCGCTGTTGGCCAACATCCTCCCCGCCACCATCGCGGCGCGGCTCAAAGACCCGGCCCGCGGCACGATCGCCGACCGATACGACGACGCCTCTATCCTGTTCGCCGACATCGCCGGCTTCACCGAACGGGCCAGCCAGATCGCACCCGCCGAGCTGGTGCGCTTCCTCGACCGGCTCTACACCACCTTCGACCGCCTGGTCGACAAGCACGGCCTGGAGAAGATCAAGACCACCGGCGACTCCTACATGGTCGTCAGTGGCGTGCCCGAGCCCCGGGACGATCACGCCGAGGCGCTGGCGAATCTCGCACTCGACATGGCCAAGGCGGTCCGCGATCTGCGCGACCCCAACGGTCAGCTCGTGCCGCTGCGGATGGGGATGGCCGCAGGCCCGGTGGTCGCCGGCGTGGTCGGCGCCCGCCGGTTCTTCTACGACGTGTGGGGCGACGCGGTCAACGTCGCATCCCGCATGGAGACCACCGACCCCGAGGGCCGAATACAGGTCCCCCAGGATGTCTACGAACGGCTGCGGAGCCGGTTCGTCCTCGAGGAGCGCGGCGACGTCGACGTGAAGGGCAAGGGCCTGATGCACACCTGGTATCTGGTCGACCGCCGCACCGAAACGGGCCCGGACAGCGATCAACCCGCCCAGGAAGAGACTGGGCGGGTCGAAAGTCCAACCGGTTAGACCTTGCGGTTCTCCGACTTGAGCAGCCACGCCAGCTTCTCGAGCCCGTCGATCATCTGGTGCAGCTGGTCGGCGGTGGTGGGATCTTCGGCGTCGACAGCGTCGTGCACGTCGCGCATGGTGTCCACGACGGCGTAGATCGCCGTGGTGATCAGGTCGACCACTTCGCCAGTGTTGTGTTCGTAGCCGGGGATCTGCGGGACGCTCGTGGTTGCCGCGACGGTGTCGGAGCGGCCGTCGGGCACGGCATCCAGGGCACGCATCCGCTCGGCGATCGTGTCACTGGATTCGCGGGCGAAGTCGACGAGCTCGTCGAGCTGCAGGTGCAAGTCGCGGAAGTTGGTTCCGACGACGTTCCAGTGCGCCTGCTTGCCCTGCAGGTGCAATTCGATGAGGTCCACCAGGACTCGCTGCAGGTTGCGTGTCAGCTCGGGTGAGGCCTGGAATCCGGTTACTTCTGCGGAATGTCGTCGTTGTCCGGTCGCTGTCGTCATGGTTGATACAACAGGCTGTGACGGGCATTTCTGCCCCGATTCGCTGTCATCCTCGTCACGGCGCTACATGACCTTGGACAGGAAGGCCTTCGTCCGGTCGTGCTGCGGATTGCTCAGAACGTCCCGCGGCGGTCCGCTTTCGACGATCACCCCGCCGTCCATGAACACCAGTTCGTCGGCGACCTCGCGGGCGAACCCCATCTCGTGCGTCACGACGATCATCGTCATGCCTTCGCTGGCAAGTTTTTTCATTACCCCCAGCACCTCACCGACGAGTTCGGGGTCCAGCGCCGAGGTCGGCTCGTCGAACAACATCAGCTTGGGGTCCATCGCCAGTGCGCGGGCGATCGCGACTCGCTGTTGCTGTCCGCCGGAGAGCTGCGCCGGGTACGCGTCGGCCTTGTCCGAAAGCCCCACCGTGCTCAGCAGTTCCTGAGCCCGTTCGACGGCGGCGGCTTTCTTGACCCGTTTGACGTGCACCGGCGATTCGATGATGTTGGCCAGCGCCGTGCGGTGCGGGAAAAGATTGAAATGCTGGAACACCATGCCGATGTCACGGCGCTGTTTGGCGGCCTCGCGCGGAGGCATCTCATAGAGCTTGTCGCCACGCTCGCGATACCCGATGAGATCGCCGTCGACGTAAAGCCTTCCCGCACTGACAGTTTCGAGGTGATTGATGCACCGCAGGAACGTCGACTTGCCGGAGCCCGACGGTCCGACAAGTACCAGCACCTTGCCGCGGTCGACCGACAGCGTCACACCTTTGAGCACCGACAGGGCGCCGAAATCCTTGCACACCCGCTCGGCGCGCACCATGGGTTCGCCGGTCATACGTGTCCCGCCTCCGTACCGGTCTGCGCCTTCGCCAACGCCTCGAGCTGCTTGGTGGTCAACTTCCGGGAGATGCCGCGGGAGAAGTACTTCTCCAGGTAGTACTGCCCCACCATCAGCACGCTGGTGATCACCAGGTACCACGTCGCGGCCACCAGCAGCATCGGCACCGGCTCGAAGGTTCGGGCCGCGATCTCCCGCGAGGCAATGCTGTACAGGTCATAGGAATACGGCACGGCCGTCACCAGCGATGTGGTCTTCAGCATGCTGATGACCTCGTTGCCGGTCGGCGGGATGATGACCCGCATCGCCTGCGGAAGCACGGTGCGGCGCATCGTCATCCCCCACGACATGCCCAGCGCGGTCGAGGCCTCCGACTGCCCTTCGGGCACCGAGGTGATGCCGGCTCGGATGATCTCGGCCATGTAGGCGGCCTCGTTGAGGCCGAGACCGATGACCGCGAGCAGGAACGGGATGGACAGGTTCTGCAGGTCGAGATGGAAGAACGACGGCCCGAACGGCACCCCCAACTGGATGTGCTGATAGATCGTCGGGATCAGACCCCAGAACACCAGCTGCACCTACACCGGTGTGCCGCGGAAGATCCACAGGAAAACCCATGCCACCGAACCGAATACGGGGTTCGGCGACAATCGCATCACCGACAGGATCACACCGAGCACGATGCCGAGCACCATCGCATACACCGTCAGCTGCAGGGTGTTGAAGACACCGAGCATTATTCGGTCGTTGAACAGGTACTCGCCGTACGTGGACCAGCCGTAGGCCGGGTTGGTGGCCGCCCCGTAGATGAAGAGGCCGACCAGGACGATGATGACGACCGCCCCCACCCACCGCCAGGGATGACGAAGCGGTACTGCGTTGATGGCAGATGGAGCCGACTCGTCGACAGCCATATCGGTTAGCTGGTCCCCCCGTTGATGACCGGCTTGGTGATCATTCCGGCTTCGACACCCCAGTTGCTGGCGATCGTCTTGTAATCACCGGTCTCGATGAGGTGTTCGAGCGCCTTCTGCAGGGACGCGGCCAACGGCGATCCCTTGGCGACCGGCCAACCGTACGGAGCCGAGTCGAAGATCTCACCGGCGGCTTCGAGCTTGCCGTTGCTCTGCTTGATGGCGTACGCGGTCACCGGCGAGTCCGCCGACATGGCGTCGGCCTGGCCGAGTACCACCGCGTTGGTGGCGGCGTCCTGCCCGTCGAACTTCAGGATCTCGATGGCCGGCTTACCTGCATCGGTGCACGCCTTGCTCTTCTTGGGGAGCTCGTCGGTTTCCTCGGTGGTGGTCGCCTGCACGGCGACCTTCTTGCCGCACGCGTTGTTCGGGTCGATCGGCGAGCCGGGCCGCTGCGCCCACATGATGCCCGCGTTGAAGTAGTCGACGAAGTCCACCGACTGCTGGCGTTCCTTGGTGTCGGTGAACGACGACATTCCGACGTTGAAGGTGCCCTGCTGGATCGAGGGGATGATCTTGGCGAAGTCCGCTTCGCGGAAGTCGGCCGTCAACCCCAAGGTGGACGCGATGGCGTTCATCAAGTCGACGTCGAAGCCGACGATCTTGCCGCTGGAATCCTTGAATTCGTTGGGCGCGTAAGGGATGTTCACCCCGACGACCAGCTTGCCCGACTTCTTGATGTCGTCGGGAACAGTCGCGGCGATCTCGTCGACCTTCTGCGCCTTGGCCGCCGTGGTCGCGGTCGACGGACCTGCGCCAGAGTCACTCTTGCTGCTGCAGCCGGACAGGGCCATGGCACCCGCTACGGCTACCACTCCGGCAATGCGACACCATTTCTGCACGGTTGCCTCTTTCTGTTGACTGCATCCCGGGCCGTCCTGCCCGAAACATAGTGGCCTCATCCGGGTTTTGTACTCCCGGTAACGGAACAGTAGTAGCACCGTAACCATCTGGCAGCGGATCCACAGGTACGCACAGCTAGCGTGGCCCGTCGTGCCTGACCTGAATCGCGTCCACTTCGTCATCATGGACGGCCCCACGGCCCAGACCCTCGCGCAGGTGCTGCCGGTGCTGCTGCTGAGCCTGATGGTGGAAGTCCGCCGGACCCGGTTGCACCGTTCGGCGGCCCGGCGGTTCCTCGGCGTCTTCTTTCTGTTCTTCGCTGTCGCCGAGACCGTGATGGTGCTGTCCATCGACGGCGAGGTCTACCCGTTCCAATGGTCCGATCTGATCGCCGCGCTGCTGATTTTCGGACTGATCACCATGCTGTACTGGCTGTCACTGCACGAACGCGGTGACGACGACGACGCTCTTTGATGTCAATTCACCCGGTGAACTGCTCAAATACCGTCGATCGTCAAACTGCTGTGCAACACTTCCGGCCATGACAACCACCTCTGCCCCGCCGCTTCTGCCGCATCTGTGGAAGTCGGTCCTGCTGTCGGGCGTTCTGTCGCTCGTCCTCGGCATCCTCGTACTCGTCTGGCCGGGAATCTCGATCCTCGTCGCCGCGATCTTCTTCGGCGCCTACCTACTGGTGACCGGCATCTCGCAGGTGTTCCACGCCTTCACCCTGCACGTGTCGGCCGGTGGCCGGGTCATGCTGTTCATCAGCGGTGCCGCGGCCCTGATCCTGGCGGTGCTGTGCTTCCGCAGCATCCAGAACTCCATTCTGCTGCTGGCGATCTGGATCGGCGTGGGCTTCATCTTCCGCGGCGTCGCCACCGCAGTGTCCGCGATCAGCGATCCGGACACCCCCGGCCGCGGCTGGGAGATCTTCGTCGGCGTCATCAGCCTCATCGCCGGCATCGTCGTGCTGGCGTCACCGTTCCCGTCGCTGGCCACGCTGACCCTCGTGGTGGGCATCTGGCTGGTCGTGCTCGGGGTGTTCGAGGTGGTGGCTTCCTTCGGAATCCGCAAGGCCTCGAACAACCTCGGCGAACGAATCGCCGCCGCAGCTCCCTAGGATTCTCATCACAAAGGCCAAAAGGCCCTAGCGCGAACGGCGCGGATCACTACTACACTTCGTCGTAGATAGGCGATCCGCGCCTTTCTCGTTGGTTGGAGAGTTCCGCGATGAGCGCTCTTGACGTGTCCCGGTGGCAATTCGGAATCACGACGGTCTACCACTTCATTTTCGTCCCGTTGACCATCGGGCTGGCGCCGCTGATCGCTGTCATGCAGACGATCTGGGTGCTCACCGACAACCCGGCCTGGTATCGGCTGACCAAATTCTTCGGCAAGATCTTCCTGATCAACTTCGCCATCGGTGTCGCCACCGGCATCGTCCAGGAGTTCCAATTCGGGATGAACTGGAGCGAATACTCCCGCTTCGTCGGCGATGTGTTCGGCGCACCGCTGGCGCTGGAGGGCCTGGTCGCGTTCTTCCTGGAGTCGACGTTCATCGGGCTGTGGATATTCGGCTGGACCCGACTCCCCCGCTGGCTACACCTGACGTCTATCTGGCTGGTGGCCATCGCGGTCAACCTGTCGGCGTTCTTCATCATCACCGCGAATTCGTGGATGCAGCACCCGGTGGGCACCCGGTTCAACCCGCAGACCGGTCGCGCCGAACTGCAGAGCATCGTCGAGTTGTTCACCAACAACACCGGAGTCGCCGCCTTCTGGCATGCGGTCACGGCCTCATTCCTCACCGCCGCAACGTTCGTGGCGGCCGTGTGCGCGTGGTGGATGGTGCGGTCCAAAGGCAGTCCGGACGCGGTCGCGCTGTACCGCCCGGGCGCGATCCTGGGTTCACTGGTGGCGCTGGTCGCCTGTGTCGGTTTGTTTTTCACCGGCGACGTGCAAGGCAAGCTGATGTTCCACCAGCAGCCGATGAAGATGGCTGCCGCGGAATCGTTGTGCCACACCGAAACCGATCCGGACTTGTCTCTTCTGACCGTCGGAACGCACAACAACTGCGACAGCATCACCCGCGTCATCGAAGTGCCCTTCGCGCTGCCGTTCCTGGCCGAGGGCAAGTTCAGCGGCGTGACGTTGCAGGGCACCAACGACCTTCAGCAGCAATACGAACAGAAGTTCGGTCCCGGCTGGTACGTGCCCAATCTGTTCGTCACCTACTGGGCGTTCCGCGCGATGATCGGCCTGATGGCGGTGCCGTTGCTGTTCGCACTGGCCACGCTGTGGCTGACGCGCCGCGGCCGGGTGCCCGGCGGTCGCTGGTACTCGCGTTTCGCGCTGTGGACCATTCCGACGCCGTTTCTGGGCGCCATCGCCGGCTGGGTGTTTACCGAGATGGGCCGTCAGCCTTGGGTGGTCGCGCCCAATCCCGACGGCGATCAGCTGGTACGGCTGACCGTTCGGCAGGGCGTGTCGCTGCACGGAGCGGGACTGGTGTGGGTGTCGTTGATCTCGTTCACCCTCATTTACGCGGTGCTGGCGGTGATCTGGTTCTACCTGGTCCGCCGCTATGTCACCGCGGGCCCGCTCGAGCACGACGCCGAACCGGCGCCGCCCACCCCACCCGGGGACGACGAAGTCGCACCCCTATCGTTCGCCTACTGAGGAGCCGACCATGGGGCTGCAACAGATTTGGTTCGTGATCGTGGCGGTGCTGTTCCTGGGCTTTTTCGTCCTGGAGGGCTTCGACTTCGGCGTCGGCATGGTGATGGCGTGGCTGGGCCGAATCGGCAAGGGAGACGCAGAGACTCATCGTCGGGCGGTGCTGAACACGATCGGCCCGGTCTGGGACGGCAACGAGGTGTGGCTGATCACCGCCGGCGGAGCCATGTTCGCGGCGTTCCCGCACTGGTATGCCACGGTGTTCTCCACGCTGTACCTGCCGCTGCTGGTGATCCTGCTGTCGATGATCGCGCGGATCGTGGCCATCGAATGGCGCGGCAAGATCGACGATCCGAAGTGGCGCCGCTGGTGCGACATCGGCATCGCGACCGGGTCCTGGCTGCCGGCGATCCTATGGGGTGTCGCGTTCGCGATCCTGGTCAACGGACTGCCGGTGGGCCCGGACAAGAACGTCGCCGACCTCGCGGTGTCCGACGTGCTGAACCCGTACACCTTGCTCGGTGGGCTGGCCACCTGCTCGCTATTCCTGTTCCACGGCGCGGTGTTCCTGGCCCTCAAGAGCGGCGGCGCGGTGCGCGGCGATGCCGTCGGGCTGGCCCGCACGCTCAGCGTGCCCGCGACCGTGCTGGTCGCCGCGTTCGGCGTGTGGACGCAACTGGCGCACGGTAAGCCGTGGACCTGGGCGGTGCTGGCCATCGCGGTGATCGCCCAACTGGCCGCCGTCGCGGCCGCGTGGGGCGCGCGGGAAGGCTGGGCGTTCCTGGCGACTACGGTCGTCGTGGCCGCGGTGGTGACATTGCTGTTCGGGTCCCTGTACCCCAACCTCGTGCCGTCGACCATCAACCCGGCCTATGACCTGACGATCTACAACGGTTCGTCCAGTCCGTACACCCTGAAGGTGATGACCTGGGCGGCCGCGATATTCACTCCGATCGTGCTGATCTACCAGGGCTGGACGTATTGGGTGTTCCGCAAACGCGTCTTCGCCGAGTCGATTCCGAAGTCCGTCGGCCTGCCACTGAGGCGCGTGCCCTGAGCTCCCAGCGCCGGCCGGGCCCGCTGGACCCACGTCTGTGGCGGGCTTCTTCGGCTGTGCGCCGGTATCTGGTGGCCACAGTCGGCTGCGGAACGCTGATCGCGGGCTGCGCGATCGCCGGCGCCGTGATCCTCGGCCATCTGGTGGCCGGTGTCATCACCGACCCGGCCACCCGCAGCCTCGGACATTGGCGCGCCGAACTGGCGATCCTGGCCGGGCTCTGGCTGTTTCGGGCACTGGTCCTCCTGCTGCAGGGCCGACTCGGTCAGCGCGGCGCCAGCGCGGTGATCGCCGACCTCGGCGGCCGGGTGCTGCGTACGGTGACCGCGCTGCCCCCCGGTGCGCGCGACGCCCAGCGCGACGAGGCGGCAACCGTGATCACCAGCGGGCTCGACGGTCTGCGCCCGTATTTCACCGCGTATCTGCCTGCGCTGTTCCTGGCAGCGATCCTCACACCGGCCACCGTTGTGGTGATCGCGTTCAACGACTTTCAGTCCGCGGTGATCGTGCTCGTCGCCCTGCCACTGATCCCGATCTTCATGGTGCTGATCGGGCTGGCCACCGCGGAGCGATCGGCCGCGGCTCTGGCGGCGATGACCACACTGCAGGCCCGGCTGCTGGATCTCATCGCAGGCATCCCCACCCTGCGCGCCCTCGGCCGCGCCGACGGACCGGCGCAGCGCATCATCACACTCAGTGCCGCCCATCGCCGTTCGGCCATGGCGACCTTGCGCATCGCGTTCCTGTCGGCACTGGTACTCGAACTCATCGCCACCCTGGGTGTCGCCCTGGTCGCGGTCAGCATCGGACTGCGACTGGTATACGGCGAGATGAGCCTGGCCGCCGGATTGACCGTGTTGTTGCTGGCGCCCGACGTGTTCTGGCCGCTGCGCCGAGTCGGCGTCGAGTTCCACGCCGCGCAGAACGGAAAGGCGGCTTCCGACAAAGCATTCGCCTTGATAGAGCAGAATCCCGCGCCGTTGGAGGGCACCGGCACCGTCGATGCGGCCGGCGCGGAAATCGTCCTCGACGCCGTGAGCGTCGCCGGCCGGGACGGGATGTCACCGCACCGGCTGTCCGGCCGCATTCTGCCGGGCAGCGTCACCGTGCTCACCGGCGCCAACGGCGCAGGCAAGACCACCACGCTGCTCGCGATAGCCGGACTGGTCAGCCCCACCGACGGTCGGATCACCGTCGACGGTATCGACGTCGACGACCTGGACCGGCCGGCCTGGTGGCGGCAGCTGTCCTGGCTGGCTCAACGCCCGGTGATCATTCCGGGCACCGTCGCAGAGAACCTGGCACTGTTCGGCGCACTCACCGATCCTCAAGCCGCCTGCGACGCAGCCGGTTTCACCGAGGTGGTGGCCGCACTACCCGACGGCTGGGACACCGTGCTGGGCCGTGGCGGGGTGGGGTTGTCCCTGGGGCAACGCCAGCGGTTGGGCCTGGCCCGGGTACTCGGGTCCCGCGCGCCTGTGCTGCTGCTCGACGAACCGACCTCGCATCTGGACGAGGCCACCGAAGAGACTGTGCTGCACGCGATCCACGATCGCGCAGCAGGCGGATCCACCGTCGTGGTGGTCGCACATCGAGACAGTCTGGTCCGGATCGCCGACCACGTCATCGCGGTGGAGGCCGATCACCATGCCCGTGTTTGACCGGCTCCGGCTGCTGCTGGCCATCGCGCTCGGCACGTTGGCACTGGGCAGCGCATTGGCCCTGGCGGGGGTCTCCGCGTGGCTGATCACCCGTGCGTGGCAGATGCCGCTGGTGCTGGACCTGTCGATCGCCGTGGTGGCGGTGCGGGCACTGGGCATCTCGCGCGGGCTGTTCGGCTACTGCGAGCGGTTGGCGTCTCACGACACCGCGCTACGGGCGGCGGCCGGTGCCCGTGCCGAGATCTACCGCCGTCTGGCCCACGGCCCGGCCGACATCACGGCACGGCTGCACAGCGGTGAGCTGCTGACCCGGGTCGGCGCCGACGTGGACACGCTCGCCGACGTCGCGGTTCGCGCTGCGGTCCCGGTCGGCGTCGCGACCGTACTCGGCGTCGCCGCCACCACCGTCATCGCGATGATCTCCCCCGCCGCCGCCCTCGTCCTCGCGGTGTGCCTGCTCATCGCGGGTGTGCTCGCACCGGCATTGGCTGCACGCGCCGCGCGGGCGCAGGAAGCCGTCGCCCGCGCGCAACAATCCGACCGTGACATTGCCGCGGTCACCGCGCTCGAGCATGCCGCCGAGCTACGGGTGGCCGGCCGATTACCGGCCCTGATCGCCGAAGCCGAACAGCGCCAGCGGGATTGGGGCTCGGCGATCGACCGCGCGGCGGCACCCGCCGCCGCGGCGGCCGCGGTCCCGACCCTGGCGATCGGAGCCAGCGCGATCGGGGCCGTCGTCGCCGGTATCGGCATCGCCGCACACACCGCTCCCACCACGCTGGCGGTGCTGATGTTGTTGCCACTCTCGGCGTTCGAGGCCACCGTCGCCCTTCCGGGCGCGGCGGTCGCCCTGACTCGCGCCCGCATCGCCGCGGCGCGCCTGCGCGAGCTGCTGCCGGCGGGAGCCACTCAATCTGATGTGGTCGTCACCCCACTGGCCACGACACCGGTGCTGGCGGCCGACCTTCGTGCCGGTTATCCCGGCGGGCCGGCGGGTCACCATGTCGCGCTGACGCTGCAACCCGGTGCCCGGCTGGCGATCACCGGGCGCAGCGGCTCGGGGAAGACCGCACTGCTGATGACGCTGGCCGGGCTGCTGCCACCGATCGACGGGGCGGCGACCATCGACGGCGTTCCGACCGGCGAGCTCACTGAATCCGAATTGCGCAGCGCTGTTTGCTATTTCGCCGAAGACGCACATCTGTTCAACACCACCGTCCGGGACAATCTGTTGGTGGCGCGCGGCGACCGCACCGATGACGAGCTCACGGACGCGTTGACCGCGGTGGGCCTCGACGAGTGGCTGGCCGCGCTGCCCGAGGGACTGGGCACGGTGCTGATCGGCGGTGCGGCCGCGGTATCAGCCGGGCAACGTCGCCGGCTGCTGCTGGCCCGGGCGTTGCTGTGCTCGGCACCGATCGTGCTCCTCGACGAACCGACCGAACATCTCGATGCCGCCGACGGGCAACGCATCCTGAACGCGTTGCTCGACGGCCGCCTGCTCGGGGCGCACCGCACCGTGGTGGTCGCCAGTCATCAACTTGGTATCGACATCACCTGTCCGCGACTATCGATCGGCGACGGCGGGTAACGTGCAATCCATGACTGAGCCCCCAGAGCAGGCACCTCAGCAGCCCACCCCGCCCCCGCAGGGGGCACCGCCACCTCCTCCCCCCGGCTATCCCGCTCCCTCGTACGGCCAGTATCAGGGCGGCTACCCGCCGCCTCCGCCGCAGCCGTATGCCGGTTACGTGCCACCGCCCACCGGCCCCCGCAACGGCCTGGGCGTCACCGCCCTGGTGGTCGCGATCGTCGCGCTGCTGTCGTCGTTCTCCGTGGTCGGCGGCGTCATCCTGGGCATCGTCGCGGTGATCATCGGCTTCGCCGGCCGCAGCCGCGTCAAGCGCGGCGAAGCCAACAACGGCGGCGTCGCACTCGCCGGCGTCATCCTCGGTTTCCTCGCGATCATCGTCGGCCTGGCGTTCATCGCCGTGTGGGTCGGTGTGTTCAAAGAGGTCGGCGCCACCGACTACATCGACTGCCTGCAGAAGGCCGGCCAGGACCAGCAGCAGGTTCAGCAGTGCGCCGACGAATTCAAGCAGTCCGTGGAGAACAAGTTCAGCGTCACCTTGACGCCGACGCCGTAGCCGACGCCTTAAGGCAGCTGCCGCCGCCGCGGCAGGAACTCCAGCGACAGCAGTATCACCAGCAGCGGCAGCACCTGCCTCAGCGACAGCAACACGTACCGGCGATCGCCGAGGGCGTGGAACTTGCGCAAGTACCGGTACAGCGACTCCAACGCGATCAGCGAGTCGCCCAGATGGATCGCCGTGTAGAAAAACGCGCTGACCGCTCCCCGCTGCTTCTGATTGAAGATTTCCGGGAACGCCGCGAATGCCAGCGAAAGCCGTTGCGCTCCTTGCGCTTTCATCGCGTTTATCATGTCGACGGACAACCGCTCGTCGATGCCGTTCGGGGCACCGCGGCGCCGCCACGGAACGTCGAGTGTGATGTCGCTGCCGGCACCGGCGACCGCATAGCGGTGAAATCCCTGCACCCGGCCCGCCCGGTCGCGCGCGATGATCAGCAGGATGCCGGGATAGCGACCGGTCAGCGTGCCATCGAGAATCATCGAGAAACCGCGCTCGGTGCGCGACCCCTTGGCCGACGACAGCAACACGTCGGTGAGCTCTGCCAGCCGACGGTCGTCGAGTTCGGATTCGGCGACGATCTCGGTGCTGATCCCGAAATTGTGGGTGCGCTGCACGGCCTGACGAAGGTTGCGAAACTTGCGGCCCACCATGTCGAAGGACGGCACGTCGATCACCACGTCGCGGCCGATCGGAACCGGTCGCAGGGTCTGCCCGATCACCGCGGGATCCCGCCACAGTTCGAGCCTGCGCTCGCTGCAGCCCAGCACCACCACCCGCCAGCCGCGGGTGTGGCACATGCCGGTGAACTCGCCGATCAGCTCCTCGAACCGGCGTTCGTCACCGATCGGGTCACCGCTGACCACGGCGTATCCCAGCCGGGTGCGGTAGGCGATCGCGGCGGTGCCATCGGCGCTGAAGAAGTAGCTCTTGAGGTTCTGCATCGCGAACGGCGCCACCGGGTCACCACTGGTCGCGTCGACCAGGGCCCACACCCCGGCCAGCTGCGACGGATCCGGTCGCGCGGTCGTCGGCCACATCAGCAGCAGCCCGGAGGACGCGATCAGCACGTCGCCGGTGAGGTCGAAGGCCAGCAGGTGGGCGGCGAAACCGGCGAGCACCGCCGCCGCGGCGGCGATCGCGTGCGCGGCGGTCACCGGCCTGCCGAGGAAGATTCCCCGCGCGATCAACGCGACGGCAGCCAGGATCGTCAGCGACCACGCCACCCGGCCGTCGGTGTGCCAGTCGGTGTGGTGGTGGTGCGCGCGGACCATCAGCACGGCGAGCCAGCTGGTCGCGATCAGCAAAGCCAGCGCGCCCACCCAGCGCGCGGCCAGGGTGTCGACATTCACGACAACCCGTTCCCTTGCGCGCACACGCTGCGCGACCTGAACCGGCGGCTCGGTCACGTGACCGACGATACGCCTTCTATCAGGCATTTCCGGGGAAGTGCTTGACGATGCCCTCCTGCGTGACGGTGGCCACCACCTCCCCGGTCGGGTTGAAGAAGTGGCCGGTGCCCAGGCCGCGGGACTCCGCGGCGACCGGAGAATTCGTCGAATAGAGCACCCAATCGGAGAAGTCGACCTGCCGGTGGAACCACAGCGAATGGTTGACCGTGACCGCGAAGATGCGATCCCAGCCCCAGGACAGGCCGTGGGTGGTGATGATCGAATCCAGGATCGTGGTGTCGGACGAATAGATCATCGCGGCGGTGTGCAGCGTCGGATCGTCCGGCATCGCGCCATCGGCCTTGAGCCACACCTGATTTGCGGTCAGCATGCCGTTCTTCTCGCGCATGATCCACGATGGGTCGTTGGTGTAGCGCCACTCGATGGGCCGCAGCGCGGCGACGAATCCGGGCACCACTTTCTCGTACCCGACGAGCAGCTCGTCGATCGTGGGCAGCGTCTCCGGCGCGGGCAGGTCGGGCATCGGGGTGTTGTGTTCGAGGCCGCTGCCCGCCGACAGGTACGACACCAGGGCGGTGGCGAGCAGCGTGCCGTTCTGGATGGCGTCGACACGCCGGTTGGCGAACCGCCGCTCGTCACGCAGCCGGACGACATGAAACTCGATGTCGGACTCCGGATCGCCGCCGGCGATGAAATGCACCGACAGCGCGCTCGGAGCGATGTCGTGACGGAGAGTGCGGGAGGCCGCCACGAAAGCCTGGGCCATCAGCTGCCCGCCGAAGGTGCGCGGCGGGTTCTTGTGCGGATGTGCGCCGACGAACAGGTCGTCGCCGACCGGGGAGAGATCGAGAATGGCCAGCAGCTCGTCGAGGTCCGCGTTGGCCAAGAGTTCTCTCCCTAGTGGTCGTCCTCCCCGATCCGGTGGACGTGGATCAGGTTTGTCGAGCCTACTGTGCCCGGCGGGGCACCTGCGACGATGATCACGAGGTCACCGCGCTTGTACCGGCCCAACTCGAGCATCGAGCGGTCGACCTCGCGGATCATGTCGTCGGTGGTTTCCATGTGCCCGACGATGAAGGTCTCGGTGCCCCAGGTCAGCGCCAGCTGGCTGCGCACCTCCGGCAGTGCGGTGAACGCCAGCAGCGGCAACGGCGTGTGCAACCGGGCCAGCCGGCGCACCGTGTCCCCGGACTGGGTGAACGCGACCAGGGCCTTGGCATCCAGCCGCTCACCGATGTCGCGAGCGGCATAGGAGATGACGCCGCGCTTGGTGCGCGGGACGTGGGTCAGCGGCGGGGCCGCCGTCGAGTTCTCCTCGACCGCACCGATGATGCGAGCCATCGTCCGCACCGCCTCCAGCGGGTACTTGCCGACCGAGGTCTCTCCGGACAGCATGACCGCGTCGGCACCGTCCAGCACGGCGTTGGCGACATCGGAGGCCTCGGCCCGGGTGGGCCGGGAGTTCTCGATCATCGACTCGAGCATCTGGGTGGCCACGATCACCGGCTTGGCGTTCTCCCGGGCCATTTGAATGGCCCGCTTCTGCACCAGCGGAACCTCTTCGAGCGGCAATTCGACGCCGAGGTCGCCGCGGGCCACCATGACGGCGTCGAAGGCCAGCACGATCGCTTCGAGATTGTCGATCGCCTCCGGCTTTTCCAGCTTGGCGATCACGGGGACGCGACGGCCGACCCGGTCCATCACCTCGTGCACCAGCTCGACGTCGGCGGGTGAGCGCACGAATGACAGCGCCACCAGGTCCACACCCAGGCGCAGCGCGAACTCGAGGTCCTCGATGTCCTTCTCGGACAGCGCAGGCACCGACACGTTCATCCCGGGCAGTGACAGGCCTTTGTTGTTGCTGACCGGGCCACCCTCGGTGACCATGCACACCACGTCGTCACCGTCGATGTGCTCGACGACGAGCGCCACCTTGCCGTCGTCGACCAGCAGCCGATCGCCCGGCTGAGCGTCCCTGGCGAGGTTGTGATAGGTCGTCGACACCCGGTCGTGGTTGCCCTCGAAGTGCTCGACAGTGATCCGCACCGTCTCACCGTTGGCCCAGTACGTCGGACCGTCGGCGAAGCGGCCCAGCCTGATCTTGGGGCCCTGCAGGTCGGCGAGGATCCCGACGGCACGGCCGGTCACATCGGATGCCAGGCGAACCCGCTTGTAGGCCGCCTCATGATCGACATAGTCGCCGTGGCTGAAGTTCAGGCGGGCTACGTCCATGCCGGCGTCGACCAAAGCTCTCACCGACTCATCGGTGCTGGTAGCCGGACCGAGCGTACAGACAATCTTCCCGCGTCTACTCACGACGACTCAGCATAGTCGCGGTTCATGGGCATCTCGACCGATACAGATGGCGGCGGCACGCTATTCACTCAGCCGACGGCCAATGGCAATTGGTGCGGCCGTACCGGCTCCGGGAGATCCGACTCACCCATGAGATAGGCATCGACCGCGTGGGCGGCGGCGCGCCCCTCGGCGATCGCCCACACGACCAGCGAGGCACCGCGGTGGGCGTCGCCGCACACGAAGACGCCGGGCGCGTCGGTCTGCCAGTCCGATCCGCAGCTGATGACCCCGCGCGGGCTCAACGCGAGGCCGAGCTCGTCGAGCAGTGTCATGTGTTCGACACCTTCGAAGCCGATCGCCAGCAGGGCCAGATCGCACGGAATCTCCATGGAATCCCCGACCGGTGTGATGACCCGCCGCCCGTCGACCCGCTCGACCTTCACCTCGGCGATCTCCAGCGCGCGCAGGTTGCCGTCGCCGTCACCGACGAACCGCTGGACCGCGACCTGATAGTGGACGGTGCCGCCCTCGGCGTGCGCGGGCGACGTACGCAGCACCAGCGGCCAGGTGGGCCACGGGGTCAGCTCCTCGTTGCGGACGTCCGGCGGTTGCGGGTTGTAGTCCAGCTGGGTCACCGATGCTGCGCCCTGGCGGTGTGCGGTGCCCAGGCAGTCGGCTCCGGTGTCGCCGCCGCCGATGATCACCACATGCTTGTCCTTGGCAGACAACGGCGACGGCCCGTCGCCCTCGCACTCCCGGTTGGCTGGGACCAGATGCTCCATCGCCAGGTGGACACCGGCCAGATGACGGCCCTCGACGTCGTTGTCGCGACCGCGCAACGCACCGACGGCCAGTACGACGGCGTCGAACCGGTTGCGCAGCTCCTCGACCGAGATGTCAACCCCGACTTCGCATTCGGTGACGAAACGTGTTCCCTCGGCGCGCATTTGGGCCAACCGCTGGTTCAGCGTGGCCTTCTCCAACTTGTACTCGGGGATTCCGTAGCGCAATAGACCGCCCAGTCGATCGTCGCGCTCGTAGACGGTGACGTGATGACCGGCACGGGTCAGCTGCTGGGCTGCCGCCAGTCCCGCGGGTCCGGAGCCGACGATCGCGACGTTGCGACCGGTGCCGATCGCGGCGGGCTGCGCCTCGACGATGCCGAGCCGCCAGGCCTGGTCGACGATGGTGTTCTCGATCCGTTTGATCGTCACGCTGCCGCCGGTCTGCTCCTCGCCGATCGACAGCACGCAGGCCGCTTCGCACGGTGCCGGGCACAGCCGGCCGGTGAACTCCGGGAAGTTGTTGGTGGCATGCAGGCGTTCGCTCGCGGCGTCCCAGCGGCCGCGGCGCACCAGGTCGTTCCACTCCGGGATCAGGTTGCCCAGTGGACACCCCGCAGTTCCCGAGTGGCAGAACGGGATTCCGCAGTCCATGCAGCGGCGGGCCTGCTGGGACACCTCTGCGGCGCGTTCTTCGGGATCCTGACGCTCGTACACCTCGCGCCAGTCACCGATCCGCTCGTCGACGGTCCGTTTGGCGGCCTCGATCTTCGGAACCTTCAGAAATCCGGTCGGATCAGCCACGTGTCGCCTCCATGATCGCGGTGTCCACGTCACGCCCCTCCGCCTTGGCCATCCGGGTGGCCTCCAGCACCTTCCGGTAGTCGGTGGGCATGATCTTGGTGAATTGTGCGCTGCGCCTTGGCCAGTCCGAGAGCACCGAACGGGCCAGCGTGCTGCCGGTGTACCGGGCGTGGCGAGCCACGACGTCGTGCAGCCATTCCAGGTCGTCGGGGTCCGGGGCGTGCAGCTCGACCATTGCCGTGTTGACCATGGCCGGGTCAAGACCCAGGACGTAGGCGATGCCGCCGGACATTCCGGCCGCCATGTTGCGGCCGGTCCGGCCCAGCACGACGACGCGCCCGCCGGTCATGTACTCGCAGGCGTGGTCCCCCACGCCCTCGGTCACCGCGAGCGCACCGGAGTTGCGGGCGGCGAATCGCTCCCCGACCCGGCCACGCAGGTACACCTCTCCCGAGGTCGCCCCGTACAGCAGGGTGTTGCCGGCGATCACGTTGTCCTCGGGCAGGAACAGGACGTCGTCGGGCGGCCGGACGATCACCCGGCCACCGGAAAGTCCTTTGCCCACATAGTCGTTGGCGTCGCCGATCAGGTCGAGGGTGATGCCGGGCGGCAGGAATGCGCCGATGGACTGGCCGGCCGAGCCAGTGAGCGTGATGTGGATGGTGTCATCCGGCAGACCCTGGGCGCCGTAGCGGCGGGTGACCTCCGATCCCAGCAGGGTGCCGACGGTGCGGTTGACGTTGCGAACCGGCAGTTCCAGCCGCACCGGGTGGGCGTCCTCCAGCGCACCCTCGGCCAGCGCAATGAGCGTTTGGTCGAGAGCGTGCTCCAGGCCGTGTTCCTGATCCCGCAGCCGCCGCCGCTGGGGCAACGCACCGCCGTGCGCGTCGGTGGGCACCGCGAAGATCGGGCTCAGGTCCAGGCCCTTGGTCTTCCAGTGCTCCACCCCGTCGTCGGTGTCGAGCACCTCCGCGTGGCCGACGGCCTCGTCGATGCTGCGGAAACCCAGCTCGGCCAGCATCACCCGGACGTCGTCGGCGATGAACCGGAAGAAGTTCTCGACGAACTCCGGCTTGCCGTTGAAACGTGCTCGCAGTTCCGGGTTCTGGGTGGCCACCCCGACCGGGCAGGTATCGAGGTGGCAGACCCGCATCATGATGCAACCGGCCACCACCAACGGCGCGGTGGAGAAGCCGAATTCCTCCGCGCCGAGCAGTGCGGCGACCATGACGTCACGCGCGGTGCGCAGACCGCCGTCGCACTGCACGGTGATGCGATCGCGAAGCCCGTTGAGCACCAACGTCTGCTGGGTGTCGGCGAGGCCGATCTCCCATGGCGCGCCGGCGTGCTTGAGGCTGGTCAGCGGTGCCGCGCCGGTGCCGCCGTCGTATCCGGAGATCAGTACGACATCGGCGTGCGCCTTGGACACCCCGGCCGCCACCGTCCCGACCCCGACCGAGCTGACCAGCTTGACGTGGATCCGGGCCTGCGAGTTGGCGTTCTTGAGGTCGTGGATCAGTTGCGCCAGGTCCTCGATGGAGTAGATGTCGTGGTGCGGTGGCGGCGAGATCAAGCCCACACCCGGTGTGGAGTGGCGGGTCTTGGCGATGTTGGGATACACCTTGAAGCCGGGCAGCTGCCCGCCCTCGCCGGGCTTGGCGCCCTGGGCCATCTTGATCTGGATATCGGTGGCGTTGACCAGATAGTCACTGGTGACACCGAATCGGCCGGACGCCACCTGTTTGACGGCGCTGCGCCGGCGCAGGTCGTAGAGCCGGTCTTCGTCTTCGCCACCTTCACCGCTGTTGGAGCGCCCGCCCAGGTTGTTCATGGCGATCGCCATGGTCTCGTGAGCTTCCTGCGAGATGGAGCCGTAGCTCATGGCGCCGGTGTTGAAGCGGGTGCAGATGGCCTCAACGGACTCCACCTCATGCAGCGGAACCGGCGGCCGCAGACCCTTCTTGAAGCTGAACAGGCCGCGCAACGTACCGCCCTCGCGGGACAGCCGGTTGACTTCCTCGGAGTACTTGGCGAACACCTCGCCCTGCCCGGTCCGGGTCGAATGCTGAAGCAAGAAGACCGTTTCCGGGGTGAACAGGTGCAGCTCGCCCTCGCGGCGGAACTGGTATTCGCCACCGACTTCGAGGCGGCGATGCACCCGCTCGGTGGGGTTCTCCGGGTAGGCGCGGCGGTGCCGCTGCTTGACCTCGTCGGCGAGTACGTCGAGACCGACACCGCCGAGTTGACTGACAGTGCCCGTGAGGTACTCGTCGACCACGTCCTTCGACAGCCCGATGGCCTCGAAAGCCTGTGCGGCCGTGTATGACCCGACGGTCGAGATGCCCATCTTGCTCATCACCTTCATGACACCCTTACCGAGTGCCTTGAGGTAGTTGCGGACGGCGGTGCCCGCATCAATGCCGGTGAGTTCGCCCTCGCGGATCAGGTCCTCGATCGACTCGAACGCCAGATAGGGGTTGACCGCGGCTGCACCGTATCCGATCAGAAGCGCGATGTGGTGCACCTCGCGGGCGTCACCGCTTTCCACCACCAGCGCGACCATGGTGCGCTGCTTGGTCCGGACCAGGTGGTGGTGCACCGCGGCGACCGCCAGCAGCGACGGGATCGGCGCGCGGGTGTGGTCGGAGTCCCGGTCGGAGATGACCAGGGTGCGTGCGCCTTTGGCGATCGCATCGGACGCCCGGTGGCGCAGTTCCTCGATGGCCTCGGCCAGGCCTTCCCCGCCGCGCTCGACGTCGTAGAGCGACCGCAGCACGGCGGACTTGAGCCCCGGCTGCTCCCCGTCGTCGTTGATGTGGACGATCCGGTTCAGCTCGTCGTTGTCCAGAACCGGCCAGTGCAGCAGGATCTGGCGGCAGGAGGCCGCCGTCGGCTCGAGCAGGTTCTGTTCGGGACCCATGACGCGGGCCATCGAGGTGACGATCTCCTCGCGGATGGCGTCCAGCGGCGGGTTCGTCACCTGGGCGAACAGTTCGACGAAGTAGTCGTAGAACAGCTTGGGGCGCTGGGACAGAACGGCCACCGGGGTGTCGGTGCCCATCGACCCGAGCGGCTCCTGACCGGAGGCCGCCATCGGGGTGAGCATGATCCGCAGGTCTTCTTCGGTGTAGCCGAACGCGACCTGGCGCCGCACCACCGATTCGTGGTTCGGCGAGACCCGGGTCCGGGTCGGCAGGGTCGTCAGATCCAGCAGGCCGGCGTGCAGCCATTCGGCGTAGGGCTGTTCGGCGGCGAGCTGACCCTTGATCTCGTCGTCGCTGACGATCCGCCCGGCGGCGGTGTCGATCAGAAACATCTTGCCCGGCTCCAACCGGCCCTTGGCCACCACTTCGCCCGGCGGGATGTCCAGCACGCCGCTTTCACTGGCCAGGATCACCCGGTCGTCGATGGTGCGCCACCACCGGCCGGGCCGTAAGCCGTTGCGGTCCAGCACCGCTCCCACCACGGTGCCGTCGGTGAACGTCACACAGGCCGGTCCGTCCCACGGCTCCATCAGCGAGGCGTGGTACTGGCAGAACGCCCGCCGGGCCGGAGCAAGAGTGGTGTTGTTCTCCCACGCCTCGGGGATCATCATCATCACGGCGTGCGGCAGACTGCGGCCGCCGAGGTGCAGCAGCTCGAGCACCTGGTCGAAGGACGCGGAGTCCGATGCGTCCGGAGTGCAGATCGGCGAAAGCCGGCTCAGGTCACCGGGAATCATGGCGCTGGCGAGCATGGCTTCCCGGGCGTGCATGCGGTTGCGGTTGCCCCGCACGGTGTTGATTTCGCCGTTGTGCGCCACGAACCGGAAGGGGTGTGCCAGCGGCCAGGATGGAAAGGTGTTGGTGGAGAAGCGGCTGTGCACGATCGCGATCGCGCTGCGGCAGCGTTCGTCGCGCAGGTCGGGAAAGTATTGCGGCAGCTGCATTGTGGTGAGCATGCCCTTGTAGGCGATGGTGCGGCTGGACAGCGACGGGAAGTAGACGCTGTCGGGCCCCTGCTCGGCGCGCTTGCGCAACGGGTAGACCAGGCGGTCGAGGTCGATTCCGCCGGCCCGGTGACCGTTTCGCTCGGGAGCGGCCACGAACAGCATCGACATGTGCGGCATGCAGCCCAGCGCGGTGGCGCCGACTTCGGCGCCGTCCGGGTCGACCGGCACGGCCCGCCACCCGAGTACCTCCAGGCCCTCCTCCTCGGCGATCGCCTCGACCCGGCTGACGGCGGCGTGCCGAGCGAACGGATCCATCGGCAGGAAGCAGATGCCGGCGGCAAAGGTGTTGCAGCCAGCGGTCTTTGGCTCGGGAAGATCGAACTCCACGACAGCGGAGAGCAGTTCGACCGGTAGTTGCAGCAGGATCCCGGCGCCGTCACCGCTGTTGGGTTCGGCACCGGCGGCGCCGCGGTGTTCGAGGTGTTCGAGTGCCGTCAGCCCATCGGCGACGATCTGGTGCGACCGTCGACCTTGGATGTCGGCCACCATCGCCACACCGCACGAGTCGGACTCGTGCCGGGGTCGTAGAGACCCTGCGCTTCGGGAAGTGCCGAGAACAGCATTCCACGCTCCTCCGCGGTCGGTCATGCGGCGGAAAGCTGCTGTGCGCGACGTGCGCGTGATGAGTGGCCTTACCGCAGTCTGACGTGTGATGTCTGGGACTGCACCGGCCCGATATTCGAGTTCCGAGTGTATCAGCGTGCCCGCGGCATCACTGCCCAATAATTGTGGGCACCAGCGGGAAGCCCGGCAGGTTCCGGATCACCGTCCAGCTGATCGCCGCGACGGCGATCACGACGATCACCGACAGCGGAAACGCCCGCTCCCCTCGCCGGATCCGCCAGATCGCCCAGAGGGCCAGCAGCGGCAGACCGATGAGGAGGAACACGTTGTCGACGACAGCGGCGGCGACGTCACCGTGCAGCAGATCGTGGGTCATCCGCAGGCCACCGCACGCCGGGCAGTTCCAGCCGGTGAGCAACCGGAACGGGCATGGTGGAAACAGGGAGCCGGGCCGGTGCGGGTCGGCGATGCCGACATAGGTGAGAGCACCGAGCGCCAGCACACCCGTAGCGACCCCGGTGTACAGCCGGGTTCTGCCAGGTTGGTCGACGCTACCCATCACGCAGGGGGCGCCCCTGCGGGTCGCGCACCTTGTCGGTGAGGATCATGACGCCGTCGATGATCCCCCAGATGACCGCGCCGATCCCGCAGGTGACGAGGCCGACGAGCAGTTGGGCGATCCCGAGCCCGGTGTAGCCGAGGTAGATGCGGCCGATCCCGACCAGACCGAACAGTCCGAGCAGCTGCAGCAGCCCGGCGACGATCTTGGATTTGTCCGACAGCGGTTCACCGGTGACCGGGTGGCGGCCGAAGGGGGCTGAGGGATCCACGTAGCCACCCGGGCCCGGATACTGCGGAGGCATCGGGTAATTCGGCGGGGCCTGATAATTCGGCGGGGCCGGGTAGTTGGGCGGCGGGGCGCCCTCGGTGCCTCCGAACTGCGGCTCAGTCATGCCCCACAGCATGCCAGAGCGAGGCCCCACCGAGAAGGGAACTAATTTTACGGATACGTCAGTTCACCGGCTGGCGGGCCAATAATCTCTCCGGTCATGAACCGCTACTTCTCGATCGCACTCGGCGCGCTGACCGCCGGAACCATGACCATCGGGCTCGGCTGCGGGACAGCGGAGGCCAGTTGCGCATCGGTGCTCGGCTTCGGCAACAGTGCACAGTGCACCAGCAGTCCGACCACGATTGCGATCGCGCTCGGGTCGGCGGCGTCAGCGCGCGCCGAGGGCGGCCTCGGCGCCGCGCTTGCCCTCGGCGACGGGGCCTTCGCCGGCGCGTTCGGCTGGTTCGGATCTGCGACTGCGCTCGGCAACAGCAGTAAGGCGGTCGCCACCAGTCTGGGCCTGGCGCTGTCGGTCGGGCCCAACGCCGACACCCACGCCGGCGCGGCGCCCACGGAAGTGTTGAATCTCGCGGTCTCCATCGGAAGCTCCAACGCCGAAGCCCTGGGCGTCGCGAACGTCGCGGTGAACCTGTTCGGCGGCGGGTCCGAGGTGCTGAGTTTCGGCAACGGCAATGCCGCCTTCAACACCGGCGACCAGAGCTTTGTCCATGCTTTCGGCACGCTCAGTAGCGCGACCAACCTCGGGACGTACAACGCGTTCGTCACGACCACCCCGCAAGGCGCGGCGAACTCGGTTTTCAGTGTGTTGGGCTCGAATAACAAGGTTCAGGCCGGTAACGGCCCCGTGGCGGTCGCCGGGGCATTGTTCACCAGCAACCAGTTCCTGCTGAGGTCCGGACCCGGCTTCAACATCAACGGAGTCAAAGCAGGCGGCGCTGCCGCCACCCCGCCCGCCGCCGCAACGGGCGCGAAGCACACTGCGGCCAAAGGCGTTGCCGGCAGCAAGCGGGAACGCACTCCTAGGTGAGCGGCGTCATCTCCTGGAGCATGGTCGGCACCAGCTCGCTGACGGTCGGGTGGATGTGCATGGTGCGCGAGATCGTGGTGTAGGGCTTGTTGGCCGACATGATGTCGAGGATCGAATGGATGACCTCGTCGCCGCCGACCCCGAGGACCGCCGCGCCGAGGATCTCCTCGGTGTCGGCGTCGACGACGATCTGCATAAAGCCCTGGGTCTCACCCTTTTCCACCGCCCGGCCGACCCTGGTCATCGGCCGTCTGCCGACCAAGGCACGACGGCCGGACTTACGCACCTGGTCGACGGTCATGCCGGCCCGGCCCAGCGGCGGGTCGATGTAGAGCGCGTAGGTCGGTACCCGGTCGCTGACCCGGCGCGGATCGTCGTCGAGCAGGTTGGCCGCGACGATCTCGAAGTCGTTATAGGAGGTGTGGGTGAAGGCGCCCTTGCCGTTACAGTCCCCCATCGCCCAGATGTGCTCGGCGCTGGTGCGAAGTTGGTCGTCGACGACGATGTAGCCCCGGCCGTCGACCTCGACACCGGCCCGGTCCAAGCCCAGGTCATCGGTGTTGGGCTGGCGGCCCACGGCCACCAATAGGTGTGACCCGGCGATGGGCTTCGCCCCGTCGTACGGAATCACCTCGAAACCGTTGTCGCGCTTGATGAATCGCAGATCGGATGCGCCGGTGACGACCGTGATGCCCTCGGCGGTGAGGATGTCCTCGATGGCCGCCGAGACATCCTCGTCCTCGCGCGGCGTGAGCCGCGGCCCCCGCTCGAGCACGGTGACACGAGCGCCGAACCGCCGGTACATCTGGGCGAACTCCAGCCCGATGTAGCTACCGCCGACGATCACCAGGTGTTCGGGAATCGTGTCGAGTTCCAGGATGCCGACATTGGTCAGGTAATCGATGCCGGACAGTCCCGGCAGCTCGGGCACCACCGCCCGGCCGCCGACGTTGAGGAAGATCCGGTCGGCTGTCAGGACATCGTCACCGACGCGAATGGTGTGCGGGTCCTCGAAGCGGGCGTGGCCGCGGATCAGCGTGCAGCCCGGCATGCCCTCGATCCACGATTCGACGCCACTGCGGTCGCCGAGCACGATTCCGTCCTTGCGCGCCTTGACTTTTGCCATATCGACCGACACTTCGCCGGTGGACACCCCGTAGTCAGCACCGCGGCGTGCGGTGTGGGCGGTGTGCGCGCTGGCGACCAGGGTCTTGGTCGGTATGCAGCCGGAGTTGACGCACGTTCCGCCGACGAGTTTGCGTTCGATCACCGCGACGGTCTGGCCGGCGTCCGTCAGCCGCCCGGCCAACGGCGGACCGGCCTGTCCGGCGCCGACGATGATCGCGTCGTAGTGGGCTGTCACAGAAGACTGACCAGATAGGCAACCAGGAAGCCACCGCCCACCGCGAGCACGTCCTCGGCGATCGCGACCGGAAGATCACGACCCCCGTTGGCCGCGACGAGGCGTGAGCGTGCCTCGTAGCCACCGAGGGTGCCCAGTACGGCGCCGATGATGCCGGCGCCCACGGAACTGAACGTGTGGAAGAAGGCGCTGCCGATCACCGCGCCGGCGAACGCACCGGTGAGCAGGCGGGTCAGAAACTGCGGTGTGGTCTTGCGGCTGGGCGTCTTCGGTAGCTGATCGGTGACGAGTTCGACGAACAACAGGACCGTCAGCACGGCCACGGTGATCCAGCTGCCCACCCACTCCGACCATTTGCCGGTGACATCGATCCACCCGAGAAACGCACCCCACGCCACGACCGCGGGGGCGGTCATCGCGCGCAGTCCGGCGACCACGCCGATCAGTAGGGCCAGCAACAGAACGAGAACGTGCGTCATGGCGGTCCTTCGGGCCGGTGGCAACTAAAGGGACGCTAACACGCAGCCGCCCGCCTGGCCGGGCCAACCTCAGAAGCGGCAGAACCTGATGTCGGAGGCCAGAATCGCCTTGGCGCCGATGGCGGCAAGCTCGTCCATGATCGCGTTCACGTCGCGACGCGGGACCAGGGCACGCACCGCCACCCAGTCCGGGTCGGCCAGCGGCGCGATGGTGGGTGACTCCAGGCCGGGGGTGACCGCGGTGGCACGCTCGAGCACCGAACGCGGGCAGTCGTAGTCGAGCATCAGGTACTGCTGGCCGAACACCACGCCCTGGACGCGGGCCGCCAGTTGGTCGCGGGCGGCGCGGTTGGGGCCGTCACCATTGCCGGCCTGTTCGATCAGCACCGCTTCCGAATCGCACAGCGTCTCACCGAAAGCCACCAGATCGTGCAGCCGCAGGGTCCGGCCCGAACCGACCACGTCGGCGATCGCGTCAGCCACGCCGAGCTGTATCGAGATCTCGACCGCCCCATCGAGGCGGATGACGGTCGCCTCGATTCCCTTGCTCGCCAAGTCTTTTCGGACCAGGTTCGGGTAGGCGGTGGCGATGCGCTTGCCCGCCAGGTCGGCCACCGTCCATTCCCGCCCGGCCGGTGCGGCGTAGCGGAAGCTGGATGAGCCGAAGCCCAGCGCCAGCCGCTCGGTCACCGGGGCGTCGGATTCGGCAGCCAGATCACGGCCGGTGATCCCGAAGTCGAGCTGTCCCGAGCCGACGTAGATCGCGATGTCCTTGGGCCGCAGGAAGAAGAACTCGACGCCGTTGGCCGGGTCGATGACGGTGAGGTCCTTGGGGTCGGTGCGCCGCCGGTAGCCGGCCTCGGACAGGATCTCGGCGGCGGATTCGGACAGTGCGCCCTTGTTGGGTACCGCAACGCGCAACATGGCAGCCACCTAGAGCTTGGAGTAGACGTCATCGAGGGTCAGGCCACGGGCCACCATCAGCACCTGCGCCCAGTAGAACAACTGGCTGATCTCCTCGGCCAGCGCCTCGTCGGATTCGTGCTCGGCGGCCAGCCATACCTCGCCGGCCTCTTCGAGGATCTTCTTGCCGAGGGTGTGCACACCGGCGTCCAGCGCGGCGACGGTGGCGCTGCCCGCCGGTCGGGTGCGGGCGCGCTCCCCCAGTTCGGCGAACAGTTCCTCGAAGGTCTTCACGGCCTGCGATTGTTCCATGCGGGTGCAGCCGCCGTCACGGCGGTTTCCGGTCGGCCACTAGGCTGGCGTCTCGTGCGAGTATCCCGGCCACTGTTCGTCCTGGGCGCCGCCGTCGTGGCCCTGGCCGGCTGTTCCAACCCGATCGTCACCACCAAAGAGACCAGTGAGCAAACGGCTCCACCACCGGCAGCCACCAGTTCAGCGCGACCCAGCAATGACAAACTGGTCAACGCATTCGACTTCTACACCCGGACCGACGACGACCACTCGGGCTACTACTTCACCAGCCCGAGCGGCAGCTGGCGCTGCGTGATCGTCCCCCGCACCTGGGCCGGCTGCCAGTCGAGCTCGGGAACCGGCCGCATCGGGGTGACCGGTGCGCCGGACACGGTGACCGACGCCGACGGGCAAAGCGCGGCACCCAACTCGGTCGTGGTCTACACCCAAGACGACCCCCAGTTCGCCCGGATACCGGCCGACCAGTTCACCCAGCCGTCGGGTGTGCCGAAGACGTTGCCGTTCAACAAGATTCTCGCGGCTGCCGGATTCCGCTGCAATATTCAACAGCAGACCGGCATCTCCTGCCTGAGCGAACAGACCGGCAAGGGCTTCACCTTCTCCAACACCGGGGCGAGCTGGCAGTACACCGACGTCCCCTGACCTCGGCTAGCCGGAGCGCGCCGACTTGTCCTCGTGCAGGACTTCAGCGTGCATGTCCTCGAGCGAGACGCCCTTGGTCTCCATGACCCACTTCCACACGAACAGCCCCGAGAGGATCGCGCACAGCCCGTAGAAGCCGTACGCCAGGCCCAGGTGCTCACGCAGGCCGGGGAACGTGACCGTGATCAACCAGTTCGCCGCCCACTGACCCGCCGCCGCCAGGCCGAGTGCGGCCGCACGGATGCGGTTCGGGAACATCTCACCCAGCAGCACCCAGACGACCGGCCCCCAGGACATGCCGAACGCGACCACGAAGAGGTTCGCGGCGATCAACGCGATGACCCCGGAGGCACCCGGCAGGTTCGGCTTGCCGTCGACCAGAGTCGCGTTGGCGAAGATGATCGCCATCGTGATCAAGGTGACCGCCATCCCGGAAGAGCCGATCAACAACAGCGGCTTGCGCCCGATCTTGTCGATCAGCGCGATCGCGATCAGCGTGGTCGCCACGTTCACCACCGACGTGATCACGGTGTAGATGGCCGACTGGTCGGCGTCGAATCCGACGGCCTGCCACAGCACATTCGAGTAGTAGAAGATCACGTTGATGCCGACGAACTGTTGGAAGATCGACAGCCCCAGGCCGACCCAGACGATGCCGTAGA
Source organism: Mycobacterium sp. ELW1 (assembly GCF_008329905.1). Taxonomy (NCBI): domain Bacteria; kingdom Bacillati; phylum Actinomycetota; class Actinomycetes; order Mycobacteriales; family Mycobacteriaceae; genus Mycobacterium; species Mycobacterium sp. ELW1. Next base: position 2,636,107 of record NZ_CP032155.1, on the reverse strand, counting down.
GCCCACCGCTGGGCTTGCGAAGGTCCCGCCACGAGGGCTTGTCCTCCCGCTCCAGGGTCTCGCGGATGCGGCTGATGGTGATCTCGAGGTTCTTCTCACCCAGCAGCATGCTCAGCACCCGGCGCGCCTCGGGAATCTTGTGACTGGCCACCAGATACCGCGGCGACTCCGGGATGGTGAACGCCAACGCTCCGTACAGCACCGCGGGGATGGCCATCGCCAGGAACATCCATCGCCAGGCGTCGAGGTGCAGCCACAGTTCCTTGTTCGGGCCGCCGGCCGCGTGCTGGAGGAGCCAGTTCACCACGAACGACAGGAAGATGCCGGAGACGATGGCGAGCTGTTGTAGTGAGCCGAGCCGGCCACGAATGCGCGGCGGAGAGGTCTCGGCGATGTAGGCCGGCGCGATCACCGAGGCGATGCCGACGCCGATGCCGCCGACGATCCGGAAGATGACAACTGTCACGACATTCGGTGCGAGCCCGGTGCCGATGGCGCTGACGAGGAAGAACACCGCCGCGATCTTCATGACCGAGATCCGGCCGATGCGGTCGGCGATCCGGCCCGCGGACATCGCACCGGCCGCGGCGCCGAGCAACGCCGACGCGACGGCGAAGCCGAGTTCGGTGTTACCGATGCCGAAGTCCGACTGGATCGAGTCGACCGCACCGTTGATGACGGCGCTGTCGTAGCCGAAGAGCAGGCCGCCCAGGGCGGCGACCGAGGCTATCCGGACCGCCGTGCCACCCGAGGAGAAGTCAGCGTCCTCGAGTCCTGTGGGTTCGTCGCTGGTGGGTCCCTGGCCGGCCATGAGGCGTCCTTTCCGCAGCACTGCGATCCTGATCACAACTACGATTGCACAGTCGCAGCCGCAGCACGCAGATATCGGTCAGCCGTTCACGCCGAGCGTTCGCCCAGCCCCAGCCGCAGGTCCGTATAGATCTGACGCAGCTGCGGGATGCCCAGCCCCGCGAGCGATGAAACGTGCTGTCGGCCAGGGGTGGCGGGCACGTCGACTTCGTTGGGCACCACGAGCACCGGGCAGCCGGCGTCTTCGGCGGCGGCGGTGCCGGTGACCGAGTCCTCGATGGCCAGACACTGCCCGGTCGCGAACCCGAGTAGCTCGGCGGCGCGCAGGTAGATGTCCGGCGCGGGCTTGCCCTCGGGCACCTCGTCGCCGCACACCGTGGCCGAAAAATAATGCCTGCCAATGCTATTCAGCGCATTCTCGGTCAGGTCCCGACGAGTGTTGGTCACCAGCGCCATCGGTACGTCGGCGGCCCGCAGCGCGTCGAGCAGTTCCCGGGCGCCCGGACACCACGGCAGCCCGGTCGAAAACAATTCTCCGACGTACTCGTGCATCCAGTCGGCGACCTCGGCCATGTGGCCCGGGTGCGGATCCAGACCGAGGTCGGCGAACACGATCCGGATCACCCCGTCGGCCGAGCCGCCGACCGTGGCGTCGCGAACCTCCGGTGACAACACCCGGCCGTGGCGGTTGTACAGCTCGTTGATCGCGACGTCCCAGAGCTTTTCGGAGTCGACGAGAGTGCCGTCCATGTCCCATAACACCGCTCGCACGCCCACGATTGTGCCATGTACCAGGCCGTGACTTCGAATCCGGCGAGTTTGCTGCGCTGGGTCACTAGGGTGGCGTCATGCAACTCGGCATGGTCGGTCTGGGACGTATGGGCGCGAATCTGGTTCGCCGGTTGATGCGGGGCGGACACACGTGCGTCGTCTATGACGTGAACCCCGCCGCGGTCAGCGAGCTGGAAGGCGAAGGCGCCACCGGAGCGGCCAGCCTCGAGGATTTCGTCGCAAAGCTCGACGGCCCGCGCGCAATCTGGCTGATGCTGCCCGCCGCGATCGTCGAGGAGACCCTCGACGCGCTCGTCCCGCTGCTCTCATCCGGGGACACCGTCATCGATGGCGGCAACTCGTACTACCGCGACGACATCACCCGGGCGCACAAGCTCGCCGAAAGTGGCCTGCATTACGTCGATTGCGGCACCAGCGGCGGAGTCTGGGGGCTGGACCGCGGCTACTGCCTGATGATCGGCGGCGAGACCGACGTGGTCGATCGCCTCGATCCGATCTTCAAGACCATCGCCCCGGGCGTAGGCACGGCTGAGCCCACCCCGAGCCGGCCCGCAAACGCTCCGGGGACCGCCCCCGAGGGCTACCTGCACTGCGGCCCAGTAGGCGCCGGACACTTCGTGAAGATGGTTCACAACGGTGTCGAGTACGGGATGATGGCCGCGATCGCCGAAGGGCTGAGCATCATCAAGCACGCCAACGCTGGCACAGTGGATCGACAGGCCGACGCCGAGACCACTCCCCTGCGCGACCCGTGGGCCTATCAGTACGACATCAACGTCGGCGAGGTCGCCGAAGTCTGGCGTCGCGGATCGGTGGTCGGATCCTGGCTGGTGGACCTGATCGCGGACGCATTCGCCGCGTCGCCCGACCTCGACCAGTTCTCCGGGCGGGTATCGGATTCCGGGGAGGGACGGTGGACGGTGCTGGCCGCGGTGGACGAAGGCATCCCCGCCCCGGTCATCACCACCGCGCTGTATGAACGCTTCCAGTCCCGCCAGCTCGGCGAGTTCACCGACCAGATCTGCTCGGCGATGCGCAGCGAATTCGGCGGCCACGCGGAGAAGAAGTGATGTCCGCTCGAAGCGGAACTGCCGCAGATGTTTTGGTGATCTTCGGCATCACCGGCGACTTGGCCAGGAAGATGACGTTCCGGTCGCTGTACCGCTTGGAGCGGCGCGGCCTGCTCGAGTGCCCGATCGTCGGAGTCGCGCTGGACGACTGGTCCGCCGACACCCTGCGTGAGCACGCCCGCGCCGCGATCGAGGCCACCGGCGAGGCGGTGGACGACCAGGTGTTCGCCCGATTCGCGGCCCGGCTGTCGATGGTGTCCGGCGACTTCGCCGATGCGGCGACCTACAGCAAGGTGGCCGAGGCCATCAAGGGACGTACCGATCCGGTCTTCTATTTGGAGATACCGCCGTCGCTGTTCGGGCGGGTGGTGGACGGCCTCGCCGGTGCCGGCCTGACCGACAACGCCCGGGTGGTGGTGGAAAAGCCGTTCGGACATGACCTTTCGTCGGCGAAGGCCCTCAACGATCAGCTCAGCGCCCACCTGCAGGAGTGGCAGATCTATCGCATCGACCACTTCCTCGGCAAAGAACCGGCGATGGACATCCGCTACATCCGGTTCTCCAATTCGATCATCGAGCCGCTGTGGAATCGCGACCGGATCGCGGCCGTGCAGATCACAATGGCGGAGAACTTCGGCGTGGAGGATCGCGGCCACTTCTACGATCCGGTCGGGGCATTGCGCGACGTCGTGCAGAACCATCTGCTGCAGTTGATCGGGCTGATCGCCTCCGAGCCGTCCAGTGGTGGCCCGGACGGGTTCCGGGACAAGCGGGTCGAGCTGTTCAAGTCCATCCGTCCCGCCGACCCCGAGCACTATGTGCGCGGCCAGTACGCCGGATACCTCGAGATCGACGGTGTCGCGCCCCATTCGCAGACCGAGACGTTCACCGCGCTGAAGCTCTACATCGACAACTGGCGCTGGTCGGGCGTGCCGTTCTTCATCCGGGCCGGCAAGGCTCTTCCGGTGCGCGCCACCGAGATTCGGGTGATCTTCAAGCGGCCGCCGGAACTGCCGTTCCTGCCCAAGATCGACGAGCAGAACGAGCTGATCTTCCGAATCGACCCCAACCCCGGCGTCGACCTGGTGCTCCAGGCCAAAGAATCCGGCGTCGACGCCAGCCGCGCCGTCAACCTCTGTCTGGTGTTCGCCGACGAAATGGCGGCAGCCCCAGAACCTTACGAGCGACTGCTGGGAGACGCCATGCACGGCGACTCGAGCCAGTTCATCCGGGAAGACGGCGTGGAGGAGACCTGGCGGATCGTCGAACCGCTGCTGGAATCACCACCGCCGGTGGAGATCTACCAGCCGGGCTCGTGGGGACCGCCGGGAGCCGACGCGCTGGTTGCCGGATACCCCGCCTGGCGTCAGCCCTGGCTGCCAGCGCAACAGTGAGCACGGCCGAGCAGATCCGCCTCGACGAGGCGGAGGCCGGGGCGGCGCCGTGGCGCCGCTGGGGAACGTACCTGAGCGAGCGTGCCTGGGGCAGCGTGCGAGAGGACTACAGCGCCGACGGCGATGCCTGGGCGTACTTTCCGTTCGACCACGCCCGCAGCCGGGCCTACCGCTGGAGTGAGGACGGGCTGGCGGGCTGGTGTGACGACGAGCAGACCATCTGTCTGGGCGTCGCGCTGTGGAACGGCCACGACCGCATCCTCAAAGAACGGCCCTACGGGGTGGCCAACGAGGAGGGCAATCACGGCGAGGACGTCAAGGACTACTGGTTCTACACCGACAACCTGCCCACCCACGCCTATGCGTCCCTGGTCTACAAATACCCGCAGGCCACCTTCCCCTACGACGATCTGCTGCGCACGAATCAGCACCGCGGACCGGACGACGACGAATACGAACTGTTCGAGGCGTTGCGCGAACAATGGCTGCAACAGCGCTATTTCGACGTCGAGGTGGTCTACGCCAAGGACGGCCCGGAGGACGTCTACTGCCGCATCACGGTGACCAACCGCGGACCGGACGCCGCCGAGATCCACATACTGCCGCAGCTGTGGTACCGCAACACCTGGTCATGGGATCCCAACCAGGAGCGGCCGCGGATCACCGCCTGCGGCGACGGAGCGGCGCGCACCTTGCACCCCAAGCTCGGGCACCGGTGGTACACGGTCACCACCTCCTGCGGGGACGCTCCGCGATTGGTGTTCTGTGAGAACGAGACCAACAACCGCCTGCTGTTCTCCTCCGCGAATGACTCGGCCACCACCAAGGACGGTATCAACGACTACCTGGTCGACGGCATTGCCGGCGCCGTCGACCACGCGGCGGGCAGCAAGGCTGCCGCGATCGTCTCGACCACCGTGCAGCCCGGTGAAAGCTGCACCGTCACGGTTCGTTTCGCGACCACGGACACCGTTCGGCCACCCGAGTACGCCGATGCGGTGCTGGCGGACCGCAAACGGGAGGCCGACGAGTTCTATCACCAGGTCGCGGCACCGGACCTGAGCGACGACGAACGGCTGGTCCAGCGGCAGGCCTTCGCCGGGCTGCTGTGGTGCAAACAGTTCTACAACTACGCGGTGCGGCGCTGGCTCAAGGGCGATCCGGACCAACCGCCACCGCCCCGCGAACGCTGGAGCGCGCGCAACCACGACTGGCAGCACTTCGCGGTCAGTGACGTCATCCTGATGCCCGACGCCTGGGAGTACCCGTGGTTCGCCGCCTGGGACTTGGCCTTTCACTGTGTCGCGGTGGCGCTCATCGATCCCGAGTTCGCCAAGGCGCAGGTACTCGTGCTGCACGGGTCCACCGCACAACATCCGCACGGCCAGATTCCGGCCTACGAATGGAAATTCGGCGACACCAATCCCCCTGTCCATGCCTGGGCGGCGTGGCAGGTCTACCAACTCGATCAGCTCCGCAGCGGTGTCGGGGATTTCGATTTCCTGGCCACCGCGTACCGGTCAGCCACCCTCAACGCGATGTGGTGGCTCAACCAGAAGGACGAGACCAACCGCGGTGTGTTCGGCGGTGGATTCCTTGGTATGGACAACATCGGGGTGTTCGACCGCGACGAGCCGTTGCCCACCGGCGGTGAGCTCGCCCAGGTCGACGGCACCGCATGGATGGCGGCGCTGATCTTCCATCTGTTGGAGATGGCGATCGAACTCTCCCAGACGGATCCGAGCTACACCGACATGTTCAGCCGGTGGGTGTGGGACGCCTGGCTGGTGGCCAACTCACTGGAGAAGGGCACCTACCGGGTCAGCTTCTGGAACGACGAGACGAGCTTCTATCACGACGTCATCGAAATGCCGGACGGGACAAGCAGATCGCTGGAGGTGTTCTCCATTCAGGCGATCGTTCCGCTGTTCGCCGCGATCGCCATCCCGACCAGCGCCACCGAGGTGACCTCGACCCTGCGGAACTGCCTCGAAGAGCTGGCGCAGACCTACGAGCACACCGACGACGACGTCAAGCTGGTGATGAGCGGCGGCGACGGCACGCATCTGATGATCGGCGTCATCCACGAGGACCGCCTCACCGATATCCTGCGGCGGCTACTGGACCCCGAACAGTTTCTGTCTCCCAACGGAATCCGATCACTGTCGCGGTATCACCGCGACCACCCGTACACCTACCACATCGACGGTGCCGACTACGTCGTCGACTATCAGCCGGCCGAGTCGCGCAGCCGGATGTTCGGCGGGAACTCGAACTGGCGCGGCCCGGTCTGGCTACCCACGAACTTCCTTGTCGTCCAAGCGCTCAACTCCTACGCCCGGTTCCTCGGTGACACCTACCGCGTTCCCGATCCCGCCGGGTCGGCCGACGAGGTGACGCTGCACGTGGTGGCCGACCGGTTGGCTCGCCAGCTCACCGGTCTTCTGGTCCGCGACGACAACGGCCGGCGCGCGGTGTTCGGCGACAACGAGTACTTCCAGACCGACCCGCACTGGCGCGATCTGATCCCGTTCCACGAGTACTTCGACGGCGACACCGGTCGCGGGCTCGGCGCCAGTCACCAGACCGGCTGGACCGCGACCGTCGCTGTGCTGCTTCAGTTCCGGGGCAACCTGTACTTCCGGAACGGGCAGGCGTAGAAGACCCCGGCGGGTCAGTCCTCCGGGTTGTAGCCGAGGTTCGGCGCCAGCCAGCGCTCGGCCTCCTGTAGTGTCCAGCCTTTGCGCTTCGCGTAGTCGGCGACCTGATCCTGGGCCAGCCGGCCGACCACGAAGTACTGCGACTGCGGGTGCGAGAAGTACCAGCCGCTGACCGCGGCGCCGGGCCACATCGCCATCGACTCGGTCAACTCGATCCCGGTGCGCTCCTTGACGTCCATCAATTCCCAGAGCGTCAACTTCTCGGTGTGCTCCGGGCAGGCGGGATAGCCGGGTGCGGGACGGATTCCCACGTACTTCTCGCCGATCAGCGCGTCGTTGTCCAGCTGCTCGTCTGGCTGATACCCCCAGAACTCCTTGCGGACCCGCTGATGCATGCGTTCGGCGAACGCCTCCGCCAACCGGTCTGCGATCGACTCCAGCAGAATCGCGCTGTAGTCGTCGATCGCGGCTTTGAACTCCGCGATCTTCTCCTGGATGCCGAGACCCGTTGTGACGGCAAAGGCTCCGACGTAGTCCCGGAGACCCGTTTCTTTGGGGGCGACGAAATCGCCGAGGCTCCGGTTCGGGATGCCGTCGCGGTGCTCGCCCTGCTGTCGCAGGTTGCGCAAGGTGGTGCGCACCTGGCTGCGGCTCTCGTCGGTGTAGACCTCGATGTCGTCGCCGACGGCGTTCGCCGGGAAGAAGCCGATCACGCCGTTGGCGGTCAGCCACTTCTCCTTGATCGCGGTGTCGAGCATCTGCTGGGCGTCGTCGTACAGCTTGCGGGCAGCCTCACCGGAAGCCGGGTTGTTCAGGATGTCGGGGAATCGGCCCTTCATCTCCCAGGCGTTGAAAAACGGCTGCCAGTCGATGAACTCGCGCAGCTCGGCGACGTCGTAGTCGAGAAACTCCCGCACGCCGAGGCCCTGGGCGGGTACCGGCGGTGTATAGCCGTCCCACTCGATCGGCGTCCGGTTGGCGCGGGCCTTCTCCAGCGTGAGCATCGGCCGCTCGTTCTTCTGCGCGTGGCGTTCTCGCAGGGATGCGTAGTCCTTCTCGGTGGCCTCCAGCAGGGCCGGCCGCTGCTTGTCGTCCAGCAGCGCGGCGGCGACGGGCACCGAGCGGGAGGCGTCCTTGACCCAGACCACCGGGCCGCTGCGACGCGGCGAGATCTTCACGGCGGTATGGGCGCGTGAGGTCGTCGCGCCACCGATCAGCAGCGGGATCTGCAGACCCTGGCGTTCCATTTCGACGGCGAAGTTGGCCATCTCGTCCAGTGACGGCGTGATCAGACCGGACAGCCCGATGATGTCGGCGTCGTGCTCCTTGGCGGCGTCCAGGATCTTGCTCGCCGGAACCATGACACCGAGGTCGATCACTTCGAAGTTGTTGCACTGCAACACAACCCCGACGATATTCTTGCCGATGTCGTGGACGTCGCCCTTGACCGTCGCCATGATGATCGTGCCGTTGGTGTCCTTGCCGGCCGCAGCGCCGGAGCTGACTTTCTCCTCCTCGATGAACGGCAGCAGGTAGGCGACTGCCTTCTTCATCACGCGGGCCGATTTCACCACCTGGGGCAGGAACATCTTGCCGGAGCCGAACAGGTCACCGACGACGTTCATACCGTCCATCAGCGGGCCCTCGATCACCTCGATCGGGCGACCACCGGCGGCGGCGATGTCGGCCCGCAATTCCTCGGTGTCGGCGTCGACGTGCGCGTCGATGCCCTTCACCAGAGCGTGCGCTATCCGTTCGCGGACCGGCAGCGATCGCCATTCGGCTGCCGCCGGATCTTCGCCCTTCTCCGAGCTGTTGAACCGTTCGGCGATCTCAAGGAGACGTTCGGCCGCATCCTCGCGGCGATTCAGCACGACGTCCTCGATGCGGTCGCGCAACTCGGGGTCGATCGAGTCGTAAGGCACCAGCGCACCGGCGTTGACGATGCCCATGTCCAGGCCGGCCTTGATGGCGTGGAACAGGAACACCGAGTGGATCGCCTCGCGGACGGGATTGTTGCCCCGGAACGAGAACGACACGTTCGAGATGCCGCCGGAGATGTGCACGCCCGGGAGGTTCTCCTTGATCCAGGCGCACGCCTCGATGAAGTCGATCCCGTAGGTCGCGTGCTCTTCGATGCCGGTCGCCAGGGCGAAGCAGTTCGGGTCGAAGATGATGTCCTCGGCCGGGAATCCGACCTCTTCGGTCAGCACCCGGTAAGCACGCCCGCAGATCTCCTTGCGGCGCTCCAGGTTGTCGGCCTGGCCCTGTTCGTCGAAGGCCATCACCACCACGGCGGCACCGTACTTGCGGCACAGCCGGGCCTCGCGCACGAACTTCTCCTCGCCCTCCTTCATGGAGATCGAGTTGACGATCGGCTTGCCCTGCACGTTCTTCAGGCCCGCCTCGATGACCTCCCACTTGGAGGAGTCGATCATCACCGGAACGCGGCTGATGTCGGGCTCGGCGGCGATCAGCTTGGTGAACCGATCCATCGCGGCGACGCCGTCGATCATGCCCTCGTCCATGTTGATGTCGATGACCTGCGCGCCGACCTCGACCTGCTGCAGGGCGACCGACAACGCGGTGTCGTAGTCCTCAGCCTTGATCAGGTTGCGGAACCGGGCCGAGCCGGTGATGTTGGTGCGCTCACCGATGTTGACGAACAGCGACTCGTCGGTGATGTTGAGCGGTTCCAGCCCGGCGAGCCGGGTGGCCACATCGATGTGCGGCACCTCGCGGGGCGTCTTGCCTTCGACGACCTTGGCGATCTCGGCGATGTGCGCCGGTGTCGTTCCGCAGCAGCCGCCGACCATGTTGACCAGACCGGCGTCGGCGAATTCTTCGACGTATCCGGCCTGACGCTTCGGGGACTCGTCGTACTCACCGAAGGCGTTGGGCAGTCCGGCATTCGGATAGCAGGAGACGAAGGTGTCCGCGATGCGGGAGATCTCGGCGAGATACGGCCGCATCTCGGGTGCGCCGAGGGCGCAGTTGAGACCCACCGCCAGTGGCTTCGCATGCCGGATCGAGTTCCAGAACGCCTCGGTGACCTGACCGGACAACGTGCGCCCGGACGCGTCGGTGATGGTGCCCGAGATGATCACCGGCCAGCGGCGGCCGCGCTCCTCGAACAGCGTCTCGATGGCGAAGATCGCGGCCTTGGCGTTCAGCGTGTCGAAAATGGTCTCGACGATCAGCAGGTCGGCACCACCGTCGACCAGCCCGTTGGCGGCGTCGAGGTAGGCGGCGACCAGCTGGTCGTAGGAGACGTTGCGGGCGCCGGGGTCGTTGACGTCCGGGGAGATCGACGCGGTGCGGGTCGTCGGGCCCAGCGCCCCCGCGACGTAGCGGGGCTTGTCGGGCGTGCTGAACTCGTCGCAGGCCTTGCGGGCCAGCGCAGCGCCGGCATAGTTCAGCTCGTAGCCCAGCTCAGCCATGCCGTAGTCGGACAGCGAGACCGCGTTCGCGTTGAACGTGTTGGTCTCCAGGATGTCGGCGCCCGCGTCGAGATATTCGCGGTGGATGCCCTCGATGATGTGCGGCTGGGTCAGGGTGAGCAGGTCGTTGTTGCCGACCAGGTCGCTCGGCCAGTCTTTGAACCGCTCGCCGCGATAGCCGGCCTCATCGGGCCGGTCGCGCTGAATGGCCGTGCCCATCGCACCGTCGATCACCATGATCCGCTGGCGCAAGGTAGCCGCCAACGCGTCAGTGCAGTCCGGGCGGATGTCCGGCGTGAAGCCGGTCGACGCTGCGGAGCCCACCTGAGCAGTCACGTACGTGTCCTTCCATGACGGAAGGCGTCCTTGACTCTGCCGAGCGTGGCGGCCACCCGGGGGAACCGGGCCCCTGAGGTAGCCGTTGCAACGCCTCTCGACCAGAAAAGTCTACGTCGTCTTGCAATCGACTTCTGGACGCCTAACCCGTCGGGTTAACCAGATTGCAGCCGAACGTATTTCGCGCCGAGGACGCCCGGGCTCGCAACCACATGCCTGTGACGCGCCTACTAGCACACGCCACGACACCAGGGTAGTCGGTCCGAGAAGGCTCATCGAAGCCGAGCAACCCTTAGGCTGAAGTTGTGACCCCGTCGAATTTCAGCGGCGCGAAAGGCCCGGATCTGCCCGAATTGCAGAACACGATCATCGTCGCGGCTTTCGAGGGCTGGAACGACGCGGGCGACGCCGCCAGCGACGCGCTCGAGCACCTGGACGCCATCTGGGAGGCCGACACGATCGTGGAGATCGACGACGAGGCGTATTTCGACTACCAGGTGAATCGTCCGGTGATCCGGCAGGTGGACGGCGTGACCCGTGAGCTGGTGTGGCCGTCGATGCAGATCTCCCACTGCCGGCCGCCCGGTTCGGACCGCGACATCGTGCTCATGCACGGTGTGGAACCCAACATGCGGTGGCGCACGTTCTGCGCCGAGTTGCTCGCGATCGCCGACAAGCTGAACGTGGACACCGTGGTGATCCTCGGAGCGCTGCTGGCCGACACCCCGCATACCCGGCCGGTCCCGGTGTCCGGAGCGGCCTACTCGCCCGAATCCGCGAAGTTCTTCGGCCTCGAGGAAACCCGCTACGAAGGCCCGACCGGGATCGCCGGTGTGTTCCAGGACGCCTGCGTGGCGGCCGGTATCCCGGCGGTGACGTTCTGGGCCGCGGTGCCGCATTACGTGTCGCAACCACCCAATCCGAAGGCAACCGTCGCGCTGCTGCGCCGCGTGGAGGATGTGCTCGACATCGAGGTGCCGTTGGGCGACCTGCCCGCGCAGGCCGAGGAGTGGGAGCAGGCCGTCACCGAGATGACCGCCGAGGACGAGGAGATCGCCGAGTACGTGGCCTCCCTGGAACAGCGCGGTGACGCCGAGGTCGACGTCAACGAGGCGCTGTCGAAAGTCGACGGCGATCAGCTGGCCGCCGAGTTCGAGCGGTACCTGCGCCGGCGGGGCCCGGGCTTCCGCGGGTAACTCAGGGGTCGTCCTCCTCACCGAGCAGTCGCTCGGGGTGGTGGTAGTCGTTGGTTCCGCCGCGTAGTGGCACGTTCGGCGGTGGGATCCATTCGGTGTGTCCGTCGGGGAGTTGGCGGGTGGTCCAGCCGTGGTTTTCGACCAGCAGGTTGTCGCATTTGCAGGCGAGGGTCATGTCGTCGATGTCGGTGGTGCCGCCGTGTTTCCAGTCTTTGGCCGCGTGGTGGACGTGGCTGTTGTAGCCGTTGACGGTGCATCCGGGTGCGGTGCAGCCACGGTATTTGGCCAACAACATGATGCGCTGATCGGCTGAGGCCAGTCGTTTGGATCGGCCCAGCCAGAGTGATTGGCCGGTCACGCCGTCGAAGACCGCCAGGTAGTGGTGGGCCGGGGTGGCCATCCGGATCAGATCCGTCATCGGCAGCAGGGTTCCGCCCGCGGTGACCGCGTGACCGGCACCGGCCTGCAAGTCCTGCAGGGTCGTGGTGACGATGACGGTGACCGGAAGTCCGTTGTGCTGGCCCAGTTTCGGATCGCCCAGCCTGCTCTGCACCAGAGTGGTCAGCGCGTCGTGTTGGCGTTGGCTGTGGCTACGCAGATCGTCGGGTTCGGGTGCGGCGAATTTGGCGAACCACGCCTCCAGCATCGACCGCAACTGCGGATCGGCCACCAACTTGCCCACACTCATCCCGTCGGCCCGCTGCCCGCCGCACCACACGAACCCGCGCTTGCGGGCCCGATCCTCCTCGGAGTACTTCCCATCGGGGTTGAGGTGGATGGCCAGCCGGTCGGCGATCTTCTCCAGCTGATCGGGCCGCATGGTCTGGGCGTGCTCGGCCAGGGTGCGTTCGGCCTTCTCGATCTCCACCGGCCCGACATGATCGGGTAGCTCGCGGAAGAACTTCTGGATGACCCGGACATGCTCCCCGTCGAGAACCCCGGCATTCCAGGCTGTGCCCGTCGCAGGCAACAGCGGCGGCAACTGCTCACCGGTCAACGACCGACGCGGCGCCAACTGTTCGGCATCACGGACCCGACGCTTGGCCGCCGAGCGGCTGATCCGCAACACGTCGGCCAACACGACCGGCACCGGCGGACACCCCTCATAGCGCTCCAGGTGCGTCACCTGCTCGTGCGAGATCGCGACCTGGCGCCGAATCGCGGCCTCCAGCCGTGCCAGAGGAGCGAACCGCTCCGATACACGCAGCTCCTCGATGTCGGCCGCGCCCAACAACTCGATAGCGGTCTCCAGCGCATCCAACGCCGCATCTATCGAACGCATGTTCGAATTGTATGACCAGGCACTGACAAGAATGGATCAGTCGGGGGTGGTCCTGCCGACCAGTTGGTCGGGCTGCGCTACCGTGCAATGGATCGAGCAATAGATACTGCCGAGTAACAAGAATCGAGGTTGCGCTCGTGAAGCTGGCACTCAGTGACGAGGACGCAAAGTTCCGCGACGAACTCCGCGAGTTCTTCACCACCCAGGTCCCCGCCGACATCCGCGAACGGGCCCGCACCGACAGCCTGAACTTCCCCGACGACGCGATCACCACGCAGCGGATCCTCAACAAGGCCGGGTTGGGTGTGCCCAACTGGCCGGTGGAGTGGGGCGGTAAGGACTGGACCCCGCTGCAGCGCCAGATCTGGGCCGACGAGATGCGCATGGCATGCGTCCCCGAGCCGCTGGCCTTCAACGCCAGCATGGTCGGACCGGTGATCGCGCACTTCGGCTCACAGGAGATCAAGGAACGCTTCCTGCCGCCGACGGCGAACCTCGACATCTGGTGGTGCCAGGGCTTTTCCGAGCCCGAGGCCGGCTCCGACCTGGCCGGGCTGCGGACCGTCGCGGTGCGCGACGGCGACGACTACGTCATCAACGGCCAGAAGACCTGGACGACCCTCGGCCAGTACGCCGACTGGATCTTCGTGCTGGCCCGCACCAACCCGGATGCTCCGAAGAAGCAGGCCGGCATCTCCTTCATCCTCGTCGAGATGAACACCCCGGGCATCACGCTGCGACCGATCAAGCTGATCGACGGCAGCTACGAGGTCAACGAGGTGTTCTTCGAAGACGTCCGGGTGCCCGCCAATCAGCTTGTCGGCGAGGAGAACCAGGGCTGGAGCTACGCCAAGTTCCTGCTGTCCAACGAGCGCACCGGCATCGCGCGGATCGGCACCACCAAGCTGTGGCTCGCCGACGTCAAGGAGAACGCCGCGCAGACCAAGGTCGGCGCGGGCAGCCTGCTCGACGATCCGCTGTTCGCCGCCAAGGTCGCCGAGATCGAAAACGAGCTGCTGGCACTGGAACTCACGCAGCTGCGGGTCAGCGGCGACGAGGGCACCGGCAAGCCGAACCCGGCCTCGTCGATCCTGAAGCTGCGCGGCAGCCAGTTGCAGCAGGCGGTCACCGAGTTGGCCGTGGAGGTCGCCGGACCGGATGCGCTGCCGTTCGACGGCGGCGCCGACATCGAATCTCCGCTGTGGGCGCAGCACGCCGCGCCGAAGTATCTGAACTACCGCAAGACCTCGATCTACGGCGGAAGCAACGAGGTCCAGCGCACCATCATCTCCTCGACGATCCTGGGACTGTGACATGAACAACGGAGAGGGCCGGCCATGAACTTTGACCTGACCGACGAACAAGAACTGCTCCGCGACACCGCTCGCGAGGTGTTCTCCCGCACCTACGACATCGAGACCCGCAACAAGACCGTCGACTCCGAGCTCGGCTGGAGCCGCGACGTGTGGCGCCAGCTGGCCGAGATCGGCATCCTCGGACTGGGTTTCGAGCCGGAAGAATCCGGCCAGATCGAGATCATCGTCGTGATGACCGAACTCGGACGCCGTCTGGCACCCGAGCCGGTCGCCGCGGCCGCACTGATCCCGGGTGGCCTGATCGCCGAACTGGGCAGCGACTCTCAGCGCGCTCAGCTTGACGACGTCGCCGCCGGTGAGCGGCTGCTGGCGCTGGCCCACACCGAGAAGGGACTGCGCGGACTCGACGAATTGTCCACGCGCGCAACTAAAACGGGTGACTCCTGGACCATCACCGGCCGCAAGAACCCGGTGCTTGCCGGTGACAGCGCCGATGCGCTGGTCGTCACCGCGGCCCTGCCCGACGGTGGCATCGGCGCGTTCCTCGTCGACGCCGCGGCAACCACCCGCCGCGGCTACCGGACCTTCGACGGGCAGCGCGGCGCCGAGATCGACTTCACCGACGCCCCGGCGCAGCCGCTCGGCGACGGCGGCGACGTGAGCGAACGCATCCACGCAATGCTGATCCGCTACTCCTCGGCCCTGTGCGCCGAAGCTGTTGGCGCCATGGATGAATCGCTGCGGCTGACCACGGAGTACCTGAACGCGCGCAAGCAGTTCGGCGTGCCGCTCAAGACGTTCCAGACGCTCACCCAGCGCGCTGCCGACATGTACGTTTCGCTCGAACTGGCCCGCAGCATGAACTACTACGCGGCGATGTGCATCAGCGACGGCCGGCTGGATCCCGTGGTCGCGGCCCGGGCCAAGCTGCAGATCGGGAAGTCGGGCAAGCACATCCTGCAGGAGTCGATCCAGATGCACGGCGGTATCGGCGTGACCGCCGAATACCCGGTGGCCCACTACGCCGCCCGGCTCACCGCCATCGACCAGACCCTCGGGTCGGCGACCGATCAGCTGCGATTCCTCAGCTCGCAGGTGGGCAACTACGGGGCCGTCGCGCTGTAGGAATCTAAGTCTCCAGCTCTTCCAACCGGGAGCTGGTGGAGCGGCCGAGCGCGGCCACCTCGGCATCCATCTTGGGCAGGATGCTGGGGACCAGCGCCGCGATCGGCCGCTCCCCCAACCGCGTCGACAACAGCGGCTTGAGCCAGCGGAACGCGCCGACCCAGCCGGGCACGTTGATCTGGCGCTTGCGCCCCTCGATTCCTTTGACGAACGCCTGTCCGCACTTGTCGACGCTTGTGGTGTTGCCCAGCGGTGTGGGCACCCGGGCGAGCATTTCGGTGAAACTGGCGAGATCGTTCTTGGCGTCCTGCACCATCGGGGTGTCGATCCACGACATGTGCGCGGAGCCGACGTCGACGCCCTGATGGGCCACCTCGAGTCGCAGGGCGTTGGCGAAGTGTTCGACCCCGGCCTTGGCCGCGTGATACGGCACCAGCCCCGGCGACGCGGCGTAGGCCGCGAACGACGAGACGATCAGCACGTAGCCGCGACGCTCGATGATCGACGGCAGGGTGGCCCGCACGGTGTGGAAGGCGCCCAGCACGTTGATGTCGAGCAGACGCTTGACGGCCTCCGGATCGACCTGCAGCACTGAGCCATACGTCGCGATACCGGCGTTGGCGACCACGACGTCGATGCCGCCGAACCGCTCGACCGCCCGCTCGGCCACCGCCTGCATGGCAGCGAGGTCGCGCACATCGGCAACACCGGTCAACACCTGATCCTCGCCGAGTTCAGCGGCCAACTCGGCCAGCGGCTCGGCATCGATGTCGGTCAGGACGAGTACGGCGTTCTTGCGCCGCAACCGGCGCGCCACGTCGGCGCCGACCCCGCGGGCAGCTCCGGTGATGAACACGACCTTGCCGTTGACGGAACTCATGGCCGTCAAAATACACCTACAGCGGCACGCCCAGTAGAGCGTCGACCGCGGCCGCCACCGCGGCGGGCGCGGTGGCGTCGTGGCCACCGTACTCCAAGGCGTCGGTGACCCAACCATCAACGGCGGCAAGCGCTTTGGGCGTGTCGAGGTCGTCAGCCAGGTACTGCCGCACCCGTCCGATGACGTCGGCGGCGTCCGGTCCTGCCGGCAACGCGGCGGCCGAGCGCCACCGATGAAGGCGGCTGTTGGCGTCGTCGAGCACCGCGTCGCTCCACGACCGGTCGCTGCGATAGTGCCCCGCAAGCAGGCCCAACCGGATGGCCGCCGGGTCCACACCCTGCTCGCGCAACCGGGACACCAGCACCAGATTGCCGCGGCTCTTGGACATCTTGTGCCCGTCCCAGCCGATCATCCCCGCGTGCACATAGTGCCGGGCGAACCGGCGCTCCCCGATCACACATTCGCCGTGCGCGGCGGAGAACTCGTGATGCGGGAAGATCAGGTCACTGCCGCCACCCTGCACGTCAAAGCCAAAACCGATGCGGCTCAGCGCAATCGCCGAACACTCCACGTGCCAGCCCGGGCGGCCGGAACCGAACGGGGCGGGCCAGCTCGGCTCGTCCGGGCGGGCCGCCCGCCACAGCAGTGCGTCGAGCGGGTCGGCTTTGCCCGCCCGATCCGGGTCGCCGCCGCGTTCGGCGAACAACCGCATCATCGTGTCGCGGTCGTAGCCCGATTCATAACCGAACTGGGTGGTGGCGTCGGCGCGGTAATAGATGTCCGGGAACTCGTCGTCGTCGACCACATAGGCCGCCCCGGAGGCCAGCATCTTCTCCACCAACTCGACCACTTCGCCGATCGCGTCGGTGGCGGCGACATAGTCACGCGGCGGCAGTACCCGCAGCGCGGCCATGTCCTCGCGGAACAACTGAATCTCCCGTGCGCCCAGGTCCCGCCAGTCCACGCCGTCGCGATTGGCCCGTTCGAATAGCGGGTCGTCGACGTCGGTGATGTTCTGCACGTAATGGACCTGATGGCCGCTGTCCAGCCAGACCCGGTACACCAGATCGAACGTCAGATAGGTCGCGGCGTGACCCAGATGCGTCGCGTCGTAGGGCGTGATGCCGCAGACGTACATCGTCGCGGTCTCCCCCGGCGACGTCGGACGGACCTGGCGATCGGCGGTGTCATACAACCGCAAGGCCGGCCCACGGCCGGGCAGCTGCGGGATGTCGACGGCCGACCAGGACTGCATGGCCTCGACTCTAAGGGGTTCGCTGTTCACGGCGCTCTCAAGTGGTGTGGTGTCCGGACTCTCGCCAGACAGTGACAACGGGACGGCGCAATCCATTCCCTAACTGGCCAGCCACATGGCGTCGAGCAGGAGGTCGGCGACGTCGGCCCGGCACATCAGCAGATCAGGCAGGTACGGGTCCGGCCGGTTGTAGCGCAGCGGCGACCCGTCGATCCGGGTGGCATGCAGACCGGCGGCCTGCACCACCCCGGCGGGCGCGGCCGAGTCCCACTCCCACTGACCACCGGCGTGGATGTAGGCGTCGGCGTCGCCGCGCACCACCGCCATCGCCTTGGCGCCGGCCGATCCGATCCGCAGGAACTCGATGTCGAGCCGGTCCCGCAGGCGCCACAGCACCGCGGGCGGTCGGTTGGAGCTCGCGGTGATGCGAATCGGGCCGGGTGGTGGCGGCGGCGGAGCGGTCACGGTGTCCGAGCGGTGCACCTCGCCCATCGCAGGCAGCGCGACGGCGGCGTCGGTGATGGTGCCGTCCGGTCCGCCGGTCCGCTGCCAGAGGGCGACGTGCACGGCCCAGTCGGTCCGGCGGGGCATGGAGAATTCGCGGGTGCCGTCGAGCGGGTCGATGATCCACACCCGGTCGGCCTGGAGCCGCTTGAGATCGTCGTAGGCCTCTTCGGAGAGCACGGCGTCACCGGGACGCTCGGCGCGCAGCCGGCGCAGAATCAGGGCGTTGGCACGCACGTCGCCGGCATCACCGAGCGCGGGCGGGAAGTCGAAACCGACCTCGTCACGCACCGACAGCAACAGCCGGCCCGCCTCCTCGGCGAGGTCGGCGGCCAGCGCCGCGTCGGTCATGCTCATTCAGTCAGTATCGCCGAATCATGATCAGTCCCGTCGGTCGCCCCGCGGGACCAGCGCTTCAGAAAGCCGGCCAGGGAATCGGCCGGTGCCGATCGGGTGCGGGCATGACGGGCTCGGCGACCAGCGTGCGGACCCGCCTCCGCAGTGCCGCGACCTCCGCCGGGGTGATGTGTTCGCGCAGCTCGTCGGCGAGCGGGCCGGCCAGCTGCTCGCCGAGGTCGGCGATCGCCGCCAGCGCCTCGTCGTCGATCGGCTTTCCGGCCCAGCCCCAGAGCACGGTGCGTAGCTTGTCCTGGACATGTAGCGACACCCCGTGGTCGACGCCGTACACCCGGCCGTCGATGCCGGCCAGAATGTGGCCACCCTTGCGGTCGGCGTTGTTGACGATGACGTCGAACACCGCCATCCGCCGCAGCCGCGCATCGTCGGCGTGCACCAGCGTGACGTCGTTGCCGGCGTAGTCGTACGCGCGCAGCACCGAAAGATAGCCCGGCGGAATGGATCCCGGCGGGCAGATGTCGACCAGGTCGGGTCCGTCGGATTCGGTGTCGTCGCTGTCGCCGGGTTGATCGACCCATAGCTGCACCATCCCCGGGCCGGCCGGGCCGTCCCGAATGATGGTGAACGGCACGATGTTCCAGCCGAGTGCGGCCGAGACGAGATACGAGCCCACTTCCCGGCCTGCCAGGGTGCCGTCCGGGAAATCCCACAGCGGCTGCTCACCGGCGACCGGCTTGTAGACGCAGTGCACCGCATGGTCAGGCCCCGCGGGGCCGGTCGCCTCACACAGGAAGGTGGCGTTACTCGCCGAACGGATCCGCCCGAGGATGGTCAGCTCACCGCAGCGCAGCGCGTCGCGGGCCGAGGCCTCGTCGGCGGCTGTCACGAGTCGAGATCGTCGTCGGTCTCGCCGAACGCGCCACGCCGATATCCGTTGGTGCGCACACAGATGTGGCCTTCCGGGTCCAGCGGCTCGTCGCACAGCGGACACGGCGGACGTCCTGCCGAGATGACCCGCGTCGAGCGGGAGGCGAATTGGCGGGCCGACTCGGGCGTGAGGAAAACCCGCACCGCGTCGGGCCCCTCCTCCGCGTCGTCGAGCACCACCGACGCGTCGAATTCGACGTCGCTGACCGCCAGCAGTTCGACGACGACGGTCTGCGCCTCGGAATCCCACCCGAGGCCCATCGTGCCGACCCGGAACTCCGCGTCCACCGGCGTGACCAGGGGGCTGAGATCGTCGACGTCCTTCTCCGGCGGCAGCGGGGTGCCGAACCGGCGGTTGATCTCGACCAGCAGCGCGCTGATGCGCTCGGCCAACACCGCGACCTGTTGTTTCTCCAGGATGACGGAGATGACCCGGGTGTCGTGAACGGCCTGGAGATAGAAGGTGCGGTTTCCGGGCTGCCCAACGGTCCCGGCGACGAAACGGTCGGGTGTGCGGAAGACGTGAATTGCGCGGGCCATGTTATGTCCAAAATACCGGCTGGACGCAGCCAGCCGTAATCGGCGGCAGCCGGTTCAGTCGGTGGTCCCACCGACGACGGCGTCCCCGGCGTCCTTGTCGCCCTCGGCCGGCGGCGGCGCGCTGAGCGCCGACGCGAGTTCGGCGCCGGTGTGGTTGACGTGCACGACAAATGGGCGGAACGGCGTGTAGCGGATCACACTCATCGACGCCGGGTCGGCGGTGATCCGCTGGAAGCTGTCCAGGTGGGCGCCGAGGGCGTCCGCGACGACAGCCTTGATCACATCGCCGTGCGTACAGGCGATCCACAGCACGTCGTGACCGTGCTCGTCGGCGAGTCGGCGGTCGTGCTCGCGTACCGCGGCCACCGCGCGGGCCTGAACCTGCGCCAGGCCCTCGCCGTCGGGAAAGACGGCCGCGCTCGGCTGCTGCTGAACCACCGCCCACAGCGGCTCCTTCACCAGATCCTTCAGCGCCCGGCCGGTCCACTGTCCGTAGTCCACCTCGGCGAGGCGCTCGTCGACGACCGGCTCGAGGTCCAGTTCGGCGGCCAGCGGCTCCAGAGTGAGGCGGCAGCGCAGCAGCGGTGACCGGACGAGCGCCTTGATCGGCAGGCCCTTGACCCGGTCGACGAGGGCGCTGGCCTGGCCCTGCCCTTTGTCGTCGAGTTCGACGCCCTCGGTCCGGCCGGCCAGTGTGTGCGCGGTGTTGGACGTCGAGCGGCCGTGGCGCAACAGGATGACGGTCAACTGGCCGCCACCACGCCTGAGGCCAGCAGCGCCATCACCACGAGGGCGAGCACCACCCGGTAGCCCACGAACCAGTACATCGCGTGGTTGGCGACGAAGCGCAGCAGCCAGGCGATCGCCGCGTAGCCGACGACGAAGGTGATGACCACCGACACCAGCAATTGCGGGCCGGAGGCACTCATGCCTTCGGTCACCGGATGGAACGCGTCGGGAAGCGAGAACAGGCCGGACGCCAGCACGGCCGGAATGCCAAGCAGGAAGCCGAATCTCGCCGCGAGCGGACGATCAAGGCCGAGGAACAGGCCGGCACTGATCGTCGAACCCGACCGGGACACCCCCGGCACCAGGGCCAGGCACTGCGCCAGGCCGACGAGCAGGCCGTCTTTCCACGTCAGTTGCTCGACGTGGCGGGTCTGCTTCCCGAAGTACTCGGCGGCGGCGATCACGGCCGAGAACACCAGCATCGCGGTGGCGATCACCCAGAGATTGCGAACCTCACCGCGGATAGCTTCCTTGAACGCCAGGCCGATCACCACGATCGGCACCGTGCCGATGATGACGTACCAGCCCATCCGGTAATCGATGTTGTCCCGGTGCGCCTTGACGAAGAGCCCGTTGAACCAGGCCTTGAGAATCCGCCAGATGTCGCGGGCGAAGTAGATGACCACCGCGGCTTCGGTGCCCAACTGGGATACCGCGGTGAACGATGCGCCGGCGTCCGCGGAGAAGAAGACGCGCGACACGATGGCGAGATGACTCGACGACGAGATCGGTAAGAACTCGGTCAGCCCCTGGACGATCGACAGGACCACGACCTGCAACCACGACATCGACGCGACACTCACGTCGCCGACCGTACTGGATAGAGCTGGTGATTCAGCGTGAAGGGCGGGCTACCGGCGCAGCGTGCGCGACCGCGTCCCGCACGGCGGCGGTCAGGCTGCGCTCGTCGTCGACATCGAAATCGGTGAGGCTGCGCGCCGCGGTGGCGACCACGTCCTCCTCGAGCGGCACCGGACCGGCCAACCGCGGGTGATAGACCTCCACGAGGAGCTGCCCGCGATGAACCCGGAAAGAGAAGCTGCGTCCGTCCCCGAGCTGACCAAAACCGCTGGCGAACACACCAGTGGAAATGTCCTCGATAGCGAACTCTCGCCCATCGGACTCCCGAGTCACGGCCAGCGTCATGAGGTCACCATAACGCGAGTTACGGGACATGAGAAGACAATCATGTCAATTTGTCTTCCTACTGCCCGCCTAGACTTCCTGATCGACAGGGGGCGACTCGCTCGCTCGATCTTGAACACAACCGGGGGCTACCCGTTGGCAAAAAACGTAAACCGCGCCGGTTTGCGCAGGTCAATCGCCATCTTAGTGGCGTGCGCCACTGTCATGGCCGGGTGTTCGACCAATCCGCTGGCCCCGGCGCCCCCGACGATCGAGCCGGCCGCGCCGGCGGTGTCGCCGCCCCCGGCCACCCGCCCCGCGGGTGAGATCCTCCCGCTCAGCGGAAATCCCGACGCCGCGGTCTTCGACGAACGCACCGGATCGCTGGTGGTTTTGACTCCCGGTGCCGACCCTCAGGCCGCCGCGACGCTGACCTTGTTCAGCTCCAGCGGCGTCCCTCGCGAGCTCACCCTGCCCGGTCCGGCCACCGCGATCACCGGCGACGGACAGGGCTCGGTTTTCCTGTCCACCAAGGGTGGCTACGTCACCGTCGATCTGGCCGCCGGCACGGCCAGCCCGATGTCCATCAACGACGAGACCGACACCGACTTCACCGCGATCGCCCGCCGCGCCGACGGCCGGCTGGTGCTCGGCAGCGCCGACGGCACCGCCTACACCCTCGGCTCGGACACCGCGGTCGCCGAGAAGGTGAAGATCTTCGCCCGGGTCGACGCGGTGGTCGCCGAGGGCAACAATGCCGTGGTCCTCGACCGCGGTCAGACCTCGGTGACATCACTGAACACCGACGGCCGCACCCAACAGGCGTTGCGCGCCGGTCTGGGCGCCACCACGATGGTGGCCGACCCGCTGGGCCGAGTCCTGGTGGCCGACACCCGCGGCGGCCAGCTGCTGGTGTTCGGTGTCGATCCGCTGATCGAGCGGCAGGCCTACCCGGTTCCGGACGCCCCGTACGGGCTGGCCGGATCACGGAATCTGGCCTGGGTTTCGCAAACCGCATCGAACACCGTTGTTGGTTACGATTTGACGACTGGTATTCCTGTGGAGAAGGTGCGTTACCCGACCGTGCAGCAACCGAACTCGCTGGCTTTCGACGACACATCCGACACCCTCTATGTGGTGTCGGCCGCCGGCGCGGGTGTGCAGGTGATCCGCAATGCGGCGGGCGCCCGGTGAGCGCGGCGTACCGCGGCCGGATGCCGGCGAGTTGGGAAGTCGAACTCTCCGATGACTACGAGTGGATCCCGCTACGGTTGCCACCTGATGTCACCCGCATCAGCGCGTCGACCCGACTGTCCATCGAAGCCGAGTACCGGGGCTGGGAGTTGACCCGGGTGCGCCTCTACACCGACGGCAGCCGTCGAGTCCTCTTGCGACGCAAGAAGTCTCGAATCAACGGCGACACCACCGATCAATCCGAGCTGTGATGTACGACGCGCTGCGGCGGGCATTTTTCCTGGTGCCGGCCGAACGCATCCACACGTTCGTGTTCGGCTCGCTGCGCGCCGCGACGGCCACCAACGCCACCCGCGGACCATTGCGCCGCCGGCTCGCCCCCCGCGATCCCGTGCTGGCAAGCACCGTCTTCGGGGTGCGGTTCCCCGGCCCGATGGGCTTGGCCGCCGGGTTCGACAAAGACGGTCTCGGCCTGAAGACCTGGGACGCATTGGGATTCGGCTACGCCGAGGTCGGCACGGTGACGGCGCAGCCGCAGCCGGGCAATCCGCTGCCGCGGCTGTTCCGCCTCCCCGAGGACCGGGCCTTGCTCAACCGGATGGGCTTCAACAACCACGGCGCCGGACAGCTGGCGCTGCAGCTGGCCCGCTACCGGCCCGACTCGCCGATCGGGGTCAACATCGGCAAGTCGAAGGTCACCCCGCCGCGGCTGGCCGCCGACGATTACCGCGCCAGCGCACGGCTACTCGGCCCACTGGCCGACTACCTGGTGGTCAACGTCAGCTCCCCCAACACGCCCGGTCTGCGTGATCTGCAGGCCGTCGAATCGCTGCGGCCGATCCTGTCGGCCGTGCTGGCCGAGACCTCGACGCCCGTCCTGGTCAAGATCGCCCCGGACCTGTCCGACGAGGACGTCGACGCCGTCGCCGACCTGGCCGTCGAACTGGGACTGGCCGGGATCGTCGCCACCAACACCACGATCTCGCGAGCCGGCCTGCGCACCCCCGGTGTCGGCGAGCTGGGGCCGGGCGGCATTTCCGGACCGCCGGTGGCGCGCCGGTCCCTGGAGATCCTGCGGCGGTTGTACAGCCGGGTCGGCACCGACCTGGTGCTGATCAGTGTGGGCGGCATCGAAACCGCCGACGACGCGTGGGAACGCATCACGTCCGGCGCGTCCCTGCTGCAGGGCTACACCGGATTCATCTACGGCGGTGGCCTGTGGGCCAAGGAGATTCACGACGGCATCGCCGCCCGACTGCACGCCGGCGGCTTCTCATCGCTGGCGCAGGCCGTCGGGTCGGCTCACTCCGGGCGCAACCCCAAGAATCCGCCGTCCGCGTCGTAGAGCAGGTCGTAATGGCCCAGTGCCCGCAGGCCGGTGTTGACGAACGTGCCGTTCCGGGCGGGCGCGTGGTGCACGACGGTCGGCGTCTGCGGTCCGCCGTCGCCGACCGCGAAGCGGTAGGACAGATCGCCCACGGCGATCGACATCGCGGTGCCGGCCGGCACCGTCCCACTCGACGGCAGACCGTCGGCCTCCACGATCATGTCCAGCAGGCCGGTGTCGACCAGCACCTTGCCGGAATGCAGTGGGCCTGAGCCGGATTGGAAGCCACCCGTCGGGGTCAGCCAGTCATTGTGGGTGCCCTCGGCCGGGGTGCCGGCACTGGCCAGCTGCTGCATGGTCCACGCTCCGGTGACATTGGCCGCCGTCAGGCCGAGCGACAGGCCGGCCCGGCCGATGAGGTACCCGCGCCGCATCGTCCCCGCCGTCATGGCGGTGAGGTTCAGGAACGGGTTGTGGGTGGGCGCGGCACGGGCCGTGGTTCCGCGGCCGAAACCGACGCCGAGCATGTGTGGAATCGCCCCCGTGCACCGGCCCGAATTCACGCCATCGCCAAGGCATTTCGAGCTCGTCACCGCCAGCACCGGCACACCTGCCTGCGCCACCGCGCTGGCACCGGTGGCGTCGACGGCCTGCGGGAACGACACCGACGCCGTCACCCACACCCCGGTCAGCTCCAACCCACTCGAGCTGTAGGTGAGGCTGCCGGGCGGCGAGTCGGCAGGAATGTTCGGCACCTCCGAGGCCGGCACCACCACGCCCACCGACCCGGTGTCCACCGTGAACGGCGACACCGGGCCACCGTTGACCGAGGCTTCGACCCGCAGCGTGCGGGTGAGGTTCGCGAAGTCCGGCGACCCGACCCACGGCACGGTGTAGCTCTTACGGTAAGCGTCGTACGTCGCGGCGGCCGAGGCGACTGCTTGGCCACTGGGCGACGGCGTAGTGGTTGTGCCGGAAGCACATCCGGCCACGACCGCGGCAGCGGCCACCGTGGCGAGGAATCTCTTGCCCTCTGTCAGCATCGAGCATCCTTTGGCGGAAGTGTGAGGTCGATCAGATACGCCGCAGCATAGGCATCGACACAGGGTTGACCACGAAACACCGCGGTGTGTTGCGTGCCGTCGAACGTCAGCATCACTCCCCCGAGCTGCCTGGCGAGTTCGACGCCGGCTTGATAGGGCGTTGCCGGATCGCGGGTGGTGGAGACCACCAACACCGGCGGAAGGCCCGGCGCGGACACCGTATGCGGCCCGCTGGACGGCGGCACCGGCCAGAACGCACAGACATCCAGCGGCGCGTTGCCGGTGAACTGCCCGTAGGTGCCGAACGGTGCCACCTGCCGCAGCTGCCGATCCTTGTCGACGGCTGTGGCCCGGTCGGCGTTGGGCGGCATGTCGACGCAATCGACCGCATTCTGAACGTCATTGGTATTCGTGTAGTGGCCTTGGCTGTCACGGCCCAGGTATGCGTCGGCGAGGGTGAGAAGGATGTCGCCACGCCCCTGAGCCAGCTCAGCCAGACCCCGGCTCAGAGTCGTCCACATCTTCGGTGAGTACAGCGCCATGATCGTTCCGGTCAGCGCGTCGCTGTACCCCAGTCCCCTCGGATCATCGGTCTGCGCCGGTGCGGCGACCAGCGGGTCCACCAGATCGTGGTAGACGTCGACGGCTTTGGCGGGGTCGGCGCCGAGCGGGCAGCCGCCGTCGCTGACGCAATCCGCGACGAAATCGTTGAATGCCTTTTGGAAGGCCGCGGCCTGATCGACGCTGGACCGGATCGGATCGGCGTCGGGGTCCACCGCACCGTCGAGGATCATCGCGCGCACTTTGTCGGGGTAGGCCTCGGCATAGGTCGCGCCGATCTCGGTGCCGTACGAATAACCGAGGTAGGTCAGCTTCTGGTCGCCCAGCGCCACCCGGATGCGATCGAGGTCTCGGGCGACGTTGACGGTACCGACATTGGCCAGGAATTCGGTGCCCATCTTGTCCACACAGCGCTGGACGAACTGTTTGCGGGTGTCCTCGATGTGGGCAACGCCCGGCGGGCTGTAGTCCACCTGCGGGTCGGTCCGAGCCGCATCGTTGTCCGCATCGGAGTTACACCGCAGCGCCGGAGTCGAAGAACCGACCCCGCGAGGGTCGAATCCGACGAAGTCGAAGTGCTCCCGCACCTGCGGCGGTAGCGAATTCACCAGCTTGACCGCCGCCTCGACACCCGATCCGCCGGGACCGCCGGGGTTGACGACCAGCGAACCGATCTTCTGGCCGGTCGCCGGGAACCGGACGAGCGCCAGGTGGGCGATGTCGCCGCCGGCTTGTGCGTAGTCGACGGGCACCTCGACCTCGCCGCACTCGGCGCCTGCCGTGCGGCATGGCGACCACGCCACCGGCACCGGTGGACCCAGTGCCGGCGTCGTCGCCTGGGGCGTGCCCTCGACCGCCGTGCTGCAGCCGGCTACCAACGCGACGACCGCCAGCGCCGCGCGGAGCTTACTTTTGCTCGTACGTGCCGTGAATGACCGCGCGCGCAATGGAATTCATGAACAGGTTGAACCCGAGGTAGGCCGGGCTGGCGTCCTCTGTGAGCTCGAGCTTCTCCACCTTCACCGCGTGCACGGCCACGTAGTAGCGGTGGTAACCGTGCCCCTGCGGCGGGGCGGCGCCGAGGAAGCGGCGGATGCCGGCGTCGTTGACCAGTGTCAGGGCGTCACCGGGCAGCACCGAACCATCACCGACACCGGACGGCAGGTCGGTGACGGTCGCCGGGAGGTTGGCCACCGCCCAGTGCCAGAAGCCGGAGGCGGTCGGAGCGTCCGGGTCGTAGACGGTGACGGCGAAGCTGCGCGTCTCCTCCGGGAATCCCGACCAGCTCAGCTGCGGCGAGACGTCCTCACCGCCGGCGCCCATGATGCCGCTGACCTGAGCGTTCTTCCACGGCTCACCGTCGGCGAAGTCGGTGCTGGTGAGGGTGAAACTGGGCAGCTCGGGCAGGAATTCGTAGGGGTTGTAGGGAAATGCCATGTGACGGGCTTCCTTTCGGTTGTCAGCAGTTCTTCAAGAAGTGTTCGAGCACCTGGGTGCCGAAGTGCAGCGCGTCCACGGGTACCCGCTCGTCGACGCCGTGGAACAGCGCCGCGAAGTCCAGCTCGGGCGGCAGCCGCAGCGGAATGAAACCGAAGCACCGAATACCCAGTCTGGCAAAGGCTTTCGCGTCCGTTCCGCCGGAGAGCATGTAGGGAACGGTGCGGGCCTCCGGGTCGACGGCCAGCAGCGCGTCGTTCATCGCGTCGACCAGGTCGCCGTCGAACGTCGTCTCGTACGGCGGCAGGTCCCGCTCCCACTCGCGGGTGACGTCGGGACCGATCAGCTCGTCGATCTCCCGCTCGAAGGCCTCCTTGCGACCCGGCAGCACCCGGCAGTCGATGACCGCCTCGGCCGTCTGCGGGATGACGTTGGCCTTGTACCCGGCCTTGAGCATCGTGGGATTGGCGGTGTCACGCAGGGTCGCGCCGACGATGCGCGAGATGCCGCCGAGCTTGGCGATCGTGCCATCCAGATCGGGCGAGTCCAGATCGAAGCTGTAGCCGGTCTCCTCGGCGACCGCGGTGAGGAATTGCTGCACGGAATCGGTGAGCACCAGCGGGAATTGGTGTCGCCCCAGACGGGCGACAGCCTCGGCGACCGCGGTGACGGCGTTGTCGTCGTGCACCATCGAGCCGTGGCCGGCGCGACCGCGGGCGGTCAGCCGCATCCAGGACAGACCCTTCTCAGCGGTTTCGATGAGGTAGAGCCGGCGTTCCCCGCCGTCCTTGTGCGGCACAGTCAGCGAGAAACCGCCCACCTCACCGATCGCCTCGGTGATGCCCTCGAACAGGTCGGGCCGGTTGTCCACCAACCACTGCGCGCCATAGGTGCCGCCGTGCTCCTCGTCGGCGACGAACGCGAACACCAGATCGCGGGGCGGCACGATGCCGGCACGTTTGAAGTGCCTGGCGACCGCGATCATCATGCCGCACATGTCCTTCATGTCGACCGCGCCGCGGCCCCACACGTAGCCGTCGGCGACGGCGCCGGAGAAGGGATGCACGCTCCAGTCCGCGGGCTCGGCGGGCACCACGTCGAGGTGGCCGTGGATCAGTAGTGCGCCGCGGCTACGGTCGGCGCCGGGCAGGCGCGCGAACACGTTGCCGCGTCCCGGGGCTCCGGATTCGATGTACTCGGTGGCGTAGCCGACGGCGCTGAGTTGCTCGGCGACCCAGAGGGCACACTCCGCCTCACCCTTGGTGGTCGCCAAATCGCCGGTGTTGGAGGTATCGAACCGGATCAGGGAACTGACGAGATCAACGACCTCGTCGACGGCTTGTGTCACAGTCCCCTTTCCTACCACTGGCGCCGGGCACCCGACGGTGCGGAGGTCGGCCTCTACCACATGTTTCCCAAGAACCACTCGCGCAACACGCCGATTTAGGGTTTGATTTAGCGGATGACTCCCCGCCTGCCCGCGATCGCGGCGCTGCTGTGCCTGTCGGTCAGTGGCTGCTCGGCCGTCACCGCGGGCAGCGCACAGTCGGCCGAACGTGCGCCGCTGACCAGCCCGGACGCCCTGCCTGCGCTCCTGCTGTCGGCGCCCGATGTCGGCGCGGCACTGGCCAGCGACGACGTCGTCGTCACCACCGACGTGACCAAAGCCTGGAACGACAGCGCCCACTTCGCCGACGTGAACTGCCTGGCCATCGCCGGCGCCGCACAGCAGGGCGTCTACGCGAGCAGCGGGTCGACCGCCGTACACGGTCAGGTGCTGCGCGAGGCACCGACAGCGCCGGCGTGGGAGCACTACGCCGTCCAGGCGGTGGTGTTGTTCCCCAGCGCGCAGGCGGCGTCGGACTTCTTCGCCGCGTCACAGCGGGGCTGGGCGCAGTGCTCCAACCGGGAGCTGAACTACGCCCAGCCGATCGGACCCCCGCAGGTGTGGTCGGTGGGACAGACCAGCACCGACCGCGACGTGCTCGCGGTGTCGCGGGTACAGCAGAGCCCGCAGCGGTGGGCCTGCCAGCGGGCTTTGACGGTGCACAGCAATGTCGCGGTCGACGTGGAAGCGTGCAGCCTGGACGGGCCGACGGCGGCGGCCAGCGCGATCGCCGGCCAGATCGCCGGACGGCTGCCCAGCGCCTAGCTCAGGCTGGTTTTGGGCTGCGGACCTCGATCCGTTAGCCTTAGCTGCTCACTGAGTCCGAGTGGCGGAATGGCAGACGCGCTAGCTTGAGGTGCTAGTGCCCTATTAACGGGCGTGGGGGTTCAAGTCCCCCCTCGGACACTCTTTTTCCGTAGGTCGGCGGCAGCCTGGAGAAGTGTCTCGGCCAGCACGCTCGCTGCCGCCGTCAGCTGCTCCGCAGGCCGAGAGGCCAGGTACACCTGCCACACCACCGGATCGGTCAGTTCGATCGACGCCAGCCGATCAAACCGACGAGCCTCCGACCGAGGCATGAACGCGGTGCCCAGGCCATTGCGCACCAACTCGGCGATCGCGGCGAAGCCGGCGGGCACCTCGTACTGCGTCCGTGCGCTGACACCGGCAGCGTGCAGCGCGCCGTCCACCAGCCTGCGCAGTCCGAAGCCCGGCGGGAAGCCGACGAGGTCCTCGGCCTCGATATCGGAAAGGTCGAGGCGCGACCGTGCGGCCAGTTCATGGTCGGTGCGGCACACGAAAACCATTGGCTCCTCGAGCAGCAACCGCATGTTCAGCTGCGGCGGGTGACGGTCGGGAACCGACACCAGGGCCAGATCCAACGATCCCTCGAGAAGGGCCGACAGGTACGACGACGCCCCGGTCTGGCTCAGGCGCAACCGCAGCCCCACGAACGGATGGGCGCGGTGAAATCGCCCGAGAGCAGCGGCCACATCCACCGGCCCCGACGAGATCAGTGACCCGAATTCGACTGTGCCCGAGAGTTTTCCGGTGAACTCACCGACCGACTCGGCGGCCAGCCGGCTCGCCTTCAGCACGTCGTAAGCGTGCGACCGAAAGCGTTCACCGGCGGCGGTGAGACGTATTCGCTGGCGCGATCGGTCGAAAAGCTGGACGTCGAGCTCACGTTCGAGCCTGGCGATCGACGACGACAACGCCGACTGCACGATGTGTGCCCGTTGCGCACCCCGGGTGAAGCTCATCTCCTCGGCAACGAACACGAAATGTTCGATCTGGCGTAATTCCACACCCCACAGTATCTGTTTCATAGATGACATACATCGACAGAAATCGTTGGACGCGATGACGTGGATCGCGTGAACTACAGATATGGACAGCATCAGCAGACGAAGCCTCGGCCGGCTGACGGCGGTCGCCGGGGGTGCGGCGCTGCTTTCGGCGTGCACGACCCCGGCGCGCACCGACGCGACACCACCGCGCTCGCCGCAACACCAGCTCGGCCCGATCAAGCAGATCAAGGCGGGTCTGCTCGACGTCGGCTACACCGAGGCAGGGCCTGCCGACGGGCGACCGGTCATCCTGCTGCATGGGTGGCCCTACGACATCCACAGCTACGCCGACGTCTCGGCGATCCTTGCCGGCCAAGGCTTCCGCGTCATCGTGCCGTACCTGCGCGGCTTCGGGTCGACCCGATTCTTGTCGACGGACACATTTCGCAACGGTCAGCAAGCCGCTCTGGGCGCCGATGTGATCGCGCTGATGGACGCGCTGCACATCGACACTGCGATCCTCGGCGGCTACGACTGGGGCGGTCGCACCGCGAACGTCGTCGCGTCGCTGTGGCCGCAGCGGGTCGCCGGACTCGTCGCGGTCAGCGGCTACATCGTCGTCGATCTGGCCGCCAACCGCGAACCGCTGCCTCCCGAGGCCGAACACGGCTGGTGGTATCAGTACTACTTCGCCACGCCACGTGGCGAACTCGGCTACCGGCGCAACGCCACGGCGTTCAACCGGCTGATCTGGTCCAGCGCCTCACCGCTGTGGCAGTTCGACGACGCCGCCTACGACCTGTCGGCCACGGCATTCGACAACCCGGATCATGTCGACATCGTGATCCACAACTACCGCTGGCGCCTCAGCCTCGCCGCAGGCGAATCCCGTTACGACGCAGACGAACAACGACTTGCCGGCAAGCCGCGCATCCCGGTGCCCACCATCACCATCGCAAGCGACTTCGACGGCGCGGCCAAAGATGGCACTGCTTACCGCGCCATCTACACCGGCCCCTACCAGCATCGCGTCCTGAATCGGATCGGACACAATGTCCCTCAGGAGGCGCCGGAACAGTTCGCCGCGGCCGTCGTCGATGTCGACCGCATGATCAACCACTAGCTCGAGGGCCAACGTCGAATGTCGCTGCTATCTCTTCCATTCGTGGCTGACACGCTCGCGCGCGTATTCGCCGCGGCGGTCAATCCGGCCCCGAAGACCGCGGTGCGGTTTCCGGAGATCGCCGGCCGCACGGCCGAGATCACGATTCCCACCAGATATGGACCAACGCCGGCCACCGTGTACCACCCGTCCGCCGGCACCGGGCTGCCGGCGGTGTACATCAACGTTCATGGCGGCGGCTTTGTGGTCGGACACCGGGAGCAGGACGATCCGTGGTGCCGGTATCTGGCTGCCAACTCCGGCGCGGTGGTCATCAACACCGACTACGTGCTTGCGCCCGGCCACCGCTTCCCCGCCGCCCCGCACCAGATCTACGACATCGCGTGCTGGGCCGCCGACCCCGATCGGGACTGGGACGGAACCCGACTCTGCGTCGGCGGTCAGAGCGCGGGCGGCAGCCTCAGCGCCGCGGTGGCACGGCTGGCTCTGGAGAACGGCGGCCCCGATATCGCCTTGCAGGTCTTGCATTACGCCCCGTTGGACCTGGTGACGCCCACCCGCGACAAACCCTCGGCGATCGGCCCACGCGCGGTGATGAAGCCGTGGATGGGCGAGGTCTTCGACACCGCGTACATCCCCGATCCGGCTCAGCGGCGCGACCGGCTGGCCTCACCGGCATGGGAGGAGAACGCCGCCGAGCTGGCCGGTATCGCGCCTGCGCTCATCGTCACCGCCGAGCACGATCGGCTGCGGGACGAAGCACGCCGATACGCCGCCCGGCTCGACGCCGTCGGCGCCTTGGCGGAGTACTACGAGGTGCCCGGCGTCGACCACGGCTACAACATCATGAGCGACGCGGCCGACGTCACCCGGCGAAGCTACGCCCACATCGTGGAGCACGTTCGACGCGCCGTCGAGTAGCCGCCCTACAGTCGGACGGCCACCGCGATGCCGTCGGCGATCGGCAGCGTCATCGTCAGGTAGCCGTTCGTCTCGTCCCCGAGGTAGTCGAACAGCGCGCCGTGGACGTCGCGGCCGAAGTCGGCCGTCACATCGTCGACAAGGATCAGCGTGCCGGCGCGCAAGTTCGGTTCAAGCACCCGCAACACGTCGATTGCCATATCGGGCCAGCCGTCCAGCAGCACCAGGTCCGGTACGTGCGGAAGGTCCGCCAGTGTCTCGCGGGCATCGCCGAGGCGCAGCTCGATCAGGTCCGCGACGCCGGCATCGGTGAAGTTCCGCAGCGCGGCGTCGGCCTTGTCCTGCTGCATCTCCGTGGTGATCACCCGGCCGCCGCCGTTGTCGCAGACCGCACTCGCGAGGTGAATCGTCGATACCCCGAACGACGTACCGTACTCGACCACATTGCGCGCGCCGGTAGCCCTGGCGAGCAGGTAAAGCAGCCGGCCGCCGAGGCCGGATACCGACATGTAGACGTCTTTGAACATCTCGGCACGCTGGCCGGCGTCGAGATCCCATGGTGAGCTCGCGCCGTCGAGAACAGCCGCAACCGCGGCGTCGTCGCCCGTCTGCTCACTCGACAAGAGACGTTGCAGCACAACAGAAATCGGGGCAGTTGTCAGAGAGTTGGTCATCGTGGGTTCCTTCCAATCAGATCGATGACCCCAACGTATCCTTGGGGGTGCATTACCTCCAGTGCATGATTGATAGGTAAGGATTATCCGAAATGGAATCCACGAGCGACCTCGACATGAATCTGCTGCTGGCCCTCGACGCACTTCTCGAGTTACGCAGCGTCGGCCTGGCCGCCGAGCGCCTGCACACATCGGCCCCCGCCATGAGTCGCACGCTGGGGCGGTTGCGGCGCAGGCTGGACGACCCGGTGCTGGTACGAGCAGGCAGGCAGATGGTTCCGACACCGCGGGCGCTCGCGATGCAGATCGAGGTTCACGATGTGATCGCCCGTGCCCGAGCACTTTTCGCCTCACCGGAGATCGTCGAGCCTCAGCGACTCTCCCGCACGTTCTCGTTGCAGATGGGCGACATCGGAATGCTCAGCACTGTCGCCGAGCGGTTGCTCACGCGAGTGCGCACCGAAGCACCCGGTGTGACACTGCGCTTCGTCGGCGAGAGCCATGAGGACACCCATTCGCTGCGTGACGGCGGCGTCGACCTCGAAGTGGGGCAGACCGGTCATCTCGACCCGGAGATTCGCGTTGAGGACCTGGTCACCGAGCGGATGGTCGGCGTCGTCCGTGCGGGACATCCCCTACTGAAACGACGCGTCACCGCCAAACGCTTCGCCGACGCCGAGCATGTCGTGTTCTCCCGCAGGGGACGACTCCGCGGACCGGTCGACGACCTGCTCGCCGAGCAAGGCCTGCAACGCCGCGTCGTCGTATGCGCACCCACTCCCGCCGGTGGTCTGTTCCTGGTCCGCAGTAGCGACCTCGTTGCCATGATGCCGGCCGGGCTTGGCCGCTACGCCATGGAAGCGCTGAATCTCACCAGTTTTTCGATTCCACTTGACCTGCCGCCGTTGACGATCAGCATGGCCTGGCATCCACGCCACGACGCCGACGGTGCGCACCGCTGGCTCCGTCAGTGCCTCCGGGAGGCGCTCGAGACAACCGTGTAACGGTCTCGATCGCCCGGGGCACTGCAGTGGCAGCAGCGACGAAAGGAGCGGGCCCGATGGGTGACCCCGAATACGACTTCACCGGCCTTCGCGCGTTGTTCATCAACTGCACGCTGAAGCGTTCACCCGAGCCGAGCAATACCGAGGGTTTGGTCGACATCAGCACCTCGATCATGACTCGACACGGCGTGGCGGTCGACGTGGTACGAGCCGTCGACTTCGACATCGCCACCGGGGTTTGGCCCGACATGCGCGATCATGGATGGGCCACCGACGACTGGCCGATGTTGTTCGAAAAGGTCCTGGCCGCTGACATTTTGGTGCTCGCCGGGCCGATCTGGCTCGGTGACAACAGCTCGGTGATGAAACGGGTGCACGAGCGGCTCTACGGCGGTTCGCATCTGCTGAACGACGACGGGCAATACCTGTACTACGGCCGTGTCGGCGGGTGCCTGATCACCGGCAACGAGGACGGGGTGAAGCACTGCGCCCAGAACGTGCTCTACACCCTGCAGCACATCGGGTACACCATCCCGCCGCAGGCCGACGCGGGATGGATCGGTGAAGCAGGTCCCGGACCGTCCTACCTCGATCCGGGTTCGGGCGGCCCGGAGAACGACTTCACCAACCGCAACACCACCTTCATGACCTGGAATCTGATGCATCTGGCGCAGATGCTGCGCAGCGCCGGCGGCATACCGGCCTACGGCAACGTACGGTCGGGCTGGGACGCGGGCTGCCGCTTTGATTTCGCCAATCCCGAATACCGCTGAGCGGATAACATTCCGTCTCGATGATCGGGACGGAAGACGACGAGACAGCACTGGTCGCGGCGCTGCGGGCCGGCGACGAGCAGTCCTTCGCCCGGCTCATCGATCGCTACACCCCCGCTTTGCTGCGGGTGGCACGCGGTTATGTCCGCACCCACGAATCGGCCGAAGAAGTGGTCCAGGAGACCTGGATCGCGCTGATCAAAGGCATCGAGAAGTTTGAAGGCCGATCATCGCTTCGCACTTGGCTTTTCACGGTGATGATCAACATCGCCAAGACCCGCGGCGTCCGGGATCAACGGCATTCCGACGCCGAGCTGGCCGCGGCGGGAGGGACCGTCGACCCGAACAGATTCCGTCCCGCAGGGGACCCGGAGTGGCCCGGACACTGGAAGGAAGACCGGACGCCGGTCCCATTTCCCGACACTCCCGAAGGCAGTGTGTTGGCAGCGGAATTTCTCGACCTCGCACGTCGCGAATTGGACAAGCTCCCCGAACGGCAACGTATCGTCGTCACCTTACGAGACCTGCTTGGATTCGACTCGGGAGAGGTGTGCGAACTGCTGGACCTCAGTGTCGCGAACCAGCGGGTACTGCTGCACCGCGGCCGCGCGGCGATCAGGCAGGCGCTCGAGGACTACGTGCGGGAGGCGCGATGAACGCCAAGGGCATGAACTGCAGCAAGTTGGTCGAACTCGTCACCGCGTACCTCGACGGATCGCTGGACCCGACAACCAGGTCACGCTTCGACATGCACCTGCTCGACTGCGACGGGTGTGAGAACTACTTGCAGCAATTCCGAGTCACCATCGAGACGGTCGGCCGAATCAGCCATGAACACGTCGACCCTGACTTCCGCGCCAAGCTACTCAACGCTTTCCGCGACTGGCGCTGAACGCGTCCGCAGATCGGTGTAACGCATCCGTCTTCGCGTGTGACTCAAGGTCGTACCATCTAGCGCCTTGGCCACCACGGCGCACGACCCGGAGGAGTTCCCCGTGAAGATCGCCTTTTCCGCTGCCGCAGTCAGCATCGCCGCCGGCGTCGGCCTCTGTACCGCCGGCGTCGCGATGGCCGTCCCGATCAACAGCGGATCGGCGGCAGATGTTGTCAAGGCTTTGCAAGACCAGGGTTACACCGTGCAGTTCAACGGACCGTCGACCATGGCGCTGTCGCGGTGCACGGTCAACGGCGTACACGGTCTGACGGTCATGATGATGACCGACGGCTCCCTGATGATGCGCATGGACCCGGGCAACTCCGGTGTCGTCTACGTGGACCTCTCCTGCCCGAACAGCAACAACTAGCCCGCATGGACGTCGACAACCGCGACGAACCGCCAGTCGAGGCAGGCGGTTACGGGTTCCCGAAAGCGCTGTGGCGCAACGTGGACAAACATCCCCCACCCGGGCCGCTGCTAATCTCCGCCGATGGCGCAGCCCGTTGCGTGGCCCGTGGCTGACCTCGGTACTGGGCTTGGTTCTCCTGATCACCCTGCCCGTTGTCATCATCACCGGCCTGCTGTCCTATATCGCCTACGGCCCCCAGTTCGGCCAGGCGATACCTTTCGACGTCGGGTTGCTGAAGTTACCGACATTCAACTGGCCGACCGACCCCTCCTGGTTGTATCGGCTCACCCAGGGTTTGCATGTGGGACTGGGCCTCATTCTGATCCCGGTCATCTTGGCGAAGTTGTGGTCGGTGATCCCGCGCTTCTTCTCGTGGCCACCGTCGCGCTCGCTGGCCCAGTTGGTCGAACGTCTGTCGCTCATCATGCTGGTCGGCGGCATTCTCTTCGAAATCGTGACCGGCGTACTCAATATCCAGTACGACTACATCTTTGGGTTCAGCTTCTACACCGCGCACTATTTCGGTGCCTGGGTCTTCATCGCGGGATTCCTCGTCCACCTCGCCATCAAGATCCCGAAGATGCGGGCCGGTCTGCGCTCGCTACCGTTCCGTCAGGTGCTGGCCACCTCGACAGCCGAAACCCGGCCGGAACCAACGGATTCCGATGGACTGGTTGCTGTTGACCCCGCACCCGCCACAGTGAGTCGTCGTGGTGCACTGCTTCTCGTCGGCGCGGCTTCGGTGTTCATGGCGGTGATCACCGCGGGGCAGACGATCGGAGGGTTCACCCGGTACGCCGCACTGCTCCTGCCACGGGGCCGGGACCTGGGCGACGGACCGAATGACTTCGAAGTGAACAAGACATTCGCCGCATCCCTGATCGATCCTCGCGCCACAGGTGACGTCTGGCGGCTGACCTTGACGGGTGGGACACGTGCGGTGGTGGTCGATCGCGCGGCGCTGCTGGCGATGACGCAGCACACCGCCACGTTGCCGATCGCCTGTGTGGAGGGATGGTCGAGCACTCAGCGCTGGACGGGCGTACCGTTGCGCAATCTGGCCGTGTTGGCGGGCGTACCCAATCCGGTCTCGGCCTACGTCCGCTCCCTCGAGCGGTACGGCTTCAACCAGGCCACACTCCAGGGAAACCAGGTGTCGCACCAGGATTCGTTGTTGGCGCTGAAAGTCAATGGCGTAGACCTATCCCCCGATCACGGGTATCCCGCGCGCATCATCGTGCCGGCGCTGCCCGGTGTGCACAGCACCAAATGGGTCACATCGATCGACTTCAGGGCGGGGTGACATGTCATCGTCCCCATCGGTGTTCCGCGAGGTCTATGGCTCGCACCCGTTCCATCTGCTCACCTTGACAGCCGGATTCGCGTTATTCACTTATGTTCTCGTCACTTTGGGTCCTGCGCAGCTGTGGAATCCCACCACCTGGTGGCAGTCCATCGCGGTCTGGTTCGCCGCGGCCATCGTCGCTCACGATCTTGTGCTGTTCCCCGGGTATTCGCTCGTCGATCGCGTCCTGGTGGGCGCACTCCGTCACCGTCCTGCCAAGACCCGTGTACCACTGATCAACTACGTACGCGTGCCTCTTATGGGTGCGGCGTTGACATTTGTCGTCTTCCTGCCCGGCATCATCGAGCAGGGCGCGCCAAACTTTCATGCGGCCACCGGTTTGACCCAAGCCCCCTATCTGGGACGCTGGCTTCTGCTGACGGCAGCGCTGTTCGGCGCGAGCGCGGTTGCGTACGGGGTCCGCCTGGCGGGCGTGGCAATCAGGTCGACAGTCACCACCCGCCCCGCAAGGTAGATCTAGACCGGGTTAGTCGATGTCGTGCGTCCCCGCGTCTTCGCCAGGCTCGCCACCGTCGTCACCAGCAGCACCACCCCGATCACGCTGATCGACATGCCCGTCGAGATCTCGGGGACCTTGACGTGCTCGCCGCCGTTGATGAACGGCAGCGTGTTCTCGTGCAGCGCGTGCAGCACGAGCTTGACGCCGATGAACGCCAGGATCAGCGACAACCCGTACGACAGGTAGATGAGCCGGTCCAGCAGACCGCCGATCAGGAAGTACAGCTGCCGCAACCCCATCAAAGCGAACGCATTGGCGGTGAACACGATGTAGGGCTGCTCGGTCAGGCCGTAGATCGCCGGGATCGAGTCGAGGGCGAACAGCACGTCGGTGAAGCCGATCGCGATCAGCGCCAACAACATCGGTGTGACGGCGCGGCTACCGTCGACCTTGGTGAGGAACTTGTCGCCGTCGTAGGTGTCGGTCGTCGGGACGAGACGGCGGACCAGCGCGATGATGCGGCTGTCGCGCTTCTCCTCGACCTCCTTCTCGTGACCGGCCTCCTTCGCCAGCTTGATCGCGGTCAGCACCAGGAAGACCCCGAAGAGGTAGAACACCCAGCTGAACGTGCTGATGGCCGCGGCACCGACGGCGATGAACCCGGCCCGCATCACCAGCGCCAGCACGATCCCGATCAGCAGCAGCTTCTGCTGGAATTCCCGTGGCACCGCGAACGTGGCCATGATGATCGTGAACACGAACAGGTTGTCGACGGACAGCGCCTTCTCGGTGACGTACCCGGCGAAGTACTCGCCGGCGAACGTCCCGCCCCACAGCCACCACACGACGAACCCGAACGCCACCGCCAGCCCGATGTACACCGACGACCAGATCGCGGACTCTTTGAACGTGGGTTCGTGCGGCACCCGCACGTGGGCGTAGAAGTCGAACACGAACAGCCCGATGATGACCGCGCACGTGATGAACCAGACCGATCCGCTGATGTCCATGACATCCATTATTCGTTATTAGCCAGCCTTGACCGCGAGCACAGGTTTCGGGCACTCCATCAGCACTTGTTGCGCCACGCTGCCGAGGAGCAGTTTGCCGACAGGATTGCGATGCCGCAGGCCGATCACCAGGAGTTCGGCATCGGGGCGCTCCATCGCCTGCAGCAGCGCGTCGGCGGCGTACACCCCCACCGGCTGCGAGAGCTCGAAGCTCACCCCGCTCTCGCGTAGGTGTTCGGTGATGGTGCGCACCTGCCCGGGCTGGGCGAACGCGGCGTCGACGTAAGAGTCCCCCGGCGTCGAGTTGACCACCAGCAGGTCCGTGTTGCGCAGGGTGGCCTCGGCGATGCCGGCGTCCACCGCCGCCAGGCCGTGCTGGTCGTTGGTGTATCCCACGACGATCATGACGTCTGCGCCTTCTCTCTCTGATCCTTGTCGTCCTCGACGACCAACAGCGTCTCTTCGTCGCGGTGCAGCAGCCGCAGCACCAGCGGGATGATCAGCAGCACGGCCATACACACGTAGGTGACGATCGCGACCGGTTCGGTGAACAGGCTCGACCAGTCGCCGCCGCCGAGCTGCAGGCTCTGGCGCAGTTGGCGTTCGATGCGCGGGCCCAGGATGACGCCGATGATCAGCGGCAGCACCGGCAGCCCGAACCTGCGCATCATCAGGCCGAGCACTCCGAACAGCAGCAGCAGTGCCAGATCCAGCGGCTGGATGTTCACCGCGAACGCCCCGAGCGTGGCGAAGAACAGGATGCCGGCATACAGGTACGGCCGCGGCGTGCGCAGCAGCTTGGCCCACAGCGGCGCCAGCGGCAGGTTGAGCACCAACAGCAGGAAGTTGCCGATGAACAAGCTGGCGATCAGCGTCCAGATCAGCAGCGGTTCCTTGCTGAACAGCGTTGGCCCGGGCTGAATCCCGTAGGAGACGAAGGCGGTGAGCATGACCGCGGCGGTGGCGTTGGTCGGCAGGCCCAGCGACAGCATCGGCACCAGAGTGCCTGCGGCCGAAGCGTTGTTGGCCGCCTCGGGTCCGGCCACCCCTTCGATGGCGCCCCGGCCGAACTCCTCCGGATGCTTGGACAGCTTTTTCTCGGTGATGTAGCTCAGGAACGTGGGCAGCTCGGCACCGCCTGCGGGGAGCGCACCGAACGGGAACCCGAACGCGGTGCCGCGCAACCACGGCTTCCAGGACCGCCGCCAGTCATCACGGCCCATCCACGGCCGCCCGACCGGGATCACGTCGGCGGGCCTGCGCCGTAGATGCGCGGCCACCCAGAGCGCCTCTCCCACAGCGAAAATCGCGACGGCGATCACCACGATGTCAATACCGTCGGAGAGCTGCGGGATACCGAACGTGGCCCGTGGCTGCCCGGTCAGGAAGTCGATGCCGACGATGCCGATCGCCAGGCCGAGCACCAGCGAGATGGCACCGCGCAGCTTCGACGAGCCCAGTACCGCGGTCACCGCCACCAGCGCGAAGAGCATGATCGCCAGGTACGACGGCGCGCCGAGGGTGACGGCGAACCGGGAGATCGCGGGCGCGAACGCGGCCAGCAGCACCGTGCCGATGGTCCCGGCGACGAACGAGCCGATGGCCGCGGTGGCCAATGCCTGCGCGGCTCGGCCCGCTTTCGCCATCTTGTTGCCTTCGATGGCGGTGATCACCGAGGACGACTCCCCCGGTGTGTTCAGCAGGATCGACGTGGTGGATCCGCCGTACATACCGCCGTAGAAGATGCCGGCGAACATGATGAACGCCGCACTGGGGCTGACGTTGTAGGTGATGGGCAGCAGCAGCGCCACCGTCATGGCGGGCCCGATGCCGGGCAGCACCCCGACCGCGGTGCCCAGCAGCACCCCGATCACGGCGTAGAGCAGGTTCATCGGCGTCGCCGCCTCGGCGAAACCTTGCAGCAGCCAGTTGAGGTTGTCCATCTACAGAATCCCGTCCAAGATGCCTGCGGGCAGCGGGATTCCGAGCCCGGAGTAGAACGCGTAGAAGCTGGCCAGTGCGAGGACGACACCGATGACGATGTTGCGCACGTAGTGCTTGGCGCCCAGAACCGTTGCCGCACCGGCGAAGAACAGCGCGCTGGTGATCACCCAACCCACCGGGTTGACCAACAGGATCATCGCGACGAACAGCGCGACGAGCAGACCGACGGTGCGCCAGTCCCCCGGCGCCTCGGGATCGATGTCCTCGCCCGCGTCGGCCTCGCCCTTGCTGCCGCGCGGGATGGCGACGGCCAGGATCACCGCCAGCAGCAGCGCCGCCACACCGATGACCAACGGAAAAAACTTGGGCCCAACGGGATCCACCTTGGCGAAACCCTCGTCCAAGGTCGGCCCGCTGTAGACCAGGAATCCGCCGACGATCGCCAGCACGGCGACCACGATGTACTGCGCATAATCGGACCGGCCGTCCGGCTCTGCTTGTTTCTCATCAATGCTCACAGCAGCCCCAATTCGGTCAGCGTCGACGAGACCCGGTTGTCCTGGTCTTTGAGAAATTGTTCGAACTGCGCACCGGTCACGAAGGCGTCTGTCCAACCGTTCTTGGCCAACGCCTCTTTCCATTCCTTCGTGGCGTGCATCTCTTCGAGCGCCTTGACCATGTCGTTCTTGGCGCTGTCCGAAATACCCGGCGGCGCAAGGACACCGCGCCAGTTGGCGAAGGTCAGATCGATGCCGGACTCCTTGAGCGTCGGCGCATCGATGCCCTCCACGCGCTGATCGCTGGACACCGCGAGCACCCGCAGCTGGCCCGCCTCGATCTGGTCGATGAGTTCGCCCGGGCTGGAGGTACCGACAGTGATCTTCTTGCCGAGCAGTGCGGTCAGCAGGTCTCCGCCGCCGTCGTAGGTGATGAAGTTGACCTGTTTCGGGTCGACGCCGACCTTCTTGGCGACTTCCATCGGGAACAGGTGATCGGGTCCGCCCGGTGAGGATCCCCCGCCGATCGTCATCCTGCTCGGATCGGCTTTCCAGGCCGCGACGAAGTCCTGCACCGTCGTGAACGGCGAATCGGCGGGCACGAAGATCGCGCCCGGATCCTCGATCAACTTGGCGATCGCGGTGGCATCGGAGGCCTTGACCTTGGACCCGTTGGTATAGGTGGCGCCCACGACGCCGAGGCCCATCGTCATCATCAGGTCGTTGTTGCCCCGCTCGTTCATGAGCCGCGCCATCGCCACGGTGCCGCCGGCGCCGAGGACGTTGAACACCTCGACGCGCCCGGTGATGTCGCGGTCCTCCATGATCTTCACGGCCGTTCGCGCCGTCAGGTCGTAGCCGCCACCGGGGCTGTTCGGCACCATCATCCGCAGGCGGTGCAGCCCGGACGGGTCATCGCCCCGCGTCACGCCGCAACCGGCGAGCAGCAACGTCACGGCCAGCACGGTGGCGATCACCGCGAACCGCTTCGTGCGTCGTCGCACCATTCGTCGACCCCGTTTCCTTCTGGGAAGAGTTCGTCCACATGTGATGTTCAGCAATACTGGTCGAGGAAGTGACGGCAGTCACTCTTTCGGACGCAGAGGAAGTTGTGGTCGTTGTGGTCATCGCTGGTACGTAGCGGCCGCAGCCTCGCGGGCCAGTTCCTCGCCTTCCAGTTGCTCGTGGTGGCGGTCGTGCTGGTCGCCGTGGGGGCGGTGTCGATCGCCCAGTCGACCAAGGAGTTCCGCGACGTGCGCGGGCAGCGGATGATCGCCGTCGCCGAGAACGTGGCGTCGACACCGCTCGTGCGGGACCGGTACGGCGACCCCTTCGCGTCCCAGATCCTGGCGCCGGACGTCGACCGGGCGGTGGCGCTGTCCGGGGCCGGGCTCGCCGAGATCATCGACCCGTCCGGACGGGTGCGAGTGTCCACCGACCCGTCGCGGGTGGGCCGCACCGCGGACTTCGGGCCGTCGCGGGTCGTGGAGGGCAGGGCCTGGTTCGGCGACCTCGACATCAACGGCCGCCACACGTTGGCCGGCCAAGTCCCCATCCTGTCCACCGACGGGGCGGTGCTGTCGGTGGTGTCGGTCAGCGAGCCCTATCCCTCGGTCTGGCAGCTGCTCAGCGGCGCGGGTGAGCGGCTGCTGGCGTATCTCGG
Source organism: Mycobacterium sp. ELW1 (assembly GCF_008329905.1). Taxonomy (NCBI): domain Bacteria; kingdom Bacillati; phylum Actinomycetota; class Actinomycetes; order Mycobacteriales; family Mycobacteriaceae; genus Mycobacterium; species Mycobacterium sp. ELW1. The sequence continues at coordinate 2,592,813 of NZ_CP032155.1, read as the reverse complement.
TCTGGGGGCGGCGCTGGGCCTGGTCGCGTCGTGGTTGTTGTCGCGGCGGATCAAACGGCACACCCGCGGTCTGGAGGTCGCCGAGATCGCGGGGCTGGCCGAACATCGAGAAGCGTTGCTGCACAGCATTCGTGAGGGTGTGATCGGAGTGAACACCGACGGGGTGATCACGGTGGTCAACGACAGCGCCCAGGAACTGCTGGGTATCGGCGCCGACGCCGTCAACCGGCTGGTCCGCGACGCCGGTATCGACCCGGCCGTCGCCGACTTCCTGGTGTCCGGCGAGGACGGTCACGACGTCGTCATCGCCACGCCGAATCGGGTGCTGGCGCTCAACCGGCGGGCGGCGACCAGCCAGGGTCAGCGCATCGGTACGGTCACCACCATGCGCGACAGCACCGAGCTGGCGTCGATGCAGGGCCAGCTGTCCTCACACAAGAGCGTGACCGACACGCTGCGCGCGCAGACCCACGAATTCGCCAACCAACTGCACACCATCTCCGGACTGGTCCAACTTGGCGAGTACGACTCGGTGCGGGATCTGGTCGGCGCGTTGACCCGTCGCCGGGCCGAGATCGACGCTGCTGTCACACAGCACATTTCGGACCCCGCCGTGGCGGCGCTGCTGATCGCGAAGACCACCCTGGCCGCCGAGAGCGGCGTGTCGCTGCAACTGGCCGACGACTCGCACCTGGCGGCGCTGAGCCCGGCACTGGCGACCGACGTCATCACCGTGCTGGGAAACCTGGTCGACAACGCCGTCGACGTATCCGAGGGCACCGTCGCCTCACGCGTCGAGGTCCGGATCGACGACGCCGACGGCCTGACCATCGAGGTCGCCGACTCCGGACCCGGTGTGCCGCAAGCACAACGCAGCCAGATCTTCTCCCGGGGCGTGACGTCGAAGCCCGATGTTCCCGGCGGTCGTGGAATCGGCCTGGCGCTCGTGCGGCTGATCACCGCCCAGCACGGCGGTACCGCCGAGGTGCACGACGCCGACGGTGGCGGCGCCTTGTTCGTCGCCCGGCTGCCGAGGATCGAGTCGGTGAGTCATGCGTGAGGTACTGGTCGTCGACGACGATTTCATGGTCGCCGACATCCACCGGCGCTTCGTCGACCGCATCGAGGGATTTCACACCGTGGAGGTGGCCCATACCGGCGCCGCTGCACTCGACGCCGCCCGAACCGTGCGTCCGGACCTGATCCTGCTCGACGTCTACCTGCCCGACATGACGGGCCTGCAGGTGCTGCAGACCTTGCGAGCCGAAGGTGACCCGGTGGGCGTCATCATGATCACGGCAGCACGGGAATTGGACACCGTCAGCGGCGCCCTCGACGGCGGTGCCGCCGACTACCTGATCAAGCCGTTCGAGTTCGAGCAGCTGAAAACCAAACTGGCGGCATTCGCCGCGCGCGCCGATGCCCTCGGCGCAGACCGAGGCATCGATCAGAATTTCGTCGACACGCTGTTCGGGCATTCCCCCGCATCCGGCGACTCACCGCCGATGCCCAAAGGACTGGGCGCCGAGACCGCGCGACTGGTCCTCGACGCGGTCCGCGGGGCCGGCGAGCTGTCGGCAGCCGAATGCGCTGATCTGGTGGGCATCTCCCGGGTCAGTGCGCGCCGTTACCTCGAACACTTCCTGACCGCCGGTGCGGTGGGACTGCGATTGCAGTACGGGGCAGGGCGGCCCGAACGTCGCTATCACGCGGTGTAATTCTTCGGCGCGCGCCCGGGCCGGGCTGCTGGCATGATCTGTCGCTTATGGCAGTGCACCACCTCCCGGCGACCGCGCAGACGGTGCAGTGGGGCTTCTTCGACCCACGCCAGGCTCCCGCACTGACCGTCGACTCCGGGGACCTGGTGGCGATCGAGACGCTGACCCATCACGCCGGCGACGCCCCCGATCTGCTGATGGACGAGCGCATTTCGCGAGTGTTCGACGAGGTCGACGACCGCGGGCCGGGACCGCACATCCTCACCGGGCCGATCGCCGTCAGCGGTGCCCGACCGGGTGACGTGCTCCAGGTCGACATCCTGGAAGCCACCCCGCGCCTGCCGTACGGATCCAACCTGGCCGGGCACTGGGGTTACCTCTACGACGAGATTCCCGTCGAACGGGTCACCATCTACGAACTCGATGTCAACGCGCTGCTGGGTCGGGCGTTGTTCGGTTACGACTGGACGGCCACCCCGCTGGCCAACGAGCCGGGCACGATCGTGGCGCCCGACCCCGCGAGCCGGGAGCCGGCGCTGCCGGGAGTCGTGGTGCCGCTGCGGCCGCACTTCGGCACCATGGGTGTGGCGCCGGCCGATCCGGTGCGCGTCTCCTCGGTGCCACCGGGCGACCACGGCGGCAACGTCGACAACTGGCGCATCGGCGCGGGCGGGCGGATGTACTACCCCGTCCAGGTGCCCGGCGCGCTGCTCTCGGTCGGCGACCCGCATGTCTCACAAGGCGACGGCGAAGTCAGCGGAACCGCGCTGGAGTCATCGCTGAACGGGTTGTTGCGCTTGACGATTCGCCGCGATCTGCCGTTCACCGTCCCGGTCCTGGAGACCGCGACCGAACTGCTGGTGCACGGCTTCGGCGACAGCCTGGACGCCGCGATGAAATGCGCGACGCTGCGCACACTGCAGCTGCTGCGTTGTCACTTCGGGTTGTCCCGCGCCGACGCGTACTCGTTCATGTCGGTGGCGGTGGACTTCACCGTGACCCAGGTGGTCGACCAGCGTCAGGGCGTCCATGGCCGAATCGACAAGCGTTGTTTCCCACGGTGGCAGAATCCCGCTGCATGACCGGTATTCGGACGTTCACGTTCACCCCGGCCGACGGTGTTCCGCCCGCGGTGGCGCCGTTCGCCCACGCGACGGCCGCAGGCCAAACCCTCTACGTCACCGGCCAGATGCCGACCGACACCAGCGGCACGGTGGTCGGTGAGGATGTCGCGACCCAGACCGATCAGGTGTTGACCAACCTGCTGCGCGTCACCGAACTGTGTGGCGGCGGCCTGCCCGACGTGGTCTCGGTGCGGGCGTTTCTGCTCGACTGGGACGACTATGCCGCCTTCAACGCCGCCTACGCGCCGTGGTTCCCGGACCGGCTGCCGAGCCGAACCTGCGTCGGCGCGACCGGGCTGGCGGTGGGTGCCCTGGTCGAGATCGACTGGGTCTGCTGGCGCGCCGACGGTTGGGCCTGATCCCGGCCAGCGAGAACCCCCGACCGGGAGCCGCACCGGGGATTAAAGTGCCCGGACATGACGACGCGGTCATCCCCGGAGACACTGAACCTCGACGACCTGACCGACCCGGTGCTGACCGACACGCAGCGGCAGATCCTCGACTACACCGAGTCGCAGCACGTCACCTTCGACATCGACGAGATGCTCGCCGAAGCGGAGCGGCAGGCGGGCAGCGATGACCTGGCCGACGACGACGGGTTCGCCGGCCGGCTGGCCGCACACGTGGCGGCCATCGAGTCCGACACCGGTCTGCGCCAACTGATCCGAAGCAGCCTGCGCGCCAGAGTGATTCGCAAGGTGCGCAACCGGCTCTCGCTCGTCGACCTGCTGAAGCGCTACCCCGAAATCGAATCCATCCCGATCGAGCGGCCGCTGATCGTGGTCGGCATGCCCCGCTCGGGCACCACTCACCTGGTCAACCTGATCGCGCAGGATCCGCGCCGGCGTGCCCTGCCGTATTGGGAGGCCGAGGACCCGATTCCCGCGCTCGGGCAGGGACCCGAGGTGTTCGGCGTCGATCCTCGCTACACCCGCGTCAAAGCCGAGCACGAGGCGCTGATGGCCAGCACCCCGTACGTCGCGGCGATGCACGATCGATTCCCCGAGGCCATCGAGGAGGAGGTCGAACTCCTCGACCTCGACATGGCCGGCTATGTCCTCGAGTGGCACGCCCGCGTGCCGGGCTGGCGCGACTTCTACCTCGGCCTGGACCACGTCCGTCACTACGGTTACCTGAAGAAGATCCTGCAGGCGCTGACCTTCCTGCGCGGCCCGCGCACCTGGGTGCTGAAATCGCCACAGCATGCCGAGCAGCTCGGTCCGCTGATGACCACCTTTCCCGATGCCACCGTCGCCTTCACCCATCGCGACCCCGTCGCGGTGATCCAGTCGGCGATCACGATGATGGCGTACTCGGATCGGTTGCGCCGCACCAGCATCGACCCCGACTGGCTGGTCGGCTACTGGAGCGACCGGATCCACCGGCTGCTGACCGCCTGCGTGCGCGACCGGGAACTGGTGCCCGCCGACCGCAGCGTCGACATCGGCTTCCATCACCTGAACGGCAACGAGATGCCGGTACTCGCCTCGTTCTACGAGCACGCCGGGATCGATATCCCGCCCAAGGTGGCCAAGCGATTCGGCGCCTACATCGACGACAACCACCGCGGCGCCAAGGGCCGCATCCCCTACGACCTGAGGCGGCACTTCGGCGTCGAGCCCGAGGAACTGCGGTCTCGGTTCGCGTTCTATTTCGATCGTTTCGACGTCCGCCCCGAGATCTGAAGGAACCGTCGTGGAACCCCTCTACCGCAGCCGGCCCGGCGCCGACGCCATGGCCCCTGCCTGCGCCGAACATGCCGAGGAAGTCGCCCCCGGGATCTGGTGCTCACCCGGACTGACCAACTCCTATCTGCTCACCACCTCCGACGGCCGGGTGGTCGTCAACACCGGGATGGGATTCGAAGCCCCGGTGCACCGCGCGGTGTTCGACGCCGTCGATTCGTCGCCGGTGCGCTACATCCTGATCACCCAGGGCCACTACGACCACGTCGGCGGGTTGGACACCCTGCGCGATCCGGACACCACGGTGGTGGCACAGGCGAATTGGGAGCAATGGCGCGACGACAATGAGCGGCTGCTGCCGTACCGGGCCAATCGCAGTGCGTTCGCATTCTCCGACAGACTGGCCGGCGGTATCGCCAGGATCCAGCAGCGCTTCGGCAAGAGGCTGCCGCCCCAGAGCGCCGGGTGCGCCGACATCGTGGTCGACGACCGGTTGTCGCTGACGGTCGGCGAACGGCGATTCGAACTGATCGCCACTCCGGGCGGGGAAACCACCGACTCGATGGTGATCTGGCTGCCCGATGAGCGGATCTGCCTGTGCAGCAACACCTTCGGACCCATCTTCGGGCACATCCCCAATCTGGTCACCATGCGCGGTGACCGCTACCGGGATGCGCTCACGGTGATCGACACCATCGAGCGGGTTCGGTCACTGCGGCCCGAGGTGCTGCTCACCGGACATTTCGACCCCGTCCGGGGGGCCGATCTGATCGACGCCGAGCTGTCCCGGCTGCGCGATGCCGTGCAATACCTGCACGACGAAACCGTGGCCGGAATGAACGCCGGTAAAGATGTCCGGACCCTGATGCGCGAGATCACCCTGCCCGCCCACCTGGAGGTCGGCCAGGGCTACGGCAAGGTGGCCTGGGATGTCCGGGCGATCTGGGAGAACTATTCCGGATGGTTCCATCACCGGTCGACCACCGAGCTGTACCCGACCGGCGCCGACGCGGTCAGTGCGGACCTCGTCGAGTTGGCCGGCGCCGAGGCCCTGACTACACGGGCCCGGCGCCACCTGACCGAAGGTCGCCCGCTGGAGGCCATCCACCTCGCCGAAGTCGTCACCCACACCGCGCCCGACGACGCCGCAGCGCGGGCGGTACTCAGGGACGCCCACGAGCGGCTGCTGGCCGACAGCATCAACTTCTGGGAAAGCGCCTGGCTGACCAAGCAGATCGAAAGGTACACATGACCGCCCAGCTGAGCTTCGACTTCACCGGAACCCAGGCACTGGTCACCGGGGCGACCAGTGGCATCGGCCACGCCGTGGCCGTGCTGCTGCGTGACGCCGGCGCCACCGTCACCGTGACCGGCACCAAACCCGGTGCCGCCGACTACGACACCGACCTGTCCGGCATGACCTATCGGCAACTTGTGCTCACCGACAATGCATCCATTGACAGCCTGGCCGAGAGCATCTCGTCGCTCGACGTACTGGTGAACAACGCCGGCGCCAACTTCCCCGGCGGCCTGGACGAATCCGCGCCCGACGGGTTCGCCGCCTCGGTCGCACTGAACCTCACCGGGCCCTACCGGCTCACCGTCGGGCTGCGGCGCGCGCTCACGGCGTCGACCGCGGCGGGAGGGGCGAGCGTGGTCAACCTCGCCTCGATGTCGGCCTTGCGTGCGGTCACGATGGTCCCCGGCTACGGGGCGGCCAAGTCCGGCATCGTCAACGTCACCCGCAACCTGGCGGTCAAGTGGGCCAAGTACGGGATCCGCGTCAATGCGATCGCGCCGGGCACCATCGAGACCGCGATGACCGAGCCGATGCATGCCGTCCCGGAGATCATGGCGACCGAAATCGCCCACATCCCGGCCGGGCGGATGGGCCGGGTGGACGAGGTCGCACCGGCCATCGCGTTCCTGTGCACGGCGCAGAGCAGCTACATCAACGGCGCGGTGCTGGTCGTCGACGGCGCCTCGGACTGCGTGTAGCCGCGCACCTGCCGTACCGTATGCGGGTGCCCCGTCAGGTCCTGTTCATCTACAACGATCCGATCGCCCCCGAAGCGCTGCTCGGCGAGACGTTCACCGAACTCGGTTTCGACGTCGACACATTCGAGGTCGTCCCGGCGCATCGAGCCAGCGACCCGACCGTCGACGTGACCTTCCCCGACCCCACTCGCTACGACGTGATCGTGCCGCTGGGCTCACGGTGGGCGGTGTACGACGAACGGCTGCCGTGGGTGGCCGATGAGATCGACGTGGTGCGCCGCGCCGCCGACGCCGGTGTCGGTGTGCTCGGAGTGTGCTTCGGCGGCCAGTTGGTGGCGACCGCGCTCGGCGGTTCGGTGCAGCGCTCCCCCGATCCCGAGATCGGCTGGCATCAGGTGCACAGCATCGACCCCGAACTGGTGCCCGACGCCGGGCCGTGGTTCCAGTGGCATTTCGACCGCTTCACCGCCCCGCCGGGATCCACCGTGGTCGCCCAGAACGGTTGCGCTACACAAGCTTTCGTGCACGGTCGGGCCCTGGGTCTACAGTTTCATCCCGAACTAGACCACAAGCTGCTGGAGCTGTGGATCGACGATGACCGCACCCGCGGCGACGGGGATCTGACCCGGCTCGGGCTGCGCGCCGAGGACCTGCGCGCCGACACCACCACGCACGTCGATGACGCCGCGCGGCGGCTCCGGCAGCTGGTGCGCGGATTCCTCGCGAAGGTCGCCCGCTAGCTAGCAACATGCCAATTGCCGCTGATCAGTCAATTTTCGCAGCTGGCGAAGACAATGTTGGGCCAGCGCAGGCTGCTGCTGTTTCCCGACCGGCAACCGTTCACCCAACCGCAACCTGGAGTGACTAGCGTGCCGGACCATGTCCGCAGACGCGCAGCAGCTGGCCCAGCTGCAGAGTGATGTCGACGCGCTGCTGGCCCAGCTGGCCGACGCCGAGTTGCGATGGCAACCGTGGACCGACCCGGTTGCCGATGAGAACCGTTGCAGTGCAACCAATCTGGTGCACTACTGGGCGATGCGACAAGTCGATCTCCGCGTAGCCCAGCAGCAGCTGACCGAGCTGGGGCTGTCCTCGCTGGGCCGCAGCGAAGCGCACGTCCAGGCGACGCTGCGCCTGGTGTCGGCGGCGATAGCCGCGATGCGCGGGCAGGGCTGGACCCCGAACGACCAGGTCTGCGTGGAGGTCGCCGAGGGCAGTCGCCTTCTCGAGCGCAACGCCACCGAGCTGCTGGGGCCGGCGGCCGAGGATCGTGCGGCCCGGATCATGGTCACCCTGCCGTCGGAGGCGGCCACCGATCCCGGTCTGTCGCGCACACTCATCGACTCCGGCATGCGGATCGCCCGGATCAACTGCGCCCACGACGACGCGACCGCGTGGAAAGCCATGGCGGCCAACGTCCGCGCCGCGGCCGAGGCCGCGGGTCGCCCGTGCCTGGTGGCGATGGATCTGGGCGGCCCCAAACTGCGCACCGGCCCGCTGGAGCCGGGACCCCGGGTGGTGCGCCTTCGGCCGACCCGCAACGCCCAGGGTCAGGTGGTGGCGGCCGGGCGCGGCTGGCTGACCTCGGCGCGACGGCCGGCCCGCCCGCCGGAGCCGGATCTGGTCACCCTGCCGGTCAAAGCGGACTGGCTGGCCAACCGCGCCGAAGGCGACGAGTTGGTGCTGCGCGATACTCGCGGATCGAAGCGGCGGCTGCTGCTGGCCGCCGCCGCACCCGGCGGATTCGTCGTCACCACCGAGAAGACGACGTATGTGGGCAGCGGGACAGTGCTCAAGGCCGGCGGGCAGGAGCGAAGCGACTCGGGGACAAAGCGGCGCCGGAAGGACTCCACCAAGGTCGGCGAGTTACCAGCCGTCGAGCAGAGCCTGCGACTGGCCGCGGGCGACGTCGTGCGGGTCACCCGCGACTGCACACCGGCACCGGTCGACGAGGGCCAGCCGCCACGGATCGGCTGCACGTTGCCCGAGGTGTTCGACACCGCCGAGGTGGGCGAACGCGTGTTCTTCGACGACGGGAAACTCGGCGGCGTGGTGGTCGCGGTGACCGCCGACACCCTCGACGTGCGCATCGAGCGCCCCGCGCACGGGACGGCAAAGTTGCGGGCCGGCAAGGGAATCAACGTTCCGGACACCGACCTGCCGATCTCGGCACTGACCGACAAGGACATCGCGGACCTGGCCACGGTGGTCGAGCTGGCCGACTTCGTCGAGCTGTCGTTCGTCCGTGAACCCGCTGACGTCATCCGCCTGTTCGACGAACTGGACCGTCTCGGTGACCGCGATCTCGGCGTGGTGCTCAAGATCGAGACCCGGTTGGCCTTCGAGCATCTGCCCCGGCTGCTGCTCACCGCGATGCGACGGCGCCGGGTCGGGGTGATGATCGCCCGCGGCGATCTGGCCGTCGAGGTCGGCTACGAACGGATGGCGGAGCTGCAGGAGGAGACACTGTGCCTCTGCGAAGCCGCGCACCTGCCGGTGATCTGGGCGACCCAGGTGCTCGAGCAACTCGCCACCACCGGGCTTCCGTCCCGGGCCGAAATCACCGATGCGGCAATGGCGGAACGCGCCGAGTGCGTGATGCTCAACAAAGGTCCCTACATCACCGACGCGGTCGTCACGCTCGACGATGTGCTGGGGCGGATGGCCGGCCACGAGCACAAGAAAAGTTCGTTGCTGCGCAGTCTCCAGTCGTGGCGGGCGACCGACTGAGTTACCCGGGGTCGTGCCCGAGCTCGTGGGCCAGCGCGCCCTCGACCTCGGGCTGCCGGAATCGGTGGCCCAGCTCAACCAGCTTGGCCGGCAGCACTCGCTGATTCGCTTCGGCCAGCTCCTGCGCACCCTGCTTGCCCAGCAACACCCGCGGACCCAGCGACGGCACCGGCAGGACCGCCGGGCGATGCAGCGTCGCCGCGAGTGCCTTCGTATATGCCTTGTTGCGCACCGGATTCGGCGCGACGGCGTTGACCGGACCTGCGATCGCCTCGTCATAGACGGCGCGGTAATAGATGTCGAGCAGGTCGTCGAGGCCGATCCATGACAACCACTGCTCGCCGCTGCCCAACCGGCCACCGAGGCCGGCGGCGAACAGCGGGCGCATCAACCGCAGCGTGCCGCTCCGCGCGGCCTGCACGATGCCGGTGCGCACGCAGACGGTCCGAACCCCCGCGCTCGCGGCGGGCTCGGTGGCGGCCTCCCAGTCGGCGACCACGTCGGCGAGGAAGCCGTCACCACGCGCACTGTCCTCGGACAACTCGGCGTCGCCCCGGTCGTACCCGTAAATCCCGATCGCCGAGGCGCTGACGAATGCGCCCACCCTCGCGCCGGCGGCCAACTCGGCGAGCCGGCGGGTCGGCTCGATGCGGGAGTCACGGATCGCGCGGCGGTGGGCCTCGGTGAAGCGCCCGGCGATCGACTCGCCTGCCAGGTGGATGACGGCGTCGACCCCCGCAAGCAGATCAGGCGCGGGAGCATGTGGCTCCCAACGTCTTTCGTCAGGCCGCACCGGCTCGCGGCGGACCAGCCGGATCACCCGGTGCCCGCCGGTGGTCAGCAGGGCGGTGAGCGCGGTACCGACCAGACCGGCAGACCCGGTGACGGCGACCGACAACTGGCCGGCACCGGCCTGCCGCGCATCCCGATGGGCGGCGAGGTCATCGGCCAGCTGGCGGTGCCGGTAGACGAACGTCGAACGCAGCGCGGCGCCGGGCACTGTCGTGTCCACCTCGTCGCGCATCTCGGTACGGCCCGCACCGGCGTCGGCGAACGTGTGCGTGTGCCGCCACCACCCGATGATCCGCGGCGGCAGCGTCATCAGCCCGTCCGAGGACAGCACGTCGACGAACTGGTGTGGCGGGTCGTAGCCGGCGGGATCGTGCCGGGCCACCCAGCGCAGGCCGCCGGGCAGACCCAGGACCGCGCGGCCGTCGGCGAGCGACTCGGTTTCGGCGATGACCCGCATCGGTTGCCAGGGCGGAACCAGTCGCCGCATCGCGCCGGGCCGGGTGTGCCAGGCGAAGACCTCGTCAAGAGGATGGTCGACGATGCTCGAGTAGTGGATGCCCATGGATCCCTTCTACCCGTATGGGGACCCGATTGACCGAGCGCCCCGCAGGGGTCACCAAAAGGTCAGCGTGAGCCGGACTCGCCGGATTTCTCCGCTTCGTCCGCGACCGATTCGCCCGCACCCTCAGATGCAGCGTCGTCGGCGGTGTCCTCGGGCTTGTCGGCGGGCTTGTCGGCGGTGTCCTCGGCCACCTCAGGCTCCGTCGCCGCCGGTGCCTCGTCCTCGGGGTAGTCGGCGTCGAACGTCGAATAGGTCGTGTCGACCGTCTCGTCGGTTTCCGAGTAGGCGGTGGTCTCCGCGGTCGCCGACGACTCCACCGACTCGTCGGAAGCCGTGACGGTCGCCGGCTCCACGTCATCGATACGACGCTGCTGGCGCTCCCGGATCGCGTCGACAATCAGCAGGATGACCCCGACGACGCTCGCCGCGATGCATACCCACGCGACCAGCTCATTGCTGGTGACGACTGCGGTGACCAGGGCCGCGAGGCCGATCACCGCCAGCACCAGCGCAACGATCAGCATCGATCACCTCCAGCGCGCGCAGCGCTCAGTTATTGCCCCGGTTGAACTGGTTGAACCCGCCACCGTCGCTGGCAGCGCCGGAATCGACCGGTGCGGCCGACCCACGCTGGCCCAGCTCCTCGAGCTGCGACTCCAGGTATGTCTTGAGCCGGGTGCGGTATTCGCGCTCGAATGTCCGCAGCTGCTCCAGCCGTCCCTCGAGGACAGTCCGCTGCTGGTTGATGGTGCCCATGATCTCGGTGTGCTTGCGCTCGGCGTCGGCCTGCAAGGCGTCGGCCTTCTCCTGCGCCTGCCGCAGCTGGGTCTCCGAGCGGTTCTGCGCGTCGCTGAGCAGCGCTTCGGCGCGTTGCTTGGCGTCGGCGACCGTGGTCTCCGCGGTGTGGCGGGCCTCCGACAGGATCTGGTCGGCGTTGGTGCGCGCGTCGCTGAGCAGCTTGTCGGCCTCGGCCTTGGCCGTGCCGGTGAGCCGGTCGGCGGTGTCCTGGGCCAGGGCCAGCACGCGAGCGGCCTTGATGGCCTGCTCCTCGCTGGCGGCCGGGCTCGGCGCCGGGGCGGGAGCCGCCTGCGGCGCGGGAGCCGGGGTGGGCTCGGGCTCCGGCTCGGGCTGGTACACCGGAATGGCCTGCGTGGGCTGCGGAACCGCGCCGCCGGAGCGCGCGGAGGACAACTCCTGGTCCAGCTCGGCGACCCGCTGGCGCAGATCCGAGTTCTCCTCGATGAGCCTGGTCAGCTCGTTCTCCACCAGGTCGAGGAAGGCGTCGACCTCGTCCTCGTTGTAGCCTCGCTTGCCGATGGGCGGCTTGCTGAACGCCACATTGTGCACGTCGGCCGGTGTAAGTGGCATCATCTGCCCCCTCGGGTCTGAACGGTTGAACGGGTGCAAAGTCTAGAACGTGTCGAACGTTCGTCGTTCCGTACTGTAACTGGCGTCCATCCTGTCACACCAGAACCGCCGGTCGCCTCGGAGACCAATAATTAAGAGCTAATTTCAATTTTTTGCCGCCCCCACCTCGGCGTGGCTGATCGCGATTCGCCGGACATTGCGGTAACGTGCGGGCGCTCCGGCGGCGGGGCAATCTCAGGCTGCTGCGCCGAATGCCAGCTGCATTCCGATGAACGCGACCAGCAGCAGCACCATGATCGACAGGTCGAACCGCACCGCGCCGATCGTCAGCTGCGGGATAAGTCGACGTAGCAGCTTCACCGGAGGGTCGGTGATCGTCATGATCAATTCGAGGATCACCACGGTCAGTCCGCGCGGGTGCCAGTCCCGGCTGAATGACCGGATGAACTCGACCACGACACGCGCGATCAACAGCAGCCAGAACACGAACAGCGCGAAGCCAAGAATTTCGAAGAACAGCGACAACTAGAGCCGGTCCTTAATCAACAGCGGATGTGACATTGCCGACATCGCTGGTTTGAGGCCAGCGCGACGCCGTCAGCCTACCTAAGACCGTCGGCACACTTCGCCGACGTGTCACTGGTAGCTGTAGAAACCCGCCTCGGCGATCCGCCGGCGCTCCTCGGCGCTGACGTCGACGTCGGCCGGCGACAGCAGGAACACCTTGGTTGCCACCTTGTCGAACGATCCGCGCAGGGCGAACGCCAGACCGGCGGCGAAGTCGACCAGCCGCTTGGCGTCGGCGTTGTCCATCGACACCAGGTCCATGATCACCGGCTGGCCGTCGCGGAAGCGCTCGCCGATGGTGCGGGCCTCGCTGTAGTCCTTGGGGCGCAGCGTGGTGATCTTCGACATCGGGCTGCCGGCTTCGAACAGCTCGGCCATCCGGCGCGGGTCCATCGCCAGAGCGCCGCGGGTCGAACCCCGCAGCGAGCCGAACCGCGACGAGCGCGGCATGTCGTGGGGGTGCTCGAACTCACGCGGACGGAACCGCGGCTCGTCGCCGTACTGGGCGCGGAAGCCGCCGGTCGGTGCGTAGTCCGCCTCGCGCGGATCGTCATACTCGCGACCCATCCGCGGGTCGCGGTCGTCGAAGCGGCCCGGGCGCTCGTAGTCGTCGTCGGCGAAACGCTCACGGCGGGCGTAACCGCGGTGAGCGCCGCGGTCGTCGTCGTCGTAGTACTCGTCGTCATAGTCGTCCATCGGGGCCATACCGAAGTAAGCCTTGACCTTGTGGAGAGTGCTCATCGCTGGACCCTTCTGAAGCGTGAAGTGCGGTGTCTGTGATGAAGATGTGACTGGAGTGACTACTCAGGGAGACGTTAGAGGACGTTGTCCCATAAGCGCGGTTCCGACACGCACACACGTAGATCCGTGTCGCACCGCAGCCTCCAGGTCGCCGGACATCCCGGCCGACAACGCTGTCGCACCAGGATGATTGCGCAATATTCGACGGTGTTCGTCGGCCAGCGCCGCGAATGCCGCGTCGGGATCGGCACCCAGCGGCGGGACGGCCATCAGCCCGGCCAACCGCAATCCGCCGGCCTCGGCGACCAGGGCGCACAGCTCGTCGACGGCGCCCGGATCGCCGATGTCCACACCGCCGCGCGAGGTGTCCCCGTCCAGGCTGATCTGGACGAACACGCTGATGGGCGCACTCCGCACCCCTTCCTCGATGGCCAGCGCGGCACCCCTGTCCAGTGCCGCGGCCACCTTGGCGGTGCTCAGCGAGTGGACCGTATCCGCCCATGCCGCAATCGCTTTGGCCTTGTTGCGCTGGATCTGACCGACCATGTGCCAGCGCAGGTCGCTCGCCCCGGTCAGATCGGCCACCTCGGCGATCTTCGCGGAGGCCTCCTGTTCGCGGGATTCACCGAACACCCGGCAGCCCAGCCGCCACAGGATGGCGACGTCGGTCGCCGGGAAGAACTTGGTGATCGGCAGCAGCTCGATCTCGGCGACGTCGCGACCGGCGTCGCGCGCGGCAGCTGCGAGCCGGTCGGTCAGCGCGGCCAGGGCGGTGGCGAGTTCGGCCTCGCGGTCCGTGGGGCTCGTCATTCCATCCACACCAGACACGCCAGGCGACCGGTCGGGGCGTCGCGGCGGTGGCTGAACAGCTTGGTGTCGGCCACCGTGCAGCGCGGGTCGGCGTCGATGGCCTTCACCCCGGCGTCGCGAAGTTGCCGGGCGATTCCGGCCCGCAGATCCAGTCCCGGTGTGCCTTTCGCGGTCCGCGTCCTGCTGCCGGGCAGCCGCGCTTCGACGTCGGCGGCCATCTCTTCGGGCACCTCATAGTTGGCGCCGCTGACGGCCGGGCCGAGCAGCACCGAGATGTCCTCGGCATGAGCACCGTTGGACAACATGGTTTCCAGCGTTCGCAGCACCACACCGTCGGCGGCACCGACCCGGCCGGCGTGGACGGCGGCCACCACCCCGGCTCGGGCGTCGGACATCAGCACGGGCACGCAGTCGGCGGTCACCACGGCAAGGGCGAGTCGCGGTGTGGTGGTCACCAGGGCGTCGGTGTCGTCAACGGCGTCGGCACGCGGACCGTCGACGACGGCGACGTGATCGCTGTGGGTCTGATTCATCCAGACCACGTGGTCCTCGGGCAGCCCGATCGCGGCGGCCAGGCGTTTCCGGTTGGCGGCCACCGCTTTCGGATCGTCGTCCACGTGGTCACCGAGATTGAAGGTGTCGAACGGTCTGACCGAGACACCACCGGCACGGGTGGTGGTCACACGACGGATGACTGTCACAAACCCAGTATTGCGGCAGTGCGGAAAGCGTCAGTGCCGCATGAACGGCGGCACGTCGACGTCGTCGTCGGAGATACCGCCGTCGTCACCGCCACCGATCCGCACCGTCGCGCCGTTGGTGTGCACCGGCACGCTCGCGGGATCACTCGGATCGAAGAGCGAGGAGCTGAGCTTGCCCGCCGCACCGGGAACGATGCCCTGGCCGGTCGTCGGGGTACCGACCACCGGCTTGCGGCTCGGGGTGGCCGACTCGAAGCCGGCGGCGATCACGGTCACGCGTACCTCGTCACCGAGCGAATCGTCGATCACCGTGCCGAAGATGATGTTGGCCTCGGCGTGCGCGGCCTCTTGGACGAGCGAGGCGGCCTCGTTGATCTCGAACAGACCGAGGTCGCTGCCGCCGGCGACCGACAGCAGCACGCCCTGGGCGCCTTCCATCGACGCTTCCAGCAGCGGGGAGTTGATCGCGATCTCGGCGGCCTTGAGCGCGCGGCCGTCACCGCGGGCCGAGCCGATGCCCATCAGGGCGGTGCCCGCCCCGCTCATGACGCCCTTGACGTCGGCGAAGTCGACGTTGATCAGGCCGGGGGTGGTGATCAGGTCGGTGATGCCCTGGACACCGTTGAGCAGCACCTCGTCGGCGCTGCGGAAGGCATCCATCAGCGAGACCTGGGCGTCGCCCATCTGCAGCAGCCGGTCATTGGGGATGACGATCAGGGTGTCGCAGCTCTCGCGCAACGCCTGGATGCCGTTCTCGGCCTGGTTGGAGCGGCGCTTGCCCTCGAAGGAGAACGGCCGCGTCACCACGCCGACGGTGAGCGCGCCCAGCTTGCGGGCGATGGTGGCCACCACGGGTGCGCCGCCGGTCCCGGTGCCGCCGCCCTCACCTGCGGTGACGAACACCATGTCGGCGCCGCGCAGCAGTTCCTCGATCTCGTCCTTGGCGTCCTCGGCAGCCTTGCGGCCGACCTCGGGGTCGGCGCCGGCGCCGAGACCGCGGGTGGATTCACGGCCGACGTCGAGCTTGACGTCGGCGTCGCTCATCAACAGCGCCTGGGCGTCGGTGTTGATCGCGATGAACTCCACGCCCTTGAGTCCCTGCTCGATCATGCGGTTGACGGCGTTGACGCCGCCGCCGCCAATGCCAACGACCTTGATGACGGCGAGGTAGTTATGCGGGGGGTCATCGTCTGTCTTCCTCCCAGGTGGGGATCGGGTCTTCGGCCCTTCTGGCAAACCCTCAACCTCAACCAGAGGCTTAGAGTTATGTCAAGTAGTGCCGTGCAACCAGAACGGTATGGCCGGTGGTGCCTGGATGTGGGAGGCGCGCCGGGGTGTCGCGGGCGAATTTCCTCACCGGCCTGCGCCGACCGGCTACTTGACGGTCGGCAGATCCGGGCTCGAGACGTCGTAGACCTTGCCCGGCTGGGTCAGCAGCGCGGCCAGCTTCTCCGCCTTCTCCTCGGTGCGGTCCGTCGTCCCCCACACCACGGTGCGCCCGTCGGTCAGCGTCAGCGTCACCGACGCTACCGACGGCGCGGCCACCCGGCTGACCTGGCCCACCACCTCCGGACGCAACGCCGTCATCACCTCCAGTGCGGCCCGCGTCGGCGGATCGCTCGGGCCGGGCTTGTCGACGTCGATGTACGGCAGGCCGGGCGGTGGCGGCGCGGTCGCGAAATCCACACCGTCCTTGTCGAACAGATGCGGGCCGTCGGGATAGTCCTTCACCACGATCGGGATTCGCTCGACGATCGTGATGCGCAACGTCGACGGATACTCGCGCTGTACCCGCGCGCTGGCCACCCGCCGGATGCCGGCCACCCGATCGGCCACCTGGTCGGTGTTGATCTGCAGCAGTGGCGTGCCCAACTGCACCTTCGCCGCGTCGACGACCTCCTCGCGGGTCACCGCGCCGATCCCGGTGATCACCAGCGAGCGCGCCGACATGACCGGCGTGAAATAGAGGATCAATCCCAGCCCGACGCTGATGATCGCCAGAACGATCAGCCAGATGAACAACCGCAGACCGCGAACGTTCCTCGCGCCCACGGGTTTCGGCGTCTCCGTGGCCTCTCCGCGGACCCGGCGCTTGGCCTCCCGGCGGGCCTCTTCGATCGCGGTGGCGCGGATCTGCGCGGCGCGGCGCTCGGCACGCTCGCGGCGTTCCCGCATGCGCGGGCCTTCTTTCGCGGCGTCGAGATCGACGTTTTGCTCGTCGTCACCCGTACTTTCGCTGCCATCTGTCGGTTTGGGCAGGATGGGGGCGTCTTCGCCGGCCTCGTCTGCCTCGGGCTCGGTCATCGATTCCCCTTGGCCTGCAATGCCGTAAGGATCTCCTGCCCCAGCATCGTCACGTCACCGGCGCCCATCGTGACCACGACGTCACCCGGGCGGGCCGAGGCGGCGACCCGCGCGGCCACCGCGGAGAAGTCGGCGACATAGTGCACCGGCACGCTGACGTGCTGGGCCACCGTCGCGCCGCTGATCCCGGCGATCGGCTGCTCGCGCGCGGCGTAGACGTCGAGTACGAACACCTCGTCGGCGGTGTCGAGCGCACTGCCGAAGTCGAGCGCGAAAGTCTTTGTGCGCGAATACAAATGCGGTTGGAACACCACGATGCTGCGCGCGCCGACAATCGTGGGATGCCCGGTCCGGTCCTGCTGGGCCACCGCGCGCAGCGCGGTCAGCGCGGCCCTGACCTCGGTCGGGTGGTGGGCATAGTCGTCGAAGACCCGAACCCCGTCGGCCGTGCCGACCAGCTCGAAGCGCCGCCGCACCCCCTCGAACCCGGCCAACCCGTCGAGCACCTCGTCGATCGGCGCACCGGCCTCGACCGCGGCCAGCAGCGCGGCCAGCGCGTTGAGTGCCATGTGCTTGCCCGGCACCGCCAGCCGCAACACCCGCTGGTGCGCCTCGCCGGCCAACTGGATGTGCGCGACCGCCCCGGTGCCGTGCTGCTCCCAGCCGATCAGCGCACCGGCCAGCCCGTCCGCGGGGCCTTCGCCATAGCGCAATACCCGAACCCCAAGGGCCGCACTGCGTTCGGCCAGTGCGGCCGAGCCCGGATCGTCGGCGCACGCCACCAGCGCCCCGCCGGGAGCCAGGCGTTCGACGAACGCGTCGAACACCGCCGTGTAGGCGTCGGCGCTGCCGAAGAAGTCGAGGTGGTCGGCCTCGATGTTGGTCACCACCGCCACATCCGGGGTGTACTCGAGCAGCGAGCCGTCGCTTTCGTCGGCCTCGGCGACGAAACAGTCGCCACTTCCGTTGTGCGCGTTGGTGCCCGCTTCACCGAGATCGCCGCCGACAGCGAACGACGGATCCAGCCCGGCATGCTGCAACGCGACGATCAGCATCGAGGTCGTCGTGGTCTTCCCGTGCGTGCCGGTCACCATCAGCGTGCGGAAACCGGCCATCAGTTTGGCCAGGACCACCGGACGCAGGATCACCGGGATCGCCCGCTTGCGGGCCTCCACCAATTCGGGGTTGGTCTTCGGGATCGCCGCGTGGGTGGTGATCACCGCGGTCGGGCCACCCGGCAGCAGGTCGAGATTCGCCGCGTCGTGACCGATGCTGATCACCGCACCGCGCGCCCGCAACGCCACCACACCGCGGGAGTCCTTGGCGTCGGAACCCGACACCAGTCCCCCGCGGTCCAGCAGGATGCGGGCGATACCCGACATCCCCGCGCCGCCGATGCCCACCATGTGCACGCGCTGCAGTTCCGGCGGCAGCTCCCTGGGACCCGTCGGTGCGCTCATCGGCGGCCCTTTCCAGCGTGCGCGACGTCGAGGGCCACCTCGGCGACCCGCTGCGCGGCGTCCCGGTGCCCAACCCGGGCGGCGGCCGCCGTCATCGCCTGCAATCGCGGCGGGTCGGTCAGCAGGCCGACGACCTCGCGGGCGATGAACTCGGGCGTCAGCTGGGCGTCCTCGACCAGCAGCCCGCCGCCGGGGTCGACCACCGGCAGCGCGTTCAGCCGCTGCTCGCCGTTCCCGATCGGCAGCGGGACATAGACCGCGGGCAACCCGACCGCCGACACCTCGGCGACCGTCATGGCGCCGGACCGGCAGATCGCCAGGTCGGCGGCGGCGTAGGCCAGGTCCATCCGGTCCAGGTAGGGAACCGCGACGTAGGGCGGCTCGCCGGGCTGGGTGCCGCGCAGGTCGAGGGTGTTCTTGGGGCCGTGGGCGTGCAGCACCGCGATGCCCGCGGCGGCCAGATCGGCCGCGGCCGCCGACACCGCGCGGTTGATCGAGGCCGCACCCTGCGAACCGCCGAAGACCAGCAGCACGGTGGCGTCATCGGCGAAGCCGAAATACTCGCGGGCCTGCGCGCGCAGTGCGACCCGATCCAACGAGGTGATCGACGCGCGCAGCGGCATACCCACCACCTCGGCGTGCCGCAGCCCCGAATCCGATACCGCGGAGAGCACCCGGCACGCTGTGCGGGCGCCGACCCGATTGGCAAGTCCGGCACTGGCATTGGCTTCATGCACGACGACCGGTACCCGGCGCCGGTGCACCGGCCCGCCGCGAGCCGCGAGATAGGCGGGCAGTGCGACATAGCCACCGAACCCGATCACCACGTCGGCGGCGACGTCGTCGAGCACGGCGCGGGTTTCCCGCACCGCGCGGCGGACCCGCAGCGGCAGACGCATCAGATCGCCGTTGACTGTGCGCGGCAGCGGCACCGGGGTGATGAGTTCCAAGTCGTAGCCGCGGTCGGGCACCAGCCGGGTCTCCAGACCGCGCGGGGTGCCCAGTGCGGTGATCCGGATATCCGCGTCCAGCGCTCTGAGCGCGTCTGCCACCGCCATGGCCGGTTCGACATGCCCGGCGGTGCCTCCACCGGCAAGCACAACCGACACCGAGTCACTCACCCGTAACGCTGACCTTCCAATGTGCGGGACCGCCGTGCGCGACTGCTTCCCTCTTTCGGCTGCTGCGCGCTGTTACGCGGAGCGTCACCATGATGCCCTGAGCGTCGGGTGGGTCGCTGGGCCGTCCTGGTTTTGCCAGGTAGAGCGGCACGGTCACGGGTGGACTGGGTTGAGCGGGCCGTTTTCTTGGCCGGTTTGCGCTCCGGCCTGGCCGGGCGGGCCGGCCGCGCGGGTTTGGTGGCTTTCGCAGCGTTCGGCCTGCTGCGCAGCCGGTCGCGCACCGCCTCCACCCGGGAGGGCACATAAGGCTCGGGCAGCGGCAGCCGCAGAATGCGGTTCATCCGGTCTTCGCGGCCTGCACGCAGGGCGGCGACCGCCTCCGGTTCGTGACGGGCCGCGTTGGCCATCAGTCCGATCATGAACAGCGTTGTCGCCGTTGATGTTCCACCGGCCGAGATGAGTGGCAGCTGGATTCCGGTGACCGGCAGCAGACCGATGACATAGCCGACATTGATGAACACCTGGCCGACCACCCACATGGTGGCCGACGCGGTCAGCAGCCGCAGGAACGGATCCGCCGAGCGCCGGGCGATCCGCATGCCGGTGTACGCGAACAACCCGAAGAGGGCCAGCAGCCCGGCGGCGCCGACGTAGCCGAGTTCCTCGCCGATGATCGCGAAGATGAAGTCGTTGTGGGCGTTGGGCAGGTAGTTCCACTTCGCGGTGCCCTGCCCCAGCCCGTCCCCGAAGACGCCTCCGTTGGCCAGCGCGAACTTGGCCTGACGGGACTGGTATCCCGAGCCCTGTGCGTCGGCGCCGGGATCAAGCCACGACCGCACCCGGTCGGAGCGGTAGCCCTCGGAGACCGCCAGCACCGCAGCGGCCGCGATGGCGGCGCCGAGTGAGGTGACGAACACCTTCAGCGGCAGGCCGGCGTACCAGAGCAGCGCCAGCAGGATGATGCCCAGCGACACGGTCTGCCCGAGGTCGGGCTGGGCGACGATGAGCACCAGCGCGATGACGGCGGCGGGGATCAGCGGGATCAACAGCTCGCGCAGCGACGCGTGCTCGAGGCGCCGGGTCGCCAGCAGGTGTGCACCCCAGATGGCGAACGCGATCTTGGTCAGCTCGGACGGCTGCATCGACAGCCCGGCGATGAGGAACCAGCCGCGGGTGCCGTTGGATTCGTGGCCGATGCCCGGGATCAGAACCAACACCAGCATCACGATCGTGATGGCAAAGGAGGCGAACGCGGTGCGGCGCAAGAAGCTGACCGGCGCCCGCAGTGCGATCCAGAAGCCGAGAAGACCTACGACTGTCCACAGCACCTGGCGGCCGAAGATCGCCCAGGGCGATCCGTCCTCGTCGTAGGAGTGCACACCCGACGCCGACAGCACCATCGTCAGGCCGAGCGTGACCAGCAGCGCGGCCACGGAGACGATCAGGTGGAACGACGTCATCGGGCGGCCCAGCCAGGCGCCGAACCTCCGCGGCACCCCGAACCGGTGTTTGGCCGGCGCCGCGGTGGTGGCGACCGGCGCGGTGGAGGCCTCGGCGTCCGGGGCGGCGGTGTCGACCGTGTCGGTGTCGACCTCGACGGCAATGTCGGTGGCGTCGGCTGAGCCGCGACGGCGCAGCCGGGACAGGATCGTGGGCACGGCGTCTACCGAGCCGTGGCGCGCACGGCGGCGGCGAACGCGTCGCCCCGGTCGGCGTAACCGGCGAACTGGTCGAACGACGCGCCGGCGGGGGCCAGCAACACCGTGTCGCCGGTGTGGGCCAGGCTCGCGGCGGCGGCGACGACCTCGGTCATCACCCGGGCGCCCAGGCCCGGAGCGGAGGCGTCGACCACTCGAGTCTCATGAGTAACATCTGACTCATTGGTCTCATGCACCACAGCATCCTCCCGCGTCACCACCTCGATGACGGGGACATCGGGCGCGTGTCGCGATAACGCCTCGGCAACCACCGCGCGGTCGTGGCCGATCAGCACGGCCCCGGCCAGCCGGTCCGCCACCCGGGCGACCAGGTCGTCGACCGACGCGCCCTTGAGCATGCCGCCGGCCACCCACACCACCCGCGGATACGCGGTGATCGATGCCTGCGCGGCGTGCGGGTTGGTGGCCTTGGAGTCGTCGACATAGGCCACCCCGTCGACGACGCCCACCTCCTCCGCGCGGTGACGCCCGACCCGGAAGGTGGTCAGCGCGTCGGTGATCGAGCCGGGCGCGACGCCGACGGAGCGGGCCAGCGCCGCCGCCCCCAGCGCGTCGAGGACACCGACCGGACCCGCCACCGAGATCGACTCGACCGGGGCCAGTTCGAGATCGTCGGCGAACGCGCGGTCGACGAGCATGCCGTCGCGGACGCCGAGTTCCCCGGCGCCCGGCTCCCCCAGCCGGAACCCGACCTTCACAGCTGCGGCCGCGCCCGGCAGCAGGCCGGCCGCAACCGGGTCGTCGACACCGACGATCGCGACCCGGCCGTCGAGCACCCGGGCCTTCGCGGCGGCGTAGGCCGCCATCGACCCGTGCCAGTCCAGGTGGTCTTCGGCGACGTTGAGGACCGCCCCGGCCTCCGGGCGCAGCGACGGCGCCCAGAACAGCTGGAAGCTCGACAGCTCCACGGCCAGGATGTCGGCCGGCTGATCCAACACGTCGAGAACCGGGTCGCCGATATTGCCGCACAACATCGCGCGGCGGCCGTCGGCGACGAGCATGGCGTGCAGCATCGAGGTCGTGGTGGTCTTGCCGTTGGTGCCGGTGACCACCAGCCAGCGCCGCGGCGGACCGTAGTGGCCTGCGGCATCGAGGCGCCAGGCCAGCTCGACGTCACCCCAGATCGGCACTCCGGCCCCGGTGGCCGCAGCCAGCACCGGCGCGGTCGGCGGAAACCCCGGACTGGTCACCACCAGGGCGAAGTCATTGATGGACACGACGGCCTCGGCCGGGGTGATCGCATGAATGCCGTTGTCGGCCAGTGCTTTCAACGATTCAGCGTTGTCGTCGCAGACCCAGATGTGCACGTCGAGCGACGCCAGCGCCGACACCACCGCACGCCCGGTCACCCGGGCGCCGGCCACCAGCACCTGCGCCCCCGAGGTCAGCGGCTCGAGCCCGGGCATGTCAGGCCCCGATGGCAGACAGCCACTCGCCGTAGAACAGCGCCACGCCGAGGCCGCACGCGATCGCGGTGAGCAACCAGAACCGGATGATCACCGTCGTCTCCGCCCAGCCGACGAGCTCGAAATGATGGTGGAAGGGCGCCATCCGGAACACCCGTCGCCCGGTGGTGCGGAAGGCCAGGATCTGCACCACCACCGAGGTGACCTCGGCGACGAACAGCGCGCCCAGAACCACCGCGAGCACCTCGGTGCGGCTGGTCACCGACAGGCCGGCGATCATCCCGCCGAGCGCCAGCGACCCGGTGTCCCCCATGAAGATCTTGGCCGGCGCGGCGTTCCACCACAGGAAGCCGATGCACGCCCCCGCGGTGGCCGCCGCGAGCAGCGCCAGATCCAGCGGGTCACGCACGTTGTAGCAGCCCAGTCCGGGGGCGGTCGCGCAGGCATTGCGGTACTGCCAGAACGTGATCAGCACGTACGCGGCGCTGACCATGGCCATGCTGCCGCCTGCCAACCCGTCGAGGCCGTCGGTGAAGTTCACCGCGTTGGACCAGGCGCTGACCACGACGACGGCGAACAGCACGAACAGCAGCGGGCTCAATGTGACCGTGGCGATCTCGCGCACATAGGACAGCTCCGGGCTGCCCGGCGTGAGTCCGTCGGAGTTCCGGAACTGCAGCACCAGGATGCCGAACAGCATGGCGGCGGTGATCTGCCCGACGGTCTTGGCGGTCTTGTTCAGCCCGAGGTTGCGGGAGCGGCGGATCTTGATCAGGTCGTCGACGAAGCCGACCGCGCCGAGCGCGGTGGCCAGGCCCAGCACCAGCAGGCCGGACGCCGACGGGCCGTCCCCGTCGAGCGCGAGACCGACCAGGTGGGTGCCGAAGTACCCGGCCCAGATGCCGACCAGGATCGCCACACCGCCCATCGACGGGGTGCCGCGCTTGGTCTTGTGGCTCGGCGGACCGTCCTCCCGGATCTCGTGGCCGAAGCCCTGGCGGGTGAACAGCTTGATCAGCGCCGGGGTCAGCAGGATCGAGACCGCCAGCGCGATCGCGACGGCGATCAAGATCAGTCTCATGACCTGCCCTCGTCGAGCAGTGCTTCGGCCAGCGAGCCGAGCCCGGCCGAATTGGACGCTTTGACCAGGACGACGTCACCGGGCTGCAGTTCGGCACGCAACAACGCCAGGGCGGCGTCCGCGTCGGCGACCATGGTGGATTCCGAACCCCAGGATCCCTCCATGACCGCCCCGTGGTGCATGGCGCTCATGGGCCTCCCGGTTCCGACGACGACGAGTCGACTGATATCTAAGCGCACAGCCAGCCGGCCGACACGATCATGCTCGGTTATCGACTCATCCCCCAGCTCGGCCATCTCGCCGAGCACCGCCCAACTGCGGCGCGTTTCGCCGGAGCGGGCCATCACCGCCAGCGCCCGCAGTCCGGCCTTCATCGAGTCGGGATTGGCGTTGTAGGCGTCGTTGACGACGGTGACGCCGTCAGCGCGGGTGTGCACCTCCATCCGGTGCCGCGACGCCGGGCGCGCGGTCGCCAGCGCGGCGGCCACCTGCTCCGGCGTCGCCCCGCATTCCAGGGCCACCGCCGCCGCCGACATGGCGTTGCCGACCTGATGCTCGCCGTGCACGGCCAGCTGCACCTCGGCGGAGCCGGCCGGGGTCAGCAACGTGAAGCGCGGCTGGGCCAGCTCGTCGAGTTGGACGTTCTCGGCGCGGATGTCGGCCGCCTCGGACTGCCCGACCCGCACCACCCGGGCGGCGGTCCGGGCCGACATCGCCGACACCAATGGATCGTCGGCGTTCAAGATCGCCACACCGGAGGCCGGAACCGCTTCTACCAGTTCACCTTTCGTGGCAGCGATCACCTCGCGGGAGCCGAACTCGCCGAGGTGCGCGGTGCCCACGTTGAGTACCACCGCGATCGACGGCGGCGCGATCGCGGCCAGCGCGGCGATGTTGCCGAGGTGGCGGGCCGACATCTCCAGGACCAGGTAGTCGGTGTCCTCGGTCGCCCGCAGCACGGTCCAGGGCAGACCGAGCTCGTTGTTGAACGAGCCGGGCGGGGCGACCACCTCGCCCAGCGGGCGCAGCACCGCGGCGATGAGATCTTTCGTCGACGTCTTACCTGACGATCCGGTGACCCCGACGATCGTCAGCCCGCCCGCGACGAGTTCGGCCGCGACCGCCGCGGCCAGCTTCGACAGCGCGGCGAGCACGGCGGCACCGGAGCCGTCGACGTCGTGTTCGAGCACCCCGGCGCCCGCATCGGCGGCCACCGCCGGCGGCACCACGATCGCGGGCACCCCCACGGGCCGGGCCGCGAGCACCGCGGCCGCACCCGCCGCGGCGGCGGCCTCGGCGAAGTCGTGCCCGTCGGTACGGGCACCCGGCAATGCCAGGAACAGTCCACCCGGACCGACCGCGCGGGAATCGAATTCGACGGTCCCGGTGACGATCCGCTCGGCGGCCTCGTCCGCGCTGATGTCGGCGAGCTCGCCGCCGACGATCTCCGCGATCCGGGCGACGGACAGCGCGATCATGCGCCCGCTCCCCGCGCGTCGAGGGCCGCCGCGAGTTCGGCGCGGTCGTCGAAAGGACGGGTCTGCCCGGCCACGGTCTGCCCCTTCTCGTGCCCTTTGCCCGCGATCACCACGACGTCACCGCTGCGGGCCCAACCCACCGCGTGCCGGATCGCCGCGCGCCGGTCCCCGATCTCGATGACGTCAGCGCCCTCGGCGGACTGGTCGCGGGCACCGGCCATGATCGCGGCCCGAATCGTCGCGGGATCCTCGTTGCGGGGGTTGTCGTCGGTCACGATCACCAGGTCGGCGAGCTCGGACGCGATGCGGCCCATGGGTTCCCGCTTGCCGGGGTCGCGGTCGCCGCCGGCGCCGAAGACCACCGCCAGCCGGCCCTGCGCGGGCTTGAGGGTCTCCAGCACCGCCTGCAGCGCACCGGGTTTGTGGGCGTAGTCGACGACCGCCAGGAAGTCCTGCCCGCGGTCGATGGGCTCCAGCCGGCCGGGCACGGCCGCGGCGCGCAACCCGGGTGCGGCCTGTTCCGGTGACACCCCGATGGCGTCGAGCATGGCCAGTGCCAGCAGCGCGTTGGCGACGTTGTAGCGGCCGGGAAGACGGATCCGCAGCCGGTGATGCACCCCGGCGGGGTCCACCGCGGTGAACTCCTGGGCACCGCCGTCGAGCACCGTGATGTCCTCGGCCCGCCAATCCGCCGGGTGGCCGTCGGCGGACACCGTCATCGAATCGCCGGCCCGGCGGGCCATGTCGCGGCCCGCGTCGTCGTCGACGCAGATCACCGACATCGCGGCGTGCGCCGGTGAGGCCGGGTCGAACAACCGCGCCTTGGCCTCGAAGTAGGCGGCCATCGTGGGATGGAAGTCGAGGTGGTCGCGGGACAGGTTGGTGAAACCGCCGACAGCGAACCGGATGCCGTCGGTGCGGCCGAGTTCGAGGGCGTGACTGGAGACCTCCATCACGGCGGTGTCGACGCCCTTCTCGGCCATCACGGCCAGCAGCGCCTGCAGGGCCGGGGCTTCCGGGGTGGTCAGTGCGCTGGGCACATCCTCCCCGGCGATCCGCACACCGACGGTGCCGATGAGTCCCGGAACGCGGTCGGCCGATCGCAGACCCGCCTCGATCAGGTGGGTGGTGGTGGTCTTGCCGGAGGTGCCGGTGACGCCGACGACGACCACACGGTCCGACGGGTGCCCGTAGACCGCGGCGGCCAGTTCACCGAGCACCGCGCGGGGCTGCGGATGCAGCAGGACCGGGATGGGTGCCGGTTCGCCGAGCAGGCGGTGAAGGACGGCGACACCTTCGGCGTCGGTGAGCACCGCCGCGGCGCCACCGTCGACGGCGGCCTTGGCGAATTGTGCGCCGTGGGCCGAGGAGCCGGGCAGCGCCGCGAACAGGTCACCGGCGACGGTGTCCTGGCCGCGCAAGGTGATTCCGGTGATTCGCACGTCGGGCGTCGAGCCGCCGGACGCCGGAACCGCGCCGACCCGGGCAGCCAGTGTCGGCAAGGTCAGCGCCGGCGTGGCGCGGGGCCGCAGGGCATTGGTCATTGGGTGCTCACCCTACCCAGCCGGCACGATGCGCCGGCTATGTGGCCTGAAGGATCAACGGCGCGCCGGGATCCGCCGAGAGCGGGACGTTCTGCCGCTGCAGCAGCCAGGCCGCGATGTTGTGGAACAGCGGCGCGGCCGAGTGGCCTGGTGTGCCGTCCGGGTTGCGCTGCGGGTTGTTCATCATGATGCCGATGACGTAGCGGGGGTCGTCGGCGGGCGCCATACCGGCGAAGGTGATCCAGTAGACGTCGCTGTAGTAGCAGCCGCAGGCCGGGTTGATCTGCTGGGCGGTTCCGGTCTTGCCGGCGATCTGATAGCCGTCGACGGCGGCCGGCGCACCGGTGCCCTGCTGGTAGCCCATCGGGTCGCGCTGGACGATCGCGCGGAACATGTTCCGCACCGTGCGGGCGGTCTCGGGCGACACGACGCGGATGCCGGCGGGTTGCGGCTCTTCGGTTCGGGTGCCGTCCGCGGCGACGGTGGCCTTGACGATCCGCGGCGGGATGCGCATGCCGTCATTGGCGATGGCCTGGTACATCCCGGTCATCTGCAGCAGTGTCATCGAAAGGCCCTGCCCGATGGGCAGATTCGAGAAGGTGCTGCCCGACCACTGGTCGATCGGCGGGACCAGGCCCGAACTCTCGCCAGGCAGACCCACATTGGTGCGCTGCCCGAGACCGAACTTGCCGAGCATGTCGTAGTAGCGCTCCGGCCCGAT
Source organism: Mycobacterium sp. ELW1 (assembly GCF_008329905.1). Taxonomy (NCBI): domain Bacteria; kingdom Bacillati; phylum Actinomycetota; class Actinomycetes; order Mycobacteriales; family Mycobacteriaceae; genus Mycobacterium; species Mycobacterium sp. ELW1. Next base: position 2,565,184 of record NZ_CP032155.1, on the reverse strand, counting down.
CCGCTGCGCCAGCATCAGGGTGCCGACGTTCGACGACTTACCGAACACGCCGGTGGTGGTGTACGGCATCACGCCGTGGCTCCACGCGTCGCCGACGGTGACGCCGCCCATGTTGATCGAGCCGGGCACCTGCAGCACCTCGTCGGGGTTCGACAGCCCGTACTCGATCACCGAGGAGGCGGTGACGATCTTGTTCACCGATCCCGGCTCATAGGGCGAGGTGACCGGCAGGTTGCCCAGCTGTTTGTCCTGCTGGCGGCCGATGTCCTGGCTGGGGTCGAAGGTGTTGTCATTCGACATCGCGAGCACTTCACCGGTTTTCGCGTCCAGCACCACCGCGGAGACGTCCTTGGCGCCGGAGGCGTCCTTGGCCATCTGAACCTGCTGCTGGACGTAGAACTGGATGTCGTCGTCGAGGGTCAGCTGGACGGTGGAGCCGTTGACGGCATCGTGCTTGTTGCGGTAGCTGCCGGGGATGACGACACCGTCGGAGCCGCGGTCGTAGGTGATGGAGCCGTCGGTGCCGGACAGCCGCGAGTCCATCGAGTCCTCGAGGCCGAGCAGACCGTGGCCGTCCCAGTCGATGCCGCCGACGATGTTGGCGGCCAAGGCGCCACCGGGATACTGGCGCAGGTCTTGGCGTTCGGCGCCGATCTCGGGGAACTTCTTGATGATGGCGTTGGCGATCGCCGGATCGACCGCGCGGGCCAGATAGACGAACGTCTCGTTGCTGCGCAGCTTTTTGAGCAGGGTGGCCGCATCGGGATTGTTGTTGAGCTTGCCCGCGACCTCGGTGGCGATCTGGGTGAGCCGCTTGTCGGGATCCGGTGCGGCAGGCGACTTCTCCTTGGCCTCGGTCAGCTGCTTGCGGATCTTGGCGGGCTGGAAGGTCAGCGCCCTGGCTTCGATGGTGAAGGCCAGCTTGTCGAAATTGCGGTCGACGATGCTGCCGCGCACCGCCTTCTCGACATCGGTGACCTTGAGCTGGCCGGCGGCCTCGGCACGCAGGCCGGCGGCCTGGGGCACCTGCAGGTTGAACAGCTGGGCGGCGGCCACGCCGAGGGCCAGGAAGATGACGATGTTGCCTGCGCGGTGCCGGAATACGAATGACGCTGTGCGGGAGCCGCTTTCGACGATCTCACGGGTGCGGCGAGACTTCGCCGGACGGCCGGGGCCGGTATCCGGTTGAGCCTTGCCCGACGAGGTGCGCTTCCGTGTGGAGTCGCGGCGACTCACTGCCCGGCTCCGGCGGGCGCGACAGGCGGATCGACCGGGGGCACAACCGGAGCATCGGGGGCAGCCGCGGGCGGTGCGACTGCGGGCGGTGCGGCGTCAGCAGGTGCCGGGACCGGTGCGAGCACCAGGCCCGGGGCCGGTGCGGCCGCGGGCGCGGGCGCCTGAGCCGGGACCGCCAGCGTGCCGGGCAACGGCGCCTGCGCCGCCGCGGGGGGAAGTGCGCCGGGCGCCAGAACCGTGCCGGGCAAGGTGGCCAAGGGAACGCCGAAGGGCATCGCACCATTCAACGGCAGGCCACCGAGCGGAGTGGTTGCGACACGCACCGGAACCTCGGGGGAACTTCCCGGCTTGGGCGCGGCCACCGGCGGCGGCACGGGCGCGGCGGGCGGCAGCGGCTTCTCGTCGGGCAGCTTGCTGTTCAACGGCGGGGGCGGAACCCCTTCGGCCGGCTTCGGCTTGCCGACCACGGTCCAGTTGCCGGTCGGATCCTGCACCAGATGCGCGGTGTCCTTCGACGGGATCATGCCCAGATTGCGGGCGGACTCGGCCAGCGCGGGTGCGGATTCGGCCTCCAGGACGTCGCGTTCGAGCGCTTCCTTCTGCTGGGAGAGCGCCTCATTGGTGGACCGGGCGGTACCCAACTGGTAGGACCGCTGGGCGGCGTCGGTGGACAGCCACAGCGTGACGGCCAGCCCGAGGCCCAGCGCCCCGATCACCAGCACCACGAACGGAACCTTGGCGACCAGCGTGTGCGGACGCAGGTCGATACCGGCCAGCCGGGCGATCAGTCTGTCGCGCAGTGGCTGCCGGATGGCCTTGGGCGCCTTCGCCTTACGCGCTTTCGCCCGCGCCTTGGCCTGACTGACGTTCTTGGCCCGGGTGGGGCGTTCGGCAGGCCGGGCGACCGGCGCGGTCTGCGGACCCTGACGCAGCGCACGCGGTTCGTGGGGGCGGCGGGCCGACGCGCGTCCACCCCGTGCCGGCGCCTCGGTGCCACGGCGACGCGCGGTGGCCGTGCCTGCGCCCGCCTTCTTCCTGGCCGACTTGGTCGGTTCGTTCTTGTCCCGCTTGGCCCCGTCCCGTTTGACCCCTGCGCGATCCATCGAATCAACCGGCTTGCGCCCCACCTTCATCAGCTGTTTCCTCCCCGTCCCCGGTTGACCGACATCACGCGCTGCAGTGCCCGTAGCCGAACCGGCGCACTGCGTGGATTGCGTTCGATCTCCGCGGCGTCGGCGCGTTCGGCACCGCGGGTGATCGCGCTGAATTCCGGCTCATAGCCGGGCAATTCGACGGGCAGGCCGGCCGGAGACCGGGAGGCGGTTGCCGCGGCGAACGTCGTCTTGACGATCCGGTCCTCCAGCGACTGATAGGACATCACCGCGATCCGCCCGCCCGGGCGCAGCGCGGCCAGCGCCGCGGGCAGGGCCGCCGTCAGCGAGTCCAGCTCGGCATTGACCGCGATCCGCAGGGCCTGGAAGGTCCGCTTCGCGGGGTGACCGCCGGTGCGGCGCGCCGGCGCCGGGATGCCCTTGTAGATGATCTCGACGAGTTCGCCGGTGGTGGTCAGCGGCGCGTGCTGGCGTCGCTCGACGATCAGCCCCGCGATGCGGTTGGCGAACTTCTCCTCGCCGAAGCGGCGCAGGATGTCGGTCAGTTCGGCGCGTCCGTAGGTATTGAGGATTTCCGCGGCGGTCAGCGGGGCATCGGTGTCCATCCGCATGTCCAGCGGCGCGTCCTTGGAGTAGGCGAATCCGCGCTCGGCCCGGTCGAGCTGCATCGAGGAGACCCCGAGGTCGAACAGCACCCCGTCGATCGATTCGGTTGCCTCCCAGCCGGCTTCGACAAGGGCGTCGGCGATGCCGTCGTATCGGGTGTGGACCAGGGTGATCCGATCGGCGAACGGGGCCAGCCGCTCTCGCGCACCGGCCAGGGCCCCCGGGTCCCGGTCCAGGCCGATCAGGCGCAGCGTGGGGAATTCGGTCAGGAAGCGCTCGGAGTGGCCGCCGGCGCCCAGGGTCGCGTCGACGAGGATCGCGTCCGGACGGGTCAGCGCCGGGCCGAGGATCTCGACGCACCGATCCAGCAGGACGGGGATGTGCCCATGCCCTGAATCGGGGTCGGATTCGTCAACCACGACGGGACCTCCGGGTAATTCGCGGTGCGCCGCACCAAGTGGGGCTGGGTGTGACCTTGCATCGAGGTCCCTGTCCGAACAGGTGAACCTGGCGTTGGGGAAGTACGTCAGGGTCGGTTCGGGCAGAGACCACGATGCACGGGCTACCTCCGGCTGGGCGGCCAGCTCAGATGATGTCGCTGAGTGCTTCATCGCTGGCCGCGGAGAAGTTCTCTTCGTGGGTCTCCTGGTATTCCTGCCAGGCTTGGGCGTCCCAGATCTCGAGGAAGTCGACGGCGCCGATCACCACGCATTCCTTGGACAGGTTGGCGTAGCGGCGGTGGTCCGCCGACAGCGTGATCCGGCCCTGTGAGTCGGGGTGCTGTTCGTCGGTGCCGGCTGCCAGGTTGCGCAGGAATGCACGCGCCTCCGGATTGCTGCGCGAGGTCTGCGAAGCCCGCCGGGCCAGCTGTTCGAATTCCGAACGCGGGTAGACGGCAAGGCTGTGATCTTGGCTTTTGGTGACCATCAACCCTCCTGCCAGTGCGTCGCGGAACTTGGCGGGCAGTGTCAGCCGCCCTTTGTCGTCGAGCTTGGGCGTGTACGTGCCGAGAAACATGCTGTGCACATCTCCTTGCCTTCACGCCCCGGAGCCGTCGCTCCGTTAACCGCCACAATACCCCACAATCCCCCACTTTGCTCCACATAATGGTCCGTTTTTGGTCTACATCCGCCACTTCCTGCCACCTAGAGCCCGCCGGGGTGACCCAGACCGTCGACTCGGCCGATAAAAGCGCAGGTCAACCAGCGGTGGGGCGAAGTGGGGAGCATCAGCGGGCATCGAGATCGACACCACGGTCACCGACACGGACGATCGAGAGCCCGCACGTCGATATCGCGGAGAGCGAACGGCCGCAGCCGGGTCCAGGCAAACAAAAACGGGGCAGCCGGAACGGCTACCCCGTGTTGGAGACGCTGACGGTCACTCGTCGAAACGACGCCGGAAGCGATCCTCCATGCGGCTGGTGAACGATCCGCCACCACCCTTGGGCCGACGCTGACGCGAACCGGACGACGGTGACGACGGGCCCGAGCGATCCCGGCCGCCGGCGACACGCGGACCGGTGATCGCGAAGACCACGCCGCCGAACATCACCACGAAGCCGATCACCGACAGAATCGGGAAACTTCCGATCATGGTGGCCTTGAACGCAACCCCGGCAACCAGCATCGCCAGACCGACCACGAACAGGCCGGCGCCCTGCAATCGTCTGCGCGTGGAGGGGGCCCGCATCGCCGACGACCACGACAGCCAGGAGGGGCCCGCAGAGTTCCACCCCGCACACTCGAGGCGAACTTGGGGTCCTCGGCATAGAGAGCGCTCTCGATCTGATCGAGCATGCGCTGCTCATGATCGGAGAGTGGCATTCGTCCTCCTTGCCGACACGGCCGGTCACTAATCCGATAAAACTTGGCTGCCCAGCAATCTACGGGGCGACTAACCAAAATGATACGAGCTAGATGTGCGGCGTACCACCTAGTTGGTCCACCCGATTGTAGCTGTGTCCAGGCGTTGTTCCGCCCTCGCCATCACCACGTAAGGGCCTGGTCACCACAGCAGCGGCCGAGCCGGGCCGGGAGTGCACTGATAATGGCCATGCATCCCCGGATCGATCGGCAGACAGAAAGGCACCGTGGCGTTGGCGACTTTCCTCATCGATCTGTCGCCCACCGACATGGCGCAGCGCCTTCACGACGCTCTGAGCGTGTACGTCGACGCCATGCGCTACCCGCGCGGCACCGAAGGCCAGCGGGCGGCGATGTGGCTCGAACACACCCGCCGGCACGGGTGGAAAGCCGTCGCCGCCGTGGAAGCCGACACCGCCCCCGCCGCTGAGCCGGACACCGCGCAACTGTCGGCCGCTCCCCTGCTCGGTATCGCCTACGGCTACTGCGGCGCCCCCGACCAGTGGTGGCAACAGCAGGTGGTGGCCGGGCTGCACCGCATCGGCGTGCCCGCCGACGAGATCGGGCGGCTGACCAGCAGCTACTTCGAGCTGACCGAGCTCCACATCCACCCCAGCGCCCAGGGGCGCGGACTGGGTGAAGCACTGGCCCGACGGCTGCTGGCCGACCGCGGCGAGTCCCACGTCCTGCTGTCGACCCCGGAGATCATCGGCGAGGCCAACCGTGCCTGGCGGCTCTACCGGCGGCTCGGCTTCACCGACGTGATCCGTGGCTACCACTTCGCCGGCGATCCCCGGGCGTTCGCGATTCTGGGTCGTAGCCTCCCGCTGTAGCGCGGATCTGGCACGATACCCACGTGCGCGACCGAACCCGCCGCCTGCGCCTACGCGCCCTGGCGCTGTTGCTGCTCATCGTCGCGCCCTTGGCGGTCGGCTGCGTGCGGGTGCACGCGTCGATCACGGTGTCCCCGGACGATCAGGTCTCCGGTCAGATCATCGCCGCCGCCAAGGCCCGCGACTCAGACGACCAGGGGCCGCAGTTCGACCTCAATGTGCCCTTCAGCCAGAAGATCTCGGTGTCGAAGTACAAATCCGACGACTTCGTCGGCTCCGAGGCGGTGTTCTCGAACCTGAGCTTCTCCGAGGTGCCGCAGCTGGCCAACCTCAACCGCGAGGCCGCCGGGGTGGACATCTCGCTGCGGCGGGCCGGCAATCTGGTGATCCTCGAAGGCCGCGTGGACCTGACCAGCGTCACCGACACCGATGCTGACGTTTCGCTGACGGTTTCCTTCCCCGGTGAGGTGACGTCGACCAACGGCGACCGCCTGGACACCGACGTCGTCGAGTGGAAACTCAAGCCGGGCGTGGTGTCGACGATGAATGCCCAGGCCCGCGCCACCGATCCCAGCACCAGGTCGTTCACCGGAGCGGCGCTCTGGCTCGGCCTGGGTGCGCTCGCCGTGTGCGGCGTCATCGGCGGCCTGGCCTGGGTCAGCCGGGACCGTTCCCCGCGATTCGCCAACTCCGATCAGGCCGATAGCTAGCCGACGTTCTAGTCTGGTTGCACCCGGATCTCTCAGGTGCGGTCGTACACAGAAAGGGGCGCTGCGCTGAGCGTCGAAGCAGCTCCGTCTGCCGTCCAGCTGGCCGGCGCCGTCACCGATCAACTTCGGAAGTATCTGGCGGGCCGCCGCACCGACGCCGCCTACATCGGTACCGACTACGACGGGCTGATCGGCGCCCTCGAGGACTTCGTGCTGCGCGGCGGCAAACGGGTACGGCCCGCGTTCGCCTACTGGGGTTATCGCGCCGTCACCGCCGACCCTGATCTGCCGGTCGACGACGACGCGCTGCTGCTGTTCTCGGCGCTGGAGCTGCTGCACGCCTGCGCACTGGTGCACGACGACGTCATCGACGATTCGGCCACGCGGCGCGGCTGGCCGACGGTCCACGTCCACTTCACCGACGTGCACCGCAGTAGCAGCTGGCGTGGCTCGTCCGAGCAGTTCGGCCGTTCCGCCGCGATCCTGCTGGGTGACCTCTCTCTGGTGTGGGCCGATGACATCATCGGCGCGGCGAATCTGGACGACGACGGCCGCCGTCGCGTCCGGCGGGTGTGGTCGGACATCCGCACCGAGGTGCTCGGCGGTCAGTACCTCGACATCGTCGCCGAATCCAGCGGCGCCGAGTCCATCGAGTCGGCGATGAACGTGAACACCTACAAGACCGCCTCCTACACGATCTCGCGGCCGCTGCAGTTCGGCGCCGCGGCCGCCGCCGACCGGCCCGACGTCCAGCGCATCTTCTACGAGTTGGGCACCGACCTGGGTGTGGCGTTCCAGCTGCGCGACGACGTTCTCGGCGTGTTCGGCGATCCCGCCGTCACCGGCAAACCGTCCGGGGACGACCTGCGTTCCGGCAAGCGCACCGTGCTGCTCGCCGAGGCCGTGCAGCGGGCCACCGCCTCGGATTCGGCCGCCGCGGACCGGCTGCGTGCTGGTATCGGCAACGAACTGTCCGACGCCGACGTGCGCCAACTGTGCGACGTGATCGAGTCGGTGGGCGCACTGGCTGCGGTGGAGGGCCGCATCGAACTGCTGACCAACCGGGCGCTGAGCCTGCTGGAGAGCGCACCGATCAACGCACCGGCCAAGGCTGGTCTGACCGAACTCGCCAGATTGGCCGCCAACCGGTCCGCCTAGGCCCATGTCCGCCACCACACCCACCACACCGACCAGCCGGGCCGGCTTTGCACGCCTGGCGGCATTCACCGCCGCCGACGAGGGCCGCCCGGCCCTGCTGGGTTTTCTCGGCGCGATTCTGCTCACCCTCGGCGGGCTCGGCGCGGGCAGCACCCGCCAGCACGACCCACTGCTGGAGTCGATGCACCTGTCGTGGTTGCGATTCGGCCACGGCCTGGTGGTGTCGTCGGTGCTGCTGTGGGTCGGCGTGGTCCTGATGCTGGTGGCCTGGCTGTGGGTGGGCCGGCGGGTCATGTCCCCGGACTCAGAGGTCAGCGAGTTTTCGATGATCGCGACCGCCGGGTTCTGGCTGGCTCCCCTGCTGCTGAGCGTTCCGCTGTTCAGCCGCGACACCTATTCCTATCTGGCGCAGGGCGCGCTGCTTCGCGACGGCCTCGACCCGTATGCCGTCGGGCCGGTGGTGAACCAGAACTCGTTGCTGGACAACGTGAGTCCGATCTGGACCACCACCACCGCGCCCTACGGCCCGGCATTCATCCTGGTTGCCCGGTTCGTCACCACCCTGGTCGGCGACCATGTGGTGGCCGGCACCATGCTGCTGCGGCTGTGCATGCTGCCCGGCTTGGCGATGCTGATCTGGGCGGCGCCCCGGGTGGCCCGTCACATCGGCGCGAACGGTGCGGTGGCACTGTGGATTTGCGCGCTCAACCCGCTGGTGATCATTCACCTGATGGGCGGTGTGCACAACGAGATGCTGATGGTCGGCCTGATGATGGCCGGCATCGCGCTGACGTTCGCCCGCCATCACGCCGCCGGGGCGGCGCTGATCGCGATCGCCGTCGCGGTCAAGGCCACCGCGGTGCTGGCGCTGCCGTTCATGGTGTGGGTGTGGATGCGGCATCTGCGGGACCGGAATAAGTACAGCGCGCCAAGAGCTTTCGCAACGGCGTCGGCGGCGTCGGTGGCGATCTTCGTCGTGGTGTTCGCCGTGCTGTCCTGGGTCGCGGGGGTGGGTCTGGGCTGGCTGACCGCGCTGGCCGGATCGGTGAAGATCATCAACTGGCTGACCATCCCGACGGCCGTCGCGAACCTCACCAACGCGATCGGCGGGCTGGTCATACCGGTCAACTTCTACGCCGTGCTCGACGTCACCCGGATCGTCGGCATCGCGATCATCGCGGTGTCACTTCCCTTGCTGTGGTGGCGGTTTCGGCACGACGACCGCGAAGCGCTGACCGGCATCGCTTGGGCGATGCTGGTGGTCGTGCTCTTCGTCCCCGCCGCGCTGCCGTGGTACTACACCTGGCCGCTGGCGGTGCTGTCGGCATTGGCGCAGTCCCGCGCCGCGATCGCGCTGATCGCCGGGTTCTCGACGTGGATCATGGTGATCTTCAAACCGGACGGCTCACACGGGATGTACTCGTGGATCCATGTGCTGCTGGCCACCGCATGCGCGCTGGCAGCCTGGTATTCGCTGAAGGTCAGTACGCCATCGCCTGGGCGCGCCGAACCACCTCACGAGCCTGATGGGCGTGCAGTGCATCAACCGGGCGAGCGTTGCTGACCGGTTCGCGCGACCCATCGCGGGTGATAGTCAGTGACGGGTCGGCGGTGAACAGCCAGCGCAGGATCTCGGTGTCGCGGTAGCCGCCGTCGCGCAGCACCGCCAGCAGGCCGGGCAGGCTCTTCACCACCTCGCCCTCGTCGTTGAGGAAGGCCTTCGGGATCATCGGGACCCCGCCGCGTTTCACCGCGACCAGATGGCCTTCGCGTAACTGCTGGTGCACCTTGGTCACCGGGATGTGCAATATCTCGGCGACCGCCGGCAGATCGTAGACGGGCTCGTCGGGATCCAGCACATCTTCGCCGGCAGGAATGCTGCTCACCGGCCCAGTCTAGAACTGTTCGGCCGCGGCATACCATGTGTCGGTGACGTCGGACCCCCTCAACGGCGTGTTGCTGGAAGACCGGTACCGCGTCGACGCCAAGATCGCCACCGGCGGCATGTCCACCGTGTACCGCGGTCTCGATGTGCGCCTGGACCGGCCGGTCGCGCTGAAGGTGATGGACGCACGCTACGCAGGAGACAGCCAGTTCCTCACCCGCTTCCAGCGGGAAGCCCGCGCGGTCGCCCGGCTGAAGGACCCCGGCTTGGTCGCGGTCTACGACCAGGGTCTGGACGGCAGTCACCCGTTCCTGGTGATGGAGCTGATCGAGGGCGGCACGCTGCGCGAGTTACTGCGCGAGCGCGGACCGATGCCCCCGCACGCGGCGGCGGCGGTGCTGCGTCCGGTGCTCGGCGGACTGGCCACCGCACATCGCGCCGGGCTGGTGCACCGCGACGTCAAACCCGAGAACGTGCTGATCTCTGACGACGGTGAGGTCAAGCTGGTCGACTTCGGGTTGGTTCGCGCGGTTGCCGAAGCCGGGATCACCTCGACCAGCGTGATTCTGGGCACGGCGGCCTACCTGTCCCCCGAGCAGGTCAGCACCGGGGCCGCCGACGCGCGCAGCGATGTCTATGCCGTCGGTGTGCTGGCCTACGAATTGATCACCGGGGCAACGCCGTTCACCGGTGACAATCCGCTGACGGTGGCATACCAGCGGATGGATCACGACGTCCCGCCGCCCAGTGCGGCGATCAGCGGGGTACCGCCCCAATTCGACGAGTTCATCGCGCGCGCAACAGCTCGCAACCCCGAGGCCCGGTTCGCCGACGCCGCGGAGATGGCCGAGGATCTGGACGCCATCGCCGTGGAGTTGGCGCTGCCGAAGTTCCGGGTGCCTGCACCGAAGAACTCCGCTCAGCACGCCGCGGCCACCGCTTTTCACAGCCGGCCCACCGTCGACTTCCACCCAGCCCCGCAGCCGGTGCCCGCGCAGCCGATGGCCGTGCCGCCGCCGCAGGCCGTGAAGAATCCCACCCGTCAGCTCATTCGCGACCCGCAGGACTGGCAGCCGATCGCCGAGGACGACGAGACTCCGGAACTGGCAAGCCAATTCGCCGGTATCGACATCGGTGAATTCATCTGGGAACGGCAGCGCGCACGGCGGGCGCTGATGTTCTGGACTCTGATCGTGCTGCTGCTGACCGGCGGTGTGGCCGCGGCCGGCTGGACCCTCGGCACCAATCTCACCTCGCTGATCTAGAGCCACCCACACCCGGTGCACCTGGGCCCAGCCCGCCCTTGACAACTACTACATACGTAGTGATACTCAATTCATCCGATGATGAATTGTGGAGGTGGTGGACATGCCCGCACCCGATCTCGACGTCCTGATCGTCGGCGCCGGTCCGACCGGGCTGCTGCTGGCCAACGAACTGGCACGCCACGGCGTCACGTCGCGGATCATCGATCGGGCGCCCGCGCCGGCGACCACCTCCCGCGCGCTCGTGGTCCAGCCCAGGACGCTGGAGATCTTCGACGACCTCGGCGTGGCCGAGCAGGCCGTCGCGGCAGGCACCGCCGCCTCGCGGCTGACCGTCACGTTCGCGGACAGCACAGTCGATCTCGACTTCGCCGGTCAGCTGACCGGGCAGGAGAACCACACCGCGTACCCCGAGCCCCGCACGCTGTCCCAGCACGACACCGAACGGATCCTCACCGACCTGTTGTCCACCCAGGGCATCGAGATCGACCGCGGCGTCGCGCTCACCGACCTGCACCAGGCGGCCGACTCGGTGACGGCCTCCTTGCGACACGAGGACGGCTCCACCGAATCGGTGCGGTGCCAGTGGATCGTCGGCTGCGACGGCGCGCACAGCGCGGTGCGCAAAGCCAGCGGCATCCCGTTCGCCGGTGACACCTACCGCGACGAGTTCATCATGGCCGACGCCGAACTCGACTGGAAGCTGCCCCACGGCGGACTCTACGGATTCCCCAGTCCGGCAGGCATTTTCGCAGCCTTCTCGATGCCGGGCACCAATCGCTATCGGATCTTCGGAAACTTCCCGCCGGTGGACGGACCCGGTGCCGACTACAGCGAGCCGACGCATGACGAATTCCAGGCCATGGTCGACGAGCGAGTTCCGTTCCCCGCCACCGTGGTCAAGGAGTTCTGGGTCACCCGCTACCGGGTGCACAGCCGCACGGTGCCGCGCTATCGCGACGGCCGCATCCTCCTTGCCGGCGACGCCGCCCACGTGCACAGCCCGGCCGGTGCGCAGGGGATGAACACCGGCATCCAAGATGCCTACAACCTCGGCTGGAAGCTCGCGCTCGTACTGCGCGGGCTCGCCGACGAGTCACTGGTGGACAGCTACGACGCCGAGCGCCGTCCGGTCGGTGTCCAACTGCTCAAGACCACCGACCGGTTGTTCGCCGTCTTCGGCGGACAGAATCCGTTGGCGCGCTTGGCCCGCGGCCGGGTGGCACCCGCGCTGGCCGGCCGAGTGCTCAGCCGAGACTGGGTGCGCAGGCGCTTCATCGGCCTGCTGGCGCAGCTGCGCGTCCACTACCCGGACAGCCCACTGAATGCCGAAGACGGCTCGGGGTGGCACAGTGCCCCCGCACCCGGCGACCGGGCCCGTGAGGCCGACGTGCTGATCGACGGTCGCTCACGACGCCTCTACGACGTGTTCCGCGGCACGCATCACACCGTGCTGCTGTTCACCGGGCTCGACGCCGAAGCCCGACCCGAGGCCGAATTGCGAAGGCTGGCAGAGCAACTCGAACAGGACCACCCCGGACTGGTGAAAGCCCAGGTGGTCAGTACCCGATCGGCGCACCGTCAGTACGGCGTCACCGCTGCAAGCACGTTCGTCATCAGACCGGACAAGTACATCGCGTACCGCGGCCGACCGGTCGAACTAGTCGCGCAGCATCTCCGCGACCAGGAACGCCAGCTCCAGTGACTGCTGGGTGTTCAGTCGCGGATCGCACGCCGTCTCGTAGCGCCCGGCCAGGTCCGAGTCCGAGATGTCCTGCGCGCCACCGAGGCATTCGGTGACGTTCTCGCCGGTGATCTCGACGTGGATGCCGCCGGGATGGGTGCCCAGCGCGCGATGCACCTCGAAGAAGCCCTGGACCTCGTCGACGATGCGGTCGAAGTGGCGGGTCTTGTAGCCGGTCGAGGACTCGTGGGTGTTGCCGTGCATGGGGTCGCACTGCCAGATGACGTGATGGCCCGACGCCTGCACCTTCTCGATGATCGCGGGCAGCACGTCGCGCACCTTGCCGTTACCCATCCGGCTGACCAGCGTGAGCCGGCCGGGCTCGTTGTTCGGGTCGAGCCGCTCGACGTACTCCACCGCCAGTTCCGGTGAGGTGGTCGGGCCGATCTTGACGCCGATCGGGTTCGCGATCACCTCGGCGAAGGCCACGTGGGCGCCGTCGAGCTGGCGGGTGCGCTCCCCGATCCAGACGTAGTGCGCCGACAGGTCGTAGAGCTTGGGTCCGCCAGCTGCCTCGGCGTCCATCCGCAGCATCGCGCGCTCGTAGTCCAGCACCAGCGCCTCATGGCTGGCGTAGATCTCGGCGGTGTCCAGGTTGCGGTCATTGACACCGCAGGCCGTCATGAAGCGCAGGCCGCGATCGATCTCACCGGCCAGCGTCTCGTAGCGGGCACCCGCCGGTGAGGTCCGGACGAACTCCCGGTTCCAGTCGTGCACCGCGTGCAGCGACGCCAATCCCGACGACGTCAGCGCCCGCACCAGGTTCATCGCGGCGCTCGCATTGGCGTAGGCGCGGACCAACCGCGACGGATCGTGTTGGCGCACGGCGGCGTCGGGGGCGAAACCGTTGACCATGTCACCGCGGTAGGACTTCAGCCCCAGCGCGTCGGTGTCCGAGGAGCGCGGCTTGGCGTACTGGCCGGCGATGCGGGCCACCTTCACCACCGGCATGCTCGCGCCGTAGGTGAGCACGACGGCCATCTGCAGCAAGGTGCGGATGTTGGCGCGGATGTGCGGCTCGGTGTTGTCGACGAAGGTCTCGGCGCAGTCGCCGCCCTGCAGCAGAAATGCCTTGCCGAGGGCCACATCGGCCAGCTGCGACTTCAGCTTCTCGATCTCCGACGGCACCGTGACCGGTGGCACGCTCTCCAGGACGGTGCGCATGGCGGCGGCCTGCTCGGGATCCCAGCTGGGCTGCTGCAGCGCCGGCTTCGTCAGCGCCGCATCGAGCCGTCCGCGCAGGTCAGCCGGGAGCGGCGGGAGCGACGGCAGCTGCTCGATCGGTACGTCAACGGTCCAGTTCACCCGTCCATGGTAACCGGGCCGCGCATCCCCTTTTACCGGCTGACCGGCGTCACACCCAGGTCGACGCCGGTGGTCATCAGGACATACCGGCGACGGTTGTGGCGGGCGTCGACCAGAGCGTCGTGGGTGTCCTGCGGTCGCGGCGGCATCCGGGGGCTGCCGCGATCCTCCCAGAACTGGCGCAGCTCGCGGGTGAACCGCGGGATCTGCGGCGGCAGGCTGGTCATCGGCCCCCACAGTTGGCACAGCGCGACGTGGTCGTAGGCGGCCACCCAGGCCCACAGCTCGATCGGCTCGTCGCCGTCGATACCCAGGAACTCCTCCAGGCCCTCCCGGATCTGACGGCGCGAGCGCCACAGCTTCGACGACGGGCTCGGCAGCTTCGGCAACACGTTGGTGCGCACCCACCGGCCTGCGGAGTCGGGGTCGAACTCGGTGGAGATCGCGTAGAACTCGCGTCCGTCGTCGGCCACCACGCCGATCGAGATCAGGTCGATGATCCGACCGTTGTCGATGAACTCCGTGTCGTAGAAGTACCGCACCGGCCGCACCCTATCCCTTCGCCTCGGCCCGGTGCGGTGGTGCGGGCGCGGCGTGAATCTCCTTGTCGAGCTCGGCGTCGACCTCGGCATCGGCCGGGAAGCTCGGCTCACCGGCGATGATGTGCTGCAACCACAGCTTGGCCTGTACGACGGGGCGGCGCATGTACCGTTCCCGCTCCAGGGCTTTGTGCATCTTCCTGGGCTTGTCCTGGTAGTGCCACCGCGCCCACGGCGCGTGCGGCCGGGACAGCCGGATCGCGCCGATGAACAGCAGCGGCGTGATGAACATCCCGATCAGGCCCGTCCACACCTTGCCCTTGAGCAGCACCACGACGGCCAGCGCGAGCGTCAGCACGGCCAACACCACGACCAGCGTGCGCGCGCCGACGGAATCGTCGGCGCGCCAGATCCCGATGTCGAAGAACGACAGCGGGTTGAATCCCATGATCAGCAGGCCGGCTACCGCGATCGCGGCGAACACCGCGTCCACCGAGGCGCGGCCGTCCTCGGCCCAGTAGACGTCCTCGAGATGCAGGATGAGCGCGAACTCGTCGAGAACCAGCGCCGCACCGATACCGAAAACGATTGCCGCAGCGGTGAACTCACTGGTTCCACCCTCGGTGGCCATGGTCACCATCGCCACCCCGGAAATCATCACCAGGATGATGCCGAAGACGGCGTGGTGGATGTGCAGGCCGCCGTGACCGGAGATGTTGCGCGGCTGCCACCATTTGCGGGGAGCGTCGTTGTCGGCGTTGTGCCGGATGTAGCGGACGATCGTGCGCGTCACGAAGAACGTGAGGATGAACGCGATCAGACACCACATCAACGGCACGCGCCCGGGGGCGACGACGTCGAAGTGCAGGTGGTAGGGCACGGGACGTGAAGATACGCGCCGACGCGGGCCGATGGGCCCGGCACGGCCGGGATATCCCCCGGCGCGTCGCGGCGCCCCGATAGTCTGGTTTGCGAGATGAGTAGCGACGTGGGCAGTTCGGCGCGGCCCTGGTTGGTCGCCGGGTGGCGGATGACGCAGGTCGCGATCGTCGCGCTCCTGGTCTACGCCGGCTGGCTGCTGTTCGGGCACATCCCCTACCGGATCGACATCGAGGTCTACCGGATGGGCGGCCAGGCGTGGCTGCACGGCCAGTCCCTGTACTCCGGTGATGCGACCTTCCGCACCACGATCGGCCTGGGCCTGCCGTTCACCTATCCCCCGCTCGCCGCCATCGTGTTCAGCCCGTTCGCCTGGGTATCGCTGTCGACGGCGAGCGTGATCATCACCGCGATCACGCTGGTCCTGGTGCTGGTTTCCACCTGGATCGTGCTGACCCGCCTGGCGGTGTGGCCGGCCTCGACGCTGACCCGGGAGCCCGCGTGGATGCGCCGGGCCTGGCTGTCGGCGGGCATCGTGGCGCTGGCGGTGATGTATCTGGAACCCATCGACGCCAACTTCGCGTTCGGCCAGATCAACGTGGTGCTGATGACGCTGGTGATCGCCGATTGCGTGCCGCGCCGCACTCCCTGGCCGCGCGGAATGCTGCTCGGGGTGGCGATCGCGCTGAAGCTGACCCCCGCGGTCTTCCTGCTGTATTTCCTGCTGCGCCGCGACGGTCGTGCCGCGCTGACCGCGGCCGGGACGTTCGTCGCGGCCAGTCTGCTGGGCTGTGCGCTGGCCTGGCGCGATTCGCTGGAGTACTGGACCACCACGATCCGCCACACCGACCGGATCGGCAGCGCGGCGCTGAACACCAACCAGAACATCGCGGGCGCGCTGGCCCGCCTCGGCCTGGACAAGGGCACCCACTTCATCCTGTGGACGCTGGCCTGCTTCGCCGTCCTGGGCCTGACCATCTGGGCGGTCCGGCGGGTTCTGGCCGCCGGCGAGCCGACGCTGGCGTTGATGTGCGTTGCCCTGTTCGGCCTGATGGTTTCGCCGGTGTCGTGGTCACATCACTGGGTCTGGGCGTTGCCGACGGTGATCACGGCCGCGGTGGCCGCCTACCGGCGGCGGAACATCGCGCTCGGCGTGGTGACCGGCGTCGGAGTGGCGTTGATGGTGTGGATTCCGCTGGAGTTGCTGCCCCAGCATCACGAGGAGTCGGCGTCGTGGTGGCGCCAGCTGCTCGGGATGTCCTATGTCTGGTGGGCCTTGGCAGTGATCGTCGTCGCGGGGCTGACGGTGATCACACCGGTCGCTAACCTGCGGCGGACTCCGGGATCCGCGCCGGTGGCTGACCTGGTCCACCCTGCTTAGGGTCCACGGGTTCCTCGCTGTTCTTCAACGTCGCGGCGTAGATGTCGACGTACTCCTGACCGGACAGCTCCATCAGCTCGTACATGACCTCGTCGATGACGGCCCGCTCGATGAAGCGGTTGCCCGCCAGTCCGTCGAACCGGGAGAAGTCCATCGGCTTGCCGAAGCGCACCGTCACCCGGCCGAAGCGCCACATCTTCGATCCGGGCGGGTTCACGACGTCGGTTCCGATCATCGCGACCGGAATCACCGGGACCTGCGTCTCGAGGGCGAGACGCGCCAGCCCGGTCTTGCCCTTGTACAGCCGCCCGTCCGGCGAGCGGGTGCCCTCGGGATACATCCCCATCAGCTTGCCCTGCGACAGCAGTCGCTCGGCGGTGGTCAGCGCCGCCTGCGCGGCGTCGGCGTCGGTGCGGTCGATCGGGACCTGCCCGGCCACCGTGTAGAACCACCGGGTGAACCAGCCCTTGATGCCGGTCCCGGTGAAGTATTCGGACTTGGCCAGGAAGGTGATCCGTCGCCGGACCACCAGCGGGAGGTAGAAACTGTCGGCCACCGCGAGGTGATTGCTGGCCAGGATCGCCGGGCCGTTGGTTGGAACATGTTCCAGCCCTTCGACTTTCGGCCTACCTAAGAGAGACAGCAAAGGCCCCATGAAGATGTACTTGAACAGCCAGTACCACATGGAGCCTCCCGATCACCGCACGCTTTCGTGCAACTCTACCCAGGTCCGCGGACACCGACCACAGGTCGCACCCTGTTCTCACCGGATCATCAGGGCGCGGCCGGTGTCAGTCCTCGACGCTGACCGGAATGTGTTGGTAGCGGCTGGCGGGGCGCTCCGGCGAATCCGGGCCCGGTTGATCCGGGCCCGGTCGATCTGGGGTGGTGCCGTCCGGATCGGGTGGGCTCGTTCCGTCCTCGGCGATGATCATCCGGATCATCGTCACCAACGCCACGCTGTGCTCGGCGACCACGGTCAGCAGGGGATGTTGTTCTCCGTTGACCAGCGCTGCCAGCGCACACACCGGGCACCACACCTGCTGACACTTGCCTTGCCCGCCACCGGATGCCATCGCGGCACCGGCCCGCACGGCCGGGTCGAGCCGGTCGAGGATCGCCTGGGCCAGGGCGCGCAGTTCGGGCCCCAGGTCGGGATGCGGGCCGTTCACGCGGGCCACACCTCCGGATTGGGTCGAAAGCGCACGGTCAGCTCGGTACCGCGGAGGGCCGCATCCGTCACGATGCACCGCCGAAGGACCGACGCCAGTCGTACCCGGCGCCGCATCCCCGCGGCACCGATTATCAGGTCGTCGTCGACCCGGCCCAGCGTCAGCGTGCCCGGATCGATTTGCGGCAACTCTAGCCGCATGCGGTAGACGGCATCGAGCCCTGAGCCCGATTCGCGGTCCACCACCGGCTTGAGCGGCCCGGGCGGTGCCGAACCGTCCCGTCGCCGGACGCTGTCGAGTAATTGTCCGAGCGCTTTGGGGCCGATCGGCTCACCGGCCAGGTGGGGCGCCAGCACCAGTTCCACGTCGCCGATGGTGGTGGCGAGCTCGTCGAGCACCGAGTGCTGTTCGGAGATCCGCTCGGCGTACCAGCCGAATGCCGGATGGTCCGGAAGATTGCGGTACTCGTACGAATCATCTTGGACGAGAACCTGATTCACGATCAGTTCGGCGACCTGCACACCCATCAGCACCAGCGACCCCAGGGTGCGGACCGCCTCGGCGGCCACCACCCGCTCAGCGGTGAGCACCAGGTGCGCGCTGACCCGCTCGGCATCGGTGAGCAGCGCGGACAACCCTTCGACGGCCCCGCTGATGCCCTCGACCACGGCGACGGTCGCCGCGGAGTGCACCCCGTCGACGGCGGCACTGAGCCGGCGATGCCGGGGCCAGGCCCGCTCGACGTACATCGCGAAGGCGGCAGGCAGCGTCAGCATCCGCATCGCGTCGGCCGTCGAGGCGCAGTCGACGACGAGGTAGTCCCACCGGCCGGAGTCCGCCAGTGCGGCCACCTCGGCCAGCCCTAGCACCTCCTGGATTCCGGGCAGGGCGGAAAGCTCTTCCGGGGCAACATCTTTGATGTCGGACTCCGGAAATCTCGCGGCCAGCACCGGCGCGACGGCCCGCCATCTGTCCGCGAGCAGGGCCAGGGTGTCCAGCGCCAGCGCGTCGAGGTGGCCGCCCGCGGTGTCGTCGGTGCCCTCCTCGGTGAGGATGCGCACCGGTTCGCGGGCGCCGGTCGGCGGGACCACGACACCGAGAACATCGCCGAGTGAGTGGGCCTGATCGGTGGACACGGCCAGCACCCGCTGACCGGCCAGCGCCGCCCGGACCGCCGTCGCCGAGGCCAGCGTCGACTTGCCGACGCCGCCTTTGCCGACGAAGAAACTGATCCGGGCCCGATCAGTCACTCAGCCCTCGACCCATTTCTTCAGGTCCTTGAGCGCGGTGTCGGTCAGCCTGCGCTCGGCCTTGCGCTTGAGCAGGCCGATCATCGGGATCATCAGATCCACCGACAGCTCGTAGGTGACATCGGTACCAGAACCTTTGGGTTGCAATGTGTATGCGCCGTCGAGTGCCCGCAACAGCGAACTCGAAACCAACGACCAGCGCACCGACTTGCGGTCGGCCGGCCACTCGTAGGCCAGCACCATGGTGTCCTTCAGAACAGCGGCGTCCAGAACCAGTCGCGCGACCAGCGGGTAACCGGCCTCGTCGGACTCGATGACCTCGGTCTCCTTGTATTCGGAGACCCACTGCGGGTACGACCCGATATCGGCGATGACATCCATCACGGTGCGGGGGTCCGCGTCGATGTAGATGGTCTGCGCCGTCTTGTCAGCCACTGTTGCCAATTCCCATCGCTTGCGCTGCGTGACCCGACGGGGTCCGCTCCCTCGGCCACAAAGGTACCCTCCCGCCCGAGGGTCTGACCTGATATCAGGTGCCGGGTGCGACGCCCACCGGGCGGGACGCCTCCAGCGTGGATTTCACCTCGAAGGCCATCCGTTTACCGGCCACCCGGCGCTGATGTGTCAGCTTGGCGAGGTTCATCTTGGCCAGCTGCCAGGCCGCGACGCCGGAGGGCTCGGCGTGCAGAAAATAGTGCAGCAGCACGCCGTCGAGGACCGGCTCCAGCCAGATCTCCATGGTTCCGGTGAGCGGGCCGGTCACCGTCCAGCGCACGCCCTTGTCGGCGCGGTCCTCGACGACCTCGAGGCGCAGGTCCGGCCACCACCGCCGCCAGCTCGCCCGGTCCGCGACCGCGCGCCCGACCGCCGCCGGATCTGCCGCGACAAACGTCTCGTCGGCGACCTGGATGCTGTTCATGCCAACAGCTTCACATATCGGGTGCGCGGGCAGGGTGCCCGGCTGCCGGTGACTACGCTGTTGCCATGCGTGAGTACAACGTTCCGGCGTCGTTCACCATCGGAGAGCACGACAATGTCGTCAGCTCGGTGTACGACCACGAGCGCACCGATCCGAGCTATGTGATCGTGCAGCGGCAGGTCGACGGCGCCTGGACCGACGTGACGTGTGCCGAGGTCGCCGCCCAGATCCGCTCAGCGGCGCTGGGATTGATCGCCGAAGGTGTGCAGGCCGGTGACCGGGTGGCGATCCTGTCGGCGACCCGCTACGAGTGGGTGATCCTCGACTACGCGATCCTGTCCGTCGGCGGGGTGACGGTGCCGATCTACGAGACGTCCTCGGCAGACCAGGTCCGCTGGGTCCTCCAGGACTCCGGCGCGGTGCTGGTGTTCACCGAGACCGAGGCGCACGCGCAGATGGTCAAGGAACTTCACGACGAGCTGCCGGACCTTCGCAAGGCCCGGCGGATCGAGTCCTCGGGCCCCACCGCACTCGACGAGCTGGCCAAGGCCGCCGCCGGTGCGGACCCGGCAGAGCTGGAGCGCCGGCTGACGGCGCTGCGTTCGGCCGACCCGGCGACCTTGATCTACACCTCGGGCACCACCGGCCGGCCCAAGGGCGTCCAGCTCACCCACGCCAACCTGCTCTTCGAAACCCGCGGCACCACAACATGTTTCCCGACGCTGCTGCGCCAGCACGAGCGGCTGCTGGTCTTTTTGCCGTTGGCGCATGTGCTGGCCCGTGCCTTGTCGATGACAGCGTTCGCCAACAAGGTGACACTCGGCTACACCAGCGACATCAAGAACCTGGTGCCGATGCTGCAGTCCTTCAAGCCGACGATCGTGGTGTCTGTCCCGCGAGTGTTCGAAAAGGTCTACAACACAGCCGAATTGAATGCGCGCAACAGCGGCCGGGGCGCGGTTTTCGAGCTGGCCGTCAAGACCGCGATCGCCTACAGCGAGGCCCTGGCCGGCAGTGGCCCCAACCTGCTGCTGAAGCTCGGCCACGCCGTGTTCGACCGACTGGTGTACAGCAAGCTGCGGGCCGCCCTCGGCGGGGACTGCCATGCCGCGATCTCGGGTGGCGCGCCGTTGGGCAAGCGACTCGGCCACTTCTACCGCGGAGCCGGGCTGTCGATCTACGAGGGCTACGGGCTGACCGAGACCAGCGCGGCGATCACGGTGAACCGCATCGGTGAGCTCAAGGTCGGCACGGTCGGAAAGTTGGTGCCGGGCAACAGCATGGCGCTCGCCGAGGACGGCGAGCTGCTGGTCAAAGGTGGCGTCGTGTTCGACGGCTACTGGCGCAACGACAAGGCGACCGGCGAGGCGATCGTCGACGGGTGGTTCCACACCGGGGATCTGGCCAGCATCGACGCCGACGGCTTCGTGTCGATCACCGGCCGCAAGAAGGAGATCATCGTCACGGCGGGCGGCAAGAACGTCGCCCCCGCCGTGCTCGAAGACGCCCTGCGGGCCCATCCGCTGATCAGCCAGGCGATGGCCGTCGGCGACAATCAGCCGTTCATCGGTGCCCTGATCGCCATCGACCCTGAGGCGTTCGAGGGGTGGAAGACCCAGCACGGCAAGGCCGCCGGAGCCACGGTGGGCGACCTGCGCACGGATCCGGATCTGATCGCCGAAGTCGAGATGGCCGTCAAGGACGCGAATCAGCATGTCTCCCATGCCGAATCGATTCGCAAGTTCCGGATCCTGCCGGATGACTTCACGGTGCAGACCGGCGAACTGACCCCGACGCTGAAGGTCAAGCGCAATGTGGTGGCGGAGAAGTTCGCCGACGAGATCGGAGCGATCTATGCGAAATAAGTTCGTTGCTGCCAGTGCGGCCGGGGTGTTCGCCGTGACGGCATCGGTGTTCTCCTGCGGAGTCGCGTCGGCGGACGCCTACGCAGGCGAGACCTACAGCGATGCCGCCAGCGCATTGAGCGGGTCGGGCATGACCGTCGTCGTCGGCGGGCGCGTCGGGTCCGAACTGCCCACCGACGAGTGCATCGTCACCCGGTCGCAGAAGGCACCCTGGGTCAAGGGCAGCAACTTCCAGCAGGTGAACAACACCATGCTGCTGTTCCTGAACTGCAACGCCGCCGTCGCCACGGCAGGCAAGCCCGGCAACTCGGCAGCCAGCCCACAGGGCCAGCAGGCCCTCCGGGACGAGAAGGCCTACGAGTGGAAGAGCACGACCGAGGACGGCGCGCAGTGGTGCGCGGAGAACATGAAGGCCCATCCGGACTGGAATGCCTCAGCGTGGGCCGGCTGCCCCGGCACCTGACCGCACTCCGGTGAGCCGGTGCAGTAGCCAGGCCGGCGGGATGGTGGCGCCCAGCGTCAGCAGGTACAGGCCCGGCAGCGATCCGGTGAACAACGGCCAGCCCAGTACCGCCCCGAACACCACGGCCATCACCAGTACGTGCAGCAGGAAGATCTCGTAGGAGATCTCACCGAGCCAGACCATGGGCCGGCTGGCGAGCAGCCGGTCGAACAGGCCACCCCCGGCCAGCGTCGGCGCCGCCACGACGAGCATCGCGATCGCGGCGTAGAGCAGCGCCCTGGTGACCGCACCGGCCGGCGGAGTGGATACCAGCAGGTACAGCGCCACGGCGGCGGGGATGACGAGCCCGGCCCGCCAGCGCACCCCGATCACCTGCAGGACCGCCACCGCCATCCCGCCTGCGAACGCGGCCAGCTGCGCTGGCAGCCACATTCCCGCCGAATTCGGTAGCCAGTCGGTGCTGTTCAGGACGATCAGCCACACCGGGCTGATCGCGGCCAGGCCCGCCAGCGCGACGAGCAGGCGCCCCGGGCGCCACCGATCGCCGCACACCACCACCAGCAGCAGGTGGGCCAGCAGCGGCAGCGCGACATAGAACGCCGCCTCGACGGCCAGGCTCCAGGTCTGCGACAGGCCCTGATGCAGCGAGGTCAGCAGATAGTTGTCGGTGTAGATCTGGGTCAGCGTGAGGTGGCGGAGCAGACCGATCCAGCTCTGGCCGGGGTTGGGGCCGGTCGAATAGACGGAGTAGACGCCGTAGGCGAGCAGCACCGTGACCACGTAGGCGGGCATCACTCGGCGCAGCCGGCGCTGCGCGTAGGCCGGCGTCGAGGGCGCAGCCCCGCCGGCGGCCGCCGCGGCCACCCATGGACGAAACAGCAGGAAGCCGGAGAGCGCGAAGAAGATCGACACCCCGATCTCCATCCGCGCACACATCAGCCCGAGGTAGCCGTGCGAGAGCGTGCCGGTCGCGAACGCCGCGTGGGTGCCGACAACCAGCAGCGCCGCCAGGGCGCGCAGCCCGGTCAGCGACGCCAGCCGCCCGCGCACCGGCTGCGATGAGCCGGTGCGGAGGTCGAGGTTCGGGCCGGCCAGCACGTCGCGAGGGTAGCCAGCGCACCCGTGAATCTGCTGAGCCGCGACTCAGAGCAGGCCGGCGACGAAGCCGGCCGCCTGGTCGGGGTACGGCGGCAGCTCGTAGTTGCTGTGGGCGGCGCGGTCGAGGCCGGGCGAGCAGATCGGGTCGCCGCCGCTGCAGATGTCGATGGCGCGGCCGGCGAACTGGCCGGTGTTCGACAGCGGCGAGCCGAACCGGGCCCCCGGGTTGCCGAACACCGCGACGGCCGCGATCTGACCGGCGGCGGCCGGCGGCAGCGGCGGAGCCGAACCGATGCTGCCGATCCGCTGACCCACCGGCGGGACACCGGCCAGCATCGACACCGCAGCCGCCCCTTGGGAGAACCCGCCGAGCACCAGGGTGGTCCGCGGGCAGCGCGCACCCATGTCCGCGATGCGGGCGGCCGCGTCGTCGGCACCGGACGCCGCGGCGAGGAAGTTGAAGCTGGCCGGGTAGTTCACCGCGTAGGTGTCCACGCTGCGCCCGTCCAGGCGCGGCGCGAGCGCGTCGGCGAAGGCCTGTCCCACCCGCCCGAGGCCGGGCGGCTCACCGGTGCCGCGGGCGAAGATCACCTCGACGTCGGGGCAGACGTCGGCCGTCGCGGCGCCAACCGGGCCGACGAGGCTTGCCACCGCGGCGAGGACGGCGCCGAACGCGGCAGCCCGGGTTCTGCTCATCTTGAGCATCGTCACATGGCGTGGTCGGCCACGCGCAGGAGTTCGGAAAGCCGTGCGGCGTGCGCCGTCCAGGTCCAGTCCGTCTCGATCCACCGCCTGCCGGTCTCCCCCAGCCGCGCGCCGAGCGCGGGGTCGTCGAGGATGCCCGACACGGCCTCGGTGATCTCCTCGACCGAACGCCCGTCCACCACCCGACCGGTTTCGCCGTCCTTGACCGTCTCGGGCGCACCACCGGAGTCGCCGGCCACCACCGGCACGCCCGCAGCCGACGCCTCCAGGAACACGATGCCGAGCCCCTCCACATCGAGCCCGGAACCCCTTGTGCGGCAAGGCATTGCGAAAACATCAGCCATCGCGTAGTGGGCCGCCAGCTCGGCGCTGGGCACCGCCCCGGTGAACACCACATCGTCGGTGACGCCGACCTGCGCTGCGAGCTTGTGCAGGTCGTCGGCGTAGGGCCCGTTGCCGACGATCACCAGCGCGGCGTCGGGCACCCGGCGGCGGATGCCGGGCAGCGCCTTGATGAGCATGTCCTGGCCTTTGCGCGGCACCAGCCGCGACACGCAGACCACGGTGGGCCGCTCGCCGAGTCCGTAGCGGCTGCGCAGGTCGGCCCGGGCCCCGGGGTCTGGCCGGAAGCGCTCGGTATCGACGCCGGGGGGCAGGTGCTCCAGTGCGGCGTCGGGCCCGAACGCCGAGGCGAACCGGCCTCGGGTGTAGTGACTGACGAATGTCACGACGTCGGTGGTGTCGCCGATGCGGCGCAGCGCGGAACGCGCGATGGGCAGCATCGACCAGCCCACCTCGTGGCCGTGGGTACTGGCCACCACCCGGCGCGCACCGGCGCCGCGGGCCCGGCCTGCGAGCAGCGCCAGCGGGGCGGCGGCACCGAACCACACGGTGCCGATGTCGTGCTCGCGGATCAGTTCGCGCATCCGGCGGTCCACACCGGGCTCGGGCAGCATCAGCGTGCCGGGATGGCGCACGATGCGGTAGCCGGCCGCCCGGTCGTAGGCCTGGGCGTCCTTCCACGTCGGGGCGTAGACCGTGAGCTGGTGTTCGCCACTGTCCGCGAGCCGTCCGACGAATTGCTCCAAGTAGGACTGGATACCGCCCCGACGGGGTGGAAAATCATTGGTGACCAGCAGGACTCGCGTCATCGCCGTACACGCTAGCCGGTCAGCCAGCGCGCCCAGCGGGCACGTAGCTCGGTGGTATCGGTGTCCAGCGCGCGGCGCACGGCCGTCGCGAAGTCGCCGTGGCCGGGCCCGCACGCCTCGGTGTAGAGCCGGCGCAACGCGTCGACGCCGTAGGTGTCGGCCACGAACCGGGCGAACCACCAGGCGCGGTCGTAGCCGTGGACACGCTGCGGTCCGGCGGCGTCGAGGTCGGCGTCGGCGGGTAGCGCGGTGTCCGCGGCAGCGGTCGGGGGCAGCGGCGTCGGCGGGCGAGCCACGAAGTCGGCCACCCCCTCGACCAGCCAGCGCGGCGCATCCAGGGCGGTGTCGGCGCGGGCTGCCAAGTGAAACAGCTCATGGGTCAACACGATTCGCAACGACTGATCACTCATCTCGACGGCGCCGGGGGCGAAGACCATGCGCTGCCCGCTGGCGCGGTGGTGCGCGAGGTCGACCTGGTCGGCAACGGACACCGCGGCGATGTCCTGCCACTGGCCGCGCGGATCCAGGCCGGCCTGGGCGAGGAACTCCTGCTGCGAGCCGGTGGCGATGACGACGATCTCGCGATCCCAGTCGGTGCCCCAGAACCTCTCGACGGCGGCGACGGCGTCGCCGATGTCGCCGGCGATGCGGGTGAGCAACCCGTCGGTCCGGTCCCCACCGAGGCTGATCAGTCGCACGGTGCGGCCGTCGCCGACCACCAGAGGCGACGGTGCGGGAACGGCGGAGCGCGGCGACGGCGGAGTCGCAGCCGGGGCGGCTACCAGTGCCGAGCCACCGAGCAGCTCGGTGATGAGAACGACGGCCAGGACGGCCGCGAGTGCGCGCCGCCGGGGTGCGTCAGTAGCGACGGACGTTGTAGATCGGGGCGTTGTTGACCGGAGAGATCATCACCGGCCGGCCGAACGTCGACGCGTGGACCATCATCCCGTCGCCGATGTAGATCGCCGAGTGCGAGGCGTCGGAGTAGTAGTTCACGACGTCGCCGGGCTGCATCTGGTCCATCGAGACCGGCTGACCGCCCGCGGCCAGTGCCTGGCTGGAATGCGGCAGGAAGATGCCGGCCTGCTGGAAGGCCCACATGACCAGACCTGAGCAGTCGAACTGGTTGGGACCCGATCCACCCCAGACGTAGGGGTCGCCGATTCGGGTCAGCGCCGCCTGCACGGCCACTGCGCCCTGTTCGCCACCCGCGCCGGGGGTCGGTACTGCGGCCATCGGGATCACCTGGGCGGCGTCCGGCGGCGGCGGGGCGTCCGGTGCCGGCGGGAGCGCATCGGGCGGCGGCACATCGTTGAGCGGCGGCAAGCCCTCGGGCGCGGGAGCGGCCAGGATGTCGGCCGGCGGCGGCGGTCCGGGAGCGGCCAGCGCGGTGCGCTGCTCCGGGGTGAGCGTCTGGTAACGCGACTTCACAACTGAGATCTGCACCTGCAGCTGAGACTGCTTGCGCTGCAGGTCGGCGCGGACCGCGGCGGCCTGCTCGGCGGCGGTCTTGGCGTCCTCGGCCGACTTGGCGGATTCGGCCTCGGCCTGGCGCAGCTGCTCGTTCAGCTGGCGGTAGCTCTGCATCTGGGCGGCCATCTCGGTGGCCATCACCCGCTGGACAGCCATCTTGTCGATCAGGCCCTGCGGAGACTCGGCGGTCAGGATCGCGTTCAGGCCGTCGGTGCGGCCGCCCATGTAGACCGCGGCAGCAAATTTGTCGACCGCACCCTGGTAGGTCGCCAACTGGGCCTTTGCGCTGTCAGCTGCGGCGAGGTCGTCGGTGTGCTTCTTCTCCGCAACCGTCTCCACCTGCAGCTTCTTGTCAAGATCGAGCTGAGCGGAATGCATCGACTCGGTGAGCTGTTCTGCCTGTCGTGACAGTTCGTTCAGCTTGGCCACACCGTCTTCGGCGGGGTCGGCATGGGAGGCGCCGGAGATAACGGCGGATAGGACAACGAAGCCCGCAATTCCACCAACTAGAGGGCGTTTGAGAACGCGTTTAGTCAGGTACCTGCGGTCAGAGCTCAAAATTGCGGTCCTTTAAGTGCCGTCGACGTTCATGCATCGAGTGCCTTAGGTCTCGAACAGGTTACGAAATGGCATCGACGTTGTCCAAACGTGGGGCGGAAATTCAGCAGACTCTCAGCCACCCACACCACACCAGTCACAACCTGCCATCCAACGTAGCAGCACGCGGCGTCGGCGCTAGCTGGCCAGCCCCCGCCCGCCGGTGCGGTGGATCGGCACCAACCGCAATTTCGGCGCCAAGCCCGCCTCAGCGAGCACCTCAAGGGCCGCCCGTTCATCCTCCAGCAAAGTTTCCGGGACACCGAGCAATACGCTCACCACACAGTCGCGACAACCAGGGCCGCGCACCGCACAGTCGTCGCAGTCGATGACGACTGGTTCGGCTGGCTCCATTCCCATCTCGGGACTCCTTCTATCGAGTTGGCCGCACGCTATCGCCGGCCACCGACAAGTCCGTCCCCACGGAGTGGCACACCGCCGTTGTCGGTGGGGCTGCTTACCGTCAGTTGCTGTGGCGGCCACACCGATCGATGCTCAGCTGAGCTTCGCCGACGTCGACCCGGAAGCCGACGTATCGCTGCGGGAGACCACCTTCGTGGTGGTCGACCTGGAAACCACCGGCGGGCGGGCCACCGCGTCGGCCGACGGCTCCCGCGACGCGATCACCGAGATCGGCGCGGTCCGGGTCCGTGGCGGTGAGGTGCTCGGCGAGTTCGCCACCCTCGTGGACCCGCAGCGGTCCATCCCCCCGCAGATCGTTCAGCTCACCGGCATCACCACCGCGATGGTCCACGACGCGCCGACCATCGCCGCCGTACTGCCGATGTTCCTCGAATTCGCCCGTGGCGCCGTGCTGGTCGCCCACAACGCCGGATTCGACATCGGCTTCCTGAAGTCCGCCGCCGAGCAGTGCGGCATCCCGTGGCCCCGCCCGCCGGTGCTGTGCACGGTGCGACTGGCCCGCCGCGTGCTGACCCGCGAGGAGGCGCCCAGCGTGCGACTGTCCACGCTGGCCGCGCTGGTCGGCTCCGCCACCAAGCCGACCCACCGAGCGCTCGACGACGCCCGCGCCACCGTCGACGTGCTGCACGCGCTGATCGAGCGGGTCGGCAATCAGGGCGTGCACACCTACACCGATCTGCGCGGGTATCTGCCCAACATCTCGAATGCCCAACGGAGCAAACGGGTTTTGGCCCGCAACCTGCCGCGCAAGCCCGGGGTGTACCTGTTCCGCGGGCCGGCACGCGAAGTGCTCTACGTCGGCACCGCGACCGATCTTCACCGCCGGGTGGGCCAGTACTTCAACGGCGCCGACCCGCGCGGGCGGATGAAGGAGATGGTGGCCCTGGCGACGGCGGTCGACCATGTCGAATGCGCCCACGCGCTGGAAGCCGGGGTGCGTGAGCTTCGGCTGCTGGCCGCGCATGCGCCGCCGTACAACCGCCGGTCCCGCTTTCCGCACCGCTGGTGGTGGGTGGTCCTCACCGACGAGGCGTTCCCACGGCTCTCGGTGGTGCGCGAGCCGCGGCACGACCGCGCGATCGGCCCGTTCCGGTCGCGGGCCGACGCCCTGGATACCGCCGAGCTGATCGCCCGGTTCACCGGTGTGCGCACCTGCACCAGCCGCATCGGCCGCGCGGCCGAGCACGGGCCGTCCTGCCCCGAGCGCGAGGTCTCCCCCTGCCCCGCCCCGCGCGGCATCACCGCCGATCAGTACGCGGCGGCTCCACAGCTGGCGGCCGCGCTGATCGAAGGTCTGGACAACGCCCCGCTCGGTGCGGCCGTCGACCAGGTCGGCGCCCTGGCGCAGAAGTCCCGCTACGAGAGCGCGGCGCGGCTGCGCGACCACATCGCCTCGGCCGTCGACGTGCTGTGGCGGGGGCAGCGGCTGCGCGCTCTGGCCGCGGTCGAGGAAATCGTCGCCGCAGGCCCCGATGGTGCGGGCGGCTGGCAGCTGGCGGTGATCCGGCATGGCCAACTCGCCGCGGCCGGCGTCGCGCCGCGTCGGGTTCCGCCGATGCCCGTGGTCGAAGCCCTGCGAGCAGGCGCGCAGGTGGTGCTCCCCCGGCCGGCGCCCCTGGGCGGCGCGCTCGTCGAAGAAACCGCTCTGATCACACGCTGGCTGAACAGTACGGGCGTGCGAATCGTCAGCGCCACAACGGGTTTGACGTCACCGCTGGCCTCGGCCGGACCGTGGGCACAGTGGGCCTCGGCCGCGCGTTCGGCGCGGTTGGCCGCCGAACAGGCGCAGCGGCTGGACTCAGAGCTGCTGGGTGAACCGCACCCAACGCGCCAGGAGCTGTTCGGCCGCCCCGGAGTCGATCGCCTCCGCGGCGCGAGCCAGCCCGTCCTCCCAGCACGGCAGCCATTCGGCGTGGCTGGATAGTCCGCCGTGGGCGACCATCGCCCCCGCCGCGTTGAGGATCACCGCATCCCGGACCGCGCCCTTCGCGCCGCCGAGCACGTTGCGCGCCTCGTCGGCGTTCTCGTCGGCTTCCCCGCCGATCAGCTCCTCGACCCGGGCCCGCGGGAAACCGAAGCCGAGCGGGTCGAACGTGAGCTTGTCGATGGTGCCTGCCTGCACGCGCCAGATCGTGCTGGTGGTCGTGGTGGTCAGTTCATCGAGGCCGTCGTCGCCGTGCACCACCAGCACACTGCTGCGGCGGGCGGCGAACACCCCGGCCATCACCTCGGCCAGATCGCCGAACGCGCATCCGATCAGGCCTGCGCGCGGCGCGGCCGGATTGGTCAGCGGCCCAAGGAGATTGAAGACCGTGGGCACGCCGATCTCGCGGCGCGGTGGGCCGGCGAACTTGTACGACGGGTGGAACACCGGCGCGAAACAGAACCCGATGCCGACCTCGGCCACACAGCGGGCCACCTCGTCGGGGCCGAGATCGATGCGCACCCCGAGGGCCTCGAGCATGTCGGCCCCGCCGCTCTTGGACGACGCCGCGCGGTTGCCGTGCTTGACCACCGGGACGCCGGCGGCGGCGACCACGATCGAGGCCATCGTCGACAGGTTCACGGTGTTGGCGCGGTCGCCGCCGGTGCCGACGATGTCGACGGTGTCGGTGCCGATCTTGTCGGTGGGCACCATGCGCGCGTATCCGAGCATGGTGTCGGCCAATTCACGTACTTCGGCGGCGGTCGGGCGCTTCATCTTCATCGACACGCCGAAGGCGGCGATCTGAGCCGGTGTCGCGACGCCGCTCATGATCTGGTCCATCGCCCAACCCGCCTGCCCCGGCTCGAGCTCCAGGCAGGCGGTCAACCGGTCCAGGACCTGCGGCCATGACGTATCCGGCGAGCCTTCGCCGGGCGGGGAATGGGGGTGAGTCACGCGCCGATGTTCCCATGCCGCAGGGCATGTCCACACGTCAGTTTTCAGACAGATGTGACCAATTGGCCCCCTGGCTGTACCTCGACAACTACAAAGCGTCATACTTCTTGATGTGACGAGCGCTGTTGGCACTTCGGGAACTGCGATCACATCGCGCGTACATTCGCTGAACCGGCCGAATATGGTCAGTGTTGGCACCATCGTATGGCTTTCCAGTGAGCTGATGTTCTTTGCTGGACTGTTCGCGATGTACTTCACTGCCCGTGCTCAGGCCGGCGGGGTATGGCCGCCACCGCCCACCGAACTGAACCTGTATCAGGCCGTTCCGGTGACGCTGGTGCTGATCGCGTCGTCGTTCACCTGCCAGATGGGTGTGTTCGCGGCCGAGCGCGGTGACGTCTACGGGCTGCGCCGCTGGTACGTGATCACCTTCCTGATGGGCGCCTTCTTCGTGGCCGGCCAGGCCTACGAGTACTACCACCTGGTCACCCACGGCACGACCATCGCGGGCAGCTCCTACGGCAGCGTGTTCTACCTCGCCACCGGATTCCACGGCCTGCACGTGATCGGCGGCCTCGTCGCGTTCGTGCTCCTTCTGATGCGGACCACGATGAGCAAGTTCACGCCTGCGCAGGCGACCGCCGCGATCGTCGTGTCCTACTACTGGCACTTCGTCGACATCGTGTGGATCGCCCTGTTCGCGACGATCTACTTCATCCGATGAGAAGGGGTTCGATGCTCAAGAGATCGGGGCAGCCGAAGTCTCCGATGAGCGACAAGTCGCGTCGCCGGCTTCGTCGCCGCCTGACCGGTGCGGTACTGCTGCTGGTCGGGCTCGGTGTCGCTGGTGGTTTGGCCGCCACGCTGACACCCACACCGCAGGTGGCGGTGGCCGACGAATCGCAGTCCGCACTGTTGCGCACCGGCAAGCAGCTGTTCGACACCTCCTGTGTCACCTGCCACGGCGCCAATCTCCAGGGCGTCGAGGGCCGCGGCCCGAGCCTCATCGGCGTCGGCGAGGCGGCGGTGTACTTCCAGGTGTCGACCGGCCGCATGCCGGCGATGCGCGGCGAAGCCCAGGCCCCGCGGAAGGACCCGATCTTCGACGAGGCCCAGATCGACGCGCTCGGCGCCTACGTGCAGGCCAACGGTGGCGGACCGCTGGTCCCCCGCGACGCCAACGGCCAGATCGCCGACCACTCGCTGCTCGGCAACGACGTCGCCCGCGGCGGCGACCTCTTCCGGCTCAACTGCGCCTCGTGCCACAACTTCACCGGCAAGGGTGGCGCCCTGTCGTCGGGTAAGTACGCGCCCGACCTGGCGCCTGCCACCCCGGCCCAGATCTACACCGCGATGCTGACCGGCCCGCAGAACATGCCCAAGTTCGGCGACCGCCAGCTTTCTCCCGAGGAGAAGAAGGACATCGTCGCCTATGTGCGCATGGCGACTCGCGCACCGGATCCCGGCGGCTACGGCCTCGGCGGGTTCGGCCCCTCATCTGAGGGCATGGCGGCCTGGATCATCGGCATGGTCGCCGTCATCGCGGCGGCGCTGTGGATCGGAGCGAGATCTTCATGAGTGACGTGAATCAGCCCACCGACGAGCAACTCGCTGCGATGTCCCGCGAGGAACTGGTCGAACTCGGCGGCCGGATCGACGGCGTCGAGACCATCCTCAAGGAGCCCCGCTGGCCGGTCGAGGGCACCAGAGCCGAGAAGCGCGCGGCGCGTCTGGTGTCGATCTGGCTGCTGCTCGGCGGCCTGTTCGGTCTGGCGCTGCTGCTGGTGTTCCTGTTCTGGCCGTGGCAGTGGGACGGCTCCAACGAGCGCTCGCTGTCCGAGCTGGCCACCCCGCTCTACGGGCTCACCTTCGGCATGTCGATCCTGGCGATCGGCATCGGCGCGGTGCTCTACCAGAAGAAGTTCATCCCCGAGGAGATCTCGGTCCAGGAGCGCCACGACGGCGCCTCCCCGGAGATCGCGCGCAAGACCGTCGTCGCCAACCTCACCGACGCACTCGAGGGCTCGACGATCAAGCGGCGCAAGCTGGTCGGTCTGTCGCTCGGGATCGGAATGGGCGCATTCGGCGCAGGCACGCTGGTGGCGTTCATCGGCGGGCTGATCAAGAACCCGTGGAAGCCGGTGGTACCCACCGCCGAGGGCAAGAAGGCCGTGCTGTGGACCTCGGGGTGGACCCCGCGGTTCACCGGCGAGACCATCTTCCTGGCGCGCGCCACCGGCCTGCCGGGCGAGTCGCCGTTCGTGAAGTTGCGGCCCGAGGACATCGACGCCGGCGGCATGGAGACGGTGTTCCCGTGGCGTGAGAGCGACGGCGACGGCACCACCGTCGAAAGCCACGAGCGATTGAGCGAAATCGCGATGGGCGTGCGCAATCCGGTGATGCTGATCCGCATCAAGCCGGTCGACATGCCCAAGGTCGTCAAGCGGGCGGGCCAGGAGAGCTTCAACTTCGGCGACCTGTTCGCCTACACCAAGGTCTGCTCGCACCTGGGCTGCCCGGCCTCGCTGTACGAGCAGCAGACCTACCGCATCCTGTGCCCGTGCCACCAATCGCAGTTCGACGCACTGCATTTCGCACGGCCGATCTTCGGTCCGGCTGCGCGCGCGTTGGCGCAGTTGCCGATCACCATTGACAAGGACGGGTATCTGGTCGCCAACGGCGACTTCGCCGAGCCCGTCGGACCCGCATTCTGGGAGCGCACATCATGAGTCCGAAACTCAACGATGCCCTGGCCAAGCAGGGCGACGCCATCGACTCCCGGTACCACCCGTCGGCCGCGGTTCGGCGCCAGCTGAACAAGGTCTTCCCCACGCACTGGTCGTTCCTGCTGGGTGAGATCGCGATGTACAGCTTCATCGTGCTGCTGCTCACCGGCGTGTACCTGACGCTGTTCTTCGACCCGTCGATGGCCGAAGTGACCTATCAGGGTGTGTACCAACCGCTTCGGGGCATCGAGATGTCGAAGGCGTTCGCCTCGACGCTCGACATCAGCTTCGAGGTCCGCGGTGGCCTGTTCGTCCGCCAGATCCACCACTGGGCGGCCCTGCTGTTCGCCGCGTCGATCATGGTGCACCTGGCCCGCATCTTCTTCACCGGCGCGTTCCGCAAGCCGCGTGAGGCCAACTGGGTCATCGGTTCGCTGCTGCTGATCCTGGCCATGTTCGAGGGGTACTTCGGCTACTCGCTGCCCGACGACCTGCTGTCCGGTATCGGCCTTCGCGCGGCGCTGTCCTCGATCACCATGAGCGTGCCGATCGTCGGAACCTGGTTGCACTGGGCGCTGTTCGGCGGTGACTTCCCCTGCGGTGGGGTGGGCTACCAGTGCAGCGCGGTGGGCACCCTGCTCCCCCGGATGTACGCCCTGCACATCCTGCTGATCCCCGGAATCATCTTGGCGCTCATCGGTGTTCACCTGGCGCTGGTGTGGTTCCAGAAGCACACCCAGTTCCCCGGCCCCGGCCGCACCGAGAAGAACGTCGTCGGCGTGCGCGTCATGCCGGTGTTCGCGGTCAAGTCCGGTGCGTTCTTCGCGGTGACCGTCGGCATCCTGGGTCTGATGGGCGGCCTGCTGCAGATCAACCCGATCTGGCAGCTCGGTCCCTACAAGCCGTCTCAGGTGTCGGCAGGCAGCCAGCCCGACTTCTACATGATGTGGACGGAAGGCCTGGCCCGTATCTTCCCGCCGTGGGAGCTCTACCTCGGCCACCACACCATCCCGGCGGCGTTCTGGGTCGCGCTGGTCATGGGTCTGGTGTTCGGGCTGCTGATTGCCTACCCGTTCCTGGAGAAGAAGTTCACCGGGGACACCGCGCATCACAACCTGCTGCAGCGCCCGCGTGACGCTCCGACGCGTACCGCGATCGGTGCGATGGCGATCTCGCTGTACATGGTCTGGACGCTGGCCGCGATGAACGACGTCATCGCGCTGAAGTTCCACATCTCGCTGAACGCGACGACGTGGATCGGCCGGATCGGTTCGCTGGTGCTGCCGCCGCTGGTGTTCTTCATCGCCTACCGCTGGGCGGTCGGCCTGCAGCGCAGTGACCGTGACGTGCTGGAGCACGGCATCGAGACGGGCATCATCAAGCGCCTGCCGCACGGTGCCTACGTCGAGCTGCACCAGCCGCTCGGCCCGGTCGACGACCATGGCCACCCGCTCCCCCTGGAGTACCAGGGCGCGGCTCTGCCGAAGCGGATGAACAAGTTGGGCTCCGGCGGCAAGACCGGCCACGGCAGCTTCCTCACCGCCGATCCGGCATCCGAGGATGCGGCGCTCAACGAGGCCGCACACGCCGCCGAGCACCGCACGCTCACCGCCCTGCGCGAATGGCAGGACAGCGAGTACAGCGGCAACGGAAATGGCAACGGCAACGGAAGTGGCAACGGCCACCACCACTAGCACCATCCAAACGAGAGAACCCCGGGTCCACAGGGCCCGGGGTTCTCTTGTTTGAGCTTGTTGAGTGAGCCGCTCACGTCTCATCCGGCACGCGCAGGTGCGACCTCAGCGCTCACTCAATCGAAGGTGTGCACAAGGAGCGCATCAACGCACGCCAAAATCAGGCCGGCACGGCCTCTTCCACCGCGCCGTGCAGCTGACGCAGGTAGGTCACCGGGATCGCAGGCATTGCAATGGTGATGACCCCGGCAAGGCCGAGGGCCACCCATGCCGCGGTGTCATTGTCCACTGCCATCAGGTACGTCGCGGTCGACACCCCGACCAGCGCCAAGCCGATCGCTCCGGCCAGCATGACCGTGCAGCGCAACCACAACCGGTCCAACTCGGTGGCCGGGATCAGAGGATCGGCCCGCCGCGACGCCGACGACTGGGCGAAATCCGGCTGGTACCGCTCGTAGGGATCCACGGTCGAGCCGAATACCTTCAGCTTCTCCGTGGGCGCCTCGGTGCCGCGTGCCGGGGCGGCCGGCGCCGACGTCGGTCGTGGCGGCGCAGCCGTGGCCGGTTGCGGCGTCAGGTGCGAATCGTTCAGCGCGGTGCGCCGGGCCCGAATCAGCAGCGGGATCGCACCGACAATGATCACCGCGGACACGATGATGATGCTGTACAGCAGCCAGGGGGTGTCTGAGCCGCCGGCATTCGCGGAATGACCGCGGCTCATGTCGACCAGCGCGACGATCGCGATCACCGTCACCGCGAGCAGCACCAGCCAGATCGCACCGCATACGCCGACCAGCAGCCGGTCCACGGTTTCCGGTGAGCGGCGGTCTTCTGTGTCTATATCTGTAGTCATCAGCAACTCGTCTGCGCGGCGTTGTTCTGGTTCGACGACAGCACCACGCCGTCACTGGTGGTGATCGAGCAGTTCAGCCGGCTCACCAGGAACAGGCTGGAGGCCTGCACCGAGCCGACGTCGGACTGCGAGATCGGTGTCACCGTCAGCGACCACGGAATGTAGACGTTGCGCTGGGTGCGCTGCCGGCCCGAGGCGTCGACGTAGGTCACCGAGATGATGTCGCCGGGCGCCTTGGTGCCGGTCACCGTGTAGGTGACCTGACGCGGTCCGGGCGGCGGCGTCGACGTGGTGGCCGGGGCCGGCGGAGCTGTCGTTGTGGTCACGGGCGGTGGTGCCTCCGTCGTCGCTGGCGGGGGTGGTGGTGGCGGGGGTGGCGGCGGCGGTTCCGATGTCACCGTCACCGTCTCTGGGGGTGGTGGGGGCGGCGGCTCCGTGGTGGTCGGCGGGGGCGGCGGAGGTGGCGGCGGCGTGGTGGTGGTGATCTCGTCCTGGACCGGCGGCGGCTTGACGGTCGTCGTCGCCGGAGTCGCCAGCTTGTTGGTGTCGGTGCTGGTCACCAACAACGAGACCGACACCACCAAGGCGATGGCAGCGACGATGGCGGTGACCCCGACGACCCACGGCCACCTCGGCGGCTGCGGCTCCTCGATGTACTCGGTACCCGCCTCGTAGCTGTCGTAGTCGTACAGCGCGGGATCCGGTGCGATGAATGGGCCGGCGGTGTACTGCTCGGACTCGGGCGCAGAATAGGCCTCAAAGCCTGTACCTGTGGGTGTCTCACCCCGGTCGCCCGACTCCTCATCCGGCGGATTCGGCCCGCTCATGCTCGCCTGTCCTCTTTCGACTACATCACCGCGGCACGCGGGCCAAGGATTGACACACAGCGCGCCGACGGCTCCCGTTGCCCTGGCAAAACCCTACCCAACCGCCGGGCCGGATACGACGCAGCGCGCCTGGAGAGCCAAGTGATGTCTCGATTGTGACCTTCGCGCCGGCTCAGTGCTTCTCGGGGCCGACGTAGTACTCGAACACGAGACCGCACACGGCGGCCATCACGAAGACCACACCGGCCGCGATCAACCAGGGCAGCCACAACGCGGCGCCGACGGCGGCGGTCGAGAAGGCCAGCGCGATCAGGATCGGCCACCAGCTGTGCGGGGCGTAGAAGCCCAACTCCCCTGCGCCGTCGCTGATTTCGGCGTCCTCGTAGTCCTCGGGGCGGGTATCGAGGCGGCGCGCCACGAACCTGAAGAAGGTTCCGGTGATCAGCGACAAGCCGGCGGTGAGCACCAGCGCGGTGGTGCCCGCCCACTCGATGCCGCCGTACTGGAAGACCGCGGTCAGCGCGCCGTAGACCACAGCGGCGAGGACGAAGAACGCGGTCAGGATTTCGAAGAGCCTGGCTTCAATGTGCATCTGCTGTCCCCTACTTGCTCGCCTGCGGGATCACTTGCTGGCCCCGACGAGTGTCGAAGGGGTGCGTGGTGGTCGCCAACGGTGGCTGGTTGATCGACTGCAGCGCCTCGGCGTTGGTCTTGCCCGCGATGCGTTGCTGCAGGTAGGCCTTGAAGTCGTTAGGCGAGACCACCCTGACCTCGAAGTTCATCATCGAGTGGTACGTGCCGCACATTTCGGCGCAGCGCCCGACGAACGCTCCGGTCTCGGTGATCTCCGAGATCTGGAACTTGTTCTCGGTGTGGTTGGCTTCCGGGTTCGGGAAGACGTCGCGCTTGAACAGGAACTCCGGCACCCAGAACGAGTGGATGACGTCGGCGGAAGCGATCTGGAACTCGATCCGCTTGCCGGCCGGCAGCACGAGCACCGGGATCTCGTTGCTGGTGCCCTCGGTCTCGACCTTGTCGAAGTTCAGGTAGGTGCGGTCCTGCGGGTTGAGGCCGCGCACCGCGCCGACCCGCCCTCCTCGCCGTGCTCGTCGACACCCTCGGGCTTGGAGACCATTGCGGCCTTGCGGGCCGCGTCGGCGCCCTCGTAGTCGAGCGTGCCGTCCTTGAAGTCGACCTTCTGGTAACCGAACTTCCAGTTCCACTGGAAGGCGGTGACGTCGATGACGACCTCGGGGTTGGGATCGCGGTGCATCATCTTTTCCTGCACCACCACGGTGAAGTAGAAGAGCACCGAGATGATCAGGAACGGGATGACCGTGAGCGCGAGCTCCAGGGGCATGTTGTAGCCGAACTGGCGCGGCAGCGGCGCGTCGTCGGGGGTGCCCTTCTTCTTGCGATGGAAGGCCATCGCCCAGAAGGTCAGAGCCCACACGATGATGCCGACGACGAACGCGCTGATGACCGACCAGACCCAGAGGTCGCGGTTGGTGTGCGCCTCCGGGGTGATGCCCTTGGGCCAGCCCAGACCGAACACTTCTTGCCAGCTGCACCCGCTGAGGGTCAGCGCCAGCGCACCAAAGGTGACGGCTAGCGCCAGCACCCGGAATCGGGAACCGCGGGTCTTCACGTTGGCGCCTCCTGTATCGGGGACTGCTGGGGCCCACACCGCATTTTCGTCGTCGCGGGAACTTTCCGCGCATCGAATACTACGCAGCGTAGACCACACCCGAACACCCAGCCCGACACATCCGCCAGTTACGGCATACTGGGCCCGGTGTGTGGACTGCTTGCCCTGGTTACGGACCCTGCAAGCCCCGTCACCGAACCCATCGTCGAGGCGGTGGCGGGCGCGTCGCACCTGATGCGCCACCGGGGTCCCGACGAACCGGGCACCTGGTCTGACGCTTCCGTGGTGCTGGGATTCAACCGGCTGTCGATCATCGATATCGCCCACTCCCATCAGCCGTTGCGCTGGGGTCCGCCGGACGAGCCCGACCGCTACGTTTTGGTGTTCAACGGCGAGATCTACAACTACCTCGAGCTGCGTGAGGCGCTGAGTTCCGAATTCGGCGCCGTCTTCGCCACCGACGGTGACGGCGAGGCGATCGTCGCGGCGTATCACCACTGGGGCACCGAGGCCCTCGGCCGGCTTCGCGGCATGTTCGCGTTCGCGCTGTGGGACACCAAGAACCGCGAGCTGTTCTGCGCCCGCGATCCCTTCGGCATCAAGCCGCTGTTCATGGCGACGGGGTCGGCGGGTACCGCGGTCGCCAGTGAGAAGAAGTGTCTGCTCGGGCTGGCCGCCGAGATCGGGTTCGACGAGGGCCTGGACGTTCGCGCTGTCCAGCACTACACGGTGTTGCAGTACGTCCCCGAACCCGAGACGCTGCACCGCGGGGTGCGACGGCTCGAGTCGGGCTGTTACGCGGTCATCCGCCCGGGCGAGCAGCCGCGGATGAGCCGCTACTTCGTGCCGCGATTCACCGCCTCCGCGTTCACGGCAGGCAGTGAGCAGGCCCGCTACGACGAGATCACCGCGGTCCTGGAGGACTCGGTGGCCAAGCACATGCGCGCCGACGTGACGGTCGGCGCGTTCCTCTCCGGCGGTATCGACTCGACGGCGATCGCCGCACTGGCCATCCGGCACAACCCGCGCCTGATCACCTTCACCACCGGCTTCGAGCGCGAAGGCTTCTCCGAGGTCGACGTCGCGGTGGCATCGGCCGAGGCGATCGGCGCGCGGCACGTGGCCAAGGTGGTCAGCCAGGCCGAGTTCGTGGCCGCGCTGCCCGAAATCGTCTGGTATCTCGACGAACCCGTGGCCGACCCGGCCCTGGTGCCGTTGTTCTTCATCGCCCGCGAGGCGCGCAAGCACGTCAAGGTGGTGCTGAGCGGCGAGGGCGCCGACGAACTGTTCGGCGGCTACACGATCTACCGGGAACCGTTGTCGCTCAAGCCTTTCGACTATCTCCCCCGGCCGGTCCGCAAGTCACTGGGCCGGGCGTCGAAGCCGCTGCCGGACGGTATGCGCGGCAAGAGCCTGCTGCACCGCGGCTCGCTGACGCTGGAAGAGCGTTATTACGGCAACGCCCGCAGCTTCTCCGACGAGCAACTGCGCGCGGTGCTGCCCGGCTTCCGCCCGGACTGGACGCACACCGACGTCACCGCGCCCATCTACGCCGAGTCGCACGCCTGGGATCCGGTCGCGCGCATGCAGCACATCGATCTGTTCACCTGGCTACGCGGCGACATCCTGGTGAAAGCCGACAAGATGACGATGGCGAACTCGCTGGAACTGCGGGTGCCGTTCCTGGACCCCGAGGTGTTCGCGGTCGCCTCCCGGCTGCCGTTCGACCAGAAGATCACCCGCACCACCACCAAGTACGCGCTGCGCCGCGCGCTGGAGCCGGTCGTGCCCGCGCATGTGCTCAACCGCGCCAAACTCGGTTTCCCGGTGCCGATCCGGCATTGGCTGCGATCCGGCGAGTTGATGGACTGGGCCTACGGAATGATCGAGGCCTCGCAGGCCGGCCATCTCGTGGACCGCACCGCCGTCCGCGCCATGCTCGACGCGCACCGCGCCGGCGAGGGCGATCACAGCCGGCGGCTGTGGACGGTGCTGATCTTCATGCTGTGGCACGCGATCTTCGTCGAGCGCAGCGTGGTGCCGGTGATCGGCGAACCGCACTACCCGGTGCAGCTCTAGGCCGGTGCAGCTCTAGGCTCGGCGGGCAGGAGCGAAGCGACCCGGGGATCAGCCCAGCGCAGCGGCAATCTCTTCGGCGGCCTCGGCGCCGTAGGCGTCCTTGATCCGCGCGATCCCGGCGGCCTTGTCCCAGGTCCACTCCTGCGGACCCGGCGCTTCCAGGACCAGGGTGGCGACCAGCGAGGCCAGCTGCGCGGCGCGCTCCAGGCTCAAGCCGGCACCGCGGCCGGTCAGGAATCCGGCGCGGAAGGCGTCGCCGATACCGGTCGGGTCTTCCTTCTGCGTCTCGGGCAGCACGTCGACATGGATGAAGGTCCCGTCGCGGCCGACGAGGTCGACGCCGTTTTCGCCGAGTGTGGTGACGCGCAGCTGAATCTGGTTCATCACCTCGGCTTCGGACCAGCCGGACTTCTGCAGCAGCAGATCCCACTCGTAGTCGTTGGTGAACAGATAGGTGGCGCCGTCGATGAGCCTGCGGATCTCGTCACCGGAGAGCCGCGCCAACTGCTGGCTGGGGTCGGCGGCGAACGGCAGACCCAGCGCGCGGCACTCTTCGGTGTGCAGGAACATCGCTTCCGGATCGTTGGCGCCGATGATCACCAATTCCGGTGCGCCGCTTCGCTCTACGAGGTCGGCGAGCTTGATGTCGCGGGCCTCCGACATTGCGCCCGGGTAGAACGACGCGATCTGGGCCATGTCCTCGTCGGTGGTGCAGACGAACCGGGCGGTGTAGGCGGTCTTCGAGACCAGCACGCCCGTGGTGTCCACGCCGTGGGCTTCCAACCACTGGCGGTACTCGTCGAAGTCCGAGCCGACGGCACCCACCAGCGTCGGGTTGCCGCCCAGCAGGCCCATCGCGTAGGCCATGTTGCCCGCGACACCGCCGCGATGCACCACCAGGTCGTCGACCAGGAAGCTCAGCGAGACCTTCTGCAGATGCTCGGCGAGAAGTTGTTCGGAGAACCGCCCGGGAAACCGCATCAGGTGGTCGGTGGCAATGGATCCGGTCACCGCGATCGTCACGAAGCGCCGCCCTTCATTCGCTAGTGGGACTAGCACGTGCACGTGCGCTAGCCTGCGTACAAGAGCCGACTATATGGCCCAGCATCGGCCCCGCCGCGGCGGGTGCTTGAAGTTTTGGCCTCCACCGACCGCAGGAGACTTATCGATGGCTGGCCCGATTCCGCCGCATCAGCAGGCCGGGGCCGAGGGCGAGCCGTACCCGGAGCAGCCGTTCGGCCCGCCCGGCGCAATCCCGCCGGTGCCCTATCCCGGCGTCTACCCCGGTGCCCTGCCGCCGCCGGTGGCCTACCCGCCGGCGCCGCGCAAGCGCCGTACCGCGCTGTGGCTGGGCGTGCTGACTGTGGTTGTCGTGGCCGCCGTCGTGGCCGCGGTCCTGACGATCCGCACCGGGGAATCCACCACGTCCGCGGGCGGGTTCACCGAGGCGATGGCCAAGTCCTCGATCTCGAACTACCTGACCGCTCTGTCCAAGGGCGACACCGAAACCATCGCGCGCAACAACCTGTGCGGCATGTACGACGGGGTGAAGGACCGCAAATCCGACCTGGCCCTGGCCAAGCTGGCCAGCGACGCCTTTCGCAGGCAGTTCGCCGGCGCCGAGGTGACCTCGATCGATTCGATCGTGCCGTGGTCGTCGTATCAGGCTCAGGTGTTGTTCACCATGAAGGTGGCGTCGTCCGGAAGCCGCGGCAGCCGCGGCGAGGAGCAGGGCGTGGCGCAGCTGCTTCGCCAGGGCAATCAGCTGCTGGTGTGCTCGTACCTACTGCGAACGGCCGCCCAGTTCTGAAACTGGACGGCCGTCGGCGGAAGTTTGGTCAGTTGAACGAATCGCCGCAGGCGCAGGATCCGGTGGCGTTCGGGTTGTCGATCGTGAAGCCCTGCTTCTCGATGGTGTCGACGAAGTCGATGGTCGCGCCCTGGATGTACGGGGCACTCATCCGGTCGACGGTCAGATTGACGCCGCCGAACTCGCTGACCAGGTCACCGTCGAGGGTGCGGTCGTCGAAGAACAGGTTGTAGCGCAGGCCTGCGCAGCCGCCGGGCTGAACGGCGATCCGCAGCGCCAGGTCGTCGCGGCCTTCCTGGTCCAACAGCGACTTGGCCTTGGCGGCCGCGGCGTCGGTGAGGATCGCGCCGTGGGTTTCGGTCGTGGTCTCGGTCGACTGATCGGAAACAGTCATTGCGTCTCCCTAAAAGCAGTGTGTCTCGGAGGGCTCCCGGAGGTTTTGCCCACTGGGTCAACGGTACCTTGTCCGGGCGCTATTCCCGAGTCGATGGCCCCGTGCTCAGCCGACCAGGCCGGCGGCGGTCTGGCGGGCGAGGCCGGTGAGCTGAGCGGCGGCGTCGTCGATCGCGACCTGCACCGACCCGGCGTAGTCGGCGATCGCGTGCGCTGCGGTGATGCCCGCCGCACCCAGCGCCGCCGGCGCCAACGTGACCTGTCCGGCCAGGACGATCACCGGGATACCGCGGGCCACGGCGCCGCCGGCGAGTGCGCTGACCACCTTGCCGTGCAGCGATTGGTCGTCGAAGCGTCCTTCCCCGGTGACGATCACCTCGGCGGTCGCAACGTCCTCGGCCAGCCGGGTGTGCTCGGCGATGACGGCCGCTCCGGATTCGCGGCGCGCGCCCAGGGCCAGCAGCGCGGCTCCCAGTCCCCCGGCCGCGCCCGCGCCGGGCAGCGGGCTGATCGCCTTTCCCGCCAGTGCGTCGAGCGTGTCGGCCCATGCCGTCATCCGCTGCTCGAGGATCTCGACGGTGTCCGGATCAGCGCCTTTTTGGGGGCCGAAGACCCGCGCCGCACCCATCGGCCCCAACAGCGGATGCTCCACGTCGGTGGCGGCGATCAGATCGACGTGCGCGAGCTTGGCCTTGGCCTGCTGCGGTCCGCCGAGCGCCTCGATCATCCCGCGGCCGCCATCGGTGCAGCAGCTGCCGCCCAGGCCCACGATGATCGTCTCGGCGCCGGCCTGCAGCGCGGCGTCGATCAGCTGGCCGACGCCGCGGCTGTGGGCGGCGACCGCACTGTCCGGGGTGGGCGGTCCGGGAAGCAGCGTGAGGCCGCAGGCCTGGGCGCATTCGATGTAGGCGGCCGACGCGGCGTGATCGTCGACCCATTCGGCGTCGACGTCCTCATCCAGCGGCCCCGACACCCGGGTGTGACGCACCTCGCCGAGCCTTCCGGCCAGCACACCGACGAAGCCGGGACCGCCGTCGGATTGGGGCGCCAGGACGAGTTCGTCGGAGGGTCTGGCCGCACGCCAGCCGGCGGCGATGGACTGGGCGGCTTCGACGGCGGTCAGGCTGTCGCCGTAGCAGTCCGGCGCGATCAGCACCCGCATTCGTGCAGGGTAACCTGACAGGCGTGAAGCTGCTGGGCCGCAAGAACGACGAAGGTGCCGCCAAGGCCGAACAGGTCGAGGTCGACGAGGCTGCCGCCGTTGCCGGCACCACCGCACCCAAGGGCAAACCGACCCCGAAACGCAGTGCCACGGCGAAGCGCCGCGGACCGGTCGCCCCCGCACCGATGACCTCCGCCGAGGCGCGCAAGCGCCGCAAGGAGATGCGCGCCACCCTCACCAAAGAGGAGCGCCGCGCCGAGAAGGATCAGCGCCGCACGGCGATGAACGACCGGCGTGAGCGGATGATGTCCGGCG
This sequence comes from Mycobacterium sp. ELW1, assembly GCF_008329905.1. Classification (NCBI taxonomy): domain Bacteria; kingdom Bacillati; phylum Actinomycetota; class Actinomycetes; order Mycobacteriales; family Mycobacteriaceae; genus Mycobacterium; species Mycobacterium sp. ELW1. The sequence goes on along the minus strand of NZ_CP032155.1, from coordinate 2,521,162 downwards.
ACGAGGCGTACCTGCTGCCCCGCGACAAGGGGCCGGTGCGCCGCTATGCGCGCGACATCGTCGACGCCCGCCGCAATGTGCTCGGGCTGTTCATGCCGTCGGCACTGGGCCTGATCTTCGTGATGCTGGCGGTTCCGCAGGTCCAGTTGTTCATCTCCCCCGCCATGCTGGTCTTGATGGCGGTCATGGCGATCGACGGAATCCTGTTGGGCCGCAAGGTCAAGAAGGCCGTCGACGCCAAGTTCCCGGACAACGAGGAAGGCGCCTTCAAGCTCGGGATGTACGCCGCGGGCCGGGCCTCCCAGATCCGCCGCATGCGCGCGCCGCGACCGCAGGTCGAGCGCGGCGCCAAGGTTGTCTGAGTCCCGCCAGGCGGTGCGCACTCTGGTGCTCGGCGGAATCAGGTCGGGCAAGTCGCGCTGGGCCGAGACGGCGCTGGTCGACGAATCCGTGGTGCGCTACGTCGCCACCGGAGTGACCGTCGACTCCGATCCGTCCTGGGCGCGCCGAGTGGCCGTTCACCGCGAGCGTCGGCCCGAGTCCTGGCACACCGTCGAAACCGCCGATGTGGCAACTGTTTTGCGCGACGATCCGGCTACGGCGACCCTGGTCGACGATCTGGGCAGCTGGCTCACGGCCACGCTCGATCGCCGGGGCTGGGACGGCGGATCGGTGACATCCGATGTCGACGAGCTGGTCGGCGCCGTCGAGACGTTCACCGGGCCACTGGCATTGGTCAGCCCCGAGGTGGGGTTGACCGTGGTGGCGGCGACGGCGTCTGGCAGGCGTTTCACAGACGAACTCGGCACACTCAACCAACGACTCGCCCTGTGCTGTGAACAGGTGGTCCTGGTGGTTGCGGGGTTGCCGGTCTGGGTCAAACCGACGAAAGCGTTGAGCTGATGGATTTCCCTGCGGTCTCCCCGCCAGATTCCCGAGCCGCCGCGGCGGCCAAGTGCCGCCAGGACATCCTCACCAAACCGACCGGTGCGCTCGGGCGGCTTGAGGACCTGTCGGTCTGGGTGTCCGCCTGCCAAGGATCCTGTCCACCAAGGCAATTCGAACGAGCCCGAGTTGTGGTGTTCGCCGGCGACCACGGCGTCGCACGGACCGGGGTGTCGGCGTACCCGCCGGAGGTCACCGCGCAGATGGTGGCCAACATCGATGCCGGCGGCGCGGCGATCAACGTGCTGTCCGGCGTGGCGGGCGCGTCGGTGCGGGTGGTCGACATCGCGGTGGACTGCGAGCAGCCGCTGACCGACGAGATCGGCACGCACAAGGTCCGCCGCTCCAGCGGCAACATCGCGGTCGAGGATGCGCTGAGCGCCGACGAGGTGGTGGCCGCGCTGGAGGCGGGACGCCGACTGGCCGATGACGAGGTGGACGCCGGCGCCGACTTGCTGATCGCGGGCGACATGGGCATCGGGAACACCACGGCCGCAACGGCATTGATTGCCACGCTGACCGACACCGAGCCGGTGGCGGTGGTGGGCCGCGGCACCGGTATCGACGATGCGGCGTGGGCTCGCAAAGTCGCGGCGGTCCGCGACGCGATGTTCCGCGCCCGCCAGTTTCGGCCGGACCCGGTCGGGCTGCTGCGCACCTGCGGTGGCGCGGACCTGGCGGCGATGGCCGGTTTCTGCGCGCAGGCCGCGGTGCGACGCACCCCGGTGCTGCTCGACGGCGTCGTGGTGACGGCGGCAGCCCTGGTCGCCGACCGGATGGCTCCCGGCGCACGGGCCTGGTGGCAGGCGGGACACCGGTCGACGGAGCCCGCGCACACGTTGGCGCTGGCCCACCTGGAGTTGGCGCCGATCATCGACCTCGGCTTGCGCCTCGGTGAGGGCACCGGTGCGGCGGTGGCCCTGCCGGTGCTGCGGGCGGCCGTCGCGACTCTGGCCTCGATGGCCACCTTTGAGGATGCCGGCGTCTCCGATCGCGCCGCGGACTGATCGTGTTCCGCTCGCTGGCAACGGCTTTCGCGTTCGGGACGGTGGTGCCGGTTCCGCTGCGGGGAAGTACGTTCGGCCGGTCGACGATGACAGCGCTGCCGGTGGTCGGAGCGGTGTTGGGCGCGGGGGCCGCCGCGGTCCTGTGGGCCGGTGACTGGGCGTTCGGCACACACCATGCGCTGCCCGGGCTACTCACCGTCGCCGCGCTGCTGCTCATCACGCGCGGCCTGCACATCGACGGGCTCTCCGACACCGTGGACGCGCTGGGCTGTTACGGACCGCCCGAGCGCGCGCTGCAGGTGATGCGCGACGGCACCGCCGGGCCGTTCGGGGTCGCGGCGGTCGTCGTAGTCGTGGCCGCCCAGGCACTCGGGTTCGCCGCGACCCCGTCGGGCTGGATGGGCGCGCTCGCGGTCGTGACTGCGGTGGTCACCGGACGGGTGGCCGCGGTGCTGGCCTGTCGGCGTGGCGTGCCCGCGGCGAGCGGCAGCTCGCTGGGCGGACAGGTCGCAGGCACTCAGCCGCTGGTTATCGCGCTCACCTGGGCAATTCTGGCCGCTGCACTTGCCACCGTGGCGACGCCCCGACTCTGGCAGGGTCCGGTGGTCGTGCTGGCGGCGTTGGCGGCCTCGATTGCGCTGACGACGCACTGCGTGCGCCGATTCGGTGGTATCACCGGAGATGTGCTTGGTGCGACGATCGAACTGACGACGACGCTGGTGATCCTCGGATTGGTCATCCATGCTGGGTGAGCTCGACGATCGGCAGATCGAGGAGATACTGCACGCCGAAGTGATCGCACGGCTCGGCTGCATCGCTGACGGGCAGGTGTACGTCGTTCCTGTCACCTACGTCTATGACGGGACCTACGTCTACGGCCACTCCATGGACGGCGCCAAGCTGCTCGCGATGCGCACCCATCCCCAGGTCTGCGTAGAGGTCGAGCAGGTGGACGACTTGTCGAACTGGCGCAGCGTCATCGCGTGGGGAGTCTTCGAGGAGTGCGAAGGGGCGGAGTGGGACGCCGGCATGGCCCTGCTCGTCGCGCGGATCATGCCGCTGCTGACCTTGCCCGAGGGGCAGCCTCCGCCCGACCACGCGAGTCTGCGCCGAGGCTCGGTGTATCGGATCAGGTTGGGCACCAAGACCGGTCGATTCGAGCGAGTAGAAGCCCCGCCGGCCTAGCTGAGCCGGGCCATCCAGCCGTGCGTGTCGGCGAAGGTTCCGCGCTGGATGCCGGTGAGGGTGTCCCGCAACGCCATCGTCACCTCGCCCGGCTGTCCGTCGGCGATGGTGAACTCGCCGTCACCGAACTTGACGTGCGAAACCGGGGTGATCACCGCGGCGGTGCCGCAGGCGAACACTTCGGTGATCTCCCCCGCGGCCACACCCTTGCGCCACTCCTCGACGTCGATCTTGCGTTCCTCGACGGCAAAACCGGCGTCGCTGGCCAGTTGCAGCAGCGAATCGCGCGTGATGCCCGGCAGCAGTGAGCCGGACAGTTCCGGGGTGACCAGCCGGGCCGAACCGCCGCTGCCGAAGACGAAGAACAGGTTCATCCCGCCCATCTCTTCGATGAAGCGGCGTTCGATGGCGTCGAGCCAGACGACCTGATCGCAGCCGTGCTCGGCGGCCTCGGCCTGCGCCAGCAGCGAGGCGGCGTAGTTGCCGCCGAACTTCGCCGCGCCGGTGCCGCCCGGGCTGGCCCGCACGTATTCGGTGGACAGCCAGACGCTGACCGGCTTGATCCCGCCCTTGAAGTAGGCGCCGGCCGGTGAGGCGATCACGAGGTAGCGGTATTCGGAGGCCGGCCGCACACCCAGGCCCGGCTCGGTGGCGATCACGAAGGGCCGCAGATACAGCGACGCCTCGCCACCGGCGGGCGGCACCCACTGGTTGTCGACGGCGATCAGCTGACGCAGCGATTCGACGAAGAGTTCCTCGGGCAGCTCGGGGATGGCGAGCCGGCGAGCCGAGGCGCGCAGCCGCCCGGCGTTGGCTTCCGGACGGAACGACACGATCGAGCCGTCGGCCCACCGGTAGGCCTTGAGTCCTTCGAAGATTTCCTGCGCGTAGTGCAGGACGATGGCCGACGGGTCCAGTTCGATCGGGCCGTACGGCACGACGCGGGCGTCGTGCCAACCCAGTTCGTCGGTGTAGAGCCCCGACACCATGTGGTCGGTGTGGAATCGCCCGAAGCCCGGATCGGCCAGAATCTGAGCCCGTACCTCGTCGGTCGCCGGATTCGCGTTGCGCTCAACCGTGAACTCGAGGGGGCCGTTGGTCATAGCTGAAATTGTAGACCGCGCCGCTAGCGAGTTTTGACCTCGACGAACGGCGGCTTGACCACCTCGCACTCGAGCGGGCGGCCGCGCACGTCGACGGTGACCAGCGCGCCGTCGTCGATCCCGGCGTCGGTGTCGATGAGGGCAAGGGCGATACCGACTTTCAGCGACGGCGAGAACGTGCCCGACGTCGTGACACCCACCGGCAGTGCGCCGTTGAGCACCGTCAGGTCCGGGCGCAGCACGCCGCGGCCGGTGGCGCGCAGGCCGCGGAGCAGCCGGCGCGGGCCGGCCTCCTTCTCGGCCAGCAGGGCGTCGCGGCCGAAGAACGCCTCCTTCTTCCAGCCGATCGCCCAGCCGCAGCGGGCCTGCAGCGGCGAAATGTCCAGGGACAGCTCGTGACCGTGCAGCGGGTAGCCCATCTCGGTACGCAGGGTGTCGCGGGCGCCCAGCCCGGCGAGCTGCCCGCCCGCACCCTGCACCTCGGCCACCAGCGCCTCGAACACCACGGGGGCGGAGTCCCACGGCGGCAACAGCTCGTAACCGTGCTCCCCGGTGTATCCGGTGCGGCAGACCCGTACCGGCACACCGGAGTACGTGGCGTCGGCGTAACCCATGTAGTCCATGTCGGTGGGCAGGCCCAGCGCGGCGAGCACGTCGGCGGACCGCGGGCCCTGAACGGCCAGCACGGCATACGAGCGGTGCTGATCGGTGATCGAAATGCCCTCTGGCGCAGCCGCTTGCAGTGCCGCGACGACAGCAGCGGTGTTGGCGGCGTTGGGCACCAGGAAGATCTCGTCGTCGCTGACGTAGTAGGCGATCAGGTCGTCGATCACCCCGCCCTCGGGGGTGCAGCACAGGGTGTACTGGGCCTTGCCGGGACCGATCCGGCGCAGGTCGTTGGTCAGCGTGGAGTTGATGAACTCCGCCGCACCCGGGCCGACCACCAGAGCTTTGCCCAGGTGGCTGACGTCGAAGAGGCCGACTGCCTCGCGGGTGGCGGTGTGCTCGCCGACCGTGCCGGCGTAGGACACCGGCATCAGCCAGCCGCCGAACGGCGCGAAGGTGGCGCCCAGTTCGCGGTGCTGACTGTCGAGCGGCCCGTACAGGAGTTCCGATGTGTCGGTCACGGCCAACAACACTAGTGCCCCGCGTCTACTGTGAATGCTCGTGAGCACCGAACCTGGATACGCTGCCCCCACCGTCACCGTCGCGACCTCGCTGCCCAAGCGCGCGCAGTCGGCGGTGCTGATCGTCCCCGTCGTCTCCGGCTCGGGAGGGGACGGCGGCGACGGCTCCCCCACCGTCGTCGGCGGACCGTTTCTGGACGCCGAGGCGATCGGTGAGATCGGAGTGGTCCTGCGCGCGCTGGGCGCCAAGGGCGGCGCCGAGCAGGTCACCCGCCTGCACGTGCCATCCCTCGCGGTCGGCAGTGTGCTGGCCGTCGGGCTCGGCGCCCCGCGCGACGAGTGGCCGGCCGACGTCATCCGGCGCGCGGCCGGGGTGGCCGCCCGCTCGCTGTCCGGGGTCGAGACCGTCATCACCACGCTGACCGAGCTGGACCTGGAGGCCGCGATCGAGGGCCTGATCCTGGGCGGCTACCGCTTCACCGAGTTCCGCAGCGCCAAGACCGCGCCGAAGGAACCGGCGATCGGCAAGATCATCGCGCTGAGCACCGCGGCGGGCGCCAAGAAGGACGCCGCCCGGGCCACCGCGATCGCCACCGCGGTGGCCACTGCACGCGATTTCGTGAACACCCCGCCCAGCCACCTGTTCCCCGGCGAATTCGCCAAGCGGGCAGAGGCTTTGGGTGAAGCCGCCGGATTGAAGGTCGAGGTGCTCGACGAGAAGGCGCTCGCCAAGGCCGGTTACGGCGGCATCATCGGGGTCGGCAAGGGATCGTCGCGCCCGCCGCGGCTGGTCCGGCTGGCATATCGCGGCGCCAAGGGCAAGCACGGCAAGACTGTCGCGCTGGTGGGCAAGGGCGTCACTTTCGACACCGGCGGCATCTCGATCAAGCCGGCCGCGTCGATGCACCATATGACCTCCGACATGGGTGGCGCCGCGGCGGTGATCGCCACGGTCGTGCTGGCCGCCAAGCAGGGGCTGCCGATCGACGTGATCGCGACCGTGCCGATGGCCGAGAACATGCCGTCGTCCACCGCGCAGCGCCCCGGTGACGTGCTGACCCAGTACGGCGGTATCACCGTCGAGGTGCTCAACACCGACGCCGAGGGCCGGCTGATCTTGGCCGACGCGATCGTGCGGGCCTGCGAGGACGAACCCGACTACCTGATCGAGACCTCCACGCTGACTGGCGCGCAGACCGTCGCGTTGGGTGCGCGCACGCCGGGTGTGATGGGCAGCGACGAGTTCCGCGACCGGGTGGCCCGGATCTCGCAGGCCGAAGGCGAGAACGCGTGGCCGATGCCGCTGCCCGAGGAATTGAAGGACGACCTCAAGTCGACTGTCGCCGATCTGGCGAATGTCAGCTCGCAGCGCTTCGCCGGCATGCTGGTCGCCGGGGTGTACCTGCGGGAGTTCGTCGCCGACGGCGTGCAGTGGGCGCACATCGACATCGCCGGGCCGGCGTACAACACCTCCGGCCCGTGGGGTTACACCGGCAAGGGTGGCACCGGGGTGCCGACCCGGACGATGTTCGCCGTCCTGGAGGACATCTCACAACACGGTTAGACGCGAACGGCTAGACCACGCCGGCGCGGGCGATGCTGCGCATCCCCTGCGGCAGCACCTTCGACGTCCCGTAGAGCAGGTATGCCTCGGGGGTGACCGGGCGGATCGGCTTGTCCTTCTTGACCGCGGAGACGATGGCCTTGGCCACCTTGTCCGGGCCGTAACCCCGCCGGTCGAACATGTTCTCCAGCTGGGCGCGCCGGGTCGCGACGGCGGCCCGCTTGCCCGAGGGCGCGATCATCTCGGTGGCCGACACGATGTTGGTGTTGATGATGCCCGGGCAGATCGTGGTCAATCCGATTCCAGCGCCAGCCAATTCGGCACGCAGGCAGTCGGAGAACATGTACACCGCCGCCTTGGATGTGCAGTAGGCGTTGAGGCCTTTCAGCGGTGAGTAGGCCGCCATCGATGCCACGTTGACGATGTGGCCGCCGGTGCCGCGCTCGACGAGCCGGCGGGCGAAGGCGCGGCAGCCGTTGACCACGCCGCCGAGGTTGACGTCCAGCACGCGGTCGAATTGCTCTGCGGGAGTGTCCAAGAAGGCGCCGGCCACCCCGATGCCGGCATTGTTGACGACGATGTCGGGCACCCCGTGGGCGGCGCACACCTCGTCGGCGAACCGCTCGACGGCATCGGCGTCGGAGACGTCGAGCACGTAGGGATGCGCGATCGCGCCGAGTGCGCCGATCTTGGCCGCGGTGTCCTTGAGGCCGGCCTCGTCGATATCGCTGATGACCAACTCGGCGCCGTCCCGGGCGAAGGCCAGCGCAGTCTCGCGGCCGATCCCGCTGCCGGCCCCGGTGACCGAGACCAGGGTGTCGCCGAAGTCCTTCTTCGGCCGGCCGGCCTGGGCCCGCAACAGTGCGCGGGCGGCCGGCTTGCCGTCCAGGTGCTCGGCCAGTTCGGTGACCGCGGCGGCGAGCACCTGCGGATGGGTGAACGGCGACCAGTGCTTGGCGCGCAGGTCGCGGCGCCACAGCCGAGGCACCCACCGAGCGGTGTCGTCGTAGACGTGGGGCAGCACGAAAGGATCGTCGAGGTTGACGATCAGCTGCACGGGGATGTCGACGTAGAAATCGAGCGGACGGTGGATCAGCGCGGGCAGAGCGTTGGCCCGGTAGATCTTTGTGCCCCTGGCGGCGTCGTCGGCGAACGTCCCGCCGTGGTGCACGAGGTCCTTCGGAATGCCGCGGGTGAGTCCGGCCCGCATGACTCCGGAGCCCAGCCGCATGGCTGCGGGCGCCAGTACCGGAACCGACAGCGCGGCCGTGTAGGTGACGTGGAGCAGCTGAGAGAGCGCGCGCAGGAACAACTTTGGCCGGTACGGCTTCTTCAGCCCGTCGCGCACGAAGCGAATGAGGTGGTGCAGACTCGGCCCCGACACGGAGGTGAACGACGCCACCCGGTCACCGGCACCGGCCCGGCCGAGGTACTCCCACATGCCGACCGAGCCCCAGTCGTGGCCGAGCACGTGCACGGGTTGGCCGGGACTGAGCTCGGCGACGACAGCATCGAAGTCGTCGGCGAAGTTGGCCATCGTGTACTTCGAGAATGATTTCGGTCCCGAGGACGCTCCGGCGGCGCGGCTGTCGTAGCGGATCACGCGGAACTTGTCGGCCAGGAGCGGCACGACCGCGTCCCACACCACGTGCGAGTCGGGGTAGCCGTGGACCAGCACGACGGTCGGGCCGTCGGGATTGCCTTCCTCGTAGACCGCCAGGCGGGTCCCATCGGTGCTGTCGACATAGCGCATGGTCATCACGCCTCCAGGTCTCGTTGGCGGCGGCGTTCGATCCGCCGCCGAGCGTCATAGTCGCGCATCCGCTGGGGATACCCGACTTTCTGCACGTCATAGACAGGAATCCCGAGTTCTTCACCGAGTCGGCGGGCACCGGCCGCGCCGTCGGCCGGGCGACGGGTCCATTCACCGTCGGTGGCCACGAGCACGACGGTCATCGGGGTCACGCTGGTCTCGGGCTCGACGTAGGCCTCCACCCCGGTGCGCTGCGCAGCCCATTCGTACAAGTGCCGCCGGTCGGCGGCGAGCCCGGATTCAGCCCGGCGTGTAGCCCGGAACCTGTCGAACAGCCCCAACTCCGATGCACTCCTTCCGGCGGTCCTTCCCTTCGATGGTGCCAGAGAAATCACACGTCGCCCTGAGTGCGTGCGGGTGGCTCGGCAATGACAGGATGGGTACACGACGCTGTGGTATGCCAGAAGTCCGACCCGCACGACTGACCGTTCGAGGGAGTCAACACAATGGCCGTCTCCGTCCAGATGCCGGCACTCGGTGAGAGCGTCACCGAGGGGACCGTCACCCGGTGGCTGAAGCAAGAGGGCGACACCGTCGAGGTCGACGAGCCTCTGCTTGAGGTGTCGACCGACAAGGTCGACACGGAGATTCCCGCTCCCGCGTCCGGTGTGCTGACGAAGATCGTTGCCCAGGAGGACGACACCGTCGAGGTCGGCGGCGAGCTCGCGGTGATCGGCGAAGCCGGTGAGGAATCCGAGTCGTCCGACGCCCCCGCCGAGGAGACCCAGGCCGAGCCGGAGCCAGAGCCCGAACCCGAACCCGAGCCCGAGCCAGAGCCCGAACCCGAGCCGGAACCGCAGCCCGCGCAGTCGTCGGGTTCCTCGGAGTCGTCGGGTTCGGCGACGCCGGTGCTGATGCCCGAACTCGGCGAGTCGGTCACCGAGGGCACCGTGACCCGCTGGCTGAAAAAGGTCGGCGACTCCGTCGAGGTCGACGAGCCGCTGGTCGAGGTATCCACTGACAAGGTCGACACCGAGATCCCGTCACCGGTGGCCGGGACGCTGCTGTCCATCACCGCCGAGGAGGACGACACCGTCGCCGTCGGCGGTGAACTGGGCAAGATCGGGGATGCCGGCGCCGCGCCGCAGGCCGAGTCGAAGCCCGAACCCAAGCCCGAACCCAAGCCTGAGCCCAAGCCGGAACCGAAGCCCGAGCCCAAGCCGGAACCGAAGCCCGAGCCGAAGGCCGAACCCAAGCCTGAGCCCACACCGGAACCGAAGCCCGAGCCCAAGCAGGCCCCCGCGCCGGCCGCCGCCGAGGACAGCGACGCCTCCGACGGCAGCCCCTACGTCACTCCCCTGGTGCGAAAGCTGGCCGCCGAGAACGGGATCGACCTCGCCAGCGTCAAGGGCACCGGTGTCGGCGGCCGCATCCGCAAGCAGGATGTGCTGGCTGCCGCGGAGGCCAAGAAGGCCCCGGCCGCACCCGCCGCTCCGGCGGCCACGGCACCCGCGGCTGCCGCCCCGGCTGCCGCCGCGTCGGCACCGTCACCGCTGGCACATCTGCGCGGCACGACGCAGAAGGCCAACCGGATCCGGCAGATCACCGCCAAGAAGACCCGCGAATCGCTGCAGACCACCGCGCAGCTGACGCAGACCCACGAGGTCGACATGACCAAGATCGTGGCGCTGCGGGCCAAGGCGAAGACGAGCTTCGCCGAGCGCGAAGGGGTCAACCTGACCTACCTGCCGTTCATCGCCCGCGCGGTGATCGACTCGCTCAAGGCGCACCCGAACATCAACGCCAGCTACAACGAGGACACCAAGGAGATCACCTACTACGACGCCGAGAACCTCGGCTTCGCGGTGGACACCGAGCAGGGCCTGCTCTCCCCGGTGGTGCACAACGCGGGCGATCTCTCCCTGGCCGGGCTCGCGCGCGCCATCCACGACATCGCCGACCGGGCCCGCAGCGGCAACCTCAAGCCCGACGAGCTGTCCGGCGGCACGTTCACGATCACCAACATCGGCAGCCAGGGCGCCCTGTTCGACACCCCGATCCTGGTGCCGCCGCAGGCAGCGATGCTGGGCACCGGCGCGATCGTCAAACGTCCCCGGGTGATCGTCGACGACTCCGGCAACGAGTCGATCGGCGTGCGTTCCATCTGCTACCTGCCGCTGACCTACGATCACCGGCTGATCGACGGCGCGGATGCCGGCCGATTCCTGACCACCGTCAAGCGGCGTCTCGAAGAAGGGGCATTCGAGGCCGACCTGGGGTTGTGACGCGATGAGCCAACCAACGGGCGGGCTCGTCGTCGCGATCGCCGGTTCGTCCGGCCTGATCGGCTCGGCATTGGTGTCGGCGCTGCGCGCCGCTGACCATCGCGTGCTGCGCATCGTGCGCCGGGCGCCGGCCAACGGCGACGAACTTCACTGGAATCCCGACAGCGGTGAGTTCGATCCGTCCGGTCTGGAGGGAGTCGACGCGGTGATCAACCTGTGCGGCGTCAACGTCGGCGACAAGCGGTGGTCGGGCTCGTTCAAGCAGACCCTGCGCGACAGCCGCATCGGCCCCACCGAGGTGATCGCCGCGGCCGTCGCCGACGCCGGGGTGCCGACGCTGATCAACGCCAGCGCGGTGGGGTACTACGGCGACACCGGCAGCCGGGTCGTCGACGAAACCGCCCCCGCCGGAGGCGGATTCCTGTCCCGGCTCTGTCTGGACTGGGAGGCCGCGGCACTGGCCGCCGAGGATGCCGGCGCCCGGGTGGTGCTCGCCCGTTCCGGCCTGGTGCTCTCCCCCGGCGGCGGCGTGCTGGGCCGGCTGCGGCCGCTGTTCAGTCTCGGGTTGGGCGCCCGGATCGGCAACGGCAGGCAGTACATGCCGTGGATCAGCCTGGAGGACGAGATCCGCGCGCTGCTGTTCGCGATCAACAACAGCGACCTGTCGGGTCCGGTGAACTTCACCGGGCCGGCTCCGGTGACCAATTCGGAGTTCACCGCCGCGCTGGGCCGGGCGTTGAACCGGCCGACGCCGCTGCTGGTGCCCGGCTTCGCGCTGCGCACCCTGCTCGGCGAGTTCGCCGACGAGGGGCTGCTCGACGGTCAGCGGGCAATCCCCGCCGCCCTCGAACGGGCCGGGTTCGTCTTCCACCACAACACCATCGGCGAGGCGCTGGCCTACGCCACCACGTCCGCTCAGGGGTAGTAGCGTCGATTGGGTGCGGGAATCCATTCGATCGAGCTCAGCGGGCATGCAGGTGCGCCAGCTGGGCACCGTCGACTACCAGGACGCCTGGCAGCTGCAGCGCGAGCTGGCCGATGCCCGGGTGGCCGGCGGGCCCGACACGATGCTGCTGCTGGAACATCCGGCGGTGTACACGGCAGGCAAGCGCACCGAAGCCCACGAGCGGCCGATGGATGGCACCCCCGTCGTCGACACCGACCGCGGCGGCAAGATCACCTGGCACGGTCCCGGACAACTGGTCGGCTATCCCGTGATCGGGCTGGCCGAGCCGCTGGATGTGGTGAATTATGTTCGGCGGCTTGAGGAATCGTTGATCTCGGTATGCACCGGACTGGGCCTGGAGACCGGCCGGGTCGAAGGTCGCTCCGGCGTCTGGGTGCAAGGAAACCGCAAGATCGCGGCGATCGGGATCCGGGTGGCCCGCGGAACCACACTGCACGGTTTCGCGCTGAACTGCGACTGCGATCTGGGCGCGTACTCGGCGATCGTGCCGTGCGGAATCACCGACGCCGGGGTGACTTCGCTGACGGCTGAACTGGGCCGCCACGTCGGCGTCGACGACGTCCGCGCCAAGGTCGCCGACGCGGTGTGCGACGCCCTCGACGGTCGGCTGCCCGTAAGCTTGACAACGTGACAGTCACTCCAGAAGGCCGCAAGCTGCTGCGCCTGGAGGTCCGCAATGCCGAGACCCCGATCGAGCGCAAACCGCCGTGGATCAAGACCCGCGCGCGCATGGGTCCGGAGTACACCGCGCTGAAGAGCCTGGTGCGCCGCGAGGGACTGCACACCGTGTGTGAAGAAGCCGGCTGCCCCAACATCTTCGAGTGCTGGGAAGACCGGGAAGCGACGTTCCTGATCGGCGGCGAGCAGTGCACCCGCCGCTGCGATTTCTGCCAGATCGACACCGGTAAGCCCGCTGAACTGGATCGCGACGAGCCGCGCCGGGTGGCCGAGAGCGTGGCCGCGATGGGGCTGCGCTACGCGACGGTGACGGGCGTGGCCCGCGACGACCTGCCCGACGGCGGAGCGTGGCTGTACGCCGAGACGGTGCGCGCCATCAAGGAGTTGAACCCGGCCACCGGCGTCGAACTACTGGCCCCGGACTTCAACGGCGAGCCCGCCCTGCTGCGCGAGGTTTTCGATTCGCGTCCAGAAGTGTTCGCGCACAACGTCGAAACGGTGCCACGGATCTTCAAGCGGATCCGTCCGGCGTTCCGCTACCAGCGCAGCCTCGATGTGCTGACGGCCGCCCGCGCGGCGGGGCTGGTCACCAAGAGCAACCTGATCCTCGGCATGGGCGAAACCATCGACGAGGTGCACACCGCGCTGGCCGACCTGCACGGCGCGGGCTGCGACATCATCACGATCACCCAGTACCTGCGGCCGTCGGTGCGTCATCACCCGGTGGAGCGGTGGGTCAAGCCCGAGGAGTTCGTCGACCTGGCCGCCTACGCCGAGGGGCTCGGGTTCGCCGGGGTGCTGTCCGGACCGCTGGTGCGCTCCTCCTACCGGGCCGGCCGGCTGTATCAGCAGGCAGCGGCGGCGCACAAGCCCGCGCGGTGACCGCGGCGTCACGCTGATCGCGGGCCCGTATTCTTGGTAGTTATGGCGAAATCCCGCAACGCTGCCCAGGACAAGGCAGCCAAGGCCGAGGCGAAGGCTGCCAGCAAGGCCGCAGCCAAGCAGCGCCGCAGCCAGCTATGGCAGGCGTTCCAGATGCAGCGCAAGGAAGACAAGCGACTGCTCCCCTACATGATCGGCGCGTTCGTGTTGATCGTGGCCGCGTCGGTGGCCGCCGGCGTGCTGGCCGGTGGGATCACCCTCTACCTGCTGATCGTGCTGGGCGTCGTGCTGGGCGCCCTGGTGGCGTTCATCATCTTCGGGCGGCGCGCGCAGAAGTCGGTGTTCCGCAAGGCCGAGGGGCAGACGGGTGCCGCGGCCTGGGCGCTGGACAACCTGCGCGGCAAGTGGCGGGTGACGCCGGGGGTTGCGGCCACCGGCCACTTCGACGCCGTCCACCGGGTGATCGGCCGACCTGGCGTGATCTTCGTCGCCGAGGGTTCTTCGGCGCGGGTCCGGCCGCTGCTGGCGCAGGAGAAGAAGCGCACCGCGCGACTGATCGGCGACATCCCGATCTACGACGTGATCGTCGGCAACGGCGAGGGTGAGGTGCCACTGGCGAAGCTGGAGCGGCATCTGACCAAGCTGCCTGCCAACATCACCGTCAAGCAGATGGACTCGCTGGAGTCCAAGCTCGTCGCGCTCGGTTCACGGGTGGGTCCGGCCGCGATGCCCAAGGGCCCGCTGCCCGCACAGGCCAAGATGAAGGGCGTGCAACGCACCGTCCGCAGGCGCTGACCAATTTCGGGGGGAAGTCATCTGTACTGCTTGTGAGTGGGCGCCGCATTTCGGCGCGCTGGGGTCGGGGGTTCTGACGCGTCGGACCGCACTGCGTGCGGTCGCGGTCACGGCGGTCGCGACGGCGGCGGCCGCGTGCGGCGGGAAACAACCCGCCACGGGCGCGACGACATTCGCCGATGTGGTGTTCCGGGGTGGCCGGATCTACACCGTGTCGCCCGCGCAGCCGTGGGCGCAGGCGGCGGCGATCACCGGCAACACCATCTCCTATGTGGGCGACGACGCCGGCGCGGCGTCGCTCGAGGGCCCGGACACCCGCGTCATCGACCTCAAGGGCAACCTGATGCTGCCGGGGTTCGTCGAGGGCCACATCCATCCGTTCCTCGGTTCGTTTCTGACCAGTGGCGTCGACCTGCAGGTGCCCACCGGGGCGGACGCGCTGGCAGCGATCGCTGCGTATGCGAAGGAACATCCCGACGGTCCGGTGCGTGGATTCGGTTGGCGCGTCGACATGTTCGGGCCCGACGGACCTACGCGGGAGGAGCTGGACCGGGTGCTGCCGGACCGGCCCGGGTTCTTCTTCGCCATCGACGGCCACAGCATGTGGGCCAACAGCAAGGCGCTGCAGATCGCCGGCGTCACCCGGGACACTCCGGACCCGATTCCCGGGTTCAGTTACTACGCCCGCGACGAGCACGGTGAGCCCACCGGGTATGTGCTCGAGGTGGACGCCGTACTCAGCCTGGTCAACGCCGTCGACCCGATCTCGCAAGACTCGATGGAGGCGCTGCTGGAGACGTGGCTGCCGAAGGCCTCGGCCGCCGGGATCACCTCGGTCTTCGATGCCGGGGTGCCGCCGATCGGCGAGGATCAGGGCGCGGTGATCGGCCTGTACAGCGAGTTGGAGCAGCGCGGGAAGTTGCCGTTCCGGGTCGTCGCCTCCTACAGCGTCAAGGCTCCACCGGTCGACGACGCGGTGGCGAAGCTGACCGATATCCGCAACCGGATTTCGACCGACCTGGTGACCGTCGGTGCGGTGAAGATCGTCGGCGACGGCACCCAGGGTGGATACACGGCGTGGCTGATCGAGCCGTATGCGGACAAACCGGATTCGATCGGCGCATCGCCGTTCACCGACGAGCAGTGGCACCAACTGGTCCGCGAGGTCGACGCCGCGGGCTTCGACGTCCATGTGCACGCGTGCGGGGAACACACGACGCGCACCGCACTGGACTCGATCGAGGCGGCGATCGCAACCAATCCGCCCCGCGACCGACGGCACACGATCGCCCATCTGGTGTACGTGCAGGATCCGGACAGCCAGCGGTTCGGCAAGCTCGGTGTGACAGGCCAGTTTTCGGCCAATTGGATGTCCGCGGATCCGGACACCGTGATCAACATGGCCGCACGGTACGGCAAGCCCCGCCAGGACTTGTTTTATCGCGCACAGGACATCCTGCGATCGGGTGGGCGGATGTCGCTGGGCACCGACTGGCCGGCGGCGGGTTACTTCTCCACCTACAAGCCGCTCGATTCCATCCAGATCGGGGTGACCCGCCAGTTAATCGGCCAGCCCGACGCACCCGTGCTGGCGCCGGCCGATCAGAAGCTCAGCGTCGCCGAGGCTGTGCACGCCAACACCATGGGTGCCGCCTACCAGCTTCGATTGGACGATAAGGTCGGATCTATCGAGGTGGGTAAGCGTGCCGACCTGATTATGTTGGACGCCAACATCTTCGAGATCGACCCGCACGACATCCACCGCGCGACCATCACGATGACGATGATGAACGGACAAGTCCGTCACCAGGCTTAGCTCAGGCGGCGATCACCCTCAGCAGCTTGCCATTGAGGTATAGCTCTGCGGCGGTCATCGGCGTCTTCGGCGTTCCAGGCATCGGCGGTGCCGCTGAGTGGTAATGCGCCCCGGTCGGAGTGGTGAATTCCGCTGTGTGCGTTCCATTTTCGCTAACCGCAGCGACAACCTTCCAACCCGGCGACTCCTTGGCGTAGTTGCACGCCTCGCACATCCCCAGCCCGTTCGCCGCGCTCGTGGCACCGCCGCGCGAATGCGGAATCGCATGGTCGCGGTGCCGAATGGGCGCGTCGCAATACGGCGTCCGGCAGCGCTGATCCCGTAGCTCGATGAACTCCGCTAAACCCTTCGGAAACAACCGCGACCGCGAGTCCATCGCAACCAGTGCACCACTGGCCGGATTGGCATAAAGGCGGCGAAGTGTGGCTCGCGACCGATCATCGGCCACCCTGTCCACGATCATCTTCTGGGCGACCGCCGAGGGGACCGAACCGTAGCCGGCGATCACCGCCGCACCCTGCTCGGCCCCGAGTAGCGCCTGATCGGAGATCACCATGTTCACCGTCATCGGCACGGGCTCATCAGCCGGCCGTCCGGTCACCCGCTCGACCAGTGTGTCGGCCATGACCCGTCCACGTGAGCGCGCGTCGCAGCAGACATCGGCCTCACGCTTCAGCGCGGCATAGACCGAAACACCCTGAGCCACCGGCAACAAGGCCGTCACGTATGTCATCGCATCCGGGGCCGGACGCGTCGTGACCGTGCGCTCGGCCTCGGCCTTGGCGGCCCGATCAACCACGGCATGCGGGTCCAAACGGTAGGCGATCGCCTTCGCCTTCGCCCCCAGGGTCGCGTCGCCGATCCCCACCAATGCGCCGGATTCCGAACACAATTCGGCATCGAGCTGTCGCCGATCTTCGACGTCCAAGCAGGCCGACTCTCGCACCACGATGGTGGCGCGCCACTCCGACAGCACGCCGGCCTCCAAAGCAGCCAGCGTGTGCGGCATCTCGTATACCAGAGCCTTGGCGAACCCCAGATGCTGATTGCCCCGAGCGGGCGAATCCCGGCGCGCCAGCGCCACCTCGGCAGCCAGGCCGCGGCCCCGCTTCCGGACCGGGATCCCAGCCGCCTCCTCCGCAGACCGCCGCGCGGCATCGAGTGCGGCGGTCAGCCGCGCCTGCCCCGCCGCCGCAGCGGCTTTGAGCCGCTCCAGTTCTGCGATGCGCTCGACCATCGCCGACTGATCAGCCGTGTCGACCTCCATTAATTCATCGAACATGTGTTCGACACTATACCGGCCCACCGACAGAAATCTCAGCGCCGAACGACAGCGGTCCCCGTCAGCCGATCCTGCAGGCCACGACCGTCGGCATCGGTGAACAGCCCAGGAATGACCAGGGAAAGAAGGAGCCCTCGTCCGATCGCCCGACCGCTTCCGACGTGCTGACGGTTGTCCACCGGAATCACCATCAGCCCGAGCGCGTACTGCCCCGGCGTGAATCCGAACAACCGCACCGACAGCACACCGAGTACGAACCAGATGCCCAGGATGACTGTCTGCCCCTCACTCGTCTGGAGCAAGTTCCCTGGCAATAGGCCGAAGGCGGGCAACAATCCGGTCAGTCCTACCGCGACGAACCAGTCGATCAGCAATGCCAGGAAACGCCGACCCGACCGCGCCAGCGAACGTGGCCCCGACTCCGGCAGGCCCAACGTCCGGCCAGGCCAGTCAGCCGTATCACCCGGGTTCACCGGTTCCGGTCCGGACAGCCAGGATCCGATCTCGCGCGCCATGACCCCAGGATATGTGGACCAGCGGCAACCCCCTGTGTCGCGCTGCAGGTCCATTGCGTAACGTCGGCGCAACATGCGCTTGACGATCGTGCAACATCAGATCCTTACCGTCAGCCCCGGGTTTAAGTACCACCGAAGGAGTAGTAAGTGGCAGAAAAGAACGCTGACGACCTGTTCAAGCTGATCAAGGACGAGACCGTCGAGTACGTCGACATCCGGTTCTGCGATCTGCCTGGCGTGGTCCAGCACTTCTCCATCCCCGCCTCAGCGTTCGACGAGAGCGTTTTCGAGGACGGCCTGGCGTTCGACGGTTCGTCTGTGCGCGGCTTCCAGTCGATCCACGAGTCCGACATGCTGTTGCTGCCGGATCCCGCCACGGCGCGCATCGACCCGTTCCGCCACGCCAAGACCTTGAACCTCAACTTCTTCGTGCACGACCCGTTCACCCGTGAGGCATATTCGCGCGACCCGCGCAACGTGGCCCGCAAGGCGGAGAACTACCTGATCAGCACCGGCATCGCCGACACCGCCTACTTCGGCGCCGAGGCCGAGTTCTACATCTTCGACTCGGTGAGCTTCGACTCCAAGATCAACGGCACCTTCTACGAGGTCGACTCCGAGTCCGGCTGGTGGAACTCCGGTGAGCCGTTCGAGGCCGATGGCTCGGCCAACCGTGGCTACAAGGTGCGCCCCAAGGGCGGCTACTTCCCGGTGGCGCCCTACGACCACTACGTCGACCTGCGCGACGACATCACCACCAACCTGCAGAACGCCGGCTTCACGATCGAGCGCGGTCACCACGAGGTCGGCACCGCCGGTCAAGCCGAGATCAATTACAAGTTCAACACGCTGCTCCATGCTGCCGACGACGTGCTGCTGTTCAAGTACATCGTCAAGAACACCGCCTGGGCGGCAGGCAAGACGGTCACCTTCATGCCGAAGCCGCTGTTCGGTGACAACGGCTCGGGCATGCACGTGCACCAGTCGCTGTGGAAGGACGGCAAGCCGCTGTTCCACGACGAGTCGGGCTACGCCGGCCTGTCGGACATCGCGCGCCACTACATCGGCGGCATCCTGCACCACGCACCGTCGCTGCTGGCGTTCACCAACCCGACGGTGAACTCCTACAAGCGTCTGGTGCCGGGCTACGAGGCCCCGATCAACCTGGTGTACAGCCAGCGCAACCGGTCGGCCGCGGTGCGTATCCCGATCACCGGCAACAACCCGAAGGCCAAGCGCCTCGAGTTCCGCGCACCGGACAGCTCGGGCAACCCGTACCTGGCGTTCGCGGCGATGATGATGGCCGGCCTGGACGGCATCAAGAAGAAGATCGAGCCGCAGACGCCGGTCGACAAGGACCTCTACGAGCTCCCGCCGGAAGAGGCCGCCAACATCCCGCAGGCGCCGACGTCCCTGTCGGCGGTCATCGACCGTCTCGAGGCCGATCACGAATACCTCACCGAGGGAGGCGTTTTCACGACCGACCTGATCGAGACGTGGATCTCCTACAAGCGTGAGAACGAGATCATGCCCGTTCAGATCCGGCCTCACCCGTACGAGTTCGCGCTGTACTACGACGTCTAAATCGACGCCGCAGCAAGGCTGACGGAGCCCACCCAACCCTCGCGGGGCGGGTGGGCTCCTTCGTTGAACGTTAACGGGGGACACCTATCCGGACCGCAGTCCGAATAGTATGGTCGTCGTATGGCACAAACCCTTGACGCGCGACTCGGCGGCTATCACTCCCCCGTTCTCGGAATCTTCCGGATTGTCATCGGCCTGCTGTTCGCCCTCCACGGCACGGTGAAATTGTTCGGATGGCCCATCTCCCAGGGCGGTGCCGCCCCGATCGGGAGCTGGCCGTACTGGTGGGCGGGCCTGATCGAACTCGTCGTCGGCCTGCTGGTGGCGCTCGGCCTGTTCACGCGCATCGCCGCGCTCATCGGCTCCGGTGAGATGGCGTTCGCCTACTTCACCGAGCACCAGCCGCACGGCCTGCTCCCGATTCAGAACGACGGCGAGCTCGCCGTTCTGTACTGCTTCGCACTCTTTCTGCTGGCCTTCGCCGGCCCCGGCGCGTTCGCGGTGCAGGGTGGCCGGCTTCGACGCTGACCGTCAGCACCTGTCACACGCACTCCAGTAGCGTGTCGGGCACCTCACCGACCGGTCCGATGGTTGCGTAGGTACGCAGCTGACCGTTCACCGGATCGGTTGTCGCGCAGACAATCCCGCACTTCCCCGCGTCGATCCGCTGGGAGATGATGGGCGATCGTTCCATCAGCGCCACGCCGGTTTCGACGATGTGCGCGGCGGTGACCGCATCGACGGAGTCCGCGCTGGCACCGCGGCGCACGATGGACGAGAGCGCTTGCTGGACGGCAATCCTGGTGGCTCCCTCGGGAATCACCGCGTCGTCCCACGCCCTCATCGCGGCGCGCATAGCGCGGCAGTCCGAGTGGCCGAGCACCACGATCAGCGGCACTTCCAGCGTTTCCACGGCGCACTCCATGGTGGCCAGGACACCGTCGTCGATGACGTGGCCCCAGGTGCTGACGTCGACCAGCGAGCCCCAGCTCTGACCGAGAATCATCTCGCTCCCGACAGCCGCATCCGCGCAACGGAATACCGCGGCCACCGGGTTTCGAAGGGACGGCTTGGCCTGGCCGCCTCGAACCGGGACGAAGAACATCTCGTTGCCGGCGCGCAGATGTTGCCAGGTGTTCAGTGGGTTGGACATTGTTGTGATCCTTTCTCGGGTGATACGGATTCAGCAGAAGTACTCGGGTCGGCTGACATAGGTCTCTGTCACGAACATCACCCCGGGAGAGGCGTCCAGCAGAGAGCGGAGCCCGGCCAGCAGCGCGTCCGCCTTGCCGTCCGGGACGACGGTGATCAGAAGTTCCAGTGCCGCTTGCTGGTTGAACAGCAGCTTGCCCTGCCGGTAGCCGTGATGCCCGAGGCCTGAGACGCCGGACACGCTGGTGTACCCGGTGGCGCCGACGCTTTGAATCAAGTCGCGGACAGCGGCAGCGTCGCTTCCGGGGACCACCACCTCGACCTTGATCATCTTGGTGAGTGCTGATGTAGTCATGAGACCCTCTCTTCATCGAGAACCATTGGTAGGGAATCGGATTCGAACCACGGCCGCCACCCCGTGCGGGTCCACTGCTGCCAGGGCGCCCCTGCGCACGGCCTGGCGGCAAGGCTGACCCACTCATTTCCGAACAACCGCTGCAGGATCGGGTTGCGGTCGACGATCGTGTCGATCCGTGACAGCGGAGCCTGGATCACCGCGAGCAGCCGCATCGGCTCGTGCCGCAGCCGGTTGCCGTCGGCAATGGATTGCCAGGGCAGTCCCAGTCGTAGGTCACCGTTGTGGCCACTGATCACGCCGGCACTGCCGACCACGTTGTGCACGGTCTTGGTGCCGGCCCCGAAGACGTCGGGTGCGACCGCCGAGAAGTAGTACTGGCAATTGATCCACTGGGCGACGACGAGGGGGGCGGTCATGATGGTCTCCAGCGCGCTGCCGTCCGCGTCAACCTCCGCGTCGTAGGAGTGCAGGAACGTCCGCCGCGCAAGGTCGAGCCCGGTCGAGATCTCCCGGGGACCGATGACGAAGGCGGCATTGCCGGCCAACCCCCATTCGGGGTAAACCTGCGCCCAGTCAACCGATCTGGTGCTGACGTGACGGGCTGCCCGGGGGCGCGTCCCCGCGCGGCGCGCACCGGGAAGTGTCGCGCAGCGTTCGGCTGCCAATGCGGCCCCGGCCCGGGCCAGGTCGTCGCTCAATCGCGCGACGTCCCCGCGGTGAGTCACCGGAATCAGGTGCCGGTCCAAGATCTGGATCCGGTCCGTGGTCGTGTCGTGTTGGGCTGCGACGAACCATGTTTGGTCCGGGATGTCGATTCCCATGCCGCGCAGTTCCCGACGCACCTCGGGTTGGTTGAGTATCGCCACCGCGGTCCTGGCATTGGGTCCGCCCGCCTGTCCCCCGCACGCTCCGCAGTCCAGGGCCGCCTGGTACGGGTTGTTCTCCGATGAGCTTCCGTGTGCGCAGAGCACCACAAGTCGGCCGAAGTCGTCGACCAAACCCATCGTGGCGAGCGCGACGTTGGCGAACAGGACGCGCTCGGCCTGCGGTATGGCATCCACACTGAGTACCGTCGCCGCTTCCGGGACGGCCAGGGTGTGGAGATGCCGTCGGATCGTGCCGCTGACCGCCGGCGTCAGTGTCTTCGCCGCGGCCAGCGGGGCCGCGGCCCAACCGGCCGCTTCGGCGAGCGTAAAGGGCCCTGCCACTGCCTCTTTGGCGGCATGGAATGCCGCTTCGGCTCCGGCCAGGCGCAGTGCTCCCGTGACTCGGCGCTCCGCTTCGCGCACACCGTCGGCAGTGGCGACCTCGGCGATGTCATGGCTCGGCGCGATGAGGACAGGGCACAGGTCACTGGGAGCTCCGCCCATCAGGTCGGTGAACCGGATGGCGGCGGCGAAGAACCCGGCGAACCCCAGTGTCTGATATCCGCCCAGCGCCTCCAGATGGCGTCGCAGCCCCTCAGATCGGGTGTCGATACAGGTCACAACCTGGGTGTGGAATCGCCCACGGTGCCGATCACCGGCTGCGACATCGAGCGCGCGCAGCAGCTCATCGCGATAATGGGACTCAAAGGCGCTCTGCCAGAGAAGCTCTCGTGCCGTCACCGGCAGTGCCGCGAGAACCCTTGCGACCACCGATAGTTCGTCGTCGCTGACGTCGGCGAGCCCCAGGGCCGTGGCCACGTGAACAGCCCGTTCGCGCGCCGACGGTGGCGTCGCAGCCGGGTGATCCACGGCGCGCTCCGAGCGGTCGCCGGCGAGCAGTGCGCTC